>JAYQLF010000012.1:0-678685 GCA_038143045.1 Halieaceae bacterium
CGTTTATCTGGTCAGGGCAGGTGAAAGGTTCAAGATAAAATTCCTGCAATCAGACAATGTGACTCGGAAGGTCGTGCCCATACCCCACAGTGAACCCTGAGCCGGTGTATCGTATCAAGCGGTCGTAGTCACAACGGCTGGCCTTTTTATGGGGTGGGGCTGCGGTGCCGCGTTACCGCGTCGCTCAGTCCTGTAGCACTTGATTGACTTCCAGGATATAGCCGTCGGCATCATAGAACTTAGAGACCAGCACCCGGATTTCCGCGTTGTCGCCGTAACCGGGGTAAGTGGTGAGTTTAGGTTTGCTGATGACCTCGACGCCGGGGGCATTAATGATGACCGGCCACTTTTCTTCTAGGCGCTCTGTGTTGAACAACAAGATGGCATTGCCTGGAGTAAATCCCTCGCGCCTTACCGGCTTGGTATGGGCCGGGTGGTCGGGGTATCCGTACTCGTAATCGATCAATCCAATCACGCCAACGTAATCGTGGGATGCTTTGAGGAAAATCAGGCGAAGTTTTTGCTCCCGATCTTCACTGCTATGCGGCCGGCTGATTTGCTCGTCATAGATCACTTCCATGCCGAGACCATCTCGGTAAAGCTTGAGTGAGGTTTCAATATCTCGAACGATCAGGGTAGTGCGCCGCAGCAAAAGCGGGTATTCGGCCGCGGCATCAATGGGGTTCAACGCATCGTCTTGCTTAGCGGTTTGGCCGGAGGTCTGCGAGGTGACGGTAAGTGCCAGAAGGCTGGTCAGTATGATCAGTACCAAGTTTGTTTTCATGATGTTTCTCCATGAATCCCTGCGAGGATGGCGCTCCGCCATTGTTGGGTGGGGCGCCAACGATGACAGTAACGACAGTGATGTGTAGGCAGTGTTGTTCTTTTTGCTCATGGCGCCCCCAAAAAGTCGCGCGCTCGCTCTGCCAGCTCCTCAGCTGCGACATCGAAGATCCCATAGTGCAGGTGCGGCAGTTCGACTACTTGCACGTTTGGAAGCATGTCGGCAAACGCGCGTGAGTGCTCCGCTAAATCAGCATGCGGATTGAGGATGAGTGTTCGTTGTAACAAGCCCGGGGCGTGATCTTCAACTGGGTAGCGGAATACCGCGTTGTAAATCCGTGGCTTGCCCTGCCACGCCTTAGCAGCTTCCAGAAAGTTGTGATAAGCCCTCTCCAGCGGGACCTGCTCGTTGCGATTCTCCACAGCAAAAACCCAATCGGGTTCTGTTGCAGCGTGTGCGTCGGGCCAGGGTTTGACCTCACTCAGATCGTCCAGTAGTTCTTTGCGTTCCTGCTCTTCAAAGTACGGTACGCCAATCATCACAACTCTGCGTACCAGCTCGGGGTGTCGTATGGCCAACTCCATCGAGACAAAGGTGCCTGAGTGATACCCACATAGATCAACCGGCCCCGCTCCTTGCTGTCCGAAACCCAACTTGTAAAGACTCTCTGCCATCACATCGGCCAGCAGACTCATGCTGAGCTCGCCGTCGTAAGCATCCGATTGCCCAAGACCGGGATAATCCAGTGCGAGCATAGGTCGGTCCTTCCCTAGCTCCTCCATGAACAGGCGGTAGTAATTGCCGGAGTAAGGATTGGGGGGCAGGCACACCATGGGCACATCATGCTGGAGCGATTCAGGGCGTGAAGTCAGAACATGGATTTGACCCCAATCATGCGTTACGTAGCTGCGTGAAAAGCTGACGTTTGCTTCTGCCGCTGACGCGGACACGACTCCTGAGGCCAATAACATGCCAGCACAGATCCATGAGAACAGATGCCGCAGCACGGTGTCGCTCAAGGCGTGAAATTGTCTGGGTGGCAGGTGCTCATCATTAGGATGCGCCGGGGTCGAGCATGATCTTGCAATGCGCATTGGGCGTTCTGAGACTCTCAAACGCCTCGGAAAAATTCTTGAAACCGACAGTGCTGGTGCACATGTGGGCCACGTCGAGCTTATCCATTGCCATCAGTCCTGCGATCATGTCGAAATCGGCTTTGTCGTAAGCCACCACGAACCGCGCAGTGAGTTCCTTCATGATGGCCGCGGCAGGGACCAATGTGTCGGGGCGTGCGCAGAAGCCCACAACCATGATCTCGCCGCCGTACCGCGCATAGTCCACTGCCTCGGCGATCATGCCCGGTACGCCAACACACTCGAAAACCACATCGGGGGGACCGCCTGCTGCCTTTTCGATCTCTGGAAGATTTTCTGCGGGGACGCCAGCCGGAAGCGCAATGTCCGCGCCGAAGCGCATGGCGCTCTCGCGCCGCAACTGTTCCGGCTCGGTTACCGTGATGTGATAAGCGCCCATGAAGCGGCACCAAAACGAAACCGCGAGACCTACCGGGCCTGCGCCCAAAATCAGTACCCGCTTACCCCGGATGTCGGTGCTCATATTGACGGCATGTAGGCCGACCGCCAGCGGCTCAATCAAAGCGCCCTCGACCCAATCGATGGTATCGGGCAGTAAGACCGAGTTGTTGGTATCCAGCGTCATATATTCGGCGAAACCACCTGATCGCTGCAGCCCGAGGATAATGTTGTGATCACATTGCAGCGGGCGGCCCGTTTTACAGGGTAGACACTGGCCACAGGAGTGAGACGGCAGTCCCGTTACTTTCCTGCCGGTCTTCCATTCGCCCGCACATCCAGCCCCCACATCCACAATCTCACCCGCGAATTCGTGGCCCATTACAGTGCCGGGGACGAGCAGTCCATCGTGTTCCTCTGTGGCGTGGAGATCCGTGCCACAGATACCGCAGCGCTTGACGGCGATGACGACTTGCCCCGGGCCCGGCGCGGGATCATCTACCGATTCAATGCTGAGTGGGGCTCCGGGCTGATGAAATACGGCTGCACGCATTGTTGTTATCTCCTTGTCTGCGCTGGCAGAGTATCTATGAGTGTAGCCACAGCGGCAAAAAAAGGCACCTCGACGTTTGTTGCTTGGCGATCGACTCGAATCGGGCTCTGATGATCGGTATTACTTGAAGCTATTGTGCCGAGTGACCTGTTGCCGCCGATAAAGCTACGCGATTTGTTTCCAAATCGCGCTTAAGGCTCCGGACACCCATCCACAAAAATCCTACGCCTACCAAACTGATGGTCAGGGTGGTTGCCATGGCGTAACGCAGGTTGTCTTCGCCAAATTGGCTGGCATAGGTATCACTGAGCAGGCCGACAGTTAGAGGTCCAAGACCGAGACCGATAATGTTCAGCACGAAATAGAGGATGGCCGACGCCATTGCGCGCATTCCCGGTGATACAAGATTGTGGCAAGTCGCAATACAGGGCCCCAAATACAGCGCGCCCAAAATTTGCGAGGGAATCATGGCAGCGATGATCAGGGTGGTGTCGCTTCCAAGCAGGGTGTAATAGGCAGGGACCATGGCCGTGATCCCACCTAGCATGGGTATCCACACATACCACCGAATGTCCCGGAGACTGAGTCGGTCGGCCAAATAGCCGCCCAAAAAGGTGCCAGCGGCACCTGAGAGTCCCGATATCAGGCCCAGTATGGCGCCGACCTCGGCGAGAGAGAGGCCATGATTGCGGATCAGAAACGAAGGCATGAAGTTGCCGTTGCCGTACGAGACAAAGGCTGTGAACGCACAGCCCACAGATATCCACCAAAACGTCGGACGTGAACGCAAGCAGGCCATTGTCTCGGAGAGGCTGGCTTTGGGAGGCGTGCCGCCGACATCGAACTGGCCCCGTTTGGGCTCTTTCACCAGCCATAGCACAGCGAGGGCATACATAATGCCTGGAATGCCAATGACGAAAAATGCATTGCGCCAGCCAAAGTTTTCAGCGATCCAACCGCCGGCGGCGAAACCGAACAGCACGCCGATATAAATGCCCATGCTGTAGAACGAGAGGGCAGTGCCGCGACTACTCGGCGGAAAATAGTCGCTGATCATAGAATGAGAGGGGGGTGATCCGCCCGCTTCGCCTA
Organism: Halieaceae bacterium; assembly: GCA_038143045.1. GTDB lineage: Bacteria > Pseudomonadota > Gammaproteobacteria > Pseudomonadales > Halieaceae > Luminiphilus. Next base: position 3,962 of record JAYQLF010000012.1, read on the forward strand.
CGCCCACACCGAGACGAGCGGCCAACAGCTGAGCATAGTTTTGTACCAGTCCCGACAGGGCGGTCATCAGCGACCAAAACGCCAGCGAGGCGGCGACAATATTGCGACGGTTGCTGCGATCGGCGAGCCAGGCAATCGGTATGCCGGCAGTAACGTACACCAGCGCAAAACTGAAGCCGGTGAGGAGCCCTAGCTGAGCGTCACTCAGGCCAAGGTCGGCCTTGATGGGTTCCTGCAGGATGACCAGGATTTGACGGTCGATGAAGTTGAACGTGTACACCAAGGTGAGCATGACCAAGACGGTCCAGCGGTAGCGGACGCTGTCAGCGGAGGGTTGCGCGTTGGGCATCATCGCTCCCATGGAGTGCTTGCTTGGGCATCATGCCAGTTAATGCCGTTTATGGCACCGGAGTGTTAGCATTGCGCCATGCCAAAATCATCAGATCGCCTGTCCCACCTCGACGAAGCGGGTAGGGCGCACATTGTGGATGTCACCGAGAAATCTGTCACCGCACGGTTGGCGACGGCCCAGTCCTGTGTTCGCATGAAAGCGGAGACGCTCGCCGCGATTACTGAGGGCGAGTTGCCCAAAGGCGATGTGCTGGCGGTAGCGCGCATCGCCGGCATCCAGGCCGCCAAGAAGTGCTCTGATCTGATTCCTCTTTGCCACCCGCTGCCGCTTTCCTCGGTCAAGGTGGATCTGCAACCTGATGTCGGTTTGCCCGGCGTGCGTATTGAAGCGACATGCAAAGTCACGGGGCAGACGGGCGTCGAGATGGAAGCGCTGACAGCCGCGTCAGTGGCTGCGTTGACGCTATATGACATGTGCAAAGCGATAGACCGCGGCATGATTATTGAGTCGACCCTGTTGGTCTACAAAGCAGGTGGTGCAAGTGGAGAGTGGCAGCGTGAGCATCACGGTTAAGCTCTTCGCCGCCTTGCGAGAGGCACTCGGCGAGAGCGAGATGGAGGTGGAGCTCTCGGAGGCTATACCTGAGACGGCGTCGGGGTCATCGGTGGTTGATGTGGCCGCCGTCAAAGCGCTGCTGGCGAAGCGAGGCGTTGATTGGCGCGAGGCCCTGTATCAACCCAACGTGGTCCATGCCCTCAATCACAAGGTCGTGTTTACCGATGCGGTGGTCTCCGACGGAGATGAGCTCGCGTTTTTCCCTCCAATGACGGGGGGGTAGAATGTCGGTATCGCTTCAGGTTGAGGCCATTGATGTGGCGACAGAGTACGCGGCTTTGATCGGGGATGAGCCGGGCGCTGCCGTAGCGACTTTTACCGGTTACGTGCGTGGGCATGCGAGCGGGCAAGCGGTGACGGCACTGGAATTGGAGCATTATCCAGAAATGGCTCAGAGCGTGCTCTCCGAATTGGGTAGAACGGCCGCTGAACGCTTTGGCCTGAGCCGCTGGCGCATCGTGCACCGATACGGGAGCCTATCAGTGCTGGAAAATATCGTCTGGGTCGGAGCGGTTGCCGAGCATCGTGGCGAGGCGATAGCCGGCTGTGAATTTATGATGGATACCCTGAAAACTGACGCGCCATTTTGGAAACGTGAGCAGGGCTCGACGGGTGATCAGTGGGTGGCACAGCGCGACGTTGATACCCATCGCAGAGCGCGGTGGCAGGAGTAAGCACGCACGTGAAATTTTGTGGTCAATGCGGCGCATCCGTAACGCTTAAAGTCCCGGTTGATGATAATCGTCAGCGGCACGTCTGTGATGCCTGCGAGACCATTCATTACATCAATCCAAAGGTGATTGTGGGGTGTTTGCCGACGGTGGGCGACAAAATTCTGCTCTGTAAGCGGGCGATTGAACCGCGCTACGGTAAGTGGACGCTGCCCGCCGGCTTTATGGAAAATGGCGAAACCTCTGCAGATGGCGCAGCCCGAGAGACCTGGGAGGAGGCGGCCGCAAAAGCAGTCGACCTGGTGCTCTATCGTATTTTTGATGTGCCTCATATCAGCCAGGTCTATCTGTTCTATCGTTGCGGTATTGAAAACGACGAATTTGGCGTAGGTCCGGAATCGCTGGAGAGCGCGCTATTCAGCGAGGAGGAGATTCCCTGGGACGAATTGGCATTCCCCACGGTGAGAGAGCTCCTTAAAGAGTTCCTGAAAGATAGGCAGATAGGTGAGTACCCCGTTCGTAATACCGTGATCGATTACCCACGCCGCTGAGATGACTGTGGCGTTGACTGGTTGATCCTCAGATCCGACGCGCCCGTAAGTCCAATAATCTGCATTGCATCGCACGGAGTCTAATATGGCATTCCCCAAGGTCGGCAACCTGGCCCCTAAGTTCTCTCTACAGGATCACGAAGACAACACGGTGTCTTTGGTTGACTTCAAGGGCAAGGCGGCTGTGGTTGTGTATTTTTATCCCAAGGCGATGACGCCCGGATGTACAGTTCAGGCGCAGGGTCTGCGCGACTCTGCCAAGGCGTTGAAGGGTCTAAATACTGTTGTGTTGGGTATTAGCCCTGACCCGGTCAAAAAGCTCGCTAAGTTTGTGGAGCGCGACGAACTGAATTTTCAGTTGTTGAGCGATGAGGACCATTCCACCGCAGACAAATATGGGGCGTGGGGGCCAAAAAAATTCATGGGCCGCGAGTTTGACGGCATCTTGCGCACCACTTTCATTATCGGCAAGGACGGAAAGCTGAAAGCGGTGATGGATAAGTTTAAAACCAAGGACCATCACACCGAGCTACTGGCAACTGAAGGCAACCAGGCTGAGACTCAAAGCTCTGGATTTGGGTTAAGCGACGCGATGGCGGGTCAAGTTCAATGGTAGAGTAGGGAGCTTCCCAAGCTTTAAACGTGGTTCGATTGTCCTGCTCCAAATCACTGAAAGCGGCGTCTTTCATCCCTATTCGTGACGCCGAGTTTTTACTGTTGTCGCAAAGTTTCTCGGACTCAAGCGTCTCTCTGCTTGCTATGCTGAACGCTTACCGACCTGTGGGAGTAACAACAATGCTTCGAGTCTTGCCGTTTGTGTGTGTTCTTTTCTGATTCAGTCCGCGCAGATTGCCAAAGCGCAAGAATGTGATGGCCTACGTTGATTTTTCAAGCGAGCCTAGTCAAAATTGAACCCACCAATGGAAGACGCAGAAAACATTTGTGCCGTTGATGAAGCGTTCAAAACAAAACGAAGATCTGTTTTCAGGTTTTGGATCTCTTTTGTTGGTTTTGCAAAATATCCGGCGTGAGTGATCTAACACCAACGGAATGTTCCCAAATAGAACAGAAACATGGGCGGAGCAGCTGTTTAAGTGGCTAATGACCGCCGATTTTGTGATGTGGTCGCGGATGTTCTGTTTAAAGATAAAAAGCAGGTGGAAGGCAGGCGTTTTCGCCAATCTTTGTTCGGTGATAAGCGAAGTCTGTTTGGTTCTGTTGCCGGGGCATGAAATTGAACGCAACCGTTAATGGTCGTTACACAGCTATTCAGATGTGGGGAATAATCGACGCTGCGAGGACGGTCTCTTGGGAACGCTAAAAGTAAACCGCTCCAAAATTCAGGGATGGGATTATTGGAATACCGAGTGTTCAGCGGCGCTCAGGTAGATGGGAATTACTCCGATTTTATTGCCAACATCTATGCGGTAAGAATTTACAACGCAAACCAGGTGCTCCATTCAGCGAAATCAGATTTATCTAAACGCTCCAGATCACAATCGGGTGCCGCACGGATTCTTTTTTGGTGAAGGAGACGATGCGCCCAGGCAAAACGTTCTCGCCTAATAACGGTTTGAGATGAGGTCCGACAGGCATGAATTGCGGCTGTCGTATGAGTCAAAAAATCAGCAGGCGAATCAATTTGAGGATGGAGAAGAAGGACTCGATACGGATGGCTTGCCAAACAAGATCAACAATATCGACCGGCTTTATCGGCAAAAAATCGTTCCTCGAAAATGCCTATATGAACATTTTGCTGGCTAGGGGGGGAGTTGTTGAGACGGGGGAAGTTCTCAGGTGGATAACAATTGATCCAAATGGAGGGAAGCAGAAGAGTGGGTCCGCAAAAATCTTATGTTGGGTAGAAAAGGTCTATAACGATGGCGATAACTTCACTGGATTAGCAAAAGTTGAGGAGCTTCCAGTGTGGGTATTGCTTTAAACGTGAGGTTCAGACATCAACAGATCGAGGCGCTCTCTCTCCAAACCAGGGGCGACCGTGATCTCTAAAGTCGCCTCGTTAAGTTAATCGGCGATTGATTGCTGTAACGCAAAAAAAACAGAGGTTGCCCTCTGTCTTTTTTGGTTCGAGCTTCTCAGGCGTCCAGACCGGGATTTCTGACTGGCCCCTCAGGTGGTATCCCTTCACCCTCGGTGGGTAGCGAACTGCTATTTGTGCCGGCTCTCCGCTACGCTTTCCTACCTGAGCACTCTTCCTCCGGATTCCCTCCCGCTCCCGTCTGCAGTTGGTCGCGCGTCAGTCCCCGTTGGCATTGGTAATATTACCAAAAGACGGGATTCGGTCAACCCTCGTTCCCAAAAAAAAGAAAATAATCATTCAGGACCGACTTTCCCGGAGCGTCTGGAAGTGAATCGGTTTTTCGTATTGAAGCGATAAGAGGTCGATAGCGAATGGTGAAATCACTCATCGAAAGTGTTATCCGCTACTGGTACTCCTTTAGGCTAAGGATGCTGATCGCGCGCGATACGACCGAAATCGATCGCAGTGACGATTCGCTGACAGACATTTCAGATATGCCCGACAGTTAGGTTTAGGCCCCTTGAAGGGCGGGACGGCAACCACGCGGTCACCTTTTGCTATTCAGAGTCAACGCCACCACACGCACAATCTTTGCGAAGTCTAGGATGATCGAAACTCATGCCGCATAACTTAATTTTCATTGCGATCCTCGGGGCGCTGCTTTACGTCGTCGCGCCCAAATATTTTGGGTGGGCCTTCATCGTGATGGCAGCCTGGATCGGTTACTCAGTCATCGGGGTTGTGTGGAAAACGACAAAAGATTTGCGGGAATTCCCAGACGCCGCGGACGAAACAGACGATGACGAGGGCGTGGCCGAGACAGACGACGAACCGGGACAGGAAGAAGACGACAAGGACAAGGTTGAATGATGGGGTGACCTCTCAGCAGGCACACCGCTCCGCCAGCTTCCCCGCGTTTTTGACGCCTTTTGACAATCGTTTGGCACAGTCTGAACAGACCATAAAACCGAGATTTCCGATGATGTCACCGTCAGGCAAGGACCTGGCAACCAATTACGGTATGACTGACTCGGAGGGTTTGAAATGCATTTCAGTGAAATACTCCCCCAGATTTTGGTCTGGGGGCTCATAGCGCTTTTGTGGATGGAGCGTGTGCCCGCGGCTCCTTGTGAGCTCGCTAAAGGCAATCCCTCCGCGATTCGACGGTAGGTGTCAGGAAGATTGCATGCTCATTGACCCTGATACGATTACCCTCGCACTGGCCACATTGGCGCTGATGGTCCCCTCGCTTTATGACGGCAGCTTGTTCGCCCATGCACGCCTTGAAAGCAGAGCGTTTGAGAACAGCGCTTGCGAAGACGAGAAGGACATTCTTTACCTTCCACTGCGCCTCGACAAAGGCAGGATGCCACTCAGGGCGAAGTGGAGGTTTTGACACCTTTGGCTAGGGACGGCAGTCCGTTGCACGGATAAACTCAGATTTCATAAGCGCGCTGGACACACGGATGATTAGACGCCTTGGCCTGTTTTTGTGGGTGCTTGTCGGGTGTGCTGTCAGCGCCGGTGCCCTGTGCCTCTTTCTTGATGCCATCGACATCGTGGATGAGATTGCCCTATTGGCCGCAATGCTCACTGCCCTTGCCTATGGTTGCACCGGTCTGCCTTGGAGAAAATCATGAGAACGCTCATCGTCCTGGCCGCCTTGATGGCGTCATGCCTCGCGAACGCAGAGGAGACGCCAACCCAATTCATGCAGCGTTATGTCGGCTACTTCAACGCTGAGGATTTGGAGGCGTATCAGACTGCTTTTAAGTTTCCGGTAGTCCGTTTCACTGGTGGTGCGTTCGAGCTGCTATCTGATCCGTCTACCCCAATGGCTAATTTCGAGAACATCAAAAAGACGGGGTGGGTGACCTCCCGGGTAGACTCAATCAGTGTCTTGTCTGTCTCTTCACGGGCCGCGCTGGTCGAGTTTTCCTTCTCGCGAATAGACGCATCTGGCAACGCGTTTTTTCAATCCACGGGCTATTACGGGCTCGTTAATGCCGACTCTGGTTGGAAGATTCAGAGCATGTTTTTTGTGAATCCGATTACCGTGGGGACGGATTAAAGATCATCAAATATCGTCTCTACGGCCATACGAACACTTGACGAAAAAGAGGAATCAATCGAAATGGATAATCCAGATGGCACCGGCACACTGACAATCTCGCGCATGACGATCGAAGCGGATAGCGTCTCGTTTGACTTCGAGGGCAAGGTTGAGGGTTACGGTACGGTATTCGCCACCCACACCTTTTCTTACATTGGTGAGGATCGCTCCCGGGGCCGGGTTCAGGGAGAGGCCAGAACATTTCTGGAAGACGGTGGGCTCGTGAGCACGCCGCACATGGGCACTTTTACGCGCGACGGGTCGAAAGTCAGCTCTTACTTTACCGATGCGACCAACCACGGCGTCGTCAATTTTGTGATCTGGGATATCGACATCCTCAGCAAGGCGGTCTCAGTCAGATATTGGGAAGTCAAATCCCCCTAAGCTAAAGGTCGCAGCGGCAGCGATGCTTATAGCGTTGTCTGCCACTCATGAAGGGCGCCTCATCGCCATGCTGAGGGTGGATAAACCGTCTAATCTTGGGGCATGGATTACAGCGAATACAAAGCCCTTCAGGCTTTGCTTTTTTTCAGCCTGCCCATCATCTGGGGAGTCTGGCAGCTTATAGTGCTCAAGCGCGCCTCCAAAGGTGCCAGCCGAAAGGATTTACCTGAGTAGTTCAGGCAAGCCCTCTACCCCTGAAGGGTTTGCATGAGCAAGGCGACGGCCGCTGCGGCCAATGGGAGAAGCGTCAAGGCCGTGCCGCCGACGCGCAGCGGCATGCTGGATCTCATAAAGCCCATGCAGATGCCATGCATCACGCGCCCCACGAAAAACGCTGCAGCGAGTGCGTGTAGCTTCATATCGGCTACGCCGGAACGCTCAAGCAAGAACAGCAGTATGAGCATGGTGGGAACGTACTCGGTAAAATTGCCGTGCGCCCTAATGGCCCGCTGCAGGACCTCATCGTCACCTTTTCCCTGAGCAATGAAGGAAAAAACGGGGTTGCCTCTCAAGCCAATGACGCGAATAGAAAGGATGAACAAGAGGATGGCAAGTAAGGATGCATAAAGAGCCGTAATCATCAGTCGTACTCCACGAGACGAGTGAGTAAGGTAGCACGAGAGGCAGGATGAGCTTCTGTGCTGAAACCAAAATGACGGTTAACAGTGAGAGATGCTCTAAAGCTTTTTGCACACGTCATTCCGCTCTACACGATCAACCTCCACTACAGTTTGACCTGCGCAAGCTTGTACAAACGCGACGATCAAGAATTATTTTGGGGCATAAACGGGGCGTCTGGACCATCATTTCATAGCAGTAATATACTATTTAAATTAGTGGGTTACGGGTAATGCTTCAGAGAATCTGTTTGAGGGGCAGCTCGAACATCAATTAAACGGTCGGTTGGCTACGCCTTGGGTGACTGACTTTCTCATTGGATCAAACGGGCTGTAAAAAAACGAAAATGCTTGACGACGAACCCCTGTTACTTGACCGAGATGCCCTGCTTCAGGAGGTGAGTGCTTCGGCATTGGCGGCTCGGCGAACGGTGAGTGATCCCAGTGAGCTGAGCGACGGAGACGACGCTTTTTTCATCACGGAGGGTAGGGCGTTGATTCGAGAGGATTCAGTTCTCAGTTCGGGGCTGAATGCCACTCAGACCTTTTCAGTCGGCGATTCTATTTACCTTGCCGCGGCGCTCAGTAAACGGCCGCGCGATTGGGATTTCATGCTCCCCGAACCGCTTGAAGTGATTGCCATTAAGGGCGATGTATTGCGTGAGGCGGTGATGAGGTCGGGGTTTTTGGTGAATGAGGTGATCCGCAACAGCGTCACACGGATCTTCGACATCCAACAGCGGGAAAACGCGACCTTCGAAAACCGTTTTTATGCACGCTTCAGACGAACTGCTGCCCGCTCGGAGTACGCGCCGGGCGATTGCATCTATCGGATCGGCGACCCCGCCATGGGCCTGTATTTTATTGAGCAAGGCCAGGTTTATTTGACGACAGCGAGGAGCGCGCGCTTCGCGGAGTTGGGCGAGACCGATTTCTTCGGCGAGACCTCCTTACTGACATCGCATCGTCGTGGGAAAAATATCTACGCGAAAACCGATTGTTCCGTGCTGTTGATCGATAGAAAAACGGTCCAAGCAGAAATCAATAAGGAATCAGCCTTGGTCAAATTGGTACTGGTCAATATTCTTCATGTGCTGGATCTCATGAATCGGCTGCGTTTTGACCACTTGAATTCGAGCGGTTTTCATCAAACTTCCTAGTCATGGTTTGGAGCAGTGAGGCACCGGTTGGCGCTGCCATGAACCCAATGCTGTGTGATCGGTAAGGGCCCTGCCGGCCCTGATTGTGTCAATCAGCGATGTTCCCGGGGGGCCTAGGGAGTCGGTATTGGCACAAGCTATGAAGAATGAAATGCGATGAGCAGGGTCCCTGGTTAGTTAAATTCAATATTTCTCCTTCGATCCTTGCGGGCGTAGAGTGCAAGTGCGGCGCGAGGGAAAAAGACACAGATTGGAGCGCAGTGCTCCCCCTTAATAAGCTCCCCACGCCGCGGCTCTGGCCTTTCCGCTGCAACATTGCCGTCTTCCACCCCATGTGTTGATCTGTCGCCGCACTTTCACTTGCTGGCGCGCAGTTTGTGCAGGAAGTCTTCATCGGTGAAGGCTCCACCAGCACCAACGAGGTCAATTGACTATTGCTTGCCTGGCGTGTGACCGTAGAGGTTGAAACCGGTACCGATGGAAATGTAATCCATGGCATTGAAGCTGGGTTCGGTCGCTTTCTTGGCGCTGCTTACCAAAGTGCTACCGAAGTTCCTGTTTAATAGAGCCATTTACAAGCTCACAGGCAGCAGGCTGCTTTTAGCGATATCGATCACCGTTATGTTGGCACTGATGTATTGGAGCCCCGTCTCCTGGGGCCTCGGATATGCTGAGGGTGTTGAATGTATTTTCAAGCACCATCGGACCTGCATCGGCAGTCCGAGGCCAGGGTAGCGTTGTTATGGCGTGTACTCATGTGCCTGCGATTTCTGAGGAGCAAACGCTCGCACATTTTCCCGTGGAGGCATTGACAGGTGAAATCACTCTTAACTTCAGCGTGCCTACTCGGATACCTCAGTTTATCGTCGCCCGTGGTTGCCGGCACCAGCGCAGATTTTCTGCTTCATTTATGTGACAGTGATGATGAAAGGTCCCTTTTTGCCTGCTCTGCCTACATTTCAGGCGCCACTGAAATGTTTGCTGTTTATCAACGTGATGCCGGCGCATCGGGTGCAGGCGACTACTGCCCACCGGAAACATTGGGCTCAGATGATGTAGAGACAATTTGGCGAGAAGAGTTAAGTGCCATGCCTGCCATCCTGAAAAGCGACGCCGCGTTGACACTGTTTCTTTCATTGGCCGGAGCCTATCCTTGCCCAGAAGCCCCGGAGCGATGAGTTGATCAGACACCTTTCCGTGGGCGTGTAGCACTCATTGCTGGCTAACCTCACCGCTGTTCAAGGATCTGGACGGAATGAATTCAGGATTACCTTATTACGTCGTGAACGCATTCACGGAAACACCATTTGGTGGCAACCCTGCCGCTGTCATGTTGCTTGACCAGTGGTTACCAGACGCGCTTCTGCAGGCGCTCGCCGCGCAACACAATCTCTCCGAGACGGCTTTTTTGGTGAAACAGTCGCATAACACTTTCGCATTAAGGTGGTTTACGCCTGTTGGTGGAAGTGCCCCTCTGCGGCCATGCGACCTTGGCCGCGGCGCATGTGCTGATCAATGAATTGGGTATGGCTGAGCGCTCCCTGTGTTTTGAGACCCGTTTCCGCGGAAGCCTTTATGCAGTTCAGGAAGCAGACGGAATTGCTATTGAGTTACCGGGTGTGTCCTGTGCGCCCCATCATGTGGAGAAGGGTGTGGAAGAAGCGCTGGGTGCGGTAGTGGTATCTTCAGCCCGACCGCTCAATGACCCTTGGCAAGTCATCTATGAGCTAGAGAGCGAAGCTGCAGTGCGGGGTTTGAGGCCTGACATTAATGCTTTGGCAGATGCAGTAAGCCATTGCGTCATCGTGACTGCGGCGGGTAGTGAAACGGATTTTGTGTCGCGAATGTTTGGCCCTGCATACGGAGTGGATGAGGATCCTGTGACGGGGTCGGCGCATTGCCTGCTGACACCGTTTTGGGCCGAGAGATTGGGTAGATCAGCGCTTTCTGCCGAGCAATGCTCCGCTCGGGGAGGCAGACTGATCTGCGTCGTCGACGATGATCGAGTCAAGTTGGTGGGTCACGCCGTCACATTTGCCGCTGGGGACGTTACAGAGCTCGTGTCGGCATAGACTTCAGGCACCTGCGCTAGGCGCGCCCACAGCAAGCAATCCGCGATGGTTTCGCGCAAAGGTAGCGGGCATGCAATGCTCGCTTGGTATTAGGCGGCGGAGATGCTCGAAGGCGAAATGAGGACTTCCCCCCCCCTGATGCCGCGCAGTCGTGAGACTCCGAATCGAACCAGGTCAGTTAGCGGAGGGGAGCTCTCCCACCCACAGTGGACCCGTGCCGTAATCCAACTCCAGCTCTTGTGCGACATCCTTGGCGGCGGCTTTGGAGTCAAACCCGGTCAGTCTCACGCGGTTGAGTGTGGTGCCTTCTGGAGTTTGTACTTCCGTGACGGAGACATCGTAGCCTGAGTTCTGCAACCTGAGGACCCAGGTGTCGGCGGACTGGGCGCTGGCGTAGGCGCCGATATTGATAAACCATCCGCCAGTTCCGGGTGCCGCTGCCTCAGTCTCCTCGTTGCCCTGAGGCTCGCCGTCCTGCGCTGCCAGAGCGGTTGGCGGTTCTGATGGCGCGACAGTCTCTTGGGCATCATCACTGTCCCCAGTCGCCTCAACGTTGTCAGGCATATTGCTCAGCTGAGCCATTGCTGCGTTGTAGTCTTGGTAGAGGGTGTCGAGCTCTAATTTGAGGGCAGCATTCTCAACTTCCAGGTCGGCAACAGTTTTTGCATCGACCGCTTCGGATTCCCTAGTGCGAGCCTGGCTCTTTTCCAACTCATTTATGCGGTCCTGCAGGGCGGCGCGTTCCTGGAACACATCCCAACCTCCAACACCTATCAGCAGCAGCGCAATGCCGCCAACGACCATGGGCCAGACAGCGCGGGTTGGAGGCGCGGCATGTTCAGGCGCGGAGTCAGCGAGAGCGCTTTGACGGTCTTCTTCGAAATCGTCTTGATCATCAGACTCGGCGAGATCATCCTCATAGTCATCGTCTTCGGACTCATCCTCGTCCCAGCTATCGTCCTCTTCTTCGTCGTCGTCCGCGTCCTCGTCGTCCTCCTCATCGTCGTCATACAGGTCCGACGCAGTTTCTTCCGGGTCGGTAACATCTGAGTCACCGTCCTCTGGTGCGTCCGCGACATCGCTCTGGGGGTTAATTGCAGCCGCTAGGCCGGTATCGACCAACCAGTCTTTTCCCGATTCTGCAGGGTCATCGGTGTCGTCTTCTGCCTCCGCCGATGAAATATCGTCGGCTTCGTCGGTATTCGGCGCTGTCTCACCCAAAGAATCGTCTGCTGTGGTTTCTGTGTCGTCTGACACTTCGGTTGCCGCTGCCGTCAGCTCCTCGTCAAGCGGGGCTCCAGATGCCAAGTTCTCTTCGTCACGCTGATTTTCTTCGTCGTTCTTAGTCATAGTGATCGCCCCCATGGATAGCCAGCCTCACCGGTCGGTAAGTCGACGGCTCCCGTAGCATTTGTCGGCTAAACGGAATGCCGGATCGACTGCGATAACCGAGCCTTGGGCGCAAATATACCTCAGGCTTGCGAAGCCCGCGACAAGTCCAAGCCGCCTTAATCTGAGGGGCTTGTGTAGAGTTTGCGGAACAATGGATGCGTTGAGTCGAGGCCGGTACCCAGTTGCAATTCACCCATTGCATCGCCAAGAGACGGCATGGGTGCTGAGAAGTGATGGTCGAGGACGTATTCACTGCTGCACATCCGCCATTCCGTGCCCACGCGCGCAAACTCGTTTAAGTACCGCCCACCAAAAACGTTGAGCATGTCACCGTCTAGTGTGGAGGATGCAATGCCGTAGCACTCCACCTCAGCTTTGTCGCCGTCGAGTTGAATCGCGACGTTTGATAGAAAGTGACTCCGATGGCGTGTCGCTCTCTCGATTTCCATGACAACGGGATAAAAGCCCTCTACCGGCCCCTTGTAAAATCCGTAGTTGATAAAGGCGTCAGCGGTGTAACACGTTTTCAGTAACGATTCGTCCAGCCAATCCAAGGCTCGACAATAACGCGTGATCGTCTGATTGATGGCCAGCTCGGCCTCTACGGCGCTGAGCCGAGATTCGATGTCCCCCATGCTCTGATCTCCCGAATGGTCGCGACCATAGGTTACAACGAGAGGTTGCCGTTGGTCTCGAGCCTTCCCAGATCCTGGTGGTCAGGTTGGATAAGGTCAGAAATCAGCAGATTGGAAGTTTGAGGGAAACCAGTGTGACCGCGTTTTTGATCCAATCACAGGTAAGAGCGGTAACAGTGGCACTCCTTTCAAGAGGCGTCCGCGTGATATTCGGATTCAGCAATTTTGTGCCCAAACTGAAATCGGTACCCAAAACACGGTGTGCACCCGAGATACAGGGGGCCGCGCCGGCCGGTGACTTTGGGCAGCGGGCTAAAATCTATGATCTCGCGCATGAGCGACGCCTCCGCGCCCTCAGCACCTATATCGAGCAGGGTTACACCCTGAGTGAGGCTGCCCGGTTACTGGGTGTTTCCATGTTAACCGTGTGTCGCTGGGACGATCACGGCCGCAGATAAGCGGGCCCTCGAGCTCGTTTGAACCTCGATCTGTCACGATCAAACAGAGTTGTGCCCGACAACCTGAAAAAAGCGGTTGGAGATTCTTGCCCGTTTGGATCAGTTCTATTCGCATCGGATTGACCTGTTTCCGACGCGGCGGGATGCTGCTATTTCCCCCTACGAAATCCCCAATCTCCGGCGACGCGCGCTCACAGTTGTGCGTGACGCCTCACAGCGGGATTGCATTCCCGAACACCCGTGATCAGGGCGTTCTGTGCCCAAATATCGCAGAGCTGCAGGTTCGCGGATGATTTCGAGCTGAGTCTGCTGTCGTGTGGGCAGGCCCGTGTTGGTTGGGGCGATTGCGACCGGCTGTGCAGCGCTGCAATTGCGATGCTAGTGTTGGCAAAAAAGGGGTGAACAAGCATGACACATCGATTGCGGGATAAAGTGGCAGTGGTGACGGGTGGAGCCTCGGGAATCGGAGAAGGAATCGTCAGGCGTTTCGTTCGTGAAGGCGCCCGGGTATTACTCGCCGATGTTGACGATGTGAACGGGTGCCGAATCGCTGAAGAGACTGGCGCTGAATATGCTTCGCTCGATGTCAGCTCACCAGAGAGCTGGCAGACGCTACAAGCTAACGTCGTACAAAATTATGGCCGTCTCGATGTGATGGTGAATAACGCCGGTATCGTCAGCAATCTCGATATCACGACAGTGACGATAGAGGCTTGGCAGCAGTTAATGAGCATCAACCTCGTTGGTGTGATGTTGGGATGCCAGACGGCCATTTCCTTGATGCGAGAAAACCCCGACGGCGCAGGTGGCTCGATCATCAATACCGCATCTTCGACTTCTTATCTTGCCATTCCCGATGTGGCGTATACGACGTCGAAAGCAGGCGTGGTGGGGCTCACTAAGTCAGTCGCGGTGCACTGCGCGAATGAGGGATTTAACATTCGCTGTAACTCGATCCATCCGGGCGCGACGCTGACCAATATTCTCAAGACGGCGATTGAACAAATGCCCGAGGTCGAGGAAGCGTGCAAGAAGATGTCCCCGCTGAATCGAATGGGTACGGTTGAGGAGGTCGCTGCGATGGCGGTATTTCTTGCTTCCGATGAGGCCAGTTTTTGCACCGGCGGCCAATATGCAGTAGAGGGCGGCACAGTCAGTCAGCACCCCAAGATGTGACTAGTCTGAGGAAAAGCCGCTAAAAAATGCGAACAACCAACCTAACAAACAAGGCATTCACTGAGTATGTTCGACACGCTTAATGTTGACGTTGACGGTGCCATTGGGCGCGTCGAATTGAATCAACCCGACAAGCTAAACCCGCTGTCTCGCTTGGCGTTGTCCGAGTTGGCAGAGGCGGCCAGATGGTTCGACAAGCAGCCCAGCGTCAAGGTTGTGGTGGTGAGTGGAGTGGGAAGGGCCTTTTCTGCTGGTGCCGACCTCGCGACCTTTCAGGGTCAGCCAGAGGATGATCTCCGAGCGGCGGCTGACCAGGGTAGGCTGATGGCAGAAGCGCTGGAGTCAATGCGAGCGGTCAGCATTGCGGCGATTCATGGTTGGTGTGTTGGCGGCGGCTTGGTGTTGGCTGCCGCTTGTGACCTGAGGGTAGCGACTGAGTCAGCGAAATTCTCAATTCCTGAGGTCGATCTGGGTATCCCGTTGGCCTGGGGCGGTATTCCTCGCCTCGTTCGCGAAATCGGGCCCGCGCGGACCAAAGAGTTGGTCATGACCTGTCGTCCCTTCGGGGCATCGGAGGCACTTGCATCGGGTTTTTTAAATCGGGTCGTTGTGGAACAGGATCTCAAAGTGAGTGTTGATGAACTAGCTAAACAGCTCGCGGGTAAAGTCTCAAATGCACTGTTCGCAACGAAACGACATGTCAACGCGGTCACGGAACAGATGGTTGGCACGATGCGTAGCTGGTCTGACGCGGACGGTTTGCTCGTCGCGTTGACAGACGATGAGTGTACAGAGGCACGACAGCGATACCTCGAGCATAAGGGTGCTCGCTAGAACCGATTGCCTGAGGGGGTTCAGTCACATTGTCCCCGGAGGGCACTGAATTGGTGCGGCCCGACGCTTGAGTCCTCGACTTGATCCTGTTCTACTCATCTGATCTACACGCCTGTGGCGTCACACAAAAAAAGGGGGTCTTTATTAAAGTGCAAATGAAAACGATTTTTAAGAGCCTGACAGGTGCCCTGATGTTAACGGCCGCCTCTGTGCCCACTTTGGCAGACGGCGGTGCGCCGGAGCACGCTTTCTATAGCTTGATGCAGTTGGAGGGGCAGTGGCAGGGCACGCTGGACAAGTCGGATGGGACCTCGGTCAATCTGCAGCTCAACTACACCAGCAAGTCCAATGGCAGTGCGTTACTCGAGGAGAGCAGTGAAGACGATGTCGAAATGCTCAATATTTTCAATATTCAGGAAGGCACAGTGGTATCAACCCATTATTGCGGGCTGATGAATAAGCCGGTATCGAAACTGGTCTCTGCCGAGGGCGGCGTGATCAAGTTCAAAACCGACGCTGCCGAGAGCGGTCTTGAAGAAGGCAAAGACGAGTACGTGGACAGTTGGTCGCTCTCGCTGATGCCGGAGGACGCGAATCAGTTCAAGTACGAGTACACCGTGATTCGTCCTGACCGCAGCATCATCACAGCCAGCGCCATGGTGACGCGGGTCGAGTAGACGCCGTCTTGAATACTGCAAACCCCGCCACATGCGGGGTTTTTTATGTCAGCTCACCGCGCGGGTGGTGTTTTTCTCGAGGCATGATAGGAACCACTGGTGAAAGTGATGGGTGGGTACATCCATGAGTGGCGTAAACAGCCCGCCGTCAAAAGCGGGGGAGGCGCGGCCTCGTTGCATGCCTTCTACCACCGAGATGTCCTCGGCAAACACAATGCTCCAGGCGGCGTGCAGGCTTTTGCGTCGCGCCCCATAAGCTTCATTCGCGGCGGCGGTATCTGCATACAAAAACTGTAGCCGCTCCCGGGTCTGATCGACGGCCTCTGACATCAGCAGAATGACGAAGAAGTGGTCCGCTTGGATGCCCAGCAACACGTTGGGGTAGAGCGACAGGTATTCCGCGGTTTTAAGACGTTGCCCATCCCAGTCAGCAAACCGCGGCAGCGGTTCACTTTCTCCCCGCGTCAGGTCGTACACCCGGGTGCCCTGACCCGAGGCGAGCGGATCAACGGTCAGGTTGTAGTGCGCATCCAGGGGGGAGTAGGTGTTTAGGTCGGGATGCACAAAGGGCAGGTGATAAGACTCGCAGTAGTTCTCCACCGCCAGCTTGTAGTTGCTGTTAAGCACCAGTTCCATCGAACCGTGCTCACCCGTGTCGGCGGTGAGTTGCTGGTCGAATGTCGGCCCCGCGAGGTCGCGCCAGCGCGACAACAAAGGTTCGAGGTGCTCTGACAACGCGGGCGCATCACCAGATAGATTGATAAAGACCACGCCCATGGATTCGCCACAACGGACCCCGGTCAAGGCATGATCAGCGCAATCAAAGCCAGCCACTTCGTGCACACCCATGCCACCGATATTGGGGGTTGTTTTCAGTTGCCCGCTGAGATCATAGCCCCACTTGTGATAGGGGCACCGAATCACCAGACCCGCGTCTCCGGCTTCGGCGACCAGTTGCATACCGCGGTGGCGGCACACATTGTGAAACACCCGTGCGCGACCGTGCTGGTCACGCACCATCACCAGTGGCAGTCCCATAAACGTAACCGGGTAGACGCTACCGGGCTCGGCGATGTCACTGCTGAATCCCAGCCCTGCCCAGGTCTGAGCAATGACCGTATCCCGCTCTTTCAGCCAGTCGTCGTGGCTGGTGTAGGCCCGGTTGGGAAGTGCTGCACTCTCAGTAATAGCCGGATCAGCCGCGCCGTGAGGGCTGATTTCAGCGGTGGAGGCGATGGGGTCAGTCGGGTTCATATTGGCCGGCGTTGGGGTTAATGGGCGGGAGTTTACGCCTGCTTAGAGTCGGGGAAAATCCCTTTTTTCTCTGCCGCTACTCACCCGGTGTTGAGGTCGTCCATCTAATAAAAAATGCTTTTAAACAGTTGTTTAGCTCCACGGAAAGGGGCTGTTCGAGACAGGGTGTAGGTCACCTTCTGCATAGCGTGAGAAACGAAACGGGTCGAGGAGCCCGGGCTTGTCGCCACAGACAGTTTGGGCGACCAATTCGCCCACACCGATCATTTTGTAGCCGTGGTTGGAGTCGGCGATGACAAAGCAGTTCTCGCGCATGGTGTCGAACACCGGAAAGCTGTCCGGAGTAAATGCACCGATGCCGCCCGAGGGTTCTTTTTTGAATTGGGGCAGGGTGCCAGAGAAACGTTCCTGGCAATGCGCCAGTGCCGACACCCACATCTCTGCGAATTCTGCACCCACCACAAACTCTGGTGAGGCCGGCCCGTAGGGGTCGACTGACACCTCTGCCGCAGGCTTGTCGACGATAAAGGGTGCCGCGCCCCCCTGAACGCCACCAAAATGGAAGTCGGGCTTGTAGTAGATTCCCCAGAGTTGAGCGGTAATCAGCCTGCCATCCTCGTCGGAATAAAGCGGCGCATCGGTATCCACGTGAATCACGGGCGGCATGGCGCCGTCATTGGTCACCTGCAGCTTGGGGTCGACGCCCAGCGTGCCTTCCTGAAGTGACCAATAGATCCACATCGGCACGCCTTCAGTCACGTCGTTGGTCGCAGGGTTGCGGATGCCGATTTCCATCGGGAGCTCCAGCATTTCCCAGAAGCTGCGTACCCATGGGCCTGCAGCGATCACGGCGTAGTCGCATTCTATGCGACCCCGGTCAGTATCGACGGCTGTTATAGCGCGGCTGTTGTCACTTTCCAGCGCTTTGACGGTAACGCCGCTAATGATGCGAACACCCAGCGCCTCGGCTTTGGCGGCCAATCCATACATCGCACGGGAGTTGTTGGCGTACCCACCGGGCATCTCATGCAGAACAGAGGTGATGTCCTGTGCGCGCCAGTCCGAGAACAAGCCCTTCATATAGCGCTCACTCTCGGCGGCGCCCTCGATGAAGACCGATTCATAGCCAATCGCCTGTTGTTGGGCATGGATCGCCGCCACATCTTCGCGCATGGATTCGCAGCTGATCTGCATGTACCCCACAGGGTGGTAGCTGTAGGCCTCGGGGTCGCTCTCCCAAATGTTCACGGAGTGGGCCATGAGTTCGCGCATGGCGGGCTGAAAATAGTTATTGCGAATGACCCCGCAGGCAATGCCCGTGGCGCCCGAGCAGATGCCGGATTTGTCGAGAATGATAATGTCGCGCCCATCACCCTTGCCGGTCGCTTTGAGTTGCAGCGCCAGGTGGTAGGCGGTGCTGAGCCCGTGAATCCCGGCACCAATGACGATGTAGGGGCTGCGCGCAGGAATGGCCATCAGATTACCTCGCCAATGTAGTCAAAAGGCTCGATCAGCACCGGCATGTCGTCAGTGCATTCGCGCCCGTAAGCGGCCAGTAGGCCGTTCCAATATGTGCGATGGAGCGGTATCCACACCTCAGGATCCTGTACGGGTGGGCCATCGAGAGAAGACTCCGCGTAACCGATTTCCCCGAAGGTGGTTTCGCGCACATCGGTGAGGCGCACAATGAGGTGCGGTTTGCCGGTATAGTCACAAAGTACGATGGGCGTACCGGCTTCAGGGTAGGGGAAGCCGTTTGCCTCGATCACCCAGGTTAGACTAAACGTCGCGACTTTTTCCCGCGTTTTGATATAGCCCAGAATCTGTGTGGTGGTCTCTGCATCGATCCCTAGCGAGCGAACCTGGTAGGTGTCTCCAAGTCCTGCATACAGCGCTTTGGCCTGGTCCCAAAACCGATCGATCTCTGTGAGGTCAGGTAGCGCGGGACCATCGGCTATCAAGATATGGCGGGGCATAATCTACTCGCACTTTTTCTTATCGATGAGGCTTAGATAGTGCGCGAAAGCGGCCGATGTGCAAAGAGTTTGTAGAGGGCCAAATTGACTATGAGGTCAATGGCCCGCCCGGCAGGACTCGAACCTGCAACCTACGGCTTAGAAGGCCGTTGCACTATCCAGTTGTGCTACGGGCGGAGGGAGCGCAGTATCCCACCCCTGATCAGCGGGGCCAAGTAGGAAAGCCTGCAGCGAATAGGTTAAGCGGCAGCACCCACAACGCCGGCCAGCATGGTGCGGACGCTTTGATCCAGAAGCGCTTCAGGTTCAATGGATCGATCAAACAAGTCAATGAGCCGGTTGGCCTCAAGCGTTGCGATGCCGTGTCCCATCGCCCAGATTTGTGTGGCGAGATGCAGGCTGTTGACCTGTGAGTTGCCGTGGGCATTGCAGAACGCTCGTACCATATTCACCAGTACCATGAACGCGCCGTGCTCTTCCGCGACTTTCTCTCGCCGCTCCTCGATATCGCCCCGGTCCTCCCACATGAGCGAAAAAAAGGCATGCTTTTCCCGCGCGTAGGCCAGATACATGTGGCCCCCCGCGAGAATGCCCTCGATCGATCCGTGGGGATGTGCTGAGGCGGTCTCATCTGCCGCATAACCCAACCCTAGAATGGCCAATTCACGGACTCCGCGAAGGAGTTCTTCCTTATCGGTAAAATGACGATAGGGCGCGGCCGCGCTGACCCCCGCACGTGCGGCGGCCTCGGCCATTGTGAAATCCAGCGTGCCATCCCGCTCGATGAGTTCGGCGGCCGCAACGATCAGCGCGTTGCGCAAGTCACCGTGGTGGTAGCTGCATCGCGTTTTGCTCATGCCGCCTCTCGGAGCGTCACGAGCGGTTCAGGCGCTGACTGTGACTGCGGCTTGAGGAAGTGGCGGCCCGGATGCATCAGCAGAGTATAAAGCGGCGGGACCAGATAGAACGATACAACGGTCGAGAGCAGCACGCCGCCGGCAATCGCCATCGCGAAGGGCGGCCAGAACTGGCTGCCTTCCAAAATGAGCGGGAAGAATCCCCCAAAGGTCGTCACAGTCGTCGAGACAATATGGCGACTGGCGTCCATGACCACCTCAACGATAGCGTCGGGGTCGCCGGCTGTGGCGCGTTCATCCAGTCGCAACCCGCTGAGAATAATGATAGCGGCGTTGATAGAGACCCCTACTGAACCGATCACACCGATGAGCGCCTGAATACCCAGCGGGTACTGGAAGACCGCAAGCGCTAACAAGCTCAAGCCAAAGGAGCAGCCCGTTACACCAAAGGCGATGCCGGTGAGGCGCCAGGAGTTAAAGGTCAGCAGGATCGTGGCCAGCATGGCCGCAACAATAGTGCCGAGCGGGGCCATGAGGTCTTGAACTAACTCACCCCGCTCCTGGCTGTCACCGCCGAACTCCAGTGCGTAACCCGTAGGTAAGGGAATGGGGTTGGCTTTTAGATCGGCCGCCAGCATCTTAAGGGCTTCTTCGGGCAACACGCCGCGTTTGAGGTAACCCTCGACATTATTGAGCCGGTCGCCATTTTTCCTGGCGATAGGGCTTTCATCGGGCACCAGCGCAACCGTGCCCAGTGCGCTCAGCGGGACGGCGGGCACGAGCGTGTCACTACCGGGGTTGCGGATGGGAATCCGGATATTACTCAGGTCATCAGTGCTGTCCCATTGTTCACGCTCCAGGATTGCGCGCACGGGTAGCCGCTCGGTGCCCTCGAGCAGTTCGCCGCCGAGGCGACCCTTCAGGGCGCTCTCGATCCCGCGGGCCACCTCGGCTTTGCTCAGTCCCGCTCGTTTGAGGGCTGATTCATCGAGGTCGAAAACGACTTTGGGCGGGGCGGGTGCCATCGATACCTTGGTATGGGTGACATCGGGGAGGGCGGCCATACGCTGTCGAAATTGCTCACCCAGCTCTTTGAGAACGGTTGTGCTGGGGCCGTAGAGCTGGACTTCCAGCGGCGCCTCGACCGGTGGCCCCTGATCAATGCCGCGCACCAAAATTTGTGCCTGCGGGTACTCTCGGTCGACTTCCTTCTGCAGGCGTCGAATGAGCTCATCGGTTTGGTTCTCGTCAGTGGTCAGCACGAGGGCGCGAGACCAGCTCGGCACGCCTTTCACGTTGGCGCGCAGGTTGTAATAAAACTCGGGCGGACTCTCGCCAATCGACCAATCAACGCGCCTCACCAGGGGCTCTGCCCGCAGCTTTTCGTCTACCTGTGTCACCAAGGCGAGGGAGTCCTCGATCGACGCGCCCTCCGGGAGTTTGACGTCCAGGTACATCTGATCGCGGTCAGTGCCCGGGAAGAACTGCAGGGTCAGCGTGCCTAAGCTCAGGAATCCTGTCATGGGCAGCGCAAGGGCCAGTGCAAAGGAGGCCAGTGGATTTCGGATGGCCCACTGTAGCGAGCGGCGGAAGGCGGACGTTAGCTTTTGATTGTCCATGCCGGCCCGCCACCAGCGTCGTTCAAGCGCGATGCCGGAGGGGAGCCACCGCGCGGCCAGAACGGGCGTCACGGCAATCGCCAGAATGAAGGACGAGACCAGCATGGCGATTACCGCAACAGCAATGGAACCCAGGAAATCGCCTCCAGCACCAGGCAGGAGCACCAGCGGGATAAAGGACAATACAGTGGTCAGCGTTGAGGACATGAGCGGGATGCGCATTCGCGATACAGCAGCTTTCATCGCTTCAATCGGTGACAGGCCGCTCATCAAGCGTTTGCGAATCTCGTCAGTCATCACAATCGAGCCGTCAACCAAAAGCCCAAGCGCCACGACCAGCCCGGTCACCGACATGTGCTGGATCGGGATTTTGAGGTAGAAGAGGGCGATCATCGACATCAGCGTGCACAGCGGCAAGATGACGGCGACGACCAGCGCGGCGCGCCAACCGAGCGTCACGAGGAGTACCGAGAGCACCAGTGCAATCCCCATGAGCAGGTTTTTAGCGACGCCTTGAAGCCGGTCTTTGGTGTAACCGGCCTGATCGAAGGCCGTCTCAATGCTGACGCCTGTCTGGCGCGTTGGCGCGATAGGTTTCCAAAAACTCATCGAATCGCGCGCCGTATCGGTCGACCTGATAATCCGGCTGCATTTCCGCGGCGATCAGTACCGAGCGCTGGCCATTGGACAGCGACACACTGTCGAAGGGTGTTGTCTCGGTTTTGGTGACGTTGCCGAGGTCGGCAATCCGGATGGCGCGGCCGTCGGGAAGGCCTCTTACGATGACCTCGCGGACCGACTCTAGATCAGTGAACTCGCCGGTGAGTTCTACGGTGAGTGCAGCGCCCGCTCCAGTGAGCTGGCCGGCGGGTGTGCGCGCATCTGCGCGGGACAGCGCCGCGGCGACCTCATCGACCGAGATGCCCAGCATCGCCAGGCGAGTCTCATTGAGCGCCACGCGGACTTCTTCGCTGGGCAAGCCGTAGAGCTTCACACGCCGGGTTTGCGGCACGCTGCGTGCCGCGTCGGCGAATAACAGAGACTGGCGCCGCAGTTGCGCCGGTGGAAGGTCTCGCCCGTCTTTGCCAGTGATCGAAATGATCTTGACGAATTCTGTCCAGATTTCATCGTCGAAGTCAGGAGGAGAGGTGCCCGGCGGGAAGGTGAGAGCGACGCGGTCAACAATGTCGCGCAGCTCAGACATGATCTGCTTGAGGCGCGCAGGTGGCGCCTTGTAGTCGACCTCAACAAAAATGAGCGAGACACCCGCCGCCGAGGTGCCATCGACTTCCATGACGTCAGGCTCCTCGCGCAGGGCGTCGACCATGGGCTTGGTAATCAGCGCTTCAACGCGAGCGGGGCTGGCACCCGGAAAGAAGATTTGAATTTTCGCGAACCAAGGCGTGATGGCGGGGTCTTCCTTTCGGGCCATGCCGCTCATGCTGGTATAGCCCACCACGACAATAGCGAGCATTACGAGTGCCAGGTAGCGCGAGTTCGCATGCAGCAGTTTTGCGATCACGATCCGGTACCTGCTGCGTTGCCATCAGGTGTCGCATCAGTGAAAACGGCTTCGACCAAATCCCCGGGACTGATGCGCTGTAAGCCGGATGCCACGACCGCAACATCGCTGGGGAGTGTCCCCCTGACAAAAACTTCGCTGCCTCGCGTGTAGAGAATCTCGACACTCTCGCGCCGGGCCCGGGGCTTACCCTCGGCGTCTGGCGTAATGGTGAGGACGTCCCAGAGGCCCCGCGAGGCCTCAAGCAGTGCTGTAACCGGCAGCCAACCACCGCTTGTTTGCACGAGTTCCGCGACTTGCAGCACCGCAGACTCGCCGACGACGCTTCGGGTGTCACCAGGCAGGTCAAAAATTGCACCGACTGTCAGTGTTGCAGGGTCCAAATCCTCTCGCACCGAACGCAGCTTTCCAATCACGGGTTGGCCTTGAAGGAGCAGTGTGTAGGTCTCGCCCGTTTTCAATCGTCGCGCGACGTCTGATGGCACGCCTATATGGGCTTCCCGACCACTCGCGGTCACGAGTCTGAGCACGGGTGTGCCCGGCGCAACCACGGCGCCGGTTTGAACGAGTCGTTCGGCCACCACGGCGGCGTAGGGTGCCTTCAGCGTGCTCTTGTCGAGTTCCAGTTGCGCGGATTGCTTCTGCGCAGCGGCGGTGCTCTCCGCAGCGACCAAGGCCTGTGCGGCGAAGCGCGCATCGTCGTAATCCTGCTCTGAGGCGGAGCCATCCTCCACCAGACGCGAAATTCTCTCTGCCCTCGCCTCGGCTTGCGCGCGCTCTGCCGTGACGCGCTCAAGGGTTGCGGTGGCGGCGTCGAGTCGGGCCTGTCTACGATCCGTCCCGAGCTGTGCGAGCACATCACCCGGCGCGACCCGCATACCTTCGGTTGCCGGTAGCGATGTCAGTACGCCAGCGACCTCGAAGCCGACGACGCTGTCGGAACCCGCGCGAACCACTCCCAGGTAGTTGGCGTCGCGGGTAAAGTTCG
Organism: Halieaceae bacterium; assembly: GCA_038143045.1. Lineage (GTDB taxonomy): Bacteria > Pseudomonadota > Gammaproteobacteria > Pseudomonadales > Halieaceae > Luminiphilus. The sequence goes on from JAYQLF010000012.1 coordinate 27,986, forward strand.
GTTGCTGAGCATAGATCACTGCTGCCACGGGCATGGGCGCGCGTTCTGAGGAGGTGGTGGTCTCCTTGTTCGCTTCGATCAGCGCGGTGCCCGCCAGAGTCAAGCCAATAGCCAGCGCAACACCCCATAGGGATTTCAATAAATTCGGATTCACAGCACGACTCGTTTGTTGCGGACGGGTGGCCTATGGCGCCGAATGTTAATCGGATTCACATTGTACGTAAATATTATTCACATGGTTGAAAAGCGCTGCTCCGGCCACTCAGCTTGCGCCCGGGAGGGGATTTCGCGACACTACGGGTCCCGTCATCTGGCGGGATTTGTGGTGGCTCGGATGGTCCCCTCGCAGCGATAAGTGATGAACCCCGCCAGGCCCGGAAGGGAGCAACGGTAGTTACTGACTCGGGTGCCGGGGTGCGGCTGTCCGAGTCGCCTCCTTAAATCACGGATGGTCCGCATGTCTCATCAGGTTCTGGCCCGCAAGTGGCGACCCGGCAACTTCACCGAGATGGTGGGACAGCAGCACGTATTACAAGCACTGGTGAACGCCCTGGAGTCTGGCCGACTTCATCACGCCTATTTGTTTACTGGTACGCGCGGCGTGGGCAAAACAACGGTAGCGAGGATCCTCGCCAAGTGCCTGAACTGCGACACTGGCGTGACGGCTAGCCCCTGCGGAGAGTGTGGCGCCTGCGCCGAAATTGCCGAAGGTCGCTCGGTTGACTTGATCGAGGTCGATGCGGCATCAAAAACCAAGGTCGAAGACACGCGTGAGTTGCTCGAGAACGTGCAGTACACGCCGACGCGGGCGCGTTACAAGATCTACCTCATCGACGAAGTGCACATGCTCTCAACTCACAGCTTCAACGCGCTGTTAAAGACACTTGAGGAGCCGCCGCCCCACGCCATTTTCTTATTGGCAACGACTGATCCGCAAAAGTTACCTGCGACCGTATTGTCACGCTGCCTGCAGTTCAATCTGAAGAACATGCAGCCCGAACAAATCGTGTCTCATCTTGAGCACATCCTTGCGGTTGAATCCGTCTCGGCTGACCCTGAGTCGCTGGCACTCATCGCGCGTGCTGCCGAGGGATCCATGCGCGATGCGCTTAGCCTGACTGATCAGGCGATCGCTTACGGAGAGGGGCAGCTCGGGGGGGCTCAGGTTGCAGAAATGTTGGGCACAGTCGATCGTGGCAAGGTACTGGAACTCGCGTCGGCCATTCTCGACGAGAATCCCGCTGAAGTGTTGTCATTGGTGGCACAAATCGCCGAGCACGCCCCTGACTATGTGTCCACCTTGGATGAATTGAGCAGCATCTTTCATCAAATGACCATAGCGCAGACAGTCCCGGATGCCTTGGATACCAGCTGGCCCGATCAATCACGGATTGCGGAACTGGCTGCGCGCGCGACCATTGATGACACACAGCTGTTCTGGCAGATGTCGGTATCAGGGCGTCGCGAAGTGCACCTGGCCTCATCGGCGCGTGCAGGTTTGGAGATGATTTTGCTTCGCATGATCGCGTTCCGCCCGGCCGCTGTGATTCAGCCCGCGCCCGCAGCGGGAGATCCCCCGGCAAAAAAGCCTGATCCACCGGCGCTGCCGGTGGATCTGACGGCGGTCGAATCGGATCAACCAGAGCTGGTGAAACCTCAGGTGGATAGGGCGGCTGTGGATGCAACTACGGCACCACCTGCCAAAACCTCGCCGATAAAAAACAGTGTTGAGCGTCGCCCAAATGGGCAACCAGCGCGAGAGTACGGAGTGGATTTATCTCCGAATGAGCCAGGCGAGACCGCACTCAACACCTTGACGAACGAATCCACGGAGGGCTGTGCTGACTTGGGCTCTCTCGGGCAAGCGGTTGAGCAGGCCGTCGATCATGCGCTTAACGATGCGCAGCTCCACCCCGTCGAGGCGGACCAGCAAGCTGATGCAGTCCCTGCGAGTCCAGCGGCGCGCGCAGAATCACTGACATCAGATTCCTGGCCTGAACGATTTGAGTGTTTGGTCTTTAGCGGCATCCTGCACAACATTGCACTGAATCTGGCTTTGCAAGACGCGAGCAACGACGTGCTCGCGTTTGTCATTGCACCGCAAGCCGCAACCTTACTGAATGATCGGCATCAAAGTCAGCTCACGCAGACCTTGAGTCAGCAGTTAGACCGCCCGGTAACCGCCACTATTTCCGTTACGGAGCATGTGAAGCAGACCCCTGCACATCGTCGGGCCGCCCTTGCAGCGGCGCGTCTTGCTGAAGCAGAGCGTGCAATATCGAACGATACGTCATTGCATGATTTGATGGCGGCCTTTGATGCGCAAATCATTCCGGGCAGTATCCAACCGAATCTTGCAGAAGGTGCTGCAGACACAGACCATCCAGAGGCCTGAGCGACGCGGCGTTATGTGTCAGGCCCTGTCACTCATGTTGTCGATGCGGACCGAGGGCCTCATGACAATAACTCAGGTAGAGACCCACTAATGATGAGAACTGATTGAATGAAGCTGAGTCCATCTATTGAAGCACTGATTGACGGGCTCCGGCACTTGCCCGGTGTGGGCCCTAAATCGGCACAGCGGATGACGCTGCACCTGTTGGAGCGGGACCGAGAGGGTGCTCAAACGATTGCTGACGCGATTGCAGACGCGCTCTCAAAAGTCAAAAACTGTCAACAATGCCGGAACTTTACCGAGCTGGATGTGTGCGAAATTTGTATCGACGCAAAACGCGACCCCGCGACACTCTGTGTGGTGGAGGCGCCGGTGGATGTGATGGCGATTGAGCAGAGCGGCGGCTACCGCGGGCACTACTACGTGCTGATGGGGCACCTGTCACCGATTGATGGTGTTGGGCCCGAGCAATTGGGCCTCGATGCATTGTGTGAACGATTTGTACACGGCGACATCAAAGAGGTCATCCTCGCGACAAATCCCACTGTTGAAGGCGAAGCGACCGCCTACTACATCAGCCAGCGCGCTCGTGATGCAGCGGTCACGGTGTCGCGCATCGCGCATGGTGTGCCTCTGGGGGGCGAACTTGAATACACCGATGCGAGTACCTTGGCGCATGCGCTAAGTGGACGAACGGTGATGTCTGAATGACGTGGACGTTGATCGAGAGCGCTGCACGCCTAGAAGAAATCCTGGCCGCGCACCAGCACCAGCCTTGTGTGGCGGTTGATACCGAATTTCGTCGCCGAGACACGTTCTACCCGCAAGTGGCACTGTTGCAGCTATGTTGGGGGGACGAGGCGTTCCTTGTGGACCCTCTGCAGCTTGACCGCCTTGAATCCATCCGCCAATTGCTGACAGATGGCAGTCAGATCAAAATGATACACAGCGCCAGCGAAGATCTAGAGGTTTTCTCGCATTGGCTCGGTGTGCTGCCAAGCCCGCTATTCGATACCCAGCGCGCGGCTGCGCTGGTGGGGCTCGGTGCGGGACTCAGCTACCGTGCACTGGTAGCAGCGTTTTTTGACATCGATATACCGAAGGATGAAACGCAGTCGGATTGGTTGCAGCGGCCCCTCTCCGCCGCGCAGGCAGAGTATGCTGCGGTAGACGTTACCTATCTCCACTCCATCGGTGTGCAATTACAGGAACGCGCAGTTGAACTTGAGCGCATGGGCTGGATATTGGAGGACGGAGCGCGTATGCGGCCCGGTGGCAAACCACCCATCACCAGGTTTAAAAACGCCTACCGTCTGTCACCCGAGCAGCAGCGTGTTCTGTCTGCTCTGGTGGAATGGAGAGAAGCGGAGGCACGGGACCGTGACCGTCCGCGGAGTTGGATTTTGGGTGACAAGGTGCTGGCCGCTGTGGCTCGTGCCATGCCAAGATCCACGCGAGAATTGGCGTTGGTTGACGACATGCCCAGAGGGTTGGTGCGTCGGGCAGGAGATCAATTGATTGCGCTAATGGCAGCTGCTGCAGAGGGAGGCGACAACGAAGCGCCCGCGACTATTGTGTCGCCACTCGCCAGCGCGGAGCGGAAGATCTTAAGCGAGTTGTCTGACTATTTGCGCGGTATTGCGGAAGACATGGATGTGCCACCCGAAGTGCTCATGCCAAAAGCCGATCTTGAGCAACTTATTCGCGCCCGAGCGACGCCGTCGCTGGCTCTGCCTGATGCCTGGGCAGGCTGGCGCTCACAGCAAGTGGTTGAGCCCTTGCGGACTTGGTTGGCGGAGAGAGGTGCGGCGTGACTGAACATCATCCGATCGAGGTCGACATTTACAAAACGACTCGCAGGGCCGAGACGTTCCTGTTTGTACCCGCTGGAGAAGAGCCAGATGGCTGGCCGGATGGTTTGGCAGAGACGTTTCAGCCCGCCGAGCATGTGATGACCCTGACTTTGACGGAGCAGCAGCCGTTAGCCGCGCAACCGGCATCTGAGGTGATGACGGCCATCGTCGAGCGAGGCTACTTTCTGCAATTACCACCCGGCCCGATGTCGATGGTTTCCCCAGAGGAGTCCGCTGAATGCTAACGACACAATCCTACCTGGTAGCGATGTGCATCTACTTGGCAGCCGCATTTGCAGGTTTATTGTTGATACGGCGGAGCTGGTTTCCTGAGACCTTAACTCGGACAGCCGGGTTGGCACTGGGTCTCGTTGCGGGTCTTTTATTCACCCCGGCCTTTCCTGGATCTGAGGTGCCGACTATGGCGCCTGCCCTCATCGTCGTGATCTTCAACGCGCTATTCGGCGGTGGTCTAGAAACTGCGCTTAACCCAGCGCTATGGCTGCTATCGGGCTTGGCGGCGGGCGCACTGGTTGGCGGTTGGTGGGCGGGTAGAAGGAAACAGGCTGGCAACTGACCCGGTGGTTTGGCGAGCAGACTTCGGTTAGTCTGCCGGACCCTTACGAACTCCAATACAGAGACCCTCAATATGAAATTTGAAGGAACAGAGCGTTATGTTGCGACCGATGATCTCAGGATGGCGGTAGACGCATCGGTGGCGCTTCAACGTCCCTTGCTCATCAAGGGCGAGCCCGGCACAGGCAAGACCATGTTGGCCGAAGAAGTTGCAGCTGGTTTGGGCAAAGAACTGATCCAATGGCATATCAAGTCAACGACCAAGGCCCAGCAAGGACTTTACGAGTATGACGCTGTCTCGCGATTACGGGACTCGCAACTGGGTGACGGTAAAGTCGAGGACATCGGCCAGTACATCAAGCGCGGCAAGCTCTGGGAAGCCTTCACGGCGGAGGAGCAGGTTGTTCTGCTGATCGACGAGGTCGATAAGGCCGATATTGAATTCCCCAACGATTTGTTGGTGGAGCTGGATCGCATGGAATTCTTTGTCTACGAGACCGGTGAGACCATCAAGGCCAAGCATCGACCGATCATCATCATTACGTCTAATAATGAAAAAGAGCTGCCGGATGCGTTTTTACGGCGCTGCTTTTTCCACTTCATCAACTTCCCCGACAAAGAGACGATGAAAGACATCATCGCGGTGCACTACCCGGAGATTCAAAAGAGCTTGGTGCAGGAGGCGTTAGAGGTCTTCTTTGAATTGCGCGAAATCCCGGGCCTGAAGAAGAAGCCCTCAACCTCAGAGTTGATTGATTGGCTCAAATTGTTGATGGCGGACGACATGCCGGATGAAGTGCTGAAGAATCGCGATCAAAGCAAAGCGATACCACCTTTATATGGTGCGCTGCTGAAGAACGAGCAGGACGTCCAGTTACTGGAGCGTTTGGCATTTATGCACCGCCGCGAGGCACGCTGAACCCGTGCTTGTTAATTTCTTCCATGTGCTGAAGGACACAGGTGTGCCGGTAACGCCTCGTGAATTGCTGGATTTGCTTGAGGCAATGGAGCAGCGACTGGCCTTTGGCGATATGGATGATTTCTACTCTCTTTCGCGGGCGATTCTGGTTAAGGACGAAAAATATTACGACCGCTTCGATCGCGCCTTTGGACTGCATTTTCAGGATCTTGAGGCCCTGGATGATGTGATCGAGGCGATGATTCCCGACGACTGGTTGCGCTCTGAATTCATGAAGCAGTTGTCAGAGGAAGACAAAGCCAAAATCGAGAGTCTGGGTGGCTTGGAAGAGCTGATCGAGAAATTCAAAGAGCGCCTCGAAGAACAAAAAAAACGCCATTCTGGCGGTAACAAATGGATTGGCACCGAGGGTACCTCGCCCTTCGGTAACGACGGCTATCACCCCGAGGGGATCCGCGTCGGCGGCGAGAGTAAAAACAAGCGCGCGGTGAAGGTTTGGGATCGGAGGGATTTCAAAAATCTCGACGATAGTGTTGAGCTGGGTACGCGCAACATCAAGATTGCGATGCGCAGGTTGCGAAAATTTGCACGGACCGGGGCGACGGAAGAGCTCGACCTCGACGACACCATTAAGTCCACGGCGCGTAACGCCGGGTTGTTGGATATTAAAATGGTGCCCGAGCGGCATAACGCGGTGAAGGTGTTGCTCTTTCTCGATGTGGGCGGGTCAATGGACCCCCATGTAAAGGTATGCGAGGAGTTATTTTCGGCCGCGCGGACCGAATTCAAGCATCTCGAGTATTTCTACTTTCACAATTTCATCTACGAGAGCGTCTGGAAGAACAATATCCGGCGTTTCAACGAGCGCACCTCCACCCTCGACCTGATGCACAAGTACGCCCATGACTACAAAGTCGTGTTCGTGGGGGATGCATCGATGTCGCCCTATGAAATCATGCAGCCGGGGGGCTCGGTCGAGCACTGGAACGAGGAATCGGGTGAGCTGTGGATGCGGCGGCTTAGGGAAACCTACGAGAAGTGCATCTGGATCAATCCGGTTCCTGAGGATGAATGGGAATACACGCAATCCATTGCGATCACGCGGCAATTGATGGAGGGGAAAATGTATCCCCTGACGCTGCGTGGGCTTGAAGACGGAATGTCCTTCCTCTCAAAGTAGTCTTTGTTACGCCATCACGGGCAGGCGCATCGGCTCGGTCAGGTCGTGGGTTCCAGCGGACCCGTGACCCGCTCCACTGATTCTTGTAAACCAGCGCGGCCCGGCGCGTTTTTGGCTACACTTCGTCCAAAGTTAAAACGACAAATTTTCAAGGGGATGCCATGTCTGGGACTGCACGCACACTTATCTATTCGGCGATCTTTGCCTCGCTCGCTGCCTGCGGGGGGCAATCGGAAGACGGCGACCAGGTGGCGTCTGCTCCCGGGACTGCCACCGTGGTAGCTCAGGTCGATACAGATCGCATCAAGGCCGCAGCGGAAGAGCCGGAGATGTGGCTCACCTACGGCGGCACTTACGACGAGCAGCGGCACTCAGCGCTTGGACAAATTAACCGCGATACCTTGCCTGAGTTGGGTGTGGGATGGGTCTACGAGACGGCGAAACCGCGGGGCGCTGAGGCCACGCCACTGGTCGTGGACGGCGTGATGTATGTGTCCAGTGCCTGGTCAGTTGTCTATGCCTCTGGACGCCAAGACTGGAGAAGAGCTCTGGGTCTACGACCCCGAGGTGTCCGGTGAGGATGCGGCAAAAGGCTGTTGCGACGTCGTCAACCGGGGTGTTGCGGTGCACAACGGTAAGGTCTTTATTGGTGTTTTCGATGGTCGCCTCGAAGCGCTGGATGCAGCAACGGGCGAAGTGATCTGGAGCGAAGTAACGGTTGATCAAAGCAAGCCCTACACGATCACTGGCGCGCCGCGAGTTTTCAAAGACAAAGTGATTATTGGCAACGGTGGTGCGGAACTGGGTGTGCGTGGCTACGTTACCGCCTATGACGTTGAAACGGGTGACTTGGTGTGGCGTTTCTACACCGTGCCGAATCCCGAGAAAAAACCGGACGGTGCCGCCTCCGACGCCATCCTGGCGAAGCTCGCGAACGAGACTTGGGGTGACGATGGCGCCTGGGTAACGGATGGCGGTGGCGGTACGGCGTGGGATTCGATTGTCTATGACACCGTCAACGATCAGATTCTGATTGGTGTTGGCAACGGCTCTCCCTGGAACCCGGACATCCGCGACCCCAATAGTGATGGCGACAATCTGTTTTTATCCTCCATCTTGGCGGTCGATGCCGATACGGGTGAGTATCGATGGCATTACCAGACGACCCCCCGGGACCGCTGGGACTACACGGCGACGCAGCAGATCATGCTGGCTGACCTCCCACTGGGGGAGAACGGCGCCGATCGCCGCGTTGTCATGCAGGCGCCGAAGAATGGGTTCTTCTATGTTCTCGACGCCGCTGACGGTGAATTGATATCGGCAACACCCTTTACCAATCAGAACTGGACCACCGGGGAGTTTGATGAGAATGGTCGGCCGGTATTGGTTGAAGACGCAGTGAATCTTGCCTTGTACGCCGTGGTTCCGGGCCCCACCGGGGCGCATAACTGGCACCCGATGGCGTTCAATCCTGATACCGGCCTCGTGTACATCCCCGTTAATGAAATACCGTTCTTCTACGACAAAACCCGCAACGTCGAAGAGTCGAAGTCGCACTGGAATATCGGTTACGACGCCGCGGCGGGATGGCCCGTTGAGTACCCCGCGGGCACGCTCGACGCTGTGGCGGGGCTCGATGGCGGTTCGCTACTGGCTTGGGACCCTGTTAAAGCCGAGCCGCGATGGGCGGTTCCCTTCGCGCTGCCTCTGAATGGTGGTGTATTGAGTACCGAGGCGGGGCTGGTGTTCCAGGGCAACAAGTTTGGCGACTTGGTGGCATACGACGCCGAGACCGGTGAGCAACTGTGGTCAGAGCGGTTAGTCGGTAATGCCGCCGCGGCGCCCATGACCTATGAAATCGACGGGGAGCAATACTTAAGCGTTCTCTCTGGTTGGGGCAGTGTCGCCAACCTGATCGCCGGTTTTACCTATGGGGAAGCCGCGGGCAGAGAGCCGGCGCGCGTGATCACCTTCAAGCTGGGTGGAAACGAATCGATGCCGGCACCGATGGCTACTCAGGTTGTTGCGACACCGAAATCACCGATGTTTGGTGAGCCAGAGCAGCATCAATTGGGCATGCAACGTTACGCGGAGAGCTGCCATTTCTGTCACGGTGCTTTTGCAATAAGCGGTGGTGTGATTCCTGATCTTCGCTGGTCGGCGATCTCAGCGAGTGAGCAAGCTTGGGATCAAGTCGTGCGTGACGGCGCGCTATCTAAGCAAGGTATGGTGGCCTTTTCCGAGCGCCTCAGTAAGGAAGACACTGATGCCATTCGCGCCTATGTCATTCAGCAGGCATGGTTGGCGGTCGCCAACGGTAATGCCTCAGCGCCCGGGGGCAACTAGCGCCAACTTTTCGGGTGCCGCGCCCCTCACAGTCACGCTGGCGGTTTTCTGATATGAAAAGCCACCAGCGCGGCCGTGACAGCGACATTGAGCGATTCCACATTGTTCGCCATGGGGATGCTTAATCGGGACTCCACGAGCGATTGAACAGCCGGGGAAATGCCCTCGGTTTCGCCGCCCATGACGAACACCATTGAGTCCTCTACGTTGAGATCGAACAGCGATTGCTCGGCGTTTGCCTCCAGTGCCGCCACTCGATAACCCTGTGTTCGTAGCTCTTGCAGCGCGTCGGGCACTGTCTCGCAGCGAATGACGGATGCCTTGAAGAGATTGCCTGCAGACGCTTTGATCACCAGTGGCCCGAGGGCCGCAACGCCGCGCTTGGGGTACAGAATCCCATCAACCCCCGCCGCGACGGCGGACCGAATGATCATGCCAACGTTTTGTGGATTGGTGACACCATCCAGAGCCAGGACGCGGCGAGGCGCGGGGGGAAGTTCGAGAAAGTTCGGCAGCGACATAAATCCCGGGCACACCACGTCAAGCGCAACCCCTTGATCCTGACGGCCGTTTTTGGAGATGCGAGATAAGGCCAGCCTGTCGTGATAGCGAATCTCTGCACCTCTGCGCTCTGCTTCAGAAATGATTTGCGTGATAATGCCGGATGGTTTGTTGCTGTCTGCGAGATGCAGGCAATGTATTTTCAGAGAAGCGTCCAGCAACGCCTCCAGCGCTGGCTTCCGCCCAAAGAGCGTTAGCCCTTGACTGGGGTCCCAGGTGGTTTTGGGTGGCTCAGACATGATCGTTTTAGTAAGGTCGCCGCATGCGTCAGCTCGTACTCTACACCACGTCAGGTTGCCATCTCTGCGAGCATGCGGAAGCGATTCTCGATGAGGCGGCTTGCGACTATTCCGCGGTGGATATCGCTGACGATCTGACCCTCATGGAGCGCTACGGCGTCAGGATTCCTGTAGTGCAAGACGACAAGGGGCGTGAGCTAGGTTGGCCTTTTGACGGCACGCAACTCAGCCACTTTTTGCAACAGGGGTAGGCGCTTTAGGCGTCTGCGGTGTCCACATCAACTTTGACAGCGAGCACATCGCACTCGGCGCTGTGCATGACGCCGTCGGTTGTGGATCCCAGTAGCAAAGCCAGCCCCCAGCGGGCGTGGGTGCCGACCACTATCAGATCGCCATTGATCGCCTTCGCTTGAGATGGAATCTCAGACTCGGGGCGTCCGGTCACGAGGTGACGGTTGGCCTCAGCGACACCGAGATTTTCGCAAAGCTTGTTTAGCTGCTGTTTGGCTTGATCCAGTATTTCCTCCTGGATCGCCGAGAAGTCCATCGGTATATCGCCGCCGTAGGTGATAGTCAGTGGCTCTATGACATGGAGCACATGTAGCTGTGCGTGATGATCGCGCGCCAGTCCGGCGGCTCGTTCGATGACCGTTTCTGTGGTGGCGCCAAGATCAACCGCCACGAGGATGTTTTGGTAGGGCATACTTTCCCCGCTTTGCAGATGCCTCAGGGGCAAATGTAGTCAAAAACAGCGAGTTTGTCTCTCGAGGTGATGTTAGTGGTATATGTTTTGATTTTGCTCGGCCTGGCGGTGGTGATCGCGCCGCTCGTCTCGGTGATGCCGAGTAAATCTCAGCGTGCCAAGGCGGCTCTGCGTGATGAAGCACGGACGCGATCGTATCGCGTGAGTCTCCGCCCCCTGCCAGCGGTACCGCCGCGCTTCCGGTTACAGATCGATGCGGACCTCGCCTGTTACGAGCGGCGCCTACCGGCAGCACTGGCAGTGCCCGATCGGGCCATGGCTTATGTCGGTGTTGAGGGGGGCTGGTGGCCAACGTCGGGAACGGGTGACGCGCCTGCCTGGCTGTCAGAACTGCCCGAGGGTTCGGTGTATGTGGAGCGCGGGGAACAAACGGCCAGCATATTCTGGGATGAAAAAGCGGGGTCGGAAGGCCTTACATTGATCTCGCAAGCCATTGAAAAAATTGACTAATGTATTCATGGGGAGCGGGTTGGTAGCCACTGGCACTGATTTTGATGGGCCTTGACCGCAAGCGTTTTCGCCCTTATAGATGCCCACCTTCCGGCGCTGGTTGGCTGATTGGCGCCCTACCTCAACAACAGGCAATAACGGTTTATGGGTAAAGCACTGGTCATTGTGGAGTCGCCCGCCAAGGCGAAGACCATCAATAAATATCTGGGCAAAGACTTTATTGTGAAGTCCAGCGTAGGGCATATCCGCGATTTGCCCACCTCTGGCAGTGCGACGCCGACAGACCCCAAGGAGCGCGCCGCACAGGCTGCGATCACGCGCAAAATGCCGCCTGAGGAAAAAAAACGCTATCAGGCAAAGAAAAAGCGTGAACAGCTGGTTCGCCGGATGGGCATTGATCCTGACAACGGCTGGAAGGCGCGTTATGAAATCCTGCCCGGTAAAGAGAAGGTAGTCAGTGAGCTCAAAAAGCTGGCCAAAACCAGTGACGCTATCTATCTGGCGACGGATTTGGATAGAGAGGGCGAGGCGATTGCCTGGCATCTTCAGGAAGCCATTGGCGGTGATACCAGTCGTTACCACCGCGTCGTATTCAATGAGATAACGCAGAACGCAATTCAGGAGGCGTTCAAGGAGCCGGGCAAACTGGATACCGCGCGCGTGCACGCGCAGCAGGCAAGACGTTTTCTGGACCGGGTTGTTGGTTTTGAGGTGAGCCCCCTGTTGTGGGCCAAGGTGGCCAGAGGACTGTCAGCTGGACGGGTGCAGTCTGTTGCCGTTCGACTGATCGTTGAGCGTGAGCGTGAAATCCGTGCCTTCGTGCCCGAAGAGTACTGGGAAGTTCATGCGCTACTGAAGGCGGGTGACATAGAGCCCGTGCGCTTTATGGTGACCCACCGGGGCGGAGAGAAGTTCGAGCCGAAAAACGAGGCCGAGGCCGAAGCGGCCGTTGCGGCCATGCGCGACGCCGCGTTCTCGGTGACGGATCTGGAATCGCGAAAGACCAGCTCCAAGCCTTCCGCGCCCTTTATCACTTCGACGTTACAGCAGGCTGCCAGTACGCGGATGGGCTTCAGCGTCAAAAAGACGATGACCCTTGCGCAACGCCTGTATGAGGCGGGTTACATCACTTATATGCGAACGGATTCGACCAACCTTAGCGATGAGGCGGTTGGTGCCTGCCGTGACCTGATTCAGAAGGAGTTTGCTCCTGAGTATCTGCCGGATAATCCGATTCGCTACGGGTCGCGTGAGGGTGCACAGGAGGCGCACGAGGCGATTCGCCCCTCTGATGTGCGATTGCGCAGTCACCAGCTGTCCGGCATGGACCCTGATGCAGAGCGCCTCTATGACTTGATCTGGCGTCAGTTTGTGGCCTGTCAGATGACGCCGGCCCGCTATCTGTCGACCACTTTGGTGGTGACGGCCGCCGATTGCCGGCTCACTGCCAAGGGCAGAGTGATCGAGTTTGACGGCTTTACGCGTGTTCAGCCTCCCGCAGCCAGGAAGGGCGACGATGCCGTACTGCCACCGCTCGCAGTGGGGGACGCCCTGACGGCAACCGCCTTCGATCCGAAACAGCATTTCACCAAGCCGCCCGCGCGCTACGGCGAGGCGAGTCTTGTGCGCGAGCTCGAGAAGCGTGGCATTGGGAGGCCCTCAACTTACGCGGCGATCATCTCTACGATTCAGGATCGGGGTTATGTTCGCCTCGAGAACCGCCGGTTTTATGCGGAAAAAATGGGCGATATCGTCACGGAGCGTTTGCAGGACAGCTTCAGTGACTTGCTCGATTACGGCTTCACCGCAACCATGGAAGAGCGCCTTGATGAAGTGGCACAGGGCACACTGTCGTGGACGGACCTGCTCAACGAGTTCTACGGCGACTTCAGCAATTTATTGGTGCGAGCGGCCAATGATGGCCCCGAAGGCATGCAACCGAACGATCCGACCCCGACCGGGATACCTTGTGATGATTGCGGGCGCCCGATGCAGATCCGGACAGCCAGCACCGGAGTGTTCATGGGGTGCTCTGGCTACAACTTACCGCCGAAAGAGCGTTGTAAGAAGACTGTCAATCTGATCCCCGGTGACGAGGCGATTAGCGTAGACGCTGACGATGAGGCCGAGTCTCGCCTGCTACTGACCAAGCGACGTTGCGGCAAATGCAACACGGCGATGGATAGCTATCTCATCGACGAGTCACGCAAGCTGCATGTGTGCGGGAGTAACCCTGATTGCGACGGGTATGAGGTCGAGCAGGGGCAATTCCGCATCAAAGGTTATGACGGGCCGGTCATTGAGTGCGACAAGTGTGGTGCCGATATGCAGCTGAAGACCGGACGCTTCGGCAAGTATTTTGGTTGCAGCGAGTCAGCCTGTACCAACACCCGCAAGTTGCTGCGTAATGGCGAGGTGGCGCCCCCGAAAATGGACCCGGTGCCGATGCCGGAATTGCAGTGCGCTAAGGTCGATGATCACTATGTACTTCGTGATGGCGCATCAGGCATCTTTTTGGCGGCGAGCCAGTTTCCCAAACACAGAGAGACGCGTCCTCCCTTTGTGGATGAACTCCTTCCCCATGAGGCGGAGATCGACCCGAAATACCATTACTTATTTGATGCGCCGCGGACTGATGATCAAGGTAACCGCAGTCAGATTCGCTACAGCCGAAAGACCAAAGAGCAGTACGTGATGTCCGAGCGTGACGGCAAGCCCAGTGGCTGGCGCGCGATGTTTGCCGACGGCCAGTGGGTAGAAGAGGGCACGGCAAAGAAACCCAAAGCCAAGCGTAAGGCCAAGACGAAAACGAAAGCCAAGGCCAAGGCCAAGGCTAAAACCAAGACGGTGGCGGACGAGGCGGCCGATTGAGTCACCCACTGGCGTTTGCCAACCAGAGTCTTTACCAAGCAGATATTCTGCTATCGGCGTGGTCGCACGCTAACGCGGCGGGAGAGACCTCGGACGCTGCATTGACTCTGGCCTTCGCAGGCCCCACCCAGAACTACCTACTCGATGGGTACGGTTGGCTGTTGTTGGCGGCTTGCCGCATACGGCAAGCCCCTGACACACCGCCGCACTCCGTCACTGATTTGCCTCCCCTACCCACGGGACTGGTTCACCCGGCAGAAGTAGAGGCCTGCGCACAGCTCGAGGCAGATGGGTGGATTGCGGATCTGAAATCGCCTTTGCAGCGCCAGCCTGTGGTCCGCTCCGTCAATAGTCTTGCTGTTGAAGTGACGACTTCCCTTGCTCAGTTTGAAGGGTGGTTGAAATCGCTGAAGGCATTGGCTCAGCAGGTTGCTGACGCGATTGATGAGTCCTGATTGAGGCTGAATCGCGCGGTTGAGTGGCAGATGCTTGTCCAGAGTGTTACCGTGGCGCAACGCCATGCAATTTGATGCAAGGTGACTCTTAGAAGAGAGGTTATTGAGTGTCTACATCTCTACTTGAAATCGTTGATCTGGGTGATGGTGAAGTGGTGCTGCAGCGCGTCGAGGGTGACTCGGAGCCGCTGGTCAGTATTCAGTTTTCTGATGAGGCGAATGCCTACCTCATGGGAAACAACCTCGAAATCGCCAAGGTTATGATTCAGGCTGGTATTGAAGCGGCAGCGCAGTTGGCTGAGGTCAACAATATCGAAGTCGAGGCCGCTGAAATGTCAGAGACTCGCACGCTACACTGATTGCTAAATTAGCGGTCCCGTAGCGCGCCGGCACAGCGAAGCGATCTGCTTCGTTCTCCCCCAGAGGAGCTCAGTAGGGATGCTCCGGGAAACAGCTCCCTCTCAAAAACTGCCTCCCTGTTAAAACCGCTTCCTCTCACAGCCGCTTTCTTATACAGCAGGATCGCTTCAAGTTCCGCAGACACCGGCTGACACTGTGTATCGTCGGCAGCGCCCGCTTCAGCGAGTCGCCAATATCATGCGCTACGCGCTGCGTTGTTAGATGCTATCCGCCCGCTCCTTGCCCCACGTTGGGGTGACGCTGGATGCCGCCACGGCGATTTGCGTCTTGCTGAGTCACACCTGTTGGCGAATCACTCCGACGCTAATGCCCTCGATCACGCACTCTGTGTGTCTTAGATCAACGACGATCGGTTCATAGTCCGGGTTCTCGGGCAGGAGCTTCAGGGTGTGGGTGCCTGAGCGCTTCAATCGTTTTACCGTAACCTCATCCTCGATGCGGGCCACCACGATCTGGCCGTCTCGCGCGGTCTGACTGTTCTGAACGGCTAGCAGGTCACCATCCAATATGCCGACGTCTTTCATACTGTCGCCGGTGACGCGCAGCAGGTAATCGGCCTGTGGTGAAAAAAACCCGGGAGAGAGTTCGCAATAGTCCTCGATATGCTCTGTCGCCAGAACGGGGGAGCCAGCAGCTACCCGCCCTACAATTGGAATGCCTGTGCTCTCGGTGAGTCTTATGCCGCGAGAAGCACCTGCGATCATCTCAATAGCGCCTTTTCTGGCCAATGCGCGAAGGTGTTCCTCAGCGGCGTTAGCAGATTTGAAACCCAACTCACGGGCAATATCCGCTCGTGTTGGAGGATAGCCCGTATCGGCGACGTACTGCCGGATGACGTTGAGGACTTGTTCCTGTCGTGCGGTCAATTTCATGATGCGCTCTCCCAGATGAAGCGCTGATCATATATACAGACTGGATTTTTGTACAGGCCAAGCGCATCGGGTGCGATAGTCGTTATCAGAGTGCGGTAGCATGGTGGAGCCGCCAGTGAGGAACCCGTTACGATGCTGTTGCTTGAGGAACTGCTGACCCCGTTGGCTACCTTGCTCCATCTCCCCGTGGGCATCACCATTTTTGCCGCTTTGATGCTCTTGGGTGCCGTGGGCCATTACACGATCTATCACGTCGTGCGGAGACTGACGACCGCCGCTGCCCACACAGACACGCGCTGGGACGACGTCATCCTCTATGCCATTTTTCCGCCAATTCAATGGGTCATGTGGGTGGTCTTGGCTCTGCTGTCGATCAGCCTTTTTCCGGTGCTCGATGGGATTCGTGAAGCGATCATGCGCCTATCGGATACGGCGTTACTCCTTTTGTTTGGCTGGCTCGCACACCGCCTTAGTCAAGGCATAGAGGAAGAGTTGCTGGGCGAGCATCGTGGTGCGCTGGAATCAAGTGATCGGGCGACCATCAGTGCGGCGGCGCGGCTCAGCCGGATTGTGCTGTGGGTGGTCGCCGGCATCATGATCTTGCAGTCTGTCGGTGTGTCGGTGTCCGGGCTACTGGCTTTCGGCGGCGTCGGTGGCATCGCGGTAGGTTTCGCAGCCAGAGATTTACTGGCGAACTTTTTAGGTGGGCTCAGTATCTTCCTGGATCGTCCTTTTGCCGTCGGTGATTGGATTCGCTCCCCGGATCGCGATATCGAGGGGACGGTCGAGGATGTCGGCTGGCGTGTCACGCGAATCCGAACCTTCGATCAACGACCGTTATACGTGCCCAACTCGGTGTTCTCGACGGTGGCGATTGAAAATCCATCTCGTATGCTGAACCGCCGTATCTACGAGACGGTGGGGATTCGGTATGACGACGTGGGCGCAATGGGCGAGATCGTTGCTGAGGTCAAAGCCATGCTGAATCAGCATGAAGACATCGACAAAAACAAGACGCTGATGGTGAACTTCGTATCGCTGGGCGCCTCTTCATTGGATTTCTTCATTTACTGTTTCACCGAAACCACTGACTGGGCGACCTACCACGGTGTGAAGCAGGATGTGCTGCTCAAAGTGATGGACATTATTGAGCGTCACAATGCCGAGGTCGCATTCCCAACTCGCAGCGTGTTGCTCGCGCCTCCGGAGCCGACATCTTCTTAACGCTTTGATGCGACGTTGGTCTGGACCACGCTGAACTGCTCGCGCAGGAACCGGACTCAGTCTGACGGTCGGCTTCATCGTCGTGTTTGCGCCGTCCCAGGGCGATTCAGCATGTGATTTGCAAAGGGCCGAGAAGGGGGTTGAGATCAGGACTCAGGGGTCTGAGGCTTCGTGCACTGCTGAGTGACCTTTTTCCGTTGGCAAAAATCTCGTACCAACTGAGCTCTCGCCATAATGCGATGACTTTGATGACCGGGTGGTCATAGTAACGAAGCCGGTTCTCGGCCAACGGCACGGTGTCCGCGACATGGATCACATGCCGCCAAGGCCATCCCGGTACTTGCGGGATCGGTGCTTCGCCTGCCTGCGCAGTCGGCGTTGGCGGCGTTAATCGGGATACCGATCCAATCAAGGCATCCTCTCGCGGTCTGGTTTGCGGGAACCCAGGCGTCGCCTCCACGCCTTTCATGGCGCCGCCGCCCGTCTCGGACTTCATGCCGTCTTCGAGGGTAAATGGGGGTTGGGCATCGCGTCTGGTGAGAGACCACACGTCGGGCATCGCTTCGATGATGGCAATGCGATGTGGCGAGGGTGGAGGCGGCGGCATGTCGAAGAAATCTGGCAGGTACTGCCCGGGCGTATTGGCCCAGAAATTAATGCCCAGGCGCCATGTGTTACCTCGCGGAAGCAATTGGATAAACCCCTGTACTGGCGGGTAATCCGACTCGACATCGGGTTCAAGCAGAATAGGGAGGCCTTCGCTCCCGGGGCCTTGTAGCCATGATGCTGAGGCGATGAGTTCATCGTCATTGTTACGTCGGTAACGAGCAAGACCATCCGCCAGCTGCGCCAGCGGCTGCCGGATGAACGGTTGCGGCATGGGTATAGCGCGCGCTGAGACCGTCACGGGAAGCAGTTCAGGTAGCACGGTGGGAGCGGCGAAGGGGATGGCGATGTTGGAAGATGACGGCTCTGTAATACCCAGCGATTCCAGTGCGGTCAGTGGTGTCGCAGGGACGGCGGGCGCGATCTCCTCGAAGGGCAGTACTGGCCCGGGAGCATCCTGTTCGTTTGCCTCCACCTCAGAGTCCGTCGTGGCGGGGCTCAGAGTCTCCAGGCTGAGCCGATAAGCAGAGGTGTCAGTGCCCTCACCCAATTGGATGAGCTCATCAATGAGTGACAGGTCGCCCTCGGTCAGGAGTCCTTCTGGCGCGGTCCACGAAGGGGCGGGGGATTGCGGGAGCCGAACGCTCAGGTGCCCCGAGGAGCTGGCGGCAATATAAGCCTCGGGGTACGCCTCCGTCAGACTGATCGCCTCGACCGGGTCTTGCAGCCATCGCCAGCGGGTCGGGTATGCCACACTAGTGGCCATAGGCCAGGTTTCGCTCTCGAGGGTTTCGCTGCGGGTGTCAGCCAGTATGATGATCTCAAACTCGTACCAGCCAGAGTGTGCGAACCCGCCAGGCAATGGCGCCGCCAATGTTGCACCGGCGGTGAGTAATGGTAGCAGTACCGAGAGCGCTGTCCGCCACCGAAGTAGGGCCGCTGCGAGTGCCCTCATGCCGCTTTCAGCCATGGCGACATGAGATTTTCCACGAACTCGGCACGCGCAATCAGTGAGGGCAGAGATTTCTTGACCCTCAACTTGCCGGAGCCGGACAGGCTGTAGCAATGCGGGTCAGACTGGATCAACGTGACGATGGCGGCAGGCTCCACAATCGTTGCAGAAGTGAACTCGATACTACCACCCTCGTCGGTCATATCGATCTCGCTGATACCTAGCTGCTGTGCTGATACTTTGAGCAGGGCGCAGGTAAACAGATTTTTAACCGCCTCGGGAAGTAAGCCGAACCGGTCAATCATTTCGACCTGAATGTCTCGGAGTTGCTCTGCGTCCTTCGCTTGAGCAATGCGCTTGTAAAGCACCAGCCGAGTGCTGATGTCTGGCAGGTAGTCATCCGGGATCAGCGCGGGCACATGCAGTTTGACCTCCGTTCCGGTATCGAGCGGCTGGTCGATATCAGGTATGTCTCCGCGTCGCAGAGCCGCCACGGCGCTTTCCAGCATAGTTAAGTAGAGAGAGAAACCCACCTGATGGATCTGGCCGGACTGTTCCGCACCCAATAGCTCGCCGGCACCGCGAATTTCCATGTCGTGCGATGCGAGCTGATAACCCGCCCCTAGGTCACCCGCTGCCTCTATCGCTTCAAGACGCTTCTGGGCATCAGAAGTGATCAGCGAGCGGGGAGGGCTGAGAAGGTAGGCGTAGGCCTGATGGTGCGATCGCCCGACTCGCCCACGGAGCTGATGGAGCTGTGCCAGTCCAAATTTGTCGGCCCGCTCAATGATGATGGTGTTGGCGTTGGGGATATCGATACCCGTCTCGATGATTGTGGAGCACACCAGGATGTGATGGTGCTGGTGGTAAAAATCAGACATAACCCGTTCGAGTGCCTGCTCACGCAGTTGACCGTGGGCGACTCCAATGGATAGCTCCGGCAGGAGTTCACCAAGTTTGCGGGCCGTTTCCTCGATAGTCTTGACCTCGTTGTGCAGGTAAAACACTTGGCCGCCACGCAGCGTCTCGCGCAAGACGGCTTCTTTGACGAGCGCGATGCTGTGCTCGCGAATGAACGTTTTGATGGAAAGCCGCTTGGCTGGCGGCGTGGCGATAATCGACAAGTCCCTCAGGCCGCCCAGTGCCATGTTCAGCGTTCGCGGGATCGGTGTCGCCGTCATGGTCAGAATATCCACCTCGGCTCGCAACGCCTTGATCGCCTCTTTTTGTTTGACGCCAAAGCGATGCTCCTCATCGATGATCAACAGTCCCAGATCACGGAATTGAAAGTCACTCTGCAGAAGTTTGTGAGTACCGACGAGAATATCGACCTTGCCACTTTTCACCCGACTGATGATGTCCTCGAGGTCTTTGGCAGATTGGAATCGTGAGACGACTTCGATAGTGTATGGCCAATCAGCGAAACGGTCGCGGAAGTTGGCGTGATGCTGGTTGGCCAGCAGTGTGGTGGGCACCAGTATGGCGCTTTGCCGGCCGTTTTGCGCCGCGATAAACGCAGCCCGCATCGCCACCTCGGTTTTACCGAAACCGACATCGCCACAAACCAGCCGATCCATCACTCTTGGCGCACACATGTCGTCCCGCACTGCCGCAATGGCCGCTGCCTGATCCGGCGTCTCTTCGAAGGGGAAGCTCTCGCAAAACGCGTCCCATTTTGATTCATCGAGCGTGTGAGCGTGTCCCGTCCTCGCTTCTCTACGGGCGTAAACATCCAGCAATTGCGCAGCCACGTCTGCAGCGCGTTCCCGAGCTTTGCGTCGGGCTTTTTCCCACTGCTCGCTGCCTAATCTGTGCAGGGGTGCCGTGTCGGGATCCCCGGCGGTGTAACGACTAATGAGGTGTAGCGAGCCGACCGGCACATACAGTTTATTGCCTTCCGCATATTCAAGTAGCAGGAATTCTGCGGGATCACCATCGATATTCAGGATCTGCAGGCCCTGATAGCGGCCCACACCGTGCTCGATGTGTACAACGGGCAGGCCCTGTCGCAGCTCGGTGAGATCCCTAATGATGGCGTCGGTGTCGGTCTCCTCGCGTTTTTGCCTGCGCCTGCGCTGCGCCACCCGCTGACCAAACAGTTGTGCTTCGCAGACGAGAGTTGGGGTGCCGGGACCTGCGTAAAGTCCGCGATCAATCGGCGCGACAGTAATGGCGAAATCACAGCCGCTCTGGAGAAATTCGCCCCAATTGGCGACCGGCTCGGGCGACAGTTCTGCCTTGGCGAGATGCTCCAGGAGTATTTCACGGCGGCCCTGACTCTCGGCACAGAGAAGAACGGGTCCCTGATGATCTGACAGGAAGCGCTTCAGCTTGTCCTGATAACCACCACCGTCGGTGTCGGTCATGACCGGCGCTGGCTTGAACGATGTTGTGACGTGCGCCGGCGATTGCGCGTCGTGCTTGAGTTCCAGCACGGCATAGCGACGCAGTTGTGCGTATAGATCCTCTACCGGGAAAAAACCACGGCTGGGCGGCAGTAAAGGACGTCTAGGGTCGATACCGTATTCTTCGTAGCGATCTGCAATGTCTGCCCAGTAGCGCTGAGCTGCATTGTGGTGGTCGCCCACGGTAACCAGCGCCGCGTTCTGGGGAAAATAGTCAAAAACAGAACCACACTCATCGAAAAAGAGGGGTAAGTAGTATTCGGCGCCACCGGGCACGCGGCCCGCGCTAATTTCCGTGAAAGCCGGACACAGGTCAGCATCTCCGTCGAAGGTGTCATACCACGCCATCTGAAAACGATGAGTCGCGTCGCCGCCAATCGGGAACTCTCTCGCCGGCATCAGTTTGATTTCACTGACGCGCTCAACGGTGCGCTGCGACTCGGGGTCGAAGGTGCGGAGCGTTTCGACTTCATCGTCAAGCAGATCGATGCGGAAGGGCACCGTGCTACCCATGGGAAACACGTCCAGCAGCGCACCGCGGATTGCCATTTCGCCGTGCTCGAAAACAGTCTCTACGGAGCGGTAACCATTGAGAGTAAGGGTTTTGGCAAAGGCCTCTGGATCAAAGGTATCCCCTACCTTTAAGTCAAGCGTGTTGCCGTCGATGTAATGCTGGGGCGGTGTGCGCAGCATCGCGGTCGTGATGGGAAGCAGCACGATCCCGTGGGTGAGTTTCGGGAGCTCGTAAAGCGTGCGAAGCCGCTGTGAGACGATGTCTTGGTGCGGTGAAAAGTGATCGTAGGGAAGGGTTTCCCAATCAGGCAAAGTGAGGACAGGGGTATCGACTGAGAGAAATAGCGGCAACTCGCGCTCAAGGGTATGGGCCTCAGCCAGGCTGGCGGTCAGCACGATCAGAGGCCTGCCTTGATCTGCCAATTCGGCAATCGCTGCGCTGCTCGTGGCGCCCGGCATTGGGCCGATGGCAGTGCGAGTGCCGTGCTTCTCGGGCCAGGGCAGGTCGGTGATCAAATTGCGAAACATGTCAGAAAAACGGGCAGGTGCGAGTGGGCGCTCATTTTAAGGGGTCGGCATGGTATGCCACCACCGAAAAAGTACGTTTATGGTTGCCTCGTCGGTGCCTCAGCTCAGATAATACGCGCCCCAGATGCGGCGGCCCATAAAGCCTCGCCATTCGACAGCCAGCCATTTCATGACAATAAGAGGTCCATGGTGACACAAGACAGAAAACGCCCACGTCCCGACGATTACTTTGCCGACTGGAAGGAGCGTGAGGCGTTGGCAGAGGCCATGATTCCAACTGTCGGGAGTTTGTCCCGCGAACGTAACGTAAAGTGCTACATATACGGCCGCTCGCTTGTGAATCAGTCGGTCCTCGACATCATGAAGAGCCATCGGTGGGTGCGGCAGATGGAGGCCAACGAGCTATCGGAGTTTGAGACAGTACCCGTTCTAAACGCTGTCAGTCAGCTCAACCTCGGCCCCTGCCACCTCGACATTGGTCGACTGGCTGTTGCCTATTTCGACAAAGGTGCCGGTGAAGGGTTGAGCGTCGAGGAGTACGTCGCTCAGGAGCTCGCGTACCTCGTGGGATCAACCCACAAGCCCGTTGAGGAGCCCGTCGATGTTGTGCTTTATGGTTTTGGTCGAATTGGTCGGCTTATGGCGCGCATATTAATTGCCAAAACGGATGGTGGCGACAGTCTTCGGTTGCGAGCGGTCGTGGTGCGTAAAGGTAAGGCGGATGATGACCTGCAGAAACGCGCGAGCCTTCTCAGGAGAGATTCGGTGCACGGCACGTTTCAGGGCACAATTCGTGTTGACGAAGAGCGGCAGAGTTTCGTCGCCAATGGCAACGAAATAAAGGTAATTTACGCCGACGCCCCTGAAGAAATCGACTACACCGCATACGGCATCAAAGATTGTATGGTCATTGATAACACCGGCGTGTGGCGGGATGAGGCAGGACTGTCTCGGCATCTTCAGGCGAAAGGGGTGGCCAAAGTCATTCTGACGGCGCCGGGCAAAGGCGACATCAAAAACATTGTCGCGGGCATCAATGATCATGAAATTACTGCGGACGACACGATTCTGTCTGCGGCGTCCTGCACGACCAACGCCATCGTGCCTGTTTTGAAGGCCGCAGACGACGAATACGGCATTAGCGCCGGCCACGTCGAGACCGTGCATGCCTATACCAACGACCAGAACCTGATTGATAACTACCATAAGGCCGAGCGCCGCGGTCGCAGCGCGCCGCTTAATATGGTGCTGACAGAGACGGGTGCTGCCAAAGCCGTGGCCAAGGTCTTGCCGAAGCTCGACGGCAAGCTGACCGGCAACGCGATTCGGGTGCCAACACCCAATGTCTCAATGGCCATTCTCAATCTCACGCTCGATCGCGCGACCACGCGTGATGAACTGAACGAGTTCATGCGCGAAACCGCTTTGCACTCAACGATGAAAAAGCAGATCGATTACTCGATTTCGCCCGAATCGGTATCCAGTGACTTCGTTGGCTCTCGCGCGGCCTGTGTGTTCGACGCCAAGGCGACGATCGTCAATGGGAATCAGGCTGTTTTGTATTTGTGGTATGACAACGAGTACGGCTACAGCTGTCAGGTATACCGCGTATTGGAGCGAATGGCGGGTATTCGATACCAAACCTATCCCGCAAATAGCCCTTATCCACTGTGAGTTTGGGCGGCTGTCACGGGTTGGCCTTGGCGAGCCAAGTCGAATAGAATACGCGCGACCGAGGAGAGCCCGACGGGCCGGCCTTAAGAAGCCCCCGGTCTGCAAGGTGTGCACCACCGTCTGGGGGAATGCCCCGATTGTGACAGTGTCAGCGCCGCCAAGAATTTTGATTCGTGGCGCGGCGTCGGCACTGATGTGCTTGGCGTAAAACGCGGCAACACAGAAGAGCGTCGACATGATTAAGATCAAGCGTGGTTTGGATATCCCCCTGGCGGGCGCGCCGACTCAGGAGTTGGATACGTCATTAACCACTCGGGCTGCGGCATTGATCGGCCCTGACTACCACGGTATGAAGCCGACAATGGCGGTTCAAGTCGGGGATTCGGTCAAGAAAGGCCAATTGCTGTTTACGGACAAGAAGTGCGAAAGCGTCCGTTACACCGCACCCGCTGGCGGCCGTGTCGCCGCCATCAATCGTGGCGCGAAGCGCGCCTTCCAATCCATTGTCATCGAGGTCGACGGCGACGAGGCGGAAACCTTTCCCCAGTTCACGCCTGAGTCGGCGCGTGCGCTCAATGCCGATGACATCAAGGATCAACTGCTTCAATCAGGTCAATGGACCGCGATTAAAGCGCGTCCATTCGGGCGGGTTGCAGACCCGGCGACAACGCCATCGGGCCTATTCATTACTGCAATTGATACACACCCGCATGCGCCCGATCCTGAGCAGATTATCGCCCGCGAGGCCGATGCCTTTGCGCTGGGGCAAGCATTGCTGGCTGAAATGGTCACCTGCCCGGTCTATCTCTGCGCCGCCCCCGGCGCTGACATCCCAGAGGCGGGCCACGAGCGCGTGTCGCGACATGACTTTGCGGGACCGCACCCGGCAGGTCTACCCGGTACGCACGTGCATTTTTTGATGGGTGCCTCCTCGCAACGCATTGCTTGGACCATTGGCTACCAGGATGTGATTGCAGTGGGCCGCTTGTTCCTGGATGGCGCGTTGTACACCGACCGGGTCATTGCGATTGCCGGGCCGGCAGCGTCCAAGCCCCGGCTGGTTTTGAGTCGCCTCGGCGCTGACTTGCAAGCACTTGTAGCGGGCGAGCAAGAGGGCGATGACGCTAGGATCATTTCCGGTTCTGTATTGGGCGGCCGGGGAGTGCAGAGCGATACCGCCTACCTGGGCCGCTATCACAACCAGGTCTCGTTGGTGAGGGAAGGTAAAGAGAGGGCTTTCATGGGCTGGCTGTCGCCGGGTCTCGGGAAGCACTCGGTGATGGGTATTTATTTATCCAGCTGGCTAGGTAGCAAGCCCGTTGCGATGTCTACGAATACTAACGGCTCCGAGCGCGCCATGGTGCCGGTCGGCGCTTATGAAAAGGTGATGCCGCTGGATATTTTGCCCACCCAGTTGCTGCGTGCCTTGCTCGTAGGCGATACCGAGACGGCGCAGGCGTTGGGATGCCTCGAACTTGACGAGGAAGATTTGGCGCTCTGCACTTACGTGTGCCCGGGCAAATATGAATACGGTGGAATTCTCAGGGACAACCTGACGCGTATTGAGAAGGAAGGCTGACGCATGGGACTCAGACAGCAACTGGATGCCATAGAACCGCATTTCAAGCCGGGCGGCCGGTTTGAGGGCTGGTATGCGCTTTATGAGGCGGTGGATACTATTTTTTACTCACCGGGCAGCGTGACTAAGGCCAACGCCCACGTCCGCGATGGTATCGACCTCAAGCGCATCATGATCACGGTGTGGTTGGCGACTTTCCCCGCGATGTTCTACGGGATGTATAACATTGGGTTGCAGGCAAACGACGTATTGGCTCTTTCGGGCGGTGCATTGGACGGCTGGCGTGGCGGCATTGTTGCTGCGTTAGGCGGGCATGACCCGGCCAACGTCTGGCATAACATGCTCTACGGGCTGGTACATTTTCTGCCACTGTATTTGGTGACCTTCATCGTTGGCGGCTTCTGGGAAGTGTTATTTGCCATGCGCCGTGGTCATGAGGTCAACGAGGGATTCTTTGTCACCTCGATCCTGTTCACCTTAACGCTCCCCCCCGATTTACCCTTGTGGCAGGCGGCCCTGGGCATCAGCTTCGGCGTGGTGATTGGCAAAGAGGTCTTCGGTGGTACGGGTAAGAACTTCCTCAACCCGGCGCTGACGGGCAGGGCGTTTCTGTACTTCGCCTATCCCGCGCAGATCTCTGGCGATGCCGTCTGGACGGCAGTGGATGGCTACTCCGGCGCGACACCGCTGGGTGTTGTTGCCGCAGAGGGTATGGCGGGCCTGACCGAGGCCTACACCTGGATGGACGCGTTTATTGGGCAGATCCCAGGGTCGATCGGTGAAACGTCGACGCTCATGGTCATGATTGGTGGGCTGGTGCTGATATTGCAGGGCATTGCCTCCTGGCGCGTAGTGGCCGGGTGCTTCGTCGGAATGATTGGATTCTCTTTGCTACTGAATGCTGTCGGTTCAACGTCGAACCCGGCGTTCGCGATGCCCTGGTACTGGCACATGGTGGTGGGCAGTTTCGCTTTTGGCGCGTTCTTCATGGCGACGGACCCGGTGTCGTCGGCCATGACCGATCCAGGCCGTTGGGCTTACGGCATCCTTATTGGTGTGATGTGTGTGCTGATCCGGGTCGTCAATCCCGCTTTCCCCGAAGGCATGATGCTCGCCATCCTGTTCGCAAACCTGTTTGCACCGCTGTTCGATAACTTTGCCGTCAGCGCCAATATCAAAAGGAGGGCAGCACGTGTCAGCTAGTGGAGAGGGCCTTGGCCGCATCCTGACGGTGGCGCTGGGCCTGTGCCTGGTGTGCTCTGTCGTGGTGTCGACCGCTGCGGTGGTGTTGAAGCCAGCCCAGCAGGCCAATAAAACACTCGATCTGAAGCGCAATATCCTCATGGCGGCGGGACTTTTGGATCCTGCATTGTCGGTAGAGGAGCAGTTTGAGCAGGTCGAAACACGGGTGGTAAGCCTCGACGAGGGCCGGTTTGTTGAGGGCGTGGATCCGGCGAGTTTTGATCAGCGCGAGGCGGCAAAGGACCCCGCTCAATCCCGGGCAATTCCCGGTGATGTAGATCCTGCAAAACTGGTGCGGCGAGAGGACCAGGCGCTGGTGTATCTCGTGCGTGACCAGCAGGGCGGGCTCGATAAGATCATCTTGCCGATTCGCGGCTATGGCCTGTGGTCAACCCTCTACGGCTTCATGGCATTGGAATCTGATGGCAACACGGTTGCCGGTTTGGGGTTCTACGAGCACGCCGAGACGCCGGGATTAGGCGGTGAAGTCGATAACCCGAACTGGAAGGCAATATGGCCCGGTAAGCAGATCTATCAGGGCGAGCAGGTGGCCATTCAGGTACTCAAAGGCGCAGTGCCTGCAGGGTCAGCTAATGCGCAGTGGCAGGTCGATGGCTTGTCCGGTGCCACGTTGACCACCAAAGGTGTAGATAACCTCGTGCGCTATTGGATGGGCGATCAAGGCTTTAAGCCGTTGCTAGAGAACCTTCGTAGGGGAGAAGCCTGATGAGTATGCGTGACACCCTCGTCGACCCGATCTTCAAGAACAACCCTATTGCGCTGCAAATTCTTGGAATCTGCTCAGCCCTGGCCGTGACAACCTCACTGCGCGTCACAGTGGTGATGTGCATTGCGCTGACTCTGGTGACCGCTTTCTCCAGCTTCTTTATCTCCTGCATTCGTCAGTTCATTCCGTCCAGCATTCGCATCATTGTCCAGATGACGATCATTGCTTCGCTGGTGATCGTGGTGGATCAGGTACTAAAGGCCGTGGCCTACGACATCTCCAAGCAGCTATCTGTATTTGTGGGCCTGATCATCACCAACTGTATTGTGATGGGCCGCGCTGAAGCATTTGCGATGAAGAATAGCCCCATACCGAGCTTTATGGATGGTGTCGGCAACGGTCTCGGCTACTCCTTTGTGCTCTTGGTTGTTGCCTTCGTTCGAGAACTCTTCGGCACCGGCAAGCTGTTCGGCGTCGAGATCCTGCCACTGGTCACCGAGGGTGGCTGGTATCAGGCAAACGGATTGTTACTCCTGCCGCCGAGTGCATTCTTCCTGATCGGCCTACTCATTTGGGCTATCCGGGCGTTCAACACGGAGCAGGTCGAAGAGCCTGAATTCCGTATTGCCCATCACAATCCTGCGGAGGAGAGCGCGTAATGGAGCACTATCTGAGTCTATTTGTGCGCGCGATCTTCATCGAGAACATGGCGCTATCTTTCTTTCTGGGGATGTGCACCTTCCTCGCTGTCTCGAAGAAGATTCAGACCGCCGCAGGCCTGGGCGTGGCAGTGATTGTCGTGTTGTCGATCACCGTGCCGGTGAACAACCTGATTTATCAGAATCTGTTGGCAGACGGGGCACTGACCTGGGCCGGTTTACCCGACGTGGATCTTAGCTTCCTTGGGTTGCTCAGCTACATCGCTGTGATTGCCGCGTTGGTGCAGATTCTGGAGATGTTCCTCGATAAGTACGTGCCAGCTCTCTATGCCACGTTAGGGGTGTTTCTCCCGCTCATTACCGTGAACTGCGCCATTCTGGGTGCATCATTGCTGATGGTGGAGCGAAGCTTCAACTTCGCCGAAAGCGCGGTCTTTGGCGCCGGTGCCGGAGTGGGCTGGGCTTTGGCTATAGTGGCGCTCGCAGGCATCCGGGAGAAGCTGAAGTACAGCGACGTGCCGGACGGCCTGCAGGGACTGGGCATTACATTTATCACTGTGGGCTTGATGTCGCTGGGCTTTATGTCCTTCGGCGGTATCGACCTCTAACGACCGACTAACGGGAGCAGACCCTTAATGGACCTGACTATCGTATACGGCGCTGGCATGTTCACCGCAATCATCCTGGCGCTGGTGCTGGTGATCCTCGCGGCGCGAAGCCGACTGGTTTCCAGTGGCAACATCAGCATTGAAATCAATGGCGAGCGCACGATCGAAGTGCCGGCCGGCGGTAAGCTACTCCAAACCCTGGCTGACGCGGATTTATTTCTCGCCAGTGCCTGTGGGGGCGGGGGCACCTGCGCGCAGTGTAAGTGCGTCGTAGAAGAGGGCGGCGGTGCCATGTTGCCGACAGAAGAATCGCACTTTACCCGGCGCGAGGCGACCGAGGGCTGGCGGCTTTCTTGTCAGACTCCGGTAAAGCAAGACCTGAAGATTCAGGTGCCTGAAGAAGTCTTTGGCGTGAAGCGGTGGGAGTGTACGGTCGAATCGAACGAGAACGTCGCGACCTTCATCAAGGAATTGGTGTTGCGCTTGCCTGAGGGTGAAAGCGTGGACTTCCGAGCAGGTGGTTACGTTCAGCTTGAATGTCCCCCTCACTCGGTGAATTACAGCGACTTCGATGTCGAAGAAGAGTACCGGGGCGACTGGGAGCGTTTTGGTTTCTTCAATCTTCGTCGTCCTCGTGTAAGGACACCACCATCCGCGCTTATTCCATGGCGAACTACCCGGAAGAAAAGGGCGTCGTGAAATTTAATATTCGCATCGCGACGCCGCCCCCCGGTAGCGAGGGCATCCCCGCGGGAATCATGTCGAGTTGGGCGTTTAACCTGAAGCCCGGCGACAAAGTGAACGTGTACGGCCCCTTTGGCGAGTTCTTCGCGAAGGAAACTCCGGCTGAGATGGTGTTCATTGGTGGCGGTGCAGGCATGGCCCCGATGCGGTCGCACCTGTTTGACCAGATGAAGCGCATCAAGACGGATCGCAAGATCAGCTTCTGGTACGGCGCCCGATCCTTGCGCGAGATGTTTTATGTTGAGGATTACGACGGGCTCGATGCCGAAAACGATAATTTCGAGTGGCACGTGGCGCTCTCTGATCCGCAGCCTGAGGATAACTGGGAGGGGCTGACGGGCTTCATCCACAATGTACTGTATGAGCAGTACCTCAAGGATCACCCTGCGCCAGAAGACTGCGAGTACTACATGTGCGGGCCGCCCATGATGAACTCGGCGGTGATCAATATGCTGCTTGATCTGGGTGTGGAGCGAGAGAACATCTTCCTCGATGACTTCGGGGGATGACCGCGGCCGTGATCAAACGTGTTTTAAGGCCAGCACTCGTGCTGGCCTTTTGCTGTCTGGCGGCTTGCGGTAGCGAGAGTCGACCGACACAACTTGCGGGCAGTATTTTCGGCACGACCTGGTCCCTGACCTATCAATCGCCGCCAGAGGGCGTCACGCCCAAACAGGTTCAGTTGGCGGTTGAGGATGTGTTCGATCTTGTTAACCGGAGCATGAATCACTACGACCCTGGCAGCATGATCAGTGACTTCAATCAGCTTGGAGTCGACTCTGCGTTGGAGGTCGATTGGGACTTCGCGTACGTCTTGTCGGCAGCACTCGCCTTGGGTGAGAGCACGGACGGCGCTTACGATGTGACAGTCAGCGCCCTCTCTGACGTGTGGGGCTTCGGGCCGCAGGGGCCAACGTCCTTTCCAAGTGAGGTGGAGGTAGCCGAGGCGTTGGCACGCACCGGCGCTGTGAATCTGCAGTGGGATTCCACCACGCGGGAACTGAGCAAGCGCGTGGATGGTGTCAAGCTGGATTTCTCCTCTCTGGCAAAGGGTTATGCCGTTGATCTGGGCGCCGATGCATTAGCAGAGCTGGGCATACCCCACTTCATGTTGGAGGTGGGTGGTGAGGTCAGGGTTCAAGGCCTGAGCCCGCGCGGTGACGCCTGGCGCATTGCTGTGGAGCGCCCTGAGGTGGGTGCGCGGGGCGGCGTACAGGCGGCGCTGGCAGTGAGCGATACGGGTATCGCCACATCTGGTGATTACCGGAACTTCTTTGAGAGAGAGGGACGCCGGTATTCGCACTTAATTGACCCCCGCACTGGTTACCCTATTCAGCACGATGTCGTGTCCGTGACAGTGGTGCACGGCTCTGCGATGATGGCAGACGCATGGGCGACTGCACTGACCGTTCTTGGGTCGAAGCGGGCCATGGCGATGGCCGAGCGGCGCGGTTTGGCGGTTTATTTGCTGAAGCGTACTGATGATTCGCTTGAAGCGATAGCCAGTTCTGCAATGGCTGAATGGTTGATGGAGAAAGCGCCTTGATCAGCGGTAATGGAGAGTTCCTGCGATGACTTTTGTGCTCGCTTTATTAGTGTTCATGACAATTATGGCTGCCATGGCTGTTGGGGTCATATTCGGTCGCGCACCGATTAAAGGCTCCTGCGGCGGGCTCGGTGCTGTCGGGATCGATCAGGAGTGCGAGATTTGTGGCGGGGATCCACAGCGATGTGATAGCAACGGCGACGCGTCTGCTGTCGGTCAGTTTACGCCGCCCTCGAAGGGCGCAGACTGAGTTGCCACATGGCTGGCTGCCTGGGCGCCTAATCAAAAATGTCTTTGTCCTGGGAACTGGTTCTTCGCTTTAGTTTCGGGCGCGGTCAGCGCCGGTTCACCCGGTTTGTGGCGCTCGCTTCGTTGCTCGGCATGATGCTGGGTGTTGCAGCATTGATCACCGTGTTGTCAGTGATGAACGGCTTTTCTGGAGAGCTTCACAAAAGGCTGCTATCGGTGACGCCAGATATGATTGTGGTGCCTGCCGATACGGGTCCCGCGGCTCTTGAGCAGTGGGTGGGGCGCGCCAAGATGCTCCCAGATGTCGTGGCGGCCACGTCGTTCGCCAATGGAACCGCCTTGCTCCGTTCGGGAAACCGGAGCCGCGGCGTCGAGGTCGCCGGGGTTTCTGCCAGCGGCCTGCGTGATGTGATCGATTTGCCGCTACACATGATCGAAGGCGATGCCGAAATACTCGAGACGGTCCCTTTCTCTGTCGTGATCGGTGCTGATCTTGCCAGACTGCTCCGTGTTGAAGTGGGCGATGATGTCGACATGCTGCTGCCGCGCTTGACGGTGAGCCCCATGGGTGTGTTTCCCAGAATACGATCTGTTCGCGTGGCCGGTATTTTCGCGGTGGGCGCGCCACCCGATGCGCGCGTCGTTTACACGTCGGAAAGTACCGCGCGAAAACTCTTTGGATCAGCCGGAGAGCGCGGCGTGCAGCTTCGCTTGGCTGACCGTAATCTCGCGTCATTGGTTCGGGCGGATCTCTCGGCAATGACTCCAGACTCCCTCGTATCGAGGACTGGCGATCTTCTCAGGGATCGCTGTTCTCAGCGATCAAGATGGAGAAGATTACGGTAGGTGTCTTGCTGACCTCTGTTATCTTGGTCGCAGCCTTCAACTTGGTTTCCACTCTCACCATGTCAGTGACCGAGAAACGCAGTGATATTGCCATCCTTCAAGTACTGGGGCTCACGACGCGCCATCTGCTAGCCATATTTCTGGGGCACGGGCTTGTGCTTGCCATCATCGGGATCGCCGCAGGCGCTTTGATGGGGGTAGGGCTCGCCGTATCGGTGTCGGATTTATCTCTCTGGGTGGAACGGGTTTCCGGTGCGGTGCTGTTTGATCCTGCTGTGTATTACATCGGTGGGTTGCCATCTGTGTTGATGTGGAGTGACGTCGCTGCCGTGGTGCTGGTCGCACTGTTACTGAGCGTGGCAGCCAGTGTGTATCCGGCATGGCGGGCATCCCGTATTCCCCCTGCGGAGGCGCTCAACTATGTCTGAGCAAGCAGTGTTGTCCGCCACGGGGCTGACCAAAACCTTCTCTGACGGTCAGCAGACGATCACCGTATTGGAAGACCTCAACCTAGAGGTGAGCGCTGGCGAGTGGTTGGCCATTGTTGGCGCGTCCGGTGCGGGGAAATCCACTTTGTTGAACCTGTTGGGTGGTCTGGATCTACCAACGGCAGGTGAAATAGCGGTAGCTGGAACAGCACTGCCGGCTTTGTCCGAATTGGAACGCAGTCGCTGGCGTAATCAGCGGCTTGGATTTGTATTTCAAATGCACCACCTGTTGCCGGAGTTCTCAGCGCTGGAGAGCGTGGCAATGCCTGCCCGAATTGGCGGCATGAGCAAAGTGGCCGCAGAGGCAGGCGCTTTCGATTTGTTGGATCAGTTGGGCCTGGCACATCGCGCTACGCATCGCCCTGCGGCACTATCTGGCGGAGAGCGCCAGCGCGTCGCAATTGCGCGCGCCCTGATCAATCAGCCAGCCTGTGTATTGATGGATGAGCCCACGGGCAACCTTGACCCGCAAACGGCTGAGCAGGTGCTGACTACCATGACGGCATTACGATCATTGGACACCGCATTTGTGGTGGTGACACACGACCCCGGTATTGCTGCGCGTATGGATCGTCAGCTGACGCTGGTCGATGGCAGGCTGAGCCCATAGTTGTGCCCTGGTCACTCCGATGGCAGCTGGCACTTCGACAAACCCTCGACCCGGGTAAGGGCCTGTCCGCTTTCTTGTCACGCGTCTCGATCGTCGGCATTGCATTAGCGATTGCACTCCTGCTGGCGGTGCAGTCGGTAATGAACGGATTTGATAAGGAGATGCGGGAGCGCATCCTCGCACTCATCCCTCACGTGCAGATCACGGCTAACGGCACCTTTACCGAGTGGCAGCAACTGCAGGCTGATTTGGCCGTGGACCCTGCAGTATCGTCGCTAAACCCCTTCATCAATGCAGATGGACTGCTGATGCGCGGACAGACCGTGGCGGCTACTAGACTCACCGGCATTGAGGCCAAGTCGCTGCTCGCTTACGGCGATTTACTGATGCCCGCGGTGACCGATTGGACTGAGCAGTCTTTGGTGCTGGGCGCGGCCCTGGCGTCGCGATTGAGCCTTAAGCAAGGTGACCGGGTCACGTTTATTTTGCCCGGTGGCGCCGAGTCAACCTACGCGCCTCTGAC
Organism: Halieaceae bacterium; assembly: GCA_038143045.1. Lineage (GTDB taxonomy): Bacteria > Pseudomonadota > Gammaproteobacteria > Pseudomonadales > Halieaceae > Luminiphilus. The sequence continues at coordinate 61,609 of JAYQLF010000012.1, forward strand.
AGTGACGCTCACCGGTATTCTCGATTCCGGTACCGAGCTTGATGAGGTGTTAGCGCTGGTTCACCGACGCACTTTGTTGCCCTTTATTGGTGGGGCCAGCGCGCAGGAGGGGGTGGCTGTCCAGTTGCACGATGTGTTTGCCGCCGGTGACTGGCGATGGTCTCTGTATCAGTCGGTGCCCTCGCAATTGCAGGTAACAGATTGGCGGGCCACTCACGGTAATCTCTATTCGGCGATTCAGCTCTCGCGTGATCTCGTTGGCTTGATCTTGTTTATTGTCATCTTTGTGGCGGCATTTAACGTGGTGTCATCGCTTATGTTGGTGGTGACCGATCGCCGCAAGGGGGTGGCGATGCTGATGGCCTTGGGCGGAAAAGGGCGTGATATAGCGCTGGTCTTTTTCTTGCAGGGCGGGCTCATCGGCTTGGTGGGCGCTGCGTTGGGTGCGGCGCTGGGTTACGCATTCGCATCGCTCGCGCCTGACGCAGCGCTCCTCATAGAGCAATGGCTCGAGGTGCCGTTGCTGCAGACAGATGTCTATCCCTTGTCTTTTGTGCCCGTCGATATTCGTTGGCAGGACTTTGTAGTCACTTGCTCTATAGCGGTTTCGCTGTCGGTGCTGGCGGCAACGTTACCGGCCCTCAGGGCGTCTTCACTTCCGATTGCCGAGACGCTGGCTCACTGACCTCGCGACGAGCGTCGTCGCCTTCCACTGGCGGCGGATGGCATTGCGCCAAAGCAGATCGATCAGAACGTAACCCAGTATGCCTAACGCTACCCCAAGCACCTGAGACCCCACCAGCAATGGCAGCCAGATCTCGTCTAGATACTGAATAACCCAGGTCCAAGAGGCTTCGAATTCAATATCGAGTGGTTTAGTGCCGAGTATCCATGCCCCCAGCTTATAGGCCGCGTAGTAAATGGCGGGCATGGTCAATGGGTTGGTGATGAAGATGAGTGAGAAGCTCAGCGGCACATTTGCGGTGAACGCAATGGCGAGCGCGACAGCAATGAACATTTGTCCCGGCACCGGCAGCATTGCGCAGTACAGACCAATGGCGAATGCTTTCGCGGTTGTGTGACGGCTTAGCTGCCAGAGTTGCGTATTTTCAAACCAGTGCGCAAACACTCTCAGCGAACGATGCTGGCGCATCTTGCCCGGTGTGGGCATCCATTTGCTGAGATACTTCTTTGGCATTGTGCTTCTTGTTTCGAACCATCACGAAAAGACACGCAATCATAGACCTTTGTGAGGCCGATTTGACCAGTGATCTGTCGTGTCTTGACTTGAAGTGGTGAGGTAGCTGCCCGAGGACTTCGCATCAGGGGGCATTGCATGCGGCCGATCTCGACCTTTGCTCCCTTACCGGCACTGACGGATTGGCATTTGGGCTGTGCCTTATTGGGGTTGGGCGCAAGTCTGCTATTGCCGTACCCCGGGTGGTCCCTACTAACAGTAGGAATGCTGCCACTGTTTTTTTGGCTTCGGTGTAAACCTTCGTCAGCTTTGTGTCTGGTTTGGCTGTTGGTGTTTTTCGGCCTCGGCGGGTTGCAGGGTGCGCTCTGGATCGATCGCCAACTGTCAGAGTCGTGCTTGGGGAATGAGGTTCGCATAGCGGGGTTGATTGACACGCTTCCCGAAGTCGAAGCATTTAATGAAGGTCAGTGGCGCGTGACGGCCGAGATGCGTGTGACCGAGTGGGCGGCGCCACATTGTGGTAGACCTGACCGCATTAGAGTCTTCCAATACTTGGGGCCTGAGCAACTCGACAACAAACTGCGTTATCAGCACGTTGTTACGGGATCTTGGCGATTAAAAAATCTGCCAAGCCAGTTCAACCCGGGTAGTTTGCCCGACCAGGCGCGGTGGGCCAGTCGTGGCATCGATGCGGCCGCGACGGCGGTAGGACCCATCGTTCAAGAAGACTCTGGGCGTAGGGTCGCCGCGCTCCGAACACGTTTGCTCGCTGACTGGGAACATCAGGACGGCGAGGGCTGGTCCGTCATGCGAGCGCTGTTGCTTGGGGATACGCGCGGCCTCTCCGATGCCGCGTGGCGCGATCTGAGACAATTAGGCGTGATCCACGTCATGGTGATCAGTGGCTTGCACATCGGTTTGCTGGCGATGTGGTGCACCGGGCTCCTGTCGTTGCCACGCAGGTGCCTGCGATTACGAGGCGATCGAGGTGGCACTGGGCTCTTGTCACTCGGATTGTTGGGAGTGACTGGTGGTTATGTCCTTCTCGTCGGCGCCGGCCTGCCAGTTTTGCGCGCCTACTGCATGTTGCTCGCATCGCAGCTACCTTCGGCCCTGGGCTGGTCTGTCAGTGGCCGCAGAGGCTTATTGATCGCTTTGGTCGCGCTCGCAGCGATGGACCCTCTGATTCTTCTTGGCGCCAGTTTTTGGTTGAGTGCCGCCGCGACCTGGCTATTGGTTGACACACAGGCCCAACATGCCGGGGTGGCGGGTTTACTGCGCTTGCAGGTGAAAATGGTCTGCCTCATGGCACCCATCACCCTGTTTTTCTTTGCGGAGGCCAGCATCCTGGGCGTCATTTCGAACCTGTTGATCGTACCCTGCGTGGCGTGGATCATGGTGCCGCTAGGGCTGTTCGGTATCACCCTATTTCCGTGGTTCCCAGCGGCCGCTGATCACATTTGGTCGGTGTGCGTGCAGTGTTGGCACCTGCTGGTGATCCCCATGGAGTGGCTTCTGACCTGCTGTGTAGAGTCGGCCGTTGTTGCGCGGCCGGTGACGCTGTGGGTATTCGTATTGGGTGTCATCGCGATTCTTTGCTGGACATCGCGTCAACGGCTGGCTGCTTTGTTTTTGGGGGCTGCGGTTATGGTGGGGCTCGGGCCTTTTTCTGCTCCGGCATCGGGTCAGGTAAGTATCGCCATATTGGATGTCGGGCAGGGTCTATCGGCGGTCATTCAGGCGGGTCGTCGCACGCTGGTCTACGACACCGGGCAGGCCTACCCCAATGGTATGAGCCAAGCAGGCAAGGTGCTTTTGCCCTTTTTGGCGAGCCGTGGGGTGACAAAGCTCGACATGTTGATGATTAGCCACGGGGATCAGGACCACAGTGGCGGATACGAGGCCGCCGTAAACCGCTTTCCTGTGCATCGATTGTTGGGATTTCGGGGTGACCCGTGCCGTCATGGTGAGCGATGGCGTTGGGGCGTCGCAGAATTGTTAGTGATCAATGGCCCCGGTTCGGGTGAGTCTGATCGTAATGATGGTTCCTGTGCCCTGCTGGTGTCATGGCGAGATCACGCCGTGTTGCTAACAGGCGATGTGTCTCGTGCGCGCGAACGAGAATGGGTGCGCTATTGGCGAGACACGTTGCAGGCATCGGTATTACTCCTTCCGCATCATGGCAGTCAAACTTCAACCAGTCATGCACTGCTTAAGTGGGTGCGCCCTGAATGGGCCATCATCAGCAGAAGTCGGGGAAATCCGTTTCGACATCCCCATGATGAGGTTGTCGACCGGGTGGCCGCGACCGAGCTTGCCTCGTTGCTAGATACGGCTGTCCATGGGGCGATTGAGCTAAGCGACGGGGAAGGGGGGCACCTGACGGCTCGCACGCGGCGCACGGCGTACACGCCGTATTGGCTGAAATTGCCGTAAATACCTGCCAAAACCGTGTCTGGGGCTGAATACAGCGGGTCGGTATACTCGGGGGCTTGCAAGGAGGTTTCTTTGTGTTTCACACCCTGGCGGCCGGTGGCTGGGTCATGCCATTCATCATGGCGTGCTCCGTTATTGCCCTCGCAATTTGTATTGAGCGGCACTTCGCGCTGAACAAGCAGCGAGTTGCACCGCCTCATCTTTTGGCGAGCGTGTGGCAGCAGTTGAGAGCCGACGGCCTCGATGCCCAACGATTGAAAAGTTTGCGTCAAGGATCGCCTCTTGGCGCCATCTTGGCGGCGGGTTTAGCGAACCGGCATCAGGGCAGGGAGATTATGCGGGAAAGTATTCGTGAGGCCGCGGCACACGTGATTCATCGACTGGAACGATATCTCAACGCCTTAGGCACGGTAGCAGCGATCTCTCCGCTTTTGGGCTTACTGGGTACCGTGATGGGGATGATCAGCGTTTTTACCGAGATGACCACTCATGGCACCGGCAATGCGCCGGCGTTGGCGGGGGGCATATCCGAGGCATTAGCGACAACAGCAGCGGGGCTCGCTGTTGCGATACCCAGTCTGGTGATGCACCGACATTACAGCGCCCGCATCGAATCTATTGTGGTGGATCTGGAGCGTGAGGCGATTAAGTTGGTGGACGCGCTGCACAGTAATCAAAAAACGGAATACGACCTGTGAACTTTCGGCACGCTCGACGTCCTGACGTGTCGATCAATCTCACGCCACTGATCGATGTCGTGTTTTTGCTGCTGATTTTTTTTATGGTCTCAACCAGCTTCTCGGAGCTGACACAGCTGACGGTCAATCTGCCCGAAGCGGATGGTGCGAGCGCTCCTGATGAGATAGGTCTGGTTGTGGTCATCGACTCGGCTGGCAACGTCACCGTCGGGGGTGACCCTGTACCGAATGAGGCCGAAGGTTTGTATCGTGCACTAGAGGCTGCTGCGAATGGCAATTTTGACGTTCCCGTGACCTTGTCAGCCGATGCGATGACACCACATCAGTATGTGGTGATGGTTTTAGATGTCGCATCTCTATTGGGGTTGCAGCGTGTCACTATCGCCACCGAGTCGATGATCAACGAGTGAGTCTGCAGTGAGCCAGGAAAACAAACAGCCAAGCGATCTCGCGCTCTACCAGCGGCTGCTGGGCTATGTCGCGATTTATGGCGTGGCTTTTGTGCTCAGTATTGTGGGTTTTATTGGCTACTCGGTTGCTAACGTCTTGTTGGCGGATCTGACCCAGTTTCTGCTTGATTCCTTGGGTGAATCGTCGCGCATGGGTATCGGTTTGGTGTCGCAAGCGGTTCACAGCCTGTGGCCGCAGGGCGACATGAATGCCGTCGATTATGCCCGCATTGCCGTACCCGTAGCGGCCATTGTGTTGGCGCTGGTTCGTGCGGTGGGGTACTTCCTTGGTAATTACTTTATGAATATTGTCGCCCGGGGCGTGGTTCATCGACTGCGTACTGAGGTTTTTGACGCCCTGATTCGTGTGCCCAAGCAGGTGATTGATCGCTATACCCACGGCGAATTGGTCTCGAAGCTGACCTTTAACGTCGAGCAAGTTAGCGGCGCCTCGTCGGAAGCTCTGAAAACGGTTATCCGCGATGGACTGACGGTCTTGGCGCTGGTCGCCTACATGCTGTATCTCAACTGGAAGCTCACGCTGGTGTTCTTCGCCGTAACGCCCGCCATCGCTGGTGTGGTGCTGGTGGTTGGCCGGCACTTCAGGCGTTACAGCCGGCGGATTCAGGACTCCATGGGCGAGGTGACCCAGCTCGGCAACGAGAGCATGAGTGCGTTCGACGAAATCAGAATGTTCTCGGCCGCCGACCAACAGGCCGCGCGCTTTTACGCCGCGAGTCAGTTCAATCGCGTGCAGAGTCTGAAGCTGGCGTTTGTTCAGGCGGTATCGACACCGATTGCTCAGATTTTGCTGTCGATCGCGCTGGCGATTCTTTTTTGGTTCGCCTTGGACCCCGAGATCCTTGCTGGCTTTACGCCGGGCTCACTCGTTGCGTTTATTGCCGCGGCGACTCAGCTGGGTAAGCCGATCAGAACCCTGACCAATGTGCAAAGCGTCATTCAGCGAGGCTTGGCGGCGTCTGAAGATTTGTTTGCCCAGATCGATACGCCGCCAGAGCGTGACGCCGGGCAGGAGCCGTTAGAGCGTGCCCGGGGTGATATCCGCTTTGAGGGAGTCAATTTTGCTTACCCGGGGGATGATCGTCCCGTGTTAAGCGACATCAGTCTGCAGATCCCTTCGGGCAAGATGGTGGCCTTTGTTGGGCGCTCCGGTGCGGGTAAGTCAACGTTGATGCACTTACTGTGTCGCTTTTATGCCCCCACATCAGGTGCTATCCAGCTGGATGGCGCGCTGATAGAGGCGTTCCGTCTGGCCGATGTACGCAAGCAGATCGCACTGGTGTCGCAACGCGTGGTGCTGTTCAGCGATACGGTGCGAGCTAACGTGGCGTTTGGTCAGCAGGATAGAGCCGACGATGCTTCCCTGCGGCAGGCGCTTGAGACTGCTCAGGCCTGGGAGTTCGTTGCGGCATTGCCAAATGGGTTGGATACCGTGCTGGGCGACGGCGGCGATGGGCTCTCCGGAGGTCAGCGACAGCGGTTGGCGATTGCTCGCGCCGTGCTGAAGGACGCGCCGATTTTGATTCTTGATGAGGCGACTTCAGCGCTCGACAACGAATCCGAGGCCGCCATTCAGGCCTCACTGGAGCAGGTGGCGACCGGTAGGACCACGCTGGTGATCGCACACCGGCTCTCCACTGTCGAGCGTGCGGATCTTATCGTCGTGATGGATCAGGGGCGGATTGTGGCCTCGGGCACCCATGAGGCCTTGATGGCCGAAAATGGCCTCTATGCGAGCCTGTACCAGCAGGGCTTTGGGCAGCAATGAGTTCAATACGTGGCGCGATGGAACGCGTGTTGAATCACATCTGGTACGGAAGTAGCCCGCTCTCATTATTGCTTGTTCCTTTGTCTTGGCCGGTCCGTTGGGTTGTCGCCCGTCGCCGCGCGAATGCGCCTGCCAAACGCAGCAACGCGGCTGGCGCCAGAGTGGTCGTGGTCGGTGGATTGACCGCCGGTGGCACCGGCAAGACGCCGGTGCTGATTGCACTAGGGCAGTGGTTAATTGAGCGCGGGTGTCGGGTCGGTGTGGTGAGTCGCGGTTATGGCGGTGAGCTCAGCCCTGAGCCCCGCTGGGTTGAGGCACATGACAGCGCGCGAGTCGTGGGTGATGAGCCGTTACTGATTAAACAGCGGTTGGGCGTTCCGGTCCTTGTATGCCCGGATCGTCAACGGGCAGTGACGGATTTGATCGAAAGAGTCGACATTGACGTCGTGCTCTCTGATGACGGCTTGCAGCATTACGCGATGCTGCGTGATGTGGAAATCGCGGTGCTGGATGCGGAGCGGGGTATGGGTAACGGTAGGCTGTTGCCGGCAGGACCGCTGCGTGAGCCTGTGGAGCGTCTGCGTTCGGTGGATTGGGTTCTCGAGCGCAATAGCAACGACGTTGACCGTCGGTTTGCTTACCAACCGGTAAGGGCTCGTCATATCGAGACGGATCGTGTGCTGCCTTGGCAGGAGTGCGTTGAAGAGTGGGTCGGTCAGGTCGTCGCGGCGGCGACCGGTTTGGGTCAGCCAGGGCAATTTTTTAAGATGCTCCGTGGGAGTGGTTTAAGCATCTATGAGTGTGCGGTGCCCGATCATGGCGCACTTTCCCAGCATGATTTAGATGCACTGGAACAAGATGTGGTGCTGGTGACGGCTAAGGATGCCGTCAAGCTGGCGCACCTCGTTGACCCGCGTATCTGGGTGGTGGAAATTGATGTGGCTTTGCCGCCATCATTGCTGGACCTATTAACCCGGCTACTGCCGATAAAGGCGCCGACGGATTAGTTTGATGCCATTCAATATTGTCATTCCCGCACGCTACGGTTCGACGCGCTTGCCCGGTAAGGCGCTGCTTCCTATTGCTGGCAAGCCGATGGTGGCGTGGGTGTGGGAGCGCGCAATGGATGCCGGCGCGAGTCATGTCATCGTGGCAACCGATGACGAGCGCATTGCTGATGAGATGCTGTCCAGAGGGGCCGAGGTTGTGATGACCCGCGCAGATCACGTGTCAGGTACAGATCGTCTTGCTGAGGTCGCGGAATGTCTCGCCTGGCGTGATGACGCGATTGTCGTCAATCTTCAGGGCGATGAGCCCCTCATGCCAGTGGCGAATATCCGGCGCGTGGCGGCCATGCTGGAGGAAAACCCGGAGGCGGGTATCGCCACTTTGATGGAGCCACTGGAGCGGACCGAGGCCGATGAGCCGTCTATCGTGAAGGTCGTGGCAAGTGAATCCGGCAGGGCGCTGTATTTCTCTCGAAGTTGTATTCCTGCGCAGCGAGGGGATAGCGCCCCAGCTCCTGTATTTCGCCACGCCGGCCTCTATGGTTATCGAGCAGGATTTTTACGGCAGTTCGTTGGCTGGGCCCCCGCGCCGGCAGAGCTGAGTGAATCTTTGGAGCAGCTGCGCGCGCTGGCGAACGATGTGTGGATACAGGTGGAAGCTGCGCCGGAGCCGGTGCCTGCCGGCGTCGATACTCAGGCGGACCTTGAGGCGATGCGGGAGCGCATGGCCTCGGAGCAGTGAGTCGTGACGGAGCCTGCTGATTTAAGTCAGCTCAATACGCTTAAGGTCAGTGCGCGCGCCCAAAATCTGATAGCCGTGACCTCTCCAGATGAGCTCGTAGCGGCGCTCGGTGATATTCCTGCTGACGCGCCCATTCAGATTCTCGGCGGTGGCAGTAATGTCATCCTACATGACACGCTGCCCGGCACGACGATTCTGATCGCGATCAAAGAACGCACAGTGCTGTCGCAGTCGGGCGATAGCGCTGTTGTCCGCGCCGGGGCTGGTGAAAACTGGCACGAGTGGGTGCTATGGTGTCATCACAACGCATTCCACGGTTTGGCGAATCTGGCGCTCATACCGGGATCAGTTGGTGCGGCGCCCATTCAAAATATTGGCGCTTACGGTGTGGAAGTGGGGCAGTTCATCCACGCTGTTCACGTCATTCACCGGCGCACCGGTGAGCGTGAAATGCTGTCACCCGAGGATTGCGATTTTCGCTACCGTGATAGCGTTTTCAAGCATGAGCGAGGCGGGGAATGGATTATCACGGCAGTCGATTTCGCGCTGTCCGCTGAGGCGCCAGTGCAGGCCAATTATCCCACGCTGAGAGCACGCCTTCGTGATGCGGAGCTCACGCACGATGCGGTTCTGGCGTCGGTCATGTCCATCAGGCGGGAGCGCCTGCCAGATCCTGTGACCACGCCGAATGTGGGCAGTTTTTTCAAGAATCCGATTGTGTCGCTGGAAGTTGCCGACGGATTACGTCAGGGGCACCCGGAGATTCCGGTGTTCCCAGCAGATGGCGGGCAGGTCAAGATTTCTGCCGCCTGGTTGATTGATCAGCTGGGTTGGCGCGGTGAAGAGCGTTCTGGCGTAAGGGTATCGGCTGATCACGCGTTAGTGCTGGAAGGCTGTGGTGCAGAGTCGGCGGCCCCTTGGTTGTCTATGGCCGAGGCGATTCACGACAGTGTGCTCGAGGCCTATGGCGTCTCCCTTGAGATCGAGCCGCGAATCATCGGCTCTCCGGCTGGGTCGGCGTAAGCCGAGTTCGGTATGAGTGCCTTTGACGCCGAGTCTTACCTCGCCCAACTGACGACCCGTCCCGGGGTCTATCAGATGTTTGATGCCGACGGGGATCTGCTTTACGTCGGCAAAGCGAAAAACCTGAAAAATCGCGTCACCAGTTACTTCAGGGCGTCGGGTCTGTCGGCGAAGACCATGGCCTTGGTGGCACGTATTGCCAATATTGAGGTGACGGTGACCACGACGGAGCGCGATGCGCTGCTCCTCGAGCACAATCTCATTAAGACGAATCGGCCGCCTTACAATATTTTGCTGAAGGACGATAAGTCCTACCCCTATATTTATTTGTCGTCCGAGGACCGTTGGCCACGACTGAGTTTTCATCGCGGTACCAAAAGGCGGAAAGGCGAGTATTTCGGACCCTATCCCAGTGCAGGGGCAGTGCGCTCCACCCTGCACCTGATGCAAAAAGTCTTCAAAGTCCGCCAGTGCCGCGACAGTTACTTTCGCAACCGCTCTCGGCCCTGTCTGCAGTATCAGATTGGGCGTTGTTCGGGGCCCTGCGTTGGCTTGGTGTCTGACGAGGATTATCAGGAGCAAATCGATAAGTCTGTTTTGTTCCTGACCGGTCGATCTCACGATCTGATGACGCGACTGGCCGATGACATGGAATCTGCCGCCGCAGAGCTGGAATACGAGAAAGCGGCCGAGATTCGCGACCAGATCAGTCAGCTGCAAAACGTTCAGGCCACGCAGAACATTGAGGGCACCCGCGGCGATCTGGATCTGCTGGCGGTATTCACTGAGCATGGTCATGCCTGCGTGCAGGTGCTGTTTGTGCGAGAGGCGCGCGTGCTGGGTAGTCGCAGTTATTACCCGCAGATTCGATTGGATGAGTCCCCTGAGGAGATTCTGGAAGCGTTCTTGCCGCAGTTCTACCTTTCTGGTCAGCAACAGATACCGCAGGAAATCGTCACCAGTCACGCCATGCCGGATGGAAGTTTGTTGGAGGAGGCACTGGGCGCCGAGTCGGGGCGCAAAGTCGTGATTAAGGATCGTGTTCGTGACGCGCGTTCCCGATGGCTGGACATGGCGGTGCAGAACGCGCAGAACAATTTGCGGTCTTTCCTGGCGGGCAAACAGACCATGGCAGGCCGGCTGGAGTCGCTGCGTCGTGCGCTGGACCTCGAGAATATTCCGACACGCATGGAGTGCTTTGATATCAGTCATAGTTCGGGAGAGGCCACGGTGGCGTCCTGCGTTGTGTTTGATGGCAGCGGCGCGCGGAAAGGCCGACTACCGCAAGTTCAACATCAAAGATATTGCGGCAGGAGATGACTACGCGGCGATGCAGCAAGCCCTTGAGCGGCGCTACCGTCGCCTGGCCAACGGCGAGGGACAGTTGCCCGATATTCTTTTCATCGATGGCGGCAAAGGTCAGGTCAGCCAGGCGCGACAAGTCTTGGCAACGTATGACATTACCAGCGTAAAGGTAGTCGGTGTGGCCAAGGGCACAACCCGTAAGGCGGGCTTTGAGACGCTGGTTGATGCCGATTCGGGCGCCGAGATGCGGTTGCGCGGTGATCATCCGGGACTGCATCTGATTCAACAGATTCGCGATGAGGCGCACCGGTTTGCAATCAGTGGTCATCGAGGTCAGCGCGCGAAGGCGAGGAAGCAATCGCTGCTTGAGGATATACCGGGAGTGGGCGCCAAGCGTCGACGCGAGCTCCTGCGTCACTTTGGCAGCGCGAAAGCCATAGAGAACGCCAGTGTCGAGGAGCTCAGCAAAATTAAGGGCATCAGTGCGTCGGTGGCGCGTACCATCTACGATCACCTTCACACGGTAAATGATTAGGCCCACAGCCTTGTGGTGCTGTGTCAGAATCGACGCATAGAGAGGGGCGCTAGCGTGATTCAAAACTTGCCCAACATGCTCACCGGTCTGCGCATACTTGCCATACCGTTAATGGTGCTGTGTTACTACCTGCCGCAGCCGATATCCACGGTGGGTGCGGCAGTGGTTTTTATTGTGGCGGCCGTCACGGATTGGTTCGACGGCTGGGTGGCACGGCGCATGGGGCAAACCTCCCAATTTGGGGCGTTCCTTGACCCTGTTGCCGACAAGCTCTTGGTAACGGTTGCGCTGATTCTCCTGATGCATCGTATGGACAACGTCTTCATCACGCTGGCAGGGATGGTGGTGATCGGCCGGGAAATTGTGATTAGCGCTCTGCGAGAGTGGATGGCGCAGCTGGGTAAGCGAGCGTCTGTGGCCGTCAGCGGTATTGCCAAGGTCAAGACAGGCGTGCAGATGACCGCCATTCCGATCCTCTTGTGGTATCCCTCTTGGCCGGCAGTTGAGGAGATCCGTTTGCTCGGCCTGTTCTTGTTGGCTCTGGCCGTCATCCTCACGCTCTGGTCGATGGTGCTGTACTTCCGCGCGTTTCTTTCAACGCTTGAAGAGGAGGCAGAGGGCCCTGCGAGTTGACGAGGCCTGAACGCCGATTACAATCATAGCGACGCGGGAATAGCTCAGTTGGTAGAGCGCAACCTTGCCAAGGTTGAGGTCGCGAGTTCGAACCTCGTTTCCCGCTCCATATCTTGCACAGGGGTTTGTCACGTCACGCGCGGCAGAGCCTCAGGCAGCTCGAGCTACTAGGGCACTATCTTGAAGACGCCGATCATCGCCTTAATCGTCGTGCTATCAGTACTGCTGATGTGGTTGCCGCGAAAATCCGTCGAGGCTGAGCTGGTCATTGCGGCGCCTCCCGAGGTCGTCTGGGCCGCTCTGACCGATACCGATTGCTACGCCGAATGGAATCCCATTTTCGTCAACGTGATGGGCTTGATGCAGCCCGGCAATGAATTGATGCTCGATATGAAGCTTGAGGATGGGCGAACCACTCAGGTGACAGTCACGGTGGATGCCGTGCAACCCTACCGCAGTATCCAGCAGTCGGCGGGCGTACCCGGCATTCTGACGGCGCACCATGAATGGCGCCTTGAGCCCTCGCAAGAGGGCACGTTGCTGGTGCAGCGGGAAACGTACCGTGGGGTGGGCGTGCTTTTCTACGACCCTGCCTACGTTGAATTGTTATATCTGGAGGGTCTGCACAACCTGAGGCAGCGACTCACTGGGACATAGCTTTACGTTCAAGCCGGCAGAGAGAGTACGGTCGAGTATTTGATCTCTTCCATCGACAGCAGTGCCGTGACTTTAAAGATTTTCACTTCGGCGATGAGGCTCTGATAGAACTGGTCGTATGCCTTGGCGTCAGGTACCCGGACCTTCAGCAGGTAATCAATCTCGCCCGCCAGTCTATGGGCCTCCATCACTTCGGGTCGCGCACGCACTGTGTCGAGAAAGCGCTGCTGCCAGGCTGCGTCGTGCTCACTGGTTTGCACCAAAATAAAGAAACAGGCATCGAGTCCGAGTGCCTCGGGGTCACACAGTGCCACCTCGCGCTGGATCACGCCAGATTGCTTCAGTTTCTTGATGCGATTCCAAATGGGCGTTTTGGTGGAGCCAGTGCGTTTCGCTAACTCGTCTAGAGACAATGTGTTGTCTTGCTGCAGAAGAGTGATCAGGGTCTTATCGATGAAGTCCATCGTTATTACTTAAATCGGCGAGTGAATGGAAATATAGCCTATATATGAATTAAAAATAGAAAAAAATTCTGTTTATTTGGTTATAAAAACAGAAAATAAGAATATTTTTTATTCAGGCGGGTGGTGTGTACAGTCCCGCCGCATGAACTACTTACCCTTATTTATCGAGACCCGCGAGCAGCGCATCGTTGTGGTGGGAACTGGCCAAATGGCTGAGGCGAAATGCCGCACCGTTCTCAAGACGCGCGCACAGATCACCCTCGTCACAGCGCACCCCACCGAAGCGATGCAAGCGTGGGCTGACGCAGGCCAGCTAACGCTGATATGCCGTTCCTGCAGCCCGGCTGATCTCGAGGGGGCGCGTTTGGTCTATGCGGCCGAAGAGAGCGACAGCATTAACGAACAGGTGGCGAGCTGGGCGCGTGAGAAGGGCGCTTGGGTCAACGTGCTGGACACGCCGGAGGCCTGTGACTTCATTACCCCCGCCGTGGTGGATCGGGATCCCGTAGTGGTTGCGATCGGCACCGAGGGCACTGCACCGGTATTAGCGCGTCAACTCAAAGCGGATATCGAGTCCTTGTTGCCCCAGCATCTCGGTCGGTTGGCGAGTGTTGCGCGCGGGTTTCGAGATCGGGTAAGCGAGAGCTTGGCTCCAGGTCGGCCTCGACGGAACTTCTGGAAAGCCTTTTTCACGGGATCTTCGACAGGAAGCGCAAAACCTGAAGGGCAGATTGAGCGGGTTTTGGGCGAGTTGCTCGACCAGCATGCGCTCGCGTCCCCACCCGAAGGTTCCGTGGTGTTTGTCGGAGCGGGCCCCGGTGATCCGGAACTCCTCACTATGAAGGCGCGACGAATCATTCATGAGGCCGATGTGGTCGTGCACGACCGCCTTGTCGGCAGTGAAATACTGAACTTGGCACGCAAGGAAGCCAAGTTCATTAGCGTGGGCAAAAAGGGCTTTGGTCCGGCGGTGAGCCAGCAGTCGATTAACGCGCATTTGGTGCGGGAGGCCTCCCGTGGCCTGCTCGTTGTGCGGCTGAAGGGGGGCGACCCCGGGATATTTGGGCGTCTCGACGAAGAGCTGGTTCACGTCACGTCTGCTGGCATTGCCACAGAGGTTGTGCCCGGTGTGACAGCGGCCTCTGCGGCCGCGGCGACCTTGCAGGTATCACTCACCCGACGGAATCGTAATTCAAGCGTCACTTTCCTGGCTGCCCACGATGCGAAGGGCTTCGCCGAGCACGACTGGCAGCAACTGGTCCGTTCCGGACAGTCGCTGGCGGTCTACATGGGCCGCAAAACAGCAACCTTCCTTCAGGGCCGGTTGCTGATGCATGGCGCCCGTCATGATCTGCCGGTGACGTGTATCGAGCATATTTCCCTGCCCAATCAGCGCGCGTTCAGTAGCACGCTGGGCGATTTCGCCACACAACTCGATATTCAGGACTATTCGGGCCCACTGCTTATTCTGGTGGGTATAGACAGTGCCGCGGGGAAAGCGGTGACGGCCACGGCGCCTGAGGCTCAACTAGAGGTGGCCCATGGCTAAAGTGCAGGCTCCGGTGGTGATCAGCGCAAACTGTTTATTGACGGGCGCGGTGTTGTATTGGGGCTCTGAAGGCCTGTGGTGCACAAACTTGGCAGGGGCTCAGGTATACGACGATCTGGATGCCGCCGCGGTCTCGGTGGCGGCTGTGACTGATCCCGCAGCTGTGATTGGCGTTGAGCTGGTGCCCGTCAGAGTCGGCAACCACGTCATTGAGCCACGCCACTACCGGGAGGCCATCAGAGCTTCCGGGCCGGGCGCTTACGTGCTGCCTATCGCCAGGGAAGTCCATGTATCGGTATAACGAATTTGACCGGGCGTTTCTCCGCGAGCGGGTGAGTCAATACCGCGATCAGGTAGAGCGGCGGTTATCCGGGGCCCTCACTGAAGAGGAGTTTAAGCCGCTTCGGTTGATGAACGGCGTGTATCTGCAGTTGCACGCTTATATGCTTCGCATCGCTATTCCGTACGGGACATTGTCTGCGCGACAAATGCGCGGGTTAGCGGATATCGCAGAGCGCTGGGATAGGGGATACGGCCACTTCACCACGCGACAGAACATCCAGTTCAACTGGCCGAAACTGGTCGACACGCCTGACATTCTCGAGGCGCTTGCCGATCTGGACATGCATGCCATTCAGACAAGCGGTAATACGATCCGCAATGTCACGACAGACCATCTCGCTGGGGCGGCTCTTGACGAAATTGCAGATCCGAGACCTTATGCCGAGTGGATTCGTCAGTGGTCAACGGATCATCCGGAGTTCCAGTTCTTGCCCCGCAAGTTCAAGATTGCGATCAGTGGTGGCGTATCCGACCGGGCAGTGATTCGCGCCCACGATATCGGTCTGCGACTCGTGCCGGGGATGGAGGGCGTGGCGTTCGATATCTACGTCGGCGGCGGGCTGGGGCGGACGCCGGTGGTGGGTGCCCGCGTCTTTGAGCAGGTGGCCATTGATGATCTGCTACCCCACCTAGAGGCGATTGTATCGGTGTACAACCTGCATGGTCGTCGAGATAACAAATACAAAGCTCGCATCAAAATTCTGTTGCAGGCCATGGGGATAGAGTCATTAAAAGATGAAGTTAAAGACTATTTGAAACACAATCGTGATGCATTCGATGGGTCTGAGCTTTCAGAATTGACCCGCATTCAAGACGACTTCCTGATGCGTTCGTTGCCACCGAAAGACGGAGCGTCGTACTGGGAGCGAATCGATGCCGACTCCGCATTCAGGGAGTGGGTGGCACGCAACGTGACGCCCCACCGGCAGGAGGATTACGCCTCGGTCACCATCAGCCTCAAGGCCCATGGACAGGCACCAGGAGACGCTACCGCTTCCCAAATGCGCGGCATGGCGGATTTGGCGGATCAATTCGGGTTCTCGGAGCTCCGAGTCAGCCATCAACAGAACATTGTTATTCCTCATGTCGCGTTGGGCGATTTGCCCGCAGTGTTCGAAGGTTTAACGCAGCAGGGTCTAGGTACGCCCAACATCGGTTTGGTTTCTGACCTGATTGCTTGCCCTGGTATGGACTACTGCGCGCTGGCCACAGCGCGCTCTATTCCCATTGGGCAAGCCATTGCGATGCGCTACCAGTCAATGGAGCTGTTGCTGGGGCCTCTGAACATCAAAATATCGGGCTGCATCAACGCCTGTGGGCATCACCATGTCGGCGATATCGGGATTCTGGGGCTGGATAAAGCCGGAGTGGAGAACTATCAGGTGACCTTGGGCGGGCGATCCGGACTGGATACCGCGCTGGGAGAAAAAATGGGTCCCGGATTCAGTGAGGGAGAGCTCATGAATGCCCTCGATCGGTTGTTTGACCGCTACCTGATGCTGAGAGCGTCATCCTCTGAAACATTTGCCGAAACAATCCAGCGATTGGGCACCGAGTCCTTTAAGGCTGCGTTATATGGAGTAGAAGATGCCGCTTAGCGTCATTCCCCAGGGTAACTTGCCCGCCGAGTTCAGTCAGCGTTACCAAGCGGTGTCAGGTTTGAGTACGACTGATTTCATCGAGACTCTCTTCGGTGATGAGGCACTCTTCGGTCCTGTTGCCGCGGTCAGTAGTTTTGGTGCCGAGAGCGCCGTGCTACTACACCTCATCGCGTCCGTCGCGCCCGATGCCCCCATATTGTTTATCGATACCGGGTTCCATTTTTCCGAAACGCTCCAGTATCGCGATCAATTGGTGAGTCAGTTTGGACTTTCCTCGGTGAAAACGATTCAACTCGATCCTTTATCAGAAAAGCGCTCAGATCCCTCCGGGAAGCTCCACGCTATCGACCCCGACGCGTGTTGCGCACTCAGAAAGGTGTCGGTGCTGCAACGTGCGCTCACACCTTATTCGGGGTGGGTAGCGGGTCAGAAGCGGTTTCACAGTCATGAGCGATCCCGAATTGATCGCCTCGAATGGGATGCCGATCAGGCGAAGTGGAAATTTAATCCGCTGGCTGACTGGAGTGCGTCGGACTTGATGCGCTATCAGACCCAGCACCAGCTCCCTGCGCATCCGCTCGCTGCTGCGGGTTTTAGCTCCATTGGCTGCGCGCCCTGTACGACTGCAGTGGGTGTAGGTGAGGATGTGCGCGCGGGCAGGTGGCGGGGGACGCAAAAGCGTGAATGTGGGCTGCATCGCCCAGCAGATCTGATTGTGGTGAGTGGCTCGTGATGACATCTGTCAGCGTGGATCAGTCAGGCGCGTTTACGCCTATGGCGGCGCCGTTAGCCAGCGATGACGTGATCGACGTGGCGGACATAGAGAGCTTTGCAGCGCTCGACGCCCTTGTGAGTCTTGATCGGGTTGTTTTAAAGGCGGCGAGCTGTAGCGATGGTCGCGTATTTGGCGTCGCCCGACAGCTACGGCGTCGCGGATTCGGCGGTGTGCTGCTTGTCGAGGCCAATCTGTTGCCCGACCAATTGCCGATGGCAACATCCAGCGGCGTCGATGCGATCGTGATTAGCGAAGCGCATGCGCTGCGCTGTGCGGAGCCGCAGTGGCGATTAAAAGCTCAGGGTGAGCGGTTCGGCTACCAGCGCGCGACCGGCAGAAACCTCTCTAGCGAAGTAGGGTAGTCATGCGGCAGGTCGCCGCAGTGGGTCCGCTTACTCGTTGGCGAGTTGCGTGATTTAGCGCAGCCCGGCGTTAATGCTGTCGAGGAAGCGGGAACCAGGGCACAGCTCGCGCTGGCTGAGCGTATTCAGTGGCTTGCCTGCCGTCTGCAATACGTCGTGTAGTTCTTCGCTGTCGCGATTAATGTAGAGCAGGCCCGTCAGAATGCGCTCTTCTTTTGCGTGGTGCGCGATCGCATCCAGCGCGGACTGCGCGTCTTCGATGTCATACTCCTCATTGACCTTTTGCAGTCGCAGCACGGAACCATCGTGCATGCAGACCTCGTGGACAACGCCTGCATCGTAACTGGTCGTGATGGCTTCGCGGCGGGGCACGAAATCGACAGGCATGGACTCGTTGTGCTCTCGGAAGCTCGCATAGCTCTTGGTCGAGCCCTGATGATTGTTGAAGGTCACGCAAGGCGAAATCACGTCCAGGAGTGCGAATCCCCGGTGACTGATAGCGGCTTTGATCAGCGGCACCAATTGCGCCTTGTCGCCCGAGAAGCTGCGGCCAACGAAGGTGGCACCGACTTCAATGCCCACCCGCACCAGATCAATGGGGGTGTAGGGGTTGATGTCACCTTTTTTGCTCACCGAGTCGGTATCCATGGTGGCCGAATCCTGGCCTTTGGTGAGTCCGTAGCAGCCGTTGTTCTCAACGATGTAGGTCATGTTGAGATTACGTCGCATCACGTGGGCAAACTGACCCATGCCAATCGATGCGGTGTCGCCGTCGCCCGACACGCCGATGTATATCAAATCACGATTGGCGAGGTTGGCGCCGGTTGCCACCGAGGGCATCCGGCCATGCACGCTGTTAAAGCTGTGTGAGCCGCTCAAAAAGTAAGCGGGTGTCTTGGAAGAACAGCCGATGCCGGAGAGCTTGGCCACGCGATGGGGTTCAATGGAAAGCTCGTAGCAAGCGTCGATGATCGCGGCGCTAATGGAGTCGTGGCCGCACCCAGCACACAGGGTAGAAAGGCCCCCCTCGTAATCTCGACGGGTACAGCCGACGTCATTGGTTTTGGCGTCAGGATGTCGAAAAGCGGGCTTGGCATAAGTCATGAGGCGAGCTCCTTTTCCTTTGGTACCAGCGGCGTCACGTTGTTAATGCCCATCGCACCTCGAATAACGCTCGCAATCTTGCGTGCTGTCACGGGTAGGCCGTCGTACTCCACCACAGAGATCAGTTTCGCATTGGCTTCGACGTTGGTCTCATTGAGCAAGAAGCGGCGCATCTGACCATCGCGGTTTTGTTCGATCACAAAGATGCGGTCGTGGGCTTCGATGAAGTCCTCCACTTCCTGCGTGAAGGGGAAGGAGCGCAGCCGCAGGGTATCCAGATGGATGCCTTCTTTTTCCAAAGTTTCGAGCGCCTCGTACGCAGGAGAGGCCGTGGTGCCAAAAAAGAGCAGCGCATCTTTAGTGGGCTCCGCCGCGGGCTTGATTTTGGCCTCTGGCACCAGCGACTTCGCCGTCTCGAATTTTTTCAGCAGACGATCCATGTTGCGCACATAGACGTCACCGTCCTCGGTGTAGGCTGCGTACTCGTCGCGGGAGCTGCCGCGGGTAAAGTAGGCGCCCTTTGTCGGGTGCGCGCCAGGATAAGTGCGATAAGGAATGCCGTCGCCATCAACGTCGAGGTAGCGCCCGAAGCGCTCCGTCATGGCTTCCAGGTCTTCGCCAGAGAGGACCTTGCCGCGGTCGTATCGGTAGTTGTCATCGAATTCCAGTGGCGGTGACATCCACTCGTTCATACCGAGATCCAGATCGCTCATGATGATCACCGGCGTCTGCAGTCTCTCGGCCAGATCAAACGCCTCGACAGTCATGCTGAAGCACTCTGCCGGCGTGGCAGGGAAGAACAGGACGTGTTTGGTATCGCCATGAGACGCATAGGCGGCCGCGAGAATGTCTGATTGTTGTGTGCGTGTCGGCATGCCGGTGGAGGGGCCCGCACGTTGCACGTCGACGAGGACAGCGGGGACCTCTGCGAAATAGGCGAGTCCCAAGAATTCGCTCATCAGTGACACGCCCGGGCCACTGGTTGCGGTGAACGCACGTGCGCCGTTCCAGTTCGCGCCGATCACCATGCCCATGGCCGACAGTTCGTCTTCTGCCTGAACAATCGCGTAGTTCTTTTTACCCGTGCCGGGATCGATGCGAAGCCGCCGGCAGTACTTCTCGAAGGCGTCCACGACCGATGTCGAGGGTGTAATGGGGTACCAGGCAGCAACCGTGGCGCCAGCGTAAACAGCCCCCAATGCGGCGGCAGTGTTGCCGTCCATCAAAATCTGATCGAATTCCTGAATATGCTTGGGGGTTTGTTCGCCTGCCTTGAGGTGGATACCCAGCGGGCACTGAAAATGGGTTGTCGCGTACTGATGGCCCATCTCCAAAGCATGAATATTGGGCGTAATCAGCTTTTCTTTGCCTTTGAACTGTTCGCCGACGAGATCCTTCAGAATCGAGAAGTCGATGTTCAGCAGCGCGGCCAAGGCGCCCACGTAAATCACGTTTTTGAATAGCTGACGTTGGCGTGAATCCGTGTACTCGCGCAGGCACATTTCTGTCAGCGGAATACCCAGATAGTTGATGTCGCGCCGCACGTGACGTAAATCGAGCGGCTTGGTCGAGTCGTAGAGCATATAGCCGCCGGGTTCGACCTCGCCCACGTCTTTAGCGAAGCTCTGTGGGTTCACGCTCACCATCATATCGATGCCGCCGCGACGCCCCAGATAGCCGTCACGACTAATGCGCACCTCGTACCACGTCGGTAAGCCCTGAATATTCGACGGGAAGATATTGCGCGGGCTCACGGGGATGCCCATGCGGAAGATGGCTTTGGCGAACATGCCGTTGGCACTGGCAGAGCCCGTGCCGTTCACGTTGGCAAACTTGATGACGAAGTCGTTGATCGATTGCTTGGGTTGCATGCTCAGCCCGCCTTAGTCACCGAATAGAGGAATCGCTGCATATCCCACGCACCGGTAGGGCAGCGCTCTGCGCACAAGCCGCAGTGCAGGCAAACGTTTTCATCCTTCACCATCACCCGCGCCGTTTGCGCCAGTTCCCCTGATACATAGAGATCCTGTGCCTCGTTGCCTGCGGGTGCGCGTAAGGTTTGTCGGAGTGCAGGCTCAGGCGCGTTATCAATAAAGTTGATGCAATCGGTGGGGCAGATATCAGTGCAGCCGTCGCACTCGATACATTTGGCGCCGTCGAAAACGGTTTGCACGTCGCAGTTCAGGCATCGCTCTGCTTCGCGGTAAGCGGTGTCCAGGTCAAAGCCCAGCTCCACCTCTACCTTGCGGTCCTTCAGCGCCAAAGTCTTGTCGACGTGGGGGACCTTTTGTCGCAGATCAATGGTGACGAGATTGTCGTAGCTCCACTCGTGAACACCCATCTTCTGACTAATGAGATTGACGCCCGGTGACAGTCGCTGCTGTACCGATTTGCCTGAGAGGAACAGGTCGATCGATACGGCCGCCTGATGCCCGTGTGCGACAGCGGTAATGATGTTTTCTGGGCCAAAGGCTGCGTCGCCGCCGAAGAACACCTTAGGGTTGCTCGACTGGAACGTCTGTTGGTCGACACTCGGCATATCCCATTTGCCAAATTCGATGCCGAGGTCGCGCTCGATCCAGGGGAACGCGTTGTCCTGACCAATCGCAATCAGTACCTCGTCGGCCTCGAAGAACACTTCCTCGCCGGTGGGCACCAGGCTGCGTTTGCCTGAGTCGTCGTAAACGACCTCTACCTGATCAAAGGTCATGCCCAGCAATTTGCCTTCCTCGTGGACGAAGGCCTTCGGCACGTGATTGTTAATAATCGGAATGTCCTCGGCCTGGGCGTCTTCGATTTCCCAAGGGGAGGCCTTCATCTTGGCGAACTCGGAGCGCACCACGACTTTGACGTCTTCACCGCCAAGGCGTCTGGCCGTTCGGCAGCAGTCCATGGCGGTGTTGCCGCCGCCCAGCACGAGCACGCGCTTGCCAATTTTGTGAATGTGCTCGAAGGCCACTGATCCCAGCCACTCGATGCCCACGTGAATGTGTTTGTCACACTCCGCGCGGCCGGGTAGGTCGAGGTCACTCCCTCTGGGTGCGCCGGTGCCGACGAAGACCGCGTCATAGCCCTTGTCCAGCACGCCCTTGAGGCTGTCGACGTAGGTGTTGAATTGGGTGTGGATGCCCATGTCGAGGATGTAGTCGACTTCTTCATCCAGCACGGTAGGGGGCAAACGGAAGGAGGGGATCTGGCTGCGCATAAAGCCGCCGCCCGCCGGTTGATTATCGTAGAGATCCATCTGGTATCCCAGCGGCGCGAGATCTCTCGCTACCGTGAGCGAGGCAGGACCGCCCCCGATGAGTGCGACTTTTTTGCCGTTCTTTCGCTTCGGTATCTTGGGCAGACGATCGAGGATCGACGTTTTGTTATCGGCTGCGACGCGCTTGAGTCGACAGATCGCCACCGGTTCTTCTTCGACCCGACCTCTTCGGCAGGCCGGTTCGCACGGTCTATCACAGGTGCGGCCAAGAATGCCGGGGAATACGTTCGACTCCCAATTGACCATATAAGCGTCGTCGTAACGCTCTTGGGCAATCAGTCGAATATATTCAGGGACAGGTGTATGCGCCGGGCAGGCGTACTGGCAATCGACGACCTTGTGGAAATATTCCGGGTCTCGGATATCAGTTGGTTTCATTTCGTTCACTTCGCACGATCACTGATCGCGCCCCCCAAGTGATGAAATTTTTATTTGTTTTTGATCTCGCCGTAGTGTGCCACCGATTGGCAGCGATCGGTAGCTATTTGGCGTAAATATGCCCACCTTGATTGGTGTTGATGCCGCGACTAGCGGAAGCGCTGTGCATGCTATGCAGGGTCGGCATGAATGCTTTTTATAATGATCTCAGCCACGGGCCGCACATGAGGGAACTCGCGCGGCCGTCTGCTCCTTCGAAGACGGTCGCGCGTGATGTTCGGATGCTAGGGGCGGTACCAGATAGGGGAAGAATAGGCGCGGTCTTGTATCGTGCGCGGTGCCTCATCGAATTCGGAGCCAAACGCCTTGCGGTCGTACTCACTCCAGCGCGGCCGGGGTATCTCGATCGCGCGAGCGTAGTAGAAGGCCGCCTGATCGGCATCAAAGTCTGGGTCAGTCCAGTGCGCGCTCAACTGCACCGCGCCGATCGTATTGCTGAACGATACGTTCTCCAGGTCAACTGTGCTGCCGACGGGCTCAGGCAGTCCCGTCTCAGGATCGACGCCGCGATCGTCAGACAACGCAACGTAGTAGATCTGCTCATGCGTGGCGCCGTCGTTGTCGATCCAGCCTTTAATAATCTGCACCTGGTCAAGATTCGCCGCGTCAGGGTCCTTCATTGCTTGGACCATGAAGGTGGGCGCGCCAGATCCTTGAGATAGTTCGCCGCCCATCGGTACACCATCACGATAGCCGATGGTCTCGAAGTAGGGGCTGTCGATGCTCTCTGGCGCGTAGTTCCAGCCACCGAAGAATCGCAGGACGATCCGAGAGCCCGTCGTAGCATAGACCTCACGCCGCTTCATGCTGGCGAATAGATCCTCGCGGGTATTCTGCGGTGCCCAGACCGCGGCAAGCCCTGATGCACCGAGTTCCCAGTCCGCGTTGAGGCCGGCCATGCGAGAGTCGCCCGTGCGGACACCGGGCTCGGAGTTGGCGAACTTGCCAAAGAAGTTATCTTCCTCTGCGGTGGCGAGCGAAGTGTGGTCGTCGGTACTGCCGATCATGCCAAAGGCATAGGGGTTGGCGCCCGCGCTTCTCTCGAGCGCCAGCCCGCGTTGGAGTGCTGATCGGGCATAAGAGCCCGGATACATGTCCGGAGTGGTTTTTACCGTGTTTGAAATATTGAACTCATCCCAGCGCTCGAAGTCGGCGAAAGGATCTTCAGGAGAGAGTGTTGGGTGCGTTTCGCTATCCCCCTTGATCTGAGTGACCTCTGCGATGGGCTCCCAACGCATGCGCGCCTCGGCATAGTCGTTGTCGATCGCGTCACCGTCATAGTCCACGGTGTCCCACATCAACCCGTTGCTGAGGTTGCCATTGTGTGGAATGGACAGTGCCTCACCACCGGTAATTTGCTCGTAGTCGGTGAGCGCGGCCCAGAGATCCTCGGGGTTGCTCGACGATTGTGCAGAGTAGGGTAGCCAGCCGGTGGCCACCTCGGCGCTGTCTTTGAGAATCACGCAACGGTGCAGGTTGTTGCCGTCACGCATCGCCGTCCATTCATAGCCCGTGAAGGCTGTGAAGATGCCTGGCGAGTTGAATTCATCGGCGGTGCGCGCCACGTCGGTCCAGATGGCACTCTTTAACTCTGTTGGATACGCATCGCGCTCAGCGTCTGGGTCGTTAATGCTGTTGACGAAGGCGGCAATCGGATTGCGTGCCATGAGTCGCGTCGGGTCTGCTTCATTGGGGTCGGGCTTGGTGTCGTAACGCGACAGCCAGGCCTTGCCGAGATCCGAATTCATCAGCCTGGGGTCTTCGATCGTGAACATGCGGTAAAGACCCATAAATTCTGCGTGGTCTGTCACTGACAGAAAATCGAGAGGGCGCTTCAGTTGAGCGGGCAGTCCGTTTGACGCGACGACCTTTTCACCTCGCGCGAACCGGTAGGCATCGGCGCTGGTGAGCAAAAGGTTGCCCATGGAGTGCGCGTCGGCAGAGATGTTGGAGTGCAGGTGCAGATCGCCGAAGAAGACGCGCTTGGGATAATCGGTGTCGACGCCCGTTGAGTAGGGCGCGTCATTGGCCTGTGCGGCGCCTTGGCTAAAGAGGAGGGCGGCGACGGCCGCGGTCAATGCGTGACGGCGATACATACGGTTTCTCTTGTTATCGTTAGGGTGCGCCAATCATAACCATTACCCGATTGAAGTCATCCCCGGAAAAGTATGCAGAGATTTTCCGATTTTGCGGCCGCATGTGTATAATCCGCGGCCTCGGCGGGGCTCCCGCCAGTACCCGTCTCAAGACGTTGCCTCCTGGCTCGGTGGCAGAGTGGTTATGCAGCGGATTGCAAATCCGTCTACGCCGGTTCGATTCCGACCCGAGCCTCCAATGGCTATCGTTGACGATGGCCATTCATAAAGCGGGTCGCTCGTCCTGCTGGCTGTCTATTTCATCAAAGTTCTATCTGAGACTCTGGCGTCGATGACGAGTAATGGCGAGCCGGCAAAGTCTCTCCGTGCTCGATAACTCTCAGCCCGAGGATTTATGCCTCCTCATTACATTAGATGTGCTATACCCTCAGATTCAGCAAGAGGGAGAAAAGATGATGAGAGCTTTAGTGTTTCTAGTATCAGTAATACTGTCGGCGGCTTCTTTTTCAGACAATCATGTGCCGGACAATCCATATCTAGGTTTTTACTACTTCTCCGCACCCAATGCTGACGCAGTCGTCGCCGCGATGGATAAGTTTTATGCGTCTGACTGTGGAAAGCGCTACCCCGCAAACGTGGCTTTAGCTGAGCAAGTTTTCAACGGTGGCTATGAATCAACCCACTTTTTTCTCAATGCTTACCCCAGCGCAGAGGCTCAGCAAGAGGCAGCTGAAATATTTCGAAGTTGCTCTGCGGCGCTTGAGTTTTTGTCAGAGCTGGAAAGTGCTGGTGTGCAGCCGACTATGGAGCATTTGAGTTTTCCTCTGATTGATGAGGGAGACTCCTCGAGGGATTTTGCTTTCGCGAAATTTGATGTTCGGGTGGAGCCGCAGAATCAAACCGCATACGCAATGGCTTTCAGCAAGATGATGAGGCAGGCGTCGAAAGATATTGCTTTGAGGTCTTATGGGAACAACTTAGCTGTTTTTGGAAACGATAGGTTCACTAACTCTGTCTACATTGGGGCCGAGTCGCTCGCTCAATTGGAAGCGATTCAACGAGCGTTATTTGCACACC
The DNA here is from genome assembly GCA_038143045.1 of Halieaceae bacterium. Lineage (GTDB taxonomy): Bacteria > Pseudomonadota > Gammaproteobacteria > Pseudomonadales > Halieaceae > Luminiphilus. The sequence continues at coordinate 87,154 of JAYQLF010000012.1, forward strand.
CCGCTTACGCTGAATTTTCGAGGGAAACCGCGGATATTCGTGAGGGTATCAACACCACTCAGGTATTGTTCTTGAAAAACTATCCAATGCAGTGAGGCTGAGACGAGCAACTCACGGAGCTTCAGAGATGATTGATGTATTTATCCTCTTCGGTCTCCTTTTTGCGGCCAATGCCTACTTTCTCATGAGGAGTAGGCGCAAGCTCGGGAGTGGACGCGAGGCTGAGGCGTCTTATGAGTCAGATGACGACGCCTGCCAGTGATAACGCGTTACTCTGTGTTCTTCCTCCTTTAACTGGTTGAGAGCCAACGTTATGAAGCCCACCGCATCGCTCGTCCCAATGGGAACCCTCACCGCACAACTGGGTGACCAAATTGAGCTTGGTTCCGGGCCAAAGGGGGTCAGACTGATCAGCGACGTTGTGTCGGTAGAGGTTGAGAGTGATCGTATAAAAGCCTCTCTTGCAACGAATGACGCCGCCGATTGGTTGACGATTAGTGATAACGGAACCCTGGGCTGCCTCGACGTTCGATTTACACTGAAGACCGATGACGGGGCATATATCTATGTCGAGTATTCCGGACGCGCGGAGATGGAAACGGGCCAGATTGCAACCGCACCAACCTTCCAAACAAGTCACGAAAAATATCTTTGGCTGAATAGAGTGCAGGCCGTTGCCGCGGGTGTGATTGACGATGCGGGTAGACTGACGTACAGCATTTACGAAGTGAAGGTGTCGATAGACTAAAGGCACGCGTTTGGCGTGTTGTCCACAAAACAGGCCTCTCGGAAGTCTCGGTTAGCCTGAAAGCCTCAATTACAGCATTCGCAAAAATAAGCCAGAAAAAATGAAATAGGAGCACCATATGAAGAACAGTATTTTGGTTGCATTTTCGATGATCATTCTTGCCGCAACGGGTGCAAAAGCTGGTCATCACGAAGGAGCAAAAGAAGAACGACAGGTAATCGGTATGGGCCTCTCAATGGATGGAGAGTTCAAGCCTTTGTACGCCGGGTCCTCGTCCAACATGAAAATTTGGCAGGATTGGATCCAGGCACACAACGACAGAGATTTTGACAAGATAGCCGAGATCAACGGCGACGATTTCAACGTTTACCTCCCGAACGGCCAGAGAATTATTGGTACGGCCGCCCACAGGGAGTTATTGGAGGGTTGGATAGCCGAAGCCAATACTACGTGGCAAATATTCTGGATGATTCCCAACGATGGTGTGAACGGTGACGGTGTGATGGAGGAGTGGTTGTCGACGGGCAATATGCTGACCATGACAGATGCTGACGGGAACGTCTCCCGTGAGTTTCATCAAGTTGACATGAAGATGAAAAATGGGAAGTTATCGACGGGCTATGGCTCATCCATGGAAAACGTCCCAGCGCCATAGTATGTAAAGCTACTGTGTGAGGATAAGCACGACAGGTAGGCGGCTAAGGAGGTGCTTAATTCTTCTTCGGCGACTGCCCTGTGGCGCTAAAAAGTGAATATAGCGGGCGGGGAACGCTGTGCTCGCTTACTTTCGGGCAGCAAGCCATCTTGCCGCAGCTGGACTGGTCCTCATCGGGCCGAAAGCAAGAGGTAACCCTTCACTATTGATGATGATTTCGATCCGACGCGGAATTGTCACGAGTATCTTCTCTGGGCCCCTCCAGCGCGCAGAGCGGGAGTTCTTTACTGGCCGACTCAGCGCTCCAAAATGCTGAAACAAGATTGGTTCTGTGACTGTCTCGAGGTTATAAAACGCTGATTCTCATTCCTTTGGTGATAACCTGGAGTAGACATTGATCCGCTTGATGTTGTTGCCAACAAAATGGATATCGTGAATGTGATGCTCAATCACCTGATTGCCATCGGCGTCGTTAAACGTAATGTCGTTGCCCGTCGTTAGCCAAGTCTCAGTCACTCCATTAGAGTTTGTGCCGTCATTCGCAATCATCCATTTCACCTGCCACATGGGGTTATCCGAGGATGCGAACCAATCTTCGAGCCATTCAATATGGGCCGCATTCCCTCTGATGGTCGAGCCATCAGGAACGTAACCTGCCCAATCGTCTGCGTTGATGTCGGCAATCTTGTCCAAGTCTCTGTCGTTGTGGGCCTGAATGTAGTCAACCCAGATTTGCTGCTTTTCAGTATTGCCTGCCACGAGTTCATTCGGTGTGCCGTCATCGGAGAACACGGTTCCGATTACTGAGGCTTTTTTCATTTCTCCAGCTTCGTGATGTCCGGCAATAGCAGCAGAAGATAAAGAGATCGACAACAGAGTTATAAGCACGGCTTTCATATGTGTTCCTCGCAGGCTCATTGAATAGGCGGGGGGACAAGCTACTCCCCTAGACAGAGAAAAGATACGAAATCATAGGAATATCGCTCTTTGGAATAATGAGAGGAATTGCGGAACGGGCTAATCTCTACGAGGAGAAGGCTCTGCCGGAGGAAGAGGATTTGATTGTCAGCGAGCCAAGGTTGGGGCAACCTCTTTGGGCTGGTGCGTACCATGGAGGTTTCCAATGACCGTTAGCGTATTACTCGAAGGGCAGCTTATCGATGGGGCCAGAGATGGTTTTACAGCCCTACTGACCGAAAAATTCAGGCTCACCAAAACTTTTGCTGGATTCCAAAAGATAGATCTCACCTACAATGTCGAAGACCCTCATAACTGGGTTATTACTGAGTTGTGGGACTCAAAAGAGCACTATGAAAAATACCTACAATTCCGACAAGACGATGGCACTCTGGATGAGGTTGCGGCAGTTTGTATTGGTGCACCCTCTGTCAGAATTTTTGACATTATCGACACCACTTCGAGTTAAGATTTTGTTGAGACAGGTCTACTAGGGCTTTACGCCTTTTCAGTTAGCACAAGGGCAGGACTATTCACTCTCAGTAAGTCTCCCGGCCAATCTTTGTAACGACTCTGCGGCTGGCTCTTTTCGTGGCCAGCTCAGGGTTTGCTGATGACCTTCAGAATGCCGCCTAGGAGTGGCAAGACAGCCAGTAGCGCGATGGGTGCACCAACCCACAACAGCAACCCAAATGCTAGAGACATAGCTGAGTCATCGGCCGCCGCTGTCGAGCCGTCTGCCAACAGCCATGAACTGATGCCGTAAGCGGCGCCTATTACGACAGGGCCTGCCACAACGGCGTAGATTACATTACTGTCCTTTGCCATAAGTCTGCCTCAGTTAAGCGTGTCGTGAACTCAAACCTTAGCCCAAGTGAAAGCAGTTTGGGCGCGCAACGTAGCTACCATACGCATCCTAGGGTGAGAGCTGTTGTGTCGGCAAATCCTGTGCCCCGCTGGCCGTTACGCAATCGTTACGCATCATTTCAAAAAAGTCTCACTGATCCCGGGCACACCTTGGGTAATGTATTGAAGCGCACGCTCGACCCGTGCCATCACGAAATCACATAAACTCAGAAAGGGGAACTTATGAAATTCGTCGCAGCCATTGTTGCCTCACTGTTAATGCTGAACTGCGCTTACGCGGACAACCACTCAGAACCCAACTATTCCAAATTCCAGTCGAATTTTTACTTCACTTGCCCGCAGCCGGCAGCCTGCGTGTCTGCTTTTGAGAAAATGCTTGCTTCACCTGATATTGCAGAAAAGAACTTTGAGGTGAGCCTGATGGCGCTCAGCCATAACGGATGGGACGAGTCCACGCATATGGTGTCTTTCTATTTTAAGAGCGCCGAAAGATACCTGGAGGCAGGCCAGACATTTTCATCTTCGCCGGCTTTTGCTGAATTTCTCGCGGCAGGTGCCAGCGTTGGGGTCAAGAATCAATCTCAAACACTGACGACACACAGCATTGTCTCGGGAGATTCACGTAACTCCATGAGCCAAGTGAATTGGACAATCAATGTCGCCGACCCGGCCGCTTTTGTGCCGGCATGGCAAAAGATGTCCGAAGCGCTAAGCAAGTATCCATGGAGTGCAAAAGCCTATGGTTTGCAGACCATATTGCTCGGCAACCAGGGTTGGGCGACACACCAAATTTGGACCGCATTTGATACCCCGGTAGAGGCGCTTAACTTCCTTGAGAACTTCTACAAAACGCCTGAATTCATGGCATACAGCGCTGAGGTGGGCGACGCCGTGAGTTTGGTTCGTAGCTACATGGCCAACTCGGTGGTTGTTGCCAACGAGGATTGAGGCACCACGCGTTTCTTGAGGCCTGTCGCCATTATTCAAGCGCCAGGCCTCTTCTCAAAAGCCGGTTGGCAGTTCCTCGAAGCTCGGCAGCCCATCCGGGATGTGATGGAAAGACTTTGCGTCTTTAGTGAAAATCGCCATGTCCGGCTGAAAGAAATCAGCGTTGTCCATGGTGCCAACTTTCATCACGAATACGCCGGGCGCGCCGGGTGTTGTTGTACCCACCGCACGTGCCGCAGCTCGGGCAGAAGTGTCGTGTCACCGCATTGTCGATATCGGTGCGCTGGAATGAACTCAGGTCGCCGCCCGTAAATGCAGCTCCGGCCTCCGGAATCATGACAAAGACATTGGGATTGCCGCCGGTGATGTATTGGCACTCCCGACAGTGACATTGCATCGCAGGGCCCGGTTTCGCCTTCAAAGCTGTAGCGCACCTCTCCGCAGTAACATCCACCTTCAATTTTCATTTAAATTAGCTCCTTTATCGAGTTGTATGCCGCCTAATGTCGTTTGCTGATATGCGATTTAGATCGTCCTCTCTATCTCGAATGCAGGCCACACGCTTCACCGCCGATCCTACGGCAACAAGCCCAGCCAAAGAATCGTTTGGGTTGCCAGATACAGCGCGATGCCGGTCCACAGGACAAAGGCGATGACGGCAACGATGCCATCCCTCAAGCCAGGTTGGCCACTGAACCTTGAGCTTCGCCAGGACGACCATGGTCCAGCGACGAAGGCCAAAACGATGATCAAGTCGACGATTAAATAAAGAAACGACAGCATCAGGGATCGCAGATTTCGTGAGACCTTGATGCGTCCAAATCCATGGCAAGAGTCCGTGCACCAAGAGGATGAGACTCAATCGCCACGCGTGAGCCAGATGAGAGGCGTAGGACATGTGAACGTCTTGTAGATGTTTCATCAGCATTTTTCCTTCTTATGTTTGCTGGTGGCCCGAGTCTAGCAAGTCAGGGTCAGGTTCAGATAGCTCGTCTTGCGTAGCCTTCAGGATCAGAGTGAGAAAGTGGTGCGCCGCTGCGCAAAGCGCAGGTCAGTCACAAGGTTGGCAGTAACCACAAGTGTATATCCGTCGCGAGTTGGCGACTGAGCGTTCGATTTGAGTGCTGCAAATGTGACAGGGCTGGCGCGCGCGGCTGAATACAAAAAAACGTGCTTTGCCATAGCTGAGACCCTGTTTCTTCAGCGCTTTGTATCGACGCTCGGGGATGGTGACGCCCTGCAGGGTATAACTACGCTGGCTAATTTCCAGAGTTGCTCTGGCAAGTTTGCCAATTTGGCCTTTGGTCAGCTCGCGCGCTTTCCGACTGGGATGAATGCCGGCCGCAAACAAAATCTCGCTACGCAGGTAGTTACCCAATCCCGCCAGAAAAGCCTGGTCAAGATACACTGAGTTCAATGCCCGGCCAGAAAAGGCTTTGCTCTGCAGTCGCTCTGCGACCTCTCGCCAAGTGAGATGGGGGTTCAGAATGTCGGGGCCGATGCGCTGAAGAAAAGGGTGCTGCTCAATATGCTCCGTGTCCCAGACACTGATATCCGATGCGCTGTAGAGGAGGGCGCTGTGGCGGTCGGTATGTAGGGCGAGTCGCAGCTGACGATTGGTTTTGGGGAGTTTGTCCCGCTTAACCACTCGCCACACACCGTAAAGCTGATTGTGTGAATAAATCGTGGTGCCGGAATCAAAATGGGTCAACAAAGCCTTGCCACGGGTCTCCAGCGAGAGCACGTTGGTGCCTGTCAGTGGCTTCGCGTATTTTTTAAGCGGCGTGAGTCCAAACTCAACTCTTTCGATTGTCTTGTTTTTCAGTACCGACTCGATTTTATCGGCGGCACGCCGAATTTCTGGGCCCTCGGGCATGGTGACGTCCATCTCGTTGCAGTAACACCACCATTATTTCATCGCTTCAACGGCGGTGGTGCGCTTGTCCGCGAAGCGTCCGGGCCCATTCGCTTCAAGATGGGTTTCTTTGCCTACGCGATTCATTTTCGTAGCAGGATGCCCCGTTTTTGCAACGCTCGGCGTCATTCACATTCCGCTGTGTGTTGCCTATGCTGATGCTGGGTAATCAAAAAAAGGAATAAAAAATGAAATTTCTTGTGTTTATTGTGTCGTTTTTCGCTTCCCTCTGCCGCGTTCGCGGATGATCATGGTAGTGCGCCTACTGTCGGTGATGGTGCCTTTGTCGCGCTGATGGTTCAGGCCAAAGATCCCGATGCCTATATCGCCATGATGAAGGGCAACAGTGCGCCTTTTGAGGCCTTGGGCTCTTCAGTCGCGGGTGTCTGTGTGACCAAAACCGGTGCGGATTATCCGGGGCAGATGTTTGTCTGGAATGCTTTTGACTCGATAGAGCAGGCGATGGCCTCTACCGACGCCTACGATCCAATGAAAGCGCCGGCGGAAATGGCGGCCATGCGTGAGGTGAAATACAACGTCGTATTCAAGCCGTTGAAGCCTTTCGATCTTGAGCCTGGTTCCGAACGTCTGTGGCGCTTGAATATCGCGCCACAGAATCTGATGCCCTTCGTCGCAAAGATGACTGAGCTAGAGACGGCACTGCGTGCAGCGGGGCATAAGATGAACATCGGGGTTTTTCAGCCACTGGGTGGTGGCGCGCACGAGACCATCCATCTGCGAGCGGTCAGCCCTACCTACGGCGAGTCCGGTAAGGTGATTGACGACGCGTTCTCAGGCGCCGCCTGGTTCAGCATTTGGGCTGAGGCGATGACGCTGGTTGACGAGATCGTGACCGATAATTTCGAGCACTGCCAGGTGATCTACACCGCCAGCTAATCGTGTTGGGTGGAGGGGCAATGACTGCCCCTCAGTTTTCGCTCAATGGTCGTGCGCGGTCTCTTTGCTCAGATCGGTATAGACCCGATTCACAAAGCCGAGCGAGGCTGACTCCGGACCGTGCGCGGCGTCAAAGTCTGCCGTGGGCTGAGCAGCGCTAATCTCTTCGAGCGTTTTACCGGCATCAATCATTGCCTGGATGCGATCCCGTACGGTTCGAATCATGACCACATACTGCTCTAGAGTCTGATAGTCCGTTACCGGGCCGTGACCGGGGATGACGATCGTGTCCTCGTTGATCGCCGCCAGTGTTGCCTCACAAAACTGAATCATCCCGTCCACGCTGCCACCGCTGCTGACATCGATAAATGGATAGCCTGAGTTATTGAAGACATCGCCAAGGTGTACAGCGTTTTGCTCGTGAAAGAACACGGCGGCATCGCCATTGGTGTGGGCAGAGGAGAAATGCAGAACTTCGATCTCGCCACCGTTGAAGTGAAGTGACATCTCGCTCTTGAAAGTAATTTCGGGTAGCGCATCCTGAGGGTAGGGTGTCTGCTCATATTGCGCGATGACCATATCGATCATGCCGCCGTCAGCCATGTCAGTGCGAGCGTTGTGATGCGAGATGATGGTGACGCCGCCTGGCCCGAGCGCCGCATTGCCGTCGGCATGGTCGAAGTGCCAGTGTGTGTTGACGACGTAATCAATGCCGCCTGCTCCTAATTCAGCTATCGCCGTTTTGATTTTTCCCGCCAGCTCAGGGAGTTGATCGTCGACGATGAGCACTCCGTCGTCTCCGACTGAGACGGCAATGTTGCCGCCCAACCCGAACAACACGTACAAGCCCTCGGCGACCTTCTCCGTGCGGATCTCGGCGGTTTCGACGTCCCAGCCAAATCCCGCGAGCAATGCGTCTCGAGACAGTGGCGTCGGTTCTGGTTGCGATTCCGGTGCGAGATGCTGGTGGGCCCATGCGGTCGGTATGATGCAGGAGGCGATGAGCCCTAGAAGGGCGCCTGCGCCGATACTTTTAGTCATAAACATGCTGCTGTTCTCTTAGGCGGTGAGTAATTTGAAGCGCAACTATGATGTCATCTTCTGCAGCGCTTCGCGGATGAGTGGCGCCACGTCCGGTTTGTATTCAGCGATTTCCTCAGTAGATAACCCCTGCAGTTCGTAGGGCAGCACCAGCCAGTCCTCGGTGGTGTGAAGGAAATAGTCGGGTTTGCGGCCGCTGAGGTTCTTGACTGGCTTGAAGTACGGTACTGCCACGCGGACTTCCTCAGGCATGTTGCGCTTGCACTTTCGGGTGAGCCGATTGATCACTGCTTCAACGTTGTACCCTGAGCTAAATACGTCGTCGACAATTAATAACTTGTCTTCCCGATTCAGATTCTCAAACAGATACTGCAACCCGTGGACGCGAATACTCTCCGGGTTCTCGATCAGTTCGCCATAACTCGGTTGGCCTCGGTAAGAGGTGCGGATGGCGATGTGATCTGTCTTGACGCCTAGATACTGGAGGCATTCCTGAACGTAGATCCCGACTGTTGAGCCGCCTCGCCAGATGCCCACGATAAAGTCTGGTCGAAAGCCGCTATCGAAGATGTTCACCGCAAGCCGAAACGCGTCCTCTAGAAGCGCCTGCTCTTCAATAAATTGTTTTTTCACGTTAACGTCTGCCGGGATGTCCCAGGGATCTACCGCCTGAGACTATACCCTCTCCACCGAGAGAACTTCGAGCGAATGAGCGATAAACAGTATCTTTCAGCTGATCAGCTACTGGCGGATTCTTTCCGCTTGGCAGAGCGCGTCGTGTCCAGTGGTTATCAGCCCACCATGATCATTGCGATCTGGAGAGGTGGCGTGCCGATTGGCATTGCCGTGCAGGAGTTTCTGGCTTTCTGTGGCGTTGAAACAGACCACATTGCCATCAGAACCTCTTCCTATGCTGCTGACATTGATCAGCGTCTGGGCGGGATCCGGGTTCATGGGTTGAATTATCTTATTAAGAACGTGACCGCCGAGGATCGTTTGCTCATTGTCGATGACGTATTCGATACGGGACGGACCGTCGATGCCGTGATCAAGCGCCTTGAGACGTTGGCCAGATTGAATACCCCCGGTGATATTCGCGTTGCCGTGCCGTACTACAAACCGGAGCGGAGAGAGGTCGAGCGCGTACCAGAGTATTTTCTAGAGGAAACCGACGCTTGGCTGATGTACCCGCATTCGCTCGAAGGCTTAACCGTGGCCGAGATAAAAGCGCATAGGCCCGAGCTCTACGAGATCATTAAGGACCGCATTCCGGCAGGCGCGCCGCGTCAGTAAACCCGGGAAACTAAGCCGAGGACCTTGCTGGCGCTCAGTGGCGAGGTGAAGGGTCTATGCCAGGGCAAAGCGCGCAGTGAATATGACCGCCATCACCCATGCGGCAGCGGTGACATCTGCCGATTTGCCCGCAATGACCTTCAGTAGCACATAGCTCAGAAACCCTGCCGCAATGCCGTTGGCGATCGAAAACGACAGCGGCACCATGATGATAGTCAGTAGCGCGGGTAGCAGCTCGGTGGGATCTGTCCAGGACAGGTGCTGCATGCCGGACATCATCAGTAACGCCACGTACAGGAGCGCGCCTGCGGTCGCAAACGGAGGAATCATGCCCGCCAGCGGTGCGAAGAAAATCATGGCAATGAACAGCACGCCCACTGCACAGGCTGTTAAGCCCGTTTTGCCACCCGCAGCGACGCCCGCGGCACTCTCTACATAGGATGTAACGGGTGCACAGCCGACGAGCGCGCCTGCGACGCTACTGGTGCTGTCGGCGTGGAGCGCGCGGTCCAGATTCTCGATCTCACCCTTTTCGTTGGTGAGCCCCGCCTGCGTTGCAACGCCCACCAGTGTGCCCGCCGTGTCGAACAGGTTAACGAATAAAATCGAGGCGATGGCGCTGATCATCGCCACGTCTAGTGCGGCGGCGATGTCGAGTTGCCCGAGTACCGGTGCGATCGATGGTGGTGCGGAGACGATGCCGTTGTACTCCACCGCGCCTACAGCGAGGCCTGCGACCGTAACGATGAGAATACCCGCCAGTATGGCGCCGGGAAATTGCCGGGTCGCAAGCCCTGTGATGACGAGGAAGCCAAGTCCCGGCCAGCAGTGTTTCGGTCACTTGAAAGTTGCCCTAGCGAGAGCAGGGTGGCGGGGTGATCCACAATGATTCCGCCGTTTTTGAGGCCGATCATGCCAACAAAGAGGCCAATGCCGGCGCCCATGGCGATGCGGAGATTCCAGGGGATGCTGACCAGCATCCATTCCCTGAGGCGAGTGACGGTGAGGAGCACAAACAAAATCCCGGCAATAAAAACGGCGCCGAGCGCCGTCTGCCAGGGATAACCCATGTCGCCGACGATGGTATAAGTGAAAAACGCATTGAGGCCCATGCCAGGAGCTAGTCCGACCGGCCAGTTGGCGTATAGCCCCATCAAAAAACAGGCCAGTGCGGCTGCGAGGCAGGTCGCTACAAAGCTTGCGCCTTGATCCATACCCGTCGAGGCCATCATTTGTGGATTCACAAAAGCGATGTAGGCCATTGCCATGAAGGTCGTCAGGCCCGCGCTGAGCTCCACGCCGACAGTGGTTTTCGCAGCGCTCAGCTTAAACAGCTTGTCCACGTTGATGTCGCCCCTGATGTCCTGGTCGTTATTGTAAGTCAGCGCCGGCCGTTGTCGGCGCTTGTTGCGCTGCGATGACCGTTGCGCTCAAATCATAGCGCTTAGAAATCGATTCCGACGCGGGCCATGAGCTGGCGGGGCGGAATAAACTGGTCTCCCGTGGCACCAACGCCAAAAACGTCGGTAAAGCGCGCATTGATCCCGTCTTCGTCCGTCAGGTTTTTGCCGATCAGCTCAAGGCGCCAGTTGGCGTCGCTGGGTGAAAAACGGAGCACCAAATCGATTGTGTCGTAGCCGTCTACTTCGTCTGTGGTGGGATTGTTGAAGATACGATGACGGAAGTCGCCGCGGTGGGTATAGCTCAGCGTACCTTCAACGTCTCCCCATTCGCCCATCGTATGGCTGTATGTCAGTGCGAGGTTCGCAGTGAACCCGGGTGTCTTCGCCAGTTCGTTGCCCTGAACATCCGAAATCTGTCCAGCTCTCGCTATTTCGACTTCGGGGCTAAAGAGGCTGATGCCTTGCGCGAGCAGCGCGTTGGTAGCGGCCTCGGATTCGACATTGTCCAGAGCGAGGTGGCTACTGGTGATCTCGGTGTCCAGCCAAGCGAGGCGCGCATCAAAGATCAAAGAGTCACTCAGGAAAGCGCCCAGCTCGAGCTCGGCACCCATGATTTCCGATTCAGGGATATTGCCCACACCGCCTTGGAAGACCTCGGGGTCTGTTGCCTGATATTGCAGGTTGTCGTAGGTGTAGAAAAAGGCAGCGCCGTTCAAGCGAACCCGGCCGTCGGCGAGATCAGTTTTGATGCCCACTTCGTAGGCGTCGATGGTTTCTTCCTCGAAGACGGGCAACACCACGATGGGGGAGACCACATCCTCACGACCAAAGGTGAGGTTTGAGCCGCCGGGTTTGAAGCCGCGGGTATAGGACGCATAGGCCATGGTGGCGTCGCCCAGATCGACCTCCAGCGCGAGTCTGCCGGTGACTTTTTCGCTTTCAATCTCCAGAATTTCCGTGCCCTCGCGGCCGTAGAAGTTGGTGACTGCGCTGTAGACTTCATCTTCGGTGTAACGCAGTCCAGCGATCATGCGCACGCTATCGGTAAAGGACCATGTTCCCTGTCCGTAGATAGAGAGGGATTCGCGCTCCGGTTTGGAGTCAGAGATGAAGCCGACATCGCCACCATAGGCATAGATGTCATCGAGGGTGAAATCGTCGAAGACGCCATCAAATCCGAAGTCCAATCTCTCTAGGATGCTGATATCGACTTCGGTATCGAGGTAGAACACGCCCACGACCCAGTCGAGTCCACCAAAAGCCGGCTCGTTCGAGATCAGGTTGAATTCCTGTGTGGTGGTTTTCTGTTCGTTAGTTTCGGGGTCAAAGTAGCTCTGCAGTAGGAAAAAAGGTGGCAGGGTGCGGTAGTCGTGCCGGTCATTGTCCCGCTGAATGGCAATCTCATCGTTCTGATAGCTGGTGAGTGACTTCAGTGTGACGCCGCCAAAGTCCCACTCTAGGGTCATGCTGTAAAGCTGAGATTCCAGCTCGTAGCTTGAGAGCGAATCTTGTGCGAGGTAGCGTGCTCCCGGCGTCGGATCGTAAATGCCTTTTTGGGCCTGCCCGTTCACGTCTTCGTCGAAAATCTGTGCCGTCAATGTAGCCGAGAAGGCATCGCTGGGTTGGAACAGCAGTTTCGCTCGCGCTGAGACGCTGTCTGCGTCATCTAGGTCCTGACCGTTACCCACATTCTCGGTAAAGCCGTCGTGTTTGTGCGTCATGACGGAGACCCGCGCAGCGATCGTGTCAGTCATGGGCAGATTGAAGGCTGCCCGTGCCTTGACGAGACTATACTCGCCCACGGTCAGATCGGCCGTGCCATAGAACTCGTCGAAAGTGGGCGCTTTGGTAATGACGTTAATACCCCCACCGGTCGAGTTTTGCCCGAACAGCGTCCCTTGAGGGCCCCTCAGGACTTCAATTCGCTCGAGATCCAGAAAATCGGTTTGTAGCGCGAAGGGTGATGCCACGTAGACCCCGTCGAGGTGATACGAGACAGACGGGTTCGCAATAGCGTTTTGGTTGGCCTCGTTTCCGATACCCCGGATGGTGATGACGGTTTTGAAACCCTCGTTCTTGGCAACATTGACGCCCGGCGCGATGGCGCTGAGATCAACGAAGGAACTCAACTGGCGGTTCTCCACGTCCTCCGCCGTCAGTGCTGTCACCGCTTGAGACAGATTTTGCAGACTCTCGGTGCGCTTCTCAGCTGTGACTAGAATTTCCTCAAACACCGGTGCCTCTTGAGCGATGACACCCTCTGCTGAGAAGGAAAGGAGGGAACTCGCAACGATGGGCAGGAAATAGCGGTTTTTCACCTAATGCTCCTATGTATCAATGTGGTGGCTAGTGGTGTGGTGGCCAGTGGTTTGGCTACTCTCGGTGAGCGTTGTGCAATCCGCATGCCAGCCTCAGTGTTCACGGGACACAACAGACAGCGAGCGTCTGTTACTTCTACGAGCTATTAACATAAAGCGATGAAGGACTCTGTCGATCGCACCAAAGTAGTGCCTCAGCACCTTGTGGTGGCGCGGAATATCCGGTGTTCAGCTTTGGCAGAAAACTTCGTAAACGTTTGCGGCATTGGCAGACAACTGACTCAAGGCAACGCCGGCGCTAAAGGATTTTTCTTTCATTGCCGGGTTTGTCGATTCATGGGCTTTTTGACAGCTTGGCCCGACAGATAGATGTAGGTGCCCGCCGCTTCCTGAAGTTTTTCGCAGCTCTCTCTCGGCCAGACGGCCTCCTCAGTTTGTTTTTCCATGAAATCGTCTGCAATGAGTGCGCAGTCGCCAACGCACTGCGCAGCTGACGGCATGCTGAATCCTGCGAGGACTAGCGCAAGGCCGCTAAAGAGTGAGCTAAAAACGCCTGTTTTGGGTGTCATAGAGGACTCCGAGGATGTGGCAGCTGGGAACACAGATATCGTAACAGCGCCTCGCCATCGCGGGAAGGCACTGGGTCGGTTGCGTGCTGGTTGACTGCGAATTTTTGGCAACTGAAATGGTGGCTATAGCGCGTGAGTGCCACTGGCTCAATCACGGCTGGCCAGAAAGGCAGCGATGGCGTGCATCACCAGGGGCGTTTCATTGTCGACTCGGGTGCCTTCGGCAAAGGGATCTGATGTTTGTTTCACAATGACGACATTGTGGTCGCTGTTGACGTAGATGAATTGCCCGTGAATGCCGAGCGCCACCACTGCATTCACGCCACGATAACTCCACCACTGATCGTGATAATCCTCGGCGACAACGTGATACCAGGGGTCGTCGTAATAGCGCGTGAATGCTTCGGTATTCCGCCGATTCTTGATCCGTGCCGTGACACTGGCAGATAGAACCTGCCGGCCGTTGTAACGGCCATCGTCAAGCACCATCTGACCAAAACGGGCGGCGTCGCGCAGCGACATGGATAGTCCAGCACCCGCAAGCTCGATGCCCACGGGGTCAAGCATGTAATGGGCCGGGTGCTCGGCTCCCATGGGTTTCCAGATCCGCGACTCTAAATTCTCCGCCAGTGAGAGGCCCGTGACGCTTCTGATAATCCAGCCCAGCACCTCAGTGTCTGGTGTGACGTATTGAAACGCCTCGCCATGGGCATAACCGGGTAATTGCTTATCGAGCGTGGTGAGGTGGTGATACAAGCCGCGGCCGCCCGGGGCTAGCGCAGCAAAGTAACGCCCGATGTCGCTCTCAGGGTCGTCATAGGTCTCGTCGTACTGGATAGAGTTGGTCATATCCATTACGTGCTGGACGGTGGCATCGCCATAAGCGGTTTCTGCCAACGCTGAAACGTAGCGCGATACGGTCTCACTTAAGTCAATCAAGCCCTCTTCAGCCAGCGTGAGAATCAGTGCGCTGGTGAATGATTTGGTCACTGAGAACATGATGTGCTGGGAGTGAGGGTTCTGACCGTTTAAGTACTGCTCGTACGTCACTTTCCCTTCGTGCAGAACGATAAAGCCATCGGTATAGGCGTTGTCGAGCCATTCCCCTGCTGTGATTTGCCGGTCATCTGCGAGACTGACTGGAATGCTGCGGATGTCGATGAACTCCTGCGCCATTTGCGATGCGTTCGCAGACGGTTCGATACCGCGCGTGGGAAACAGCTCCCGCATGTGGAGGAAGCTCCAGCGGTTATAGGGTGGAAGAAAGGCGTTCTCGACCGTCACCAACTGATCGCCATCGGGAGGTGAGCCTTCCATCAAGCCCAGCGTCTCGGCGGTGGCGGGTGGCTCAGCCTCTGTGACCAATGCGGCACTGAGGAGGAGGGCAATCAGGCAGGCTTGTATGAAATGTTCTCATAACGCGGTATTCCTTAGAGCTTGGGGCGTGGGGATTCGTTCCTATGACGGGTCCGGCATCTTATGCGTGTCGGCCCCCAACTGCGCCACGAAATCCTGCTTAAGTGTGCGCGCGCACAACAGGAAGCACGCCGATGCGATCAGGAAAATGCTGGCCGTCGCGGCCATCGAGTATTTGAGTCCCGTGGAGTTCGCAGTGCGGCACAAGGCGTCTTCGGCTTCAGTACGCGCTACGTCTGCTGCTTTGCAAACCTCGGGTGACAGTAAGGTACCTGGGTCGAGGGCTAGGAGTTGTTGCTGCATGAACAGGTCACTCATGAAGCCCACGAAATAGGGGCCGATACCATTGCCTATTAAGGAAACGAGGATCAGCAGCACGGCGATGGCGGTTGCACGTGAGCGATTGCTGACGACGCCCTGACCGATGTTGTACTGCGCGCCGAGGTAGCTGTAGTGGAAGACAGCACCGATACCCCAGAGTACGAATACGGTGTCGAGGTCCTCCGAGAAGAAGGCTGCGGCATAGGCGGGCACCGCCAGTGCGATGCCGATAGCAGGCACCCAGGCCATGGCGGTCGGGAAGCGTTCGGTCGCCCGCTCGGTGATGTAGCCACCGAGGAACGTCCCGACGGCGGCAAGCAAAGAGAGCGGTGCCCCAAACTGTAATGCCGCGTCGCGCACACTGAGCCCATGCTCACGCTGTAGAAACGGTGCCTGGAAGCTGATCAGTCCGTAGCCAACAAACGCCACTAAAGAGGCCGCAATGGCCATCCACCAGAACGAGGGCTTGCGCTTAAGTTCAGCAAAGGTCTCATTCCAGTCGGGCGCGCGGTCAGCGCTTTGCGATGGTGGGTCGGAGTAACCCCGGGGTGGTTCCTTGATCGTCATCCAGACCAGCATGGCGACCAGCACGCCGGGTAGACCCACCACCACAAAGGCGATTCGCCAGCCCTCGATATTGGCCCAGTCCAGCCCCCCAAAGAGCCAGTGAAGCCCGAAACCCGACAACCAGTTGCCGACATCAGCGCCTTGCATTTGCGCGATGGGGCCACCGAATACGTTGGCCAGCACGCTCCCCAGGGTAACGCCCATGGAATAGACGCCGAGGGCCGTAGCGCGTTTCCGTGCAATAAAGTAATCGCCGATTAAAGAGTTGGCCGGAGGAGTGCAGCCTGCTTCACCAATCGCCACCCCGATGCGGAACATCAACAGCGTGAAAAAACCGATCGCTACGCCGCACAGCGCAGTCATGATCGACCACAGCACAATGCACAGGCTAATGATGTGGACGCGGTTAGAACGGTCTGCCCATAGCGCGATGGGCAGGCCCATCACGGCATAGAAAATGGCAAAGGGTGGGCCGTATAGCAGGCCCCATTGCGCATCGGTTAGCTGAAAAGATTCGATGATCGGCTGGGCGACGACCGCGATCAGCGTGCGATCGATAAAGTTCAGCGTGTAGACCAGCATTAACAATAGCAACACGTAATGTCGATAAGACGCCGATCCGTAGCCTGTAAGGTGGCCTGCTTTCGCTTCACTCACGGTGCTTTCCATGGTGCTGTTCCTGTAGGGGTGGGGGAGTGTACCAACCGGCAAGAGTGAGCGGGTCGCTTTCAAAGATCGACCGAGATGGACCGGCCGCGGTTGAACCTCACAAACGGCGCGGGTTCTTTCACTTGCTGCGCGCGGGGAAGGGTGATGCGTTGCTCGACGAGGTCGATGGCCCATCGTGTGACGGCTGGGAGATCGAGCTCGCGTGCTTCGTCAAACGTCAGCCAATGAATTTGATTCAGCTCGCCGCTCGCCTTGCTAACGAGGGCGGGGTCATTGTGAATGAACTCTTCATGAATCATGAAAAAGCGGGTGTCGAACCGCCGTGTGCGATAGGCCGGAGTGATGGCTCTGGCAAAGAAATCCATGTCCTGTAGCGGCGGCTCGACGCCGTGTTCAAAGTACTTTTGCCAGATGCTGTGCCGGGTGTTGGTTTTATGCTCTGTCGCGCGACCGACGACCAGGCCTGTCTCCTCGTACGTCTCACGAATGGCGGCCAATGCCAGCCCACGCAGCTTGCGGTCTGTGATGTCTTTGCGCGTTGATTTTCTGAGTCGTTCCAGCACGTGTGGGTTCAAGTCCCCCGGCGTTTTGAGGCGCTGATCAATGAGATCCAGCCTCCCTCCAGGGAACACAAACTTGTTGGGCATGAAGCGGTGTGTCGAAGCGCGCTTGCCCATCAAGATGGTGGGTTGCTGTCCGTCGCGTACCACCACAAGCGTCGCGGCCTCTTTCGGCTTAACGAGTCCGGCATCCGGCTCACGGTATTCACCAGGGCCAGTCGGAGTGGTTCCATATTGGTTAGACATGCGGCGGCGTCAGGCTATTTGGGAGTTGGCCATGCTACTGACTTTCGATGCGCAGGTCGTGTCGTGATGCTGATGTGGGGCAGGGGCGATGAGTTGCGACCGCCGCGTCCCAGATGCATAGTCTCGGTTGATCGCGCTACTGGAGCGATGCCAGCACCATCGCCTCGGCATCACACGTAGCGGTGTCGGGACGCTCAAGATTCGCTTGGTTTAATTCCTGCCTCGCTGCTGCCATCGTGGCCTGAAATAGCCCGTTGTTCTGCAAACGCGCGAAGGCGGCTGCCCCGACAGCCATTCCCCGCTTCGCGTGTCGCTCAACCAATGCACGTTACGTTACAGACCATGCGGCTTTGGCATAAGCTCTGCCGCGTGTGAGAAGCGCTTCTGCCCGCGCGGGTGCAAGCTGCGACAGCGTCAGCGCCCAGCCCCAGCCAATCGCGCTGTGCCCACTCGGGTAAGAACCATCGGTTTCCAGCATTTCTCGATCGTCTGGCGTGCAGATCTCGCCGCCGTTGATCAGGAATGGCCTCTGACGCTGATGCGCTCGCTTGGCGGGATAGCTCGCAAGGCCAAAGTCCGTTAGTGATCGCTGCAGTAGTCGGTATAGCGCCGGCGTTTGGGCCTCGGTAACAGAAACCCCCAGTGCGCAGCTGAATATTTGCGCCGCAGCGGGGAAATGGAGTTCCGCATCAACAGCGGCTTGTGCCCAGCGGGCACTGCCCTCAAGCCCTCTCATCGCCTCGCTAGCGGCATCGTCGGCAGCTTGTTGAGCGGAGCCACTGGCAGGTGGGGGTGGCAGGAATGCGGCGCTATTGAGAGGTGATTCGTCATGCAAATAGCCTTGCATGAGGCCATGACCAAGCTCTGGTACGGGCGCCAGAATATCTCGGTCCGCGTTATCCGGTTGGCAGGCGGTTAGGGCGAGCGCTGTCAGCAAAGCGATGATAAGTTGTTTCATAAAGTGATTCCTCTCCGCCTCTTGTCTGGCGTAGGTCGGTTATCGCGCGAGTGTAAAGCCACTCAACCTTACAGTATTTTGAGTTAGCCATTCTGTGTCGATTCAAACTCGTCGGCGAGCCTGCAGATATCCTCGAACTGATGGATAAAGACCCCGGGGAAAGTGTTTTCGCAGGCTTGCAGCAGGCTGCGTGCAACAACCTTGGCATGAACGCTACGGTAGCGCCGCCATGGGCCCTGCATCGCGAGATCCGTCAGGGGTGCGATGGCCTTCAGCAGACTTTCTACGGGACGTGTTTCCGATCGTGGCCCGCGCAATAAGCCGGGCTGCATGATGTCGAGTCTGTCGAACCCCGTAGCGCGCAGATCGCGCTCTACTTCGCCTTTGACTCGCGAATAAAACACCTTGGAAGACGGACTGGCGCCGATGGCCGTGACGATCAAGAAATGCCATGCGCCCGCGGCTTTGGCAGCGTGCGCGAAGGACATAACCGCGCCGTAATCGATCGCGTGAAAAGCCTCCCGCGAGCCCGCCTTACCAATTGTGGTCCCGAGCACGCAGATCGCCGTCTCGGCAGGCGGCAGGTGGGGCAGATTGCTGAAGTCCGCGACGACTTCTTGGGCCGCGCGCTCTGTTGCTCGTCGTCCGACAGTAATGATGTTGTGCGCATGACCGGCTTGATCGAGTAGCGCTTGCCCGATGACGCCGGTGCCGCCGGCTAACAAAATGCTCATCTACGGCCTCTTGTGATCTTGATCACATCAGCGACATGAAGCCGAGGCCGAACACCACGACGACCGTCCCGATAATGATCAGGGTCATCAGGGCTGCCAACACCTTGTTCATAAGGGCAATTCCATCGGAGCGAGTGGTGAGTGTAATGCCATCTGCTCCTGGGGTGAGAGTAAAGCGCCATTCTTAGGTCGAGACTAGGTCCCGATAGTTTAGGTGCCGATAGCGCCCGATCCAGTGAGCCACATCGCGAAGCGCAGACAGTGTGTTGTCGATGCACGGCGCCCGTGCCACAATGCCTTGGGAGATTGGGAAGATCCTGAGGTCAAAACATGGGGACGATGCAGGGGCGGGTTGCCAGCGCATTTTTGGGCGCTCCGGGCACGCTGAGAAAAGATAACCAGACGTCCATCGATTTAGCCATCGACGGAATTGTCGGCGACCGTCATCGCGGGCCGACGCGCAGGTGCTGGGAGCAAACAGATAAACAACCGGGCGGCACAGAGCGCCGCAACGAGCGACAGTGGTCAGCAGTCGCTCAGGAAGATCTTGATGTGGTCTCCCAGAAGCTGAATTTGGTTACGCCCCTTGCGGCCGGAGACGTTGCCGTGAATTTAAGCATCGAGGGCGTCCCCGATTTTTCCCGGTTACCCCGCGGTACAACACTCACTTTTGCCGGGGGCGTGGTGCTTATGGTGGAAGAGTACAATCCGCCCTGTAGCCGTATGTCGCATTTCGTTGCCGAGCAATATCCGACGCGAAGTGGTGAGGCCTTGGCTGACACGGACTTTATTGAGGCGTCAAAGTTCTGCCGGGGTTTGGTGGGCGTAGTGGAGGTTCCCGGGACAGTGGCTGTGGGCGAGTCGGTGACGGTTGCGCCAGAGGTATTACCAAAGTGGCTGCGCGGATGACGTGTTGGGCTGTAGGCGTTTGTTAATAGCTGGAGAGTTGCATGGATAAGTTGCTGAAGTTTTATATCGATGGTGATTGGGTCACACCACAATCTGCTGACACCATGCCCGTTCTCAACCCGGCGAATGCACAGAAGGTTGCAGAGGTCGCACTGGGTAACGAGGCCGACGTTGATCGCGCTGTGGCAGCGGCTAAATCCGCTTTTGAGTCATTCAGCCTGACCACAAAGTCTGAGCGGCTCGATCTGTTGCGGCGGATTCGCGAAGTCAGCGAGCGGCGTTTCGAGGAGCTGGCGCAGGCCATGCGTCTCGAAATGGGCGCGCCGATCACCATGGCCCGGGAGGCCCAGGCCGATGCCGCGATCGGTCATCTTGATGGCTTCATCAGCGCGCTGGAAAAGCTTGAGGAGCGAGAAGATTTTGATAATGGCGAGGTGTTGCTCCGAGAGCCAATCGGGGTCTGCGGTTTGATTACGCCTTGGAACTGGCCAATCAATCAGGTTGTTCTCAAAGTGCTCCCCGTCATCGCAACGGGTTGCACCTGTGTTCTGAAGCCGAGTGAGCATACCCCCGTATCGGCGATGCTTTACGCCGAAATCCTTGATGAGGCCGGGGTGCCCGCTGGCGTGTTCAATCTGGTCAACGGCGTAGGCCCCGTCGTGGGTTCGGCACTGTCAAAGCATCCTGATGTACAAATGATGTCATTTACAGGCTCAACGCGCGCAGGCACGGCGGTAACGCGCGATGCATCCGATACCGTCAAGCGCGTCACCCTTGAGCTCGGAGGCAAGTCGCCCAATTTGGTGTTTGCTGACTGCGACCTCGAAGAGCGGGTCACCCAGTCAGTCGCTGAATGTATGTTCAACACGGGGCAAAGCTGTGACGCGCCAACGCGCCTGCTTGTCGAGAAAAGTTGTTACGACGAGGCGGTCGAAATCGCGCGCCGGGCAGCGTTGGCGACGGGTGTGGATGACCCCGAGAAAGAGGGTGACCACATTGGGCCGCTCTTTGATCAGATACAGTTTGATCGTGTGCAGGCCATGATTCAGGTGGGTATCGAGGAAGGCGCCAACTTGATTGCCGGAGGGCTTGGTCGTCCTGAAGGCTTCGATAGCGGCTGGTACGTTCGCCCTACGATTTTTGCCGACGCCAACAACACGATGCGCATTGCTCGGGAAGAAATTTTCGGACCGGTGCTGACGATCATTCCCTTCGAGACCGAAGCTGAGGCGATCGAGATCGCTAACGACACCCCATACGGGCTCGCCGCGTATGTGCAGACGGGCGACGCCGATCGGGCGGCGCGTTTATCCCGTGCGCTCCGCGCAGGGGCAGTACATTTTAATGGCGGTGCCTACGAATACGGCTCGCCCTTTGGTGGCTACAAGGCGTCAGGCAATGGTCGAGAGGGTGGAGAGATGGGTCTCGAGGACTTCCTCGAGACCAAGATGGTGCATGGTCTACCTTAGAGCCTAGTAAGGGCTCAATCGGCGGTTTGCCAGTCGTTGTTGGCAATGTGTCCCGTCACCGTGCCTGTCGGCGTATCGATGGTGACTGTGGTACCCGTCGCGGTTGCGTCGGCAGGTACGTAGCCGAGGCCCACATTGAATCCCAGTCGGGGTGAGAAGGTGATGCTGGTCACGCATCCGCTGCCTTGCGTGTCCACTGCCGTCAGAGGGTAGGTTTCCCTCGGGTTGGCGATGGCATCACCCTTTACGACCAACCGTACCATGCGGCGATCAGGCCCTGCAGAGGCGATGCGCTCGAGCGCTTCCCGCCCCAAATAATCGGCTGCTTTACCCATCTTGAAGAAGCGATCGAGTCCCGCTTCGATCGGATTGTCATTGAGCGTCATGTCGTTGCCGTGTGACAGGAGGCCCGTCTCAATGCGGTCAATGAGGTTAGGGCATCCTGATCGCAAATTGAGGCCCTCTCCCGCGTCGACTAACAGGTCCCACAAGCGCTCTCCTTCACTGGTGTCCGCCAGATACAGTTCGAAACCACCCTGACCGCTCCAACCCGTGCGCGCGACAACCAGCGGTATGCCATCGATTTGTGTTTCTATAAAGCGAAAGAAGCGAATATCCTCCAGCGGTTCGGCGATCAACCGGCTGAGCAGCGTTTCAGATTGAGGACCCTGAAGTGATACGGGGAATACATTGGGGTCCGTCACTTCCACATCAAAGCCTGCGCCGATTGCCAAGCCTTTGACCCAGAGCAACACATCGGTATCTGAAATCGAAAGCCAGAAACGGTCGGGCGCCAAGCAGAGAATAATCGGGTCGTTCACGATGCCGGCTTTTTCGTCGATCAGTGGGGCATACACACATTGTCCGGGAACGATTTTGGATAGGTCCCGTGGTGTCAGATATTCCACGAGTTTGTGCGCATCTGGCCCTTGCACCTGAACTTGTACCTGGCACGCCACGTCCCAGATCTGAACGTGCTCGCGCAGGTGCCAATAGTCCTCTTCAAGCGAGGCATAGGCTGTAGGTAGCACCACATGGTTGTAGACAGACGCCGCTTTGGCGCCGACGTGAGAGCGAGACTCAAAAGGCGATCTGCGGAGGCGTCGAGAGAGGGAGAGTACAGGTGAGCTCATGGTGGTCATCTCATGCTGAGTTTGTGCATGCCGCTGGCTAAGTGGCATGTCGGCGTTATTGTTGTATCCAGATTGCCAGTGCGCGATAAACGTAGTTGGGTGCACTGAATGGGCGCTGAGCTGTAAGGTCTCCGCAAAAATCTGGAGGGTCGTGCTATGGTCTTCCGGGTGCAACTTTCAGCCGCGAATATAGGGAAAGCGGCGGGCAGATGCACTGATTTTTTCATGCTTGAGAGGTTTTTTTTGACGGCGCCGTCGTGTCGCGGCAGCGCCCTCATAATCAATCTTAGGGTTTTGCTGTAGATGACTGAATTAAATCATAAAAATCTTGAAGAAATCTGCGATTGGTCATTCCCCGTGCCGATTGCATATGGGCCCGGCAGGTTGGGGGAGCTGGGCCGCCGGGTGGCGGAAATGGGGGTGTCTAACCCCTTGATCGTCACTGATCGCGGATCGGCAGGGCTGCCGTTCATCGAAGAACTTCAGCGCACTCTCGCTGAGGCTGACATACAGAGCCGGGTGTTTTCCGATGTTGCCCCCAATCCACTGGATTCAGATATTCAGGTGGCGCGACGGATGTTTCGTGAGGGCGCGCACGATGCGGTGATTGCCATTGGTGGCGGCAGCGGGATGGATGCCGGCAAGGCCACGGCGCTGACGGCTCACAACGATGTCGATATTTGGCAGTTCGACTTTGATCGTGAGGCGCCGACATTAGCTGATGAGCATGAATTTCCTCCGCTCATTTGCATACCGACGACGGCGGGGACGGGTGCCGAGACAGAGAGCACAGCGATGATCACGCACACCGAGCGCGGGATGAAGCTATGTGTATGGCACGCCGACCTCAAGCCGTCGTTAACACTGCTGGATCCCATGATTACGGTGGGATTGCCGGCAAACCTCACCGCGTGGACAGGGATCGATGCCATGGTGCACGCCATTGAGGCCTATTGTGTCCCCGATCTGCATCCGATGTGCGACGGCATCGCACTGGAGGCGCTTGCGCTCATCGGCCAATGGCTCCCCAAAGCGGTTGCTGAACCCGACAACCTCTCCGCACGGGGCGGCATGCAGATCGGGGCTTGCTTGGCGGGTGTGTCATTTTTGAAAGGACTGGGCATGGTGCATGCCATCAGTCACATGGTCGGTGCCGAGTACGACACACACCATGGCCTGACCAACGCCATCGCTCTGCCAGCGGTACTGCGTTTCAACGCGCCAGCGATTGTCGACAAGGTGCCTGCGATGTCGCGCGCCCTGGGCCTTACGACTACCGATTTTGACTCGTTTGAAAGGGCGATACGTGAGCTGCTCGATCACTTGAATATTCCGCGGTCTCTGTCAGAGATTGGCGTGCCGGCAGACGGTGCAAGAAGCCTTGCCGAAAAAGCGTATCTGGATGCCGCGGCGGCTACGAATCCTCGGCCTGCGGATGTGGAGACCATTGAGCAGCTCATTCTTGAAGCCACCGTCACTGGACGTGAATAGGGTGTTGGGTTGATGCATTTTCAGGGCGCATACGTTCATGCTGACGATGTTGCTCTCACCCCCGGTGCTGTTGATCCGTGAATAGCTTCCAGGCAGGGATCATCATCAGTCTAGGCTGCTATTTGGCTATCGGCTGGTATGCCGGTAAGCGGGTCAAACACCTCGAAGACTTTTTTGTCGCAGGGCGCAATGCGCCCACCGTGTTGATTCTGGGGACGTTGGTGGCCAGCTTTATGAGCACCAATGCCTTTATGGGTGAGGCGGGCATGTCTTACCAAGGTCATGCACCGTTGGTCATCATTATGACCTGCTTCAACTGCCTGGGTTATATCGTCGGCGCGGTGTTCTTTGGTCGGTACCTCAGGCGAAGCCGGGCACTCACGGTCCCTGATTTTTTCGCTCCCGGTTCAGTAGCCGTCGCATACAGGTTTTCGCCGGCGTTTCGATTGTGGCCGGTTTGTCTGCTTATCTACTAGCTGTGACATGGGGCATGGCGCTGATCATCACGGAAGTCACGGGCTTTAGCGAGGTGATTGCGATACTGATGGTCTGGGCCAGCTACACGCTGTTTACGCTGTACTCTGGATCACGGGGTGTCATCTTGACCGATACGGTCATGTTCTTGCTGTTCTCCAGCATCATCGTGGTCACGGCTTTTTTTATTGTGCAGGCAGCCGGTGGTTGGTCCAGCGTTATCGACTCACTGGCGACCTACGCAGACAAGCCCGGGATCATCGCCTGGCACGGGCGCGTTGGCCCTGATGTCTACTGGCAAACGCCGATGGAGGCGTTGGTGTGGGCCAGTATCCTCGGTGTGGCGTGGGGCATTGTGGTCGCTGTCAGTCCCTGGCAAACCAGTCGCTACCTGATGGCGCGCAGTGAGCACGTGGTCATCCGGTCGGCATGCGGTGCCCTGATTGCCATGTTGCTGCTCTATTTGGTGACTAACTTTGCCGCCGCCACCGTCAACCTCATTAACCCCGATATCTCGCCCCCAGAGAGCACCATGATTTGGGTCTCCATGAATCTGCTGCCTAGCGTGCTGGGCGCTATCTTGATTTGCGGCGTACTGGCAGCGGGGCTGTCTTCAGCGTCGACTTTCTTGTCGCTGGTGGGTTTCAGTGTCAGCCACGATATTTTGGGCAGTCCTGAGGAGAGTGCTGAGGAGAGTGCTGTGAAGAGTACCGAGGTTGGGGCGAGCGAGGATCAGCTGTCACGGCTCGAGGGCGGGCGACTGCGCAACGCGCGCGTGGCAATGCTGTGTGTCGGTGTCACCGTGATCGTCGTGGCACTGATGTTACCCCGCAATATCTATTGGTTGACGCACTTCGCGGGGCCGCTGTTCGCGTCCTCATGGGGAGTGGTCGCGTTTATGAGCATCTGGAGCCGCCGCGTCACGGTATCCGGTGCATTCTGGGGGATGGCGGTGGGTTTCGCGGTCAATGTCGGCATGAATGCGCTGTCGTTGGCCGGTCTAGTGAAATGGCCGGTCATGGCCGACCCGATTCTCGTCGGCGTTATCTGCAGCTACATTGCTGTGGCATTTGTCTCCCGCCGGGGCACTGTAACGGCGGCGGAATCTGACTATCAGAACGGCTTGCATCTCATGCCAAGTGCCGAGCGAGATCCTGAGACGGTCAGGCAAACGCTGCTATGGCCCAAAGTGATGGTGGTGATGGGCGCTGTAATCGCGGTTTTGATGACCCTGTTTTACGCTTTGCCTTATCAAGAGGCTGTGGCAAGTGCTTTGCCGACTCTCGTAGAGAGCGCGCTATGAGCGGTGAGCTGATTTTGGCTCTGTCTTATGGGCTGGTGCTGGTCGGCGCGGGTTTATGGACGTGGCGCCGCGTGCTCAAAGATTATCAAGATGATGAGTGATTAGCTTACCGGGCCGAGTGCAGTCTCAACACCCCGTGCAACGCTGAGCAGCTTCTGATCGCTGCCCGAGGGCATCATGAGCTGCAGGCCAGTCATATGCTGTGGCGACAGACCCGGAATCGGCATGGAGATTGCCGGCAGGGAACCCAGAGAGGCCGGCAAACTGACCTCCAGCCAGCGATGATAGGTGTCGAGAGATCGGCCGTGAATCTGCTGCGGGGGACCGTCTGCCGATGCAAATGGGTGCACCTGACAAGCGGGTGCGATCAGCACATCGTATTCGCTGAAGAGTCTGCTTAATTCTGCGCGCCATGCCCGCAGGGTCTGTTCCGCTGCAGCGATATCATCCCGACTCAAAAGCGCTCCTTGCTGTATTTCCCACTGCCAGTTGTCGCTCATTAACGGGCGCTTACTCGGGTCCTGATACAGTGATTTGCCCGGCGACAGAGCGGTTTGCCGCAACGTCAGCCAACACGGCCAAAGATCGGGAATTTGATGGGAGATGCACGCGTCGACCTCCGCGCCGGCAGAGGCAAGTACCGTCAGCGCCTGCTCGCAATAGCGAAGGATCGATGGCTCGATCGGCCAATGGCCTCCGGCACTGCCCAACCAGCCGATTTTTAATCCTGCCAGCGAAAGTTCGGGGGGATTGTGGGCAGACGTCTGCGGTGCGCGCCCAGCAAGGGTGCTGAACAGGGCCTCGGCGTCGGCCACGTCTCTTGCCATGGGACCAATGCTCACCAGACCAAGCTCCATTGGATCCATTTCAGGGGCAAGGGGCACGACGCTCGGAGTGGGCCGAAAACCCACAAGGCCCTGAAAAGCCGCGGGCGTCCTCAGCGAACCCATCATGTCGCTGCCATCTGCGATGCTGAGCATGCCGCTAGCCAATGCGCTCGCAGCACCGCCGCTACTGCCGCCCGCGCTCAGTTGGGGATCGTGGGCGTTCCGGGTTAAACCAAAGACCGGGTTGTCGGTGTGCCCACCTAATCCCCATTCCGGCACGTTGGTTTTGCCGATGATAATGGCGCCAGCGGCACGCAGATGGGCGACGTGTGGATCGTCGTCAGGTGGCGATCTCGTCCTGAAAAAGCGGAGACCCGCAGGTTGTGGCCAGTCCTTTTGCTCTGGAGAGATCTTTCACTGCTATCGGTATACCTTTCAGCCATCCAAGCTCTTCATCAACGCGGGGGGCGGCGTCGGCTTCCCGGGCCAGCCTCAAGCATTCATCACGAGGGATAAGGTTAACCAGCGCATTCACGTGCGGATTTAAAGTCTCGATTTTCTCGAGAAAGGCATCCATGACCTCGACGCAAGAGACGTCACCTGAGGCGATGGCTCTGGAGAGCTCAATGGCAGACAGCTTGGTGAGATCGGACATAGGCCTACCATACCAACCCCTCTTCAAATGACCCAGCATGGTCGCTTGCTTAGGAGCCTAAAGCAGTGCAGGTCGGTCGACCCCGAACATCACAGTGGCACGGTGTGAAATAGCAGGGGATAGCGATACAGTGGTGCTGCAGAAATGAGGAGTAACTGGCCATGAATGAACTGCTGACTTTCGATGACGAAGCTCAGGCATATGCTGAAATTGAGGCGATGGGCTACCACGCCATGGCTTTCGATTTCCCCGCCGAGGAAAACGACTTCCATTGGCATGACTTTGATTCAGTGGTGTACGTCACAGACGGTGAGATCACCTTGTCTACCGAGGATGGTGAGGCGATTACCTGCCAGCGCGGCGCCAAGATCGTCGCGAAAGCTGGGCTGGTTCATCGTGAGCAGTCACCGGGTTACAGCGCCATTATCGGTTTCGCAGTGGCGCCTGAGACGCTAACCCAGCCCATCAATAAGCCTCTGCCGGTAAGCCAGTAGGCTCCCATCGCTGGGGCGCGCGATTCGCTGCGCTTTTACGCGACGTCGTCTTAGTCGCCTAGACGTTATTTGGAGGATGTCATCGTTGCATGGAATAGGGAAGGCCAAATGGCGCGCTTTGCGCACCAGTCCGTTGGGTTTGTGGTGCGATAAAGCTGCCGCGACAACTGCTCTTGATCGCTCTAATCCTTCCACAGTTAAGCGTGGCCGATGTCGCCTGGCCAGGAGCGGAATGGGCGCGAGTGGATCCGGCATCGCTTGGGCTCGACCGGGAAGCGATCGAAAAACTCAGCGGTGAAATTGAGGCGGGTCAGTACGGAAACATCGATTCCATGACCATCATCCGCCATGGGCAGGTTGCGTTTGAGCAACACTACGAGTGGGATTACGCCGCCCAGCATAAGGGGTTCAGTTATCCCAGCCCTCCGCCTTGGGATTACTTCAACGCGGAGGCTTATCCGTTCCACGGCAACTCCGAATTGCACAGTTTGCAGTCAGTATCCAAAAGCGTGATGTCGGCGTTGATTGGTATTGCGATTGAGCGGGGTGAGCTACCCGGGACCGGTGCGACATTGGGCGAACTCCTTCCGCATCGTGAATTTGCCGATCCTGCGGTGAAAGATGTCACGCTCGAAAACGTGTTGACCATGACGGCGGGTATCGACTGGGAAGAAGACGTCTCGTATTTCAGTTTGGAGAATGATGCGACGGCGTCAGAGGCCTTGGATGATTGGGTAGGCTACTTGCTCTCAAAACCGATGACAGTGGAGCAGGGCACGTTCTTTGATTACAACAGCGCTTCGAGTCAGGCACTGTCGGAGATACTGGCGACGGCAACAGGAATCCCAACCAATGTCTATGCAGAGCGGCATCTGTTTGGTCCCATCGGTATCCGTGACTATCACTGGAACAGTGCGCCCGAGGGCCACACCAACGCCGGCGGTGGTTTGTTCCTGACCGCGTCTGATTTAGCGCGCTTCACCTGGCTTTTTGCGCAAAACGGCGAGTGGGATGGTGAGCAGATTGTCCCGGCGGAGTGGGTTTCGCGCTCTAGCAGGATCGGCGATCCCTGTTTACGCTAATGATCCAGACGGCTGGGGTTATGGTTACCAGTGGTGGATTTACCGTCACAAAACGGCCTCAGGACCACAGATGTACGGCGGCTGGGGATGGGGAGGGCAGTTTCCTTTGATCGTTCCGGAGCTTGATTTGATCGCCGTGTTCACTGGATGGAATATCAAAGAAGACGCAGATTACGCGTACGCCTTTGACCTGTTCTACGACCGCATCGTGACTTCCGTAACGGCGCCTTAGTGCTCGCATCGCCGCCGCCTCAGCACTCGCATCGTCGCTTTGACGAGACGCGGCGGCGATGTGTGAGTCCTAGCTGGCGGCCCACCGAATGGCGTTCTCCACTAGCTTGCGATAATGCGGTGACGTATAGGTCTCCGGACCGTCTCCTGGTTGCAAATAACAGATGCGGCTGTTGCCGTGTTGCTTATGCCAGCCAATCAGCGGACTGCCCTCGGGATGCGGCCAATCATCATTGCAGAACATGTTACCCGTCACTGCGTGATGCGCGGAGTAGAAATGCTCCCGATCAAAGCTGTAGTCACTGCTGAGCAGGGGTTGAACGTCATCCTCGAATACCTCGTACAGGTAAAGCTCATCTGTCAGTGGGAAGGCGTTGTCGAGATTTTTGGTAATCGGGTGGGCTGAGTCCAACACGTTGGCGCTGTGTGGCACATCGTGCCGGTAGCCCGAATCAAGTACTTGCCGACCTCTGCATTCGGCGGGCCCATAAAAAAAGCGGCCACCAATGACTTCACCGTATTCGGGCCATAGTGGCCAGCCGGCAATGGCGTGATGAAGAAAGACCATGCCCTTGCCCGTCGCGAGGAGTTCCATGAATCCTTTTTTTAACGCTTCTGACGGTGCGACAAGGCCGGGCGGTTGGGTACTGAAGTCAATTCCTGGCATGTCATAAAACACCAGCACGTCCCAAGGGGCGGCGGCCTCAGGATTGAGAAAAGCCTGTGATGCGGGTTGCTCTACGAACGTATGCCGTATGTCATCGAAAGACTCAAATACCTCGGCGAAGGCATCCCGCTCAAAGGGGTGGCCTTTGACGGAGATGAGAATGTTGAGTGGGCTGTGGTAGTCGATGATGCCCAAGTCAGTGACTCCGAAACGAGGTGATGTACAAGCATAGCGAGCAGATTCTATGGTCGCCAGCTCACTCAATCTCGCGTGTTGTAACGGCTATCTGATTCCAGCGCGAGCAAGACTAGGTTGGTTAAGGCTGCTGGTTGCCCGCAACCTCGCTAATCATTTGATGATAGTGCTGAACGGCGGGCTCGTTCCGTCCAATCAAAAAGCTGTCATTAGCCCCTGAATTGAGTGCGTCCTGGACCGTCGCTACCAGCGCATAGTCCTCATCCCTCACGGCCTGCAGAGTCATCTGGCTGAATGTCTCAACTGCCGTTTGTTCATCTTCTGTCGTTGGTGCCCCGGCGCTCAGAATGAGCTGCCGCGTCAACGTGGTCGTGCTGGTTTTGCCGGGATAGATAAACCCGACCAGACACTGGCCGCCCAAAATGGCGGAGATCGACAGGTTGGGGAACACCGAATGCACAACACGGATGAATGATTCAGGGTTGTCCCAAGATTCCGGCGGATGGTCATTCAGTTCCTGAATGTTTTTGCGAGCAAAAGCCATGCGCTGATGGGCGCCCCACGTATCGTGTACGAGTAAATTGCCGACGGTATGCGGGCCGACGGTTTTTCCGTGCACACTGTCGTGGTGGTAGACCTCGAGATAGCCGTCCATCGTGGCTTTCCATCCCGAGCCGTCCAAAAAACGCTCCGTATAGAGGTGCCAGTCGGCAAGTTTCTGGTCTGCGAGTTTCTCAGCGAACTCGCCAAGCCAATCATCGATGTCAAAAGCGCGGCCAGGTGTCAGGCAGGCGAAGATCACGCCCGCGCGCTCTTCGCACGTGAGCTCTGTGAGACCCATCGTGGCGCGATCAACCTCGCCAAAGCTGTCCTCGCCATAGATGCCAATCAGCTCGCCCTGGTTGCTATAGGTCCAAGCGTGATAAGGGCAACTGAAGCGCGTTTGATGTCCTTTTTCCTGCAAGCAGACTTTAGCTCCCCGGTGCCGGCACACGTTGATAAAGCAATGCGCTTTCATGTCGCGGTCACGTGTTAGCAGAAGTGGCACGCCCATGACGGTTTGCGTCTGAAAGTCCCCTGCCTCTGGTAGTTCCAGAGACAGAGCGATGGCAATCGGTGATTCGAAAAAAACGGCCTGTCGCTCGGCTTCAAATCGCGCTTCGTCGGTGTAGGCGTCGATCGGAATGCGCAGTTGCTCGGGGGCCAGATCAGTCGTCCCATTGTTGAAATGCGTCAGTGCTCTGCCCGCCAGCTCGCGTGCGTCACTCATGACTCGTCGCTCCATGCTCCTGAATCAATTGTGTGATGGAGTCTGCGTTGAGGATCTCTATCCAGTAACCGTCGGGATCCTGAATGAACGCGAGATCTTTCATGGTGCCTTCGTCGGGTTTTTTGACGAACGTGACGCCCAATGACTCGAATCGCGCGCAGGCCGCTGCGACATCGGGCACGGAAACCCCGATGTGGCCAAATCCGCGCGGAGCCTCATTGCCGTTATGGTGGCCGGGGAAGTCCGGGTCCGTTTCGGTGCCCCAATTGTGGGTGAGCTCCAACAGTGCGCTTTGCTGAAAAGTGAAACGGCATCTGGCGTTTGGGTCAGAGGGAATCGTGTCGCCTTCATGATTCGACGGGTAGCCTAGAAAGTAGAGGGAGAAGGACATCTCCGGGAAGTCGACTTTCTGATACAGCGTCATTCCCAGCACGTCTTGATAAAACCGCAGCGAAGGTTCGGGGTCTTTGATGCGGAGCATGGTCTGATTCAGAACATAGTCCGACGTAGCTGTGTGCGCTTCAGTCATCGATTGCCTCTGCCGGGGCGTTTCGGCTTCTTCCTATGATACTCATGGCGATTTGGGTTGCCAGCGATTCAGTTCGCTCCCTCTGGGCCGTTGCAAGGGACCGGTTTGACCGTTCTTTGTGGTTCTCGTCTGGTTGCAAGGGTGCTTGCCTCGTCAGCGCGATCATGCGAGGTTTGCTAGGACAATAACGATAACTAGAGAGTAAACAGACCGATGAGTGAAGGTTCTCTGGCATTTAATCCCGAATTCGACCCTGATGGCGCTGAAGGGGGGGTAGATACCAATTTGTTGCCCTGGCTCCCGCTGAGCGGTGTTGCGGGCTTCTCCGTGAAGCCGCTGCGAGCCAGTATGGAGAGCGGCATGTTCAGCCTGATCGTTCGGCTCGAGAAGAGCGCAAGTCTGGACCGACTGCTATCGCTGTCGGGAATGGATCTGTTGGTACTGTCGGGATCTCTGGATTGCTTAGATGGCAACGGTAAGAGCCACCTTGAGCCCGGTATATGGGGCTACTTCTCGGCTAATACGTGCCTTGACCGATTGATCGCAGCCGAAGCTGCCGAGCTACTGGTCAACTGTTACGGCGCATTTGCGCTGTTATCTGCCGATAATCAGGTGGGTCGTTTGGTCACCAGTGCCGACATCCGGCAGATGGCGTTGCAGGCTGGCATCAGTATGGTTCCGAATACGTTGGCAGAGTGCATGGTTGAGCGGCAGCCCTATACCGGTGCAGGCGAGCCGCTAGCGATCGCCGGTCAGAACTCGGGACATCTCGTCGCCAGCGTGACAACAGCATCTCCCGATACTTTCCAGCACCCCTATTTTGTCGACTGTCGTGCGGTGCCTTGGGTGGTCAACCCCGACCTGCCTGATATCGGATTAAAGGTGCTGCGTGTGAGTCAGGAGACCGGTTATATCTCCCTCATGGTCAGACACAACGGCGTGGCAGCGCCGCACAACCACATTGCCGGCGCCGACTTTCTGGTGCTTGAGGGTGCGCTGGGAGTGCGTGCAGGCCCGCCGGAAGGTTATGGGCCGGGTACATGGTTTTATGAGCCTGCTGGTGCGCGGCATGACGCGACCCAGCGTGTTTCGGAGGATGATCTCATCTATACCGCGAATGTGTATGGTCCGTTGTTCTTTGATACGGGGCCGGGGACACCCATTGCTGCGGTAGTGAGTTGGATGGACTACGTCGCCCTGGCCGAAGCGGGAGGCATCAAACTGGTTCCCAATACCTTCACAAACGACAGCAGCTTGTTAGCTTGGGCGCCAATCGGATCGTGAGGTTTGGCTCCTGAAGTATCGATCGGGGGCGGTGCCTCAGTGCCCGCCCTCATATTCTTTTGGATAGCGCCCCAGCAGCAGAATCAATACCACCGAGACCAAGAACAAGCCGCTGGCGATGGAGTACCCCAGGTCATAGCTGCCCGTTGCGTCGTAGACCGAAGCGAAGACCATGGGTGCTGTGCCTGAACACACCGCGAGGGTGGCGTAAAGAATGGAGTAGATCTTGGCGTAGTGCGCTAAACCGAAGTAACGCGCGGCAAGGAACGCCATCAAATCAAGTTCGGCACCGGCAGCGAAACCGATCAAAAAGGCAGCCAGCGCTGCTGCTGCAAAGGTTTGCTCACCGTGGAGCATGGCCGCGCCCGCGGCGGGTATCGCAAGACAAAAGGCCGCCACCCCGGGTGCCCAAAGCCGATCCACGAGATAGCCCACCACAACGCGACCGACGACGATCGACATGCCGAATACGCTTTGGACGGATGCGGCTTGCTCACGAGTAAAGCCGTCGTCAGTGAGGGAGGGCAGCAGGTTGGGGCCAATGCCCGAAAAGCCCTGGTAGGCAAACAGGATAGAGAGCAGCAGCACCCAAAAGCGATAGCCGCGCACTGCTTCACCCAACGTCAAGCCGCTCGCCAGGGCTGCCGAGGTTTCGGGTTCAGCGGCCGCCGTATTCGCGTGGGTATCGAGCGGTTTGAAGAGGAAGTAGAGCGTTGGCCATGCAATCAGCATGGGTATCAGAGCCAGGCCGATGTAGGCTCCCCGCCAGCCGTAGTGATCTGTGAGCCAGACGGTGTAGTGGGGCGCCACTGAAGCGCAGATGCCGGTGCCTGTCAGGGCTAAGCCCAGGGCAAGTCCGCGTCTTTTGAAAAAGCTGGTAGCGATCGCCCGCGTCCAGGTGACGGGAATAGTGCCCGCACCCAGTAACGCCATCATGCCGTAGGCCAGGAACAGCATCCAAAGATCGCCCTGAATCTGCGAGGCGGTTAATAGACCCAGTGACAGCCCGATAATCGAAGGCAGAGCGACTCGACGCGGACCGTATTTGTCATTCAGCCAGCCTATGATGGGGGAGGTCAGTGCCCCCAGGCCCGAGCTGAAAAGGATTGCCGCCTGAAACTGTGCGCGACTCCAGCCAAATTCCTCGGTCACGGGTGCGACCAGCGCGCCGATAGAGTAATACGGTAAAACGAACGAGCTGCTGATGATGCCCATGCAGGTGGCCATGATCAGCGGCCAACGTTGCGCCAATTCTCGTTCCGTTTGGCTCATCATCTCAGCTCGGCACTCTCAGTAATCGCTTGGCGTTGGCGGCCATCTGGTCCGCCAGCTTGGGGTCGATATCGTGGGTCATCGCATGTTGGTCCCAACCCGAGAAGTTGGTTCCGAGCAAAAGCTTCTCGGTACCCATAACTTCGATAACCCACTGCAGCACGCGTGGGTCGTGCACATGGGTATCGAACCAAAGCTGCTTCAGCGATTCCTCAAAAGCACCCTCGTATTGAAGGTGTTCTGGTACCCAGGGCCGGTTGGTGCAGGCGCGGTTAAATCGGCCGATTAACGATGTCATCGTTCCGCCTGCGTGGCTCAGACAGATATCGATATCAGGATGTCGGTGCAGGACGCCACCTAATATGAGCGTGGCGACAGCGATCGATTCTTGAGCCGCGAATCCTGTCAGCAGATCCAGATCAAACTGTTTCAAGTTTGGGTCGCCCGCCGGGCCATCGATGCCTGCCGGAGCGGGGTGCATCATAAGCGGCACATCACGTTTCACTACGTGGGCGTAGAAGGTATCCAGGGCGGGATCGTTCAGTGTTCTGCCAATATCGGTGCCGATGTAGCCGCCCAGTAAATCGAGGTCCGTGAGCGCGCGATCAAGCTCTGTGCATGCCGCGTCGATGTCTTGCATCGGTAGCGCGGCAAAGCCGGCAAGGCGGGTGGGGTGGCGTGCAACCATCTCGGCCAAGGCGTCATTGTGTTCCTGGCAAAAGCGCACGGCATGTTCGGGTTCGATGTGATGGAAGTAGGTCAATGGGTTGGGCGATACGACCTGAAAGTCGATGCCGGCAGACTCCATGTTCGCGACGCGAATGTCCGCTTCCATGAAGGGGCTGCCTTCGTACCGAACACCATCGAGCCGATAGTCGCCCACGCGAAACCACGGAGCGCCCTCGTCGGTGTAGCCGATCTCGGGGCCGTGCTCCCCGCTGAACCCATCGATCCTGCGAGCACGGCGTGCGCGTGGATGTCGATGGATTGCGCTTGAGCGAGTGCAATGCGATCCGTCATATTGTGATCACCTCAGTCTCGGGGGCAGGGCGTTCGACCTATGCCTACTCTTCAGGGGCAATCGTCAGTGGCATACCCTCAAACTCTGGCCCCAGCTCCAGCTGGCAACTCAGGCGCGAGCGCTCCGGATCGTAATGCTCCGCGTATTGCAGCAACATCAGTTCAGCCTGATCTCGTTCGGGCAGCTTGCTCATCCACTCGGGCTCAATGAGCACGTGACAGGTGGCGCAGGAGGTGCAGCCGCCGCAGATCGCTTCGACACCGATATCCTCCTCATAGAGAACCTGCATTAATGTCTGGTGGCCCGCGCCCTGTGTGACAGTTCGCTGTTCGCCCTCTCGAGTCGTCACGTTCACACTAATGGGTTCGCTCATGGTTACTGCTCCTTTCTGTTTGTGATGGCGGGGTCAGCCGTGATGCCCAGACCCAGTCCGCCATCGATATCGATCATGGCGCCTGTCACCCACTCGGCACACATCAAGTACGCCATGGCTTCGGCAATTTCTTCGGTGGTGCCAATGCGGCCCAAGGCGTGCAAGTCTGACATTCCCTGTAGTCTTTGCAACGCGGTTTCATCATCCATTAGACCTGCACGCTGATTGATTTCGGTGAAGACTGCACCGGGGAGCAGGCAGTTCACGCGAATCTTCTGCTGGCCTAGCTCCGCCGCCAGCACGCGAGTCAGGCCTTGCACAGCGGCTTTGGTTGCAGCGTAAGGTGATGCGCCAGGGAAGGCGCGCCGGGTGTGAATAGAACCCACGAAGACGACCGCGCCCTCGCGCTCGGCGAGATGCGGTGTGCAGAGTCCGGTCAGCATCATCGCTGCAATGACATTGGTGTGGAATACTTCCTGCAATTCTTGCTCGTCTAATTCGGTGATGGCGCCGCGATACATGTTGCCGGCGTTATTCACCAGGGCGTCGAGCTGGCCTCCGTGCTCCAGCGCGACCGCCAGTAAGTTTTCGCGATCGCAGGCTACGGTGATGTCGGCGGCGACGCCGCGACACTGGCTGCCCAGTGACGCGGCCGCGGCTTCAATTTTGTCAGCTCTGCGTCCACAGATCGTGACCTTGGCGCCGCGATCGACGCAGTATTGGGCCGTGCCCAGTCCGATGCCTGAACCACCCCCTGTGATCAGTATCGACATGCCCTCGAGCGATTTCACAATACAGACTCCTCTTCCAGCGCCCAGGCTACGGACTCTGTGAGCCATTTTGCGTGGGGCGGATGCAGTAGGGACGCACTGTCGTGACCCAGGGCGTCATAGATCACTCTGCCCGGGCCCACCGTGTGTCGCCACAGAACGGGTTGGGCTTTGGGCATGGCTTCACTGCGGCCGTAGGCCAGTACTTCGGCTCCGGGCTCCAGTGTCAAATCGGTATACAACTCGTCGTGCACCTCAAAAGCGGGGAGTGCGTCTGAGCCGTCGCGCTCAGCCGAGGTCACAGTGATTCTCTCGGGTGGCGGATGAAAGCTTGTTCCCCAAACCCAGCGACCGCCCAGTATTTGGCTCCATTCTGGCCAGTCTGAGAAACAAATACTGGCCGTATGAAGGCCCAGCAATGCGCCTCCTGTTTCAAGATGATTCGCCAAGGCGGCGCGAGTTGCAGCGGGAGGGGAATACGCCTCGCTCTCGCGGTAGGGGTCGTATTTTTCGCCGATCATTTCCCAGCGCAACGCATTCACTGTAATCAGATCCACGGGGTTTGTTGCGAGGCTGGCTAAGCCCGCGTCCAGATCTGGCTCGATACGTGATTCGATTCCCAGGGGTGCCAGTACATCGGACAATGCTTCGGCTGATGCTTGAAAGTCATGGAAGATGCCTCCCACGAGGATGAGATTGCGACGACGGCTCATTCGCGGGGGAGGTGCGCCATCACGCTTGTAGAGACACCGCCGTCAACAACCAACTCGTGTCCGGAGATGTACTTTGCTCCGTCCGAATCGAGGAACAACACGGCCTCGGCAATATCCGAGGCCTCGCCAAGGCAGCGAAGCGGCACACCGCCGCCTCGCACGGCACGCACTTTGGGGTTCTCGAAAATAGGTTTAGACATGCCGGCATCGATCATGCCCGGTGCAATGGCATTAACGCGGATGCCTTTAGGGCCCCATTCAATCGCCATGCCCTGAGTCATATTCGCCATCGCGGCTTTCGTCGGACCGTACATGCCGACGCCCGGCGCGGGATGGATGCCGTTGATGGAGGTGAAGTTGATGATGTGTCCGGAGCCCCGCTCAATCATTGCTGGGGCCACTGCGCGTGCACAAAAGCAACTGCCGAGCAGGTTAACGTTCACCACATCGATATAATCCTGGGCGGATTGTTCTTCTATGGGGCCAAAGCGAACGATCCCGGCGTTGTTCACCAGCAGATCGGGTGTCTCGCCTAAAGCGGCAAACGCGGCCGCGACCTGTTCGGGCTGGGTCACATCCGCCTCAATCCCCACAGCATTCTGCAGGGCAGCGGCAGCGTTGGCGACGCGCTCCGCTCCCAGATCAAAGATCGCGACGCGGTAGCCTGCCTCGCTAAGCCGCCGCGCAACGTCGGCGCCCAGTCCTGCTGCGCCCCCGGTGATGACTGCTGTTTTCACTCTGCCTTCCTTCTTGTTTTTATCTAAAGCGCTGTGCGTTGCATGGCGCCTGATGGGTTATGGCTTAGCTCCCGCGCCTCCGTTGCCGGAGTCGCAAGGAACAGCGTGTGTAGCCGCGTTAGGGTGTGAGTCCCATCGATTCCACCAGTTCTCGCGTCAACACTCTTTCCGAGTACTCACTGACGCGCCATCCGGGTAGTTGCCAATCGCGGGGCAGGGGCGTGCTGGTATCAACGACCCGGCCTTCTTTCATAATCGTTTTGAAGCGGTGCTGCTCTCCCAGTTGGGTAATGACAGATTCTGGCTCACCGTCAAAAATCAAGATGTCGGCAAGGTACCCGGGCTTAATGCACCCCAGTTCACCCTCAAGTTTTAGCGCCCGCGCCCCTTGCTCGGTGGCGCTGTGAATCGCTTGCAGGGGTGTCATGCCCAAATCTTCTACGAAGACCTGTAGCTCACGGTAGTGCCAGTCCCCATAGGGCGTCAGACTGAAGCCACTCTCACTGCCCGTAAGCAAGGGGACGCCTGCGTCAAACGCGGCGCGCAGGGTGCCGACGCTCTCGGTAATTTCGGCGCGGAAGACCTCGCGCAGATTGGCGTCAGAGCCAATTGCCGCACCAAAGTCAGCCAGATTGGCCTGAAAGGTGAAAGTGGGCACCAGAGGCACCTTACGGTCGATCACAACCTGCAGCGCTTCATCATCCATGTACGTTGCGTGCAAGATCATGTCGAAGCCTGCGAGCGCCGCGTCCCGTGTGCTGGTGGCATTACGGCAATGCCCGACCACAGGGATGCCGAACTGGTGAGCCGTGTCGCAGACGAGTTTCAGCTCATCGAGGGTCCACGTTGAGATTTCACCACCGTCCTTGGTGGGGCGAATTGGCATGCCACTGACGTGCACCTTGATCCAGTCGACACCCATTTTGATCTGTTTATGTATTTCTTTGACGATGTCGTCAGGGGTATGAACGATACGTGCGTAACCCCGTGTGCCTTCGTCGGGAAGCAGCCTTGCGCCGGTGCCGCCGACACAATTAATCAGTACGTTGCCGCCCGTAGTCATGCGCGGTCCTTCGATGACGCCGCCCTCGATGGCATCGCGGAGGTCAACCCCGACATCGAAGACGCAATCCGCATCAAAGAAGCTGGTAAAGCCTGCGCGCAGTACTTTTTGGGCGTTAACGCCAGCGACCAGCGCCGCCAAACCATAACGTCGGTGGAAGAACAGCTCGTCATTGCTATTGGGGTGGTCGAAACTGATGTGGCAGTGGCTGTCGATCATGCCCGGGAGCACTCTGCAGCCCGACGCGTCTATCTCTGCGATCGAGGCGTCAGCCGAGGCGTGACTGGCAGCATCGGTTCCCACAGCGACAATCTGCTTGTCCTGAACGAGAACGTCAGCTTGAAACGGCTCGGCGCCGGTCCCATCGATAACGAGGCCGCTTTTAATCAAGGTATATGATTGGCTCATAGCACATTTCCTTTGATGCTCGCGGTCGAGTGGAAATCCGCGTGCGAGGTTTTGTTCAGCGCAATGAAGCGCATCAGGGCGTCGCCTTGTTCGAGCGTATGGCGCTGGATCAGGTCGCGTGCAGTCGCCGCGTCTCCGTCAACGATAGCGGAAATGATGCCGTCGTGATCAGTCTGGTTACGCTGCAGGCGCCCGGGTGCAACGACTTGAAAGCGACGGTAGGGCAGCACTCGCAGTGCCAGCCATTCAGTGGTGTCGATGAGCACATTGTTGTGACAGCCGCGCACGATTAGTTGATGAAATGCAAAGCCCAAGTCTGCATACGCGTTTGGGTCCCCGCCTTGTTGTAAGTTTTCTCCGGCAGCGGCGTGGATGCTCAACAATTCGCTCTTTTCCTGCGGCGTCATGCGGCTGGCGCTCAGAAATGCCGCAGCACCCTCCAGCTCCGAGAGGGCTTCGAACAGTTCTAGCAGGGTCCCGGGGTCGAGTTCAGAGACGACGGCGCGTTTGTGGGCGCGTTTAGTGACGAGCCCAGCCTGCACAAGCTGCGTGATGGCCTCGCGCACCGGCGTACGCGATACGCCGAACCTCGCTGCCAGTCGCGTTTCTTCCAGGGCATCTCCAGGTGCGAGGTCGCCGTTAAAGATATCGCGCTCGATGGCGAGGCGGACTGTGCCGGCGGTCGTGGGATCTTTGTTTGTCATGATTGACCTCCGCCGACAGTGGCGCCGATGAGCAGCGGATAAGTCCCCCAGTTGGGTCGCTCAGTGCCGTCATCGAGTTGCGCAGGTAGGGCGGGGTTGGGGCGAGCGTCGCAGGCCAACAGACTTTTCAGCAAGTTGCTCAAAGTACCGATATGCGGCGCCTGCCCCGATTCGCTGGCAGTGCCCAAACCTCCGGCGATGTCACGGCCGAAACAGGTGTGAATGCCGATGCCGAAGGGGAGGCCGAAGGGCGGTATGCGCGGCGCGACTTCGCGCTTCGGATTAAATATCGCAGCGTCATCCCCGAACAATGGCGCCTCGAGATTAGCGGACATCAGGTCAATGACGATGCTCTCGCCTTCTGCGAGATCTGTACCGTCGGGTAGTGTGAAAGCCTCGCCCGCCGTCCGCCATGCGACAGGGCTGGCAGGATGTAATCTCAGACTCTCATGCACGCAGCATTGCAAGAACAAATCGTCGTTGTGAAGTCGCTCGCTATCTTCCGGGTGAGACAAACACCATTGGTGTAGCTCGTGGAAGGTATGAGTGAGCGCATTGGCCGAACTGTGTGAGCCCGCCTGCATAAAGAAAGCGACCTCTCGCAGGATCATGTCGTCGTCCAGGTTCTGTTCCTGTCGATTGGCGAGCAGCACCGTCAGAATGTCTCGCGGTAGCTCGTCCTCTGAGAGTTCACCCGTGGCCATACGCTGCAACATCTGCTCGCGCCGATTCCGGGAGGGCACAAAAAATGCGTGTTTGAAAGATTCCAGTGCTTCGCCGACCTCCCTACGCACTGTGTCTTTGTCGCGTGTCGAGTGGAATAGGGTGGCACCTTCACTGAATTTACGCGTGTAGGCGACCAGCGCGTCAGTCTCAGCCGTCGATCCCTCCGGTCGGTCGATTCCGGCGATATCTGCGCTGAGGTTGATGTTTACCCGAAAGCCGAACTCGGGAAGATCCATGTGGCCACTGGAGAGATACGGGGCCAGGGTTTGGGCGAGCGTATTGGGATAGATCTCCCGCTCATAAAAGCGTGCAAAGTCCCGACGGAAGAGTTTCCACTCGATCGCCCTGCGGCAGGTGTGAGCGTCTCCATGGAGTGTGAGCAACACACGCTCCATCAGCACGTTGCACTCGCTGTACATTGACTGCACCAGACGTTTGTCACACAGCGCTGCGTGCGCGTTGTGGTAGCCAGTGACTCGTGCGGTAGCCGTCATCGGGCTAAAACAGGACCGGGTAGGTTGCCCAGACGTCGCGTTCCGAAGCTTCGATTTTGGTCGGTGGACTATCCGGGTTGGGTCGCATGCCGCGTTCGATCAGCTCTTTGATGATCAACGTAATCGTGCCGAACTGATGATTGTCTGGATTGGGTGTTTCACCCTCTCGGAGCATGGTGCCCGCCACCAGATTCATCCCCAGACAGACGTGCATGCCGCCACCAAACGACATGCCTGCCCGGCTGACTCTGCCCTCGATGCTGCGCAGTGGATTGAAATCTGCCGCGTCTTCGCCAAAGACTGTCGTATCACGATTGGCGGTCTGTAAATCGATGACCACCTTGTCGCCCTCGGGAACGATCTGCCCGTTCGCCAGTGTGATTTTAGCCTCAGCGCGTCGCCACGCCTCTGGGCTGGAGGGGTGTAAGCGCATACTCTCCAGAACGAAGCGCTGTAGTTGGTGAGTGTCGGCAACGACTTGGGCCGGCGTTTGGTTCGTTTTTTCACACCACTTCAGTAGCTCGTTAGTCGCGTGAACCAAGGTATGTACCGAGGTGTGTGAGGCGGCGAGATAGAAAAAGGCAACCTCCCTAACCATCAGTTCGTCGGGCATAGACGCGCTCTTCGTCGTGCATGAGCAGAATGGTCAGGATGTCGCGGGGGAGAGCTTCCTCGCTGATATTGCCCGCTCGGTAGTCTTCAATCAGCCCGAGGCGGCGGGAGCGAGAGGGCAGGAAGAAGCGTTCGCGAAATTCGTCTATCGCCCCTCGGATCTCTTGGAAGATGGGTTCTCTATCCCCCTTGAATTGACCAATAGTGGCTGCTTGTCCGAGTTGAATGAGCAGGCGATGTTGTGCGTCGGCTTCCTCTACCGTGCCCTCAACACGATCAATGCCGGCAAAGGAGAGCGAGAGG
This sequence comes from Halieaceae bacterium, assembly GCA_038143045.1. Lineage (GTDB taxonomy): Bacteria > Pseudomonadota > Gammaproteobacteria > Pseudomonadales > Halieaceae > Luminiphilus. The sequence goes on from JAYQLF010000012.1 coordinate 129,445, forward strand.
TGCACCATGATGCGGTAGCCCAATTCCTTGAGATCGAGCGATGAGGTGGTCAGAAACTGATCTAGCGTTTCTTGGAGCAATCCCGGAAACACCTGACTTTCATAGACACGAAAAAAATTCTTTCTGAACAGTTGGCTCTCTATAGAGCGCCGTTGCCGGTGTTCATCCCCGTGGAGTGTTACCAGCACTTTATCCATCAGGATTTTGCCCTCGTCATAGAGGGACTGCTTCAAATCATTGATGCGCAGGGCGTGTTCTACTTCGTGGTAGCGGCTAACGCGGTGAATTTCCATGGTGGTCCCCCTGAGAATTGTGGCGCTCGCGAGACGCGCAGGCTCACTACGAATCAGTGTATGCAATCCACCTGAAAGTGTACACACTTGTTCGCGGCGCGCGTGGGCCTTACCGAGCCGGTATGCCCCCACCGACTCTTGTCTTTTGGGTGAGCAGGCGCACTGTTCAACCCTTTATCAAACGCTTGTGCAGTGTCATATTGTCCGTACAGGCGCATCCTTCAAGGAGAATCCGTGAAACTAGAAGTGAACGGAAAGGAAGTGGAGATCACCAGCGAAGCCGACACACCTTTGCTATGGGTGTTACGGGACGAATTGGGTCTCGTGGGTACCAAGTACGGTTGCGGCGTGGCGCAGTGCGGTGCTTGCACGGTGCACGTGGAGGGCAGCGCTATCCGTTCCTGCGTGACTCCCGTCGCCGCAGTCGCTGACAAACGAATCCAAACGATAGAAGGGCAGGCTAGCGAGCAGGGGCTGTCTCCCGTTCAGCAGGCCTGGCTCGAGACTGATGTTGCGCAATGTGGGTACTGCCAATCAGGGCAGATAATGGCCGCTACCGCATTGCTCGCGTCAAATCCCACCCCAAATGATGCGGAAATCGATGGTGCGATGGCCGGCAACATTTGCCGCTGCGGTACCTATCCCCGCATTCGAAAAGCCGTACACCTCGCGGCAGCGTTGATGGCAGAGGAGCAGAACACATGAGTGAGCACCTCACCGCGGCTCCGATGAGCCGCAGACGGTTTATGCAAAGGAGTGGAGCGTTACTCTTCGCTGCGCAATGTCCCCTGGGGCTCTCGGCTAAAGCTGTGGCGGGCGGCACCGGTGCGATGATGAATAGCTTTGTGCGCATCGACCCGAGCAATGTCATCACAATGCTGGCGAACAACTCGGAGTTTGGTAACGGCGCTTATACCGTGATGAGCATGATGTTGGCGGAGGAACTTGACGTTGATTATCGCAGTATCGCCCTCGAGGCGGCGCCGACTTCTCCGGAGTATTACTCTCCTTTGTTCAGGGAATATCTGACCGCGGGATCAGTCACCACCGGCAGTACCTTTATTCCTATGCGCACTGCAGGCGCCAAAGCTCGGACCATGTTGCTCGAGGCCGCATCGAGGGATTGGGATGTGCCGATGGCCGAACTGACTACAGCCGATGCCACCGTGACACACGCTGACACGGGCCGTCGCGCCACGTACGGCGAATTGTTGGAGGTCATTCATCGCCTCGATATTCAGCCACCGGAGACAGTGGTTCTGAAGGATCCGAGCGAATTCAAGATTCTGGGTAAGCCTGCTCGCCGCTATGAGGGCGCCGGCAAAGTCGATGGCAGCGCCCAGTTTGGTATCGATATCAAACTGCCGGGCATGCTCTACGGTGCCATTGCGCGACCTCCGGTTTACGGTGGTTCGGTCGTCGACTTTGATGCCACCGAAGCCCTCGCTATGCCGGGTGTGGTGAAAGCGAAAGCGATCAGAGCGGGTGTAGTAGTGTTGGCCGATAGTTACTGGCGAGCGCAGAAAGCCAAGGCAAAACTGAAGATCAGTTGGGATCGTGGTCTTAATGCAAAGGTCTCGACCGAGCAGTTCTACGCTGACTACCGCGCGCTAGCTGACACGCCCGGCATGTTGGCTGAAGACATTGGTGACGCTAGGGGTGTCTTGGATGCGGCGGATGAGGTCGTTGAGGCGACCTACGAAATGCCGCTGTTGGCCCACGCTACGTTAGAGCCCATGAACTGTATCGCTCAAGTCGAAGGCGATACCTGCACAATCTGGAGTGGGACGCAGTACCAGTCCAACGATCAGGAGGTGATCTCTCGTTTTCTGGGGATCCCGCAACAAAATGTCACGATTCATAGACCACTGATGGGGGGCAGCTTCGGCCGGCGTTCCAGCAAGACCGCGGACTACACGGTTGAAGCTGTTGAGGCTGCAATGGGCGAGTCCGTGCCGGTGCAAATCATCTGGTCGCGCGAGGAAGATATTCGCAGCGGGCATTACCGGCCACTCTTTGTCCATAAGTTGCGCGGCAGTGTCGATGACTCCGGTATGCCCGAAGCATGGCATCAGGTTGCGGTCGGCCAGTCTCTGATGCAGGGCACAAAACACGACCCCACTTATATGGTGCGGGGTATCGATATCTATTCTCTGGACGGTTGCCTGCAGGAGCCTTTCGGCGTGTTTCCCTACGGCACGTCCTACCAAATCCCACATCATCGGGTGGAGAGCCATAACGCACCAAAGTCAGGGATCGTGCCGCAAGAGTGGCGCTCAGTGGGTCACACCCATACGGGCATTGCCTATGAGTGCTTCTTGGATGAGTTGGCGCATAAAGGCGGTATCGACCCCATGGAGCTCCGGTTGCGTCTCACTAAAGACCACGCGCGGATGAACCGTGTGTTGCGCGTGCTGAAGGAAAAATGCGATTGGGACAAGCCGCTCGGGCCGGGAAGGGGACGGGGGGTGGCATCCCGCATCTACAATATTTCACCTGTTGCTCAGGCCGTCGAAGTCACTGTCGCAGAGAATGGGGATTTCACCGTTGATAGGGTCGTCTGCGTCGTGGACTGCGGTTTCGCAGTGAATCCTCTCGGCATCGAAGGTCAGGTAGAAGGCGGTCTTGCTTACGGTTTGGGCGGGGTGGCCTTCGGAAACATCGATATTGTGAATGGCGAAGTGCAGCAGAGTAACTTTCATGATTATCCCGTGATGCGTCTTCCGCAGATGCCAAAGGTTGAGGTGCACATCCTGCCTAGCGATGAACCTCCGACGGGGGTGGGTGAGCAGGCGACGACGCCGATAGTGCCGGCCGTGGTCAATGCCTTGTTCAATGCCACGGGACGACGCATTCGCCGGTTCCCTTTGTCGAGTCAGGGATTTAATTTGGTCTGAGGTAGCGATGGCGCTTGAGCACATGGTTTGGCTGACGCCCAAGAAGGGCGTTGGTGAAGACAAAATGGAAGAAATCCTGACATCTATCCGCGCGCTGACACACTTGCCGGGCGTGCTGGCTATTTCAGCGGGTAGAAATGTGACGGATCGCGCCAATGGCGCTACCCATGGGGTGTTGGTCACACTCGATGAGGCCAGTGATTTACCACTGTATTTGAATCATCCTGATCATCAGGCGGTTGGGGCGGTGTTACGCGAGCACTGCGAAGTGCTCGCGCTGGATTACGAGCGGGAGTAACTTACCTTGCGCTCACGGTACCGCGACTTTTGGGCGCAAACACGAGCAGCGCGTTGCCGGCTTCATGGTTATACAGCCCGTAGCCCGAGTTGATCACCATGTGACCAGCACCCAATGCGGGGCCTGAGCCACTCATACCGCCTCCCTTGGCGGTGACACCGTTGGTGCCCTCAACTGGCTTTGTCGTGTCGTAGCTCCAGATAATGTCGCCCGTGGGGCCATCATAGATGCGGATCACGCCATCAAGGTGGCCTGCAATGACGGCGCCGTCGGTTGCCGTAATGGCCGCGGATACGCCAGGGTCACAAAATGGACGACCCTCACCGCAGACGTTGTCTTGTACGTGACTCCACAGCACTTCACCAGTGACGGCATCGACCGCGGAAACGCCCGGGCGCGCTGTTTCAGGATCCAGCCACTCGCCATTGCGGGTATCGTTCATGTCATTGATGGGTACGTAAACGGTGGTGCCGTCAGCGGCCATGCCAAAATGCACGCCGCCTTGAATGCTGCCGCGCCCCAGTTTGACCTCCCATAGTTTGGTTTGCCCAGTCTCCCAATCTAGCGCAAACACGCGGCCATCCTTTTGCCCGGCAACGACCACAGTCTTGCCTTCGCCAATATCAACCAGCAGTGGACTGGAGGCCTGATCGTAATCAGGCCCATCTTCCTCCGGGCAGTTGGGGTTGTCAGCCATCATGCAGGCGACATTCCAAGCATCACCCGGAAAGGTCTGCCGGCTCCATAGTCGTTCACCGGTGTCGAGTGCGACGGCGATCACAGCGTCGCTGTTGGCGTCTGCCGGTGAGGAGTAGTTCTCCCCCGTTCCGAAGATGAGGAGGTTCTTCTCGATATTGATCGTGGGGCTGGTCCACACGGGCGCGCCTGAAGGGCCCATCATATCTGTGCCCACGCTGGTGGTACCCACGGATGACGGCGCATTGGGGATGGCATAGCTGTCCCAGAGCATGCTGCCGTCGTTACCATCGACCGCCATGACGTGGCCGCGGAAGGTACAGCAGGCATAATCAGGATTGGCGGCGGTGACCACCTCGAGAGATGAAACCGGCACATAGAGGTTACCGTTCGCAAATGCCGGCGTACCGGTCAATGTGGCGCTGTGATGCTCATCCGGGCTGGTCTGCCAGATCAGCTCGCCAGTTACAGCATCGACTGCGTAAAGGTTAGCGATGATGTCGCCGAAATAGGCAGTCGGTGTACCGTCCGGTCCGCGCTTACCCAGCGTGATGCCGGTTCGTACCTCGGCGCGCGCCGCGAAGGTCCAGCGCACGCAGCCTGTCTCCAGATCGAATGCATAGACGGTGCCATCCTGACTGCCGACAAACACAGCGCCCATCGCGATGGTAGGTTGCGATCGTGCGCGGGTCGATGCGGGGAAACCAAAGCTCCATTTCAACTCAAGGTCGCTGATCTGTGAGCGATCAAATCCTGCGACCTCCGAAGATACATATCGTCGAGTATCGTGTCCCCAGCCTGAGAGTTGGCTCTCATCGAGCTCAGTGAACTCGGAGGCCGAATCTTCACACCAAGCGACTTCGGGCCCCGCATTCGGATCGCCGAGGCGCATCTGAGTGATGTATTCAACGATGTGCTGTTTATCAGCCATCGGAGAGGTGTGCGGCTTGAGACTGCATGATGCCCTCGGTGATGGAGCGGTAAAGCACCTGTGGCGACATCAGTTCCAGCCAGGTGGTGTGGGGTGCTTTGTAGACCTGAGCTTCGTGGCAACCCGCGCAGTTCTCGATATACAGTTGTTTGCCGGGCAGGGCATCACGATCACCGAGGTCGCCCACCCACGCGTACTGTTCGTCCATCGAGCCCAGTGTCGCGGGCTCGGTTTCCAGTGGTGCGTTGGTAGCAGGCGACGCGTCTCCTGTTGGGCCTTCACAACTCATCAGTGTCAGCCAGAGTGAAAATGGCTGCCCCGGCGACGAGGCTTTTCCCCATATCAAAGGTCATTGCGGCCATCTCCTTTTTGTTCTGGAGAAAATAATAATGGCTTGAGAGAGATATTGGTACGGACATTTCAGGATCACCGTTGGCGCACCGTTTTTCTGGCTGGATGGTCAAAATCTGTTTAAGGTGCTGTGTGCTTTACCGCATCAGGAGTGGGTGAGATGGCCCGGGAGATTCTTTGGTTAGTTCAGTGCATGGACCGACAAGGTAATGATGTGACGGCGTTGCGCGAGCAACATATGGCGGGCCATATGGCGCATATAGAAGCCATCGTCGATCACATTGCGATGGCTGGTCCGTTGAAAGATGAGACCGGGGAGCAAACCGTCGGCAGCTTTCTCGCCTATAAAACCGACGACTTGAACAAGGCTAAGGCATGGCTGGACGGTGACCCGTACGCTCAGAGCGGTATTTGGGAGACCGTAGAGTGGTCGCGTTTGGTGTTGGCGGCAGGGACTCTGGCCGGTGGGGTGACGTGGTAGTTTGTTGTGATCAGTGCCAGTAAGGGAGGAGCGCTCATGGCAACACCTGCGATGACGGTGGATCTGAACAATAAAACGGCGTTGGTGACAGGGGCGAGTTCGGGGATCGGCGCTGCGGTGGCAGAAGCGCTTGGCGCCAGCGGCGCATTCGTGTGGGTTAACCATCCCGATGGGTCAACGCTGGAAGCTGCCGAAGCGGTGGTCGCCGCCATCACTGAGGCGGGTGGCAAGGCTCAGTCGGTGCAAGCCGATGTGAGTCAGGAAGCTGCCGTATTGGCGATGTACTCTCAGATAGGATCAGGACCGCTGGACATTCTGGTCAATAATGCAGGGATCGCTCACTCCAGCCCGATCGAGTCGCTGGAGGTTAACGACTTCGACCGATTGATGGGGGTGCACCTGCGCGGCACATTTCTTTGCACCCGCTCCGCGTTGAAAATGATGTACGCACAAAGTAGCGGGCGCATTATCAATACCGCTTCTCAGCTCGCGTATATCGGCGCCCCGGGGTTCTCGCATTACACCGCTGCCAAGGGCGCAATTCTGTCCTTCACGCGCAGTCTTGCACTCGAGATCGGCGACCGCCCGATCACGGCCAACTGTGTAGCGCCGGGCGCGACGATGACGCCCATTCTGGGGGATGTGCCCGACGATATTCTTGAGGGTATTCGCCAAAACATCCCTGCGGGTCGTATTGCGGCGGTCGAAGACATTGTCGGCGCCTATCTTTTCCTCGCCAGCGATGCCGCAGGTCACTTCAGGGGCCAGTGTTTGAGCCCTAACGGCGGTGACGCCTTTCTTTGAGGTAGTTCTGTGCGTTGAGTGACACCTGTCGTATCAGGCGACACGTTGCTTGATGCGACACTACTCGTGCTGAAATTGATCGCTAAACTGGATTGCAATCGCCCGAAAAAAAGCTGAATATATATACAGTGTTTTTAAGGTGGCGAGTATTTCCGTGCCAAAACCGGAGTTAATCGGGATTGAGCGGCACAAAAGACGATTTTGGGCGCATAGGAGCGGCCTGCCAGAAACAGCTCTGGCAGCCACATTAAAGGAGCAAGACATGGATCCGAACAAGCAAAAAGCACTGGATGCAGCCTTATCGCAGATCGAGCGTCAGTTCGGCAAGGGCACAGTCATGCGCATGGGGGATCAGGAGCGTGTTGCGATTCCGTCGATCTCTACAGGCTCATTGGGATTGGATATCGCTCTGGGCATTGGAGGCTTGCCAAAGGGTCGTATCGTCGAAATCTATGGGCCGGAATCCTCGGGTAAAACCACGTTGACATTGCAGGTGATTGCCGAGGCGCAGAAGGCTGGCGGCACAGCGGCGTTTATCGATGCTGAGCATGCGTTGGATCCTCAATATGCCGAAAAGCTCGGGGTACAAGTCGATGACCTGATCGTGTCCCAGCCGGATACCGGTGAGCAGGCGCTGGAAGTTGCCGAAATGCTCGTGCGCTCCGGTGCTGTTGACGTGCTGGTTGTCGATTCAGTTGCAGCACTGACGCCGAAAGCTGAAATCGAGGGTGAGATGGGTGATTCCCACGTGGGCCTTCAGGCGCGCCTGCTGAGTCAGGCGATGCGGAAGCTGACGGGCGCGATTAAGCAGACCAATTGTCTGGTGATCTTTATTAACCAGATTCGTATGAAGATCGGCGTGATGTTTGGTAGTCCAGAGACCACGACCGGTGGTAACGCGTTGAAGTTTTACTCCTCCGTGCGACTGGATATCCGCCGTATCGGCGCTGTCAAAGAGGGCGACGAAGTCGTCGGTAACGAAACCCGCGTCAAGGTGGTGAAAAACAAGGTGTCCCCGCCGTTCCGTCAAGCAGAATTCCAGATCATGTATGGTTGTGGCATTTACCACATGGGTGAGGTGATCGATTGGGGCGTCAAACTGAACCTCATCGATAAGTCTGGTGCCTGGTATGCCTATAAGGGCGACAAGATCGGCCAGGGCAAGGCCAACGCATCGAGGTTCCTGGAGGAAAACGCAGCGGTCGCAAAAGAGATTGAAGATCAAATTCGTCACCAAATGATGGGTTTGCCCTTGGCAGCGGTTGAAACCGAAGGCGGTAGAGGCATCCGCTGGCGGTGATGACGAAACCGGTGCAGGCAACGTCGCAGAGTCCTCTTAAGTTTGAGCTGGATCCTCTGTGGAGGACTACGCGAAGAAAGGTCCAGTGACTCCCGGCGAGCTTCGGCTTGCCGGGATGGATCTGCTTGCTAGACGCGAGCATGGGTCAGCTGAACTAACGTCCAAGCTCACGAAGCGCTTCAGAAAGCGTGATTGCGACCCTGACATCGTAGAAAGCGTAGTGCAGCAACTCATCGACGAAGGGCTCCTGAGTGACGAGCGTTTCGCTGCTTCTCGTGCGCGACAGCTCGCTAGCCGTGGTTATGGGCCAAGTCGTATCCGCAACGACTTGCGACAGCAGAAGGTTGACCAGTACCTGAGCGACTCCATGTCGGAGGCGTTCGATGATGGTCTTGATTGGGATGTTGAGGCAGCCTCAGCGTACGAAAAAAAATATCGTGGTAAACCCATCGAGGGTGACTGGGACGAGCGCCAGCGCGAGCGCGCGCGGCGACTCCGGTTTCTTCAATACCGAGGCTTTGGGGCGGAAATCAGTAGACGCCTTGTTGATGCAGACGATGTAGGGGAGTCACCTGAAACAGAAGGGCTGTGAGGTTACCGCAGCCTGGGGTCGGGCTTATTGCGAGCTAGTCATCTGCTGCGATCTGCGTTGACCACAGCGATTGCGCCTCGCGTGCCTTTGCCTTGATGGTCGCCGCGTTGGCGGGGCCCATGCGAAGCAGCTGTTTTTGAATGGGTGGTAACGCTTCCAGCGCAGGATCCTCGTAAAGCCAGACCGCTTCTTTGCGGAAAAGCCGAGCATCGCTGGTCTCTATTTCTGGAGTGTAAATGATCAGGTCAAGCGCGTAGAGAACCGATTGATCGAACGATGATTCGCTCTCTCCATAAAAACTCCATGCTTCCCTAAATAGGGGTAGGAGCCAGTCGACGGCTGCCAGCAGCGATTCGATATCGAGACTCTGTATCCAGACTGCGAATGCATCGTAGCGAGCATGCCCCTCAGGGTCAGCTGTGACTTGCAGTCCGTCATCTGTGATCGGGAATGCGGCCTTAGGTCGGGCGATAGGCAGTAGCTTGTATGGCACTTCGCCCTCTGCCAGTAGATAGACCACGCTGGTGGTACGTTCGATGATGTTGCTTGGTAGCAGGAATTGCTGGCCGGCTGTTCCCAGAGGGACATCACCTAACGCGTCGCGAACTGTCTCATCGCTTTCCTGCAGAGTGGGCAATGCCACCGGCGCAGGTTCGGGTGTCGGTTCTGGCAACTTCACGGGTTCTGGAGTCGGCTCAGGTTCTGTGGGTAGGTCGGTTTCGGCTAGCGATGCGGTTTCTGGCTCGGAGGCAGGCTCGGGCGCTAATGGCGGCGCCGAATTTTCCGTTGGTAAGCTATCCGTCAAAAGCAAACCGCCTACGACAGCAACACCAATCAATATAGCAATCAGCCCTATTTGCGCGACGTTCACAGCGCCTGATTGAAGCGGTCTGAGCGTGGTCTGATGAGACATTTCAGGATTCCTTAGTCTGAGGCCCAGCGGGGTTGCTAGAAGCCAGAGTATGCCGAAAACCTAGGTGAATTCCTGTCTGAGTAAAGCCCCTGCGGCGGTCATATTGCACAGTTTTTGAAAAGAGGCTTCTCTCGGTAGATATTTCATGCCGCAATCAGGCGCCAGAACAATGCGCTCTTTCTCGATATAGGGTAGCGCCCGCTTAACCCGGGATACTATGGTCTCAACCGACTCGACTTCAGGTGTTGAGAGATCGATCACGCCCAGTAACACCGTCTGATTGGGTAGAGAGGCAAGCACGGAGCAATCGAGCCCCGCTTGCGCGGTCTCAATCGAGATCTGATTGCAGCAGGCCTGGTGGAATTGCGGTAAGAACGAGTAGCCCTCGGGGCGCTCATGAATCAGCGCGGCGTAACCGAAGCAGATATGGACGCAGGTTGTGCCGTTCACGTCCTTGAGTGCGCGGTTAAGCGCATCGATGCCATATTCTTCAGCAGCTTCGGGCCGCGCCTGCATATAGGGTTCATCGAGTTGAATAATGTCGGCGCCCGCGGCGAACAGATCCTGCACTTCCTCCCGGACCGCGTCGGCATAGGCCATGGCAGCCTCAGCGGTGGTGGGATAGAAGTCGTTTTGGGCCTGCTGCGCCATCGTAAAGGGGCCCGGTACCGTAAATTTCACGGGTTTGTCGGTCAGTCGCTTTAGCGCTTGGACTTCATCCACGCTAATCGCGTGGCGTCGCGCAATCGGGCCGGTAATGCGCGGTACGGGCACTGGTTCTCCACTGCGATCGAGCGCTGTTCCGGGGTTATCGATATCCACTCCATCTAAAGCGGTGGCGAAGTGATTGGAGTAGCTCTCTCTGCAAGCTTCGCCGTCTGTCACGATGTCCAGACCCGCCGCAATTTGATCCTCGACAGCGAGGCGTACAGCGTCGCTGAACGCTTCGGGCAGAAAGGTTTCGTCGACCCGCCAGAGTTCAGAGGCGCGGGTTCGTGGAGGAAATCGCCCTTTTAATTTTGCTTTGTCTATTAGCCAGTCGGGTTGGGGGTAGCTGCCGACCAGAGAGGTCGGGAAAAGCGGTAAGTCGTGCACGCGTAATCCTCATACTAAAGCAGGGTTAGTGTATCGCGGAATCGATGAGGGTAGTCCACCTAGCCTGCGTCAGGCTCTTTTTGGGTGACAAACGCCACGCCGCGAGACATCACCAGCCCAGGGGAGACGAATGCAACAAAAAGAAGGGGCGGGTGGCAGGCAGGCGGCGCGAAGCAGGGTGTGGGCACGAGGCCCACCCCTCGAATTAGGCGACGGCTTTGGCTGCCTTGGAGTAGTCGACCAGCTTGGACTTGTAGGTTTCTCTCGGCAGGGTGCCGTGAGGGACCAGCAAAACCTTGGAGGTGACGAGCAGGCGATCTTTGATCGCGTGCTCAATACGCGCAGCCAAGCCCGTGTTTCCCGCTGTGGCACCCGGTGTCACTTCAATAGCAATGGGAAGAGGGGGGTCTTGTAGCACGCCCTCAGTGCCGGGCTGAATATTGAACATGCCTGACGTCTCCGCACTAAAGTCCTCAAGCACATTGCGCACAGCGGTAGGGAACAGATTGACGCCACGGACAATCAGCATGTCATCTGTTCGACCCACACAGCGGATCCGGGGGCCTGTCCGGCCTGTGGGGTTATCCTGCATGGTCACCACCACGTGGTCCCGGCTTCTGAAGCGGAACATGGGCATGGCCTCGCGTCGGAGGGCCGTGTAAACGAGTTCGCCTTGCGCGCCATCTTCCCAAGCGACGGGTGCACCCGATTCAGGTTCGATGAGCTCGACATGGACGTATTCTCTCGCCATGAAGTGCATACCTTGTTCGTCGGCATCTTCAGCCCAGACTGAGAGAGAGATATCTCCGATACCCATGGATTCTCTAATCGTGCACCCGAACGCATCGCGAATCGTGGCGCGAATCAGCGGATCACCGCCTCCCGGCTCGCCCGCGGTAATCATATTCTTGAGTCCCAGCGTCCGGGTATCAATGTTGCGCTCCCGGCACCAGTCGATGAGGTACAGCCCGTAGGAGGGCGTGCAGCTGACTCCGGTCGCGCCCAGTCGCTGTATGGCGGTGACCATACGTTCGGTATTGCCGGTTCCCACAGGGATGACATTCGCGCCGATCTTGTCAAAGCCGTAGTACACGGCACCCGCAACGAAAGGGCCGGCATTGAACCCAACAACCAAACGTTGTCCGGGTTTGAACCCCGCTGCGGTGTAGCCGCGGGCTACGTTAGTCGCGTACATGTCCAAGTCGGATTCCGTCAGCCCAAGATAGCAGGGGACTCCGGTGGTCCCGCTGGTGCTGAATACACGTCTCAGTGAGTCCGCAGGCGCGGCAACGTGGTTACCGAAGGGCGGGTAGTCGGCCTGGGAACGACGTATTTCGTCTTTTTCGGTGAAAGGCAAAGCAGCGATATCATCCAGCTCTCCGATCTGCTCTGGCGTGTGAAAGCCAGCCTCGCCAAATTTGCGCTGGTAGAACTCGGAGTGCGCAAACAGATATTTCACTTGCTCGCGATAGCTCGCGCGATCCAGCGCAAACTGGTCCTCGACCGGTCGAGTCTCGACGACCGGGTCGTAGATATTGTGCTCAATCATTGCTGAGCCCAACGCACCGCCGCCTGCGCGACGCGGGCTCCGAAGAGTCGCGCGGTCTCACGATCGGATTCGGGGGGCGCAACATCGCCGCCTTCGTCGGTATTGGCCTGCGACATGCAGCCAATGGAGGCGCCGAGCCGATTGGCATCATGCTCCGAGCCGCCGGAGTGGTTGTTGCCTGGCATTTGCCCGAGCCCAACCCAAGCCATTCCATGTTGCATCGCGAAGGTGAAAAATTCGATCAGCGTATTTTGCTTGTCGCCGTTCATCGAGCCTGAGTTGGTGAAGCCGGCGCCGAGCTTGTTCGCCCAGCGCTGCTCCATCCAGCGAGTGGAGGTCGCTTCCATGAAGCCTTTGAATACGGCGGAGGCGGATCCCATATAAGTCGGGGAACCGAATATCAACGCATCCGCGCTGTCGAGCTGCGTCAAGGCATCCGCTTCAGGTGAATCGATGTCTCCCGCGAGAACAAGGGTGACATCGACGCCGTCAATGCTGCTTGCACCCTCGGCGACTGCTTGGGCGATAACTTCCGTGTGGCCGTACCCTGAGTGGTACACCACGGCTATAGATGTGGACATGTATGTTCCTTACCGCTTACCGATGAAACTGTTCGTTGTTTGGCGTGTGATCGCCGCCGAGCCACTTGCGCAAATCGTCATGCGCCGTAGCGGCTTTATCAGCGTTGATCTGCTCGACGTCCTCGTGATCGACGGTCCACTCCATCAGTAGCCCTGACGGATCGAAGCAATAGAGCGACCAGCAGTAACCGTGATTGAGCGGATAAGCCTGGCCGCTCTCGAAGTATCCCGCTGCTTCAAGGCGCGCTTGTATTGCATCCTGAGTGGGCTGGTCGACTTTGAAAGCGAGGTGGCGAAACCCGCTGGGCTGCAGCTCGGGCCCAAATTCCGCCGCGTCTTCAGCATCTGCGAACTGAAAAAAGGCCAGGCAGCCACCGTCACCCACATCGAAGAAACAGTGGGCATAGGTGCGGACCTTGCCGAAGAGATCCGTGCGTTCAGCCCACGTGGCGACCAGCTTGTAGCCGATCACGTCTTCGTAAAACTGCCGCATCTCTTCAAGGTCTTTGCAGACATAGGCGTTGTGATGCAGTTTGGTTCGGATTTGTGCAACAGCATTCATGTGCAACGTTCCCCCGTTGTTTTTAGAACCACTTCGTCAATTCGATGCCATAGCGAACGCCCTGTGCAGGCCACAGGAAGTTGAACTGGGGCTTGAGTCCGGGAATGCCCAAGATAAAGGCGGCATCGGGGCCCGGTGAGTACTCTGTGTTGTACTCTTCGTCGGTCGCATTCTTGACCCAGACCGTCACGGCCCAGTTATCCACTGACTCAACGCCTGCGCGAAGGTCAAGCAAATCGACTGCGCTGCGTGACGAGTAGTTGTTGGGTTCCCACCAGGTCTCGCCGAGGTGCTGCCAGTCGGCGCGAGCGAAGACTTCTAACCCGTTGCCACCCATCGGTGCACGGAATTGAAGGCCTACATTGCCAGTGACCTCGCTGACCAGAGGCGCCTGATTACCCAGCCAGTCCTCGGTGGGTGCTTCAGTGATTTCGCTGTCGGTTAGTCCCAAACCGAAGTTCAGTGTGAAGTATTCACCCAATAGGGCGGTGCCTTCGATTTCCAGACCGGTGTACTCCGCCTCAGGTACGCTGCCCAAGTTTTGCGTGTTGGTATTGGGGTCGTAGAAGAAGAAGTAAGCGCCCTCGAGTTCGTTGAAGAACAATGCGGCAGACAGTCGCAGGCGACCATCCATCAAATCACCCTTCGCACCCACTTCAAAGTTTGTTGAAATTTGCTCATCAAAAATGTCGTTGATGCCGGGGTACTGAATGCCGGTGCCCACACCTGTTTGGTTAAAGCCGCCGCTTCGGAAGCCGCGGCTGATGTCGCCGTAGACGACCCAGTCATCATTTGGTCTCCAGCGCAGGGTGGCTTTGGGCTGGAAGGCGTCCCAACTCTCTTTGCGTTGCTCGCCGTAAACGATGCCCAGTCCCGTTGTGTCGTACAGAGGGGGGTAAGGGCCGTATTTTCTCGTTCGTCATGGTCGTATCTAGCGGCCAGACTTAGCTCAAGATTATCGGTGATGTCGAAAGCGACTTGACCAAAAACCGCCCACGCAAAGTTGTCTTGCTCATCCGCGAGAATGCCGAGTTGAGGACTGGGGTCCGCAGGGTCCACGAAAACTGAATCGCGGAAATCTCTCTCGACGTTGAAGACACCCAGTCCACGGTCAATCTGTGAGCCCGTAGAGATGTATCGATCCGTGGCGATCGCGTAAACGCCGGCTATCCACTGGGGGCCGGTGTCATTATTGCCGGTCAAGCGGATTTCTTGGCTGATGGATTCGACTTCAAGGTACTGGTTCTGCGACAGATCGGTGTATTCGTCGCCGGTCAAAGATTTGATGAAGCCACCAAATGGATCGTTGTTGAAGTAGTTGTAGGGATGCTCGCGCGGCAAAAAGTTGAACTGGTCACCGCTTGAAACCTCTTCAAGGTCATCGTATGCCGTCACGCCGCTGAGAGTTGCGAAGCCTAGGTCATAGTCAAACTTGAAGCTGGCGCTGACAAACTCACGCTGGTTGTAGCCAGGGTTGTTCACTTGCACGGGAATGTCGGTGTCGTCGGCTTCGACGTCAATGATGAAGTAGAAGGCCTGAGTCTCGAGTTTCGAGTAGCTGACTCTGAAGTCGGTACTCAGTCGGTCGCTCACGTCCCAGTTTAGTCGCGCGCGCATCGATGTGTCTTCGTAGGGGTCGGCCTCTTCGCCAAGATAGGCGTTGTCGATGTAACCATCGTTGTCCATATAGCTGCCAGCCAGTCGGTACTTCACTGAGCCGTCTTCAGTCAACGGGCCGCCGACGTAGCCTTTGACGCTCCAGCCCGGGGCTGATTCGGCACCGATGCGGATTTCACCTTCGTGCTCGTCACCCGGCGCTTTGGTGCTGATCGTGATGGCGCCACCAATCGCATTTCGGCCATAAATTGCACCCTGAGGGCCGCGCAGGACTTCGACCTGCTCGATGTCGAATAACTGCTGGTTTAACTGCGACGGGTTAGACAGCAAAACGCCGTCGATCACAACCGCTGCCGCCAGCTCAGAGTTCCTCGCCGAAGAGATGCCTCTGATATTGAGAAATGAGTTACCCGTGCTCTGCGTCTGTACGAGGGTGACGTTAGGCGTCAGATCAACGAAATCCTGCGGCGTCTGGATGCCGCTGGATCGAATGTCTGATTCTGTGAATGCCTTCACTGACACCGGGCTTTCCGCCAGCGTTTCTGAACGCATGCGCGCTGTGACTACCACTTCCTCTAACGTCGCCTGAGCGCTGACTTCAGCGGAGATGATGGCAGCCGCTACGCTCGCCATCATTGTTTGACGGGTAAAGATCATTGCAGGTCCTCTCAATTCGAACAGCTATTGTCGTTGTTTTGCGATATGCGAAAATATATACGCATTTCGAAATCGAAGTTGGTACTGTACAGTGCCGCGCTTGGATCACAAACCGTCTTTCACGGTGTGAACTAGGTATGAACACAGCGATCTATGGAGAAGGGATATGACAGATACTGACCGCGCCTCGACGGAAATTTGCGGATTTGACGCCGATACCATCCTTCTCCGCGGCAAAAACCTGGTCGACGAGGTCATTGGCCAGTATTCCCTGACCGGTGCGTTCCTGCTGCAGGCGCTTGGCAAGGAGCCGACAGCCAGACAGATCGAACTGCTTGATGTCGTGCTGGTGACCATCATGGAGCACGGCTTGGTCCCAAGCGTGGTCGCTTCGCGATTAACACTTCACGGTGCACCTGAGTCCTTACAGGGCGCTGTGGCGGCGGGATTGTTAGGCGTGGGCGATCGCTACGCAGGCACGGCGGCGCAGTGTGGAGAGGTGCTGTCCCAGTTGATTGCGTCGGATGACATAGCTGCTGCGGCGCAGGAGTTAGTGGGCCGCTATCGGTCACAGAAAACACCCGTTCCCGGGTTTGGGCATCCGATTCACACAGGAAAAGACCCGAGGGTTGAGAAGCTCCTGAGTTATGTCAGCGAGGACAGCAAAGCCCTTCAGGCTGCCAAGAGCCTTGAGGTTGCGTTGTCAGAAGCGCTGGGCAAGCCACTTGTCATGAATGTGAGCACGGTGCTCGCGGTTCTTATGTTTGAAATCGGCATTCCCGTCTCGGCAATGCGAGGAGTGGTTCTGATATCACGTTGCGCAGGGCTCGTGGGCCATCTGCTGGAGGAGACGGAAACGCCCGTTGGTAATAGCCTTTGGCGAGGTGCTGAAGGTTCGGTCGACTATCAGTCACGCTAGACTGTCGTCAGAGCATGCAGTGGAGAGAGCTACAGCTCTCCGATGGCAACACGCTGTCGGTGGGGGTCCTTGAGCCTGAAGCGGCTCGAGTCACGCTGATCTGCGTGCATGGCTGGACGCTGGACCACCGCTCATTTTTGAATCAGGCGCCGCTGAGTGCGCAAGGTATCAGGCTCGTGATATTCGATCGCCGCGGTTTTGGTGCGAATACCTCGCCGTCCGGTCTCGATCTCGAGATGGCTGACCTGCATGCTGTCGTAAATCATTTCGATACGCCGATTGTTGGATTTGGCGTCTCCCAAGGGGCGCGCGTGTTGATGCGCTATATCTCGCAGCATCCAGACCGTTTGGCGGCTGTGCTACTTCAGGGTGGTATGGTCGATGGTCTGCCTATCGACTCGCAGGAAATTCCGATCGAGCGCTTTGCAGGGCTGGTCCAGGCTGGCCAGTTCGACACTTTTAAGCGCGAATGGCTCTCGCACCCACTGATGTGTGATGGCGTTCCAGCGCATCAACGCGCTGAGGTGGCGTCATTAATCAGTCGTTATGAGGGCCGCGACTTATTGCCCGGGGTACGGATGCCAACACCCTGCGATCTCACAGAAAGCCTCCGTGAGACGCCGGCGGCGCTCGCGGTCATTGAGGCGGAGGAGGAAACGCCGCTCCGTCGCCGTCATGCTGCATTTCTGGCCGAGCAGTGCGGTGCGATGTCTATCCCGATGCCGGGAGGCCATCTCTGCCACTTTACTCATGCCGAAGCATTCAATGCCAAGCTCATGGCATGGCTGGATCATCTAGGTCATGGAGCGAATGGCGGCCAGTAGGGCCGGCGCGGTCTTGAGTCGCTGGCTAATTTTGTGAGCGGTGTTTTCCACCGCCTCGCGCCGCTCTTCTACGAAGGAGTCCATGTCGACACGGTTGGTCGTTGCTGAGCTGTTGACCGCTCCCACAATGCCGTAACCGGGGACGGTAACCGGAACTGCCAGCGACGTGATGCCATATTCCAGTTCATCACTGATCATGGCATAGCCTTGTTGTCGCGCTGCGATGACCGCTTCGAATAGGGCCTCGGGGTCTGTTGTGGTTTTATCGGTCATTGGGGCGACGGGGTGCTGAGCGATGAACTGCCGTATCTCATGGTCCTGCCAGGTCGAGAGGATGCATCGCCCTGTAGATGTGACCAGAGCCGGGAAGCGCGTTCCCGTATTGGCCTGTAGCCTGATGACGCGCTGCGTTGAGATATGGGCAACGTAGAGCACATCGCCCTCTGTAAGCAGAGTGAAGGATGCGCTATGTCCCGTTTGCGTTCGCAAGTCCTGAAGGGACGGGCGAATGATGTTATCGAGGTCAAAGGTCTCGTTGAACAGCGTCGCGAAGACCAGCACCTCGGGTCGCAGCGTGAAGTGACTGTCTGTTTTGCCGACATAGCCAAGATCGCACAAGGTCAGCAGGCACCGCCGCGCGACAGCGGGGTTTAGCCCCGTTCGTTTGGCCACTTCAGAGAGCGTCATGCTGGGATTCTCTCGCGAGAAGCAGGTGAGCACCTTGAGGCCCTTGGCCAGCGTGCTGAGGTAATCGGGTGAGCGATCAGAAGCCATGAGCTACTACCAAAAGCCGGTCTGTTAAGGCTGTGCGCTAGCCAAGGCGTTCATGTCGTCCAGCGCCTGCTCGAGTTGATCAACCAAATCGTCGAATACCTCGATCGTCGCCTCGATAGGTGCGGCGGAGGTCATATCAATGCCTGCTTTTTTAAGGAGCTCAATGGGATAGTCATTCGAGCCAGATTTCAGCATGGTGAGGTAGCGTTCGCGCGCTGGTTCGCCTTCCTCGAGGATCATTTTGGCAAGCGCAGTAGCGGCAACGAAGGAGGTGGAGTACTGGTATACATAGAAGTTATCGCTCCGCAAGAAATGAGGAATGCGACTCCATTCGATCTGATTGAGCTCGTCTGCATACACCGCATCGCCATAGTAGTCAGCGAACACATCGGCGTAGATCCCGTTCAGCACGTCAGCTGTTAAGGCTTCGCCTGCCTCGACTTTGGCATGGGCGCGCGCCTCAAAGTCGGCAAAGGACGCCTGCCGGTAAAATCCTCCCCGAAACTCGTCCAGATAAGAGCTGAGTAGGTAGGCGCGCTCGCCTGCGCTTGATGCTTCACTCAGCATTTTTTGCATCAGGATGGCCTCGTTGGTCATAGAGGCGATCTCGGCGATAAAGGTTCTGTAGTCGCCATAAACCTGCGGTTGAGTGTTCCGGGTGAGGTAACTATGAATCGAATGGCCATATTCATGTGCCAGCGTCGAGACGTTATTTAGCGTGCCTTCGTAGTTCATCGACAGGTAGGGCTTGGAGGTATACGTGCCCCAGCTATAGGCGCCGCCGCGCTTTCCACGGTTCGCCATGGCATCCACCCACCCCTCATCAAAGCCTTTCCAATAGACCTCGATGTACTCTTGGCCAAGGGGTGTCAGCGCGTCGGCCACAATGTTTTTGGCGTCCTCAAAAGGAATATCTTTCAAGGTCGGCGGCACAATCGGTGCGTACATGTCCCAGATTTCGAGGCGGTCCACGCCGAGCTGCCTTTCGCGCAGCTTCAGGTAGCGCTGCAGGGGGCCGCTGCCAGCCCGCGCGGTCTCGATGAGGTTGTTGAAGACTTCAATCGGAATCGCGTTGGTATACGTTGCTTGTTCGAGACGGGAGTCAAACCCGCGGGCTCGTGCGAAAAAGACACGGCTTTTCACATGACCTTCGTAATTGGCGGCCAGCGTGTGATTGAGGGTTTTATAGGCTGAGAAAAGGCCTTTCCACGCATCCTCGCGCAGGCGCCGATCGGTTGAGTGGAGAAATGCGCCGTACCGAGAGTTGGTCAATTCGATCTCGTTGCCGTCGCTATCAACCACGGTGCCAAATTGAAGGTCCGAGCTGTCGATGGCAGTGAATACGCTGTCAAACTTATCCAGCGGGTCAGATGCCATGGCCAGCAGCTTTTCCTCGGCTTCAGAGAGGGTGTAGGGACGCATGCGTGCCGTTTCATCAAGATAGTGCCTGTACGCGGCAAGTGCGGGCGTATCGGCGATAAATTGCGATAGCGTCTCTTCAGGGATCGTGAGGAGCTCTGGCGTGAAGTAAGACAGTGCTTGCTGATATCGCGCATAGAGGCCTTGTGCTTCTGAGTACCGCGCCGCGTTTTCCGATACCCGGGTGTCCTCATAACTGCGCAAGCCGGCATAGACATAGAGATTGGCAATGATCGTCTCGATCCTCTGAATGCTCTCAATGGCTGTCAGCAGAGTGGGTCCATCTGTGCCGAGCTGTCCCCGGTATTGCTCCAAGCTGGGGAGAGCGTCGATAAATCGGTCGCGATCTGCCTCCCAAGCAGCAGTGCTCGCATACATGTCGGACAGGTCCCACTTATAGGCGGGGTCAATGTCGTCGCGCTCTGGCACCTCTTTGCCCAGCACTACTGTCAGGGAGCGACAAGAAGAAGGCGATCGTGAGCGAGAGCAGCGTGTTGTGTCCTGTCATGGTAGATGCGTGTCCTTGAGTCGAGCCGGTGAGTTGCTGTAGCCCGGTCAGCATGTTGGCTTGATATGCGTCAGAGTGAATAGGCCGGCGTCGTAGCCTAGCTGATCTCAGAGGCCAAAACGAGCGTCACAGTCGGGTGGGAGCAGTGTCCGTGCTGGCCGCGTGAAAGGAGATCCCCGCATCAGGTTGAGTGTAGGTATCGAGCCCCGATATAGCTGCCACGCCCATGCGATCCAGCGACAGTGCGCCGTCCAAGCGAAGCGCATCACTGGGGAAGTGCAGTGCCTCAACCTCGCCAATGATCAAGTGCGTCCCGTTAATCTCAAGTCGTTTATGTTCGCGCAGTCCACAAGCCACTTGGAGCGGTGAGCCGGCCACAAAAGGGGCAGGGCAGCCGGGCTTCCATTCCTCACTGAAGCCGCATGCGTCAAATTCTGATTCGTTTTTGGGATAGGGGGCGGAGGTTTGATGCGCCTGCGCCGCCTCATCCAACGTGAACGCGTTAAGGGTCCAGCATTGCGTGGCGAGAATATTATCCAGCGTATGTCGTTCACTGCGACCGGTATCGGGCCGCAGAATCATTGCCAGCAAAGGGGGGGCGGAACCAAGATGAAAATGTGAGCTGATGATGGCCAGATTGGTCAGGCGATCCGCATCGCAGGTGCCGACGAGCATCGCTGATTTATAGCCTGGCAGGCAGTTGATCAGACGAGCGCGTCTCTCCCTATCCATTGCTTCAAGGTCTGCACGCGTCAGGTTGGAAACGGTCATCAGAGGACTCTACTTCGGAGAGGCGTCTGGCGTATTGGTGCTGTGGTAACGCTTGGCATAGCGCCGCGTCGCCCAAACTGTATAGGCCCACGCCGCGACAGGCTTGATAATTGGCCACGAGAGCCAGCGCCAGAAAAATCCGATACGGGTGTATTGCCATGCCGCGACATTGGCATCCATGCCAGTGACCCAATCACCGTTTTTGCGCAGGTGGAGGGATTGCAGCATCGCCGACTTTGTGGGAGCGTGTCGCGTCATCCAGGCAAGTCATGGATGTCCTGTAGTGTCAGTTCATCTGACTTGAGGCGCGCTAGATGAGCCATTTCCCGGCGGCACAGGGGGCAGCTCCCGTCGAAGTACAAGGTGTCACATTCGTTCATGATGTCATTACGAGTCGCCAGATTGAGTGGATGAGCGATCTGACGTTTTTCGAAGGTTGGCGATCAGGATTCCGAGATGAGTCTCGCAATCTTCTCTCTGAGGACTGCCTCATCGCCTTTGCGGAATCCAACGTGCACTTCGCGGATGAGGCCGTCGCGTCCAATGAGGTATCCCGATGGCATGCCGGCTACCGCGAAGGCCCGTCCAGAGTCGCCGGTTTTGTCTATTGCTACAGGGTAGTCAACGGGGTAGCGAGTGAGAAAGTCGAGCGCATCTTCGTCGACATAGTCCACGCTGATTGCGATCACGCCAAAATCCGCGGGCGCGAATTCCTGACTCAGTCGATTGAGGGCAGGCAGAGAGAGCCTGCATGGGCCGCACCAGCTGGCCCAGAAATCCAAATAAGTCACCCGCCCCCTAAAAGATGAAGGCGACACGGTGCCCTCGCCATTCGCTATCAGTGGCAGTTCCCACGCGGGCTGGGGGAGTGGCTCGTCAAGACTGATGTGGGAGCCTCGCTCAGCCCAAGATGAGTCGCTAAGCGTCAGGCCGCCGGCGAAAAACAGCATGGCGGCCAGCGTCGTGGCGAATGCCTGGGATGGGCGCCAACAGTTAAGCACGGCCCGTGTCTGTGCGAATTTTTTCAACGATTGCGTCCCAAGCGCTCGTGAGCGTCTACCCACTCATTGGTCCGAGTCTTTTTGTCCACGCGGGCCGCACCCGAGAGTGACAGTTCCCCCGCGACCACTAACGCTGCCGCGATTTCGCACAGCTTAAGTGCCTTGCCCTTGCCCTCGCAGCCCATCATGCGCAAGCACTCTCGCTGCGTAGGGAGGGAAGTGCCGCCGCCATAGGTGGCCATGATCAGTGCCGGCAAGGTGATCGAGAAATAGAAGTCGCCCTTACTGGTTGCGCGTTGATAGGTCGTGCACTGATTCGACTCGCCAATATTCGCCACGTCTTGTCCGGTCGCGAGATACAAGGCAGCGAGCGCGTTGGCGGGGTGGTTGGCGTTATTCGAGGAGTTCGTCAGGATCGCCGAGAGCGTCGAGATTTGTTGTCCATAAGCGATTTGCTCGGGCGCGACGCGGAGATGCTTCATGAGGATCTCTCGCGGCACCGTGATCTCCGCCGTCACGCGTTTGCCACGCGTTTTGAGTAAATTGACGGACGAAGTTTTTTTCTCCGTATCGAAGTTGCCAGACAGCATGTAGTGGAGCATTTCCGGGCGCTGCTCGTTGATCCATTCGCAGGCGATGAAGGTGGCTCGACTGACCATGTTTTGGCCCGCGGCGTCTCCGGTGGAGTAGTCAAACCGCGTGAACACCATGCTGTGTACGTGGTAGCTCTCAATATCGTGCAGCTTGCCCACTGACGTCGAGGTTTCCGCTTTGGCTTTGATGGCTTCGAAGTTGTCTTTGATCCAGAGCTGAAAGTCCCGGGCCTGCCTTGCGTTCCGGAAAATAAAGACCGGGGAGCGTTGCATGGATTCTTCCGATACGGTCGTCAGGACGCCACCGCATTCACGGATCACTTTCATACCGCGATTGTAAGAAGCCAGCATGGTGCCTTCGACGGTCGCCATAGGAACATAGAACTCGCCTTGCGCGTGCTCGCCGTTAACTAATAGTGGTCCGGCTACGCCGATGGGGATTTGCGCAACACCCCAGAAGTTTTCAATGTTGCTCTCCATCTCGCGGGGATCAAATGAAAACTGCTTGGTGTGATCGAGCGAGGCCCCGGTTTTTGCCTCGATGAACTGCTGCCGCTGCTCAACAATTTCTGGGCTGTAGTCGTCTTCTGCGCTGCGTGGGATTTTCGTGTCGTCGGTCATAGTGCGTTGATCCGTGCTTTGGCGTTTTGATACTCGTCGGTTAACTTTGCGACGTAGTCGGCAGTCGAGCCCAAGCTTTTTACAGCGCCGATACCCTGGCCACAACCCCAAATGTTCTTCCACGCTTTCGCGTCGGTATTGCCGCCTGAACCAAAATCCATGGCACTGGGGTCACTTTCGGGCAGATTGTTGGGATCCAGCCCAGCCGCCTCGATGGACGGCTTCAAGTAATTGCCGTGTACGCCGGTGAAGAGGTTGCTGTACACAATGTCATCGGCGCCGAAATCCACAATCGCCTGTTTATAGGCCTGCTCGGCATCGGCTTCCTCAGTCGCGATAAAGGCGGATCCGATGTAGGCCAAATCTGCTCCCATCGCCTGCGAGGCGAGCACCGCGTCACCTGTCGCGATGGCGCCCGAGAGCAGCAGCGGGCCATCGAACCATTCCCTAATTTCCTGAATCAACGCCATGGGGGAGGTGGTGCCTGCATGTCCGCCGGCTCCGGCTGCGACGGCAATGAGACCGTCCGCGCCTTTTTCGATCGCTTTTTTCGCGAAGCGATTGTTAATAATGTCGTGTAAGACGATGCCGCCGTAACTGTGGACCATCTCGTTGACCCACTCTTTAGCGCCCAATGACGTGATGACAATCGGTACCTCGTACTTCACGCACATGTCCATGTCGTGCTTCAGACGCGCGTTCGACCCATGGACAATCTGATTCACAGCAAAGGGGGCTGAAGGTGCGTCCGGGTTGGCTTTGTCATACTCCGCGAGCTCTGAAGTAATTCGCTCCAGCCACTCTTCCAAAACCGGTTCGGGTCGGGCGTTCAGTGCAGGGAATGACCCGACAATGCCAGCCTTGCACTGGGCGATGACCAAGTCAGGATTGGAGATGATAAAGAGCGGTGAGCCCACGACAGGCAGTCTGAGGCGATTGTGTAATGCGGGTGGCAAAGCCATGAGAATCATCTCCTAGTAAAAAGGTTGTGGGCGGCGTTGAAACCTACGTTTCTGCGTGCGGCCGGAACAAGCATTGCGTGCCTAAAGCCGCTATTCAGCGCATTAATGGTGTGCAGGGCTATCACTACGCCGCATAATGGTATTGCACCTCCAAAATTGGCACAACAAATGCCAAAAGCTTGAGGTGCAATCTTACAGTTAACTCGAGCTGTCTCCCATGTATCAACAGTACTTCGGACTCACTGAGCAGCCATTCTCGATCGCGGTGAATCCGCGCTACCTGTTCATGAGCGACCGACACCGCGATGCACTCGCGCATTTGTTGTACGGCGTCGGCAGCGGGGGTGGATTTATTCTCCTGACAGGCGAGGTCGGAACCGGGAAGACAACACTCAACCGCTGCCTGCTGGAGCAACTCCCTGAGCAGACCGATATCGCCATCGTCCTGAACCCTGCACTAAGCGCTGTGGAGTTGTTGGCGACAGTCTGTGATGAATTCGAGGTTGAGTATGAGCAGGGGACTGACAGCCTCAAACTACTGACCGACGCGTTACATCAATTTCTGCTCGCCAATCACCATGCGAACCGTCGCACCGTACTGATGATCGACGAGGCGCAACATCTGGGTTTCGAGGTGCTTGAGCAGATCCGTCTTCTTACCAACCTCGAGACGAATGAAAAGAAGTTGCTACAGATTATTCTCACGGGTCAGCCCGAACTGGCGGACATGTTGAGGCGACCCGAGTTACGGCAACTTAATCAGCGGATTACTGCACGGTTTAACCTCACACCACTCGATGCTTCAGAGACGGCTGCCTATATCCAGCATCGATTGCAGATCGCTGGTCTGCCCAGTAATCGCTCGGTGGTGTTCCCAAGCGCCGCCAGCAAAGCAGTGTATCGGCTAAGTGGTGGGATTCCGCGTTTGGTCAATTTGTTATGCGATCGGGCGATGATGGGCGCCTATGGTCGTCAGGTGGAGGAAATTTCCGCGCGCTTGGTGACTGAGGCGGCAACTGAAGTTTTAGGGGAACAGCCTCGAGTAACGCGACGGATCCTGTTCGCGCGGGCATGCCATATGGGCGCCTACTGATGGTTACTCTGGTCCTGCTGTGCGGAGTCGTTTGGTTTGTGGCAAGGCCCGATTTCTCTATTCCTCTGACATCCGAAGCGTCACTCACCGAAGAGCAAGGTACTGGCGGTGCGACAGTGAGTCAGCCCGATCTCCGCATCGTCTCACCCGATTCCCCGGCGTCTGCTGCTGGCGAGTTGGCGCAGCGAGCGCCGTTGCCGTGAGGCCCTGGTTGTTGTCGCCGGAGCAAGCTGAGCGCGCGCTCTGGGGCCTCGTGCAGGGACAGCCACTGGTTGAAGGTCTGTGCGATGCGGCCTCTGCAGCGGGCTGGCTGTGTGAGCGTCATCAAGCCGATGTGTGGGATGCCGTGCTGGACCACAATCGACCGTCGATACTGGAATTGCGCCGTGACAATGGGTTCGCGGGCGCGGCTGTCCTGTTGGGCATTTCAAATGAGACGGCGCAGCTGTGGACGGGGGCTGCCGTTTGCGAAGTACCGGTTGCAGCCCTCGCGGCGCTGTGGCGGGGCCGCTTCAGTTACCTATGGCAAACCCCGACAGGCTGGACAGGCCCAGTGTCTGAAGGGGCGACTGGCATCGTTGTCACGGACATCGTGCGTGCACTGTCGGTGCTGGATGCCCTACCAGTGCCGCCGCTGAGCGTGTACACCGCTGCCGTCGCCGAGCGAGTTCGTACTTTTCAGCGTGCTCGGGGACTCGAAATAGATGGCGTAATGGGCGCGAGGAGTTGGCGAGCCTTGAGTGACGAGATCGGTCGGGGATTCTCACTGGAGAATGCCTTGTCGTCTGCTTTGAGCCAGTCGGGGGGGCTTCATGTCTCTGATTCTCGACGCATTACGGCAGTCTAAGCAGCAGGTCGGGCCCGTCACTCAACATGATGCACCGGCTCGGTACCGGGAGCGCAGACTGCACAACGGCCATTCGTTGTCCTGGCGCTATTGGCTGGCACGACATTTGGTGCCGGCGCTGTTGTCCGTTGTGGCAATGGGGCTTTGATCGAGGCAGATGGAGTTATCGACGCCACCGACTGCGGAGCCTCTACAGGAGGTACACAGCGCTCGTCGGCCGCTGAATTGAGCGTGGCAACTGAATCGTTCGACACATCAGCGTCCTCCACGAGGCCGCTTGGCGCGCCTATGGAAAGCGGACAGCGATTGCGCGCTGAACCCCAGCCCAAGCGTGATGTGAGTGCAGGTGTAACGGAACAAGTTGCTTCACTGCATCAACAGATGTGGTCGGATGCTGCTGCAGCGGGCGAAGCAACTCCGGCCGCGACGACAACGCAATCCGGTGTCGAGGCGGAAACGTCAGTGCTGTCCAATCAGCAGGATCAGCCGGTACAGTCGATTGCGCCACCAGTTGATCTCGCCAAAGCAATGGAAAACGCGGCTCGCGAAATCGGTGAGTCGGCATTGAGTCCCATCCGTCGCCACTCCTTGAGAAATTTGTCCCAGCAACAGAAAGATCAGAATACCGATGATTGTTTATTCCGAGCACAATTACAACGCCGCAAGGTGTTGGCGTCTGTCATGCTCAATGGAAAGCGCTTGCAGTCTGGGCAGCGCGCAGACGGTCGAGGTCATCGACATCTTGAAAGATAGCGTCATCTTGCGCGTCGACGGAATCGAGTTCAGGCTCAAGGCGCTTAACACCTGGGTCAATCTGTGACCGGTCTCGCTGAGCAGTTCCATAACAGGAGTCAGTTGATGCGCTTGCAGCACTGGGCGGAAGGCGAGGGCGAGCGCAAAGACCACACTACTATGAGAATGAGCACCCTTGGCCTAGTGGTTTTCAGGACGGAACAGGAAAACGCTCCATCGCGTCATGGACATCGCGTTGACGCATGAAGGCGCTCAACCACTGTGCCGCAACGTCGTTGGCAAATAGCGGTACGTTCGCGCCAGTGTGCTCCTCGCTGAATCCATTATTGGTCGCATAGTTAATGCGCATCATCCCGCCCTCTGGGGTTCTGACGCGGGCGGTCAAACCGGGTGAATAAATGGCGATCGGATAATTTGAATAAAGCGTGGGTTCCGGGAGGATCTGTGCGGCCTGTGCGTGGTCAGCGGTCACGATAATTGCGGTCTCTGGATGATTCGACGCGAACTTCGGGCCGCCGCCAAACTTTCCTCCAGCTGTGCGATCTCACCGATCGATCCGCAGGGATTGCGCTTGTGGGATTGTTTATCGATTGACGCTGACTCAATCATCAAAAAGAAGCCGAGCTCATTATCGGTAGCGAGATGGGTGAGCGCGAGATGTCATCGCGGCGAGCCTCGGCGTGTTCCGGTAAGTCAGGATTCGGTTCACAAGACATGGGCGATGGCTCGGTTACCGAGCCAAAATAGTTAGAGATACGGCTTAGCCAGCTGAGCTCCGTCGGGTTCGCCGATCCTGGCATCTGTGCCTTGCCATAGCACTTGAGCGTTTCTTCATCAAACGCACCGAGTAAGCGTTGCGGTGCTGCGAGCGAGTCAAATTAGTGTCACGCGAGATCACTCTAAAACCCTGATTGACCGCGAGTTGAGAGACCGTGATGCCGTCTACGGTCTGTTGGCTTCATAAATTTATCGCCCCCGCCAAGCAGAACGTGGGCACCGCTGCCGACGAGTTGCTCCACAATGGAGCCGGGGCCGCCATTGTCTCTCGCGTCGCTGAGGCATGCGGGCTGTGGAATGCCGTAATAGGTGCTGCCCAAGACCTCTTCAGGGCCTTCACAGCTGCGCGATGAGACGTGAGCAAGAAACGAGGCGGGTGTAGCGTCGGTGAGTGAAGAGGTTGTGACGAGTCCTACCCGCCAGCCAGCCTCAATGGCCCGCTCGGCAATGCTGGGGAGATCGTTATCGGCAATATCGGTTGCGATTCGACCGATGTTGGTCATGCCGCCAGTGGCCAGCGACGTGGCCGTGTTCGCGGAGTCGGCAACGTACAGCGGCTGACCCTCATCGCTGACCGTTTCAATTTGTACCGATGCACGAAACGCAAGCGTGTCCAGACCCAGCTGCCCGCTCATGCCGGAGAGGTAGTTCCGCCCCATGGTCACGTGCTGATCGTCGAAGCCGTCACCAATGATCAGAATCACATTGCGCGGGGCGTCGCCTGTAGCGCTGTCGATTCAAGTGCTGATGAAAGAATGATGAATGCCAGAATAATGTGACGCATGACGAGCTCAAGTGGCAGTAGGGTGCGCGGAGAATAATCGGCGTTCGCCGCAATCTCAACGCTGTTTAACGGATGCGGTTGGGTTTGCGCGGCTGGCTGTGGCACACTCGGGCTCACACCTGTAAAAACTTCCAAGGAACAGCCACCATGACTGGAATCGCCAGTAGACGTTTTTGTGCTCTGATTTTCTCCGCTTTGTTGAGTGGGCCCGCGATGGCTGACACCGTCTCTGGTGCCGACACGGCGTGGATGCTGACTTCGACGGCCTTGGTGCTGTTTATGACGATTCCGGGCCTGTCGCTGTTCTATGCTGGTTTGGTGCGTGTCAAAAACGTTCTATCGGTGCTGATGCAATGCTTCGCGCTGACGGCGCTGATGTCGGTCCTGTGGTTTGTTGTGGGTTACACCTTGCTTTTGGCTCCGTCTGGTGTGGAGCAGGGGCCTGGATTGGCGATTTGGGCAATCTTTTCTTGGCAAAGGTCAGCATGGACAGCGTGAGCGGCTCCATTCCCGAGACGCTGTTTGTCATGTTTCAGCTGACGTTCGCCGTCATCACCCCCGCACTGATAGTCGGCGGTTTTGCTGAGCGAATGCGGTTTTCAGCCATGCTCATTTTCAGCTCTCTCTGGCTGATTCTGGTGTACGCGCCGGTATGCCATTGGGTTTGGGGCGGCGGTTGGCTGGGCAACATGGGCCTGCAGGACTTCGCGGGTGGCGCCGTAGTGCACATCACCGCAGGTGTTGCGGCCTTGGTGGCGGCGATGTCCCTGGGTGGCCGACGTGGTTTCGGTCAGACCGCGATGCCACCTCACAACCTCACCATGACGGTTACCGGCGCTGGCATGCTGTGGGTAGGGTGGTTTGGGTTCAATGCGGGCTCAGCGGTTGCAGCAGACAGTAGTGCCGCCATGGCAATGCTGGTGACGCATTTATCGGCTGCTTGTGGTTCATTGGCGTGGATGGCAATGGAGTGGCTCCGCCACGGCAAGCCTTCTGTCCTGGGTATTGTGACAGGCATGGTCGCGGGGCTGGGGACCATTACCCCTGCATCCGGTTCGGTTGGTCCGGCGGGGGCAGTGGTGATTGGACTCTCTGCAGGCGTGGTATGTTACTTCGCGACGATCACGCTGAAAAATCGCCTCGGCATTGACGATAGTCTCGACGTTTTTCCAGTTCACGGCGTAGGCGGTATGCTGGGGCTCGTTATGGCGGGTATTTTCTGCTCGCCCTCATTAGGCCTGTTTAGTGGCAACGGTTTTTCAGATGGCGTCGATAGTATCGGCGGCCAGCTGGGTATCCAGCTGACTGGAATCGCTGCCACGTTCATCTACACGGCGGTGCTTAGCTGGATATTGCTCAAGGTGGTGGATGCGATGGTGTCGTTGCGCGTCGACCAGGAAGACGAAACGGCCGGGCTTGATATCGTCTTGCATGACGAGCGAGGGCTACGACCTCTGATCGCAGTGGTGCTGCGTTCAACTCTGGCGCAGCACCAACTCAATACCGAGCCTCTCAACCGCAGAGGCGCTCTGCTCTATCTCCCAGATCGTGAGGGGATGTTCCTTTCCCCAGTCCTCGGGGACAGATACCGTCAGCGTATTGTCATGCGCTGAGACACTCAGCGCAGGGATCGTCTCCAGTGCTTCTACGTGCTTGAAGATAACGGCCAACCTCAGAAGCACCATCATTCTCGCAACGTTGAGTCGTTTCCGTTTGGCAATTGGATTCAGCAGTTCTGACCGGGGTTTTCCTTTGAGGCCGGCGATCAGTGCTGCCATCGTCTCCTGATCTTGCTGCGCGAAGCCGGGTAGGTCGGTGTTAAGCACCAGGTAGGCGGAGTGCTGCGAATAGTTTTTCTGGGAAATGGCGATGCCGATCTCGTGCAAGGCGCCAGCCCAACGCAGTAATTCGGCGTCACCGTCGTCAAGTTGCCAACTGGTCCGGGTGGCCTCAGCGAGGAGGGCGACGCGTTGGGCAACGAGATCGGCTACGCGCTGATCGACGGAGTAACGCTGCTGCATCGCGGAAATGCTCCGATTCCGGACGTCCTCGTGGCTAAACCGTCCAATGAGATCGTAGATGACACCCTCGCGTAATGCGCCAGACGAGGTGCGCATTTCTTGCACCTGAAGACCGTCAAAAAGCCCCATTGTGATCGCGAGCCCTGCCGTCACGACGCCTTTACGGGTTTCACTGAGTCCGGGTAGGTCGATTTCTTCTATGTGGCGGAACGACAAAAGCTGTTTGCGCAGCTCCGCAAGGCTAGGGCGATCGATACCGGATTCGCGCCAGCCTGCGGTAGTGATCAGAGTCTCAATTGCCCGCAGCGTTCCCGACGAACCCACCGCCTCGTGCCACATTTCCCGGTGGTAGTTTCTGCGGATGTGCGATACCTCGATGCGTGCGCGATGATAGGCGGCATCGAATCGTTCTAGTGTGATCTCCCTGTCCGGGAAGAAAGCCTCGCCGTAGGAAACGCACCCCATCTGAAGACTCTCTAGTCTGATCGGCTCAAACCGCTGACCCAAAATGAATTCCGTGCTGCCCCCACCGATGTCCACAACAAGACGTGTGTCTGCATCGTCAGACAGGGTGTGCGCCACGCCGAGGTAGATCAATCTCGCCTCTTCCCGTCCGTAAATCACGTCAATGGGTGCGCCGAGGATTTGCTCTGCGGGTTCAATAAAATCCATCCGGTTTTTGGCGCGCCGCAAGGCGTTGGTGCCCACTACCCGGATTTTTGCGGGAGCGGTGCTGTCGATTAGCTGTTTGAAGCGCTCAAGGCATGCCAGGCCCCGTGAGATGGCTGCCTTGGTGAGCGTGCCTTTGCCGGATGTCTCGCCCAGTTGAACCTTTTCCGCCAGCGTCTGAACTGGTCGCAGCTCTCCAAAATCTGATTTGGCGATAATCAGGTGAAAGGAGTTACTGCCCAGGTCAATTGCGCCCAGTAAGGTTTCAGCTTCCGTCGGCTCATTGGCCATGGCGTAGCGCTCCGCTGGGTGCCTCGTTTGTAGGCTTTATGAGCAGGCGTCGACCGCAATGTGAGTAGCGTCTCATCTTGATGGTGCGGCGTTTATTACAAGGCCCGACAGTCTTCGCGACGGATGTCGTCGAATGTGCCATCGAATGTGTCATCGAGTATGTCATCGAAGATAGTGTCGGGGCGCGCGCTGAGTGAGCCGCGTCATCAGTTCGTAGCCAATTGTTCCTGCGTGACGCGCTACCGTATCGATGTGCGGTTGGTCGCCCCATAAAGTCACCGGCATATCACATGCGATCTCACCAAAATCTGTAACATCGACGGTGATCATATCCATAGATACCCGTCCCAGCGAGGGGCGCCAGATGCTCACCGATTGCCACAGGTGTGCCATCTGCGGCAGCCCAGGGATAGCCGTCACCGTATCCAACCGGGACAGTGGCGATGACGCTGTCTCTCTCTGCTGTCCATCGCCCCCGTAACCCACGCTGTCGCCCTGTGTAATGCGCCGCGTGGCCAGAACAGAGCTGACAAGTGTCATGGCCGGCTTGAGTCGCGGATCGGGCTCTAGCCCTTCAATCTGCCCCCATAAAGGGCATAGCCAATCCGCGCCCATGCGCTCCGTGCTGGGGTCGCCAGCCGCGTGGCTGCGGAGTTGTGCAGGCTGGTTTCGTCCTCCCAGTGGGTGGTCGCGCTATCCCATGTCGTTTTCTGTGTCACCGACAGCTCAGAATCCGGAGTTTCAGCGGCAGCGCGCTGCGGCATTGCGACGACCGGTTTGATGCCGTCTGCCTTGAGTTGTTGAGTAATCGATTGCGCCTGCACCGGTTGGAATCCCAGCCTGTGCATGCCGGTGTCAATCTTGAGCCACACCTGCCCTGGCTTCTCAGTGAGCGCGTGACACCAGTCCAGTTGATCTGCCCGGTGCAGGGTGGGCCAAATATTGAGGTGCACGCAGAGCGCGAGATCCGCCGCACAGTGCGGGCCCTCGAGTACCAGTATCGGCTTGGTTACGCCGGCGTCGCGAAGTGTGACGGCTTCTTCGATCAGTGCGACCGCAAACGCGTCAACCGTCCCCTCGATATGGGTCGCGACCGGCGCCGCGCCGTGCCCGTACGCGTCGGCTTTGACGACGGCCATTACGTGCTTGTCGCCTGCTGCTGCGCGCAACACCCCGGCGTTGTGCAGGATTGCGCCGAGGTCGATATTGATGCGGGTAGATCGGGGCATCAGTTGGCGCTGAAGCGGTATTCGTTGAAGAGCTTCTGCGCAACGGCCCACATTCTGCCTGGTTTGCCATCGCCCACTGCCTTGCCATCGAGTTTCACGATCGGTGCAAGTTCTTTGGTGGAGGAGCTGAGCCAGATCTCTTCAGCCTCGGCTACCTCTTGGCGCAAGACCGGCCGAATCTCGACCGGCCAGTCAGTATGTGCCTCCAGCAGCTCCAGGCATTGCCGACGCGTTACGCCGGGCAGTATTTGATGATCGAGCGCTGGGGTGAGGACAGTACCGTTGCAGACTACAAACACGTTGCATGCCGCTGCTTCTGTCAGCTCATCGTCGCTGTTGAACAGCAACACTTCCTCAGCCCCCGCATCAATCGCTTCCATCATGTGAAGCACGTTGCCGAGCAGGGCAGTGGATTTGATGTGGCATCGGTCCCATCGTTGATCGGTGCGTGTTACGGCTGAAAAGCATTTGGCTGTCTCAGGGCTGCCATCCGACGGTGGGGTGATAGCGAAGGTGTAGGCAAATACAGTGGGTTCGATGTGTTCGGGAAACGCATGCTGGCGTTTAGGCGCGGCGCCCCGAGTGATCTGCAGGTAGACGCCGAGGTCACCACCCCCATTGCGATCGACCAGTTCCGTTAGGATGCTTGTCATGGCGTCATCGCTGTGGGGGGATGTGAGTGCAATCCCGCTTAGTGACTGTGCCAGCCGTTCCAGATGGTAGGGCATTGCCACTAGTTGTCCGTCATAACAGGGTATGACTTCGTACACCCCGTCTCCAAACAGGAAGCCTCTGTCCATTGGCGAGATGTGGGCGTCTTCCAGCGCTGTAAACGCCCCATTGAGATAGGCCTGGGTCATGCGACAGGTCCTTTTGAAAGGAGTTGAGCGATATCGCTTATTAGTGCATTGGTATCCGATAGCGGGAATCCATCTTCTGTGGCCGTCGGCTCACGCGTGACGCCATCTACTGCGCCACGCGCAACCAATGTCTCAAGGTCAGCGTGAAACCGCGTCATGCTCTCTGTGGTGTCCCCTGCGAGCCAGTCTGTGAGGGCGCATAGCGCGTAGGCTGCCCAGTTCGACACATCTGCGACGATAAGTTCATCAACCGTGCTCACTGCTGGTTGAATATTCAGGCTAGACAGCGCTGTGACTGCGTTCCCCATTCCTACTTCATTGCCCCCGTCACCAATGGCTATGGTAGGGCAGTTGGCAAGTGCTAGATAGGGTTCTGCCGCCGAACAAGCAGACGATATGTCTTCGCCTGCCATGTTGTAGTAGCGGCCGTCGGCAGACGCGCCCGGTCGCTCGATACTGATGACTAGCTGAGGGGAACGGACTGCGTAGAGCGCTTGGGCGTCCAATTGACTGTTGCCCGAGATGGTGTGGCAGTCGCAGGTGTCTCGCAGCGCGCTGACGAGGGCTGTATCTGAAATGATGGTTGGCGCACTGCCGAGGCGCTGCGCCAGACGATATAAGGCTAACGCGCCAGCGGGACCATCAGTCTCAAACGTATCTGCCACCGGGAAGCCTGTCAGAATGAAGATATTGCCGGGGCGGTCCAGCAATGTTTGCGCGGCCCGCAACAAATAGCCGGGTTGTAGCGTTTGCCTGATGTCGTCCATGCCGCGATGGTTCTGGCGGGTCAATAACGACTCGATCGAGCAGGAAAGGTTGAGCGTGTCAGGTGGCGTCATGACAGTCGCGTATCTCGATAGTGTTGTTCCAGCCAGCTTATCCTGTCTGCTTCTTGTGGAGAGCAGACTGAAAAGCGCACCCTTTGACCCGGGCGGGCTTGTGCAAGCCGTCGACAGTCGCTCCGGATCACTGCGCCGGGCTTGGGGTAGCCGCCCACCGCTTGACGGTCATTGAGTAGTACGATGGGTTGGCCGCCGGGCGGAATTTGTATGGCGCCATGGGTAGTCGCCTCGGAGAGTAATGTCTCGATGCCCGTGTCGAGACGGCTCCCCTCAAGCTGTGCGCCCATCCGATTGGCTTTTGGCGTCACCACGAAATCATTTTCACACAGCGCGGCGATGACATCGGGCTGCATTAATGCGTACTGAAATCCGGGTACGAACCGCAATCTAATCAGATCCCCGGGTGGGGTATGGGTCAGATCGCCAGCGCGGTCGCTTGGCGGCTCATTCGGCTCTCCAAGTGGGAGACAATCACCATTCATCAGGCGTCGGCCATCGAAACCGCCAACACCCTCTCTTGCCGAGGTGCTTCGGCTTCCCAGGGTTTCTGGTGTATCGATTCCGCCGTCCACATGGAGATAGCTGTAGACGCCGACTGCACCGGGGGTAATCTGGATCTGCTGGCCGGCTTCGACTCGCAGCACGGTGTGCATGCGAGCGCTGATACTGTCGATGCGCAGATCCACGGCGGCCCCTGTCACAGCGATGTGACAGGGCTCGGTCGGGCTGGCCACCAGATTGCCATACGCCATCTCGATGGCCGCTTCATCGGCGCTATGTCCAAGAAGGTATTGCCCGCTGGCCAGCGCGTCGGCATCCATCGCGCCGGCGGGGGGGATCCCCAATTGGAGGCAGCCGGTTCTTCCGCTGTCCTGAATGCTGGCGGCCGGGCCCGATTGGTGAATGACGAGCTCCCTCACAGTTCGCCTCCGAACTTCCGGTATTCCTGAGGGGTAATGGCTTCAAATCGCACCGAATCCCCCACCGCCAGGTAGGCAGTCGGATGTTCGCCGTTCTGAAAGAGCGGTCTCGGACATGACCCGATTAATCGCCATCCCCCTGGCGATATGCCGGGATAGACGGCAGTCTGCCGGTCTGCCAAACCCACCGCGCCTGCAGGCACCGCCGCGCGCGGATCAGCCAGCCGGGGCGTAGCCAACTCTGTTGGTAGGTCGCCTAGATAGCAAAAGCCGGGCGCGAAGCCCGTTGCATAGGCAAAGTAGGTCGTACCCGTATGCAGCGCGATAATCTGGTCGACACTGATATTTTTTTGGTCGGCCAGCCATTCGAGGTCAGGCGCGACACTCGGGTGGTAGAGCACCGGTAGCGTCACCACGGTTCCGGTGAGACTCTGGTCATCAGAATCGGTCAGCGCTGCACAATCAGCTTGTTCAGTGAGCCAGGCTTCAGCGCGGTCACGCTCAAGGCGGAACGGATGAAAGAGTAGGGTAAGCGTCGTATAGCCCACGACGCTGTCTGCCAGATTTTCCGCAAAATAGCCCTGCGCTGCGGATTGAATGCGGAGCAGGCAGCGCGTGAGGGCTGGGCGGGGCGCCTCAAGGAAAACAAGCCTGAGGCCGGCTTCACCTGCGGGGCCCACCTCGAACACGGGTCAGAGTCCGTCTAGTGCTTTACGAATCGCTGCGATCATTTGTACCGCACCGGGCGAATCACTGTGCACGCAAAGCGTATCGGCGTTGACGGGAATACGCCGACCTCGGGGTGTCTTGAGGGTGTTTTGCGCGATGGCCTTCGCCTGCTTCGCGGCCTGCTCGGCATCCAGGACGGCGCCGGGCTTGTCACGACTGAGCAGTAATCCTCGACTGGTGTAGCCGCGGTCGGCGAAGGCTTCATAGCGCAGCGTGAGACCGTGTTCCACGGCGAGTTGGAGGGTTTTACGATCTCGCGGTGTGGCGAGCACAACTAATTCGAGTTCGGCATGCCAGCTGGCAACGGCCGCCATGATGTCGTTGAGCACACCCACATCTGCCAGCATCGCGTGGTAAAGCGCCCCATGGGGTTTGACGTAGGCAACTCGTGTGCCGTGCGCACGCGCAATGCCATCCAACGCGCCAATTTGATAATGAATGAGATCAATGAGCGACTGCCCGGTAATATCCATCGCGCGGCGACCAAAACCCTGCTTGTCTGGATAAGAGACATGCGCGCCAATTTCTGTTTTGTGCCGCTTCGCCAATTCAACACATTCGCGCATCGTGCTGGGGTCTCCCGCATGACCACCACAGGCAATATTGGCCGCGTCGATCAGGGGCATGATGCTTCGGTCATCGCCCATGTTCCACGGGCCAAATCCTTCGCCCATGTCGCAGTTCAAGGTGAGATTTGTCATCATATCGGGCCCGCCAGCTCCTCATTTTTTAGGTCCGTCACGAGCATATGGCCCGGTTCGTGGGTGATCGCCACAGGAAGTTCTGCCGCCTCCAGAGCCACTTGTGGTGTCACACCACATGCCCAGAAAACCGGGACATCATCTTTGCGCACGGATACGGCGTCTCCGAAATCAGGTTGTTGCAGGTCGGCAATCCCAATCAGGGCGGGGTCACCGAGGTGCACCGGCGCGCCGTGAACTCTCGGGTAACGGCCGCAAATCTGTATCGCTTCAATCGCATTTGATGCGGGCATGGGCCTCATACTGACAACCAATTTTCCCTCGAAGGGACCCGCTGGCGTGCAGTCAATATTGGTTCGATACATGGGAACGTTGCATTGCTCACTGATGTTTCTGACCTCGATGCCTGATTTAATCAGTGCTTCCTCGAAAGAGAAAGAACACCCCAGTGCAAAGGCCACCCAATCGTTCTGCCAGAGCTGCTCGATATCCTCGCATTGCTCCGTGAATATGCCGTCGCGCCAGATGCGGTAGCGGGGGACGTCACGCCTGATGTCGATATCTCTCCCAAGTCGGGCAGCTGGTAGTCCCCCGGCTCAGGGCTAACGGCAAGCAGGGGGCAGGGTTTGGCATTCAGGGCGCAAAAATGAGCGAAGTGATCAGCCGTGTCTCGGGGCAGAATCACGAAGTTGCACTGTACGTAGCCCGCAGCGACCCCCGAGGTTTGGCCGGAGAACTCCGCAGATCTGGATAACCTGCGAATATCTGCCCCTGACATTGTGGCGGTCGCCGCTACCATCTTGGTCTCGAGCTTGTATAGTTGAGCTAAATCATACGCTGAAAAGAGAAGCCCGCCATGCCGCATTTTTCATCTTATGCCGCTGAGACACCCGATCGTCCCGCCTACATCATGGCGAGTTCCGGTCAGGTCGTGACCTATTCGGAGCTGGATCGCAAATCAAATCAGATCGCGCATTTGCTCCGAGCATCAGGCGTACAGCGGGGCGACCACATCGCCATGATGATGAAGAACTGTCCGGAGTTTTTGCAGGTTGCGCAGGCGGCCAATCGGGCGGGCATCATTTTTACGCCGATCAGCACTCACCTGAAGGAAGAAGAGACGGCTTACATCATCACCAACTGCAAGGCGAAGTTATTTGTCGCTTCCGCAGAGTTGGCACATGTCGCTACCGAAGCCGCTGCGGCTGCGCCAGGGTTGACGAGATGTTTGTCCGTAGGCGGTGACATAGCGGGGTTTGAAGCGCTGGATGAAGAGTTGGCGGATTTGCCTTCAACGCCGATTGAGGATGAGTTTTTGGGCGCTCCGATGCTGTACTCCTCAGGTACTACGGGTAAGCCAAAAGGCGTTTACTGGGCACCCCATGCGGAGAGTATTCATGCCGACCACGCTTTATCGGGCAGTGTTGGGGCCTTCTTTGGTTTTGATGTGAACACGATTTACCTGTCGCCTGCGCCGCTCTATCACGCGGCGCCTCTGCACTACAACTTGATGGTGCTGGGTCTGGGCGGAACGTCGCTCATCATGGAGCACTTCGATCCAGAGCATTCCCTGCAGCTTATTGAGCAATACAAAGCGACTCATAGTCAGTGGGTGCCGATTATGTTCGTTCGAATGCTGAAACTTCCGGAGGCATCGCGAACGCGATACGACCTCAGCTCGATGAAGTGTGCCATTCACGCCGCGGCCCCGTGCCCTATAGACGTGAAAGAGGCAATGATCGAATGGTGGGGGCCGGTGATCGTTGAGTACTACTCGGGCAGTGAAGGCAATGGGTTTACGATTATTGATTCTGCCAACTGGCTGACACATAAAGGTTCAGTCGGACAAGCGATCATTGGCGAGCCGAGGATCCTCGACGAAAACGGTGAGGTCCTGGGTCCGGGTGAGGTGGGCGACGTCTACTTCGCCAACAGCCGCCCATTTGAGTACTTCGATGAGCCAGAAAAAACCAAAAACGCCTTTAACGAGCGGGGTTGGAGCACCATGGGTGATGTCGGTTACCTTGATGAAGAGGGCTTTTTGTACCTCACCGACCGTAAGAATTTCACCATTATCACGGGGGGTGTGAACGTCTACCCCGCAGAGATTGAGGGCCTTCTGATCGCGCACGACAAGGTCGCCGATGTGGCGGTTTTTGGGATTCCTCACCCGGAGTTTGGCGAAGAGGTCATGGCGGTAGTGCAGCCGCTGAATTGGTCTGACGCGAACGACGAGACCGAGGCTGAGCTCATTGAGTGGATGCGAGAACGTCTCTCGACGGTCAAGGTGCCGCGGAAGATCGACTTCCTCGAGCAACTCCCCAGAATGGATAACGGCAAGCTTTACAAGCGCCACCTTCAGGATGCGTATCGCGAAGCGGGGTAAGGTGAGCTGTCAAGCTGTTACGTGCTCCGGAGAGCCTCTATGCTAGAGGCAGAATATCTATACATCTGGATGAAGCCCGAAACTGCCAAGGAGTGTTAATTGGCCAGCAAATCTGAGTTACGGCAACTCGAGAATGACATGGAGTCGGCGACATCCTATGAGGCCTGGTTGTCTGCGGCGCAGGCGCATGACGAGGCGACGGGAAAAGCTGAGTGGCGACAAGAGGAGCCCTCGGAGCTCTATGATCACGCGCAGATACGCTACCGGCTCGACCGGCTCAAGAAGTTCCGTAAACAGAAAGACTGGACCGGCTTGCTCTACGCGTTGAACGAGGGCATCCACGGCAACATGGGCGGAATGGGTAAAAGCGTGCTCTACCGCCAGGCCAAATCCGGTACCAAAGTACTTATCGAGCAATACATACAGGAAATCGACGAATCACTTCGCTTGCTCGCCGAGTTACCCAACGATGTGATTCCGACGCAACAGAAACTCGATTTTTTCTACCGCAGTAATGTCTGCTACGGGCGCTCAGCGCTGATGCTGAGCGGTGGCGGTGTGCTGGGATTTTTGCATCTGGGTGTCGTCACCGAGTTGCTCCGTCATGGTCTGCTGCCCCGCGTGATATCTGGGTCGAGCGCGGGATCGATCGTTGCGGCGGCCCTTGCGGCCTATACCGATGAAGAAATGACATCACTTGACCTGATCGGGCTGATGGAATCGGGGGGCGCTGACACCCGAGGATTGATTCGAAAATGGCTCTCTGGCGCGGGCAGCCGCTTTACTGCAGACGATGTCGAGAAGTTGATCGAGGCGACCATTCCTGATCTGACTTTTGGTGAGGCCTACGCCAAGACAGGGCGCCAGGTGAGTATTACAGTCGCGCCTGCTGAGCCGCATCAACGTTCTCGCCTGCTCAATGCGGTGTCGTCCCCCAACGTCTTCCTGCGTTCCGCTGCAATGGCCTCCTGCGCCATTCCGGGCGTCTTTCCTGCGGTGATGTTGAAAGCGAAGAATGAGCGAGGAGAGGCGCAGCCCTATTTGCCGGCGCGGCGATGGGTGGATGGCTCGGTTGCCGATGATTTGCCCGCCAAACGGTTATCGCGAC
Organism: Halieaceae bacterium; assembly: GCA_038143045.1. Classification (GTDB taxonomy): domain Bacteria; phylum Pseudomonadota; class Gammaproteobacteria; order Pseudomonadales; family Halieaceae; genus Luminiphilus. The sequence continues at coordinate 169,464 of JAYQLF010000012.1, forward strand.
TGTTTTCCACTAACCACTACATTGTCAGCATGGTTAACCCGATTGCGAGAGCGTTTTTGCCACGTGATGACAGGACCCGTCCGCTGCGACAGGCTGCGACATCTCTGGGGATCGGGATTGGTCGGGAGATGCTGAATTTCTACCGCGGCGTGGCTAAAAGATACGGCGATAATTGGCCAAAATTCAATATGATGATGCATGGAGTTCATGCATTGCTTGATCAAGAATACTCAGGCGACATCAACATCGTGCCCCGGTTCCGGATGCAAAATCCGCTCAATCTGATCAGTCAGCCCAGTGAAGAAGAGCTTCGTCTCTTGGTCAAAGAGGGTGAGCGCGCAACCTACAGCAGAATTGAATCGGTGCGACGCTGCACGCAGATTTCGAGAACGCTTGAAGAAATCCTGCATCGATTCGAATACGGTGATTTGCGTCCTGCGCCTGGGACCTATCGCCGGCCCAAGAGCTCCCGCAGGCGGCCACCCCCGACGTCAGCTCAGCTTAAGGCGCTCAAAGCGGACTCTCCCGCGAAGCGTGGCAGGTCCTCTAAGGCGCGCGCCTCAAAAGCCGCTTGATTGAGTCATCGAGGTGACTGAATCCTTGCTTAGGGAATACAGGCAGCCCCGAGGGCGGCTAGTGGTCCAACCATAATCGCGCGGCTGTCTGCCTCGGCGCTCGAGGCGGTCCCTATCTGGGCGCGCTTCTTGATGCCCTGCAGGATAGCGGCGATGCGAAAGAAGCAAAACGCCATGTAGAAAGGCCAGTTATCGATGCCTGTCCGGCCGGTGCGCTGGCAGTAAGCCGCGATATAGTCTTCATCAGAGGGTAGACCCAGAGACGAACGATCGATCCCTTCCAGGCCGGCGATGCCGCCTTCTCGTGGGAATTGCCACGCCATTAATTGATAGGCGAGGTCCGCGAGCGGGTCGCCCAGCGTGGAGAGTTCCCAGTCCAGAATGCCGATGATTCTGGGTTCGGTAGGGTGGAAGATCATGTTGTCCAGTCGATAGTCGCCATGCACCAGGGCGACGGTCTCTTCTCCACCCGGGATGTTGTCGGGTAGCCATTCGATCAAGGCTTCCATGTCGGCAACGGTTTCTGTCTCGGATGCCCGATATTGCTTGGTCCAGCGACCAATCTGACGTGCGTAGTAGTTACCCGGCTTGCCATAATCACTGAGCCCGACGGTATTCACGTCGACAGAATGCAGTGCTGCCAGCACGCGATTCATTTCATCATAGATTGCGCTGCGCTCGGCGTTATTCACTTCTGGCACTGCAGGGTCCCAGAAGATTCGGCCCTCAAGATGCTCCATCACGTAGAATATCGAGCCAATGACCTCGTCGTCATCACAGAGCGCAACCGCCTGTGGAACCGGGACGTCAGTATCTCGTAGCGCATCCAGAACCCGGTATTCACGATCAACCGCATGGGCAGAAGCCAATAGTTCACCTGGCGGTTTTCTCCGCAACACGTAGTGTCTGTCACCTGCGGTTAATTTAAAGGTTGGGTTAGATTGCCCCCCAGCAAACTTTTCGGCGCTCAGGTTGCCGGAGAAGTCAGGAATATGCTGCCGCAGCCAGGGTTCAAGTCGGGAAAGTTCGAGGTCTTGGGTGCTCATGACGATCCTTGGATCTCCTTAATGAATAGCCCTTGTCTGGGCTGGCATCCGCCGAAAACAATCGGCATGATACCTGCCAATTCAGTCGCCGCGTAGGTGGTCGTTCGACAGCCGGTAGGTTATCGTGCGGTCGCTCGGCGTGACAACGCTACAAGTAGTCATCAAGAACAATAAGGGGCAGTTCCTAATGAGCAATCAAGTGATGGAGCACTATCGCAACGCCGTGGAGATGGTGACGGCGCCAGGCGCGTTTCTCGAGCTCACCACCATTGAGGTTGGCGGGCACGAATTAAAAGCCTATCAACATGCGCCCGGTTCAATGCGTGACCTTTGGCTGCTGGGTCAGGGTTACGGCGATCAGGAATATGTTGTCTACGGCGATGAGCGCTGGACCTTTGCAGAGGCGGGGCAAATCGTCGCGCATTTCGCAACCTGGTTACAAAGCCAGGGCATCGGCTCCGGCGATCGCGTGGCGATAGCCCTTCGCAATTACCCTGAATGGATTTTCGCCTACTGGGGGGTCATCGCAGTCGGTGGCGTCGTCGTGGGTATGAATGCGTGGTGGGTGGCCGATGAGATGGCCTACGCGTTGAATGACTCAGAGCCCAAGCTGTTGGTGGCTGATGATCAGCGGTTGGCAGTTTTTTCCAAGATTGCCGGTGACTTCCCGGATATGGCGGTGGTGGCGGTACGCGAGGCGAACCCGCCGGTCCCCGCAACGCAATGGGCGGATACGGTGCAGGGGCCCGGTGATTTGCCTATGCCCGATATCGACCCCAACGACGATGCCTGCATTTTCTACACTTCTGGGACGACTGGGCGACCGAAAGGCGCGCAACTCACGCACCGCGGTTGTGTCCACAACATCATGAATGTTGCCGCGATGGGTCAGATATTTGCCACCACTCAGGCGATGAATCGGGGCGAGGCGGTCGAGGCCCCGGTGTCTGCACCCGCTGCGACTTCTCTTGTTGCCACGCCGCTCTTTCACGTCACCGCGAACAACTGCGTGATGCATGGCGCGACCCTGAGCGGTGGCAAGCTGGTGTTGATGTACAAGTGGGATACCGAGGAGGCGCTTAAGCTGATTGAGCGTGAAAAGGTGAATACCCTGAGTGCGGTGCCGATGATGACTCGCGAGTTACTCGCCCACCCTGATTTTGCGGATTACGACACCTCTAGCCTGAACTCATTGGGTGGCGGGGGAGCAGCTATGCATCCTGATCTACCCAATAAGGTTGTGGAAACCACGAAACGCGCCAAGCCGGCGCAGGGCTACGGCATGACCGAGGTCTGCGGCATCAGCACTTACACAACGGGCGATTTGTTTCTGGCTCGACCACAAAGCTGCGGACCACTTGTGCCGACTCTGGAAGGGAAGATAGTCAATGACGCGGGAGACAGCTTGCCGGTCGGTGAGGCTGGAGAGTTGCTGGTGAAAGGTGCACCCGTCATCAAGGGTTACTTAAATCGTCCCGAAGCGACAGCCGAGACGATCGTAGACGGATGGTTGCACACGGGCGATATCGGTTACTTCGACGAAGACGGGTTTCTCTATCTCGTTGATCGGGCGAAAGACATGATTCTGCGCGGCGGCGAGAACATCTACTGCGCAGAAGTGGAGGGCGCTCTCTACACCCACCCGGCGGTGCTTGAAACCGTCGCCTTTGCGGTGCCCGATGACCGATTGGGCGAGGAGGTCGGTGTGGCGGTGCATCTGAAGCAGGACGCCATGTTGGATGCTCCCGGTTTGAGAGAGCACATGGGGTCGCGACTCGCTGCGTTCAAAGTTCCCCGGTACGTTTGGTTCTTGTCTGAGCCGTTGCCGCGCAATGCGAACGGGAAATTTTTGAAGCGTGAGCTAAAAGAGGTTTTGGACCCGGCATCAGCGGATTAGAAAGCCGCACTGGGCAAACTGATTTTTGATAAGCAAACCGATGAATCGGCCATCTCTGACTGCGTGGATGAATTTCACCGCACGATAGGCGGGGCGGAAAAAGCTCTCCAGTGTTGCCCGCCAGAAGCGCGGGACTAACGTTGGTCAGCGAGAAACGATAGAGGAGTAGAGCAGCATGCTCACACGGCAGTTTACGGAAGAGCAAACGATGTTCAGGGAGGCCTACCGGCGGTTCCTTGCTGAGGAGGTCGTACCGCACATGGAGCGTTTCCGCGATCAGGGAGTGGTCGACAGGGAAATCTTTAAGAAGGCGGGCGAGCAGGGCTTCTTGATGGTGTGGCCCGAGGAGCGCTTTGGGGGAATGGATGATTACGACATTCGCTGGGAGCAGGTCATCATTGAAGAGCTGGCCTACGCGCGATGCAGCGACTGGTTCGGTTCCTTGCACAGCCGCATTGTGGCGCCCTACATCACGCGTTTTGGCACTGAGGCGCAAATAGAGCGCTACATCCCGGGTGCGGTATCGGGAGACATTATCCTCGCCGTCGCCATGACGGAACCTGACGCGGGCAGCAACCTCGCCGGTATGCGGACCCATGCCGTTGAGCATGAGGACCATTGGGTCCTGAACGGTCAGAAGACCTACATTTCGAATGGGATCAATTGCGACCTGGTGGTTGTGGCTGCCAAGACGGATCCGCAGAACAACCCGCACGCCATGACCCTGTTCCTCGTTGAGGCCGCCTGGGAAGGCTTCGAGCGTGGTCGTAACCTCAGCAAAATGGGTTTGAAGGCCCAGGACACCGCGGAATTATTTTTCAATAACATTAAAGTCCCCAAAGCCAATGTGTTGGGCGAAGCCCATAAGGGCTTCTATTATCTGATGGAGGGCTTGGCCGAGGAGCGATTGCTCGGCGCGATGGGTTATCTCGCCTCGGCGCAGTTGTCCTGGGATTTAACGGCTGACTTCGTGCGTGAACGTGAGGTGTTCGGTAAGCCACTTGCCGCTATGCAAAACACCCAGTTCAAAATGGCGGAGCTGCGCGCTGAGCTGGATATCGCCCAGTGCTTCGTCGACCAGGCCGCACTGGCCTTCAATGCGGGCACGCTCTCGGCCGAGGACGCGGCTGCAGCCAAGCTCAAAACCTCGGAGCTGCAACAGCGGGTTGCCGATGAGGGATTGCAGCTTCATGGTGGTGCCGGCTTCATGGATGAATATCCCATTAGCCGCCAATCTGCCGATGCGAAGATCGCGACGATCTATGCGGGCAGTTCCGAGATCATGAAGCTGATCATCGGTCGTCATTGTTTGGGCGATCATTACGACGCCTTCAACCAGCGTAACTTTTGAGGCGATGTCGTGATGGGTGCGTTGAGCGGTTATACGATCATTGAACTGGCGGGTATTGGGCCGGCGCCCATGGGCGGCATGATGCTGGCGGACATGGGCGCTGAGGTTATTCGCATTGAGCGTCCGGGGGCGGCTGACCCTAAAGTGGCGGAACCCATCAGTGGCCGCAACAAGAAATCGGTGGTGCTCGATCTGAAGCAGGAGGGCGGCCGAAATGCCCTCATGACCATGATCGAGAAAGCGGACGCGTTAATCGATCCCTATCGCCCCGGCGTCTGTGAAAAGCTCGGTTTTGGCCCTGACGAGTGTCTGGCGCGAAATCCGCGCTTGGTGTTTGCGCGCATGACCGGATGGGGGCAGGAGGGTCCGCTCGCCCAGGCTGCGGGTCACGACCTCAACTATATCGCGATTACGGGTGCGCTCCATGCGATAGGTCGGCGGGGTGAGCGGCCCGTCGTGCCGCTGAATCTGGTCGGTGACTTTGGCGGCGGCGGTATGCTTTTGGTCACCGGCATCATGGGCGGTTTGCTTGAGGCCGCTAAATCGGGGAAGGGCCAGGTGGTCGATGTGGCGATGGTCGATGGGACCGCTCAGCTCATGTGGATGATGCAAGGCTTTCAGCAAATCGGGGCATGGAACGCCGATGAACGTGAGTCGAACTTGCTGGATGGCGCGGCACACTTCTACGACACCTACGAGTGTGCCGATGGTAAATATGTGGCGATTGGCGCCATCGAGCCGCAGTTCTATGCAGAGTTGCTGACACGGGCTGAGGTATCAGATCCGCAGTTCCAGCAGCAGCACGACACAACGCAGTGGCCGGAACTGAAGGCGAAGTTGGGCGCCATACTTAAAACTAAAACCCGTGACGAGTGGGATGCGATTATGGCGGGTAGCGATGCCTGCTTCGCACCGGTTTTGACAATGGTTGAGGCGCCCCAGTACGGCGCGAATGCGCAGCGGGCTGTGTACACCGAGGTGGATGGTTTGACGCATCCGTCGCCGGCACCAAGATTTAAGCGAACGCCCTCAGAGATCAGTCATGGTACGCGCGCGCTGGGAGCTGATACGGTGTCAGTTCTCCAATCGTGCGGCATGGATGAGGCCGCCGTCTCTGCGCTGCTCGAAAGTGGTGCGGCACAAACATCGGAAGGATAGGGACTGAATCATGAGTGACTACGACAGTATTTTGATTGAGCGCGAGGGGAGAGTGGCTCGCGTCTCTTTCAACCGCCCCGACAAGTTGAACAGCTTTAACGGGACCATGCGCAGGGAATTCGTGCGTGCGGCACAGGAAGTGAATGCCGACAACGATATTTGGGTTGTTGTCCTGACAGGTGAAGGCAGAGCGTTTGGTGCGGGTGCGGATCTGTCCGATACGTCAGAACCCATGCCAAATGGTGGCGAAGGCGTTGAGGACCAGTTGAACGCGGAATATAAGCCCGGCGTGCTGGCGATTCACCACGCACGCAAACCGTGGATCGCGGCCGTCAATGGGCCCTGTGCTGGTATCTCATACTCCTACGCGATGGCGTGTGACCTGATGGTGATGGCTGAAAGCAGCTACCTTTTTCAACCTTTCGTGGGGATTGGCCTGGTGCCAGACGGTGGTGCCACTTGGTTGTTACCGAACTTCGTCGGCGCCAAGCGCGCTTTTGAACTGATGGCATTTGGCGAAAAGCTGGGTGCCGAAAAGGCAGTGGAATGGGGGCTGGCGAATCGCGTCCTGCCGGACGAGGACTTCTCCTCTCAGTCTATGAGCTTTGCGCAGGAACTGGCCAATCGATCGCCTCTGGGTTTGCGTTACACCAAAGAATCGCTGGCTTTTGCTGCCTCTCACAACTTGGCCGACACGATTTCCAAAGAGGCGGCGCTGCAGGCCTTCTGTATCGGTAGTGACGACTCGAAGGAAGCCATTAAGGCGTTCTTTCAGAAAAGGCAGCCAGAGTGGCAGGGAAAGTAGGCCCGAGCCTGACTGGCGAGTGCCGGCTAGTCCCAGCAGTGTGCTGTCGATACAGTTGGGTCTAGGTTACCGGCCTGCGAGGTAAGGGAGATAGGCTCAGCAAAGTCCGTTTTGGTGACGATTTTGATGACTGTGCGCGACGGCATACTCAATAACCTGCCTGCGGCATGGCTCTATACAACGAAATAATAAGAGGTGGATGATGAAGCTGACGGCGTGGGCGACTGCGAGCGCTCTGTTTGTGGCAGGACTGGGGGCTGAGGTAGCGGCAGAAGACAGGCAGTTGCTTTGGGGTGATACCCACCTGCACTCAACCTACTCTTCCGACGCCTTCACCAATGGCAATCTGACTGCGACCCCGGATACGGCTTACCGCTACGCGAAAGGCATGCCGGTCGTTCACCCGGGTCATAAGGCCCGTGTTCAGATTGGCACGCCACTGGACTTTCTCGTCGTGTCAGACCACGCTGAGTATTTGGGGGTTATTCGCAGTCTGTACCTCAACCCCATGGTGACCGAGGGGTTGAGCTGGCGCGAGCGGATTTGGACACGCTTTGTGCAGTACTTGCTCCGCGACGCGATCGACAATCAGTCGGGTCGCGAGCTGTTCACTTCGATTTTGCCTGAGCCCGCGGATAACGCCGTGACGGCGATGGAGGGGTGGGAGGACGACAGAGTCAGTGGCTTGATACCGAGGCAGCCCACCGTCGAGATCGACACCTGGAAGCTCATTACCGAGACGGCCGACGCGCACAATGAACCGGGTCAGTTCACGGCCTTGATTGGCTGGGAATACTCACTCATCCCGGGCGGCGCGAACCTGCACCGTATCGTGATGGGCGATATCAACGCAGAGCAGGCGCAAACTTTTGCGCCTTTTGGTTTTGACGACAGCTCCTTCCCCAGTGACCTGTGGGCTTGGCTCGAAGAGACCAGTGCATCAACCGGCGGTAACTTCATCGCGATCCCCCACAATTCAAATATCTCGAAGGGGTCGATGTTCGATGTCAGGGATATCCGAGGCACGGATATGTCTGTTGAGTACGCAGAAATTCGTCGCTATTGGGAGCCCGTCGTTGAAATCACTCAGATTAAGGGCGACTCCGAGACGCACCCTGTGCTGTCTCCTGAGGATGCGTTCGCCGACTTTGAAACCTATCCCTACTACATCCAGCGTGAGTGGACTGACTATGTGCCGCAACCTGGGGACTATGTGCGCAGCGCTCTGAAGACCGGGCTGTCTGTTGAGGCCAGCTTGGCGTCAACCCTTATCAATTTGGCGTGATTGGCTCGACTGACGCGCACACGTCGCTACCGTCGGCGGAGGAGGATAATTTTCACGGCAAGATGGCGACTGATTCGATTCCCTCTCGGAAGAGCGGCGGGTGGTCGGATGATGCGCGCGGCACCTTCGGGTGGGGAATGAGCGCCTCGGGCTTGGCTGCCGTATGGGCGACTGAGAATACGCGCGAGGCGATTATTGCTGCGATGCGCCGTCGCGAGGTGTATGCCACCAGCGGTCCACGGATTGCCGTCAGGACCTTCGCTGGCTTGAACTTGTCATCCAGTGCGCTGGAGGCCCCCTCATACCCCGCCAATCTGACAGAGCAGGCCGTGCCAATGGGAGGGGAAATTCTTGGCGCAAGTGCTGAGGATCAATTTGCCATGGTGGTTGAAGCGCAAGCCGACCCGAAGAGCGGGTACCTGGATCGCATTCAGGTGGTCAAAGGATGGCTGGATGATGACGGCGCGACTCAGGAGCGCGTCTACGATGTGGTATGGGCGGGAGACAACCGATTGCAATCAGATGGAACGCTTACCTCCATAGGTGATTCGGTTGGTCTGGCAACGGGCCTGACGGATAACTCCGTTGGAGCGCCCAGCTTGAGTGCGGTATGGCAGGACCCAGACTTCGATGCTGATCAGGCGGCGTTCTATTATGTTCGCGTGCTGCAGATTCCAACGGCGCGCCATTCCTTGCTCGACAAGCTGGCCATGGCGGGTGACAGTATTGATACTCGACGGCCCGATACGATTCAGGAGCGCGCTTACACCTCTCCCGTTTGGTACCGACCTCAGCCCTGATATCAGACCGCGATACAGCCCCTGCGGCCCTCAAGCGCGGGTTTCGAATGCGATAGGGCGGTCTGGCAGGCCTTGCTTTCCTCTGTCAGCGCCGCAATTTCCTCGTCCCGCACAGCGGGGTTGATGCGCTGTAAGTACTGGAGTCGGCTGATCTCCGCACCGTAATAATCAACTGCCGCTGACAGCGCGGCGTCTGTGCGGCGCTCGATTTCTAGCTGTGTCGCCTGTTCCAACGTGGGCAGTAGTGTCTCGATAAGGGGGCGTAGCTTATTCAACGCCGTCGCGCTTGTGGCGCCGGGCACGCTTTGTAGTGCCTCGCTAAAGAACTGTGCGGACAGTTTGTCTGTCACGTCTTTGCCTGATTGGGTCAGTAGGGTCCGCAGCGGTTGTTGATCCAGAAACTGGCCAGTCTGCAGGTAACGGGGTGCGAGACACTCCACCCGGTGAATCGCCTCAAGCAAAACGGTGCCGGCGGGGACACCGCGATGCTTAAACGTGCCGATGCTGGCTTTCCCCACGTCACTTCCGAGCAGTGCGCTCATCGTCTCGGCGACGATAGGGTGCTCCCAGGTTAGGAATGTGACGTCGTCCCGCGAAAGGGCTGTTGCGCGGTCATAAGTCGCAGTGACGCCTTCTTCGTCCAGTCCCGGTAGTTGGCCAGTGGCCAGGTTCTCGGTGGGGCGGACCAACTGCAAGTTTTCATCTAGATACTCTTGCTCGATTCCCAAGCGATCAAATAGCAGTTCGGTGAACGCAAAGAGTGATTCGCTGTCCTCACGCTCTAGCAAGGACTCGATGATGTGCTGGCCTTCCAAGGCGTTGTGGGAATGACGCTCCAGTAGTCGGTCTCGCCCAGCCTCGCTCTCTCGCAGCAGACTATCTCGTCGCGCCCGGGTCGCGTCTAGCAGAGGTTGAAGGGAGGCAGGTTCGTCAAAGCTGCGCGCTAATTCTTCAGCGAACTCCGTATGAATCTGATGGCCGACCGAGCAGGTTGAACAGAACGCGTTGAGTCCCTCATCGAGCCAGCGGCACAAACTCTCTTGGCTTGTACCCCGCAGGTAGGGCACGTGAATGTAGATATCCGAGCCTTGGCCGATCCTGTCCAGACGACCAATACGTTGCTCCAGCAGATCCGGGTGCAGCGGGAGATCGAAACAAATGAGGTGACGTGCGAACTGGAAGTTCCTGCCCTCGCTGCCGATTTCTGAGCAAATCAGCGCCTGTGCGCCACCCGTTTCTTCGGCAAAGTAAGCCGCAGCGCGATCACGCTCGATTAGGCTGAGATCCTCGTGGAAAGCGGCACAACGGACGCCTGCCTTGAAGTGCAGGTGATGTTCCAGCGCAATCGCGGTATCCCTCTGCGCGCATATTACCAAAGCCTTTTCTGGTCTCAGTGACTTGAGGTGGTCTTCAAGCCACTTGACTCTCGGATCATGGTCAATCCAGTCGTCGCTGCTATGTTCAACCTCTGGATGCAGCAGGTCGGTATTCGAGGCGTAAAGGGAAGGGGCAAGCAATGGATGAAAAACGCGATGACGGGTCGGGAACCCTGAGACCCCTTTGCGCGTATTGCGGTAGAGAACGCGTCCCGTTCCGTAGCGATCCAGCATTTGTTGAATCTTGGTGTCGTTGTCAGCTTCCGAGTCGATCCCTGCGGGCAGTGTCACAGACTCGCCTGCTTCCAGCCCCTCGACGATCCGGCTCCATTCAGTGAACTGTGAATGTTCTGACTCAAACTGCTCAAAGTCCGCGTACCGCGCCGGGTCGATAAGTTGCAGGCGGTCGAAGTGGCTTCGCAGTCCGGCCTGCTCGGGCGTGGCCGTTAAAAGCAGCAGGCCTCTGGCATTGGCCGAAAGATCATGAACAAACTGTCCGAGTTCACTTCGGTCTTCACCAAGCCCAGTAATGTGATGGGCTTCATCAATGACCACCATGTCCCAATTGAGGCTGGCCACGACAGCGCTAACCGCGACGCTATCCTCGAATAGTGAAATTGGCGCGATGATGAGGGGCGCCTCAGAAAACTCGGCTTCGATATCGGCCTCTTCAAGGCGGGCGTGATTAAACAGCGAAAAGGCGAGGTGGAACCGCCTTTGCATCTCGACTAACCACTGATGCGCCAGCGTATCGGGCACGATGATCAATATCTTGTTGGCGCGTTGACGTTGAAGTTGCTGCGTTAAGATTAAACCGGCTTCGATAGTTTTCCCCAGTCCCACTTCGTCGGCAAGGAGAACGCGGGGTGCGAATCGCTGACCTACGCTGGCTGCGACGTAAAGTTGATGCGACAGAAAGGCAGTACGCGCTCCGAGCAGGCCGCGCATACCAAAGCCCTCGCCAGCGGCCGCATGTTCCAGTGTGGTGCGACGGATATCGAAATCACGGGGTTTGCCAAGCTGATTGTTCAATAACCGTTCAACGGGGGTGTTGAGTTCAATGTGGGCATTAAGCTCTGTCTCGACAATGGACATCAATTGCCCTGTTGAGTCTTTTGCTTGGTAGATCAGGACCCCGTTCTGGTCGCGCACGCTTTCAACGACCAAGGCCTCGCCACTTGTCGGCGTGATCTGATCTCCCGGTTTGAGCAGGAGTCGCGTAAGAGGCGCCCGATCTGTCGCGTAAACGCGCTCCTCCTCAACAGCTGGAAAATGCAGCGTGACGCGTCGATCATCGGCGTGGGTGACGATACCCAGGCCGAGCGTCGCATCGGCGTGGCTGACCCATCTTTGGCCGGGTAAGAAGTGATCGGTCATTATTTAGAAAAACAGTCGGTGGCTATTGTCGCGAGCGTGAGAGAGCATCTCTTCTACGGGAAGCGCCTTAATTTCGGCTAACTTTTCCGCGATAAAGGGCAAATAACAGGGCGCGTTAGGCCGTCCGCGGTAGGGGGCGGGCGTCAAGTAGGGTGCGTCAGTCTCCAGAACGATACGCTCAACCGGGGTAGCGTCTACGACTGCTCTGACATTGTCGGCATTGCGGAAGGTGGTAATCCCATTAAATCCCAGCATGAAACCTTCGTTTAGGCAGTATTCGGCCAAAGACAACGAGCTGGTGAAGCTGTGAATCACGCCCTTATGGCTAAGGCTGCCGCTGTGATTGGTGAGCACGCTACGGGTGTCGTCATCCGCTTCTCGGGTGTGAATCACAACGGGGAGATTGAGTCTTGCTGCAAGATCGAGTTGCGCGTCAAACGCCTCTAGCTGCGCGTTGCGATCGGCGTGGTCGTAGTAGTAGTCGAGACCGATCTCCCCTATGGCAACCACACGGGCGTGCTCACTACCCAGCTCAACCCGCGCCCCGAGTTCTGGTGTCCAACTCCCTGCCTCGTGGGGATGAATGCCTTGCGTGCACCAAATGGCCTCGTGGGAATCGGCTATCTCGCGGACGGTATTCAGGTTATCTGCCGATACCGAGATCGTGACGATGCGCTCGACACCTGCGTCGAGCGCTGCATCGAGTACCGAGGTCAGAGCGTCGGTCTCGAGGTAGTCCAAATGACAGTGGGTTTCAACGATGGGTGTGTTGAAGCGGGGGATGTCGCGGCGCTTGGTCGTGTTCATGATGGCTTGGGCAACGCAGGGGCGCGAAGTATGGCACAAATGACGCGTGCACTCGCGCTACCGAAGGGTATTACCCGCGATGCACTGTCCTGAAGCGCATGGATTGCACCGTATTGACGATTTCTTGCCATAGCCACTGATGCACGGGTGACTGCTCGGTTCGTTTGTGCGCGATCAGGGAATACTGCACGTTGAAGGTCATGTCGACAGGGAGCGTTAGTGCCACAATATCTCGCGTAGCGCCCTCATTGCGTGCGAGATACGCCGGGCAAATGAGCACATAATCGGTCTCGCGCAGTATTTCGAAGGCAGTGAGTAAGTGAGATGTTTCCAGCGTCCCCCGATCGCTTTCAAAGAGGTTCCTCGCCAACGTTTGCCCGCCGATCAGTTCCTCACGGTCCGCAACGTATAGGGCAACTTGTGGAAACTGTCGGATCATTTGGCTGGTGAGGGTTTGGGCGACGAGAGGATGATCTTGTCTGACAAAAATGGCCAGTGGGGAGGCCGCGAGAGGCGAAACGGAATACTCGGGCGGGTACTCGTCACGCTGAATTTGAATCGCAAAGTCGAGCTCGCCGCTCGCTAATTGATCCAGCTGTCGCTCCGCTCGCGTGATCGTTCGCAATCTGAGCCGCGGGGCGTGCGATTGCAGCCGGGCGGATAGTGGGGGGAGCAGGGTAAAGCCAACGTACTCCGATATGGCCAGCGTGATTTCACCTTTGAAGGCGGCAGGCGAGAAGTCACCCGCATCCAGCAACCCGTCGATCTGGCCCAAAATGCTTTTCAACTCGCCAGCAAGTCCCAGTGCTCTGGGCGTGGGCTGAATGCCTCGTTTACTGCGGACAAAGAGCGGGTCGTCAAAGGTTTCCCGAAGTCTGCCCAGTGTCTTGGACATTGCAGGTTGGGTGATGGACAGCCTGTCTGCCGCGCGGGATACGCTACCCTCTTGAAGAAGGATATGTAGTGCCACCAGTAGGTTAAGATCAATTCTTGCAAGTCGACTGAGATTCATCTGCGCCTCTTATAACGCTAGGGACTGGATCTGATTAAAAAAATACATTGGTGGGAATGATACGCCTGTTGCACACTGCGCAACAGGTTCTGAGCAGTGATGGTCGGGTTTTTATCCCTTTTGTACCCGGCCGAGCCCAGTGTCTGATACAGCCTCTGCCCGCCTCTCCGAGGCGGGTTTTTTTTGCGCTATATTCTCTCCTTCATGAATATCCGACCCGTCAATACCCGGTTAGCGCGCGGGCTGGTCCTGCTCTTGTTGCTGGGAGGGCTGCAGGCCGTCGCCGATACCCCTCTGCCATTCGGCGTCCGCGTTCAGGATGTAGAATCGCTTGAATCACACCATAGCAACGTGGTGTTCGATACAGATTCGCATGCCGCTGCGGATGCTGCAGTGCAAGCGCTAGTCGAAACAGAACAGAGGCTGGGGCCTTATGATCCGCAGTTGGCTCCGATGTTGGTCGAGGCGGCGAAGCTGGCTTTGGCAACCGGTGACATTGAGGGGGCAGAGCGGTTCCTGGATAAGGCGCTACATAATGCGCGGGTCAACAATGGCTTGTACGGCGACCAGCAATTGCCGATTTTGCGCGGATTAATGGATCTGTTTTTGGCGTCCGGCGATCGCGAGGGATTTGAGGAACGTGCGGCCTACCAATTGCGGTTGTTGGGTGCGGGTCTCCCGCCTTTTGAGCCGGGTGAGTTAAGCGCTGCTGCCGACTTTTTTGATGTGTCTCTGGATGCCTTGATCGATGCAAATTGGGAGGGACGGGACCGCGACGTATTGCGATTGCACGACCGTTTTGAAGCGATGACGGAGCAGGTGTGTGCGGATTTATCCGTCGCCGGTACGTGGTGTCAGCCTTTCACATTCCGGCTTGGTCGCTTCTATTATTTGCTGGAACACAAGTTAGATGTCTTGGTGGACGATCCGCGCTTCGAGCGCGGGTTTGCGGACCCTGGCTGGCAGTCTTTGGACAGAGAGCCTCGCCTTGAGGCCTTACAGAGACGCTTGTTTGTCAGAGGTGAGAAGGTGTTTGAGCGATTGCTCTCACTTGACCCCACCAGCCATGATGCCCTGTCTGCCTTGGCGGACTGGCATTGGTTCTACAAGAAGCGAGATCAAGCAACGTCACTCTACCAGCGGGCCTGTGCCGCCAATCCAGAGCGGTTTCGGCTAGCAGGTCCCTTGCCGGAATATCCCCGCCTGGCCTATGAGCTGGCATTTCGTGAAGCGCCGATAGCCGTTCAGCTGTCGACTACCGTGACGGAGCGAGGACAGACGCAAAGCCTCACATTGGAGGCTGCTCAGCCAACAGGCGAGGAAATCCCGGGTAGTTTGAGACGCGCGTTGCGTCGTATGATTTTTCGCCCGGCTTTTGCGGATTGCCTGACGCCGGTTGAGAGCGATCTAAAGCTCGACCTCTTCTATTTCCGCTGAGTATCGCGCTACTCAGTCGTTGTGAATAACTAGTAGTGCGCCGGTAGCTTTGACCGTACCGGATAGCCGCCAATCAAGCAGTTCTCCGCCGTGTTTTTTAATCGCGCGTTCTGCCATTTCATGGAAGGTCGGTCGTTCCGGATCTCCAATGACGATGGTGCCGACGCCCGCGTCGATCGCGCGGTCGATCATCTGACCGACGGGCTTAACCAGCTCATCCCAGAAGCAAATGTCGCCGCCAAACAGGATGTCGGTTTGAGTAAGGTCCTTTTTGCGCACCTTTTCGAAGCGCTCAACCCATGGTGTGGTTGTCACGCCATTAAGTTCCGCGACCGCCTCAAGATAGGGAAATACAGCAGGATCGGCGTCCATGGAGGTGACGACGGAACCCCATTTTTTTGCACACCAGATACCGGTGATACCCCATCCGCAACCCGCGTCCAGAATTGTTTCGCGCCGCTTTGGTGGGTTTTTCTGCAAATAATCAATTATCAGGCAGCTCGACTTCCAGAGCTTGGTCCCATGGATGCTGGGCTCATGGCCGGCGCGTTTCACGGCCCGGATGCTGCGGTGCCCGGAATAGGGCATTGCCACTCCCCTGAAGCGCCGTAAAAGCTTGTCGGAGGACGTTTTCGAAGTTTTCTGAGCGGACTGCGTTGTTCCGCGGCGTTGAGTTTTAGAAGAGGGCATAAGGGGTCACGCATTGAAAGAGAGCGCGAGCTTAACAAACCTCGCCTCGCTTCGGTAATAGCGAGGCTATTGGCGTTTGGTGACTTCTTCGGCCTGCAGGCCCTTGGGGCCTTCCACTAGTTTGAATTCGACTTCTTGGCCTTCATTCAAACTACGATATCCATCCCCCTGGATCGCGCGGAAGTGAACAAAAATATCATCAGGCCGGTCGGCCATGGTGATAAAGCCGAAGCCCTTGGCGTTGTTGAACCACTTGACGGTTCCCGTCTGGCGGTCTGACATAACTGATTCCACCACATTAGAATTATTATGGGGAATAGGTTTATCAGGGCTTCAACCAGAACGCAACTCCTCAATTTGACTTCGCTGCCGCTGTAAGGTGCTCAGCGCTGTTTCAGTTTGCGCTAATTTTTCTCGCTCAGCATTTACAATCTCGGTAGGTGCTCTATCCACAAAGGCTTGGTTTGAGAGCTTTCCGGAGAGCTTGGCAATTTCCTGTTCATGCCTCTCGAGCTCTTTGTCGAGCCGCGACAGCTCCGCGTCGACGTCGATAACGCCTGCCATTGGGACTCTGATTTCTAATTCGCCACAGAGTGCCATAAGGCTAACTGGGACTTCGTCTTCAGCCCCAAGGATTGTGATGCTGCTGACTTTCGCGAGCCGCCCCAGATAGGCCTCATTGCGCTGCAAGCAATCTGTGTCGAGAGCTGTGGCGTGGACGACAAAAACAGGGAGTTCATTGCCAGGCGGAATGTTAGCCTCGGATCGGATGGTGCGAATGCCAATGATGATTTGCTTGAGCCACTCGATTTCTTGCTCAGCGCTGGTGTCAGTCTGATCAGGACGCCGCGCTGGCCAGGGAGCGAGCATGATGCTCTCGCCAAGCTGGCCGGCGAGGGGAGCAACTGTCTGCCATATTTCCTCTGTGAGGAAGGGCATCAATGGGTGCAGCATTCTGAGAGACTGCTCCAGCACTGTGATCAGGGTCTGCCGCGCTGCCAGTTGCTCTGCGGGGTCGGCGGTGTCATCCCAAAGCACTGGCTTGGAGAGCTCCAAATACCAGTCACAGAACTCATTCCAGATAAAATCGTAAAGCGCTTGAGACGCGAGATCGAAGCGGTAGCTATCGTAGGCTTCCTCAATCTGTGCGAGCGTCGCCTCGAGGCGGCTTTTTATCCACAGATCGGCCAGCGAAGGTGACGCGTCTGCCGCAGACAAATCATGATCTGCTGTATGGCTCAACACATAACGCGACGCGTTCCAGATTTTGTTGCAGAAGTTGCGGTAACCCTCCATTCGACCAATGTCGAATTTGATGTCGCGCCCTGTCGACGCTAGCGAGTAGAAGGTATAGCGCAAAGCGTCCGTGCCGTAACCGGGAATGCCGTCTGGAAATTGTTTGCGCGTCGCTTTTTCGATCTTCGCCGCCAGTTGGGGCTGCATAAGATGGGCGGTTCGTTTGGTGACCAACGCTTCCAGCTCGATACCGTCGATGAGATCGATCGGGTCCAACACGTTGCCCTTTGATTTGGACATCTTCTGTCCTTCCCCGTCTCGGACCAGTCCGTGCACATATACGGTGTGAAAGGGCACCTCTTCCATAAAGTGGAGCGACATCATGATCATGCGTGCCACCCAGAAGAAAATAATGTCGAACCCGGTCACGAGCACCGAAGCAGGATGAAAGGTCTTCAGGTCATCATTACCTGTCGGCCAACCCAAGGTGGAAAAGGTCCACAAAGCCGATGAAAACCATGTGTCGAGAACGTCTTCGTCTTGCTGTAGCGGCAATGCGTCCCCAAGCTTGTGGCGCGCTCGCACTTCTTCTTCGGAAGCGCCAACGTAAACATTGCCCTCCGTGTCGTACCAGGCTGGTATTCGATGGCCCCACCACAACTGGCGACTGATGCACCAGTCTTGAATGTCTCGCATCCACGCGAAGTAGGTGTTTTCCCATTGCTTTGGGACAAACTGAATTGCCCCTGTTTCAACCGCGGCGATGGCAGGTTCAGCTAGTTTTTTCGCGTCGACATACCACTGTGGGGTCAGCCATGGTTCGATGACCGCGCCTGATCGGTCACCCCTCGGTACTTTTAATGTATGCGCTTCAATCTTTTCCAACAGACCGAGTGACTCGAATTCGGCAACGACCTGCGCGCGGGCCTCGAACCGGTCGAGTCCCTGAAAGCGCTCGGGCGCCTCCCGATTGATACGCGCTTCTGCGGTCAGGATATTGATCTTGGGCAGGTCATGCCGCTCACCCATCGCGTAATCATTGAAGTCGTGGGCGGGAGTGATTTTGACGCAACCCGAGCCGAACCCAGGATCAACGTAATCATCGCCAATGATGGGAATGACGCGCTCCGTCAGGGGCAGATCAATGGTCTCGCCAATCAGGTGGCGATACCGATCATCGTCAGGGTGCACCGCTACCGCAGTATCACCCAGCATGGTTTCAGGTCGTGTTGTGGCGACAACCAGATGACCCTCGCCACTGCTAAGGGGGTAGCGCAAATGCCACAGGGAGCCGGTCTCTTCTTCTTGGACCACTTCAAGGTCGGATATTGCAGTCAGGAATTGTGGGTCCCAATTAACCAAACGATGGCCTCGGTATATCAGGCCCTGCTCGTATAGCGAGATGAAGACCTGCTGAACGGCCTCTGACAGTCCGGGATCCATGGTGAATCGCTCGCGACTCCAGTCTGGCGATGTGCCAAGGCGCCGTAACTGTTGCGTGATGGCGCCACCTGACTGCTCTTTCCACTCCCATACGCGATCAATGAAGGCCTCTCTACCAAGGTTCTCTCGGGTGATTCCCTCCGCTTCAAGCTGCCGCTCGACGACCATTTGCGTGGCGATCCCAGCGTGATCGGTACCTACCTGCCAGAGCGTGTTGTGTCCGCGCATACGGTGATAGCGAATGAGAGCATCCATGATGGCTTGCTGGAAACCGTGCCCCATATGCAGCGTGCCCGTCACGTTCGGCGGCGGTATGGGAATGCAGTATGAGGGCCCCTCTCCTGACGGGGTGAAGTAGCCAGCAGATTCCCACTGCTCGTACCAGCGAGACTCGATGTCGGCAGGGGAGAAATTTTTGTCCATGGTCACGCTAGTTATTGCCTTGTTGGAAATCGTCAGCAGCTATAGATCATGCTTGGCGAGGGGGTAGCCGCGGTCTCGGTAAAATCGCCATGCATCCCGCGATGCTGCTAGTTTAGCTTCATCCTGCGGCACGATCTCTGCGAGTCTTCGAAAACGCGAAAAATAACCCGGGACAGCGCCAGTGACATTGAGTAACACGTCATCATGGTCCAGCCCGGGCTCTGCCCAGCCAACAGCTACCGGTTCCTCATCATGCGATTCAAGCAAGGCACTGGGTAGGAAACTCTGTGGTCGAAAGGTCCACAGCCCGCGTTGAATGTCCGCCGCCTCAGTTTTATCCGCGGCGTGAATAAAAACCCTATGCCCTTTACTCACCGCTTTTTCTGCGATGCGCCCGATCGCCTGGGCTAATGTCAGGCTCCCATCCTTGGGCAATACATAAAAGTCGACCTGAGTCACAAAGTCCCGGCGCGATCTCTGAGGTATTGCATCAACAGGGGTACGGGCCTGCCGGTACCGCCTTTGGGTGAGCCGCGGAACGCAGTGCCCGCGATATCAAGGTGTGCCCACTTATACGATTCGGCAAATTGGGACAGGAAGCAGGCCGCAGTGATACTCCCGGCGCCACCGGTGCCAATGTTGGCCAAGTCTGCGAACTGGCTGTTAAGTTGTTTGTGATACTCCTCCCAGATCGGGAAGCGCCAGCCGCGGTCGTGACTTCTCTCGCCTGCAGCCAGCAGGCTTTCGGCCAATCGGTCGTCGTTTGAAAAAATACCGGTGGCTTCCTGACCCAGTGACACAATGATGGCGCCGGTTAGGGTCGCGATATCGACAACCTCCATTGGGGAGAAACGCTCCACGTAGGTCAGCGCGTCACACAGCACCAGTCTGCCCTCCGCATCGGTATTCAGTATTTCGATGGTTTTGCCTGACATGCTAGTCACGACATCACCGGGCTTGGTCGCGCGTCCGCTCGGCATGTTTTCGGCCGCCGCAATGACGCCCACAATGTTGATCGGGAGCTCCATCGCCGCTGCGGCATGCAGCGCGCCGAAGACTGAGCCCGCTCCGCCCATGTCGAATTTCATCTCGTCCATCTTGGCGCCAGGTTTCAGGCTGATGCCGCCGGTATCAAACGTGATGCCTTTGCCGACCAAGCAGTATGGTCGGTCACTTTTCGCGCCACCCTGATATTTCATCACGATCAGTTGCGAGGGCTGCTCGGAACCGTTGCCAACTGATAGCAAGGAATGCATACCCAGTTCGGCCATTTTTTTCTCATCAAGCACCGAGGTGGTGATGTTCTTGTGGTTGCGAGCGAGGCGGCGCGCTTCGCTGGCCAGAAATTTTGGCGTGCAAATATTGCCGGGGAGGTTGACCAGTTCCCGGGTCAGATTGGCGCCCTGGCCGGTTGCGCTACCCATTTTAACGGCCGCTTTGGCTTTCCCGAGGCTACAGGTCCCGCCCGCCGCAAGTGTCACGCGTTTGAGCGCTCTCGCCGGTTTTTTACGCTGATTCAATGTCTGGCTGTATTGGTAGTGCGCCATACTCAGTTGCAGGCTGAGCTGTTCGATCAGTGTGCTCGGGGCGCTGAGTTTGGCTGCCAGAGCGTGCAGCGTGATGATCGCGTCGACGGCGGGGCTGGCAACCAACGCCTTGGCGGCCACTTCGCTGATTTTTTGAGCCGCGGCGGCGGTGATGGTCGATGCGTCGCCACATCCCACCAAGAGGACGCGCTGCGCACTGGCTGAGCCAGGTAGCCAGAGTGTGGATGCTGCCTTACCTGTGAAGTCACCGAGCTTGATCGATCGGCTGATTGTGCCGCCCAGTTGAGCGTCGAGCGCTTTGACGTCTTGATGAAGGGTTTTCCGCTCTGGGAGAAGCAGGACAAGAGCCTGGGTCTTTGTTTGCTCTGGTGAGCTTATCGTTCGCGCAGTGATACTCAGTGAGGCCATAGTGATTTCCGAAAATGCCGTGCATGTGCAAGAAGGGCGCTAGTGTATGATGCCGTGGCGGTGAACGAAATAACCTGTTCTGACCAAAGCTTCTGATTTAATGCGCATCCTTCGCTATCTCACAAGGGACATCCTGCTCCACGCGCTGGCGGTGAGCGTGGTGCTTTTTTTGGTTGTTTTTGCGGGGCGTTTTATCCGTTATCTCGCAGAAGCGGCTGTGGGTTCGCTCACGGGTGATGTTTTGTTGCCCATCATGCTCTTCAAGCTACCTGGTTTCTTTGAAATGATCCTGCCGCTGGGCCTGTTTATCGGGATTCTTCTGAGTCTGGGCCGCCTGTACGCTGACAGCGAGATGGTGGTTCTGCGGGCTTGCGGAATCGGGCCCGGCAAACTGGCAGGTTATGTCATGGTGCCGGCTGTGATTGTGATGATTGGGGTGGCAATACTGTCGCTATACGTCGCGCCAGAGGGCTCAGCACGAGCGCAGATATTATTGGATAACCCGCGGTCTGCCGAGGGCCTTCACCTCCTTAACGAAGGCCGCTTTCGCAAACAACGTCGCGGTAATTACGTGACCTACACGGAGCGCATTGACGACGACGGGCTGATGTACAACATTTTTGTATTCGAGCGTCAGTCGACAGTGGGGGGTGAAGGTTTTACGGCGACCTTCGCTGAACAGGGTGAGATTGTCTTTGAGGAGAATAGTGGCCGCCGTTATCTTGAGTTGCGCGGCGGCAGCCGGTATCAGGGCGAGCCTGGTGCGCTGGCACTCGAGGAGATCACTTTTTCCCGGTACGGCGAACTCATTCCCGAATCTCAGAACAGCCTCCGGCGCACTGGCAAGGTTGATGCGATTGCGACGGAGGTATTGTTGCGCAGCCCGGATCCTCAGATGCAAGGTGCATTGTGGTGGCGGCTTTCACTGCCCCTAATGGTGCCGTCAATTGCGTTAATCGCACTAGCGCTCAGCCCTACAGATGCGCGGAGGGGGCGATATGCCAAGCTGGGCCCTGCCATGGTCGTGTTGTTGCTTTACTTTCTGGGGCTAACTCAGGGGCGCGGGTCGATTGAAAATGGCGACGGTCCGGGCCTGATAGTTCTGGTTCACGGGGGGTTCGCGCTGCTCGGTTTATTACTGTTGCAACGGGAAAGGATCACCAAGCGTTGGAAGGGGCGCCACGGTGTCTAAGTTCGACTGGTATGTGGGACGCGGCGTGTTGGTGGCGACAATAGGCGTGCTGATGCTTCTCGTCGGGCTCGATGCGCTCACTTCGATCGTCGACGAAACAGATGATATGAGGGATGGCTACGGTTTTAGCGACATACTGATCTACGTGGGATATACGCTGCCGCGACGATTCCACGAATTCGTCCCTTTTGCGGCACTGATTGGTGTGCTGGTTGGTTTGGGTCGGCTGGCAACGACCAGCGAGCTGGTCGTGATACGGGCTGCGGGTGTGTCGATGTTCAGGATGGCGGCTATGGCGCTGAAACCGGCCCTGCTTGTTGCGGCGTTGGGGTTCGGGGTGGGCGAATTTGTGGCGCCTCACACAGAGCAGTTGGCAATGAGTTACCGAGCGTTGGCGCAGCGCTCAGAGTCTTCTGTTGCAGGGCGTTTTGGGGCTTGGAATCGTGATGGAAATACTTTTGTTCATGTTGATGCTGTGCAGCGAGGGGGCGTGGCGTATGGCGTCACACTGCTCACCTTCAACGACGAACGCCGACTCGCAGAGACATTGGTGGCAGAGCGGGCGACCCATGCAGGCGATCACTGGCTTTTGGAGCAGGTTCACACTACGCGGCTTGAGGGTGACCGGACCGAGACGGAGAGCCTTACTTTGCGGCGTTGGGAAACCGAGATTACACCTCAACTGCTGACTTTGGATGTGGTGGCTCCCGAGACGCTGCCACTGACTCAGCTCTGGCCCTACGCGCAATACCTTAAGCAACAAGGCATGGTGTTTGTTGATATCGAGTTGGCCTTCTGGCGGAAGGTATTGCAGCCGTTGGCCACCGTGGGGTTGGTGTTGGTCGCGATGTCCTTTATCTTCGGCCCGCTTCGCCAAGGCACTATGGGTGCAAGGGTCTTTGTTGGCGTTATCGTGGGCGTGGTGTTCCGGATTAGCCAGGACTTCCTAGGCCCCGCGAGTCTCATCTTTGGTTACGCGCCCCTTGCGGCGGCGTGCGCACCGATCGCGCTCTGCTGGTTCGCTGGTATCTGGTTGCTCTGGCGCCGATCCTAGGGGTGCACCGCGGCGTTACTGAAGGCGACTGAGCTGCATATCGGTCACCCATTCTTCACTGATCGCGTTTGGGGACTAGGACGAGATGAGTCTTGGACAAAGTATCGTGCCAGTAACGTCTGTGCGGCGGCACATAGCGCCAGAGATAGCCAAGACCAAAGGGGAGTGCGGCCAGCAGAGCACCGAGCACTCTCACGCTAACGTGTTGCCAAGATAGTGGTTCCGATGAGTCAGATATGAGCTTGATTCTCCAGGCCTGCATCCCCAAAGTTTGACCTGCTCGCCGCCAGAAAATGCCGAAAAAAGCGACCAATATCACTATCCAGCTTGCCCACTGGAGCGCTGCTGGGACGGCTGGTTTTTCGATAGATTCGGTGGGCCCCAATATCGCTACCCAAACCGCAGCCGCAGCCATGAAAAGAGGCACGACAAGGAGTGTGTCGTAAAGCATCGCGAAGACGTGCCGCCACAGGGGTGCCGGGGGCAGTTGCTCTGGATTGTCAGACGCGTCATTCATATCGAGGGGGATCTAGGAGGGATGTCTGTTCGGATTCGTCGTAAAATATCACGGCGTAGTGTAAAAAAATTGACGCAATCATAGAAAACGGAAACGACAACAGAAAACTGACATGACCGTAGAAAGCGACATCACTTCGGCCTTGGAGGCCGCTTTTCATCCCAGTCTGCTGCGCGTTGAAAACGAAAGTCATCGGCACAATGTGCCTCGCGATTCAGAGACCCACTTCAAAGTGACGCTGGTCACGGCGTCCTTTGAAGGTGAGCGTAGCGTCCGCCGCCATCAGTCCGTCTATGCGGTGTTGGCAGAGTGGCTCGAGGGTCCTGTTCATGCTTTGGCGTTGCACACCTATACCCCCGAGGAGTGGGAAAATACAGGCGTGGCACCGGACTCGCCGGATTGTCGGGGTGGCACGGGCAAATGACTGACAGCGGCACCCAGCCAGACCGAGTTGTAGCAGCCTTTATACCGGTTTGTCCGGCTGGACGATTACGTCGAACTGCGAGAGCCGCTGCTACAGCGCTGTTGCGAGGCGGGAGTGAAAGGCACGCTGCTACTCGCTCGTGAGGGCATCAACGGCACCATCGCGGGATCGCGCGCCGGAATAGATTCGGTGATTACGTGGTTGCGCTCCGACCGGCGACTTGCAGATCTCGATTGGAAGGAATCTCATCATATCGATACGCCATTCCACCGTATGAAGGTGAAACTCAAACGGGAAATTGTCACGATGGGGGTCGATGATGTGGATCCAACTGTCTGCGTGGGGCGCTACGCGACGCCCGAAAAGTGGAATGCCTTGCTGGATGACCCTGAGTGCCTAGTGATTGATACTCGTAATGATTACGAGGTGGCCATCGGGACCTTTCGGGGGCTGTCAACCCTCAAACAGAGAGCTTTCGTGATTTTCCGGGGTGGGCGAAAGAAAACCTGGATCCCAAAAAGCACCGCAAGATCGCAATGTTTTGCACAGGCGGAATTCGCTGCGAAAAGTCGACGTCTTATCTTGTGTCTGAAGGGTTTGACGAGGTCTGGCACCTACAGGGTGGCATACTCAAATATCTAGAGGAGGTCCCGGAGGAGCGCTCGCATTGGCAGGGTGAGTGCTTTGTTTTTGACTCGCGGGTTGCGGTGGATCACCAACTCAGAAAGGGCCGCTACGACCAGTGCTACGCCTGTCGTCACCCCATTACCGAGGAAGATAAAAAATCGATGCAGTATCGCAAAGGTGTCTCTTGTCCGCGCTGCTATGAGCAATTGACGCCCGATCAGCTATCGCGATTTACCGAGCGACAAAAACAGGTTGAGCTGGCGGCCGAGAGAGGAGCGCAACACATTGGCGCGCCACCGCCCACTCGCCAGGCGGCTCCAGACTTACCTGATGGACTGGAGGCGCTCGATTAGCGGTGCAGTAGGGTAATACAGCACCATGGTTTGGCTATCGCCCGCTGAAATCACGCCCGATAGTCTGACGCTTCCGCTCTCTGTTCTGGATAAGATCGCTCCCCCAGACGCACCACGATGTGCCACGCAATTTGAAATCTGTGGAACGGTATCGGCGTCGGTAACCTCGCACGCGGCATGGACGAGCAGTTGCCGCTTCGCGAACTGACCCCCACGTGCATCGAGTGATTCAGTTGGCGTTGGTGCGAACCCGGCGGCGCTAACCCGGGTGCCGGTACGCAATGGCCCTGTGCCGAGCGGGATCCAGTGAAGGCCGTCGATAGGCCCCACTGCTTGCAACACCGCCCAGTCCGCAGCCATGGATCCTCCGCTATCCAAGACGCGCAATCGGACGGTGAGTCCATGGTTGGTGACCAGTACGATGGGTTCGATCAGCGAGTCGTAGCCATCGAGGCAATGCCACGCGGTGAGGAAAAGCGGGAAAGGTCCGGGCGTGACGCTGGTGGCGGAGCAGTGCTCGATAAAATGACGTCGCCGGCCGTCTTGCAATCGGCTGATAGGCACTTGTAAATGACCGATTGCGTTTTGCCACTGACGGCTGTGGGGGGGTAGCGGTGACCTTGGGTCAGCTATTTGTGCCGCAGCGCTGCCCGACAACAGCTGGGATGTTGCGAGTAGGCAGCAATACGCGAGCGCAACGAGAACGGGGCGGAGCGGCTTAACGGGATGGGTTATTGAGGTCACGTGGTGTTGCATTGTTCATAGGCTAACAGTTCATGGCATGCACCGTGCTAAATGATGGGGTAAGCAGTCCATCACAAGCGGAATATTGGTGTAACCTGCCGCCTCGCTGAATGGCGCTTGCCGCCGAGTTGTGTCGCCACGGGAGTCGCGCTTGGAAGTCTCATCTCAACAACTGCGGAGAGGTCTGAGTCTCGCGGTCATTGCCAATATCATTTGGGGTGTGTCGGCGCTCTACTGGATTGAGACAGCACCTGTCAGTGCCGCTGACGTTGTTGCGCATCGCGCACTCTGGAGTCTCCCTGTCGCGACATTGGTGCTCGTCTTTGCGGGTCGTTTAGGCGCCACATGGACTCTGCTGAAACAATCCAAAACGCTGCTATGGAGCGTTTTGGGGACTGTACTGCTGAGCCTCAATTGGGGGGTGTTCGTCTATGCAGTATCCGCTGGCAAAGCCACCGAAGCGAGCCTCGGTTACTTCATGTTGCCTTTGCTCACCATCATGGTGGGCAGGCTCGTTTTCAATGAAACATTGGGCTTGGCGCAACGCATTGCAGTAGCGCTGGCAGTGTGTGCGGTATTGGTGCAGGTGTTGTCGTATGGGAGTCTGCCCTGGATTTCCCTCGTCGTATCCAGCAGCTTTGCGCTGTATGGCGCGATGCGGAAGAAGATCGAAGCAGACACCATACAAGGCCTCTTTATTGAAACGTTGTGCATGGCGCCGTTCGCGCTTGGATGGCTGTGGCTCACTGGCGGCGCGGGGATGGGGCAGCACGGTCTCAAGGTGGATGCGTTTTTAATGTTGGCGGGCGTCTTTACGACAGCGCCACTCCTGACGTACATCGCCGCGTCCCGGCTACTGCCGCTCAATGTGGTAGGGCTCACATCCTACCTGGGCCCGACTCTGCAACTGTTGGTCGCGCAGACTTTACTGGGTGAGACCATCGATAGCGTCACCGCTTTGTCGTTTGCCTTGGTTTGGTTGGGCGTACTGTTGGTGTCGGGTCAGGGCTTGATGAATCGCGCTCGCTATCGGAATCCTCCACGAGGAAAGCTGGATGGGTGATTTGCTAAGTTCTGGGCCCGCGCCGATGACCAAGGCGCCAGACCTTCGCGAGGAATGGCTCTTTCTGCTCAGGCAGGAATTTACGGCTGATTGCATGCAAGAGCTCGGATTATTTCTGAGACGCGAAAAAGCGGCAGGCAAAGAGATCTATCCCCCAGGCCGCGAGTTTTTTGCTGCATTGGAAGCCACGCCCCCAGAGAAAGTGAAGGTAGTGATCCTAGGGCAAGACCCGTATCACGGTCCGGGGCAAGCACATGGCCTGAGTTTTTCAGTGAGGGGCGATCAGCGCGTGCCGCCCTCGCTACAAAACATCTTTAAGGAATTGCAAGATGACCTAGGGTGCACGATTCCTTCAAGCGGAGATCTTACGAAGTGGGCAGACCAGGGGGTGTTGTTACTCAATAGCGTGCTGTCGGTTGAAAGGGGTGTTGCGGGCTCGCATCAAGGGAAAGGTTGGGAGCTTTTTACCGATGCCGTGATAGCGGCTATCAATGCCCAGCAGCAGCCGACGGTTTTTTTGCTGTGGGGTGCGCAGGCGCAGCGCAAGGGCGCGGCGATTGACTCGAACCGTCATTGCGTCTTGAGAGCACCTCATCCGTCACCCTTGTCAGCGCACAAAGGGTTCTTGGGGTGTCGACACTTCAGCGCGGCCAATCGATTTCTCATCGAGCAGGGGCGCGGTGCGATTGACTGGTCGCTGTGACCGGCCTTGA
Organism: Halieaceae bacterium; assembly: GCA_038143045.1. Taxonomy (GTDB): domain Bacteria; phylum Pseudomonadota; class Gammaproteobacteria; order Pseudomonadales; family Halieaceae; genus Luminiphilus. The sequence goes on from JAYQLF010000012.1 coordinate 196,824, forward strand.
GAGGTGTTCAGCTTGCGCGGATGCCGCAGTCGAGGCTTAGGAGGTGCCCCCGTGATCATGGCATCGCGCGATCTCGTTCAATGTGGAGTCTGTGTTGTCTAGATACACGATCCCCGCCGCCGAATCAGGCTTCAGCTCGATGAGCACTTGATGGGGCCAGACATTGACGACGCTGCCGACTGCTTGACCCTCCGCATCACGGAGCACCTGTCCCAGGCTCGCTTCTTTGGTCGTCGATGCGCTGTGTAAACGGCGCTTCGGGGTGCCGCGATAGTGCAGGCGAGCAACGATCTCTTGGCCGGTGTAACACCCTTTGGAAAAGCTCACTGTGCCATTGAGGTCGAAGTTCAGGTCCTGAGGAAGGAAAGCGCCAATCGTCTCTGTTTCGATTCGGGCCCTTGCGGCCTGAAATTCAAAATACGAGAGATCCAGTTTGTGCAGTGTTTGGTAGCGTGGCGGAGGGAGGAGCCCAACGTTCTGAAAATCCCTCCTCGCCGGGTATGACCACAGCGCTAAGCGTGTCTGCTTCATATTCCAGCGTCGCGACGCTGGCACGCCGCTCTGTCGACTCAGCGCTGATACACCAATCGGTGGGTGTCATGGTTGCGCGCGCAAACATCAAAAACGGTTTCAGATGCGCAGAGAGGTGTTCGATGACCCGGGCACGACCGCGCAGTAAAATCTCGGTATCGCTGATAACGACCGCTCTCACGTCTGCGAGCACTCGTCCTTTGGGGTCACAGAACGCGGCGTAACGAACGTCACCTGCACCAAGGTTTTTGAAGTCCGCCGTCGTTTGACCATGCAATAACTCAGCGCCGCCCGCACCTTGCAGGCGCACGATGATGTCGGGGTGCTGGCCGTTTATTTCTGTGGGCATGCTGATGACGTCCGTCATAACGATCTCAACGTAAGCCCTTATACTAACGGTTTAACGCATGAAATAAGACGGGTTGATGGACGCCAGGGAAGAATTAAATAGAGCAAAGTGGGCTAGCCGCAGGGGGCTGCTGGAGCTGGATCTATTGCTCAGCCCCTTTGTGACAAGCGCCTTCGATTCCCTGACCGATGAGCTTAAAAATGACTATCGCGCACTCTTATTCAATGACGATCAGGATTTGATGGAGTGGATCATGGGTCGTGCCGAAGTCGCCGACTCGCGCTTTATACCGGTGATCTCTGCCATTCGCCAATTTCACGGCATGACTGGATAGAAAATTACTCGCTGTAAGCGGGCAGTTTGTCTATGGGTCCGCTCAACGCGCTTGTCTGATCAAAATTTGCTGGCGCGAGCACGGAATCGCGACCAACTGGGCCAGCATTGGGAAAGTCAGAGTTGTAATGCAGGCCACGGCTTTCTTCGCGGCCCATCGCACATTGCACCATCAGCTGAGCAACACGGGCCAGATTGCGCATTTCGAGCAGTGGTTTGGTGATCTGGAAGCGGGCGTAGTACCCGGAGACTTCGCGTTCGAGCAACGCAATTCTGGCCGCTGCATGATCAAGTCGCCGCGACGTCCGTACGATACCCACATAGTCCCACATTAGGCGTCGTAGCTCTTGCCAGTTGTGCTGAATGACGACTTCCTCGTCAGAGTCTCGCACGCGGCTATCGTCCCACGGGTCGGGCTTGACGTTCGTGCGCTCGATAGTTTGCGTAATGTGCTGGGCCGCACTTTGTGCGAACACGAAACACTCCAGCAGTGAGTTGCTCGCCATCCTGTTTGCGCCATGGAGGCCGGTGCAGGCAGATTCACCGACGACATACAAGCCAGGCACGTCTGTCGCCCCGTGCTGATCGACAACGACGCCTCCACAGGTGTAGTGCGCTGCAGGGACGACGGGTATTGGGCTGGTAGTGATATCGATCCCTAACGCCCGACATCGCTCGTAGGCTTGGGGGAAATGGTGTTTCACGAAATCAGCGGGTCTGTGGCTGATGTCGAGATAGACGCATTCGGCGCCAAGTCGTTTCATTTCAAAGTCAATTGCCCGCGCCACGATATCTCGCGGGGCCAGCTCCATCCGCTCGTCAAACCGCGCCATAAATCGGTCGCCGTCAGGCAGCAATAGGGTGGCACCCTCGCCTCGCAGCGCTTCGGTCATCAAGAATGACTTGCTCAGTGGGTGGAAAAGGCAGGTGGGATGGAATTGATTGAATTCGAGATTGGCGACTCGGCACCCGGCGCGCCATGCTGCGGCAATGCCGTCGCCGCTGGCACCGTCGGGGTTTGTCGTGTAGCGATAGGCTTTGCTCGCGCCGCCTGTCGCGAGAATGACGGCACTCGCGCTAACGGTCTCTACGGTGCCGTCAATTGTGCTGAGCAAATAAGCGCCACAGGCGCGGTTGCCCGCTTTGATGACATCAACCAGACAGCGATCCGTGAACAGGGTGATGTTCTCGGCTTCGACGACCCGGCTGGCAAGCACCTCGGATAATGCCCGGCCAGTTTGATCCGCCGCATGGATCACGCGTCGGTGACTATGCCCGCCCTCCATGGTGAGGTGAAACTCCCGGAACTCGTCATCTGCTTGGTCTTCACGCAGGTCAAAATGCATGCCTTGCGAAACCAACCAGTCGACGATTTGGCGACTTCTGCCAACGGTGAATTCGACGGCGGGTTTATGGCAGAGGCCGGCTCCTGCATTGAGTGTGTCCTCGACATGTGCCTGGATGGAATCCCTGTCATGTAAAACGGCAGCCATGCCGCCCTGCGCCCAAAATGTAGAACCTGAGCCGAGTTGGCTTTTTGAGAGAACCGCGACGTTGAATGTCTTGGGTAGTTGCAGCGCAAGGCTCATGCCCGCAGCACCGCTGCCGACAATTAACACGTCGTATTTGGTCATAGTAGGCATGTTTGACAGGGCTGCGTTCTAAGCGGTGCGGTATAGTGCATCTTTAGGCAGTTTAGAGCATCGGGAACTTTTTGCCTGTTTCATGTTCTGAGAAGGCATTAGGCGACCCGGGCGGTGGGTATTCCCGTATGGCGGGTAGAGTAAAGGCGGAGCGGTGACAGCCTCTGAGACTGATCGACAGCTGGTTCAGAGAGCGCAGCGAGGTGATTTACGAGCATTTGATTTGCTGGTGCTGAAATATCAAGGACGGATTGCCGCTTTGGTATCGCGGTATATCTCGGACGCCAGTGAAGTGGAGGATGTGACACAAGAGGCTTTTATCAAGGCCTACCGTGCACTCGACAAGTTTAGGGGCGACAGCGCTTTCTACACATGGCTCTACAGAATTGCGGCCAACGCCGCCAAAAATTATCTGGTGGCAAGGGGGCGGCGGCCGGGAGCAGACGCGACGATAGAAGACGCTGAAGCTTTTGGTGACACAGATCTAGTGTCAGAGAGTGGGTCTCCCGAGGCGGTTGCAATGGGAGACGAGTTGGCAGAAGTGGTAGCGGCGGCGCTTCAAGCTTTGCCAGAAGAGCTTAGGGCAGCGTTGACGCTTCGTGAGTTAGAAGGTTTAAGCTACGACGACATCGCCGATGTACTGGGGTGTCCCGTGGGAACTGTACGGTCCAGAATTTTTCGAGCGCGCGAGGCGATAGACGAGCGTGTCAAGATGCAAATCAGCGGAGAGTCGGGTTTTAGATGACAGCCAAGGACAGAGATAGTGAAGCTTTATCAGCTTTGATGGACGGCGAGACGCAAGAACTCGAGCTGCGCCGATCACTGGACGCGATAGCAGGCGATCCCGCGCTGCGTGAGCGATGGCGCCGGCAACAGCAAGTTAGCGAGTTGTTGCAAAGCCGGCGACTGAGTTGCCCGGATGTAGATGTGTCCGAGCGCGTTGCCGCCTCACTAGCAGATCGACCTGCACTGAGTCGCAACCCCTTATGGAGCATGGCGGTTGCCGCATCTGTCACCGTTGCGGTGGTGATGGGTGGACAGCTGGTCGTGCCGTCCGCTGAACAGTCTGTGTCGCCCTTGGTCAGTGATATTGGTGGGGCGGTCGTCCCGGTGATGGGCGCGCAACCGATTCAGGCGAGCCTTGGAGCCAAATCCTTGCCGGTAGCGGATCGACAGTCACAAAATATGCCCTCGGCAGCAAGACAGGTGGGGGCGGCCTATGAGCGCCTCGCGCATGATCGATATCGACTTCTGAACGCGCAGCACGCGAATCAAGCTGCGCGTAGCCACCCGGCGCCCTACGTCTTCAATGTGCGCCAAGAAATCGTTGTCGCTGCGGAGGCGACAGACGGGCAGTAAATTGTGCGTGAGTTTTCGATTCAGCGGTTGCGCCACTCCCTGTCGGTACTACCCTTTGTGTTGTTGCTGTCGACTGCAGCTTATGCGACTGACTGTGAGATAACGTCCCCCGCGACGGAGGCGCTTCGCAAGATGCTTAGCGCCCCGCAGGGGCTACGGTTTGAGGGGACTGTGCTCTCTGAGCGAGCCGGTAGTCGACAGTTCATTGTGGTTTCATGGCCCGATGCAGCGGGTCAAGGCACGATGCGGCGCATGAACGCGGCGGCTAACCCACCCTTGGAAAAATGGTCCGCACCTTTCACTTCGGCGGGGCGCATTTGTGATGTGCTGAATGTGTATTCGCCATCACTCGGCAAGGGGCGCATTGTGGCCGGCAGAGCGACGCAACAGCTGTCCCTCAAGCCAAAAGATCCGTTGCGGCTTGCGTACCTTGTTGATCTGGATACCCAGACAGGCATGGCCTTATCGATGGTCACTGCTGGCTCAGATGGACAGGTTTTAGAGCGTTATGAATACGCCGATATCACCTTCAGTGAGGTCGGAGAGTGGGGCGCAACGATGCTGGAGGCTGAGCCCTATTCGCGGGGTAGAATCGTCGTGCCGGGGTATTTTCTCGTCACTGAAGATCCCGGTAAGGGCATTTTTGTTGTCAGCGATGGCTTGGCGACTGCCTCTGTATTCGTTGAGCCGCTGCCAGCCGGTGCACCAGCGGGCGAGGGCGCTGTGATCGAGGGGGCAACCTTGACCTATACCCGAGGCGTGGCGAGCCCTAAGGGCCGGCTGCTGATCAGCGTCTTGGGTGAGGTGCCGGTCGTCACGGCCCGATTGCTGGCTGATGTAGTGAGGCCTCCGCGGGGGGGAGAGTGATGGGCTGGCTGTCGGAAATGGGCCGAGTTGTGGCCATTGAATCTGATGCCGTATGGGTCGAAGCGGATCGCAGTGCTGCCTGCGGAAAATGCGCAGCGCGGGCAGGATGTGGACAGGGCGCATTGTCCGCCATGCTACAGAGTGGCAAGGGACGAGTGCGCGCCGTATCGAGTGACAGGCTTAAGGCAGAGCAGTGTGTGCTCGGTGAAGAGGTGGTGATACAAGTCCCGGAGTCCACATTGCTCAGTGGGACCTTGATGATATACGGCTTGCCACTGTTTGTTGCGACTGTCGCCGCAGTGGCCGCCTCGAGCGGAGGTGATCTTGCGTCTGTCGCGGCCTTCGGAGCTGGTTTGGTGGGGAGTTTTGCTACACTTAGCTGGGTCAGTAGCCACGCGGGTGGGTCGTTGCCCGGTATTGCGGAGCCCAGACTCGCCGCCCGCAGTGGACCGGCCCTCGGCGAGGTGCTCGCTAAAATCTGATCGTAATCGTACTGGTGTTGATGACGGGAGTGTCTTAATGATGATTCGCGCGGTTCTGCTGTGTTTCGCCTTTGTGGCGGCAGCACCCAAAAGTTTTGCAGATTTGCCCGATTTTACGGAGATCGTTGAGAGCGCCTCTCCGGCCGTAGTCAAAATTTTAGTCGAGTACGAATTCGAGAATCCTCGTTATCAGGAGCAGTTGGAAGAGTTACCCGAGTATCTGCGACGTTTCTTCGATTTTAGAGGCGGGCCGCCGGTGCCGCGAGAGCGGGCTGGCATGGGGTCCGGATTCATCATTTCAGAGGATGGGTATGTCGTCACCAACAATCACGTCGTCGAGAACGCGCGTCAGGTCGTGGTGCGTCTGCCAGATCGACAGGAATTCGATGCGGAGGTGATTGGCACTGACCCTCGATCAGATTTGGCAGTGCTCAAAATAGACGGGCGCCGATTGCCGACGCTGTCCCTTGCCGAGGACGGCGATGTGAAAGTTGGTCAGTGGGTGCTGGCGATCGGCTCACCTTTTAGTCTCGATTTTTCTGTGACGGCCGGCATTGTCAGCGCATTGGGGAGAAGTTTGCCCACGGAAACGGGCGACAATTACGTCCCCTTCATTCAGACCGATGTTGCGATTAACCCCGGAAATTCGGGTGGGCCTCTATTCAACCTGAGTGGTGAGGTCATTGGCGTCAATTCGCAGATCTTTACGCGATCGGGCGGTTCTATCGGGTTGTCCTTTGCCATACCTACGTCTGTGGTCCGCAATGTGGTGGCGCAAATCCAAGAAACGGGGGGTGTCGAGCGTGGCTGGCTGGGGGTTAGCATTCAGGATGTGGACCGCAACTTAGCGGACTCCTTTGGCTTGGACAGGCCGCGGGGAGCTTTGATTGCGCAGGTGGGACAGGATTCGCCCGCGGAAAGGGCGGGTCTGCAATCGGGCGATATCATCGTGTCGTTTGCAGAGGAGACGATCGAGACCTCTGCTGATCTCCCGCATGTCGTCGGATTGATTGCGCCAGGCACTGAAGTCACGGCCGTGATCGTGCGCGAGGGCGAGGAGCAAAAAATAAGAGTGGAGGTTGGGGGGTTGGGTGCCGATGAGGTCGCCCGAGTCACTACTGGTGTGGCCGCAGATGGCAGCCTCTCACTGCTTGGCATGACCATTATTGAGGCTGAGCCCGCAATGCTCTCCGACTTGGGTCTTGCAGGGGGTGTTGTCATTAGCGAGGTCGAACCGGATTCGCCGGCGGACCAGGCCGGTGTTAGGGCGGGTGATATCCTGACGCGTTTCGGAAGCCAGCCGGTGAGTCGAGTGGATGATCTGTCTGAGGTGGCGGATGATTTGACCCCCGGTAGTTCGGTGCCTGCCCGACTTATTCGCGGTCGCAGTCCCTTGTTTATCGGGATCCGGATTCCCTCCGCTGACTAATGCCATGGTCGGTTAGCGTGCTAAACTAGATCTTGTTCTGGCCCGCCGTTGTGCGGGCCCGTTATTTTTTGAGGCATATTGACTTGGCTGAGCTCAGTCACATTCGCAATTTTTCTATCATCGCGCACATTGATCACGGTAAGTCGACGCTGGCTGATCGCTTCATTCAGCACTGCGGGGGTTTGACCGAGCGAGAGATGGCGGAGCAGGTTCTGGACTCAATGGATCTGGAGCGGGAGCGCGGCATCACGATTAAGGCTCAGAGTGTGACGCTCGATTACACGTCTCGGGACGGTGCGGTGTATCAGCTGAACTTTATTGATACGCCCGGGCACGTCGATTTTTCTTACGAAGTCTCGCGGTCGCTCGCCGCGTGCGAGGGCGCCCTGCTTGTCGTTGACGCAGGGCAGGGCGTAGAGGCTCAGTCGGTGGCGAATTGTTACACAGCCATCGAACAGGGCCTCGAGGTGCTGCCAGTGCTGAACAAGATGGATTTGCCGCAGGCCGATCCCGAACGGGTTCAGCAAGAAATCGAGGAGATCATTGGAATTGACGCCACAGAGGCGGTACCTGCCAGTGCTAAAACCGGATTGGGTATCGAGGACGTGCTGGAGTACTTGGTCGCGAAGGTGCCCCCTCCGGAGGGCGATCGAGAAGCGCCATTGCAGGCACTCATTATCGACTCCTGGTTTGATAATTATCTCGGCGTTGTGAGCTTGGTTCGCGTCAAGCAGGGCGTATTAACCAAGCGAGATAAATTCATCGTTCGTTCGACGGGCAAGCAGCACCAAGCCGACATGATTGGGGTCTTCACTCCTAGGCGCACCGAGACGGGTTGCCTGATGGCGGGCGAGGTGGGCTTTGTTGTCGCGGGTATCAAGGACATTAAAGGCGCCCCGGTCGGCGACACGCTGATCTCCGCTGCGCACCAGGAAACGCCGCCCTTGCCGGGTTTTCAGAGCGTCAAGCCGCAGGTATACGCCGGGATCTTCACGGTCAATTCCGACGACTACGAGGACTTCAGAGATGCGCTGGGCAAGTTGACTCTCAACGACGCGTCGTTGTTTTACGAGCCCGAGACCTCTGATGCGCTGGGTTTTGGGTTTCGGTGCGGGTTTTTGGGCATGTTGCACATGGAGATTATTCAGGAGCGACTTGAGCGGGAGTACAACCTCGATCTCATCACCACGGCACCCACAGTGATCTATGAGATCGTGACGAAAAATCAGGAAACGGTTTATGTCGACAATCCCTCCAAGCTTCCTGATGTGGGTGACATCGAGATCATGCGCGAGCCGATCGCACGATGCACGATTCTTACCCTCAGGAGTATTTGGGTGCTGCGATCACCCTGTGTGTTGAGAAGCGAGGCGTGCAGGTCGATTTGCAATTTTTAGGTCAGCAGGTTCAAGTGATCTACGACATACCGATGGCGGAAGTCGTGCTCGATTTCTTTGATCGATTGAAATCCGTCAGTCGAGGCTATGCGTCTCTGGATTATGGTTTCGAGCGTTTTGAGGCGGCGCCTCTTTCTCGTTTGGATGTGCTGATTAACGGCGATCGCGTAGATGCGCTGGCCATCATTGTGCACCGAGACCATGTGCAATCTCGCGGCCGGGTGCTGACTGAAAAAATGAAAGAGCTAATCCCGCGCCAAATGTTTGATGTGGCGATTCAGGCTGCGGTCGGTGGCAAGATTGTCGCTAGGCAAACCGTTAAAGCACTGCGAAAAAATGTGACGGCAAAATGCTACGGCGGCGACGTGACTCGAAAAAAGAAGCTACTTGAAAAGCAAAAGGCCGGTAAGAAACGAATGAAGCAGGTGGGTAATGTCGAGATCCCACAGTCTGCCTTTTTGGCCGTATTGCAGGTTGATGGCCGAAGCGCTGTCACTGTAACTGTGAGTCGCTGATATGACGATGCTCCCTTGTGTTTGGGGGCGGTATGTCGGAGAGAAAAGGCAGGTAACCAAGTGTTGAAGGTGTTTCACAGGTGAATATCGATTTTCCTCTGATTCTGGTGATCGTCGTGCTGGGAAGCGGCGCGATATGGTTGCTGGATTCATTGTTGCTTGCCCGTTCTAGGGAAGAGCGCCGTGGGCAACTTTCAGCGCAATTTCCAGGCCACGAAATAGAGGGCTCCAGTGCCGCACAGGCGTTTTCAGAGGCTTGCCAGAGAGAGGCAGCTGAGCCTGTTGTTGTGGAGTACGCGCGTTCATTTTTCCCGGTTCTGGCTGTTGTGTTGGTCCTGCGCTCATTCCTGTACGAGCCTTTTCAGATTCCTTCTTCCTCAATGGTGCCGACATTGGAAGTCGGCGATTATATTTTGGTGAATAAGTTTTCTTACGGACTAAGGTTGCCAGTTACACGCACCAAGATTTTAGACGTTGGTGAGCCCGAGAGAGGTGACGTGATGGTGTTTTTCCCGCCGCATCAGAATGACACCTACTACATTAAGCGTGTCATCGGCGTGCCCGGTGATCGCGTGACCTACCGCAACAAGCAGCTCACGGTGAATGGCTCACCCGTGCCACAGGATTGGCTTGCGGAGCTTCCCAGCGGGCGCTTCATGGTCAAAATGGGTCGCGAAGTGCTGCCGGATTCAGATGGGCATTTGATGCAAATCGACAACCGCCGTGGCCCTAGAAATTTTTCGGTTGTGGTGAAGCCTGGGTACTACTTCATGATGGGTGACAACCGCGACAACAGTAGCGACAGCCGCGTGTGGGGCCAGGTGCCAGAGCGTGACATAGTCGGCAAGGCGGTCGCGATATGGATGCACTGGGAGGAGTACCTGAGTGTGCCCTCGTTTAGTCGTGCCGGCGCTATTGATTGACCAGCCAAGAGGGTAGGTCATGCAAAGGAATCAAGCAGCACATTCCAAGCCGCTTTCGCGTCGCCAGATGCGAGGATTCTCTATTTGGTCCCTGTCCCTAAGCTTGTTGTTGGGGGGCTTGCTGGTGTTGGCGCTGAGGATCGTGCCGATCTATGCGGAGTACCTCACCGTTTGTGACGTGATCGTTCGAGCCGCTGCGCAACATGACTCTGAAGCCCAGCCTTTGGCCGATCTGCGTGTTCGAATCGCCAAGTTACTCAAGGCGAACCAGGTTGATGACACGAGTATTGATGAGATTGAGATCTACCGAGATCGCCGGTTCATTGTCGTCGACGCTAATTACGAAAAGCGTTTCCCGCTTTTTTGGATCCTTGATGGCGTCATGAAATTTGATGACCTTGTCATCAAGACTAAGTCCACGGGGCGCACTTGAAGTCGCCAGGTGGGCCTGCACTGGACGCGCTTCAAAAGCGATTGGGGCATCAGTTTCTGGATCACAATCTTTTACTCAGGGCGCTGACCCATCGGAGCGCCCAACGTGATCACAATGAGCGCCTCGAATTTTTAGGCGACGCCTTGATTGGCATGGTTGCCGCAGCCTTTTTTTATCAGCGTTTCCCCGACGTCGACGAAGGGACGTTAAGCCGCCTCCGGTCATCCGTCGTGAGGGGCAAAGCACTCGCGAAGATCGCAGAGGACCTTGATATTTCGAATTGCCTGATTTTGGGTGAGAGTGAGCGTAAAAGCGGTGGTCGGCATCGGAGTTCTATCTTGGCCGACACGCTTGAGGCACTGGCCGGCGCGATCATGTTAGATTCGTCGATAGCAACTGCTCAGGCGGTGGTAGAGGGGTGGTTGCAGGAGTCGATGCTCAGCGCATCGCCTGAGGATGCGGTCGATGCTAAAACGCGTCTTCAGGAGTGGTTACAGGCGCGCGGAGAGGGACTTCCGCTTTACACGGTGCTGGAGGTGTCGGGCAGCGCCCACGACCAGACATTTAGGGTTTGTTGTGAGCTCAGGCAACGTAAGCTGCTGGCTGAAGCAGCGAGCTCCAACCGGCGTTCGGCAGAGAAGTTAGCGGCAGCTGAGATGCTGTCCAAGCTACTTTTGGAAACGCATGACTGATAAGCGCTGTGGCGTGATCGCTATCGTCGGTCGACCCAACGTCGGGAAGTCGACGTTGCTGAACCACTTGCTGGGCCAGAAGCTCAGTATCACGTCCCGCAAGCCACAAACAACCCGTAATCAGGTGCTCGGCGTCAGGACCGATGGGCACCTACAGTTTATCTTTGTCGATACGCCCGGTCTTCACTTGGGGCAATCCAAAGCGATCAATCAAGCCATGAATAAAGCGGCGTCGTCGTCACTGAATGGCGTTGATCTCATTTTATTTCTCTGCGACCGGGCAAAATGGACGGAGGAGGATGAGTTCGTCATGAGCTTGATCGCTAAACAATCATCCCCCGCGGCACTGGTCGTGAATAAGGTCGACCTGATTCAGGATCAAAGCACCTTGCTCCCATTTATCGAAGGGCTGAGTTCGCGCTTTGAATTCGATGCGGTTCTGCCCGTATCGGCTTTGCGGAGCAGGGGGCTTGATGAGCTGGTGAAGCACCTTGAGCGCCATGTGCCAGAGGGTCCACATCTATTCCCCGAGGATCAGATTACTGACCGCAGCCAGCGGTTTCTGGCGGCGGAGCTCGTTCGGGAGAAAATCATCCGCCAGCTAGGAGACGAGCTACCTTATGCGGCGGCGGTTGAGATCGAGTCTTTTGCCGAGGACGATCGCGGAGTGCTGCATATCCATTCGCTAATCCTTGTCGAACGCGACGGGCAGAAGAAAATCTTGATCGGAGAGTCAGGAGACAGGCTTAAATCGATTGGCACGTCAGCGAGGAAGGATATGGAAAGGGCTTTTGACAGTAAGGTTATGCTCAAGCTCTGGGTAAAAGTGAAATCAGGCTGGTCTGATGACGCGCGAGCTTTGAAAACGCTTGGGCTGGATGCATTAGGTGACGAATGAACAGCCCGCGTGGGTTCTTGCGCGGAAAAACTACGGCGATAACGGGTTGCTGGTGGAGTTTTTTACTGCCGAGTGGGGTCGTTGCGGTGCTGTAGTGAGAGGTGCTCACCGCAAGAAACGCGGTGGAAGTTTAGCGTCTTTACTGCAGCCCTTTCAGCCTTTGCTCGTCAGTATGATTGGCAAAGGCGAGTTGAAGACTGTGAGGCAGGTTGAAGCGCCATCTCCAGGTTTCAGCCTGCGAGGTGAGGCGCTGATACACGGCCTTTACATCAATGAATTGCTGGTGCGTTTGTTGCCGCGGTTTGATGCGCTTCCTTATTTGTTTGTGGAATATGGCCGAGCTGCTGAGCGGCTTGGCGCTGCCGCATGCGAGAGTACATTGAGACGGTTTGAACTGGCGTTGCTGTCCGAACTGGGTTATCGCCTTAATCTGCGGACTGATGAAAACGGGGAGGCTATTCGAGAGCATGGGCACTATCGTTTGGAGTCAGAGCGTGGCTTATGTATCGTGACCGGACAACTGAGTAGTTCAGAGCCCGCTGTTGCGACTGGCAGACAGATTCTGAGAATGCAGCAGTGGTGGGACGAAGAGCTGGAATTAGAGCGGGATGACTTGGCAACGCTGAAGCGCCTGACTCGAGTGGCCATGACGCAACTGACGTCGGGTCGTACACTGCACACTCAGGCATTGGTTCGCAATCTCAGATCGCATCAAAGAAATTGATGCGCCGAGTGTCACCAGCCTGAGCCCAGATTTCTTCCTAAGATCTGGACGGTTGAAGCAAAAGAGTCAAATCAGAGTCAGATGAGCGAACCCATTCAATATCCAACGATCGAAGACATGGTGGGTGAGACGCCAGTGGTGCGGTTACAGCGCATCCCGGGTGCAACCTCGAATACCATATTGGGCAAACTTGAGGGCAATAATCCCGCCGGGTCAGTCAAAGATCGACCCGCAATGAGCATGATTCGCGAAGCAGAAACGCGCGGGCGTATCGCGCCCGGTGCCACACTGATCGAGGCGACCAGCGGCAATACCGGGATCGCTTTGGCGATGGCGGCAGCGGTAAAGGGGTATCGACTGAAGCTGATCATGCCAGCAAATCAAAGCGAGGAGCGCAAAGGCGCGATGCGCGCCTATGGAGCAGAGTTAATTGACGTGACGCCCGACGAAGGTATGGAGGGGGCCCGCGATCTTGCCTTGGCCATGGAAGCGCGCGGGGAAGGCTTGGTATTGAACCAATTTGCCAATCCGGATAATCCGGCTGGGCACTTTGGCTCAACAGGCCCGGAGTTATGGCGCCAAACCGCCGGTCAGATTACGCACTTTGTATCATCAATGGGGACGACCGGAACGATCATGGGGGTTTCGCGGTTTCTCAAATCAAAGAACCCTAGTATTCAGATCATCGGCCTACAGCCGACCGACGGTTCGCAAATTCCGGGAATACGGCGCTGGCCGACCGCCTATCTTCCGGATATCTATCAAGCTGAGCGCGTTGACAGGGTGATGGACATCAGTCAGTCCGAATCCGAAACCATGATGCGCAGGTTGGCCCGTGAGGAGGGGATCTTTGCTGGCGTTTCATCTGGCGGGGCTATCGCGGCATCGCTGCGAATCAGTGGCGAGGTAGAGAATGCCACGATCGTTGCCATCATTTGTGATCGGGGGGACCGTTATCTCTCTACAGGTGTTTTTGATCGCTAATGTTGGCGCCTCTGAGTCAACGCGCGGCACGCGGCTACAGGATTACATGAAAGGACACCCTGCCAAGACAGCTTGCGGGAAAAGGATAATTCAATGAATTCACAGCCTGAAGCCAGGCCTGACGGGATAAACAGTCTGCTGGAGATTATGCAGTGCCTGCGGGATCCGGAGCGTGGATGCCCTTGGGATCTGAAGCAAGACTTTGACAGCATCGCCCCCTACACGCTTGAGGAAACCTACGAGTTAGTCGACGCCATAGCCAGTGGCGATTACCAACAGATAAAAGATGAGTTGGGTGACGTGCTCTTTCAGGTGGTTTTTTATTCTCAGATCGGCAGTGAGAGGCAGCTATTTGACTTTGATGATGTTGTAGCCGCGATTTCACAAAAGCTAGTGCGGCGGCACCCTCATGTATTTGACAACCCACATGGGGACTCGATATCAGAACGGGAAGTGAAGGACCGCTGGGAGCAGATCAAATCTGATGAGCGCGCGGAAAAACAGCAAACTGGTGCATTGCAGGATGTGCCGCTGGCCTTGCCGGCGTTGAGCCGCGCTCAGAAGTTGCAGAAGCGAGCCGCTCGCGTCGGCTTCGACTGGCCCGAGCGGAGCGGCGCCTTGGCGAAAGTGGATGAGGAACTACTGGAGTTACGCGAAGCGCTTGACGAGGGTGATGTCGACCATATCGAGGCGGAATTGGGTGACATTTTCCTTTCGCTGGTGAACCTCGCAAGACATCTGGGCGTAGATGCAGAGTCGTCATTAAGGCGCGCAAATCAGCGATTCGAACATCGCTTCGAGCTAATGGAAGATGCAGCGAGGCGCGAGGGAAGCTCGCTAGAGCGAGAGCCCTTGAGCGTTTTAGAGCTGCGATGGCAGGAAGCGAAGCGATTCTTGGGCACTGACTGACTTGCGAGGCCCCCGACGGGTGTGTAGCGTACAGACCAGCGTGTGCCGACTATAAGGCCATTAATAAGAGAGTTCCCTCATATGCGTATTATCCTGCTAGGCCCCCCGGGCGCGGGTAAGGGCACACAAGCCCAATTCATTTGTCAGCAATTCGGCATACCGCAAATATCAACCGGCGATATGCTGCGGGCCGCAGTTGCAGCGGGCACGCCGCTGGGACAGCAGGCCAAGGCCATTATGGAATCTGGTGGTCTGGTATCAGATGACATCATTGTCGGACTGGTTAAGGAGCGCATCCTGGAATCCGACTGTGAAAACGGTTGCCTTTTTGATGGCTTCCCGAGAACCATTCCGCAGGCACAAGCAATGGTTGAGGAGAAGATTGCGATCGACCACGTGTTGGAGATTGCGGTTGAAGACGATGAGATTATCAATCGCTTGAGTGGTCGGCGCGTTCATCCAGGGTCTGGGCGCGTCTACCATGTTGTTTTCAACCCCCCGAACGAATCGGGCGTCGACGACGAAACGGGCGAGCCGCTAATTCAACGAGAGGATGATCGAGAGGAAACCGTTCGCAATCGCCTGGCGGTTTATCATGATCAAACGCAACCCTTGGTTAACTTCTATCGAGAATTAGACGGCGTTCAATATCATCGACTTGATGGTGTCGGTGCGGTGGATGATATTGCGAATCACATCACGTCTGTTTTGGGTAGGTAGTAATTCGCATCACTTAGCTTGTCATCAAATATAAAGCTTGATAGCGTCTGCATTGAGGCTGGGCACATTAGGAGGGACTTATGGCCGCTGCGAAGAAAGCAACAAAGAAAAAACCTGCTACTAAGAAAAAGGTAGCAGCTAAGAAGAAGGCACCTGCGAAAAAAGCAGCTGCCAAGAAGAAGGCACCTGCTAAAAAGAAGGCGGCCGCTAAAAAGGCGCCTGCCAAGAAAAAGGCGGCTGCTAAGAAGAAAGCACCTGCTAAGAAAAAAGCAGCCGCTAAAAAGGCGCCTGCTAAAAAGAAGGCAGCTGCGAAGAAAAAAGCACCCGCTAAGAAGAAGGCAGCCGCTAAAAAGGCTCCAGCAAAGAAGAAGGCGGCTGCCAAGAAAAAGGCCCCTGCTAAAAAGAAGGCTGCCAAGAAGAAGTAATCACCACCGTTGCCACGTTTGGGAGTGGCGACACGAAGCAAAGCCGGCCTTGTGCCGGCTTTTTTATACATCTCCCGGACGCGAGGTACTCTGACCCTTCATGCCTCAGGAGCCGGACTTGATGACTTCCGCCTCAAACTCAACTCCGATTCTCTATCACTACCCGATGTCGCCATTCTCGGAGAAGATTCGTGCCACGATGGGTGTGCTGGATGCTGAGTGGCATTCGGTCACGGTGCCTGCTTTTCCACCACGCTCCGATTTAAGTCCCTTCATTGGTGGTTACCGACGGATACCTGTGCTGCAGGTGGGTGCGCAGTTCTATTGCGACAGTCAGCTCGCGTACGACGCATTGGTTGAGAGGACGAGCGAGTTGAGGGTGCTCAGCCCTGAGGACGAGCACTTCCGCCAGTGGGCTGAAACCGATGTCTTTTTCGCCGTTTTAAGTGCGCAGAAACCCTCTACCGTTATGCGTTTCCTGATTCGGGAATTGGGCGTGCGGGGATTTTTGTATTTTGTCAGGGACCGTGCGCGGATGATGCGGGTATCCGCACTCAATGTACTGTCCACGGCGGATTCCTCGAATTTGATAGAGCGTTATGTCGCCGCTTTGTCCGAGCGGCTAGTAGATCAGGCTTTTCTCTCGGGGCTTTCTCCTCGATATCTCGATGTCTGTTGTTATCACCCGCTCTGGATGGCTGAGCGAGTGAATTCAAAGGCGTGCTTACACTGGCCAGAGCCCGTGCGTGCTTGGGCCAATAGAATGCAAGCACTCGGGCACGGCTCGAAGCTGTCTACATCCGATGGTGATATTGAAGCAGCTATCCGCAGTGATGAAGTCGATACAACCGATTGGTCACTTGCCCCGGGTTGGCGGCTGGGTGAGGCGGTTGTGGTATCACCATTGGACTACGGGTTGGATCCATCTTGGGGGCAGTTGACGTCACTGTGCGATCAACGAATCGTGATTCGGCGACGTGCACCATCTGGGGCATCTATTTACTTGCACTTTCCGCGCACCGGATTTTCCGTAGCGAGGCGTTGAGGCTAATCGCTGGGGCTCTGGATGCCTCGTGGGAGATGTTGTCTCTGCCATTGAGAGGGGGATTGTCCGCACCACTGGCTGAATGCGCGACGAAAATTAGATGCGTCGTTGAAGCCTAGAGACAGCGCCGTACCGAGCACCGTCTCGCCCCGAAATAATTGCTGTTTGGCAAACTTTAGGCGACTTTGATCTAGTAGCGACTGAAAGGAGGTTGATTCTGCCGCGAGCCGGCGGCGATAGGTTCGCGCACTGACGTTCAGCATTGCGGCCATTTGCTCAAGCTGCGGATAGTGTCCCTGCAACTTCTCGAGTGCCTGTAACGTCCGCTCAGTGTAGGTGGCGGTGTCAGATAAATCTGCAAGCAACCTTGCGCACTCAGCGTTATACAGCGTTTTTAAAGTGGGGTTTGAAGTCGGTAGCGGCCGACTCATCATGCTATTGGGCAGCGTAAAGATGGCGCGCCCGGTATTAAATTTTATTTGATCGCCAAAAATGAGCTGAAACGGATCGGTGTCATCGGGTCGCTCGTAAGGAAAGTCGACAGATAAGTCCTCAACCGGTGTTTGCAATAGATCAGATAGCGTTTTTTGCAACGCGGAGAAAATTGCCTCAAAGGCAAATCGCTCGGGAAGGGCTTGGCCATCCAAGGTCAGCTCAAGGCCAGAGCGACGGGTTGATTGATCTTGGTAGTGGGATAGGCGCGCCTGCCGTCCGGTCAGCAGCAGGTCATACTGCACTACCGTGCCAAGCGCTTCTGCCAGATTAGAGCAAGCCATAAATGTCTGGCCCACAACGGCGTGGGCTCCAAGATTGAGTTTCTGACCTACTTCAAGTCCCAGTGCGCTATCACCGGTGATCGTGAGAGCGTTCATGATCACACGATCAGCCTGGCTGGCATCAACGCGCGCTCCGAGCTGCCCTAGGTGCTCAATGGTTAGCTCGGTGCCGTCACAGATACGCTCGAGCGAGTAGCCTCGCTCAGCGACAAGTGCGACCAGCACGAGCAGATACTGACTGGGAATAGAGTCGCTCACCCGACTATTTGGCCATATATGACCTTATTTTGGCAAGGTATCACCTTGAGCCGTAGTGTGTGTCGCTGGATGATAGAAAGAATAAATAGAAGGAGTGCGGAAGATGAAAATTGAATGGAGTGAGAAGACGCCACGAAAAATTCAGCAGTTTCCAAACCCGGATTACCCGTCACCCAATCCGGACTTAGAAGATGTGTTGACCGGCGAACATGTTGACCATGTGGCGCAAATTTTTCAGACGCCCCTGACCGGCTCCTATAACTGGGATTACTCAGTTCAGGATGACCGCATTAAGAAGTTATACGAACTGGGTAAGCAGTTGAATTGGGATCCCCAGATCGATATCAATTGGGACCAGCCCTGGCCCGAGGAGGAACGGCAGGCTGAGCTCATGAACTTGCATGACTATCCTCCCTATCTTGCGCTCTCTGACAAAGAGCGTGACGAGTTCTGGTTGCACATGAATGCTTGGTCGCTTTCCCAATTCTTGCACGGAGAGCAGGGTGCATTGTTGGTTGCCAGTCAGTTGTGCTCCTGCGCCCCGACCTTTAATGCGAAACTCTACGCAGCGTCACAAACTTTTGATGAGGCTAGGCACGTCGAAGTATTTAACCAATATATTCAGCGCCGGATCGGGCTGATGTATCCGATTAACACGCACCTGAACAGCATCATCGACAAAATCCTCACGGATCCCCGATGGGACCTGAAGTTTATCGGCATGCAAATTGTGATTGAGGGTCTGGCGCTCTCTGCATTCAATACCACCCGGGAAACCACGCCTGACCCGGTGCTCAAAGATATCGTTTACTTGGTCACACGTGACGAAGCCCGACACGTTACCTTCGGCGTCAACTATCTCGAGGAGTATGTGCAGACGCTGACCGACGAAGAGCGTGAAGAAAGGGCTCTGTTTGCCTTTGAAGCGTGTGCGATCAGTCGCGAGCGACTCGTGGCGACGGATGTTTTCCGTCACTTTGGCTGGGATGTGGAGGAAAGCCGCAGAAAGGTGCTCGATGGTTTCGTGATGTCTACCTTCCGTAATCTTTTGTTCCAGCGCGTGGTGCCCAATCTGCGCAGAATCGGTCTTCTGACAGAGTCCATCCGACCGCGATTCGAAGAGCTGGGTATTCTCGATTACGAATCGATGACCGACGACGGTGATATCGACTGGGCTAAACTAGAGCGTCCGCTGGACACTAATGAGGCGCAAAGCCACGAGCAAAGCATGCTTGCGGCGTTTCATGACGCTTTTGAGGCCGAGCAGGCCGCGGCGGGTTAGACTGCACCCTCGCCAGTCGGTTTCGGCTTTCAAGATCCCGGCTTTGGGTGGGTCCGCAACGTAATGAAATTAAGAGGAAGCATAAGATCATGACGGTGATCACGTTTATACAGCACGATGGCTCTGAACGTATGGTGGATGGTGACGTTGGCCTGTCGCTGATGGAGACAGCGCTCAAGCACGATATTCCAGGTATTGACGCAGATTGCGGGGGCGGGGCGATTTGTGGCACTTGCCACTGTTTCGTCGAGGTGTCGGGTGACTTGCCTGCGCCGGATTCGCAGGAAACAGCGATGCTGGGGCTGCGTCCGGATCGCGCTGACAATTCTCGTCTTGCCTGTCAAATCGTGGTCGCGGATGGCATGTCGGATATCACCGTGAGACTCCCCGAATTTCAAATGTGAATAGGTATATAAAATAAATAGATAGCGATAAAAAGGAATGTAGATTGTGAATGCGCCAGCTGACGTCACCAAGCCCGATTATCGTGGCATGCCGCTCGAGGATCTGGATATCTCCGACCCCCGGATGTTCCAGCATGACTACTGGCATGATCTGTTTGCACGTCTGCGCGCCGAATCGCCGGTTCACTTCCAGCCGGACAGTCCGGCCGGGCCGTTTTGGTCGGTAACACGGTACGAAGACATCGTCGCGATAGAGCGAGATACGGAGACCTTCTCCTCCGAGCCCTCCATTGCCATTCTCGATCCAGAGCCCGACATGATCCTGAAAATGTTCATCGCGATGGATCCCCCTGAACACGATGACCAGCGCAGAGCAGTGCACCACGTGGTGGCGCCCCGCAACCTGCGCGAATTTGAGGCCCTGATCCGGCAGCGCACGATTGAAGTGCTCGATGGGTTACCCGAGAACGAGCCCTTCGATTGGGTCAAGCTGGTCAGTCGGGATTTGACGACAAAGATGCTCGCCACTCTGTTTGATTACCCTTGGGAGGAGCGTAACAACCTGACCCAATGGTCAGATATGTTTACGAATGACGAGCGAATCACTGCGGGTGAGGGTGTTCCCCGTGAGGTGATCATCGAGCATATGACAGCATGTCTGCAGCGCTTTACTGAGCTGTGGCATGAACGAAAGGGTGATGGCAAAGAAGCGTTTGACTTGATTAGGATGCTGCAGGCCGACCCCAATACCGCCAACATGGTCGATGACCCCCTGACTTATATGGGCAACATTATGTTGCTCATTGTTGGCGGGAACGATACGACGCGGAATTCCATGTCTGGGGGTGTCGTATTTTTGAATCAATTTCCTGAGCAGTTGGCCAAGGTCCGTGCTCACCCTGAGCTCATTCCGTCAATGGTCTCTGAGATCATTCGCTATCAGACACCGCTGCCACACATGCGTCGAACGGCGACGCGCGATGTCGAGTTTCAGGGCGCCAACATCCGGAAGGGCGACAAGGTGTTGCTGTGGTTCGTATCTGGCAACTACGACGACACGGTGATCGATCAGCCCGATGAGTTTTGGATAGACCGCCCGCAGGTTAGGAATCACCTGTCGTTCGGTGCGGGCATTCATCGATGCATGGGAAACCGCCTGGCTGAGATGCAGTTGCGTATCCTGTGGGAGGAGGTGCTGAGTCGTTTCAAGACGATCGAGCTCGCGGGTGAACCCAAGCGCACCTGCAATTTGTTTATCAGAGGCTTCACCGAACTGCCGGTTCGCGTTACACGCTTTGCCTGATGATGTGTTTTGGCCATCGACGTAGAGGGTCGCCTGCCGCCCACCAGTATTTGTGGAATGCTTGATTCCCCCGCTTAGCTTGTTTGCCGATGCTTCTTGCCGCGGTCATCCGTTGCCACGATGTGCCCTGCGCTCAGTTTTCCAACGCCCCCGGCTCATTTGGTCAGCCAGTCGGCGTGCTCCAAAGGTGTCATCGTGCGATTGCTGACTGCCGTAGGCGTGGACGGGTGTCGCGCGGGCTGGGTATGCGCAGGCTGGGATGGAGGTGATTGGTCGCTCTCTCTGATCTCCTCTCTCGAGGATCTGCTGCCGCTGCTGGCGCCCTCGGCCGTGATTTGCGTCGACATCCCCATTGGTCTGTCTGAAGATGGCCGGAGAGCTTGTGACCGAGAGGCCAGGCGCCAACTGGGTCCGCGTGCCAGCAGCGTTTTTCCTGCTCCACCACGCCTCGCTTTACAGGATGTGCCTTATCCTGAAATCAACGAAGAGAGTAAACGCCGGTATGGTCGCGGTGTCAGCAAGCAGGCCTTTTATCTCCTACCGAAGATTCGTGAGGCCCAGTCGCTCCTGTGCCGACCTGATGCGATTGGTTCTCAATGGCTTGAGACGCACCCTGAACTCTGTTTTTGTGCTTTGAACGACGGTGTGCCGATGCCACACAACAAAAAGACTGAGGCCGGTCTCTCGGATAGGCTCCGTATTCTGGCTTCTTCCCCAATGGGCGCTGATGTGGTGACGCTATATGAGGGCTTTGCCGCTGAGATTCCTCGTTCCCGTTGCCAGCGAGATGACATCGTGGACGCGCTTGTGTGCGGATTAGTGGCGAGTTTGACAAAGACGCAACGACGCTTCGTACCTGACGATGCGCCAGAATTCGATGCGCTGGGGACTGCTATGCGAATATGTTATCCCGTGATGAGTGAATGTCCCGAGGGTTGATGCATTGACTGGCAGAGTGAGAGGTTCGCTTGCACAGCAGCGGAAGGTGAGGCGGTGGCACCGATGGATTGCGCTGGTCACTTCGGTGCAGCTATTGCTCTGGACGCTGAGCGGCGTGTATTTCGCCTTTATCGACATCGATTACGTGCGGGGGAACCAGTTTAAGCGGTCAGGAGACGCGGTGGCCTTCAACTTCTCTGATATTGATTTGCCCGCAATACCTGCTACGGAGCTAACTCTCAAAGAGCGATTGCCTGGCGAGGTGATTATTGGGCTGATGACTGAGGAGGGGATCCTATGGCTCGATCGCAAAGGAGAGGTCTTAAAGCCGCTCACTGTCGAGCAGGCGATCACTCTGGCCTCTTCAGCCACACATTTAACGCCCGATCGCGCCGAATGGCTGGATAGTGATGTGGCGGGGTCCGAATATCGGGGCGCCGCTTTGCCTCTGTGGCAACTATGGGATTCGGAATCGCCGGCGCGGATTGCCTACATGGATGCGTTGTCAGGTGACGTCGTAGCTGTGCGGCATGATGCGTGGCGGTGGTGGGACTTGTTGTGGTCACTCCACATCATGAGCTACGGCGACCGGGATACGATCGGCACTTGGCTACTGAAACTTTTCTCGTTGTTGGCGCTAGTCACCGCTGTATTGGGTCTGTGGTTGTTCGTTCAGACTCGCAGGTCTGCGAGGCCCTAGTAGAACAAAGCGATCCAGAGGTAGGCGAAGAAAATTCCGCAGGCGTAAGCCGCCCATGCGACGCCGAGCAGCCATTTGTTCAGCCGCCGCAGTCTCATGCACGCTGCGGCCTTAACTGGATCAATAGGGCACGGCGCATGACGTTGCTGCCACCACAAGCTTGAGCTGATGATCATGAGAAGTCCTGACAGCACAAACAGCGCGTCTTTGTGTGCAGATAGCCACATGATGCCCGGTATGGCGGCTGTTAGGCCCGCCATGACGGCTCCTGCCCCCAGTGATATCAGCAGTGCCGGAAGCGCACAGCACAGAAGCGTCGATGCGCTACCAAATAGGGCGAGGGTTGGAGCGATGCTGTCGCGCCAGTCACCTCTCACGCGTTTTGGCCCAGTGCTGCGTCGCCGCGGCGTACGTCAGCAATGCGGTATCCCGCCTGAACGGCAAGCTCGGCAATGGTCTCGTCGCTGAGAGACGCACCGGGCACCAGTACCAAACTCAGGGCTTTAGTGTCGAGATCGACATAGATGGCGGCGACTTCCTCTCTTTTGCCGAAGATTTTATTCATCGCCACTGCGCAGAAGTCACAGACGACACCCAGCACATCCGCCACGATGGGCTCGCCGCCTTTTGCCAACGCTGACTCAATATCCTCAGTGCGGGTCAGGATGGCTTCGCTGGTGGCGGCATGGCCGTCGTGAGCGGCGTTGGCTACTTCCGCTTCTTGGTCATCATGATCATGATGCTCATGCATGTCGTGAGCGGTATGCGTTGAGTGATCATGGTGTTCCTGTGCACTGAGAGGGTGGGGGATGCAAAGAACGGTGACTAATGCTGCTATCTTGATGAAAAGGCTCATGATTGCGCTCCTTGCTAAAAGCGATAGGTAAAGTTGAACAGCGGTTGATTGACGGTAACGTTATAGCCCGCTTCCACAAGCAGGGGACCTTTAAAAAATCGTACGAGAGGAGTGGCAGTGACCGAGTCGGGGTCCGAGGGCCGGTGATCGATCTCCACCATGAGCCACGTATGGAGGTCTCCGGTATCGCCCTCATAGGGAGCAAAACCAACCCTCGCCGCCTGCATGAATTGGTTGCCAAAGTGCGCGGCGTCGAGATATCGGGCTCGATAACTCGTAAATAGCGATCGCGTCTCCCAGTCGGCCATGACACCGCCGTAGGCTGCGAAGCGATTATTGAGGGAGTTGCCGTTGACACCCGAAGCGATGCCGGCGCCACCAAAAAAATACAGATTGCCCTGATAGTCCTCGCCAAACCAACGCTTGGCGAGCCAAGTTGGTTGCACCGATGACACGGTGAAATTTTGGTCGCGGTTCACTTCAATGCGAGGTCCTATGGACCACTGTTAGGTTGGCGTGTAATGAAGCAGGACAGAGCTGGATTGCCGGTCTGACTCTTCAATGAAAGTCCAGCCACCCGCGTAGGAGACTGGCCGGCCAAATGCTGCGTCGGCCATGAAGCAGATCAGCGCTAATATCCATGATGCCCGCGTGGGACTCACTTTTTCTTTCCAGTCAGGATGGAGACCAGTTCGTTCACTTTTTCCCTGCGATCGCCTGCGTCACCCGCTTCGAGGGCGTGTTGCACACAGGTATCGACGTGGTCGTCGATAATGACTGTCTCCAGGCTGCTGAGCGCCGAGCGTGCGGCCTGAACCTGCCGCACCACATCGATACAGTAGCGGTCTTCTGCGACCATTTTCCGTACCGCTCTAATTTGGCCCTCTATGCGTGCCAGGCGCGCGTCGGCTTTACGCTGTGTTTCGTCCCTCATCTGCGTTTTCCTGATTGGTGATGAACATACCCCTTGGGGGTATATGGATGCACCATCAGGATACCCCCGTGGGGTATCGAGTCAAGTGTTTTGCCAGTGCGAGTTCCTCTGGGGATGACGAGCCTCAGCGCGGAGCACACGGCTTCCGCGATAAAACTGGCGGCGTTTTGACCTAATCTTCGACGTGTTTTGGCGCGTATAGCGTGCAGGTCGGAGGACTTTGCTATGAAAGGACATCCTGTCGCGTACTCGAGAAGCGTGATCACCGAGTTGATGGTGCCAAGCTACGCTAACTTTGGCGGTAAGGTGCATGGCGGCACGCTGATGTCGCTCATGGACAAGCTCGCGTATGTCTGCTCAAGCAAGCATGCGGGGAATTACTGCGTCACGGTCTCGGTCGACAACGTGCAATTTCTGCGGCCCGTTGAGGTCGGGGAAGTGGTGTCGCTGATGGGATCGGTGAACTACGTCGGTAAGAAATCACTCGTTGTAGGAATCAAGGTGGTTGCTGAGAACCTACAGGATGGGGTGAGCAAGCACACAAATACCTGCTACTTCACCATGGTGGCGAAACACGTGGACGGTTCTACTGCTGAAGTGCCGCCTTTAATTCTCGAGAGCGAAGATGATGTCCGACGGTTCTGCAGCGCCCTGCAACGGCGCCGGATTCGGGAAGAAGGCGTAACCTTCATGACTGATTACAAATCCGCGTTCACCGACCATCATGCCGTAGCCGACTTGCTGTCGGAGGAGCGATGTGTCTTGTCTATCAGCGATGACTGATACTCATTAATGCGTCGCCGCGGCCTGTGCGGGCGACTCTGACCCCGCCGTAACGCGCGTCAGGTTGAGCACCATCACTGCGCTCACCATCGCGAGTATCGCCATCCCCAAGAATGCTGACATGTAGTCACCTTGCCATTCCCTTACCCGGGCAATGGTCTGCGTGCCAAGTGCGCCACACAGGGTGTCGATCAAGACGACCGTCGCCAGAATGCGTCCATACAGTGGTCCGCTGTAATGCGCTGCGATGAGAATCTGGATGCAGGTAAAAGCGCCACTGAATCCGAGCCCGGCCAGCACAGCATAGCCGTAAAGTAGGTTTTTGGCGTCCCCCGTCATCTGACTGAGCACGATCAACGCGATCGCCAGCATCAGTATTGCAGTCGCCATGACTCGATGCAGGTCGAAGCGGTCAGACAGTAGGCCAAAACAGAATTTGCCGAGGACTGAGCAGCCAAAAAAGAGACTGAACACAGAGGGCAGAGAGGATCTTGCCAAGCCGACGTCCTTGACCAGATGGATGGACTGATGCTGAGTCAATGCGATGATGATGAACCATAAACTGCCAGTGGCAAAGACAATGGCAGCGAAGCGGCGGTTCAAGAGTTGAGGCAGAAGGCCGTCTTCCTGAATTCCGGGCGCGCTCGGCGACGATGAGTTCTGCGATACGCGCCTCCCATCGCGCAACAACAGTCCCGCACTGCCGAGCATCAGCACGCCAACGCCGAGTCCCGTCAGCAAGACAGTTTGCCGCCACCCGAATTGCTCGATGCCCGATCCGACAGCGAGAGGAAACAGCGCGCCACCGAGACTGGATGCCATCAATAGTATGCCCGTGGCGCGACCCCGTCCCGAATCGAACCAGCCTGTCAGCATCACCATGTTGGAAACCAGGCCGCAAAGCGATAACGCCAGACCCAGCAGCGCGTAGACGCTGACGAGTTGCCAAAGGTTGTTTGTCGCAGAGTAGGCCAGTAATCCGAGCGTGAGCAGCGTGCTGCCAAGAGCGATGATCGCGCGAGATGAATAGCGATCAAGGAGCCAGCCTGCGGGTGGAGATGTCACTGCGCCGATGACAAAAAAGACGGTGGCGGGCAGTGTCACTTCGCTCGCCTGCCAGCCGAAACTGTCCATTAATTCGGGATACAGCAGCGGGAGCGTATGCAGGGTGATGCCGTTTGACGCCATGTAGATCAAAAACAGGCCGCTGAGTACAGTCCATTTTTGATGTTGAGATGTGGGTCCGGTCATAGGGTGTCAGCCGCTGGTGGTGCCGCCCGACATTACACCACCGCTTAGGAGCAGGGAATCGCATTGGCCCGATCACCGCAAAAGATATGCGGCTGTTGCCAGCGCGGGTTTGATTGAGCGGCCCGGGCGGGTATTGTGATCCTGGAGATCCGTTAATCCAAACATTGGGACGTGTGAGTGACCTCGCGACATTTCGACATTGCCATCATCGGCTCGGGCATCGCTGGGAGCGCTCTGGCTTTGGCGGTTAAGGGCAGTGGTTTGAGCGTGCTGCTCTTAGACCGTCGTTCCGGGCCATTGGATACCGCGAGAGGCGATCACATACAGCCGGCAATGCAGCCTGTATTGTCCCGTTGGGGTGTGCTCGATCGGCTTATGGAAGCGGGAGCAGAACGGCGAGCGGGAACGCAATGGTTTGATTCCGAAGGCGCTCACATTGTCACCGTGCCAGTGCCCGAACACGACGATTGTGGGGGCGCATTCTTGTTCCTTAACCACGAGAGGATTGGCGATATTTTGCTCAAAAGCGCCGAGGAGGCGGGGGCTGTGAGCATTAGTGGTTTGTCCGACTGGTCGCTGACGCGATCGACCGGGTTTTGGGGTATCGAATGGCAAGCTGGTGATCAGTCGGATGTGGCCACTTGTACGGTGCTGGTCGGTGCGGATGGGACCGCATCGACTGTTCGTAGCCACTTGAAAATAGGCTTAGACCGACATCGGTATCAGTATCCGATTGCAGTCCTGTATGGTCGCCAGCACGGCGTGAGCGATGAGCGAACACTGGATGTGTATCTGGCGAGGGAGCGCATGGTCTCGCTAATCCCCCGAACCGGCGGCAGAACCAAGGTCGGTTTTCCAGTGTCGCCCGAGGATATTGGGTTTTGGAAGACTGGGTCGGAGGGCGCCCTGCGGCGTCGTCTCGCCGAGTGGTGTCCGGAGGTGTCATTTGAAACACTCGCTTTCGGGGCGATTTACCCGCCTGTCTCCCAGCAGAGCGAGCCGTATCAGGGAGAGGGAGCAGTTGTTCTCATTGGCGATGCCCGTCATGCGATGCACCCTGCCAGGAGCATGGGTATGAATACCTGCTTTCGGGTTGCCGACCAGTTGGCTGATTCGCTCAGGTGTTTGAGCTCAGGCTTTTCTGAAGCGGAGGTGTTGCCGTTGCTGTCTGAGTTCGACGCGCGCTTTGAGCAGGAGTTGACCCCGCGATTGGCAGAAAATCATGCCGCTGGGTTGCAGATGGACACAATCACCGGGGGCGGCTTCGTTGCTCTACAGGAGCAACTCCATTTGGCGGCAGGGGAAGAGCGCATCTTGAACGCGATGGCGCTGAAAGCCGCAGGGCTTAGTGTCTGAGGATGTGCGGGCGCTACACGCTTTCGGTATCCAATAAGCCCGCTGTCGCAAAGCTGGGGCTACAAAGCGCAGACCGATTCAATATCGCCCCGCAATCACAGGTGGTGATCAAAACAGATGCCGGCGATCACGCGTCGGTCCATTGGGGCATTCCTCTGGGCGGATCAGGTGCCAGCCGTTTTGTCACTAACGCGCGGTTTGAAACATTGAACGCCAAACCCCTTTTCCGCGATCTTGCTCGTTGCGCTTTCCTCTCGGACGGTTGGTTTGAATGGCAGCGTATCGGGTCAAGCAAGCAACCTTGGTACCACCACCGCGGCGGAGACTTATTCTACATGGCTGGTGTCTATCAAGCCGGCATCGGCTGTGCGGTGGTCACTCAGGGCGCGACCGTGTCATTGGCTGAGATTCACCACAGACAGCCTGTGCTGCTCGACGAGCAGTACCTGGATGCATGGCTCAATGGGGTACAGACATCTGAGCAAATACCATCGCTTGAGGTCTCGCTTCATCCGGTTGCAATGCGGGTCGGTAACGCTAGGCATGACGACAGAGACCTGATTGCTCCGGTGGATATCGATCAGGCTCAGGCAGGGCAGACGGCCGACCTGTTTACCGAGAGATGAAACCCTCATATCCAATATTGATGAAGATTAAAGTTGTCATGTCGCGCTGAACCGTCGACGCCTGACAAATGGTTAAATAGTGCGACGACAATAAAAAACGCCAATCTAGGGGCCACAACATGAAAGTGGGAAGCTTCATACCTGAGCAATCCGCGTCGACCTTGTATGCCATGGCGGGTGACGACTGCTCCTTGCATCACGACTTATCCAGCCTGACACCAAAACAACAGGTCGATCATCAGGAGAATCAGGTGCTCACCTGCGCGTTACAGGTTGCCCTCATCGGTCTGGGTAAGACCAGTGATCATGTCGCGCTGGGCACCCCATTCACAGAATCGACTTGGCGCGAGTTGCTTGGTCACTACAGTGAGACGTTCGCCGCCATGGGCCTCGATTCGATTCCCGATAGCCAGTGGCAGTTCCATCCCCTCGAAGGCTACTACGAGAGTGTCGCCAAATCTCTGCCGGAGGTGGAGCTCACCAACCTTTACATGATCAGTGGGAGCAACGCGCCTTTGCATCAAAACCCTGAAGCGCTGGCGGTGAGTCGGAACGTCAACTCCAAACTTCACTTTGCCGAGCATGCGCCCCTGGCGGGTCTGCCAGTGCCGCGGACAGAAGTGTATTCCAAGCGATCGATTCGGGAAGGAGAGGCCGACCGTTTCTTTTCGGAGTTTCCTAACGGCGTGATGGTCAAGCTGTTAGGGCTCGCGGGATCTCGCAATGTCTTCGCAGTGGTTTCTGTCGACGATTGCCTCGATCAGATTGGGGAATACGGCGACGATGTGCAGATTTTGCTTCAGGAAAAACTGGACATCAGCCAATGGCGGGAGATGACAGTGGATCTGACGATTACCCCGCAGGACGTCAGTATCAGCAACGTGCGCCAAATTTTGTTCGCGGGCGGTAAGTGGGTGGGTAACTACATCTCACCTGAGCTGGAGGTGCCGGAGGCCCACAAGGCGGTGTTGATGCAGGTGGGGGCTTACGCGCGAGATCATGGCCATGTCGCCGAGGAGGGGATTAACTGCGGCATCGATTACTTCGTCTCGGGCGACGAGGTGATCGTGACCGAGATCAATGCCCGCTGGACGGGGGGGCTCTTTCCTGCCGAGTACTTGCGGCGCCTGGGTATCACGCGGCCCGCGGTCGCGTTTTTCGATATGGTGCCGGTGGGACAGATTGACGCGGTGGGTGCTTTCCAGCGCGAGCATCTCTTTCCCGCGGCGGGCGACGCTTTTGCCTACGTTCCGATGGGTTTTACGCCCTTTGCTATGGAGATTGAGGGGGCAGAGCGCTATTTTGTGTGGCAGATAGTGGTTGGGGATTTTGCCGCCTTTGTCGAGGCGAAGCGCCGAGCGTTGCCCGAAGATGCTTTCCCAACCGCGGAGTTGATTTTACAGGAGGCGTTGTCATGAGCCGTGTTGATCTTGCAGAGCTGATTTCTTCAGCCCAGAAGTTCAAGAGTGTCCATTCAGTGTGTATCAGCAGTTACAGGACGAAGCCCCCGTATGGCAAATGCCGGGTACCAACGTGTTCGTTGTGACGCGATACAACGACATTCGGGAGATTATTCGTGATCCCGCACGGTTCTCGAGCAGCTTTAGTGCGCTGCTGAATGCAGGCTCCTCTAACGAGGACGTCAACGCCATCTATGAGCAGGGATATGAGATGGTAGAGACCTTGTTGACCCAAGATCCCCCTAGGCATCGGGTCTATCGCAACCTGGTAAACAAGGTGTTCTCTAACAAGCGCATCGAGGGTATGCGTGGTGATATTCAAGCCATTGCCGATCAGTTGATTAGCGAATGGATTGACGATGGAGAGGTGGACCTGCTCAACCGTCTCTGTGTGCCGTTACCCATTTATGTCATCGCAGACCAGCTGGGTGTGCCGCGCTCCGAGCTGGCCTTGCTGAAGAAGTGGTCTGACGCCTCCACCTCGAGGCTGGGTCGTCTTGCCGATGAGGAGCAGCAGATCCGGAACGCCAAAGACATTGTGGAATTTCAGCACTACTTTGCGGATCTCATTGACCGTATGCGAGACCACCCTGAAGACAACATCATTTCCGATCTCGCCAACAACACGATTGATGAAGGCCGTTTGCTGACCAAGCCAGAGGCGTTGGGCATGATTCAGCAGATACTTGTGGCGGGAAACGAGACATCGACTAATGCGATCGCAGGGGGCGTTGTGTTGCTGATTCAAAACCCCGAGGAGCAGGCAAAGCTTCGGGCGAATCCCGACCTGATACCCACCGCGGTCGAGGAGATTCTCCGATTGGAGACGCCTACCTCAGGGATGTGGCGGCGCGCGACCCAAGACACTGAAATCGATGGCGTGGCCATTCCCGAAGGATCGTTCCTCATGGTGCGTTTCGCTGCTGGAAATCGTGACGAGTCGGTCTTTCCTTGCGCCGGCGCTATGCAGGTTGATCGAGAGAATGCTGATAACCATATGGCATTCGGTCAGGGAACCCACTTCTGTCTGGGCGCCCAGCTGGCGAGAACCGAGCTACAGATTGCCATGACAACGTTGTTGCGACGCACCGATAACTGGGCGTTAGTCGAAGGGAAAAACTCGCTCAAGCACCACCCGAATGTATTGTTGCGCGGCTTGATGGATCTTCATATTGCTTTCGATAAAGTGGCTTGACTGATGTTTGCGCCCAGAACGCCATTTGTATTTGGAGTTGACGATGAATAAACCCGTATTCCCCAGCTATCAAGATCTGCTAAACGAGGAGGCGGTGTCGGTGCCAGAGGCCTTGAGGCTCGACACGCAGCCCCAAGTCGCCAATCAGGTGATCGCGACGGATGTGTGGACTGATCGCTCAATTTTTGAGCAGGAAGTCGAGCACATGTGGCCGCGCGTCTGGCAAATGGTCTGTCGTGAAACGGCGCTGCAAAAGCCCGGCGACTATTTTGTTTATGACATCGCTCGATACTCGATATTGCTGGTGCGAACGGAAGAGGGCGAGCTCAAGGGCTTCCATAACTCCTGCCTCCATCGTGGGCGGGCGCTAAAGTCGGGCAAGGGCACAAGCCGGGAACTCCGCTGTCCCTATCATGGCTTTTGCTGGCATTTAGACGGCCGTTTCAAGGAAGCCTACTGCGATTGGGAATTCGACGAGGCCAATCTGGCCGAACTCACGTTACCCGAAGTGCTTGTGACAACTTGGGGCGGTTGGATTTTGATCAACATGGATCTCGAAGCTGAGCCTTTCGAGCAATACTCGTCCATACTGACTGAGCATTTTGAACGGTGGACGCCTGAAGATCGGTACGTCTCCTTGCACGTCGAGAAGAAGATCCGTTGCAACTGGAAAATTGCAATGGAGGCCTTTATTGAGTCATACCACGCGATACAAACACACCCGCAGATTCTGTCTTTTACAGGCGGCGACAATTCTCAATACGACGTTTTCGGAGACCATCTGAGCCGCACCATCACAGCGCAGGGTATTCCCAATCCCGGGCAGGCGGATCGGTACACGATACAGGAGTCGGTCGAGGCCATGACAGGGCCAGGTGGCTTCGAGCGCGCGCTGGAACTCACCGGATTGTCTGCCGATTCGATTACATCGCGACAAGCTATTGGCGCCGTTCGTCGCGAGCAGTTTGCTGAGTTTATGAGTGCTGAGACGCTCGAGACAGTCACGGATGCCGAGACGATGGATTCGATTTTGTATCTCGTTTTCCCTAACTTCGCTCCTTGGGGTGGCTTCCAGAGTCAGATCACGTACCGTTACCGGCCTGATGGGATGAATCCCGATGGTTGCATCATGGATATCTACTTGCTCGATGGGTTTCCAGAGGGCGGTGAGCGGCCAGCGGATGCCAAAACGATTCGCCTTGATTACGACCAAAAGTATGCAGACGCGGAGGGGTTGGGATTGCTCGGTGCGCTATTTGATCAGGATGCCGGCAATTTGCCAGAGGTACAGAAAGGGCTCATGGCGTCGAAGAGTCGCAAGGCCATCACGGCGAGTTACCAAGAGCTGCGCATTCGACACTTCCATGAGACGCTAGCCAAGTATCTCAGTGACGTCTCGTAAACGACACTGGTCTGCGTCTCGGCTCTTTGGGCTCAGTAGCTGAGCGCCATGCTGGGGCGGCCATCTTTTTCAGTTGCCCTGGCAAAGCTTGGCAGCGCCTTCATTCTGGCAACCCACTCTGTGCACCGCGGGTGCTCGGTATCATTAATCATGCCGCGCTCTGCGCCGACTATCATATTAAAGGCGATGAGAAAGTCTGCTGCCGATATGTGCTGGCCGCCAAACCACGGTGCCGTGCCGAGGTCAGCCTCGGCCGCCGCGAGTATTCTGTTCAAGCGAGGCTGAATAAATAGCTCGTTCAAGCCTTTGATGTAGAGCTTGACGAAAGGCTTCATGAAGAAGGGCAGTCGCTTCTGCGAGATGGTGGTCACGGTGGTCATCAGTTGCAGCGGCATCATGGAGCCCTGCGCGACATGCCACCAGAATAGATAGCGAGTCCGATCGGGAGAATCACTTGCGGGCCTTAGCGTTTGGTCAGGTGCCCGATCGAGAATGTACTCCATGATGGCACTGCTTTCCGCCAGTGCCAGATCACCATGAGTCATAACAGGCGCGGTACCCAGCGGCGAGAGGGACTTGTATTCGTCTGGGGCCGCCATGGTCCGCGCATCGCGACTATAGACGATGAGCTCATACGGTAAGCCCAGCTCTTCCAGCATCCATAAAACGCGGAAGGATTGCGAATACTCCAGGTGGTGCAGCGTGAGTGTCTCGGACATGCCTAGTTGCCGGCCCGCCGTGGCGTGGCCTTTGTGTTAACCGCCCTATATACCTTTGATGAGTGAATTTGGATGTCTCACGCTGAGTGACTGCCACGGTAGTGAGTTTCTGGTGGCCTGCAGGTGGGCGTCTCCGCGCGACCGGCGACCCGTTTCAATCAAAAAATGGCGTGTTCTTCAGTCATGAAGAGACGCGACCGGCTGAAGTCAATAAAGCGTGACTCGTCTTCAATCAATTTGGTTGCCGCGTCGATGCCTTCGGGGGACGCCATGCCTCTCTCAAGATCGGCCTGGCTGTCCCACCAGACTTCGGTGATGCCATCGTAGGCGTCCTCAAGGCCGCGGCTCTCGAGCATTAGCGCGTTGAGTTGGGGAAGAATGGTGTGGCTTTGCACGTAGCGACTGGCGCCGATTGCCTCGGCGACAGACTTGACCAGTGGGCCATGTTCCTCCCGCCAATAGCGATAGAACTGCTCGCTATCGATGTCGTCGCGTTTTCTCAGGCAATAAACAAGCTTAATCATTTAAAGGTTCCCATCCGGGAGGCCCTAGGAATGGCGCCCCGGTCATGGCCTCCCCGCCAGGACTCGAACCTGGAATCACCGCTTAGGAGGCGGTAGTTATATCCTGTTTAACTACAGGGAGAGTTACAGAGTTTACCGCAAAGGCTTTGGGCGGGGTGTCTCGTGCCTCTTCAAATATCATTGCAGCCGCCGTTGTTGCTCCATCAGATATTCAACCACTGCTTGCTCATCGCCGTGAAAAATCGGTGCTCGTTCTCGTTGGCGTAATTGATAGTCGTACATCGGATCGTAATATTCGGTTAGTAGCGTCGCGATCCAGACTCGATGATGCTCGGGGTCGCCCTGATGATGTCGGGTGATGGCGGTGGTCATGGCGCTTTTCAGGTTGCTGTAGCGCTCCTTACCAAGTCGTTTACGGATGCGCTCCAGTGACTCGAGGAGGCTTGCGGAAAATTGTTCGAAGGCATTTTCAGCGTTGTCCGCCTGTAGTTCTGCGAGGTTGCCCAGAATGTAATTTTCGTAGGAATGCTGGACCCGATCATCCAGCTGCGCCTCCAGATGGATCCAGTCCGCATTTTTTCTGGCGGCTTGCAAGGATAGCGGCAGGGCACAGCGGCCGATCAATCGGCCCTCATCCTCCAGAATCAGGCAGGGGTGAGGCTGTTGATTGTGTTTCAGTAGCGCGACGCCGAGCGCCATTTCGAAGCTGATTTGTGTGGGTTGCTCTGTCGTGCGTCTCCCGAAGGCAGAGCCTCGATGGTGTGCAAGCCCCTCGAGATCCACGCTCCCTAATATGGGTGGACCCGCAATACCCTCATTCAACACACGGGTTTTTGCGGCGCCCGTTCGACCCCCGACGAAGAGTAGCGTAGCCGATGCAAAAGCCTGATCGGTGTACTCGATCAGCCAGCGGCGCAGGGACTTATAACCGCCTTTTACCCGAGGGTATTCGATACCACTTTCATGGAGCCATTGCTGTGCAATGGCAGACCTCAGTCCACCCCGAAAGCAATACAGCGCACCCGTTGGATGCGTTTTGGCAAAATCCGCCCAGGCGGCGATTCGCTCTGCCTTAACATCTCCCTGAACAAGTTGATGCCCAAGGTCGATAGCGGCTTTCTGGCCATGCCGTTTGTAGCAAGTGCCGACTTGTTCGCGCTCGAAATCTGTCATCAGCGGCAGGTTAACCGCCGTCGGGAGGCTCCCGCGCGCAAATTCGAGTGGGCGCTCGCGTATCGATGAGAGGTGTGTCTGTGAGCAGCAAGCGCTGCAGGTCATCTATCTCATTCATGCCGCACTGACGTTGACAATGGGCCCTGATTGAATCGCCGGCCGGAGTTCACCGATAACGCTATCAACGAGGCCGCGGGATTTCAGGAGGGATTGGACTGCCGGAGTCGCGGCCGGTGCTACTGCTATCAGCAAGCCGCCGCTAGTTTGAGGGTCGCACACCAGCGTCCGTAATCGAGCGTCCATCGGTGCCAGGTGCTCCCCATAGGCGTCAAAATTGCGCTGGCTTCCGCCAGGTACACAGCCCGCTTGAATGTAGTCGTCGAGCCCCTCGAGCTCAGGCAGGCTCGCTCCGTCGAGCATGGCGGTCAGTCCTGCGCCTTGGCACATCTCCAGCAGGTGTCCAGCGAGTCCAAAACCCGTCACGTCTGTCATGGCGTGCACACCACTCACTGTGGCGAGTTCTGCGCCAATATCGTTCGCCTGGCACATGACGTCAGTCGCCAGGCCGGCATGGTCAGGTTGCAGGCGGTTTTGCTTTTCTGCTGTGGTGTGAATACCGATTCCCAGCGGTTTGGTGAGTATCAGGTTATCACCTGCGTGGGCGGCATCGTTTTGCTTGAGATGTTCTCGCGATGCGATACCGGTAACGGCCAGCCCGAAGATAGGTTCCGGTGCGTCGATACTATGGCCCCCTGCCAGCGGAAAACCCAGTGCTGCGCAGACGTCTCGCCCCCCCTGAACGACACGGTTTGCGACTTCAGGCGGCAGTTTCGCTACGGGCCAGCCTAAAATGGCGATGGCCATGATAGGCGTGCCGCCCATGGCATAAATGTCGGATATCGCATTGGTCGCGGCGATACGCCCAAACTGATAGGGATCGTCGACGATTGGCATAAAGAAATCGGTCGTCGATAACACCACGTGCTGCTCATTGAGTTTGACTGCAGCGGCATCGTCACGGGACTGATGGCCGACGACTAAATTCGGAAATGTGACCGTCGAATCGAGCTCGGCGTCTTGCTTCAGGATGCGTGTGAGTACGTCCGGTGCAATTTTGCATCCACAGCCTGCTCCATGGCTGTATTGCGTTAAGCGGATGGGATCAGTCGTCATACAAGGGCAACGTGGTGGCAAGGTTCCGATGCTAACGCTTTATGATTGAAAAGCAGAGCGTTCCGTTTCATGCTTTGCGGGTGATGTCGTTGTATCCCTCTCAAGGCCGTGTTCCCGTGTCGATGCGTCGCTTTTTCATAGGCTTGATGCTGCTCCTGCCAAATATCGCTTTTCCGGCAACTGGGTCCGCGCCAAAGTGGTTGCAGAGTTCGGATCACTGGGTACAAGAGCGCGTTCTGTACCAAAAGGCGGCGGCGGAACTCGACACAGGCGCGGGCAATCGGTACCTCGAAATGCGAGACGCGTTGGATTCCTATCCGTTGCGCGTGGATCTCGATTTTGCTGTGCGACTCGGTCAGTTGCACGACATGACGGCCGAGCAGGCGAGATTATTTATGCGGAGCGCGTCAGGCACGCCACTCGCGAGTCGGTTCCTGGTTGCCTATTTGCGGCACAAAGCACAAGACCGCCGGTGGCGAGCGTTTCTGGACGTGCTCGATGAAGTGCCCGTGATGCCTGAGCTTCAGTGTTACTACTACCAAGCGCAACTAGCGGTAGGCGACAGGCGGGAGGCCTATGCGGGTGCGGCGTCGCTATGGAATGTCGGATATTCCCAAGATGATGCCTGTGATCCTTTGTTCAAAGCGTGGGTCAGTGCGGTGGGACCCAGCGATGAGTTAGTGTGGTCGAGAGCACTGAAATCCTTTCAGGCGAAAAACGGCCATCTCATTCGCTACGTGAAGCGATTTGCCAGTCAATCCTTGCAGCGAGATTTGGATGAATTGGCGTCGGTGTATCGCCGTCCATCACGAGTTGAAGGCGACCATCATCGAGTCAGCAATCGCCACACCGATATTCTGGTTGCGGGTTTGACACGCCTTGCCCAGTTGAATCCCAACCGCGCTTATCAGGCGATGATGAGTTTGAGTGAGCACTTTGCCGGCGCCGACTCAACGCGAGGTGGTGTTTCGAAAGCCATCGTCAAACACAGTTTATTTGCAGAGCGCTCTCCGGCGCCCGAAGATTGGGTGCACGCGCAAGTGCAGGTCATGAAAGATGATGATCTCACTCTGATCTGGTTGCGACAGCGGATAGCGGAAGGACGCTGGACGGAGCTCGTCACGGAAATAGGTTGGTTGTCTGCCGGGCTGAGACAGCAGGACCGGTGGCGATATTGGCTGGCGCGAAGTCGGGAAGCGATGGGCGATACTGCGGACGAGTTAGACGGAATTTGGCGAGATTTAGCGACAGAGCGCAGTTTTTACGGATTTCTGGCAGCGGATCGGTTGGGGTTGCCGTACGCGCTGAACGAGCGTGCTCCATCGGGTCCGATACCGGAGTTCTCCGCCTCGACTCGGCGTGGCGTGTCGCGCGCACAGGAGTTGCTCGCCATAGGCGAGCAACGCGAGTCCAAAGAGCAATGGCGCCATACGATTAACCAACTGCCAAGCGAGTTACGGTCGCGGCTTGGAGAGATCGCCGTGCTCCGGGGCTGGCCTGATCTCGCTGCCGATGCCGCCAATGCCGCATCGGACTGGAACCGTCTGGATCTGCGCTTTCCGGTCACGCACTGGGATGCGTTTGAAAAGGCGGGCGCCAAGAACGAGATCGATAGCTATCTTCTGCTCGCACTGGCGAGACGAGAGAGTGGCCTCTATGCCTTGGCGAAGTCCAAGGTTGGCGCACGTGGCTTGATGCAAGTGATGCCGAGCACGGCGCGCAGCGTGCTGCGTGGGATGGGTGAGCGCTACGGCGGGGCGGCGACGCTCTACCAGCCGGAGACCAACATTCCGGTTGGCAGTACCTATTTTGCGACCCTGATGACGCGCTTTAATGGCAATCACGTGAAGTCGCTCGCTGCGTATAACGCCGGCCCCAGTCGTGTGAGCCGGTGGACGAATGATGATATGGCGTTCGATCAGTGGGTCGACTCGATTCCTTTTGAGGAGACCCGAGAGTATGTGCAAGCAGTGCTGGCATACCGCGTCGTTTATCGCCTGCGGGCTGGAGAATCAGCGTCTGTGGTGACGGCGGACGAGCGGCAGACCTTGTATTGAGCGGCTGCACTGAAATATTGGATTGATTAAGGGAGAGTCCATCATGAAAACACTACAGATGCAGTCCTGCGTGCACGAAAACGGCACGGTAGAGTGTGCCTTGGTCGAGATTGCGGTGCCCGAGCCGACAGACAACGAAGTCCTCGTCCAGATTGAGGCGGCGCCAATCAATCCTTCAGACTTGGGACTAATGTTCGGTGCGGCGGACTTGGCGAGTGCGCGCGCCACCGAGCGCGATGGCCAGCCCTCGTTGCTACTTGATGTGCCGGCCGCCGCGATGAGGGCGATGGGTCCGCGCGTCGGCCATTGGATGCCTGTTGGTAATGAAGGGAGCGGGCGAGTCGTCGCTGCAGGGAGCCATCCCGACGCTCAGGCCTTGCTCGGGAAGCGTGTGGGTATGTTCGGCGGTGAGATGTATGCCGGTTACCGCTGTGTGCCCGTAGATCAATGTATGTCCTTTAGTGACGCGATTTCGGCCGAGCAGGCGGCCTCATGCTTCGTAAACCCCATGACCGCATTGGGGTTCATGGAGACCCGCGACATAGAGGGGCAAAAGGCGATCGTTCATACAGCAGCCGCGTCAAATTTGGGGCAGATGTTGCATCGCTTGTGTCAGGCGGATGGCATTCCTCTGGTCAATATCGTTCGCTCTGAGGAGCAGGTGTCACTGCTGAAGTCACAGGGTGCCGAGTGGGTGCTGAATAGCAGTGACGACGATTTCATGTCGCACCTCATCGAAGCGCTGGTTGCCACCGGGGCGACGCTAGCGTTTGACGCCATCGGCGGTGGTAAAGGGGTAAATCGCATTCTCACTGCAATGGAGTTAGCCGCCGCGAAAATCGGGCCCTGGTCGCGATATGGCTCCGAGGAGCCCAAGCAAGCTTACATCTATGGCCAGCTCGACCTGAGTGCCACTGAGCTCACGCGGGGTTATGGCTGGGTGTGGTCAGTGAGTGGTTGGTTGTTAACGCCCTTTATGAAGCGCGCGGGACCCGAACGAGTGGCCAGAATGCGTGCGCGGGTGATGGCCGAGATCGACACCACCTTCGCTAGCCACTACTCTTCCAAAAGCACCTTGCGTGATGCAATGACGGTCGAGGCCGTCAAGCGGTACGGCGCCAGAAAGACAGGACAGAAGACACTGTTGACCATGGATGATCTATCCCCCTGACAGCTTGACCTCGTAGCCGAGGCTCTCTAGGTGTTGTTGGCAAAGGGCTCGCTGATCACCCTGAATTTCGATTTGCGCGGCCTTGACCGCGCCGCCTACACCACACCGCTGTTTGAGCTGCTTACAGAGCGATTTCAGTGTTTCGGCAGTTTCCGGTATGCCCTCGATGACGGTCACCGCTTTGCCGCCTCGGCCCTTTGTTTCCCTGCGAATTCTGATAATGCCGTCGCCGACTGATGCGGGCCTGTCTGCACCACAGACACAGGACGCAACTGCACGCTGACATTGTGGGCACAGGCGACCTTGTTGAGTGCTGTAGACCGCTCTCGAGTCCGATCGTTTTGCCAACGCGAATACTCCTGAACACACTGGATGAGACGTATACTAGCACTCGGGTCGATTGGCCCCGGGGATGGCACATGACAGGCGTAGCAGACTTGGAGGCACAACTGGCCTTCGTAGAGGACACGGTGAGTGCGTTGGACTCCGCACTGGCGGCGCAACAACAACACATCATGAGATTAGAGCGGGAGCTTGAGCTGTTACGCGCGCGTCTGATCGAGCATGGTACGCGTCTCGATGAGATCACACCTGCAGACGCCGAGCCCCCGCCGCCTCACTATTAAGAGCGGAAAATGGTTCAAAACACTGTGGAGAATTCGGTTATGAATTGGCGAGTGGGTTTATTAGTGACGCTGGCATTTACCGGCGGCGTGGTGGTGCTGCTCGCCATCGTGACGCGCCCTATGGCGCCACCGCCACACGAGATATTCGTGAATGGCCACGTCCTGACGATGGATGCCTCAGGCTCGATCGCCGAGGCGGTCAGCGTGCGGGATGGTCGTATCGAGGTGGTTGGCCGGTCGGAGGTGCTCTTGGAGGAGGCGACTGAGCAGACCTCGATCGTCGATCTGCGTGGGCGGACGCTCATGCCGGGATTCGTCGATGCGCACGGCCATTTTCCGGGTTCAGGACAAACCGTTTTCTCTGCTGACCTTAACAGCCCGCCCATCGGCGAAGTTACCAGCATGCCACAGCTACTTGAGCGTCTTCAGGGATTTGCAAAGGCGCGACCCGATGGCTGGATTGTAGGGCACGGCTACGACGACACATTGATCGCGGAGAAACGTCATCCCACTCGTGATGATCTGGATCAAGTCTCGGCAGAGCGTCCCGTAGCAGTGACTCACGTGTCGGGGCATCTCGCGGTTGTGAATTCTGTGGCGTTGGCTGTTCTCGGGATTGATGAGTCGACACCAGACCCTGAGGGTGGCGTGATTGTGCGTGATTCCCAGTCCGCAGATGGACGGCGCCCTAATGGGGTGCTGGAAGAGACAGCAGCTCGAGCCGTATGGGACTACGCATTGGATTTGGGTGCGATGGATGCACTCCGCATGACGACTCAGGCTGCCGAGGAGTATTTGCAGGTAGGTGTGACCACGGCTTCAGCGGGTGGTATGCCAACGCCAGTCGCCAAGTTGTTGGGTTTGTTGAGTCGCCTGAATCAATTTCCGCAACGCGTTGCGCTATTTCCTTTATTTGAAGAGATCGGCGATGACCTGTTCGCGGGATCAGTGATGCTCGACGACTTTGCCGGCGGGCGCGTGTCGGTCCCGCGAGTCAAGATCATCGCGGACGGGAGTATTCAGGGGTATACGGGTTATCTCACCGAGCCTTACTACGTGCCATTCAAGGGCGACGCTGACTATCGGGGTTATCCCTCGGTGGCGCGGGAAGAATTGTTTCGTCAAGTCGCCGGGCTGTATGAGCGGCGCATCCCGGTGGCGATTCACTGCAATGGAGACGCGTCGATTGATGACGGATTGGACGCGATTGAGGCGGCCATGCTGGCGCATCCATGGCCTGAGGCAAGGCCGCTCATCATCCATGCCCAGATGACGCGAAAGGATCAAATCGATCGCATGGCTAAGATGGGGGTGACCCCGAGTTTTTTCTCAGCCCACACCTTCTACTGGGGTGATCGTCATGCGTCGATATTTATGGGCCCTGAACGCGCTGCAAATATGAGTCCTGCTCAATGGGCGCTGGAGGCCGGGGTCCGGTTCAGCTCACATTTGGATACGCCGGTGACGCCAATGTTGCCCTTGCAGGCAGTGTGGAGTCAGACAGAGCGAAAAAGCACTAGCGGAGTCGTGATTGGCCCGGCGCAGCGCATCGGGCGCGAGGCTGCGCTGCGGGCTGTGACAATTGACGCCGCCTGGCAGGTGTTTATGCACAACGAGATAGGATCCATCGAGCCCGGAAAGCGGGCGGATCTTGTCGTGCTATCAGATGATCCGTTAACCGCTCCCGATGTCAGGGATATCAAAGTTGATCGGACGCTGATAGATGGCGCCACAGTTTATAAGCGCCTGTAATCGCTAGGCGGCGTCGAATCCGAAGCGTGCGCTGTCGACCCGGACAAAGATCGCTTCGGCCGTGGCGGTTGTGACTTCCCCCCAGCGCATGGTGGCTTTAACTTCAGTGCGCTTATCATCCAGCTCGACTGCCTCTGCGCTAATGTGAATCACTTCGTGGAGAGGCGTGGGTTTGAGGTAGCGGATGGAGAGTCCGCCCGTCATGCCAGGTTGCCCGGTCCGAACGTGGGTCATGCCCATGATGTGATCGAGGATGCCGGCCACCCAGCCTCCGTGGGTATGCCCGGGAGGCCCCTCAAAAGCTTGCCCAAACATAACGGTGCCCGTGATCTGGTTGAGTTCTTCTTGCCATGTGAGTTGCGGTGCGCAGGGATGGCTTCGTCCCGCCATCGCCACCAATTCTCCCATGACATTGTCCACGGTTCCCCGATCGGCTTTGCGTCCCATTTCGACCAAGCCGCTCACCTGCTCGCAGGTTTCCAATCGGGCAGCAATTCGCTCTAGATCCTCTCTAATCGTATCCGCTAGTTCCGGCGTAATGTCAGCACTGACCAATTTTTCGTTGAGTATTCTGGCTGTCGTCGCGAGACGATGACGGGCCTGCCAGTAGTCGGCCTCTGGGCTGCCGGGTGCATAAAGCGCAGCGAGCGTGTCCATTTAAAGTAGTTCCTGCTGTCGTAATATGGAGTGCCACTGCCGAATATCTGACAGAAAGGCCTCGGGCTGTTCAAGTGAGGCAAAATGCCCGCCACGTGCGTGGGTATTATTGAACATCATGAGATTGTGATAGCGCGTTTTAGCGAGACGCTCGCTGCATACGAATAGTTCTTTTGGGAACAGCGATATCCCGAGCGGCAATGTGACAGGGCGACTGTCCGTCTGATTGAAGCTCTCCCAGTACAGACGCGCGCTGCTGCCGCCGGAGTTGGTCATCCAGTAGTGGGTCACGATGTCCAGTAGCACATCCCGCTCGATGGCATTTTCTGGGTGCCGCATGCCGTCACGAACGCAGTCAGTCCACTGGGCATACTTTTCGATAATCCAGGCCATCTGCCCGACGGGCGAGTCTGCCAATCCATAAGCTAACGTCTGTGGTCGCGTGGCTTGCTGCTTGGAGTAGCCCGATTCGTGCTCCTGATAGTGCATGCCCGCAGCGAGCACGGCTTGCTCCGCTGGGTCGTTCGAGGTCAGTGTCTGCTCATCAGGGGCTACCAGAGGCAGGTTGATGTGACCTGCGATACAGTGCGTTTGCTCCTCAAGCAGTATGGCATGGGTAACAAGCGAACCCCAATCCCCGCCTTGGGCAACATAGCGTTCATACCCCAGTCGCACCATGAGTTTGTCCCACATTTTTGCGATGGCACCGACGCCGATCCCCGTCGCCTCGGGCTTGCCAGAGAACCCGTATCCGGGAAGGCTGGGCACGATCAGGTGGAAGGCATCGCTCGCGTTTCCCCCGTGCTCAGTAGGGTTGGTGAGGGGGCCAATGATGTCGACAAATTCCAGGATCGAACCCGGCCATCCGTGCGTCATCAGCAACGGCTGGGCATCACTATGCGGGCTTCTGATGTGCAGAAAGTGAATCGGCAGACCGTCGATGTCAGTCATCAAATTGTCAAAAGCGGAGAGTCGTCTCGGCACGCGTTGCCAGTCGTAGTCATCCAACCAATAGCGCACTAATTCTTGGCAGTAATGCAGCGGCAGGCCTTGTTGCCAATCTTCCACCGTTTCCGCTTCGGGGAAGCGGGTATTCGCAAGTCGATCTCGCGTACTATCGATCAATGCACTGTCAAATGCCGGCTCAAAGTGTTCGATAAGCGTGCTCATGTTGCTGCCTGTGCCCATAATCAGATTGGACAGTAACGGTTGGCCGAGCAGGCCTCAACTGTTCGCATCGGAATTTACGTGTTGGTGATGAGATCCAGCGAAGCATAGGTTTCTTCCAGCCAATCGGGCAGCCGCGCACGCTCCTCCTCTTTTTCTATCGTGCTGGAGCGGAGATGCGTGGTGCGTGGCTCCCGATCGAGAAACAGCTTGCCGGTCACCTGATCGGCTTCTTTAGCTCTTGCCAGCCATACGATCGTATCTGCGCCCTCATCAGATGATCTGAGTACCGACTGGGTAACCCGGCGGAAGCCCGGGAGTGCACTCTGGACGCCTGGTGTATCTGCCCAACCGGGATGCATGCTGTTGACTACAACATTGCGGGCTTGCCAGTCCTCCGCCCATTGCTCTGTGAGTACGGTTAAGGCTCGCTTGGCGCGAGCATAGGCGACGGAGCCGTTGTAATCCTGTTCGGTCATGACGAGCTGGGCGCACCGGAGCTTCTGCGTATACATGCCCCCTGAGACCACGTTAATCACGCGTGCGGCGCTGCTGTGGTTTTCCAGCAGTGGCAACAGTTGCTCTGTCATCCGCCAGGGCGCCAATAGGAGTAGAGCCGCACTGCGTTCAATGCCCTCTCGGGTTTCGGCGTAGTCGTTGAAGAGTGCGCCTGCATTGTTGATCAGTACGTCTATCGATTCTCCCTTCGCGAGCAAGCGGTCGCACAGGGCATCAACATCAGACAGCAGGCTCATATCGCACAGTTCGACGGAATCGGCGGCGCGGCCGGTTTCTCTGGTGAGCTCAGCTTGCATGGTGTCGATCTTATTGGGGTCGCGAATGACTACAGTGAGCTTCGCGCCGGCCTCGAGTAGCGCACGCGCGGTCGCAAGTCCTAACCCCGAATTGGCGCCGGTTAGGACGATATGCTTTCCTGCAAGGCTAGTGCTCATGGGAGACCAGCGTCGTCGCCCGCGCTGGTAG
Organism: Halieaceae bacterium; assembly: GCA_038143045.1. GTDB lineage: Bacteria > Pseudomonadota > Gammaproteobacteria > Pseudomonadales > Halieaceae > Luminiphilus. Next base: position 241,010 of record JAYQLF010000012.1, read on the forward strand.
CCAAAGCGGGTGAAGTCGAGCAGGGCGGTGGGGAGTTTTTTATCCCGGCGGATAGTGGTGGGGCTCGCTGAGGGCTCTGGATTGTCGTCTGTGAGTGCTTTTTTCAAACCACGGAGGCTGGCCCGCCCCATTGCCTGAAAACCCCTGGCAGCTTGGTCCGCGAGCGCATTCATTCCGTATCGAAAGCGGAACTTGGCGATGTAACAGATTCGGGTCTGTCCATTTCCGAGGTCATCGAACGTGATGATGTCGTCGACTGTAAAGAACCGACCTTCGCCTCTAAGCGAAATCGAGTGGAATGGTACGAGCTCTGTGATCGTGTAATTCAGCGCCAGTTTGGTGGGACCGCTCTTACACCTTAGAGCGAATCGCGTGTCGACGGATACGGGCCCCGGTGTCGCCTTGATGGCCTCAACAGCCGTTGCATCCCATTCGACGGTCGTCCGGAAATCGGCAACATAATGGAAGCATTCTTCCACCGAGCGCGGGACCTCGATGACTTCTTCTAGTGTGATCATGATGTTGTCTCGATCGATAACATCGTGCTTACGTTAGCCGACCGGCCTTAGTTCAGCGTATGGCGCTGACTGGGTGATCAGTCGGGCTGGATGGGCAACTCCGGGTGCAGCTGGCACGTTGCCCTGAGGGCTTACTCTTCCACCCAGGTGACCCGCAGTGGCTCGCCAAAGTCGTCATACACGACCTGCTTTCGGCGTTTTGGGGTTCTACGTCTGACTACTTTGGTGCGGCTACGTTTTTCCGCCCGCCGTGCGTCGAGCGCAGCGATCACATCGTTAAGCGGTGTTCTGGTCGTGGTGGGCCGCGGCTCAAACAGAGGGGCTGAAGGAGGGACATCAGATTTTTCGTAGGCGCTCTCACCCCTGCGGAGTTCTTTCACGGTCCCGCCCGCAGAGAGAAAAGCGGCGGTTTGTCGCGCCAGACGCTCTCTCAGATCTGTTTTCGACGGGGGCTTTTTCACGCAGAGGGCTCCGCAAACAACGCCGTCATTATAGGGACCACGAGTGGGGTACGGAAGGAATCCACTGACCCATTAAAGCCGTTTCTGGTTTAATGCGGCCTCTGGAAGGCGCCATGTCGCCTATTTTCAATGAACGCCAAAGAGAACGAGGGGCAAATTCCAACTAATGGGGTTTTTGAGATCTTCTCTGGTGTTTCTCTGGATGGCGTTGACGGTGATTCCGCTGGCGAGCCTAATAATCCTCGCGACACCCTTCTCAAGTGCTGACGCGCGCTGGTGGTACATAGCGAGACCGTGGCTTCGTGGCGCGGTTGGCGCTGTGCGCTTGATCGGACGTGTTGACTACACTGTATCGGGAGAGGAATGGCTCCCTGACTCAAATGATAACCAGCGCATCATTTTGTGCCCGAAACATCAGTCGACCTGGGAAACTTTTTTTTTCGCCAGCCGTATGCCGCATCCGCTGGCCTATGTCTTCAAAAGAGAGTTGCTCTTCATACCGTTTTTTGGGTGGGCGATGGCTTGCCTGAACATGATTCATATTGATCGCAGCGCCCGAGGCGAGGCTTGGAACAAAGTAGCGTCGCTGGGGGAGCAGCTGATGGACCGGGGCAAGTGGGTCATTATGTTCCCGGAGGGCACTCGTTCAGAGCGGGGCAAAAGCGGCAGTTACAAGACGGGTGCGGCGCGCCTGTCTATTGCTACGAATGCCCGCATCGTGCCGATAGCGGTGTCTTCGGGTCGCTGCTGGCCGCGAAAAAGCTTCAGATTTATTCCCGGCACCATAGCGGTCTCCATTGGCCAGCCAATTTCACCGAGAATGGGCGAGAGTTCTGCTGATTTAATGGAAAGGGTCTCTTTATGGATTGAAGACGAAATGCGCAGAATTGACCCTGATGCATACCCTGAGTCTGAGCGCCCGCCCGATGCGCGTCGTGAGGAAGCAGCGCTCAGTCAGGTGTTGGAGGAGCAGGCTGCCGCAGCGCGCGCTGCGCAGGGCGGGGTTGTGGACGATCAACGTTGATGAGGAGCTCGACAAGCCATGACTGACTGCGAGACGGGTGAAGACTGCTCAATAATGCGAACACAAAAAAGGGAGCGATAGCATGGGGTTTTATAGCGATAAGGTCGTGCCGCGACTCGTGACGTGTGCCTGCGGGACCAAACCCATCTTGAAGCAGCGGGAAAAGGTGGTACCCCAGGCGCGAGGCCGTGTGCTGGAGATAGGCATGGGGGCCGGCCATAACTTGCCTTATTACCGGGCGGAGCAGATCGAGCGGATCGTTGGGATCGATCCCTGTTCAACAAGTTGGGCACTCGCTCAACCCCGAGCGACTTCATTGGGTGTGCCACTCGAGTTCATTGAGGGGTCCGCCGAATCGATACCGTTACCCGATGAAGAGTTTGATACTGTCCTCATGACCTACAGCCTCTGCACCATTCCTGATGCGCAAGCGGCGCTTCAGGAAATACGAAGAGTATTAAAGCCCGGGGGGCGCCTGGTGTTTTGCGAACATGGTGAGGCGCCCGATGCGTCGGTCGCGCGTTGGCAACAAAGAGTCAATCCTCTCTGGCGAAAGCTACTCGGCGGCTGCAACCTCAATCGCCCCATCACGCGCTGGATAAGTGATGCAGGCTTTGCAATAAGCGCGCTAGATCAGATGTATCTGCCAGGGACGCCCCGAATCGCGGGGTTTAATGTCTGGGGTAGTGCAGAGCGTTGACCCATCAGGGGGTGGTATTGGGCGCGTCAGATAGTTCCCTTACTCATGAACGATAAGTGCCGGCACCTGCACACGGTCAACGTATGTGGCGCGCGACATACTACGGCGGGGTCTTCACTCAGCGGGTTGACTGCGTGTGGGCGTCTTCTGCTCCCTGTTTATCTGGTGACCTTGCTTGGCTGCGTTTCTGAATCCGCTCCCGTGACCTCTTCTTCACGCCCGATGAGCGACTTATCCGGTCAGTGGGAAGTGGATTACGCAAAGAGTGACAGTATCCAAACCCAAATCAATGCTCGGTTTCGTGAGGTGCAACGTGAAATGCGCCGAAGACAGGACGCCATTGAACGAGGTGTGAGTTACCAGGCTCAGGCGGTGGGCGATATCGATACGCTCATTGCGCTCGCTAAAATGGCGGAGCTGGTGACGGAATCTTCGATACTCGATATTGAGCAAGACACGCGTTGGCTGCGAATCGAACGCGAGAACAGCTTTGCTCTGAGTTGTCAGTTGAAAGGAGAGGCTGAACCAGTTTCGAGCCTGCTCGGTGCCGAACAGTGTTGGTGGGACGGCCAGCAATGGCATTTCCTGGTGGAACTACCTGACGGCTTGATGATTGAGCATCGATTCGTGATTTCCGAGGGTAATGAGGCATTGGCGCAAAGAACGGTAATGGGCATGGCCGGTACCGCCACACGTCTCGAGGTCGTGAGAATATTTTCGCGCTCCGACGCAACGTCCAGGGGTTATCGCTGTACCGAGACCTTAAGCAGGGGGCGAGTCTGCACAACAGAAGCGGCCGAGAGAGGATGACGGTCATGCTGGCGACCGTTACCGGCAGGCAGAGAGTGGGGAGAATGGCACGCATGGGTATCTGTGCGCTGCTGCTTACAGTGTGTCGGGCGACTGCCAGTGCTCAGCCAGTTGAGGCCTTTCCCTCGGATCTGCCCGTCATTTGGCAGGCGCCACAGCCTCTGGAGGTCGCCACCGCTCCCAGCATGCCCGAGCTCGATATTGGCGTAGTGCTGTTCGATCCGGGAGTAGAGGACAATGACGATTCCCCGGCTGCCGTCGTCCGCCGCCTGGAAGCATCGCTGCTGGCTCGTGAGCTCAAGGCCGCGCTGATCGAAAGCAACCAGTTTGGAGTGGTTCGATTGGTGCCCGAGGCCTCAGCGCTAACACCCGTCTCGATTCATTCGGAGATCCTTCGGTCCGATGGTCGAGACTTGATCATCCATGTCACCGTGCGCGATGCGATGTCGCAAGTTTGGTTCGATCACACCATTGCGCATCGGGAGACTTTTGCGACTGGGGCGGCCATCGCGCTCAAAGAGGTCTTTCATATCGTCAGCAATCGGCTACGGTTCAGCTGGCAGCAGTACTCCTCCCGGGAGCGGGCGCAATTGGTTGCGGCTTCGGAGGTGCGCTACGCGGAGACGCTGGTGCCTGATGCCTTCTCCGGCATGTTGATCGTTTCTCCCGACGGCTGGCAGTTGAATCGATTGCCAGCGTCTGACGATCCCATGCTGGCTCGCATTACGCGGGTGAGGAATCAGGAGTATTTATTCTGTGATGCCATCGACGAGCAATATGAAGAACTTGCGGAGCGGGTCATACCCACCTACGCGTTGTGGCGCCGAGCGACGGTAGAACAGGCGGCGTGGTTGGAGCGCTACGAGCAGCGTGTGATGGATCGGGATGACAAGGATCACGACAGTCGGTTCGCTCGAATGCAGGCGCAATATGCGGCCTATCGATCATATCGCATTCAAGAGCAAGCCATGTACGAGCTGGCAGAAGCGTTTGAAAATGAGACTCAGCCCACAACATTACGCACCGTAGAGCAGGTGGTGCGCCTGGAGGGTACATTAGCCTCGCAATACAACGAGTGGAGGCGGCTCTTGCGTGACATTTTCATTCTCGAGCAGGGAGTACTCTAGTGGGTATGCATCGCTATACGGCGACTTGCCCCGCTGGCGTGGGGGTCTACCTCGCGCAGGAACTGGCGGAGTTGGGTGCCGTTGATGTGGTAGAGCGTCCCATCGGCGTACAGTTCTCGGGCGACTTGGGTTTGGCCTACCGAGTTTGCCTCTGGAGCCGACTGGCTAACCGGGTGATTCTGGATTTGGGTTCGCACAAAGCGGATACCGGCGACGCCGTTTATGAGGCCTCATCTGAGGTTGATTGGTTGTCGCATATCCCGGCAGGCCAGTCCCTGATGGTGGATTTCACGGGTAAGAGCCGCGACATTCGCAACGCGCAGTTCGGCGCCTTGCGAATCAAGGATGCCGTCGTCGACCAACACCGAACCAAAGGACGTGCCCGACCCGATGTTGACGTCAAGGCACCGGGTCTGAGAATTCACGCGCGCCTGAATAAAGGCGTACTGAGTTTGGGCATTGATTTGAGTGGTGAGAGTCTGCATCGGCGGGGATATCGTCTCGATGGTGGGCTGGCGCCACTCAAAGAAAATATTGCCGCCGCTGCACTCTGGGCTGCGAACTGGCCGGCCAGAAGCCGCGAGGGCGAGGCGCTCATTGATCCAATGTGCGGGTCCTCGACGTTGCTTCTGGAGGGAGCGCTGATGGCACTTGATCACGCTCCAGGCTTGGCTAGGAGCCGATTCGGATTTGACGGCTGGGCGGGTCACGACGCGCTCCAATGGCGAGCCATCAAAAGCGAAGCCGAGGAGCGACGAGAGTCAGGTTTGCAGATTCAAGTCGAAATCCGCGGTTATGACGGTGATATTCAGGCCGTGCGCCGGTCTCAGGAAAACATTCAGCGATTAGGTCTCGAGCACTTGGTTAGGCTTCGCTGCAAAGACCTATCCTCTGTCAGTCGCCCCACGCATCGGGATCTGTCCAGCGGGGTGCTGGTGGTGAATCCGCCCTGGGGAGAGCGGATGGGAAGCGTCGATAGCCTGCCGCCGCTCTACAATCGTTTGGGCCAATTAATGCGGGAGGAATTTGAGGGCTGGCGGGGCGTCGTGTTGACCTCGCAAATCGAGCTCGGCAAAGCTATCGGGCTGAGGGCGAGCAAAAAACATCGCTTTCACAATGGGCGATTAGAGCTGCACTGCCTGCAATTTGAGCTGGACTCGGGTAACACCTTCCGTCCACTCGAGTCGCAAACAGAGCCTCGGCGCGATGTCGGAAAGGTAAGCGCTGTAGAGTTGACGGAGGGCGCCACTATGGTGGCCAATCGTTTGCGCAAAAATTATCGGCGGCTCAAGCCATGGATCGAACGCGAGCGGATCAGTAACTATCGTCTCTATGACGCGGACATACCAGAATACGCAGCCGCAATCGATGTGTATGAGGGCGAGCTACACATCGCGGAGTATGCTCCACCCAAGTCAATTCCTGATGAAACGGCGAGTCAGCGTTTGGATGACGTTGTGCTCGGTGCTCTACACTATGCTGCCTTGCCTTCACGTGACTGCATCGTGGTCAAGCGCCGTCAGCGTCAAAAGGGCAGAGACCAGTATCACAAACTTGCCCATACCGCAGAGCGCTTGATCGCGCATGAGGGTAGCATCAAGGCATTCGTCAACCTCTACGACTATCTCGATACCGGTTTGTTCCTAGATCACCGGCCCCTGCGCAGTTGGATCGCTAAGGAAGCCAAGGGCCGTCATTTCCTGAATCTTTTTAGTTACACGGGGGTAGCGACACTTCATGCCGCGGCGGGTGGTGCCGTCACCAGCACCAGTGTCGATGCTTCTGCTACCTATCTCGAGTGGTTCAAGGCGAACCTGGCGCTCAACGGTTTTTCTGAGCGCCAGCATCGTGGAGTCAAGTCGGATGCAAGGACCTGGCTCATTTCAGAGACCCGCAGTTACGATCTCATCATGGTGGATCCTCCCTCATTCTCAAACTCCAAGGGTCAGAACGATTTTGATGTGCAAGGTGACCACGAAAACCTGATTGATCTGGCAATGGCGCGCTTGAGTCAGGACGGCGTTCTATATTTCTCTTCGAATCGGCGCCGGTTTGAGCTCGCGGAGGGGCTTTTCGAGCGATGGCACGTTGAAGATGTCACGGCTCAATCGATTCCCGAGGATTTCGCGCGTAATCCGCGCATCCATTCCTGTTGGCGCGTAACGCATCGGTGATCTGCCTTGAGGGGCACCTAACCCAAGATCTACGGTGCTATACTCCGCGCCTTTTTCGGCACCCGCCACAGTAGCTCAATAGGAAAAATAGGTCATGGCTCAGACCCTCTACGATAAATTGTGGGATGCGCATCTCGTCGAGCAGCGCGATGACGGCACCGCTCTTATTTATATCGATCGCCATTTACTGCATGAGGTGACATCACCGCAGGCGTTTGAGGGTCTGAAGTTAGCGGGCCGGGACCTGTGGCGCCGCAGCGCTAATTTGGCTGTACCGGACCACAATGTCTCGACGCTGAGGTCAGAGCGCGAGGGAGGGCTTCAGGCGTTGCCCGACGAAGTATCGCGCATTCAGTTACAAACTCTGGACGATAACTGTGCGGCCTTTGATGTGGCGGAAATACCGTTGAACGATATCCGTCAGGGAATTGTGCACGTGATGGGCCCCGAGCAGGGTGCTGTTTTGCCTGGCATGACCGTGGTCTGCGGGGACTCTCATACTTCAACCCATGGCGCTGCAGGCGCCTTGGCGCACGGCATTGGCACGTCAGAAGTCGAGCACGTGATGGCGACTCAGTGTTTGATTCAACGGAAGATGAAAAATTTCCGTGTTGAGGTGACGGGCAACTTGCAGGCTGGCGTCACGGCGAAAGATGTGGCGCTCGCGGTCATTGGTGCTATTGGCACGGCGGGTGGCACCGGGTTTGCTATCGAGTTTTGTGGCTCAGCCATTAGCGCCTTGTCGATGGAAGGCCGGATGACGCTTTGCAATATGGCGATCGAAGCGGGCGCTCGCTGTGGCCTGGTTGCTGTCGATGAAGTGACGCTTGATTACTTTAGAGACAAACCTTTTGCCCCCACTGGTGAACAATGGCAGCAGGCCGAGGCGTGGTGGCGAACACTGCGTTCAGACGAGGGTGCCGTTTTCGATCAGACGCTCACTTTGGATGGTTCCGCCATTGAGCCCCATGTGACTTGGGGTACGTCGCCTGAAATGGTGACGTCCGTCAATGGACGCGTGCCGACACTCGAGGACATGCCAGACGAAACCAGCCGACTGGGGTTGGCCCGCGCCCTGGAATATATGGGGCTTGAGCAAGGTATGCCGATGTCAGACATTCGACCCGACGCTATTTTTATTGGCTCTTGTACCAATTCCCGTATCGAAGATTTGCGAGCCGCGGCGCAGGTACTCAAGGGGCAACGAATCGCCCCCACCATTCGTAAGGCTCTTGTGGTCCCGGGGTCGGGTTTGGTCAAGGCGCAGGCTGAGGCCGAGGGCTTGGATCGTATTTTTCTGGATGCCGGTATGGAGTGGCGAGAGCCGGGCTGCTCGATGTGTCTGGCCATGAACGCAGACCGCTTGCAGCCCGGAGAGCGTTGCGCGAGCACGTCAAACCGTAATTTCGAAGGTCGGCAGGGTAGTGGTGGACGAACCCATTTGGTGAGTCCTGCGATGGCGGCGGCAGCGGCCGTTGCAGGTCACTTCGTCGCTGTCAGTGAGCTGTCATCGGAAGGAGCGAGCGCATGAAGCCCCTCACGAAGCATGACGGTCTAGTGGTGCCAATGGACAGGGCGAACGTTGATACGGATCTGATGGTGCCGAAGCAATTTTTAAAGTCCATCCGCCGATCAGGCTTTGGGCCTAATCTTTTTGACGAGTTGCGTTATCTCGATGAGGGTGTGCCGGATTCGGATAATAGTCATAGACCTTTGAATCCTGAATTTCCGCTGAACTTTCCGCGTTATCAGGGCGCGTCCATTCTGCTCGCAAGAGAGAACTTCGGCTGCGGCTCCAGTCGAGAGCATGCGGCTTGGGCGATGGAAGATTTCGGATTCAGATCGGTGATAGCGCCAAGTTTTGCCGATATCTTTCGGTCGAACGCGCTGAAGAACGGCATCCTCCCAATTGCGCTCCCGGCCGCTCAAGTGGACACCTTGTTTGCCGAAGTGCGCGCTCAGGAGGGCTATCGACTGCTCATTGATCTAGAGGCCTGCGAGCTGATTCTGCCCAATGGCGATACGTGGCCCTTTGAGGTTGATCCGTTTCGCCGAGACTGCTTGCTCAAGGGGCTCGACGATATTGGCATAACATTGGAGCGAGCGGAGGCGATCCACGCATTCGAGAGGGGCCACAAAGAACGCTTACCCTGGCTGATTGAGGACATCTCACTGTGAGCAAAGGTGTTTTACTGCTGCCCGGTGATGGTATTGGTCCAGAGGTTGTGCGTGAGGCTCGCCGGGTCCTTGAGTGGGCTGATGCGCGGTATGACCTGGGCTTGTCCTTTACTGAAGCCAATCTGGGCGGCGTTGCGATCGATAGGGACGGGGTTGCTTACCCTGAGACGACAAGGGCGCTGGCGCGTGAGGCAGACGGCATCTTGTTGGGCGCCGTCGGCGGCCCCAAGTGGGACAACCTACCCGCAGAGGCGCGTCCCGAGCGAGGCTTGCTCGCCATCCGGTCTGATCTGGATTTGTTCTGCAACTTGCGCCCGGCAATGTTATTTCCAGAGCTGGCCAAGGCGTCGAGTCTCCGCGCTGAGCTGGTTTCGGGCTTGGACATACTCATTGTTCGAGAGCTCACTGGCGGTATCTATTTTGGAGAGCCGAGAGGTATCTCAGTGCGTGACGATGGCGTGAGAGAGGGCATCAATACCGATCGATATAGTGAAGATGAAATCCGCCGTATCGGTCGCCTGGCCTTCGAGGCCGCGCGCAAACGGGGAGGCCGACTGTGCTCCGTAGATAAGGCTAACGTGTTGGAAGTCACCATGCTGTGGCGTGAGGTGATGGAGTCGCTGTCGGCCGAGTACGACGACGTGAGTCTGTCACACATGTATGTCGACAACGCCGCGATGCAGTTAGTGCGTGAGCCCAAGCAGTTCGATGTGATTGTGACCGGGAATTTATTCGGCGACATTCTGTCCGATATCGCAGCCATGCTGACCGGTTCTATTGGCATGTTGCCGTCAGCGTCTTTGAATGCCGAATCTCGCGGCCTCTATGAGCCTGTGCATGGATCCGCGCCGGATATTGCCGGCGAGGACCAAGCCAATCCGCTGGCGACGATTTTGTCTGCGGCCATGTTGCTCCGCTATTCACTGAATGCGACGCAAGCTGCTGACGAGATTGAGCACGCCGTCTCAGCCGTCCTCGGTCAGGGTTTAAGAACAGGCGACATCGTCTCGGATCAGCAGCAGGAGCGAATCTTAGGCACTGTGGCAATGGGTGACGCTGTCCTAACAGCGTTGCAGGCATAAACAGCGAGGGCTCAGCCATGGAAGCAGTCAATGTAGCAGTTGTGGGTGTAACCGGCGCTGTCGGTGAGGTGATGCTGGAGATCCTCGAGTCACGAAACTTTCCGGTCGACACCTTATTTCCACTGGCGTCTTCTCGATCTGCCGGTAAATCAGTGCAGTTCAGGGGTAAGCGTCACACCGTTCAGGACCTTAGCGAATTCGATTTCTCGCAAACGCCGATTGCGCTGTTCTCGGCGGGTGGCGATATCAGCGCCGAGTTCGCGCCGATCGCGGCGGAGGCAGGTTGCGTTGTGATCGACAACACATCGCATTTCCGGCGCGATGCGGACATTCCCTTGGTCGTGCCTGAGGTCAACCCCGAGGCGATTGCGCAGTATCGAAACCGAGGCATTATCGCCAACCCGAATTGCTCTACGATCGGAATGCTGGTGGCGTTGAAGCCCATCTATGACGCGGTGGGGATTGAGCGCATCAATGTGGCGACTTATCAGGCCGTCAGTGGCACGGGCAAGGCAGCTATCGAAGAGCTAGCCGGCCAGACTGCGCGGCTCCTGAATGGTAAGCCCGCCGATCCTGAGGTTTATCCAAAACAAATCGCCTTCAATGTGTTACCCCATATCGACTCGTTTCAAGACAACGGATATACCCGTGAAGAAATGAAGATGGTGTGGGAAACCCAGAAGATACTCAGTGACGAAACGGTTTCGGTAAACCCTACCTGTGTCCGTGTGCCCGTTTTTTTTGGCCACGCCGAGGCCGTGCACATTGAGACGCGCGACCCCATTAGCGCCGAGGCATCAAGGGCTTTGTTGGAGGCAGCTGAGGGTGTTGTTGTCATTGATCAGCATGAGGCCGGGGGTTATCCCACGCCAGTATCCGATTCTGCAGGTCAAGATCCGGTGTTTGTTGGGCGTATTCGAGCTGATATTTCTCACCCGCGAGGCTTAAATCTGTGGGTCGTGGCTGACAACGTGCGTAAAGGGGCTGCGTTGAATAGCGTTCAAATAGCGGAGATTTTGCTGTCGCAGTACCTGTAGGATAAATCCCAGCGCTCACTACCATGGGGACTTGCTCTAGAGATTGGTGAAGGGGACAGTGAACCCAACCGAGGGAAGGTAAAGGCAGCGCGCCGATGAAAAAAACGATCTTTTCGACAATCGTTATTGCCATCATTGCTACGGTGACCAGCCGCGTCTGGGCCCTCGAGCTTGGGGGCCTTACGGTTTACTCCGAATTCAACGAGCCATTTTTTGCTGAGATAGCACTCTTACAGGCCCATGGCACTCTTGAAGAGGGTCTGCACGTGGGACTTGCTTCCGAGGATGAGTTCGCCGAGAGCAGATATGGCCCGTGCGCCATTTCTGGCAGACATCAGCTTTGTTGTTGAATCAGCCGAGGACGCTAGTCGGATCTTGCTTGTGTCCCGGACCCCTCTCCCAGAACCGGTCTTTCAGTTTATTCTCGAGGCGCGTTGGTCTGAGGGTCGGCTGTTACGGCAGTATGCGGTCTCGATGGATGTTGCGCCTCAAGCGCTGAGCGAGCCATTGCTGTCTGATGACAGACCTTTCGAAAAATCTGAGGAAGCTAATAGCGATGCTGCCGCGGTTGCCGAAACGGACCCGCAGCACGATGAAGCCCTAGCGGATCGCCCGGTGGCCGGGGGGCGCTATCTGGTGACCAAATCGGACACGCTCTGGCAGATTGCTTCATCGATCGCGGAGCCGGGTATCTCCGTTGAGCAAACTATGCTGGCGATTGTTTCTGCGAATCCCGCCGCGTTTCTTGATGGCAATGTAAACGGATTAATGTCTGGGTATGTGCTGGAGCTGCCCGCGGGGGAAAATATAAGCGTTGACTTGCCGGGAGCGCTTGACGCGGTATCAAAGCAGAACGCAGCCTGGACGGATAATACGACTGATGAACAGCAGGGCTTGACCCTGGTAGCGAATGGCGAACCGATCCCGGTTGAGATCACCCGTCCAACAGCGCCTGTCGAGCAGCCAGTGCCAGTAGAGGCCGATCTGGCAAGTGATCTGCCGCTTATGGAGGCCGAATCCAGTCCAATTGCCTCTGTGCAGGCAGCGGTTGGTCGCTCCGAACTGGATGCGCTCTCGGCTACCGTTGGAGAATTGCAGGCGGTTGTTGCACAACTACAATCGCAATTGATCGAGAGAGATTTGCAATTAGCTGAATTAAGGGCTGTCATATTGGGCGCGCCCGTTGAGCAAGCCACATTCCCCATGCGGTTGTTGGGGTTTTTATCCGAGCCCGTGTGGGTCTTTGTTACCGGGTGCGTCGCAATCGCCTCGGTACTGCTCACGTTGATTGCAACGCGCAGACTGAGGGGGGGCGCAAGCCAGTCTGGCGATGATCAGAGGGCGGTGTTGATCGAGGCAACGGAAGCCGATGACGCCTCCAGTCGAGATCAGGCGCTCGGGCCAGATGCGTTCACAAAGGAGGCAGGGCAGTCAGTGGGCAGGGCAGGCCCGTCTGCAGCTGGTCTTGCCTCTGGCGATAAACCATCAGCTCGTGCCGATACTTTGTCCGAGCTCTCAGAGACTTCAGGCGAGTCAGCCAGTGTGGATACGATATCCAGCTTGGACTCTATTTATGGGGCCGAGACAGACCCGACTGATAGCAAGTTAGATCTTGCGCGCGCTTACATTGATATGGGGGATGATGATGGCGCGAGGCCTGTTCTGCACGAGGTGATCAAGCAGGGTGATTACAGCCAGCAGGCAGAGGCGGTTGAGCTCTTACGCCGTATCGAGGCCTGTTAGCTCCATGCGTCTTCCAGATGAAGTGCTCGCTTCAGGTACCCGGGTGGCTGCGCGAATTGAGTACCACGGCGGGCACTACCATGGCTGGCAGGCTCAGCCGCACCTCCAGGTTTCCACCGCTCAAGAAACACTAGAAAAGGCGTTGGGCGCCGTTGCTGGCACGCCTGTTTCGACAACGTGTGCGGGCCGCACAGATACCGGTGTACATGGGTTTGCCCAAATCATTCATTTTGACGACCCCGTCGGCCGCAGCGTCAAAGCCTGGGTCATGGGCGGCAATCGCCACCTGCCTGATGATGTCCGCCTCCATTGGGCGGTGCCGACGAGCTCAGACTTCCATGCTCGGTTCAGCGCGACGGCGCGGCATTACCGCTACATTTTATGTAATACGTCAATTAGGCCGGCCGCACTGCATGGATTGGTGACATGGTACCGACATGAACTCGATCTTGTTGCGATGAATGAGGCAGCAAAATACTTGCATGGCGAGCAGGATTTCAGCGCATTTCGCGCGGCCTCCTGCCAGGCCAACAGTCCCATGCGTCATGTCAGCGATTGTCATGTCCATCGTCGTGGCGACTTCGTTATCATCGATATAACAGCCAACGCGTTTCTGCATCATATGGTCCGCAATATTGCGGGATCGCTACTTGCTGTGGGCACCCACTCGAGGTCCGTGGACTGGTTTCAGGCGGTGTTGCTGTCTAGAGATCGCACACAGGCAGCTGAGACTGCTCCGCCTGAGGGGCTCTATCTCGCTCGTGTCGACTATCCGGAGGTTTTTGGCTTACCGGATACGCCAGAAGGTCCGACAATGCTGACCGGGCGTCTCTAAATGCACTGAAACTGCTAAACTGGCGGTTTGGGTTCGAGGGTGCGCAATGCGCATTAAAATTTGCGGCATTACCCGGCGAGAGGACGCCGTCGGTGCGCTCTCGGCGGGGGCAGACGCCATCGGTTGCGTTTTTCATCCGGGAAGTCCACGGTCAGTCACGATAGATCAAGCACAGGAGATTCAGGCTGCGGTGTCTGGATTAGGCTTGATAATCGGGTTGTTTGTGAATGCTAGCGAGCAAGAGGTCGAGAGCGTGCTGAACGCTGTACCCCTGCACATGTTGCAGTTTCATGGTGACGAGACACCCGCATTTTGCTCGCAGTTTGGTCGGCCATACTTAAAGGCCATTGCGATGAATGATGGCGTCGATTTGCTGGAGGAAAATAATCGGTTCCACCAGGCGTCAGCATTGCTGTTGGATAGCGCTCACGGCGGGCAATTTGGCGGCACGGGCGTCACCTTTGACTGGAGTCGCGTATTACCCGAGGTGAGTGATCGCATCGTTCTTGCGGGTGGTTTGAATGCTGAGAATGTTGCCTCGGCCATCACTCAGGTGAGGCCTGCGGCGGTAGATGTGAGCAGCGGCGTCGAGCATAGCAAAGGGATTAAGGACCGTGACAAGGTTAAGGCGTTTATCGATGCCGCGAGAGCGGCGGCACAAACGCGCTGAGAGGTTTCGTTCATAGGCCATTTGGCCATCGAGAGAGTGGTAACACGTCATGACAAGTGGAGTAACCCCGGAGTTATTTTCAACGATGCCGGATGCAGCTGGCCGTTTCGGTCGGTTTGGCGGCAAGTTTGTCGCTGAAACGCTCATGTCAGCGCTCGCTGACCTTGAGAAGCTGTACGCCGACCTAAAGGATGACCCGGCGTTTCAGCGTGAGTTTGATCTGGATCTCGCGCACTATGTCGGTCGGCCATCGCCACTGTATGAAGCAGCGCGTTTGTCGGATGCAATTGGCGGCGGACGTATTTTTCTGAAGCGCGAGGACTTGAACCACACTGGTGCTCACAAGGTGAATAACACCATTGGTCAGGCATTGCTGGCCAAGAATATGGGGAAAAAGCGTGTCATCGCCGAGACAGGAGCGGGGCAACATGGGGTCGCCAGTGCGACCGTGGCGGCGCGGCTAGGACTCGAATGCCATGTATTTATGGGTGAGGAGGATATTCGTCGACAGGCGCTCAACGTATATCGAATGAAGCTTCTCGGGGCGAAGGTGGTGTCAGTGACATCAGGATCGAGGACGCTTAAAGACGCGATGAATGAGGCCATGCGCGACTGGGTCACGAATATTGATGACACGTTTTATATCATCGGGACTGTCGCGGGCCCTCATCCCTACCCTATGTTGGTGAGGGATTTCCAGAGTGTGATTGGGCGTGAGGCAAGAGCACAGTGTCTCGCGCAAAACGGAAAACTCCCAGATGCCTTGGTAGCGTGCGTAGGGGGAGGCTCAAACGCGATTGGTCTTTTTCACCCCTTCCTCGCTGACACTGACGTTGCGATGTACGGCGTCGAGGCCGGTGGCAAAGGTTTGGAAACCGGTGAGCATGCCGCACCGCTCTCTGCCGGCACACCAGGTGTGCTACACGGAAATCGCACCTATCTAATGCAAGACGAAGACGGACAGATCTTGGAAACTCATTCGGTGTCTGCAGGGCTCGATTATCCCGGCGTAGGGCCGGAGCACTCCTGGTTAAAGGATATCGGTCGCGTGCAGTACGTGGCGGCCAACGATGACGAGGCGTTAAGCGCCTTTCACAGGCTGACCAAAATCGAGGGCATCATGCCGGCTTTGGAAACCGCGCATGCATTGGCTCAAGCTGAAAAACTGGCTGCTGATATGACGCCAGATCAGCATATTGTTGTGAATCTGTCGGGCCGCGGGGATAAGGACATTTTGACTGTCGCTGCCATCGACGGCATTGAGGTATGAATAAGAGATGAGCCGCATTTCAGGCACTTTCGACGAACTGCGTGGGAGCGGTCGAAAGGCCGTCATTCCCTATGTGGTCGCGGGGGATCCCAGTCCAGAGGGAACCGTCTCGTTACTTCATGAGCTGGTTAAATCCGGCGCCGATGTGTTAGAGGTCGGCGTGCCTTTCTCAGACCCGATGGCTGAGGGTCCCGTCATCCAGAAAGGTCACGAGCGCGCCCTCGCCAATGGCATGACGCTGCGCAAGGTGTTGAGTATTGTGGCTGAGTTCCGGCGGCAGGACGCTAAGACCCCCATCGTGATGATGGGGTATGCAAATCCGATTGAGCGATTTGGCTACGATGCGTTTGCCAGTGCCTGCGCCGAGGCCGGGGTGGACGGCTTGATCACCGTGGATTTGCCGCCAGAGGAGGTGGACGCGATTGACGCTGCATTGCAGTCGGTGGGGCTGGACAACATCTTCCTGATTTCTCCGACGACGCCCGATGCACGCGTGCAGACGATTGTCGAGCGCGCTAGGGGCTTTATTTACTGCGTGGCGGTGAAAGGGGTGACGGGTTCCGGGCACCTCGACACAGTAGCTGTCGCTGAGAGTGTGAAGCGGATTCGCAGCAAGACGTCGCTACCGATTGCAGTAGGGTTCGGCATTAAGGACGGTGAAAGTGCCAAGGCGATCGCGACTACCGCCGACGCCGTCGTGGTGGGCAGTGCGCTGATTGATAAAATGGAGCAGGTAGCGTCAGGCGGCGAAACGTCGCAGATCCAGATTCATGGCGCTGCAGTAAAACTACTCCAAAGCATACGAGCGGGTGTGGACTCTTCACCTTCCTAGCACGCTCCCTCGCTCGTATACTCTGGCCGTCCTCGATGTGGAGAAGCCCATGAGCTGGATTGATAAAATCCTGCCTTCAGGTGTCAATAAAGATGAGAGTGCCAATCGCACCAACGTACCCGAAGGCCTCTGGAAAAAGTGCATTAAGTGCGATGCCATCCTCTACAAGCCAGATTTGGAGCGAAACGCAGAGGTTTGCCCAAAGTGTAATCACCATATGCGCATTGGGGCGAGACGTCGTCTAGAACTCTGCCTCGATCGTGGTGCGACAGAATTATTCGCCGAGCTAGAGCCGGTTGACCACCTCAAATTCAAGGACAAGCGAAAGTATCGGGACCGCCTCACCGCCGCCCAACGCAGCACAGGTGAAAAAGACGCATTGATTGCCATGAAGGGCTCTATTCTCGGTGTCCCGGTGGTTTCATTAGCGTTCGAGTTCGACTTCCATGGCGGGTCTATGGGTTATGCCGTGGGGGAGAAATTTACTCGTGCTGCAACAGTCGCGCTAGAAGAAAACCTGCCTCTCATTTGTTTCTCGGCATCAGGGGGCGCGAGGATGCAGGAAGCACTGATCTCTCTCATGCAGATGGCAAAGACATCTGCTGTCATCGAGCGATTGAAGGGGCAGGGCACACCTTACATTTCGGTGCTCACGGATCCGATTTACGGCGGCGTTTCGGCCTCGTTAGCCTTGTTGGGTGATATCAATATCGCTGAGCCAGACGCGCGGGCAGGATTCGCCGGGCCAAATATTATCGAGCAGACGATTCGCCAAAAACTGCCAAAGGGCTTTCAACGCAGTGAGTTTTTGCTGGAGCATGGTGCCATCGACATGATTGTCCATCGAAATGAGATGCGACACACTTTGGCGAGAGTGCTTGCGAAGCTGACAGGAACATCTTCGCCTGGACGGCCTGCGCCTGCGCTCGAGGGTGAAATTATTGAGGCGCAGGGAGGCGGCGCCTAGTCATATCATGGCCTTGGCGCTGAGCGATTGGCTTGATCGACTGCAGTCACAGCACCCAGTCGAAATCGATCTTGGGCTTGAGCGGGTTGCGCAGGTCGCCGGGCGACTGGATTTGCTCCGCCCGGAAGCGAAAACATTCACAGTAGCTGGCACTAACGGCAAGGGCAGTGTCGTCGAGGTGCTCTCATCACTGCTGGCAGCCTCGGGGCTAACAGTTGGCGCCTACACATCTCCTCACCTTTTACGTTTCAACGAGAGAATCCGCATCAGCGGCAATGAAGCCAGTGACCGCGATATCGTCAGAGCCTTTGAGGCGATAGAGGACGCGCGTCGCAAAGTCAGCCTAACGTATTTCGAAGTAGCGACTCTGGCAGCAATGTGGCTGTTCCGAGAGCAGGGTGTCGATGCTCAGGTACTGGAGGTGGGCCTGGGCGGTAGACTTGACGCAGTGAATATCGTGGACGCTGATGTCGCCGTTGTGACAAGTATAGGCATGGATCATACGGACTGGCTCGGCGACGACCGAGGTCAGATCGCGATTGAGAAAGCGGGTATCGCGCGACCGGCTAGGCCTTGTGTGGTTGCAGATTTAGACCCACCGGACACACTTGTTAGGCGACTTGAAGAACTTGGAGCACAGAGTTCCTTACTGGGCCGCGATTGGTCCCTAACCGATTCACATTTTCAGGGGTCCTCGGGAAAGCAGCTCCGCTTACCGCATTGTTCAGGGTTGTTGCCGCAGAATATTGGGGCAGCGATGGAGGCGCTTGAGCGTTCAGGCTTGGTTGACTTGTGCCAGGAATTGATCGGCTCTCTGGAGTCGCTCAGTGTGACGGGTCGCCTGAGCCGTCATCAACACTCTGGTATTGATGTGATTATGGATGTCGCGCACAACACGGAATCGGTGAAAACCCTCGTCGATTTCCTCTCCAAAACACCGACCGTGGGCGCCACCAAAGCCATGTTTGGTGTCATGGGTGATAAGCCCATACATGATATGATCTCTGCCTGCGCAGGCGTCTTTGACGAGTGGCATTTGATTGACCTCAGTCACATCGACAGGGCTATGACTACCGATCAAGTGACCGCTGCACTAGGCGGCCAGCAGGTCGTGGCCCGGGGTAGGTTTGAGTCTTTGTGGCGGGCCATCGAGTCACAATCCAGCGCAGGGGACAGGGTCGTCATTTTTGGTTCGTTTTTTTCTGTCGGTGAAGCTCTGGCGCTGTTTGACGCAGAAGGCGCGGCAGGGGGCGGTAGGCATTGAATCCTTTAATTAAACAGCGATTGGTGGGCACTGTCGTTCTTGTGGCGTTGGGCGTTGTATTCTGGCCGCTGATCTTTGATTCCCCGGATCTTCACGACCCTATCGTGTTGCAGCCGATGCCTGAAAAACCTGTGATCGATCAGACTCCCATCGCGCCCCCTGAGAGTTTTGAGTCGGTCGTTAGGGAAGCCCTGCCTCAGGCACCGATGACAGATCCCGGAGTGCAGCGAGCTGCTGATGAGAGCACTCGCACCGACACCGTCGCGTCGGATCTGAGGTCGCTACGGGACGCTGAGGAAATATCGGGCACTACCGAATTGAGTGATGAAAGTGAACTTGTGGATGAGCAGGGATTGCCGGTGTTTTGGGTGCTCCAGGTTGCCACCGTAGGATCGAGTGAGCGAGCGGATGAGTTGGTCGCTGGTCTACAGGAACGCGGTTACCGCGCTTTCTCTAAACGTTACGTGCGCGTTGATGACGAAATGCATAGAGTCCAGATTGGCCCGAACATTGACCGGGAGCGATTGATGCAGATGAAGCCGCAGATCGATTCAATTCTTTCTGTGGATTCGCAGGTGCTGAGGTACATTCAGTAATGGCGGATTGGCTCGATCAGCTCATGGCCGCAGTCTCGCAGTTCAACGTCTTTGATTGGCTGATACTCGTCGTGTGGGGTGTCTCATCTGTTTACGGGGTTGTCCGCGGCTTTGCACGTGAGGCGCTGTCGATTCTTGGGTGGGTCGCTGCGTTTTTGCTCGCCAATGTTTTGGCGGATTCTGTCGCGGAATTAGCGAGTGACATTGTCGATGAACCGACCACTCGGTATCTGTTGGCTTGGTCGCTCACTTTTATCGCCGTGCTCCTGATGGTTAGTGTGGTGGCGGCTTTCCTGTCCAAGCAGATGCGGCAGCCCGGCTTCAATGTTGGGAATCGGCTGTTGGGTGGTATTTTTGGTTTTATTCGCGGCGTGATCATTATTGCCGCGCTGAGTATCCTTCTCCGCGCCGTATTGCCGGATGCCGAGGAGGATCTTCTGGATACTGCCGTGCTGATGGATCCCGTGAATTGGGTTGCTGAGTGGATCGGCACCAACTTTGAGCGCGTCTTGGAGTCAGAGCCCACTGAGGCCGTCAAAGACACGATTGATTCTAGCGAGATGCTCTAGTCCGGAGATTTTGTATGTGTGGATTGGTTGGAATGGTTGCTGAGCGCGATGTTGCTGCTGACATCTACGACGCCCTCACCATGCTGCAACATCGCGGGCAAGACGCTGCCGGAATCATGACTTGTCAGGACGGCAAGTTGATGCAGCGCAAAGGGGAGGGCCTGGTGCGCGACGTCTTTCGCGCGAGCCACATGGCTCAGTTACTGGGGCAGTTTGGCATCGGTCACGTTAGGTATCCGACCCAAGGGAGCTCCGGCACAGCGCTGGCGCAGCCGTTTTATGTGAACTCGCCCTATGGCATTGCCTTGGCGCATAACGGCAATCTCACTAACTCCGCCTTTTTGTCGGAAGAGTTGTTTAAGTCAGACCTACGACATTTGAATACTGACTCAGACTCAGAGGTCCTTCTGAATGTGTTTGCCCATGAGTTGCATCGACTGGGGAAGTTGAAGCCATCGCCACATGACATATTCGATGCAACGCGCGTTGTGCACAAACGTTGTGAAGGTGGATACGCGGCCGTCGCACTGATATCGGGGTTCGGTCTGGTTGCGTTCCGAGATCCCAATGGCATCCGCCCTTTGGTTGTAGGACAGCGTCAGGGTCGAGGCGGCGAGACGGAATATATGGTGGCATCCGAGAGTGTGGCGCTGGATGTGTTGGGCTTTGAGTTGCTGGGAGATGTGTTGCCCGGTGAGGCGATTTGCGTGACGCAAACGGGAGAGCTCTATCGGAAGCAATGTGCCGATGAGCCTAAGCTCACGCCGTGCATCTTTGAACACGTTTATTTCGCCCGTCCTGACTCGCTGATGGACAGTATTTCTGTCTACAAGACGCGTATGCGGCAGGGCGCTGCACTGGCGAAAAAGATTATCAGGGAACGGCCAAATCACGATATTGATGTTGTGATCCCGATCCCTGACACCAGCCGCGTGGCGGGGCAATCTCTTGCTTACGAACTGGGCGTAAAGTTCAGGGAAGGCTTTATGAAGAACCGCTACATCGGTCGCACATTCATTATGCCTGGTCAAAGCGAGCGCAAAAAATCAGTTCGTCAAAAGCTCAATCCGGTGCCTTTGGAGTTTCAAGACAAGACGGTTCTGCTCGTAGACGATTCGATTGTGCGCGGCACCACCTGCGGACAGATTATCCAGATGGCACGAGATGCCGGTGCGAAAAGCGTCTATTTTGCATCCGCTGCACCACCTGTTCGGTATCCAAACGTTTATGGTATCGACATGCCCGCCGCTAATGAGTTGATCGCGCATGGTCGAACGGTAGAGGAAATTCGAGATGAGATTGGCGCAGATTGGTTGGTCTATCAAGATCTGGAGGATCTCCTTGAGTGCTCACGGGAGGGTAACCCCGATGTCGATGGCTTCGAATCCTCTGTATTCGACGGGCGCTACCAAGCGGGTGATATCGACGACCACTATTTGCAAACGATTCAGGCGGCCAGAGCCGATGGCGCAAAGGGTCGCGGCCCTTTTCTGGGCACCAGTGACGGCGCCGTCGTTGGCCTGCATAACGACAGCTAGTTTATGACACAAGATCGCGGCAAATGGCTGGACGAAGCGGGGCCGAGGACGCGCGCTGTTCGAGCTGGTATCAGACGCACGTCGGAGCATGAGCATGGTGAGCCTATTTTTACCTCGTCCAGTTTTGTCTTCGATTCCGCGGAGGATGCTGCAGCAAAATTTTCCGGAGACGCGGCAGGTAACGTTTACTCTCGCTATACCAATCCGACGGTCAGGGGCTTCGAGGAGCGTCTCGCTGCGCTAGAGCAGGGAGAGGCCGCTGTCGCTACCGCCTCGGGCATGTCCGCTATCTTCGCGTTATGTATGGCGCACTTGAAAGCCGGCGATCATGTTCTGTGCTCCCGTGATGTATTTGGTGCAACGGTCGGCCTTTTTGAGAATACGTTGCAGAAATTTGGTGTTAGCGTCTCATTTGTGCCGCTCACCGACATTGATCAGTGGCGGGCTGCGGCGAGGAATAACACACGGCTGCTATTCCTCGAAACGCCCTCTAATCCCCTCAATGCCATTGCGGATCTGGAGGCTTTGGCCACGCTCAGTCGCGAACTGGGTACATTACTGGCTATCGACAACTGTTTTTGCACGCCAGCGCTTCAGCAACCACTGCTATTCGGGGCCGATATGGTCACACACTCCGCCACCAAATATTTGGATGGCCAGGGGCGGGTTTTGGGTGGTGCAGTGGTCGGGCGTGAGGAGTTGATTGCCCCGATAGTCGCTTTTAACCGGTCGTGTGGGCCCACGATGAGCGCATTCAACGCCTGGATCATGCTCAAAGGGCTCGAAACACTGGATCTCAGAATGCGTGCCCACTGTGATAACGCTTTCGCTTTGGCCTCATGGTTACAGGAGCAGTCATGGGTGGAGCAGGTCCATTACTGTGGACTTCCCGTCGCATACCGGGCATGCGCTGGCCGTCGAGACAACAGAGAGGCTTTGGCGGGGTTCTGGCTTTTGAAGTGCGGGGAGGGCGTGAGGCCGCGTGGCGTTTCATTAACAACACGGAGCTCATGTCGCTGACGGCCAATTTGGGCGATACAAAAACCACCATTGTCCACCCGGCGACCACGACTCACGGACGCCTAGCGCCTGAGCAGCGAGCCGCGGCTGGGATCCAAGACGGCCTGATTCGAATCGCTGTCGGTCTTGAGGATCTCGAGGACCTTCAAGCTGATTGCGAACGCGGCCGCTCCGCACTGCCCACTCTCTAGCGATAGCGAATAGTGAGGCGGCTGGCGGCTAAAAGTTTCGTCACAACACCCGCCTAAGTGCTCACCATCCAGAGCATTGCACGGAGGCTAACACACCGCCTCCGATTCGTTTATGCGACCTCGTCGATGATGGTTGCGGCGATCCGCTCGCCGTCTTTAGCAAGCTTCTGAAACGCGACAACCTGATCGAAATTCATATAGCGGTAGATATTCTCCGCCATCGAGTCGATCTTGCTGGCGTATTGTTGGTATTCCTCAGGCGTCGGTAGCTTTCCGAGGAGTGCGCCGACTGCAGCCAGCTCAGCAGAGGTCAAATAGACGTTAGCGCCCTCGCCCAGCCGGTTAGGGAAGTTGCGCGTAGACGTTGACAGAACCGTCGACTTGGGCGCGACTCGTGCCTGGTTTCCCATGCAGAGTGAGCAGCCCGGCATTTCGGTGCGCGCGCCTGCGCGACCAAAAATCGCGTAGTAGCCTTCCTCCATGAGCTGATGCTCATCCATTCGGGTGGGCGGACAAATCCACATGCGCGTGTTGACAGGTGCGCCGTGAGCCTCAAGGAGCTCGCCGGCGGCGCGAAAATGTCCGATATTGGTCATGCAACTGCCAATAAAGACCTCGTCTACCCGGTCACCTTGCACCTCGGACAGCAATCGCGCGTCGTCGGGATCGTTTGGCGCACAGACAATGGGCTGATCGATTTCGCCTAAATCGATTTCGATGACCGCCGCGTACTCTGCGTCCTGATCGGCCTCAAGTAATTGGGGTTCTGCCAACCAAGCTTCCATGTTTCTGGCCCTGCGCTCGAGCGTTCTCGCATCGCCATAGCCTTCCGCGATCATTGACCGGAGCAGGACAATGTTTGAGCGCAGATACTCTGCAATGGTGTCTTCGCCGAGCTTTATTGTGCACCCTGCAGCGGAGCGCTCCGCTGAAGCGTCCGAGAGCTCAAAGGCTTGTTCTACGGTTAACGAGTCCAAACCCTCAATCTCAAGAATCCTTCCTGAGAATATGTTTTTCTTGCCTTTTTTCTCGACGGTGAGCAGTCCTTGCTGGATCGCGTAGTAGGGTATCGCATGCACCAGATCGCGCAACGTGACGCCGGGTTGCATGGCGCCCTTGAAACGTACCAAGACAGATTCAGGCATATCCAATGGCATCACTCCGGTTGCTGCGGCGAACGCCACCAGCCCCGATCCCGCAGGGAAGGAGATGCCCATGGGGAATCGGGTGTGGGAGTCGCCACCAGTGCCCACGGTGTCGGGTAGCAGCATGCGGTTTAGCCAGCTGTGGATGATGCCGTCACCTGGCCGCAGGGAGACGCCGCCACGGGTCATGATGAAGTCGGGAAGCGAGTGCTGCGTGTCAATGTCGACGGGTTTGGGGTACGCCGCGGTATGGCAGAAGGACTGCATCGTCAGGTCGGCTGAAAAACCCAAGCAGGCCAGGTCCTGAAGTTCGTCCCGGGTCATCGGGCCGGTAGTGTCCTGAGAGCCCACCGTGGTCATGCGCGGCTCGCAATAGGTGCCGGGGCGAATCCCCTCCACACCGCATGCGCGCCCCACCATTTTTTGTGCCAGTGTGAAACCTTTGTCGGAACTCTCCGGTTGTTCGGGCTTTCTGAACAGTTCACTTTCGCCCAATCCAAGTGCTTCCCGCGCCTTGGATGTGAGCCCGCGGCCGATAATTAAGTTGATGCGGCCACCGGCTCGTACCTCATCAAGCAGAACCTCTGATCGGAGCGAAAATTCAGAGAGCACATCACCCGATTCCGAGAGAATCTTGCCCTCGTATGGACGAATTTCGATAACGTCTCCTATGTTCAGTTGGTCCACGGGCGCCTCAAAGACCAGAGCACCCGCATCTTCCATCGTGTTATAGAAGATTGGAGCGACTTTGCCTCCAATGCACACGCCGCCTGCGCGCTTATTGGGAATGCCGGGCGTGTCTTCTCCGAAATACCAGAGCACTGAATTCGTCGCAGACTTGCGGGAAGAACCTGTACCCACGACGTCACCAACAAACGCTACCGGCAGGCCTTTACGCTTGATCTCTTCAATTTGCTTTAGCGGTCCTGTCACACCCGCCTGGTCAGGCTCGATGCCGTCGCGCGCCATTTTGAACATCGCCAAGGCATGCAGCGGGATATCCGGGCGAGACCAGGCATCCGGAGCGGGAGACAAATCGTCTGTGTTGGTTTCACCTGTCACCTTGAACACGACCATTTTGATTGAGTCGGGGACGTCGTCACGCCGAGTAAACCATTCACCCTCAGCCCAGCTTTGCATCACGGACTGGGCATTGCTCGAGCCCGCTTTGGCGAGTTCAGCGACATCGTGGAAGGCGTCAAATACCAAAAGGGTGTGTTTGAGCTCCGCAGCGGCTATCTCGCCGAGCTCCGGATCATTCAGAAGCCCAATCAGCGTGCTGATGTTATAGCCGCCATGCATGTCACCGAGAAGACGAATGGCATGAGCCCTGTCGATCAAGGCACATTCGCTTTCACCTTTTGCCAGTGCGGACAGAAAGCCGGCTTTGACATACGCCGCTTCGTCGACGCCCGGTGGTACTCTCTCTGTCAATAATTCGACTAGGAACGCTTCCTCGCCAGCAGGGGGGTCGGCAAGTAGCTCAACAAGGCTTGCCACCTGTTCGGGCGATAGCGGGGTGGGTGGAATGTTTTTTTGGGCACGTTCTGCGACGTGCTCGCGGTATGCATCCAGCATGCATCGACTCCTAATACGGCGTGAGGATTTAAAGCGCCGCAAGTATAGCTCGGCGATGCCTCTGGCAGATACCAAACCCTCGAATATCCCTCATTCATTGAGCCGATAAGGGGCTCAAAGGGTCACGGCCATAGGTCGAGGGCATAAACTGCTAAACTGGGAGATAATCGGAGGCTTTGTGTCTAACCTCATTCCCATCAGAACACCTTGCATCGGCGTCTGTTCCACTGGAATAGGCGATGTTGTGTGCCGTGGTTGCAAGCGATTTGCGCATGAGGTGATTGATTGGAACGGCTATTCAGTGCCCCAAAAGCAGGCCATTGACGCGCGCCTGGACCGATTTCTGGCCATGTGCGTCCGAAACAAGCTTCGTATCGTTGATCAAAAACTGCTCGATTGGCAGCTCTCCGTGCAGAAAATCAGACATCAACCTCACCATGACCCGTATTCCCATCTGTTTGCGTTGCTCAAGGCAGGTGCCAACCAGATCTCCGCGCCGGAGCAGTATGGATTTGAGATCCTGCCCGCGTTTCGGGGTGCATCGCTGGCTGAATTGAGAGATCAGATAGATGAGGAGTTCTGGGTATTGTCTTCCGCGCATTACGATCGCTATATCTCAACGCGAGACCTCTTTGCCGAGCACGTGGAGCAGCTTGAGGAAGCAAAAAGGTGAACGCGCCGTTGATCATGCCTCAGCAGACGCGTGCTGCGCTTGAGGATATCGAAGTCTTTTTACCCTGCGCCACACCCGAGGCGTGGGTCGACGCGGCAGCAGACCCCGGGAATTTGGGCACGCTACTAGTTGATCACGCGAACTGCGAGAAAAAGGCTGCGGCGACTGCGCTGTCACTGATGCATCGCTACACCGATAACGCTTCCTTACTTAACAAAATGTCCCGATTGGCCCGGGAGGAGCTCCGGCATTTCGAGCAAGTGCTCAAGATAATGGAGCGCCGAGGTATTCACTATGGCCCCTTGAGTGCGTCTCGTTACGCCCAAGGTCTCCACGCAGGCGTAAGGCGACAGGAACCCGGCAGATTGACGGACACGCTGGTCGTGGGCGCTTTGATTGAGGCCCGTTCTTGCGAACGCTTTGCGCGGGTCGCGCCGCATCTGGATTCGGATCTCGGTGATTTTTATCGATCACTCCTGAAAAGTGAGTCTAGGCATTTCAATGATTATCTTCGCTTGGCGAGATCAGTAGCGGGTTCAAAGGATGTGGATGCACGCATCGAACATTTTGGAGCGCTTGAACGACGCCTGATCGAGGATACTGACAGTGAGTTTCGCTTCCACAGTGGCCCGCCGTCGCGCTAGCTCAGCCGATATCGAAGGACTCCAGCGCCAGATCATGATTGCGCTCGCGTAAATACCAACCGCGACTGGCTGTCCAGTCACCCAACACAATACGTTCTCCACGCCCAATGGGGTGCCGGTTAGGACGATGAGTATGGCCGTGAATCATTCTCTCTACCCCTGCGGCAGAGAGCCGCTCGCGCACGGTATCTGAATTCACATCCATGATGTCCTCGGGCTTGTTGCTTGCCGCATCCACGCTCATGGCACGGAGTTGACGCGCGAGCTCTCTCCGCTCGTCCAATGGTTTAGCCATCATCTCTGCCCGCCACGCCACATCATGGACGAGACTGCGGAATTGCTGGTAGTCGATATCGTCGGTGCACAAGGTGTCGCCATGGAGAAGTAGGGTGGGGGTGCCGGCCACATCGATCACGGTCTCATCACCCAGCAGCGTTGCGCCCGTATCGCGGGCAAACTGCTCACCCAGCATGAAGTCCCGGTTGCCTCGGGTGATCATGAGTTCGCAGCCGCCGGAAGAACATTTTGACAGAAGGCTGCGCACTCTGTGCGCCAAGCTGGAGTCGTCATCGTCACCAACCCAGGCCTCAAAAAAATCGCCCAGGATAACGAGGCCGTCCAAGTCCGTTTCTCTTTCCAGCAGATTATTGAGGGCGGCTTCGATTTCCGGCGTGGCCTCACTCAGATGGAGATCGCTGATAAAAAGACGGTGCATGGAGTGAGCGCTTCAATCGTTGATGATGGCGACACTCTCGATGATGATGGGCTCGACCGGTACATCCTGATGACCAGCTTGACTGCCTGTCTGTACGCCCCTGATTTTGTCTAGTACGTCTTCGCCGTCAGTCACTTTACCGAATACGGCGTAACCCCAGCCCTGCATGTTTTCGCCAGTGTGGTTGAGGAAGTCGTTGTCTTGCACGTTGATGAAGAACTGCGCGGTGGCCGAATGGGGGTCTTGTGTGCGCGCCATGGCGATTGTCCCGCGTTGGTTCTTCAGCCCGTTGTTGGCTTCATTCTCGATCGGTGCCTGCGTCGACTTTTGCTCCATGTCCGCGGTAAAACCACCGCCTTGAATCATAAAGTTATCGATGACCCTATGAAAAATAGTATCGTCATAGAAGCCGCCAGCCACGTATGACAGAAAGTTTTCCACTGTCTTTGGCGCGCTGTCCGCGTCAAGTTCAATCGTTATGGGGCCAACAGTGGTGGTCATCATTACGTAAGCAGCGGGCATGGTTACCTCAGGGTCGAAAAATGGGAGGCGGCATCGTACCTGAGTTGCTTACCGGTTGCGATGCTCTATTTTGGTTTTGGTGACTCTTGCAGGGTTTTCGGCCCTGCCGCCGTGAGTCTCGGCTTGGTATAGTACGCGCCTCGTTTTTGACACTAACTATGCCGGGATCATTGATGTCCGCAGAGCCACGCAGTAATTTTCTGCGCACACAAATTCAGGATGACCTTGATTCGGGTCGTGCGAGCGGTGTGATCACCCGTTTTCCGCCGGAACCTAACGGGTTCCTACATATTGGCCATGCCAAGTCCATTACGGTGAACTTTGGCCTTGCTGAACAGTTCGGCGGGCAATGCCATCTCCGCTTTGATGACACGAACCCGGAGCGCGAAAGTCAGGAGTTTATTGACTCTATTCAGGAAGACGTCAGCTGGCTGGGATATGAGTGGCACGGAGAGGTGCGCTTCGCATCGTCGTATTTCGAGCAGTTCTATGAGTGGGCTTTGCATCTGATTGATCAAGGCCTAGCCTATGTCTGTGACCTGTCGCCCGATGAGGCGAGAGTGTATCGCGGCACATTGACCGAGCCCGGCAAAGATAGCCCCTTTCGGTCGCGGAGTGTGCCCGAGAATCGCGATTTGTTTATGCGAATGAGGAAGGGCGAATTCGCTGACGGCTCGCGCGTTTTGCGCGCCAAGATTGATATGGCCTCGCCTAACATGAATCTGCGGGACCCGATTTTGTACCGGATACGTCATGCCGATCACCATCAAACGGGCAGCGAATGGCCGATATACCCAACCTACGACTTTGCACACGGTCAGGAGGATGCGATAGAGGGCATCACGCATTCCATCTGTACGCTGGAATTTGAGGACCATCGGCCTTTATATGAATGGTTCATCGATAATCTTCCCGTGCCGCATCGGCCGCGACAAATTGAATTCGCGCGACTCAACACCAGCTACACGGTTACCAGTAAGCGCAAGCTTAAGCAGTTGGTTGATGAGGGTATTGTCGACGGGTGGGATGATCCGCGAATGCCAACCATTTCTGGACTCAGGCGGCGCGGTTATCCTGCAACTGCCATTCGGCACTTCTGTGAGGAAGTAGGGACGTCGCGTTCTGATGGTATTGTCGATGTGGCAATGCTGGAGAGTGCGGTGCGGGACGATCTCAACCGCCATGCACCCCGAGCGATGTGTGTGATGGCGCCGTTGCGTCTCGTGCTGACCAATTTATCGCAACCTTTATCCCTGCAAGTCCCCAACCATCCGGCGGATGCCTCTTTTGGTTGTCGGGAGTTGATTATGGATTCAGAGCTCTTAATCGACGCTGACGATTTTCGTGAGGAGGCCAACAAGCACTTCAAGCGGCTGGTGATTGGTAAGCGCGTTCGGTTGCGTGGCGGCTTGGTGATTGAGGCGGAGTCATGCGATAAGGACGCTTCAGGAACGGTGATCTGTGTCTACGCTCGATGCGTCACAACGGCTCCCGGTGAGGACCCCGAAGATGGCGTGAAGCCGAAGGGCGTCATTCATTGGGTGTCAGCGAACCATGCTGTGCCCGCGACGGTTAGACGATATGACCGCTTATTTGCCGTACCCGACCCGGCCAAAGCCGAGAACTTTAGTGAAGTCCTGAACGCTAATTCCCTGACGACCAACACCTCGGCGATGATTGAACCGGGCATGCTCGCCGCGGAACCGGAAGCCGTCTTTCAGTTTGAGCGCGAAGGCTATTTCGTTGCTGATCGGCACGAACATTGTTCTGAACGTCCAGTCTTCAATATGACAATCGGTCTGAGAGATACGTGGTCTGATGCCAGTGGCTGAATTGCGCCTCTACAACACCTTGTCGGGCGAAAAAGAGACCTTCGTTCCGCAACGTCGTGACCAAGTCAGCATGTATGTATGTGGGCCGACCGTCTACAACTATGCTCACATCGGCAATGCACGTCCGGTTGTCGTCTTCGATTGCCTCTATCGCGTTTTGAAGGCGCGTTATTCGGACGTTCGATACGCGCGCAACATCACCGATATCGACGACAAGATTATTCAAGCTGCGCGGGAGCGGGGTGTCGATATCGCTGCAGTGAGCGAGGAATTCACCGACAAATATCGTGAGGACATGGCGGCATTAAATGCCTTGACGCCGACTATTGAGCCCAAGGCCACGGAACATATCGCTGAAATGATCGCGCTGACACAGCGACTCGTCGAGACCGGTCACGCCTATGAATCCGACGGGCACGTTCTCTTCGCCGTTGAGTCAATGCCTGGCTATGGCGCGCTGAGTGGCAGGAAATTGAAAGATATGCTCGCGGGTGCTCGGGTTGAGGTGGCTGACTATAAGCGCCACGCGGGTGACTTCGTACTGTGGAAACCCTCTGCCGATTCAGAGCCGGGCTGGGATAGCCCGTGGGGTAGGGGGAGGCCCGGTTGGCACCTCGAGTGCTCGGCGATGATAAAGGCTCATCTCGGTGATTCGATCGATATACACGGTGGGGGTCGCGACTTGATATTCCCTCATCATGAAAACGAAAGGGCGCAATCATGTTGCGCGTACGGCGGTGATTTTGTGCGTCATTGGATACACAACGCCTACGTGGATATGGACGGGGAAAAAATGTCCAAGTCTTTGGGCAATACGCGCACCGTGCGCGATTTGCTGAATCACTACCCGGGTGAGGTATTACGGTGTGCGCTGATCTCTGCACAATACCGATCGGCGCTGAATTTTTCGGAGGCATTGCTGGATCAAGCGCGGAGCGCGCTAGACAGCTGGTACGGCGCCTTACGAAGGCACAGCGATCATACCGAGGGTAGCGTGCCAATGACCGAAACAGGTGTGTACGCCGCGCTGTTGGACGACCTGAACACCCCCGAGGCGTTTGCTGTAATGCATGCGGCGGCGGCCACACTGAATAAATCAGCGGATCCGCACCAAGTGGAGCAGGCAAAGTCGGAGTTGTTGGCGGGAGGACATCTACTGGGCTTGCTGTCATCCGAACCCGACGCATGGTTCCAGCAAGGTCTGGGGGCGGAGAGCCTCACGGCAGAGGCCATTGAGGCAAGAATCGAAGCTCGAGCTACAGCTAAAGCAAATAAAGACTACCAACGTGCTGATGACATTCGTGCCTCGCTCGAGGCTGAAGGTGTCGTCTTGGAGGACGGGCCCGACGGCACGACCTGGCGTCGGGTCGTCTGAGGCGCTCAGCCGAGCGCCTTCTCTCCCGACTGAACTGTCTGCTGAATCAGCGTGTTAATCGTCATGGGGCCGACACCGCCCGGCACGGGTGTGATAGCCCGCGCACGTTCGGCCAATGGGCCCAGCTCAATATCTCCCACGCCGCCGGGGTGATAGCCCGCGTCGACCACCACCGCGCCGTCTCTGATCCAGTCGGCGCGGATGAACTCGGGTCGACCGACTGCACCGACGATCACGTCGGCCTGCCGCACATGGCTCTCTAAGTCTCGGGTGCGAGAGTGGCAGATGGTGACGGTGGCGTTAGCCTCCAGCATCATCATGGCCATGGGCTTGCCGAGAATGGGGCTGCGGCCCACAACGACGGCATGTAGACCCTCAAGCGCGATGTCATAGTGTGCAAGCAGTCGCATAATGCCCTGCGGCGTGGCGCAGCCATAGGCCGGTTCGCCCATCGCCATGCGGCCGAAGCCCAGACAGGTGACACCGTCAACGTCCTTTTCTAGCGCGATCATGTCAAAGCATGCGCGTTCGTCAATTTGGGATGGCACCGGATGCTGCAGAAGAATACCGTGCACATCAGGATTCATATTGAGCTGCTCGATTTCTCTGAGTAGGCCATTTGTGCTTGTGGAGGCAGGTAGTTCGATTGCCAAAGACTCCATGCCGACCCGACGGCAAGCATTGCCTTTCATTTTGACGTAGGTTGCGGAAGCGGGGTCATCGCCGACAAGGATGGTGGCCAATACAGGAGTTCGGCCATCTGAGCGCGCTTTCAGTGCACTGACGCGCTCAGCCAGCTCAGCCTCAGTGAGCTCAGCGACGTGTTTTCCATCCAGAATTTGTGCTGTCATGTGATTTCCCCCAAATCAGAACGGCGGGATTTTTTCAAAGTTTGTGGTGCGAGGGAAGCTGTCTTCCTGTGCATTGCTCCACTAGAGCAATGCCGGTACACTGCGCGCCGCGCGGGGCCCGCAGTTCCCGTGCATCGGGGTGTAGCGCAGTCTGGTAGCGCGCCTGCTTTGGGAGCAGGATGTCGGGGGTTCGAATCCCTCCACCCCGACCACTTTTCCTCCGCTATGCCATAGGGGGAAGGGTGGTGCCTCAGGCAGGCATGCAGATCTCGCATGCTTCTTGATGGTGGCTGTAGCTCACCAGGTAGAGCACCGGATTGTGGCTCCGGAGGTAGCGGGTTCGAGACCCGTCAGCCACCCCATCTCCCTCAAAGCCGCATAAACGCTGGCTGCGCCTTAGAACTCTGTGTAACGCGTCTGTGTAATTTGCTTATAGACGGAGTTGTACACAATGAACCTAACCTGTTTGAAGTCGGGTATCTGGCAAGCTGAGCTGCGCAACCCTGTGGAAGTAAGGCCCGTGATTGGTAAAACCAGATTTGCCAAGTCCACGGGAACACGAAACAAACGCGAGGCAGTCTTGATAGCCGCACCGATGCTAGCGCAATGGCAGTCGGACATTGAACTCGCAAAGTCGGACCCTCAGACACTTATAGCCAAACAAGCGCAGAGAAAGGCTCAGCAAGTCATTAGGCCCCTGTCACAGGAGTCTGGTGAACCTCAAGATCATTTAGAGTGGCTAAGAGGTTTGCCGCCTTCAAAGGCATCCAAATACGAGGCAATAGAGTGGGGCAGTGGTATCCCATTGCCTGCTTATATGGAGTCTTTTATCCAAAGTCACTACACCAAGCCCGACACTCAGTCTGAAGCCCGTAGGTACGTTCTAGAGGCAACTGCGTTCCTGCCTACGTTGGAGTCACTCACGAAGTTAAACGCCCAGAGGTGGCTAACTGAGGAGGAGTGCAAGGAGCCTTCTGCCCGGAGAGCATTAAAGACGATGCAGAAAGCGACTGGATACTTGGCTGAGTACGTTGCGTGGCTTCAGTACAGGAATCTCGTGGACCAAAGTATCGCCAACCCGTTTAGGGGACTGCACTATCCCAAAACGTTGATGAGGCCCAAGAAATACGAGGCTCTGACTTACGGCGAAATCTGTTTGCTAAGGGCTGCCGCTGTTAGCAAAGGCGACGATTTAATGGTTCGGTGCATCGATATTGCTCGCTTTACGGGTATGAGGCTGTCAGAAATTGGCGCTTTGACGTCCGACAGCATCGAATTTGTTGATGGAATTGCGTGTTTTAGAGTTAGGAGTGACGCAAAGACCGCGGCTTCTGCTAACCGGTTGATTCCTATCTCGAAGAGCCTGAAAGGCTTGGTTGATTTGACTGATCTTGATATGCAGAACACTGGAAATGCGGGGGGGAAACGTTTTGGGAGACTTAAGAGGCGGGTTTTGCAGGATGGGGGCAGTCGGTACAAGTGTTTTCACTCCATTAGGAAATTTGTAGTTACCACTTTGGAGCAAGCGGGTATTTCAGAGGGTATTGCCGCTGACTTAGTAGGTCATGAGAAGCCTAATATTACTTACAACGTATATTCGAACGGCAGTTCAGTGGCTCAGTTACAGCAAGCAGTACGGAAATTAGATGAGGCGCAGCTGTAGCTCTGCAGCTTCGTGATCCTCCACCAGTGCTGGGTATGCGAGATGAAACGGTGTTGGTACGCCAGTACCCGCCAGTTCGCGCATACGCTGGTCTGGGTGATTCTTACTTCTGCCAATCTTCAATAGCCCTTGCATGGACTCGTTTGAAGCGACGTAGATAAAGCCTTTGGTTGCCATGTCCGAATCTTACCAACTAACGAATTGGCGCAGAAAATAGGCCACTCCATCTCAGACCACCGAAAGAGTTTCAAGCTCCTATTTTTTAAGCCAAGTGCCACTCCGGAGATAAAAAAGCCCCAGTAAAAACTGAGGCTTCATCAGAACTGTCACACCTTATTGGACGACATAAACATCGTGCGTCAGTTCGCGGGTGTAGGCGTTGAACACCACCTCATCTAAGTTCTGAGTGCCGTCTTGCATATTCACTAGGAAGTGAATCGTGAAAGTGGTGCCATCACGTGAATAGATTCCAACGCCAGCACCAGAGGCGAAGGCGCCATCGGCCATAGCCCCCTTCCTTCAACGTCTACCCAACCACTTTTGCCGTCAGGTCTCGCCGTCAGTTTATAAGTAACGTAAGTTCTACCGTACGTACCCATTTGTCCTTCCGCTGTAATCGTTCCTCCATCTGCATTGAGGTGAACAGAAGTCACTTCCATTGGCGTACCTTCATGCCGCTGCTCAAAATAAATTTTGTTGCCGTGTCCATCGGCGATTGCTAGTCCCGCAAAACAAAACGCTGCAGCCGCTAGTAAAAACTTTTTCATCATTTTTTTCCTTTTCTTGCTAATGAATTGAGTGATGCCTCACTGGGACACCATCATCAAAGAACGATGCAGATCAACAGTACAGTTGCCCGGCTCTGTATAACCAGCTTCTGTTAACAGCTTTCCCGTTGAACCATCGCGCGAATGATCCATCAGCTTCGCCATGTCCTCAGGCGTACCCGTAACCATAGCTCCGTAGTCAAAACCGGGATTACCAAAACCGGGAGTAAACATGTAGCTGCCAACCGTACTGCCAATTTGCTCATTCTGAGTGCTGTTCACAGCTTTTCTGTAGGCCATAGCGTTAGCGATGGTATTACCGGGCTTAAGTTGGCAGACCCGAACATACAGCGGCTTAACAGGTGCTTCTGGGGCCGCTGCTCCAGCTTGCATAAAACCAGCTAAATCTGGGCGGCCACATGTCATTAGCTTATTAATCTTTGCACCAACCTTTCCGCCATGCTCGCGCCATGCCGCATCAGCAGTAAAGTAATCACCCCAAGTCGGGAAGTAGTTCACCCATCTCACATCGGCATCACCATATTGCGGACTCACAGCAATGGCTTCCCACAAGAAAGTGGTCATATTCAAGTCATGCTTGGCTACTAGGTCCGCAAAGTCGCTGGAACCCATTGCAGCAACATCGTCTGCAGTGACACCGTCATTGAGTGTACATTCGTAAACTTCTGCGACCATCGGCTCTGGCTCTTCGTGATGCGCAGCGAAAGAACCGGTGGAAACCAAAATACCCAGCAAAGGCATAATCATCCGATACATAATTTAAATCCCCTGTAATTTTCGTTTGCTGACTCTGAATCAGCTGAAGCTGAGAATAAAAAAAATAAATTACCGAATTGAGTCCGAAGGCTGTAACACTTTCGCAGTTTGAAGTTTCGTTTATGCAACGAAGACAAAGGTTGATGCCCTATTTTCCGTCCTACGCGCCACTTCAGACTAAGACGCCACCAAAAGGCGCCAAAGCTGGTTAACTAATTGTTTTTGCAGGGAATTTAAAGTTGACTCAAAAAGCATGAAGTGTGGGCGTCTTAAGGTGCTTCTGTTGTTGTATTTCTTGTATTTTTAAAAATAAATTCAATCTGTTAGTTGTGTTTATAAGTGGTTGAAACAGATAGATATACTTCTTCTGTTATCCAGAGGCGGCCTAGGCTTATGCATACCACACCTCTCTCCACCGCAAAGCAGCTGTGGACAGCCATCAGGGACAACTACGAGTTACCACCAGACGATTACCAGCATCATCAGCCACTCAGGAAACTGAAGATGGCTGAGGGGTCAGCTGAAGCAAAGGTGTTCGAACAAGAGATTGAGGAGACGTTCCTGCACTTCAGCAAAGGCGGCAGGAATGAACGTGACGTTGAAAAGCTGAGGCACCACTGGCGAGTCATCCTCAAGAATCTCAGCTTCTGCATGTACCAACTGAACTGGTTACTCGTCTCCACCAACAAGAACACATACACCCACCACTTCATCCCTAGATCGCTTGGCCTGTCTTACAACCCGACTGTTCAAGTTTTGAAGTCTCTGGAGGGGCAAGGACTCATCGTCAGACTGAAGGGCAAACGGTACGAGAACGCTCCTGTTCTTACTCGCATCTACCCCACCGCTGAATTGATGGAACGTCTTTGGCAGTACTTCATTGCCATTGAGGAAGAAATAGAACCTCCCTACCTGTTCATCAAAGAGGGCGAGCATGAATGGGAAGACTACAGATCATTCCTTCCTGACGATCACTATGAAGTCCGTGAGATGGAACAGATCAATGAGTTCCTTAAGGGTCACGATTGGGCTTGCAAAGGGCCAGTAACACTCCGGTACAAGCACTCGGTGTTGCAAGGTGGTCGCCTGTACAACGCCTTCCAAGCACTGCCTGACCGACGTATGCGAATCAGGATCAACACGACGATTGATGGCAAACCCATTGGCGAAGTGGACTTCAGTGCCAACCATCTCAGGCTCAATCTCGCCTACGACAAAGGCATTGATGCAGGAGCGACACCATACGAGGACATAGGCGAAGCAGCGGGTGGTTTACCCAGAGATACAGTTAAAGAGTTCATCACTGTTGCCATGGGTGCTGATGAGATTGGCAAAGCGGCATCCAAGTGCGGACTTGCGAAAATCAACAGGCAAGACTTCCAACGCCTCACAGACGCAGCAAACAAAGTTTTCCCTGATCTTGATTTGTTCACTGGCTGGGGAATACACGGTCAGAACTACGAGGGCCAAATCCTGAAACAAGTCATGCTTGAAGGTATCAAGAAAGACATAGTGTGCTTACCTGTTCACGATGCAGTTGCAGTGCAACAGGAGCATCTCAAGTGGGCCGAAGAAACGATGCTTGAGTGTTGGGATAGGCAGATGGAGACGACTGGATTGGCTAGGATAAAAATAGACCTGCCTTAATCGGAGGAAAAAATGAATCCGTGGAAGACGTACAGGAAACACGCCCCATTTAAACAGTACAGTCGGTCGGCTTTTGACTCACTCAAGTATGGCGATCCTTAGATTAACTAAACGGGTGCGTTTGTATACGCCTCCGAGCAGCGTCGTATAATAGTTGACTACCTAGCGGGAGATCGATAGAGCCCCTCAAACTGTCATCGCCTACGCCCTTTGCATAATCTAACCAATTACGAATAATTAAAACATCCAGCAAACCCATCCCCTCCAATGTTTCACTACGGAGCTGAGCAGCTTCCCCACTACGCGCATCGAACTCTGCCTCAATGCCTCTCCAATTTGGGTTGTAGTCCATTGCTAGGTCGCCAGAGTCACTGACGGTTTTATAATCGGGAAACTCTATCGCATATTCAGAGCAGCCTCTTTTGACTAGCACTGGCAATTCAGTGCCGAGACGCCTAACGAGCTGCCTTGATACAACACCAGCGATATCAAATGCTTCTTGTGAGCTTGAACAATAGATAAGCCCTTTGTAAAAACCCGGCACAGCATCTCTTAATTCAATCATGCATTTTCTGATGTTATTTGAGGGCAACTCAAGCTGAGAAAATACTACATACAGCTTCACTAGCTCTAGAACAGAACTAGCATTGACCTCCACCTTGAAACAGCCAAAACAAAATTCAGGAATAATTTTAAACTCTTCGAAGATAGCTTTATGCCTTTCACAATTGAGGCTTATTGCATTTCTTCGAAAGGCCTGCGTCTGTCCCTCATGTATTTTCAGATTGCTACTATCCGTCAAACTAAAAAGGATATTTAGTGTGTCGATTACAACTTTGTTACTTATGGAATCTCCCACCCACGCCTGTTTGGCAATACGCTTCACGTCACAGTGCGCTCTGAATATTGGATTTAACAGATCTGATGTAGGGTCAAAGACTTGTAAGAGTGAGGCAATACCCTCCACCAGAAAAGATGGTTCTGAGCTGCAATTAAGCGCCCTCGCATAACTCAGCTCCGCATCACGAAATTTACCCAATGAGTGCAATAGGATCCCGAGGTTATAGTGACCCAGCCCATTACTGGGGTTCAATGCTATGGCTCGCCTTAGACAATCTTCTGCTTCATCGAAATTGCCCAGCTTTTTGAGCGTAGTACCTAAATTGCACTGCGAATCATAATCGTCAGGCTTCAGCGATATCGCCCGCTCATAGATTATTTTAGCTTCGTCTAACCTACCAATCTCACCAAGCATGGCGCCTAAGTTGTTGTGGGCTTTCTGGTGGTCGGGTTGTAATGATATGGCCTGTCGGTAGCTCTCTTCGGCGTCGTCCAGTCTTCCCAAATCTTTAAATATGTTACCCAAATTATAGCGGGTGGTAGCATTGGCCGGAGCCAACTCTGCTGATTTTTGCGTGGCAACCAAGGACTCATCAAGCCGGTTAATTTGATAGAGGATTGCACCCAGAACCTGCCAGCCAAATGCATGGGCAGGAAATTTCTGACTCATTAATTTTGCAAGGGTTAGTGCCTCTTCGAGACGGCCAGCTTGATAATGCTCACGAAGTAAATGTTGCTGCTGAGGTGATGGCGACGCGCTCGACTTGGCCTGCAGTCGTTTATATAAAGCATTCGAGCTTTCTTTATTAAAACCTAACTGCTTGGCATTCTCGAGAGCTTCTCTTGCAGCGTCGAACTCGCCCACACTAATTAAGCTATCAACGTAGCTCAGCCAAAACTGCTCTACCTCGGGGCTGGTTTCTAGCGCCGCTTTGAACAGTGGTAATGCCTCCAATGGCTTACCCATCGCGACAGCCAGCACTCCCAGATTATGGTTGGCATCTGGATGCTCAGGCTGGGCTTGCAAGATTGCCCTATAAAGACGCTCAGCGTCCTGAAGCTTGCCTTCCTTGTGTGCCGCAACACCTTGCTGCAACGCTTGATCTAAGGTCAATTCCATCTGGATGATAAATGTCGGTTTACTCCGAGGGATCGAATTCAGTTTATCGACAAAAGAATAAGTTATCAGCGATATTTACTGCACAATCAGACGGCGGCCTTGAGGCAGGAGAGTGGCGGCAAAGTAAAGGGCCACTGCTGTAAGGATGCCATCACCAGAAAATAATCCAGCACTGCCAGTGAAGCCCCTTTTTCAAACCCAGCTTTTAAGTGTGTCAGCAGAACCATCTGTATCAGCGACAGGCGTTTACGGCCTCAGCGCCTCATTTTTGGAGTGGTCCTTTTATAAGTCTGGGCGGCTATCCTCATCATGGTTTTGATGGGAGTCTGCTGCCGCTTAAGTCAGTTCGAGCTAAAACTCTGAATCATTCCCGACTCGTCTACGCCAATAGTGACTACTTTATAGGACTTTAGGCTCTCAACGCTGTAGGCAGTTGAGGCGGCTGTCATTGCGACAGCGCCAGCTTGAACAGCGCCAACTGAGCCAACCACACCGCCCAGCCCGGTAGCCGCCCCCGCTACTGATAGAGCGGCGCCGAACATTCCCATCTTCTTGCTGTTATTCCAAACATAGTAGGTATATGTCTTGTTCTTTCCTGTCACAGGATCCTTGTAACTGTTCATAGATTGGTTCGACGCGGCCCCCAGCAGCATAAAGGCAAACTCAGATGGCATACCGGGGGTCAGATTCCCCAGCAACAAATTTGACACATGTGTGTCATCGAAACGGCCGGCGTAAGTCGCTACAGCGTTCAGGCAAGCGTTCAGGTCCGTATGTTTTGTCAGTGAAGAGAAGACGTCAGCGTCAATTTTGGTCTTAGGCCAACTTTTATTAGCATCTCGCAAGGTGACTTTACGCTTGCCCTCCTTTACCAGCAATGCCGTGCAGGCTGGGACTTGACCTGCCTTCGATTGGTAGGGTGTTTCCAAATATGTGACCGACTGCGTGTCAGCGAAAACCAACGGACTGTTCAGGGCGATTGCTAATGCTAGCCATCTGAAAATTGTCATAACTGTCTCCAATAACAGAAGAAATGAGGGCCTTGCTTTGTGCCTGTCGATACTTTCCCACCATATGAGTAGGCATGCCAA
Source organism: Halieaceae bacterium (assembly GCA_038143045.1). Taxonomy (GTDB): domain Bacteria; phylum Pseudomonadota; class Gammaproteobacteria; order Pseudomonadales; family Halieaceae; genus Luminiphilus. The sequence continues at coordinate 280,856 of JAYQLF010000012.1, forward strand.
AGCGAAACGACACAAAAGCCAGCGGTAAGGGTTACGATTTGACCTGTTTTCTGGATTGCACTGTCAGCAACAGCACCATGCCTTTTACGCTGTCCGAGCCAACCTGCGACAACCACTTCTTGTGCGTTATTCGACACTTTGCCCCTAGACGAAAACAGTAACTTACACCCCCCAATGCGAATGTGCGGTAACAATCCCAATCTCAAGCGGCAGTTAACTTCTATAATTCGAATTCACCCTTTAAGTGTCTCAGCAGAACCATCTGTATCAGCGACAGGCGTTTACGGCCCCCCGTGCCTAAAGTTTGGGAGTGGCGTGTTTGGGTGTTACGGGTGGTTACGCAAGCGGTTGGTGCTAATTATTTGGGTGTAGTCGCTGGGAGACTCTAGCAATTCTTGTAATCTCTCTTAACGCACTCTCTTGCTAGTTTTTGTGCTTCAGCTAGTTGGGCTGGGGTCATTCTCTCAGCAACGATGTCACGGTTATCACGAGCATTTCCAACTCCATTGGAACTAGCTATGTTGAGCCACATGTGGGCGTAAACATTGTCCTGAATAACTCCGTCACCGTTGCCGTACATGCCCCCTAAGTTACCTTGTGCGTGGGCATCACCTTGCTCTGCGGCTTTGGTGTGCCACTTAACGGCTGCTTTATAGTCTTCAAGAACTCCTTCACCGTCGTCGTACATCACCCTAAGTTATATTGTGCTTGGGCATCACCTTGTTCTGCTAAAGGTTTCCACTCACGAAACGCAGTCCGTAATCTCCAGCTTCATAAGCAGTCAAACCTTCATAAAAGTCAGCACCTACATTTGCTGACAAAAACAGCCACGAGATTAGGAGAGTTGGCAGAAGGCGGTGGGATTTCATCATCACGATTTACACCTCTGCGTCATCTTGAGACTCACGGGCTTTGCGCCTACTCCTGATAAAGAAGTAAGCGTTGGCTGCGATGAGCAAACCGAAAAGGATAAATGCGTTAGCCATATCTACTGGACAGCTTTTCTTATTTCAGTCTAACGGCGGTGCCGTTTGCAACTATAAAAAGCATAGAACGACCTCCACCAGTAAATTCAGAGTAATCCAAGTCAACACCTACTACGGCATCGGCACCTAGTCTTGAGGCTTCTTGGCGGAGTTCCTCTAACGCCTGACCGCGTAAATCCCGCAGCGTGTCCTGAATAGCTCCAGCGCGGCCTCCGACGACATCACGGACTGCTGAAAACATATCTTTAAAGATATTCATCCCTACTGCGACTTCCGCAGAGACAATGTCTACTACCTCTTTTATTTCTCTGCTTGGGACGCTGGCCGTGGTCGTCAACACAATTCTCTGAGACATATCTAAACTCCTGTGTACTTGAGAAACCCTACGCCGCGAACCACTGGTTTTTCAATCGCCCACCAGAGACCTCAACAGACCACCACTCTCACATTTGCGCTGATATGACCTCTCACATTGAGATAGCTCTGCTGTAAGCCGAGGGTATGACGTTGCTGAATAAGACAGGTACAGCGCTAAGGCTGGCGGCAGTTGCGAACTTGTGAGAGTATTTTTGGTATCGTTTTTATTTATAAAAATCGTAACGATGCAGACAATAAGGAGAATGATTTGGCCACTTCAATTCAGATAAAACACACAGAAAGTGGGTTGGTTAAAACAGGGGTTTATGGCTTCAGCTGGACATATCTCTTTTTCGGAGTTCTTGTTCCGCTGTTCAGAGGAGAGTTTGGTATAGCGGCGCTACATTTTTTATTCTCGTTGCTAACACTTGGTCTTTGGCAGCTGGTGCTATGTTTTATGTACAACAAGCAGTACATGACGAGAATGTTGACTAGCGGTTGGGAGCTGGCGGGTACTGAAGAGGAGAACGCAGCCGCTAGAATTGCTCTGGCCATTGCCGCCTAGGTGAATACTCTTACTGATGGGCTTGCTATCTGTATCGCTTCCTTAAGTATGTATATCAGCCGCTAGATTGAAAGCTCCATCCTCTAACTGACCTATCAGCTGGGAATGGCCTCTTATGGCTTCTAAACACGCCACCAGAGGCTCTACATTCCGCCGCGGCCTACAGAGGTTGACTAGTTAGGTGCTAAAATTGAACCTAAAATATACGCCCAGCGACGACCTTTTCTCTAAGTGGAGTAGCACAGACTCTGACTTATGTTGGGGCGACGGAGGGATAACCGCTCGACGCCTTATGATGAGGCGATAGCCAGTTTAAACCACCCCCTAATATATCTGGGCGGTAACAATCACAACGGCAGTTAGCCCTTTTTCCAAACCCAGCTTTTAAGTGTGTCAGCAGAACCATCTGTATCAGCGACAGGCGTTTACGGCCCCCCGGGGGGACACAAGTAGGGTAGGGGTGTATTGCGAACGACATACACAGATGCTGGTTATGACTTAAAAGTCTGTGTAATGGGTCTGTGTAAATCGTTTGATTTGGTACAATAGCAGGTGGAGCAGACGCTCCTGAGTTCAGGCAACTAGAGGTGCTGCACCGGATTGTGGCTCCGGAGGTAGCGGGTTCGAGACCCGTCAGCCACCCCATCTCCCCAACTCTGGACTCTTGCTCGGGTCAGTGACTTTTTCCATTATCCCGCCTTTCGAATCGCGGACAGGTGTTTTCTGCGCGGGAGGTATTTACTGTGCCGGCATCTTGCTATCAGCGGCTTGAGGTAAAGAAAGATAAAAAATGGGGGCGATCCTTGCCCCCGTGTAGGGTGCGATACAGGCCTGGGTCTTACGGCCTTCCTTGGCCACCTGTCTCGCGCCTGTCATCCTGACTTGCGAGCAATTATGTTGCATTACGCAATATAATGCAAGTCGACTTCAGGCTGGGTTTTCGCTGAGCGCTAAAGAATATAAAATATAATGGTAATAAATATTTACATATTATTTATGAGATCAAATATAAAGTAATACAGCGGCTAGTGCGGGAGTGGTTTTTTGCAAATAGCAAAATGCAATAAGTTTTTGCTGCGGAGCTAAAAGTCAGCTGTGTTCTGGGCTCGGTATAGGGGGAAGGTAGCGCGAGTACAGCTCGCTGAGAAACTTCGCTCCCCCCCACTGATATCCCGTCGAGAGAAAGTCTCGTATGGTCTCTTCATCCGGAAATGAGTAGTAGTTGCCGGGTCCGCCGCTTGCGAGATTTGGCAAGTCCTCGCCGTCTTCCAGAGCATTGACGGCGTTGACGATAGCCCGGCAGCCCGGGGTAAAGACTAAGGGTGTTGGATAAATAGCAGCCGATGGCAGCACGCCTGTGTCCCTGAACGCTGATCACACGCCCTGTATCGATGGTGTCGTCGTCAATCCAATGCAACGTGGAGAACAATTCCTGTTCCTGTGCCAGCATCGCCCTGAAGGTCGCCATGACTCCGCGGTAATCGGGTAATTTGCCTGAATGTAGGTTGAGGACGCCGAGATCGGGTATGGAGAGCGCCTTACTGCGTAATATTTTGCCGTACCGAATGGAGATCATCAGTTCGGGTGTCGTGTCGCTGAGTAAGCGCACCCCGTGTTCGGAGTTCGGCGCATTTAAAACCCGCATCGGCGAGGCTAAATAACGCTCAAGGCCCTGAAAAGTCAGTAATTCCCCCACATTTTTCTGAGTATCGACCATTGGAAAAAGCAGGTCATTGGGCAAGGTTTGCTCCAGGAACCTGAGCGCGGCCAGCTCTGGGTGAGTCGACGGTTTACCTACCGAGCTCGAGCACATTAGCTCCAAATCATGAGCAGTAGAAAGTGCCGGCAATAATAAATTCAATGCGACATTGCTGGCGAGATCGAGGTTTGTCAGGAGGGTTATCCGCATGGGCGTCCCATTTGGGCGAAAGGCATCGCCAGTGTAAGGTCGCGCCGGCGATCAAACCATGCGCAGCAACGTGAGGTAAGCGTCTTTGCAGCCGACATAGCACCCTGTTGTGTTGTCTGCTTGAGTTTGTTTGACTTCGGGGCCAGTCGTCTAGGCCGAAGAGTGTCCTGCCCATGTACCGAGTGATTACCTGCAATACAAACGGCATCCGGGCGGCGGCTCGAAAAGGCTTCTTTAGCTGGCTGGCTGACCAGGATGCCGACGTCGTCTGCATTCAGGAAATTAAAGCAAAAGAAGTGCAGCTCACAGACAGACTTTTTTATCCTGAGGGGTACCACTGTTTTTACAACGAGGCAGAGCGGCCCGGATATTCGGGCACGGCTATTTTTTGTAAGCAAAAACCTCAGAAGGTGACAACACGGCTCGACTGGGAGCTGATCGACACTGAGGGCCGTTATATTCAGGTCGATTTCCCAGGTTTGAGCGTTGTCTCCCTCTACGTGCCATCGGGTTCCTCCTCGGACGCTGCTCAGGCACGCAAAGACGGTTTCATGGACCCTTTTTTTGAGCACCTGAGAGTGCTGCGTCGCAAGCGCCGGCAATTCATTATTTGTGCCGACTGGAATACCTGCCACCAGAATATCGATCTTAAAAATTGGCGCAGTAATCAAAAAAATTCTGGATTCATGCCGCACGAGCGGGCGTGGCTGGATCGTATCTACGACGAGCTGGGCTGGGTCGATATTTTTCGCGAAATTACCGACGAGGCGGACCTTTACACATGGTGGTCGAATCGGGGACAGGCTTGGGCCAACAACGTCGGGTGGCGGCTCGACTATATGCTGGTGACGCCAGGGCTCTCTGGCTCAGGTCTGCGCCAGTCCATCTACAGAGACGAGCGCTTCTCTGACCACGCGCCATTAACCATTGACTTTGATATCCCCACACCTTTGTGAGAGTTGCAAAGTGTTACTACGTTCCTGTGAACTCGGCCGGTTCGCCATTACGAGTGAATCAAATGTCATGCAGTATTGTTGAATCTGGGCGGAGCGCTTAGAGTGGCCCGTCAAAAATCGGAGTCGTTACTATGTTGATACCTCAAGCCTACGCTCAGGCTGCCGGCCAGCCCCCGCAAGGTGGCGGTCTCTTTCTGCCATTAATGATGGTCGGTATTCTATTGTTCATGTACTTCACCACCATCCGCCCCCAACGCAAACGACAGAAAGAGCACGCGGCGATGGTTGGCGCGTTAAAAAAGGGCGATGAGGTGGCGCTGTCGTCCGGCATGTTGGGCAAAATCAGCGGACTGGACGACAACTATCTGACGTTGTCCGTCAGTAACAATGTCGAGTTGAAGTTTCAGAAAATTCACGTCACGTCGGTATTGCCCAAGGGCACGCTCAAGTCGGTCGGAGTTGAGTCTGCTTGAATACCCCCCTCGGCTCAATCTGGCGCGCATCCCGACGCCGCTGGAGTTATTGCCTCGCGCCAGCGAGCTTTGGGGTCGCGGCAAGCGAATTTGGGTCAAGCGAGACGATTTAACGGGCTCGGTCCTCACAGGCAACAAGGTGCGCAAACTCGAGTTCATTGCGGCACATGCACTCGAAAATGGGTACAAAACGCTCGTGACATGTGGGGGCGTTCAAAGCAACCATTGCCGTGCCACCGCTCTGGTTGCCGCGCAGCTGGGACTCGGTTGTCATCTGGTGCTGCGGTCAGATGATGGTGCTGTCGTGGAGACTGGCAACTTTTTGATTGACCAGTTGGCAGGAGCGTCATACGAGGTTTTGGCGGCTGAGGATTGGAGCCGAAATCTGCGAGCCCGATACGCCAGTCTAGAGGCGGATTTCCTATACGACGGTAACCCTGCGCTGATGATCCCCGTAGGCGGCAGCGATAGTTTGGGCATCTGGGGCTACATTGCGGCAACAGAGGAGCTGCAATCCGATATCGCAGAGCTTGGGCTTGAGCGTGTCGCGGTCACCTTGGCTACGGGGTCTGCTGGCACCCAAACCGGATTAACCGCCGGCGCTGCGATCTTTGGTTTGCCGTTTAAGGTCATTGGTTATGCCGTGTGTGATGATAGTGAGTGGTTCAACGCTCGCGTCCGCGCTGATTGGCGGGACTCTGTCGCTCGATGGCATCAGTTACCGGATGTTTCTCTCGACCCCATTACACGTGACCACTCTGTCGGTCCGGGATATGCAAGGGCCACTGCCGACGTCTATAAGGTGATCGCTGATCTTGCTCGGGTAGAGGGGCTGGTGCTTGATCCGGTTTACACCGGTAAAGGTTTCAAAGGCCTCATCGAGGATATCGAACGCGGGTTTTATGATGATGTCGACGACATCATTTTTATCCACACGGGTGGGGTTTTCGGGATTTTCAGTCACGCGGATCCGTTACTGGCAGCGGCGCGCGCCTGAGTCGACATGCTTCTTCGTTAAAGATACGTCGCTGTGGGGTTGGGCTCGTTCTGCACCGTGTGTTGATTTTCCTGTTAAGTCAGCTTTATGCGCGACCGTTTACGCCGGCAGATTGCTTTGAATCGTTCGTGGCCATTAGCCAGCGCCGGTCGAGCGCTGATATGCTCGGCGCATTGGCGTGCTTGACAAACCGATAGTTAGAAAGAGGCGACATGGAAGCAATCATCACCGAAATCAACGCCTGGGCATGGGGTGTCCCCATGCAGGTGCTGTTATTGGGCACCGGCGTCTTTCTGACCGTAGGTTTGGGCTTCCTCACCTGGAAGCGGCTGGCGTTTGCGTTCCGCTTGCTGCTCGGCGGGTTTAGAGGGCAGGGGGAGGGCGATATCCCGCCGTTCCGCGCGTTGATGACCTCGCTCAGCGCCACCATTGGCACCGGTAATATCGCAGGGGTGGCAACCGCTATGACGCTTGGCGGGCCGGGGGCGTTGTTCTGGATGTGGTTAACGGCGCTTTTCGGCATGGCCATGAAATATGCGGAGGCGGTCTTGGCGGTTCGGTACCGCGAGCAGGACGATCAAGGCGGTTTTAGCGGCGGTCCGATGTACTACATCCGCAACGGTCTTGGGCCTCGTTATGCCATCCTTGGGGCGGCCTTCGCGTTGTTTGGCAGCATGGCGGGGTTTGGGCTGGCTAACACGGTGCAGTCGAATTCCGTTGCGCAAGTTCTCGGCGACCAGTTTCACGTTCCGTGGGCAATCACCGGAGTCGTACTGATGATTGTCGTGGGGGCCGTGATATTGGGTGGTATACAGCGCATTGCGGCGACTGCGAGTGCAGTGGTGCCGGCTATGGCGATTGCCTATGTACTGATGAGCTTGGTGGTGATCGGTTTGCATGTCGATCAAGTGCCAGCAGCCATCGCGACGATTGTGGATAACGCTTTCAATGGTGCCGCAGCCACAGGGGGTTCGCAGGGGCGACCGTATGGGCGGCGATTCGTTTTGGTGTCGCGCGGGGGATCTTCTCCAATGAAGCGGGGCTGGGCAGTGCGCCGATCGCCCATGCCGCTGCTAAGACCAATCAACCTGTAGAGCAGGGCCTGGTTGCCATGCTCGGTACCTTCATCGATACGCTGGTGGTATGCACGATGACTGGGCTGGTGATTATGCTTACGGGGGTTCTCGACTCAGGCATCTCGGGCGCCAGCTTGACAGCGTCTGCGTTCGGCTCCTCGATCCCGGGTGGCGAGTTGGTGGTCACCATTGGTGTTGTGCTGTTCGCCACGACGACCATGATCGGTTGGTCCTTTTACGGTGAGCGATGTGTGGTCTACCTTTTTGGTACTCGCGGCATTTTGCCTTTTCGTATCTTGTGGGTGGCAGCCATTCCGGTTGGTGCGGGAACCGATCTGGGGTTGATCTGGCTGGTTGCGGACACGCTCAATGCTTTCATGGCTATTCCGAACTTGATCGCGCTACTTCTGCTATCACCCGTGGTGTTCCAGCTCTCCAAAGCCTACTTTAGCGGCCAAGATGCTCCCCAGGGAGGCGTCTCGCCGTAATGGGTGAGCTCGGCTCTCAAAAGTTGGTCATCGCAATCTCTTCCAGAGCGCTGTTCAATCTGGATGAGGCGCATCGGATTTTCGAACAGGAGGGCCTTGAGGCCTATTCGGCTTACCAGATCGAGAAAGAGGACGAAGCGCTTCAGCCGGGTCAGGCGTTTCCCATGGTGAAAAAGATGTTGGCGTTGAACGCGCAGCTTGAAGATCCCCTCGGCATTGAAGTGATCTTGCTTTCTCGCAATAGCGCCGATACGGGTTTGCGGGTGTTTAATTCCATTGAACATTACGGACTGGGCATCACTCGCGCTGCCTTCTGTGGCGGAGAGCCTCCATGGCGGTATATCGAGGCGTTTGGTTGTCAGCTGTTTCTGTCAACTGAGGGCGAGGATGTCAGGGTCGCGCTCGATAATGGCGTGGCGGCAGCGACGTTGGTCTCCAATGCGACCGCAGAAGGGGAAGACGATCAGCTCAGGTTTGCGTTCGATGGCGACGCGGTGCTGTTCTCCGACGAAGCGGAGCAGATATACAAGCGCGATGGATTGGTCGCTTTTGCCGCTAATGAGGATGCAGAACGTAAGCGGCCACTCATGGGTGGACCTTTCAAAAACTTTTTGGCTGCGCTTCAGCGTTTACAGCGGGCATTGCCGACGCAGCACCCGCCCATCCGCACTGCGCTGGTAACAGCGCGTTCAGCCCCGGCCCATGAACGCGTCATCCGGACGCTGCGAGCATGGGACGTGCGAATCGACGAATCCATATTCCTGGGTGGCTTAACCAAAACTGAGTTCTTAAAGGCGTATCGCGCCGATGTGTTCTTTGACGACCAGCAAGCTCATTGTGAGGACGCAGCAGGGCATGTGCCGACGGGGCACGTCCCGCATGGGGTCGCCAACCGTAACGCAGGCGACTTATAAAAAGATGAATCCTTATTCCATTTTCTGGCGCTAGCCATCAAACCGCGATACTGTAAGGGTCATCGCATGATGGCCACGAGGACAGTCACGTCGTGAAGCTACAGCAACTTCGGTACATCTGGGAGGTCGCGCATCACGATCTCAATGTGTCCGCGACTGCACAAAGTCTCTTCACATCGCAGCCAGGTATCAGCAAGCAGATTCGCTTGTTGGAAGATGAGTTGGGCGTGGAAATTTTTGCGCGTAGCGGTAAGCACCTTACGCACATCACACCTGCAGGCGAGGTGATTCTGGATCTCGCCGGCGAAATGCTGCGCAAAGCGGAATCGATCAAACGGGTGGCGCAAGAATTCTCTGACGAAACCGCCGGCACGTTGTCGATCGCAACGACTCATACGCAGGCGCGTTATGTGTTGCCTGAAGTTATCTCTCGCTTCATGCAGCAGTACCCCGATGTATCGCTGGTCATGAAGCAAGGCACGCCACCGCAGGTTGCGGAAATGGCTGCTGATGGCGAAGTGGATTTTGTGATTGCCACCGAGGCGCTCAATCAATTTGCTAGCTTGATCACGTTACCGTGCTATCGCTGGAATCGTTGTGTGGTCGTGCCCGCGGGGCATCCCTTGGCAGATCTCGATCACTGTTCGTTGGAGGCAATTGCGGAGCATCCAATTGTCACCTATACCACGGGTTTCACTGGCCGCTCAAAGCTAGATGAAGCCTTCAGTGACCGGGGCCTCGTGCCTCGCGTGGTGTTTACCGCTGTTGATTCCGATGTGATTAAGACCTACGTGCGGCTGGGCTTGGGTGTTGGATTAATTGCCGGCATGGCCTACGACGAATCTCAGGACGGCGACCTGGTCAAAATCGATGTATCGCACCTGTTTGCTAATTCTGTGACGAGTCTCGGTTTTCGTAAGGGGACTTTTTTGCGTGGGTACATGCACGATTTTATTCATGAACTCGCGCCTCATCTGGGTAGGGACTTGGTTCAAGAGGCGCTCTCGCGACCTAAACTGACCGACCGCATCGCACTCTATGAGGGTATTGAGCTCCCGGAGCACTAGTAGACGCCGTCTAGCGCGTCCATGATCGGTCCGACTTTATCGAGCGTTTCCTGATATTCCGCCTCCCAATGGGAGCTCGCCGTAATGCCACCCCCGCCCCAGCATTGGAGAGCGTTACCGCGTATCTCCAGCGTGCGGATAGCGATGCTGCTCTGAAGCCATCCGCCCCCTGCCAGCACAAAGACCGAGCCGCAATACGCACCGCGAGGATGTGATTCTAGCTCGTTAATAATTTCGATTGCCCGCTTCTTTGGTGCACCAGTAATCGAGCCGCCCGGCGATGATGCCAGTAGCATGTGTCCCGGCGTGGTGCCTTTTTTGAGTGTCCCTCTCACCGTGCTGATGAGGTGATGCACGTTACCGAAGCTATGAAGGCCACAGAGCTCAGTGACCGTCACCGTCCCCGGTTCGCAAAACTGCCCCAAATCGTTGCGGAGAAGATCGGTAATCATGATGTTTTCTGCGCGATCCTTCTCCGAATCGAGCAGTGCTCTGGCGAGCTCAGCATCTTTGTCGGGGTCCAAGTGTCGGGGCGCCGTTCCTTTAATCGGTTGTGTGGTGATCACACCCCTTTCAATCCTCAAAAATCGTTCCGGTGACAAGGACAGGATAGTGTGCCCTTCTGATAACGTCAGATAAGCGGAAAAGCCGCCCGCGAGGTGGGTTCTCGCTGCGCGATAGGCAGTCCATGGGTCACCCACAAATTCAGCCTCGAAACGCTGCGCAAAGTTCACTTGATAGCAGTCGCCGGCGAGGATGTACTGCTGTATGCGCTCAATAGCCTCTTTGTATTGCGTCTTGCTGATCGAGCTCGCAAAGGGGGTTTTCAGTGCGAAGGTGCCAGTCGATGCCTCATTACCGGCGTTAAGGGCCGCCATGACGGTGGTGCGTGTGCCATCAGAACATTTAGGGTGAAAAACGATCCGTGTTTTTCGGGTGCCGCGATGTGTCATCAGTAACCAGTGATAGATCCCTGCGGAAGTAAGCGAGGGGGTCTCGTCTGCGCGGCTGAGTGCCTGGGCAGGCCCGTCATAGTCAAGTGAGCCGATCGCGACGCAGCCCGATGAGACAGGTGACGCGCTATCTGTCGGACCTATCTGATTATCCCGCGCAAGCTCGGTCTCGACCGCAGTCATCCAGTCGGCGAGGTTATTCGAATAATCAGCGAGCCTGTGCGTCGTGCTGGGCAAAGCGGTGACAATTTCCAGCTCTGCGCTGCCTTCTCGCTCACCGCTGTCCAGGTAGACAAAGCCTGGAAGATGAGAAATACAGCCAGCCAGCTCAACGAGCGTGGGGGTGTAGTCAAGCGCGATCACAGAGTCGTTGGCGGCCATGCAAAACCCTATCTGTACTAGGGATTAAATTGACAGGAATACATAAGGATAAGTAATGTTCCGGCCTGTGCACAGAGTATCAGAGCGGTCGTCGCGCTAGTGCCGCGAAACCCCGCACGCTGGCCATTACCTGAGAGTTTACCCATGAGCAACGACACAGAGGCGACTAAGCATCGCGCGCCCGCCATTTCATTGGATAACCCTTTCAAAGCCGCTGCAGAAACAGCGCCGGAAGAGGGCCGCTATGAGGCGACGCTGAGCCGCGGAGCGGAGCTCAGAGAGCTGCCATATATTGCGGCCGGCACTGCCAGCCGTCAGCGTCAGCACCTTAAGGACAGGATGACCGTTTGGGAGCGCATCCAGTTTCTGGCCGACGATACGCCTCACGTACTTTATCAAAACTGGGGGCCCAATCTCGACGGCGCATCCCTCGTCACTGCCATCATCACCGTCGATGGCAGAGATGTCGCGGTGTACGGGCATGATTTCACCGTGCGCGCCGGCTCAATGGATGCCACCAATGGTAAGAAACTTGCCCGACTCTTTGAGTTAGCCGCGAAGCGCCACATTCCATTAGTGGGGCTAAACGATTCGGCTGGCGCCTACATTCCGGCAGGCGTGGGAGGGCTCGATGGCTATGCTGATGCCTTTACTGCACTGCGCAAAATCAGCGGCATCGTACCCAGCATCATGTGCATGTTTGGGTTCAATGCGGGAGGCGGCAGTTATCTACCCCGGCAGGGTAGCTTTCTGATACAGCCTAAAAATACGTTTTTTGGGTTGACTGGCCCCGGGGTTGTGAAAAGCGTGTTGGGCGAGGACATCACACCGGACGAGCTGGGTGGTCCGTCAGTTCATAGCCAAACCGGTGTGACCGACTTCGTCGTGGAAGATGAAGTGGCTGCATTGCGGAAGGTCCGCGAGCTGTTGCGATATCTGCCCGATTCAAATCAATCGTTGGCGCCGTACCGGGAGACCTCTGATCCGGCGGACCGCCAGACCGTGGACATTGATATTTTGCTTAAAAAGGCGTTTAACTCGCCGACCGGGTTCAACACTCCCTTCGATATCAGCATCTTGATCCAGCAGCTCTGTGATCATGGCGATTTTCTGGAGACGCAGGCCGATCGCGCCCGCAACACCGTGACGGCCTTTGGCCGGATGGGCGGTAACGTGGTGGGTTTCGTTGCGAACAACTCGGCGGTGGCCTCTGGTCAGATCGATATCGATGCGGCATACAAAAACGCCCGCTTTATTCGGTTTTGCAACCTCTACAACATTCCTGTGATCTTCCTTGAGGACACAACCGGATTTTTGCCAGGTAGAGAGCAAGAGCACCGGGGCATAGTGCAAGCAGGCCGCGCGATGCTCGACGCAATTGTTGACCTTCGCACACCGCGTTTCCTGGTTCTTATTAGAAATGCTTTTGGTGGTGCGTACGCGTCCTACAACAACTACGCTACCGGTGCCGATTTTGTGGTGGCCCTGCCTACTACCCGCGTCGCGGTTATGGGTCCTGCGGGGGTGGAGTATGTTTATAAAGACGAACTGAAAAAGATTAGAGCCACAAAAAGCAAGATGCTGCAGTCAGAAACCGAGGCAAGAGTCTCCAGCGGTATGTCGGAGGCAGAGGCGCAAAGAGAAGCACGCGTCGCCGTCGAGGCGATGATCAAAGCGGAGGAAGCGGTGCTTGCTCAGCGCTATGAGCAGGAAATCATGAATCCGGAGGAAGCACTCAGTCTTGGTTCTGTCTCCGAGATCGTGATGCCTTCCGATCTTCGTAGCACCCTTGCCCGTCAAATGGCTTTCTGCCTTCGTCATTACACGCCTGGACCGATGCAAGCGGTTCAGCGTGAGTTCCACTAAATCTCGGGTCAGGAGGAGTTCTCACGTGGGTACGCAACATTATCTCAATAACCCCCTGATTCACGCGGATCGGCGCAGTAAGTTGCGACAGTCCGAGTGGAGCGAGCAGTTTCGCTGTGACCACTTGAAGCCGTTGATTATCTGTCGCGGGCCTATTCGCAAGGAGGCGATGGACGTCTTTTCCGAGATGGGGATCAACGATTTCGGCATTCTGTTGTCAGAGAAAGACTCCATCGTCTACCGCGGGGCCCTCGCGCCTGAACTGCGAGTGCTGACCGACCCTGGCAGAGTGCATCGTGTGCCTGACTACAGCGGTGCTACCAAAGAGGAGCGTGAGCAACGGATTTCGGACATTATCGATATTGCTCACCGCCATGGATATAACGCCATTTTTGCAGGCTACGGCTTCATGGCCGAGGACGAGCAAATGGTGGCTTCGATGGAGGCGGCCGGACTCAATTTTATTGGCCCTTGCTCGCGCACGGTGCGGCAAGCCGGCCTGAAGGATGAGGCGAAACGCACGGCACTGAAAGCGGGCGTATCTGTCACGCCCGGCATCGACAACGGCACCACTGTCACGTTGCTTAAAAAGTATCCAGATGGGCCTGCCTTGGAGGCACTCGTCGCCGAGCAGGAGTTAGAGGTCGACCCCAAAGTCATAAAAGAAGGCGATGTCACTGCCCTAGCTGAGGCTGTTCTTACTGCCAGCTACCGTAAGGGCATCGATCTGTATACGGTCGACGAGTTAGCCGAAACCCTGACCGATGCGGTTAAGAAAATGGCGGAGCAGTACCCGCAAAACCGCGTGCGACTTAAGGCCATTGGTGGAGGAGGTGGCAAGGGTCAGCGTATTGTGCCGTTGGGCAAAGCTGACTTAACGCCAGGTCTGGTGCGAGAGATTCTCAATGAGGTCAAAGCGACCGGCGTTGGCGATAACAAGAACGTGTTGGTCGAACTCAATATCGAAACCACCCGTCACCAGGAAATTCAGGTCATCGGTAATGGTGATTGGTGTATCACGCTGGGTGGCAGGGACTGCTCTCTGCAAATGCATGAACAAAAACTCCTCGAGGTGTCCGTCACGCGAGAGTCGCTGCAGGCTGCTGGCGCGCGCGCGCAGCAAGCGGGTGCGGCAGATGAGGCCGCAGTGCTGGCCCAAGATGTCAAAACACTCGACGCCATGGAGGAGGAGGCGGCGCGATTTGGTGAGGCGGTGGGTCTCGATTCCGTCTCAACTTTCGAATGCATTGTCGATCGTGACCAGCACTTTTTTATGGAGATGAACACGCGTATTCAAGTCGAGCACCGGGTCTCCGAGTTATGTTACGCGATGCGCTTTGTAAATCCTGAGGATTCGGGTGACGCCTTTGTTGTCGAGTCTCTGGTGGAGGCGATGGTGTTATTGGCTGCCCATGGTCCAAAGTTGCCCAAGCCCGAACGCATTGCACGTCTCCCTGATTCGCTGGAGGCTCGGCTTAACGCGACGAATGACGCACTGCAGCCGAGTGCTGGTGGCGTAGTGGAATTCTGGTCGGACCCGATCGAGGGTGAAATCCGCGACGATCAGGGCATCAGCCTGCACAATCCAGACACCGATGTGTTTATGGATTACACGCTTGCGGGGGCCTATGACTCCAATATCGCGCTGTTGCTCACCGTGGGGGATTCGCGAGAGTCAGCCTATGAGCAGATGGCCGAGGTCCTCAGAGCCACGAGCCTAAGAGGCAAGGATCTCGCGACGAACCTCGCGTTTCACTACGGATTGGTGCACTGGTTCCTCGGTCGAACCGTCAACGCACGACCGACGACGCAATTTATTGTGCCGTATTTAACCGCTGTCGGTGAGCTCGCATTGGAGGCTGACCGGGTTGATGTCGATGTGGCGTGGCAGCAGCTTTGCTCAGCGCGTGTTGATAGCGCTGATGAGGGCGCGGCGGAGCTCAGAGGCGTATTGGCGGCCAAGCAGAGCCTTCTGACTCGTCCCATTAAGCAATTGATGGCATCACCGCATCTACTGTCAGGCTGGTTGAGCCTGAATCAAAAGGCGTTTCACTTTGCCGATGACCATTTTTCCTGGGCAGAGAATCCGATCGAGGTCTTAGCGGATACCTATCACTTTTTGCAGCTGGATTGGAACGAGACAGGCGCAGCGGCGAACATGATCTGGGATCACGATCAGGCGATCTTATCGGAAGGTGAAGACTTCTATGCCGAGCTGGCGCGTCGTTTTGGTTGTGAGAGCTGGGCCGCGCAATGTGAGCTGCTTGCCGGGGACAGCCCCGAAACTGTGACGCACGACGAATGGGCCGCCATTCAAGCGGCGCATGCGGGCTTTCAGGCGGGGGCCGAGATCCTCGAGCTGTTGCCCGCAATGGCGCGTTTTACGGGGTTCTATGATTTGTCCATCAACGCAGACATGAGCATCGCCTTCCCCGAGCGGTTGCTCGACGCAGAACATCAGAAGGCCATGGCTAAGGCCCTCGCACCGCCCCCCGTTGCAAAATCTGATGAGATTGTGGCGGAGAGCGGCGGCATGTTTTACGGGCGTGAGGCACCTGATGCGCCGTTGTACGTGGAACAAGGTCATCATTTCGAGGCAGGAGAGCCGCTCTATATTGTTGAGGTCATGAAGATGTTCAACAAAGTCGTGGCGCCTTTCAGCGGCACAGTGGACGAAGTGCTGGTGGAAGGTGACGGCGTGATCATCGCTAAAGGACAGCCGCTGTTCAAAGTCACTCCTGATGAGAAAGTAGAGATTCTGTCTGACGAGGAGATCGCGTTACGCCGGCGCGAGCATACGTCGGAACTAGTCAAACTGTTTATTTAAAAACTTGGAAATGCTCGAATCATGATTACTGGATTGGACCATATCGCTATCGCTGTACCCGACCTTGAAAAAGCCGTGGCGCGTTTTCTCGAAGACTTTGGTTTGCAGCACGACGGCAATGAGGTCGTCGAGGCGGCTCAAACCACCACTGCCTTTTTCAGTTTGCCGCCGACGCATATCGAGTTAGTGCATCCCCTTGAGGGGCGGGGGCCCATAGCGACGTATCTCGATAAGCGGGGAGGTGGGCTCCATCACTTGTGTTTCCGGAGCGATGACATCGATGCTGACGTGGCGCGTCTGCGCGACAAGGGATATCAGTTCACTAGCGACGCACCGACACCCGGGGCGCACGGTTCTAGAGTGATTTTTATTCACCCAAAGAGCTGTGATGGCGTCTTAATCGAGTTGTCGCAGCCGGCGGAGGCGCACTGATGAGCATCTACGATCCCGACTCAGCCAACTTGGAAGCCTGGGGGGCGCTGGTTGAGAAGCAGAGCAAGGGTCTGTCACCCGCCGACTTCACATGGCATACCCCTGAGGGTATTCCGCTTAAAACGCTATATACCGCTGAGGATCTCTCAGGCCTGCCTTACACGAACACGATGCCCGGTATGTCGCCATACATTCGTGGGCCGCAAGCCACAATGTATGCAGGACGGCGCTGGACAATCCGTCAGTACGCCGGCTTCTCAACTGCAGAGGCTTCCAACGCCTTCTATCGCAAGTCGCTGGCGGCGGGCGGGCAGGGCATCTCCGTTGCTTTCGATTTAGCCACTCATCGGGGCTACGACTCAGACCATCCGCGTGTTTCGGGTGATGTGGGCAAAGCGGGCGTTGCCGTGGATTCGGTAGAGGATATGAAGATTCTCTTCGACGGCATTCACCTCGACCAAGTATCAGTCTCGATGACGATGAACGGCGCAGTGCTGCCCGTTTTAGCCGGCTATATCGTTGCCGCCGAGGAGCAGGGCGTTGATCAAAGTGCGCTATCTGGAACGATTCAGAACGACATCCTGAAAGAATTCATGGTTCGCAACACCTACATCTACCCGCCAGCACCCAGCATGCGCATTATCGGTGACATTATCGCGCACTGCTCAGCGCACATGCCAAAGTTCAATACCATCTCGATATCCGGCTACCACATGCAGGAGGCAGGTGCTAACGCGGCGCTCGAATTGGCGTACACATTGGCCGACGGCAAAGAGTACATACAGACCGCGATTGGGGCGGGCTTGAAAATCGACGACTTCGCGCCGCGCCTGAGTTTCTTCTGGGGCATTGGCATGAATTTCTACATGGAAATTGCCAAGATGAGAGCAGCTCGTCTTCTATGGGCCGAAATCGTTGAGGCATTTGGGCCGAGCAACCCGAAAAGCGGCATGTTACGAACCCATTGCCAGACGTCGGGTTGGTCGTTGACCGAGCAGGACCCGTACAACAATATCGTGCGCACGACGATCGAGGCCATGGCCGCTGTTTTTGGCGGCACACAGTCGTTGCATACCAACGCCTTGGATGAAGCTATCGCATTACCATCAGATTTTGCCGCTCGCATTGCGCGAAACACGCAATTGATCCTTCAGGAGGAGACAGGCATCGGGCAGGTCGTCGACCCCTGGGGCGGGTCCTACATGATGGAAAGCCTGACTCAGGATATGGCGAATAAAGCCCGCGAGCTGATGGCCGAGATTGACGAGCTTGGCGGTATGGCGAAGGCGATTGAAAGTGGCATTCCTAAGTTGCGCATTGAGGAAGCGGCTGCCAAGAAGCAGGCACGGATCGATCGCGGCGAAGATGTGATTGTCGGCGTGAATAAATTTCAGATCGATGAGCAGGACGCAGTTGATATTCTTGAAATCGATAACGAGCAGGTAAGGGATGCACAGCTCGCTCGCCTGGCCACTATTCGCGGATCACGCGACGATGCAGCAGTATCCGCCGCGTTATCTGCTCTAACCGAGGCCGCGGAGTCCGGTTCTGGAAATCTTTTGACGCTCGCTATTGAAGCAACGCGTTTGCGAGCAACTGTGGGAGAGATATCGGACGCTTTGGAGACAGTTTACGGACGATTCGTAGCTAACGCGCAGACGGTCACGGGCGTTTATGGTGCAGCCTACGCGGAAGATGCCAACTGGGAGGGGATCTCCATGGATATTGACGCGTTCGTTGAACGGCATGGGCGGCGCCCACGTATGCTGGTTGCCAAAATGGGACAAGACGGACACGATCGAGGCGCCAAAGTCGTTGCGACCGCTTTCGCTGATGTGGGTTTTGACGTAGACCTGTCGCCAATGTTTTCGACGCCGGAAGAGGTCGCCAGACAGGCGATTGAGAATGATGTTCACGTAGTGGGCGCTTCAAGTCTTGCAGCTGGACACAAAACACTGGTTCCGGAACTGATAGAGGCGCTTCGAGAGCAGGGAGCGGAAGACGTGATCGTGATTGCGGGCGGTGTTATTCCCCAGCAGGACTACGGCTTTTTGGAGGAGCGTGGCGTTGCCTTAATCTTTGGTCCCGGCACACCGATTCCCGAGGCTGCTCGAAAGGTCCTCGATGCGATCAACGCCAACAGCTGAAGCGATTCTTGCCGGAGATCGGCGGGCTCTCGCCAAGGCGATAACGCTGGTTGAAAGTCAGCGGGAGTCAGATCGTGAGGCAGCCCAAGCGTTGCTTAAGGATGTCTTGCCCCATACGGGCAACAGCATTCGCGTTGGCGTGACAGGCGTTCCCGGCGTTGGTAAATCCACTTTTATCGAGACCTTTGGTCAATTGGTCATCAAACGCGGGCATCGCCTCGCGGTGTTGGCAGTCGATCCGAGTTCACCTGTCGCTGGCGGGTCGATTCTCGGCGACAAGACCCGCATGGAAAAGTTGGCAAGAGAAGAGGCAGCTTTCATCAGACCCTCACCGGCTGGCCACGCTCTGGGCGGTGTCGCTTTTAAGACGCGGGAATCACTGATGCTCTGCGAGGCGGCAGGTTTTGACGTCATTTTGGTTGAAACAGTCGGGGTCGGGCAGTCTGAGCATCAGGTCGCCGGGATGGTCGATTTTTTTCTGCTTCTGATGCTGCCCGGCGGTGGCGATGAGTTGCAGGGCATAAAAAAAGGCATACTCGAGTTAGCCGATGCGATCGTGGTGAATAAAGCAGACGGTGCAAGTGAAGCGCTCGCCAATACAACGCAGCAGCATTACAAGGGCGCCATGTCGCTATGGAAGCATGATGAGTTCTGGCAGCCGAGGGTGATGACGTGCTCAGCGTTGCATGGATTGGGTGTTGAGGCTGTTTGGGATACGATCCAGGACTACACTGCTGCAGCCCGAGCAAGCGGACATTTTGATGATGCTCGCGCATCGCAAAATCTCTCTTGGATGCATCAACTGGTCGACGAGCTATTGCGGAATCAGCTGGCCCGTCATCCGCGGGTGAGGTCGGCTATGCCTGACATTGAATCTGCGGTTCGAGAATCCAAGCAGACCCCGCTCTCAGCAGCGCAATCGATCATCAGGATGTCACAAGAGCTTTAGCGACGCTTGGCGCAGCATCTGCCGCGAGTACCAGGCGCGGGTGACTGGTGTCACCAACGTGCACTACTGCATTTTCACTGCATGCTGGATTCGTCACTTCTCAAGACTCAATATGGGCTGTGAGCGCACCGGTATCGCTTAAGATTTCATAGAGTTCAGCGGCTTTGTCTGCGAGCGCTTTCCTGTCGCAGCTATCACCGCTGCAGAGACTCATGGCGTAGGAAAGCTCACTTAGCGGTATTTCGAAGTGGGTGCCGTCCACAAAAAGATCAACGCGGTCACGGCGCTCCATCCAAGCGACCTTGTGCTCGGGATGCAGTTGGAGCGCGTCGTGCATTAACTGAGTATCAATGGGGGGAGCCGCATGCACGCTGTCCTCGTTAATCTCAGTGACCACTTCACCCAACCAAAGTTGATCATCCAGCGCATCGATGGCGTTATGCATAGCGTCCCGGGCGTTCGCAATATGAGCGGCTGTAATCTCCCCGGGGCGCGTTGGTAATGTGGCGGCCAAGCCGTCTTCGAGGAGCGCAGCGTCTGACAGGCGCTCAAGCACGCGATCTACACGTCTGGCGAGTAGGTTTGCAACAGAGGGTGCTCGAAAACCCAGCGAGTAGGTCATGCAGGGTCCACGCGCGATGCCCCAGTGCGCAACCCCCGGCGGGACATAGAGTACATCGCCGGGTTCAAGGATGAACGTATCCTCGGATTCGAAAGGTGGAATGAGGCTGAGCTCGTTTTCCGACAGCTGTGGCGTGTTGTCGTCGCAATGTGGCCCTAAGCGCCACTCTCTTCGCCCAGAGCCCTGCAGTAAAAACACGTCGTAACGATCAAAGTGCGGCCCGACACCCGCGCCGTCGGTGGCGTAACTCACCATCACATCATCGAATCGCCATTGTGGGATTTGAGGCAGGTTCTTTCGCAGTGCCGATACCTCATGAAACCAGTGATCCACGCGCTGCACCAGAAGCGTCCATGGGCCTTTCCGTTGAAAGTCGTTCTCGTTAAAGGGCCCAAGCTGTTGCTGCCAGACGCCGCCGCGCTGCCACACCAAGCGGCTTTCAGCATCAGTTTCCATCGCAAGGCCGGCTAACTCCTCCGGCGTAATCGGTGAGCTGAAGTCAGCAAAAGCCTGAGGACACAAGAGTGGTTTTTGCTGCCAAAACTCTGAGAAAAATTTCGCCTCGGATACGGGCAGGATCATTTCGGAAGCCGGCGGGGTAAGTCAGTCGCCGATGTCGCGCGCGAGTGCGGCGGCACGACCCGTATAATCCCGAGGTGTCAGAGCCAGGAGCCGCTGCTGAGCATCATACGGTATATCTAAAGACAAAATAAATGTTTTCAGGCCTTCTGGATCCAGCCGCTGCCCGCGCGTTAGTGCTTTCAGCTTTTCATATGGCTCGGGGACGCCATAGCGGCGCATAACAGTTTGCACCGCTTCGCCGAGCACCTCCCAGGCGCCATCAAGGTCAGCTTCAATCGGTTCGGAGGATACCTCCAGCTTGCCGATTCCGCGCTCGAGCGAGACAAGCGCCAGCAAGGTATAGCCAGTCGCGACACCCATATTACGGAGTACAGTAGAGTCCGTCAGATCTCGTTGCCAGCGGCTTACAGGGAGCTTTTCTGCCAAATGTTTGAGCAGAGCGTTTGCAAGGCCAAAGTTTCCCTCAGCATTTTCAAAGTCGATAGGATTGACCTTGTGGGGCATGGTTGATGAACCCACTTCCCCTTCAATAACGCGCTGCTTAAAGTAACCCAAGGATATGTAGGCCCAGATATCTCGGGCGAAATCGACAAGAATCTGGTTCATCCGTGCCATGGCATCGAAATATTCGGCCATGTAGTCATGGGGTTCTATTTGCGTCGTGTAGGGGTTCCATTCGATACCCAATGATTCGACGAAGTCATGGGATAGTTGCACCCAGTCGACATCGGGATACGCGATGCTGTGAGCATTGAAGTTTCCCACTGCGCCATTCATTTTTCCCAGCGGTCGAATCGCGTTTAGCCGGTCATGTTGCCGACGGAGCCGCGCCACCACGTTAGCTAGCTCCTTGCCCAGTGTGGTTGGCGTCGCCGCTTGGCCGTGGGTGCGTGAGAGCATTGGTTGATCAGCGTGCTGGTGCGCCAAATCGACCAGCAGGTCAGACACGGTTTGGAATTGCTGAGAGAGCACAATGTGACCGTCACGCAGCATAAGAGCGTGGGAGAGATTATTGATGTCCTCGCTGGTGCAGCCAAAATGGATGAATTCACTCATAGCCGAGAGTTCCTCAGAGCCCTCGACTTTCGATTTTAAAAAGTACTCGACCGCCTTCACGTCATGATTGGTTGTCGCTTCAATCTCTTTAACCTCTGCCGCATCCTGCTCGCTGAATGTCTCAACCAATTCGTCCAAAAATCCCGCCGCTTGCGCGCTGAGTGCGAGGACCTCGGGGATTTGGGTGCTTTCCGACAGCGCTTTGAGCCACGCGACTTCTACTTGAACCCGGCGGCGGATCAGGCCGAATTCCGAGAATATGCTGCGCAGTGAAGCAACCTTGCTGTGGTATCGCCCGTCAAGGGGTGACAAGGCGGTAAGAGGGGAGGGATCCATTGTCCGACCTGTTTCTAACAAACCGGCCTCATTTTATCACGGCGGCGACGGGTATCGTGGTGCGACCTTTCTCTGAAAGGCGTTCTAAGGTGAGTCAATCTTTCTGTCTGACAAAGGTCCGCTAGCGTGAGAACGGCGCTGTGCCTACGGTTCAATGGCTTACCCCCAGCTCTAGCGCAAGCCTTGCTGCAGTCTCTCTCATCGCCCCGCGATGCCACATGAGCCTAAATCGGTTGCCGCCCAATTGGCGCCACAGGAACGCAGCTCGCACACCGCACAGCAACACCGCGCGCACTAAGTCAGCAACTTGGGGGTTATTGAGGTGCTGTGCGCTACCCGTGACCTTAATACGGTAGGACAGGTGACTCAGCGTATCCTGATATATCGCTGATATATTGGCGCTTAGGCCTCTAATATCACTGGAAAAATTTTCCGCCTTGTACGCTGTATGCTTCAGTCGTGAATGGATGACCGATTGCATATCGTCTCGAGCAGAGAACTTCCGCTCCAACTGTAGCATCGCCATGGTGTAACGCAGTGTGTCCGCGGCCGCTGAGTCTTGATTCATTCGTAGACACGCCGAGAGCTGCTCAAGGCCCAGGCGAATCCCTTGAGGTGTGCCGAATACCATGTCAACCGCCTCGGGCTCGAAGCAGAATAGTGAATGAATCGATGCCTCAACAAACGGCTCTGGCCAGCTACCCGTTTTTGCTGCCAGGTCGACGATGCGTGCGGCTTGCGCAACCCCCGCCAATGCTAACGTTTGCTGCTCTAGAAGAGGTCGCTCTGTCATGCCGCGCTCTCAATGACACCGCCACCCAAGCAAACTTGATCCTCGTAAAAGACCACGGATTGCCCCGGTGTCACCGCACGTTGCGGGTCATCAAACGTCACGGCCAGGCAGTTGCCATCCCCGGATAGAATGCAGGGCTGGTCAGCCTGCCGGTAACGAATTTTTGCGTGACAGTGCAGCGGTAGTTCAGGCGGCTGTTCACTGATCCAAATGACACCTGTTGCAGTTAGGCGGCTTTTGAAAAGAGCAGGGTGATCATTTCCTTGGGCCACGACCAACGCGTTTTCCCCGATTACCTTGTCGACGACGTACCAAGGCGCCTCGTCGTAAGCCGCCAGACCACCTATTCCTAGACCTTGGCGCTGTCCAATGGTGTGATACATCAGTCCCTTGTGTTCACCTAGGACCTCGCCATCCCACGATCGTATGGGGCCGGGCTGGGCTGGTAGATATTGCTGTAAAAAGTCACTGAATCGACGCTCCCCGATAAAACAAATACCGGTGCTATCTTTTTTGCGCGCGTTGTCAAAAGACGCATCTGCCGCCAGATCTCGGACGAGCGCCTTATCGACGTCGCCTACCGGAAACAACGTCTTTTCCAGCGCGCGGTGGTTTACCTGATGCAGGAAGTAGCTCTGGTCCTTGTTTGAGTCAGAGCCCTTCAGAAGACGCGACTTGCCATTCACACGATCAGTCTGAGCGTAGTGGCCTGTAGCGATTAAATCCGCGCCGAGTTGGAGTGCATAATCGAGAAAAGCTCTGAATTTAATCTCGCGGTTACACAGAATGTCGGGGTTAGGTGTCCGGCCCGCTCGATATTCATGTAGGAAATGCTCAAAGACATCGTCCCAGTACTCGGCTGCGAAGTTGGCAGTATGGAGGGGGATTTTCAGACGGTCAGCGACTGACTGGGCGTCCGCAAGGTCCTCCTTGGCAGTGCAGTACTCGGTGCCATCGTCTTCTTCCCAGTTTTTCATGAACAAGCCCTCAACGCGGTAGCCTTGTTCAATTAACAATTTAGCGGCGACCGAGGAGTCCACTCCGCCGGACATGCCGACGATTACGGTTTGCGTTTGTGGGGAGGCGTCATTCACGAGCGCTACATCATCCGTTTCACTGGCCGCAGAGCATGAGGGCAGGGCAAGACAGGGTCAATGTCCATCCTAGCCTCGACACTCCGCAGCGCCCTGGGTCAAGACGTCTTCGCAAAGCGGTGTTCGCCGGGTGTGAGTCCATCGAGTCGCCAGGGGCCTACGGCGACACGAATAAGCCGTAAAGTCGGGAATCCGACTGCTGCAGTCATCCTTCTTACCTGTCTGTTCTTGCCCTCGGAGATGGAGAGCTCCAGCCAAGAATCGCTCACCGATTTTCGCGACCGAATGGGCGGGTGACGAGGCCAGACTTTCGGTGGCTCGATGGCTCGTGCTCTGGCGGGTCGTGTTCTGCCATCTTTTAATATGACTCCCTCAGTTAGCGCGGTACAGGCGGAGCGAATCAATCTGACCCTCGACCTGTACCCAGTACGTCTTCCATTGCTGGTTTTTGGGGTGGGCGATGCGTTGCTGTAGTTTGCCGTCGGCTGTGAGTATAAGAAGCCCCTCTGAGTCATAGTCGAGTCTTCCGGCGGCCCGAAAGCCCGGCGCATCGAGATAATGTGCCAGCGTCTCCCGCGGTGCGGACTCCGAATCGCGATCAATGAACTGACTGAGCACACGATAGGGTTTGTTGAACAAAATCAGCTGACTCATCCCCATAGTCTGCCGGATTTAATGCTAGAATGCCGCGCCATCGCACCGCTAGAAATGGCGCCACTGTTGGTAGTGGCAGCGGAAGGTGCGAGCACACTGAACAAATCAGTGGCTATTTGCTTTATCTGGGGGACTTACAGCATGTCATACAAGCACATCAGCATTCCTGAAACCGGCGAAAAGATTGTCGTCAATGAAGACAACAGTCTTGCCGTTCCTGATAACCCGATTATTCCTTACATCGAGGGTGATGGCATCGGAGTCGATATCTCACCCGTGATGATATCGGTAGTCGATGCGGCGGTCGCCAAGGCCTACGATGGCAGTAAGAAGATCTCCTGGATGGAGATCTACACGGGCGAGAAGGCGGCTGAACTCTACGACGGTGACTGGTTCCCTGAAGAGACCCTGGACGCGATTAAAACCTACAGCGTCGCGATCAAAGGGCCGCTGACAACTCCCGTGGGCGGTGGTTTTCGCTCCCTGAATGTGGCGCTGCGGCAGGAGCTTGATCTCTACACCTGCCTGCGTCCAGTGCGGTGGTTTGAAGGCGTGCCTTCTCCCGTCAAGCAGCCCGGCGACTGCAATATGGTGATCTTCCGGGAGAATTCAGAAGATATTTATGCCGGCATCGAGTATCAAGCTGGCACCGACGAAGCCCAGAAAGTCGTTGACTTCATCATCAAGGAAATGGGCGCCACCAAGATCCGCTTCCCCGAGAACGTTGGCATTGGGATCAAGCCAGTATCGGTTGAGGGTACACAGCGACTGGTCAGAAAAGCGATTCAATATGCGATAGATCAAGATTTGCCCTCAGTCACGCTGGTACATAAGGGCAACATCATGAAGTTCACGGAGGGTGCTTTCCGAGACTGGGGTTATGAGCTGGCCCAGAGTGAATTTGGCGGCGAATTGCTGGATGGCGGCCCGTGGGTTTCCATCAAGAACCCCCGAACGGGTAATGACATTGTCATTAAAGACGTGATTGCGGATGCGATGTTGCAGCAAGTCCTGACGCGCCCGCGTGATTACAGCGTGGTCGCGACACTGAACTTGAACGGCGATTATCTCTCTGACGCGCTGGCAGCGCAGGTTGGAGGGATCGGCATCGCGCCAGGCGCCAATTTGTCGGACACCGTCGCACTGTTTGAGGCGACTCACGGCACTGCGCCGAAATACGCCGGGCAGGATAAGGTCAACCCCGGCTCGCTCATTCTCTCCGCTGAAATGATGCTGCGGCACTTGGGTTGGAACGAGGCGGCAGATCTCATCATCGATGGTATGAACGGCGCTATTCAGGCCAGAACTGTGACCTACGATTTTGAGCGCCTCATGGAAGGTGCGACCTTGGTTTCTTGTTCGGCGTTTGGCGAGGCTGTTGTGGCGCATATGTAGTCCGCGCCATGGAATACTAGGCCCGCCGAGTGCGGGCTTTTTTGTGCTCGCTCAACTGTCTTGCACACTCCTATAGGGCAGAGCAGTGCTCAAAAGGGTAAGAAGTGTGTGAGATGAAAAAAAGGCCCGGAATCGCTGATTGCGGCACTGCAAATACAATACGTTGGACTATACTGAGCCGATGATGTTCACGCTTGCGAGTCTCCAACAAGTACCCCTCTGTTCCCATGATGAGGAGGGCGCAGACAAAGACGATGGCGATTTAGCCGTCGCGCCGGCGAAGCCCAAGGTTAAGCGTCCGCCGCTATATCGCGTCATTTTGCTCAACGATGACTACACCCCGATGGAGTTCGTGGTGCAGGTCCTGGAGCAGTTCTTCAGTATGGGCCGAGAGAAGGCCACGCAGGTGATGTTGGCAGTCCACACGCAAGGCAAAGGCGTATGTGGAATATACCCGCAAGATATCGCGGAAACGAAGGCATCTCAGGTGAACCAGTGCGCGCGAGATAGCGGCCATCCGTTGCTGTGCGAAGTAGAGCCGTCCAACGACGACGAGGATTAGAGGAATGCTGAGCAAAGAACTCGAAAACACGCTAAACGAAACCTTTCGAACAGCGCGCGCAAGACGTCACGAGTTCATCACGGTAGAGCACCTTTTGCTCGCGCTACTAGACGACCCGGCCGCGATTAAGGTGCTCGATGCCTGCCAAGTCGATCTCGACGACTTGCGAGGCGAGCTAACGGAATTCATCGATTCTACAACGCCACTGCTCTCGGATTCTGATGATGGGCGAGATACCCAGCCGACGTTAGGCTTTCAGCGAGTCTTACAGAGAGCAGTTTTTCACGTTCAGAGCTCAGGTCAGCAGGAGGTGACGGGGGCGAATCTACTGGTGGCGATTTTCTCCGAGCAGGAATCTCAAGCGGTTTACTTCCTGAAGTCCCAAAATGTGTCTCGCCTGGATGTTGTGAATTTCATCACCCATGGCATCGGCAAAGACGGGGAGGAATCCGTCGACGGGGTTGATGCCGGGGGTGACCTTGAAGAGGGCCAGGAGACGGCCGAAAAGCGCCCGCTGGATGCATATGCCACAAATCTCAACGCCGAGGCCGAGGCGGGCAACATTGATCCGCTGATTGGACGTATCAGCGAGGTTGAGCGGGTCGCGCAAATTCTGGCGCGGCGACGCAAGAATAACCCGTTGTTGGTGGGCGAATCGGGTGTCGGCAAAACAGCGATTGCTGAGGGCTTGGCCAAAATGATTGTCGACGGCGAGGTGCCCGAAACTCTCAAGGAAGCGGTCGTTTACTCTCTGGACTTAGGCGCGTTGCTTGCGGGCACTAAATACCGCGGCGATTTTGAGAAGCGGCTGAAAGGTTTACTCGCGAATTTGAGCGAGAGCGACCATGCGATTTTGTTTATCGATGAAATTCACACCATTATTGGCGCCGGTGCAGCATCTGGCGGGGTGATGGACGCGAGTAATTTACTCAAGCCGCTGTTGGCCTCGGGCAAGATGCGCTGTGTAGGCTCAACAACTTACGCCGAGTACCGCGGTATATTCGACAAAGACAAGGCGTTGAGCCGTCGGTTCCAAAAGGTTGATGTGCCCGCACCCTCAGTCGAGGAGGCCTACAAAATCCTGAAGGGTCTCAAGTCGCGGTTTGAGGCACATCACAAGTTGCGATACACCGATAAAGCGCTGCGTGTCGCCTCCGAAATGGCCGCGCGTTACATCACGGATCGGTTCCTTCCCGACAAGGCGATCGACGTCATCGACGAGGCGGGCGCTTTTCAGCAGCTACAAGCGCCCTCGAAGCGGAAAAAGGTACTCGGGCCTTCTGATATTGAGGCAGTGGTTGCCAAAATAGCGCGGATTCCGCCAAAGACGGTCAGCAGTGACGATAAAGAGTTGCTGTCGAAGCTGGAGGGCAACCTCAAAATGACCGTATTTGGTCAGGACGATGCGGTGACACAGATGGTCAGCGCCATCAAGCTCGCTCGGGCAGGCTTGCGCGGCGGTCATAAGCCAATTGGATCCTTTCTGCTTGCCGGGCCTACGGGAGTGGGCAAGACCGAGCTCACCCGCCAGCTTGCGCTACAAATGGGTTTGGAGCTATTGCGTTTTGATATGTCCGAGTACATGGAGCGCCACACTGTATCGCGGTTGATTGGTGCCCCCCCGGGGTACGTGGGTTTTGATCAGGGCGGGTTGCTAACTGATGCGGTCACCAAGCACCCACACTCCGTGGTGTTGTTGGACGAGATTGAGAAGGCGCATCCAGAGGTCTTTAACCTACTGTTGCAGGTGATGGATCATGGCACGCTCACAGACAACAATGGCCGTAAAACAGACTTCCGCAACGTGATCCTCGTGATGACAACCAATGCCGGTGCTGAAAATGTCAGTCGTCGCTCTATCGGGTTCTCGATGCAGGACCACTCGACAGACTCCATCGAGGCTATCAACCGAACCTTCACGCCTGAATTCAGAAACCGCCTAGATGCGATCGTTCCCTTTGGGCCATTGGGCGAGGATGTCATTCTGACCGTGGCCGATAAGTTTCTGACTGAGCTCCAGTCGCAACTGGACGAGCGTCAGGTGGTTATCGAGGTCGATGAGGAGGCAAGGCTCTGGCTGGTTGAGAAGGGTTATGATGCGACGATGGGAGCACGCCCCATGGAGCGAGTCATTCAAGAGCACATTAAAAAGCCATTGGCTGACATGGTGCTATTTGGCTCTTTGGTGAAAGGTGGTACTGCGATGGTGACGGTAGCGTCCGATCGCGCCGGGCTCGTCATCGAGGCGGACGTCGAAGCAGAGGAGCCTGTCGAGGCCTAGCTCACGCCTCGGCGAGGAATTCGTCGACGGTTCGATTAAACGCCTCCAAAGCACCCTCGAAGCGTCCGAAGTGGAAGCGCTGCGGGTGCTCCATCGAAATGCCTCGTTGAATCTGCTCAGCGATCTCAAAATCTTCGCGCAACGTGGCTTCAGTGATGCCATGATTCCTACTCCAATATGCGGGGTCCTCGATGGTGTCGTGGCCAAGCGTCACTAACCTGAGTTTCGTTAGGTCTGGGCCGAGGGGCGTTGCACTGATCCATATCACATGGTCTTGCTGAACGAGCAATTGTGTCGTGGGTGGAAGGGTATACAGAAGATTGGCATGGTCCCT
The DNA here is from genome assembly GCA_038143045.1 of Halieaceae bacterium. Classification (GTDB taxonomy): domain Bacteria; phylum Pseudomonadota; class Gammaproteobacteria; order Pseudomonadales; family Halieaceae; genus Luminiphilus. The sequence goes on from JAYQLF010000012.1 coordinate 309,908, forward strand.
CAGTCGCTGCGTCTCAGCATCCCTATTTGCCAGTTCCCCAAACGATCTACGCAACAGGACTGACCGGATATGAGGTCCCAGGGTCTGGTAGGTCGACTGGTTATCTGAGAAGTAGGGGCCAATAGTGTTCCGGTGAGCCACCTTAAAATGGTATGCCTCTAGACCACCCTCCACCAAAAGTTTCCAGTTCGCGCGGACATCGAGAATCGTCTCCGCGGCAACTGCCAAGTTGGCCATGTTGAGTCCCTCTAGCTCCTTCAGTACGGGGGCCAGATGAGCGCGAATGTCTTCTTGTCTGGTCGTAGGAGATGTCGCAATCCAGATCAACCCTGCGCCCTCAACGGCAGCGAATTGCATCAGAGTTGTGTCGGCTCTATCGATGGTAGGAAATCCCTCCTCGAAATGCGGTGCGGTGATGAGGTTTCCGTCGGTGCCATAAGTCCAGGCGTGATAGGGACAGACGAACCGTTGGTTGCAGCCACTTGGCGCAGTCACCAGCTTCATTCCGCGATGTCGGCAAACATTTCTGAAGGCTCGGACAGTGCCGTCGGGGCCTCGGGTTATCAGCGCGGATTGCCCATTGACCTCCCGCACCAAAAAATCATTGGGCGTTGGCAGTTCGCTTGCGTGGGCAACCGCATGCGGGAGTTGCTTGAAGATTTTTATCCTTTCGTGATCGAATCGATCGGGGTTGATGTAGTGATGGCTATCGCGGCCTGAGGGGGAGGGTTCAAGGAATCGAGCATTTTCTCTCACCAATGACAGGCCTTGTGTGACGAGCTCAGTTTCTGTCTTCCGATCCATGACTTGCTTCCGGGTGACTTAAATTGCAGACTTACCGATCGGTCAATATTGCATTGACCGATCGGTCAAAGTCAAATTAAAGGGGTGGGCCGAGCTTCGAGGGGAGTTGAATGGCGGATACCGCGAGTAAGATTTTGCAGTCTGCGTCACGCCTTTTCGCTACGGAGGGCTATGGCGCGGCCAGTCTCTCCGCAATGGCGGAGGCGGCTGGAACTAGCAAACAAGTTCTTCTCCACCACTACGGATCCAAGGAGCGTCTTTATTTGAGCGTCCTCCGCGAAGTGGGAGTGAAATTGGCTGCGACGGTTGCAAAAGCGCAAGTCGAGGCGACCGGACCGGCGTCACAACTAGAGCAAGTGCTGATGAGTTTGCTTAGCCCTCAGAATGACGAGCTTGTGAGACTGACGCTGAGGGCGCTATTGGCGATTCAATCTAGCGACGCTCAGGCCGTACACTGGCCTTTGCAGCCGTTTCTGGAGTCGTTGCGCGCATTGGCGTTAGCCGCATCAAAAAAAGAGTCTGTCCCGGATGACGAGCGCGCTTTTGCTGCCGTTTACGGATTGCTGGGAGGCGTGAGTTACCTCCTGATTTCACGAAATGCCCTAACAGGGATGTATGGCGAGCGGCGTGCCGATCAAATAGAGCAGGGTTTTAGGCAGGATATTAGGGCGCGTATTGCCGGCCTCTGACCTCGGATCAACGCTCGCGGTAAGTGATACGGCCTTTACTGAGGTCATAGGGTGTTAACTCGACCCTGACTTTATCGCCGGTCAATATGCGAATGTAATTTTTACGCATCTTGCCGGAGATATGTGCCGTCACAACGTGGCCATTTTCAAGCTTGACGCGGAACGTGGTGTTGGGAAGGGTGTCCACAATCTCCCCTTCCATTTCGATTTGGTCTTCTTTCGCCATTCAGGCAATCCCATTACGTTTAGAACGCGCGCACTGTATCGGAAACTGTCTGGCGGGGAAACCCGCTGTTTACGCTATCGCAGCATACGTTAATCCTGCTGCGGGTCGAGAAGCGATACAACCGCAGTGGTGTCAGGCCCGCTGCTTTGCGTTGTTTTGTGTTGCTGCCAGCGGCCATCTACGAAAAGCTCAAGGGGGCTGAAACGCGATTTGTAAGACATCTTTCGACAACCGTCGATCCAATATCCCAAATATACGAATGGCAAGGACATCTGCTGCGCTTCACGGATCTGCAAGAGAATGGCTTCAGTACCCAGGCTGCGGCGCGGCTGGTCAGGGTCGAAAAAGCTGTAAATGGCGGCCAGACCGTCGAGCATCTTGTCCGCCACAGTCACTGCGATGAGGCGGTTTCCTTGATAGAGACGATAGTAAATGGCGCAACCGAGCCCGTCATTCAGGAAAGATTCATACTGTTCGCGTTCGGGAGGATACATGTCGCCATCAGCATGACGAGACTCGATGTAGTAGCGATACAGGCTGTAGGCCTCGTCATCCAGAATCGAATCCGATTGTTCTATGCGCAGATCCGAATTCCGTTTGCTAATTCGTTGCTGGGTGCGGCTTGCCTGAAATTCTTGTACGCGGACTCTCGAGGCGATGCAGGCATTGCAGCGCGCACAGTGTGGACGATAGACATGGTCCCCGCTGCGCCGAAACCCCAGTAAAGACAGCTGTGTATAGAGCTCTGGGCTGAGTTTTTGCCTGGGGTCAACGAACAGTGTGGTGGCCTCTTCACCCTCTAGATAGGAGCAACGATGAGGGAATGTGGTGTAAACCTTAATTTCCCGCAGTGACGCCGTCACAGGAGCTCCTCCAGTAATTGCGGCGCGCTAGTTCGCAATCGTTCTGGTAACGTTTGGCGCCGTTCAGGGATGAGGCAATGCGGATCTTTCAGGATGTCAGTCATGTCGACCTTTATAGCGTCACGGAGATGTTTTTCAAAGTCTCTGCGCGGCATAGTGGTGGCTCCCAGCGACGACAAGTGGGGGTTATCGACCTGGCAATCAATCAGATTGATGCCGGCTCCCGCGCAGGTCCTGTTGAGTGCGATAAACGCCACTTTGGAGGCGTTACTGCAGAGCGAGAACATCGACTCTCCGAAAAACATGTGCCCCAGTAGTATGCCGTAAAGCCCGCCGATGAGTTGATTGCCTTCATAAACTTCAATTGAATGCGCGATGCCTATTTCATGCAGCTTTTGATAGGCGGCCTGCATGTCTTCGGTGATCCACGTGCCCGCCACCTCTCCGCCTCTCGCCGCGGTTGCGCAGTGATGAATGACCTCGCCAAAGGCACTGTCATACCTGAGATGGCACTGAGATTGACGAAGGTGCTTGCGCATTGATCGGCTAATACGAACGTCACTGGTGCGCATGACGAGTCGGGGGCAGGGCGTCCACCACAGGATCTCCTCGTCATCATCAAACCATGGAAAAATTCCCTGGGCATAAGCACTGATCAGCGTGGCGGGTGCCAGATCACCCCCAGCAGCCAGAAGCCCGTTGGGCTGTGTCATCGCCTGCTCGGTTGGAGGAAAAGGATTGATCAAGTCAATCAGGCGTCCAATGTGTCGAGGTATTTCTCTGCATCAAGGGCAGCCATGCACCCAAAGCCCGCGGAGGTTATGGCCTGTCGGTAAATGTGATCGGCTACGTCTCCCGCCGCAAACACACCGTCCACACTAGTATGCGTGGCTTGCCCTTGCGTGCCCGAATGAACCTCCAAGTAGCCTCCTGCCATATCGAGCTGCCCTTTGAACAGATCGGTATTGGGTTTATGACCAATCGCGATAAAGACCCCCGCCAAGGGTATCTGCTCCGTGTCTGCCTCGTTTAACGTCGAGCGCGTCTGGATGCCCGTCACACCGGTATCGTCACCCAGCACCTCGTCCAGCGTACAATGCCAATGCAGCGCAACTTTGCCCTCCCGGGCTCGCTCCATCAATCGATCTTGTAGGATCTTCTCGGCTCGCAAGCTATCGCGTCGATGAATAAGATGTACTTTGGAGCAGAGGTTGCTGAGATACAGGGCCTCCTCCACCGCTGTATTGCCACCCCCCACAACGGCGACTTCTTGGTTCCGATAAAAGAAACCATCGCAAGTTGCGCAAGCGCTGACGCCCTTGCCCATAAAGGCCGTTTCGGAGGGTAATCCCAGGTACTGCGCGGATGCGCCTGTGGCAATAATCAGCGCGTCACATGTGTAGGAAGCCGTTCCGTTAAGTTGAAACGGTCGCTGTGACAAGTCCACCTGCTCAATGTGATCGAACACGACGCTCGCTTCCAAGCGCTCGACATGTGCTTGCATCTGCTGCATCAGATCCGGTCCTTGCAGATCATGAGTGCCGCCCGGCCAGTTCTCCACCTCAGTGGTCGTCGTAAGCTGGCCACCCTGTTGTAATCCAGTGATCACGACCGGGTTAAGGTTGGCTCTGGCGGCGTAGACGGCGGCCGTGTAGCCGGCCGGGCCAGATCCAAGAATCATCAGCCGATGGTGGGTTGAAGTGGTCATGTGTGTGGTTCCGTTACTGCGAGAAAGAGCGGGACTGCCCTGCACTAGACTAGCGCAGCTCCCCTCGGGAGGCTAGAGACAATGCGTGCGCACCGTCCCTTCGGGACGATTTTGGAGTCTCCGTCTTGGCCTCTTAGGCCGCAGTGAGGGCCGTTTAAACTGCGCGCTGTGCTAGCATAGGGCTTTCCAGCGGTGGTTAAAGAGCGTGGCAGGGAAGGGAAAAGCAGCGACGGTTAAACTCGATCCTGTTGAGGAGCCTTTCGGGCGGCGACGCTTGAGAGACGTGCTCTTCATCGGAGTGGGGGCAATCTGCCTTTTCGTTTTGATGGCCCTGCTGACTTACAGCGACAGTGATCCCGGCTGGTCAGCGAGTGGAACCGGTGCTGCAGTCGCCAATCTCGGCGGCATTACTGGAGCATTCCTCGCCGATATCTTGTTCTCTCTTGTCGGTTCCGCCGCCTACTTGATCCCCGTGCTCCTTGCCTATCGCGCTATCTCGCTGTTGCTGTCAGAGGACAACAGAGCGCCCGTTGACTGGCAGATCTTGGGCTTCCGTGCGCTCGGTCTGTTGCTGCTCGTTGTTGCCGCCACGGCGCTGAGAGCGCTGAACGACGGGGGCGCTACCGGTTTGCCACAGGGAGCCGGCGGAATTCTAGGCTCGGCCATCGGGTCGGGGTTCGGCCAAGCCTTTAACCCCGTTGGAGCTCGTTTGGTCTTGGTGGCGCTTTTTCTTCTTGGGCTAACAGTGTTCGCCGATATTAGTTGGCTCAAGGTCATTGATTGGGTCGGGAAAACAGTTCTCAACGGCAGTCAGGGGTTATGGCGAGAGGGGTTGCTGCGCATCGACAGAATGCGGGACCGTCGCGAGAGGGAGCGGCAGCTAGAAAGCCGCAAGGTTCAGATTGAGCAACACGTTGCCAAGGAGAAAAAGCGCGCGCCACCTAAAATTAAACCACCCAAGCCCGTCGACATGCCCGGCGCTAAGGTTGAGCGTGAAAAACAAAAACCGTTGTTCGATATTCCTGTTTCGGGTGAGGTGCCGGCATTAGATCTGCTGGATGCGCCGCCTGATGCCGGTGGGCGCGGCTATTCTGCTGATGAGCTGGAGTCCTTGTCGCGCCTCCTGGAGCTCAAACTCAAGGATTTTGGCGTCGTGGCGGAGGTTGTGGCGGTTTACCCCGGGCCCGTGGTGACGCGCTTCGAAATTCAGCCCGCGGCGGGCGTTAAAGTTTCAAGAATATCCAATTTAGCCAAGGACTTGGCGCGCTCACTTGCTGTGATTTCGGTGCGGGTGGTGGAGGTGATCCCGGGCAAAAGCGTCGTGGGCATCGAGATTCCCAACGCTGACCGGCAAACAGTTAATTTTCGCGACGTATTGGCGTCTAAAACCTTTGATGACGCGAAATCAGTGCTCACACTCGCCTTGGGTCATGATATCGCAGGTGCACCGGTCGTTGCGGATTTGGGGAAGATGCCGCACCTGCTGGTGGCCGGAACGACAGGCTCAGGTAAGTCGGTAGGCGTTAACTGTATGCTGGTGAGCCTGCTTTATAAGGCAACGCCCGCCGATGTCCGTATGATTTTGGTGGACCCCAAGATGCTCGAGCTATCGGTTTATGACGGTATCCCGCATCTTCTAACCCCGGTCATCACAGACATGAAAGACGCGGCGAACGGGTTGCGCTGGTGCGTGGCTGAAATGGAGCGTCGTTATAAGTTGATGTCCTTGCTCGGGGTGAGGAATTTACAGGGTTATAACCGCAAGGTGCTCGACGCAGAGAAAGCCGGCAATGCGATTCCCGACCCCATGTGGAAGCCCGATCCCGTTCTCGAGCTGACGGAGGAGGAGCAGGTCCACCCAACGCTGGAAAAACTTCCCAGTATCGTTGTTGTCATTGATGAGTTCGCCGACATGATGATGATCGTCGGTAAAAAAGTTGAGGAGTTGATCGCTCGGATTGCGCAAAAGGCTCGCGCGGCAGGCATACATTTGATTTTGGCCACCCAGCGACCATCTGTCGACGTCATTACTGGATTGATCAAGGCGAACATCCCCTCGCGCATCGCGTTTTCAGTCAGTTCGCGAGTGGATTCGCGCACGATTCTTGATCAGGGGGGCGCTGACCAACTTCTGGGCTATGGTGACATGCTCTATCTTCCAGCTGGCTCCAGTGTGCCGGTTCGCGTACACGGTGCTTTCTGTTCTGACGACGAGGTGCACCGTGTGGTCGCAGATTGGAAGCGAAGAGGCGACCCTCAATACCTCGACGGACTTCTCGACGAAGGGGGCCAGACGCCTGTAACAGCGAACGAGATCCAATCAGCGGCGTCTGGGGACGAAGATCCGGAGTCCGACGCTTTATACGATGAGGCTGTTGACTATGTATGTCGTAGCCGGCGGGCGTCGATTTCTTCTGTACAGCGCAAGCTTCGGATTGGTTATAACCGAGCGGCGAGACTCATTGAGACGATGGAGGCGGCCGGCGTCGTTTCAGAGATGGGCAGTAACGGTCAACGAGAGGTGTTGGCGCCTCCACCGCCGGAGGATTGAGTGTTTGCGCTGCGATACCTGGTGGCCATTGCTTGCCTGCTGAAAGGCGTGACAGCGTCCGGCGACCCGCTCGACGCCCTAGCCACAAAGTCGTCCCTGTCCGGCACATTCACGCAATCGATCGTCAGTCCCGAGGGACTGTTACTGGAACAAGCTGAGGGGCGGTTTCAGTTGCTACGTCCCGACTATTTTTGGTGGCGGATACAGGTGCCGGATCAGCAACTACTGGTTGCCGTAGATGGCCAGTTGACGCAGATTGACTGGGACCTCGAGGTGGTGACGCGACGAGATTTTTCGCCCCAAGATCGCACAGTGCTGCAATGGTTGTTTGCGTCCAGAGAAGAGATTGAAAGGGCGTTTACCGTCGAGAGGCAGGGGCAACTGCTGAAGCTGGCCGCACGAGAGATGGACGCTCCGGTAGTTGATCTGACGATAGAGTACTCACGAGAAACGAGTCTCTGGCGTTTGACGATGACGGACAGAGGTGGGCAGGTGATCAAACTGGCTCTCAAGGAAGAGTTAGATCGCTCGCTGAGTCCAGAGGATTTTGCTCTCCCGACAATTCACTTTGATTGAAGACGGCATGATGATGTCGGAGGACGACTTGTTCGCATCGGTCCCTTCTACGCAAGAGCCATTGGCCGCTCGTATGAGGCCGCAGAGTCTCGAAGATGTTGTGGGGCAGAGCCATTTGCTCGGCCCCGATCAGCCGTTGACTAAAGCCATCCAGTCGCGCGACGGACTGCATTCGTTTTTGCTCTGGGGGCCACCCGGGGTGGGTAAGACGACGCTTGCTCGACTCGTATCCGCGCAAAACGATGCGCTGTTCTTGCAGATTTCGGCTGTGTTCGCAGGGGTAAAGGATATCCGAGTAGCGATTGATCGAGCCCGGGAAGCGGCGGTAAGGGGCCGGCGCACGGTCTTGTTTGTCGACGAGGTTCACCGTTTTAATAAAAGTCAGCAGGATGCCTTTTTGCCGCACATAGAAGACGGCACGATCTGTTTTATTGGAGCCACCACTGAGAATCCCTCCTTTGAGGTCAACACTGCGCTCCTGTCTCGATTACGAATCTATCGTTTGAAGCCGGTTCCCGCGGAAGAGGTTGTGAAATTACTGGAGAGGACAGTCCAGCGTTGCTATGTCGGCTACCGAGTGACGGAGTCCTTTCTGACGGGCATTGCCAGCATTGCCGATGGTGACATACGACAATCGCTGAATCTGCTCGAGCTGTCTGTCGGTCTGGCTGATAGTCGAGAACAAGCGGATATCCTCGACGAATCGTTACTAGAGGACCTTTTGGAAACGGGTGCCAGGCGTTTTGATAAAGGTGGCGAGCAGTTCTATGAGCAGATCAGTGCTCTGCATAAGGCCGTGAGGGGGTCAGATCCAGATGCGGCACTATATTGGCTGGCAAGAATGCTGGATGGGGGTTGCGAGCCGCTGTATATCGCGCGCCGGTGTATCCGTATGGCGTCTGAGGATATCGGACTGGCCGATCCGAGAGCGCTGCAGCTTGCTTTAGATGCGACCGCGGTCCAGGAGCGTCTTGGTAGTCCTGAAGGAGAGCTCGCGATCGCCCAAGCTGTGGTGTACCTCGCCTGCGCCGCCAAAAGCAACGCGGTGTATACGGCATTCAAAAGCGCTACGAGAACCGCTAAGTTGTCAGGCTCTGCCGATGTGCCGTTGCACCTTCGTAACGGCGTGACAAGCGTCATGCGGGAAGAAAGCTATGGTGAGGGTTATCGATATGCTCATGACGAGCCAGGAGCGTTTGCAGCGGGAGAGCAATACTTTCCTGATGGTGTCACTCCAGAACGTTTCTACAACCCAACAGATCGCGGACTCGAGCAGAAAATACGAGAAAAGCTGGAGCATTTGCGTGCCCTGAATAAGCAGACACCTCAGTCGCGACGTCAATGACGCCCGCTGCTTTTTGATTGCTCGAAAGGTTGCCTGAAGAGGGCTCATCTTGATGGTGACGACGTCTTTAACCTCCCTGCGTTAAAAAGTACTTATTCGGGGCAGCATTTGGCATGCCCGTGGCTGCGCGTCAGTGAGAGCGATAGACAGCTCTCTCGACCTTGTTCTGTACCGGTAGGTGGGTTGCCTGTGTGAGGTGTTGGGAGCCTATGTTGACGTAGATATTCCCACACCAGCTTTTAAAAGTTTCGCGTTACACTCTCGCCCTCGATAAAGGGTGCTCAATACATGCTCGACATCAAAGCCATACGCCAAGATCCTGATGCTGTCGTGGTCGCGCTCCAGAAGCGTGGCATGGTGTTTGATCTTGATCGATTCCAATCGCTGGACGCGCGACGAAAAAGCGCAGACGTCCGTGCTCAGGGGTTGCTGGCGGAGCGGAAATCTGCCTCTAAGCGCATTGGTGAATTGGTCAGTGAGGGTAAGAGCGTCGAGGAAGCCAAGGCCGAAGTTGATACCGTTTTGGCTCGTCTGGCTGAAGAGCTCGATGCGGCTACTCTTGAGGCAGAGGCTGTGCAGGCTGAGCTCGACACGCTCCTGCTAGAAACCCCTAATCTCCCCGACGACCGTGTTCCGCACGGTGAATCTGAAGGCGATAACGCTGAGGTGTTGAAGTGGGGCGAGCCGGCACAATGGAACTTCACTGCCAAAGATCACGTTGATCTTGGTGAGGCATTGGCGCAGATGGACATGGACGCCGCAAGTCGAATTGCGGGGTCACGATTTTCACTGCTGTCTGATCAGTTGGCCCGGCTGCATCGTGCCTTGGCGCAATTCATGCTGGACCGTCATACAGAGGACCACGGTTACCGTGAGGTCTACGTGCCATACATCGTTAACGAGGCGTCGTTGACCGGTACTGGTCAGCTCCCAAAATTTGCGGAGGACCTTTTCAAGCTCGAGGGGGAGCAGGGCTACTACCTTGCGCCTACTGCAGAGGTGCCGGTGACCAACATCGCTCGAGACCGAATTTTTGAGTCTGGTGAGCTTGGCGACGAAGGACTCCGTTTCGTTTCGCATACGCCGTGCTTCAGGAGTGAGGCGGGCAGCTATGGCCGCGACACACGCGGATTGATCCGGCAGCACCAATTCGAAAAGGTCGAGCTGGTGCAGATGGTCCGCCCGGATCAATCTGATTCTGCGCTGGAAGCCCTGACAGGGCATGCCGAGGCGATTCTTCAGGCGCTGGAATTACCGTATCGAAAAGTCATGCTGTGCGGGGGCGACCTTGGTTTCAGCTCTGCTTTGACCTACGACCTTGAGGTATGGCTGCCCGGTCAGTCTGCGTATCGCGAGATCAGCAGTTGCTCTAACTTCCGGGATTTTCAGGCACGTCGTCTACGGGCGCGCTGGCGAAATCCCGAAACCGGAAAGCCTGAGCTACTTCATACGCTGAATGGCTCCGGGTTGGCGGTGGGTCGAACCCTTGTGGCAGTCATGGAGAATGGCCAGCAATCCGATGGCAGTATCGCGTTGCCAGAGGCAATCAGACCCTATATGGGTGGCGCAACGACGATATCAGTCTAGATAAGGGTGTGGCGCCGCCGGTTTGCGTTTAGCCGGCCCTTTTACCCCGGGACGCCAAGCCTGTGTTGGGGCGTAGGGTGATCGTGTCGACTAAGATGCGCCCGGTTTCCATTAGCAGCACGTCGCCGATAAGTTCGGCGTCCGAATCTTCTTGCCCGGAGCTATCAGCTCCCCCCCCGGCATCTTCCGAGTTTGTTGTGTCGTTGGCCGTGTCATCGGAATTCAATGTCGCCAAGGGTTCCAGTCCTTTCGCTACACGCCGCTTATTCTCAATCTCCAGAGCTTTTTGCTCTTGATCGTCGCGCATCTCCAAGCGCCCTGATTGCCACAGGGGCAGGGCAGTGATGGTCCGCGCTTCCTTTGCCAGTGAGACCTGATCTTTGAGGTAAAGATAGTCAGGATCATTGGCGGCACGCTTTTCGTGAAGATCAGTCAGCGTCGGAAGGATGGGGCGGTAATCGTTGTACCGGTTGAATCGCGCAGGAGCGATTTGATCCCAAGCAAGGGCATTGTCGAGAGCGCTCTCGCCAATCTGTTCCGGATCAAAAAGGGAAGGGTATTCGATGTCGGGGATCACCCCTCGATGCTGCGTGCTTTCACCCGATATGCGGTAGAACTTGCTTTCCGTAACTTTCAGTTGCCCTTCCTGTAACGCTACCAGCGACTGAACAGTGCCTTTCCCAAAAGACTGCTCACCAACAATAATGCCGCGACCGTAATCTTGGATGGCACCTGCAAAAATTTCCGATGCTGACGCACTCAAACGGTTGATCATGACGGCAAGTGGGCCCTCGTAGTAGCGAGACTTGCGGCGCTTACCGTCTCGCCAGACCCGGCTCTCGGCCGACCGGATCTGGACAGTGGGTCCGTACTCGATAAAAAGCCCTGTTAGCTGGTTGGCCTCCTGAAGAGAGCCGCCGCCATTGTCTCGCAAATCAATGACCAAGCCTTCCACTCCCTCCGCGACGAGTTCGTCGATCAGCTTCTGCACGTCGCGGGTAGTGGACCGGTAGTTTTTGTCACCGTTGCGGTATGCCTCAAAGTCTATATAGAACGCGGGAATATCGATGACACCGATGCGGTGGGTTTGATCGGCATCATCCGTGAACTCGATGACCTCTTTCTGCGCTGCCTGTTCTTCCAGTTTGACCTCGTTACGACGAATCGGGATGACGCGACGCTGGTCAGTTTTGCCTTTTCCCGGAATAACCTCGAGACGGACAACGGTATCCCGCGGCCCTCTAATGAGATCGACTACCTCATCCAAGCGCCAGCCCACAACATCTTCGATCGGCCCACTATCGCCTTGGCCGACCCCGATAATGAGTTCCGACGGTTTTAACTCTCCCTGTTTGTCTGCAGGTCCAGCCGGTATGAGCCGTGTGACCTTGGCGTATTCATCCTCCACTTGCAGCATGGCGCCAATACCCTCGAACGAGAGACTCATATTGATGTCGAAGTTCTCAGCTCGGCGCGGCGAAAAATAATTCGTGTGCGGGTCATATTGTTCCGCCAGTGAGTTGGCATAAATTTGAAACACATCTTGCGCGTTGTATTGCTCGAGGCGACTGAGTTGATTCTGGTAGCGACGCGTTAAGGTGTCGGGGATTTCCTCTGCAGCTTTGTCCGCCAACAACAGACTCAAGGCTTGGTTTTTCAGCCGCTTTCTCCACCGATCGTCGAGCTCGTCCTGATTCGGCGCCCAAGGCATGGTGGAGTGATCAATTACCAGGAATTCGTCGATATCGTAATTAAAGCCCTCAAGCGTGCCGGGTAGGGTGGCGAGAATCCGCTGAAGGCGGGCCTTAAGCTTGTCGTGATAGCGGTTGAACATCGAGAAGGCTGGGCTCAGATCCCCCCGCCGTCCGGCGTTGTCCAATTCTAGGCGCCATTGGCTGAATTCCCCGATATCGTCTGCGTCTAAGAACATGCGCTGCGGATCGAGGGCGTCAAGGTAGGCAATGAAATGCTGCGCTGACAAACCATCGTCATAGCGACGACTGGCATAGTGGCGGTCCTCAATCACGTCGATTAATTCTTTGAGGGTGTCGCTTTGCTCCGACGATGGGGACAATGCGAGGGCCCAGGCTGGGGCCACGGAAACCACAACCCCGAGCATTGCCCGCAACATCAAATAGGTGATCTTGTTAGCTGACACTACTGTCTCTCTGTTTGCCCACTATGCCCGTGTACTTTAACTAGAACGAATTGCCGAACCGTAAATATAGCGCTTCGTTGTCATTTTTACCCTTGGCGATCTCCAATCGGATCAGTACCGAGGCTTCCTCCTTGAGCATATAGGAAATCCCCGCTCCCACTGACGGGAAGGTATGGTCGGAGCAATTAATTTTCTGACCAGCAATATCGTCGCCGAACTGACAGCCAACGCCACCAAAAGCGACGATTCCCAATTTTCGGGTAATGGGTACTCGTCCCTCTACTAACATGTGCACATAGTCCTCGGATAGATAGTTGCCCATGGTGTAGCCGGGCAGGGTGACCGAAGAAAAGCCCGACAAAGGCGCGTCTTCGGTGAAGCGACCTTTTAATTGAAGGGCGAGCACCGTGGGTCGTTTGGACTGGCCGATGGTGAGTTCATCCATCGAGTGGTACCAGCGGAAATCTGTATAGATCACATCAAACGAGGCCTCGCCCCCTAAGCCCTCCCGATACGCCATGTTATGGAGGGTGAGAAGGTGGCCACCCGCTGGGTCTCTTTGGTCATCCATGGTGTCGTGCTGGAGCACCAGTCCCAGCCCGGTGGCGTCGAATCCGGACAACCCAACGATATTCAATATTCCGTCGATGTAGCCGTCCGCTCCCACAGCATAGTTCGTGCTGATTCCCTGAACACCCGCCAACCAATCACTTTTACCTATCTGATTGAGATAACGAAATCCAACGGCATGGACACTATCTTTGGTTTCGGCTGTTTGACCGGTTCCCAAGAAATCGTCGTACTCATTATTGATTTCAGCGCCTCCGGCCAACAAGGTGAGCCGGTGCGCGTCAGCGCCCCAAAACAACTGTGCACCCACGCCTGCAGTGATGGAATCTGTGTCGGAATATGAGGCAGTCACGCCGACTACCGATGCCGTCGATTCCTCGTCCAGTTTCTTTAAATACGCGATGACACCTCCAACGGTCGCTCCTAACTTCGGATCTGCGGCGAGTGTCGGGGTGACCAGCCATGACTGCGCTGCGGATAGCTCGGCGCCAGCTTTGGGTTCGTCACTCCTATCGGTTGACTCGTAATCGCTATGAGGTGTGCTTGCAACCTGTGCCGCTGTTGTTGCGGGATAAAAAATACCCACAACCGACAAGCAACAGCAAACCAAAAAGACACTTAGCCCGCCTTGCTTCAATGGGTAACGGTTGCGCATGAGTTGAATGAACCTGGCAAATGACGTCACTGAACGAGGATGCATTGTGACAGCAACGGCGCTGAAGTGCTTGAGAGGGCTGCAGGTTGTCATGTTTTGCTCTTGCTCTGCATCAAGAGGTCGCGATCGAGCCGCTAACCGTCCCTTGTGCGTTGACCATGAGCCATGGAAGTTCTGATTGCTCAAGCCAGTGGGTGGCCGCCACTTCAGGTTTCAGGCAGGCAACAGTCGCCATGGCACCAGCCGTTAGGCATCGCATGTCGATTACGGTGACGCTGGTCGGTCCCTCGACAGGGTATCCCGAGCAGGGATCCAGCAGGTGACTGTATTCTCGCCCCTTGTATTCAAGCACCCTTGCGTAGTTGCCGCTGGTGGCCATTGCCGAGTCCGTGAGGTTGATTGTTAGGATGGTGCCCTCACAGTGAGGGTCTTGTATGCCGATTGGCCATGGTGCGCCGTTTGCCTGAGTGCCTATGGCCACTACGTCCCCCGCCAGTTCGATCAGGGCATGATTTAGGCCGGCCTCTCTGATCAGTTGCGCGGCACAGTCCGCAGCGTATTCCTTAACCAGGCCGCCTAGGTCAATTTCCATTCCGGCGAGCGGGAGCCGGATTGCATTATTGTTCCACTCAATTCGCTCCCAGCCGATTAACGCTCTGGCAGCTTCGACGCGTTCAGGTGCTGCGGATCCGCCGTTTTGGAAGTTCCATGCGTAGCGAAGCGGACCCGATGTGACGTCGAACACGCCTCCTGACTCTTGCCAAAGCCGACCGGCGAAATCGAGCAGCGCTGCTGTTTCAGTATCGAGTTGGGTAAAGGACGAGGTTCCTGCCCGGCGATTAATGGTGCTGACCAGGCTGTCATCAAGGTATCGACTGTATCGTTGTTCGAGATGAGTGAGGCGTGCTGCAAGTGTTTGCCACAGTGTCTCAAGAGGATACGTCTGCTCTGAAACCCCATCGATAACCAGCCTGGCGGGCCCACCCATCAGTTTGAAGTGCCGCTCAACGCGTGATGGTTTGTCAGTCAAAACGCCATACGATAGCGACGGTACCGCGCCAAAAATCGACCAGCGCAGGCGCTTCGTCCCCAGCATATAAACCCCAGCTGGCATCACTCATATAGCGCTCAGCCTCAAGCTCAAGTAGCCAATCCCCCAATGTGACGGCCCAGCGAGCACCTACCGTCACTGCACCGTATGAAGAGAGACGGTAATCGTCAGCAAAATAGGGTTGCTCGAAATCCGCTATGTCAGAGAAAAAATCGGCCTCTCGCTGACTGTAATAACGCAGATAGGGGGTGAGTAGACTTTGTGGAAGGTTTTGCGCCCAGCCTAACTCCAGCGTGTGAGAGTCAGTGCCCCAGCTGTCAGCGTAATATCGATAGTCGATCTGCAGTGACGCGTCGGCATCGATTAAGAATTTGCGGTACCCGGCAGATAAAGCGAGGCGCTCATGTGAGTCGGGTCGCTGATCACGCAGCTTGTACGGATCAGTGAGGTAGCCCTCGCTGTAGGTGTAGTTGATGCCAATGCGCGCTACCGCCGTCCGGGAAAGAATTTGCGAAACCCCAAAGTAAGTCGATTGAGTATCGAGCTCCTCCTCCTTGATGAAGACAGGAATGGTGCCTTGCGTTGGATTCACGGTGTCGGCGGAAGAGCTAAATGACGTGGTCCAGGTGCGGGCGTCATCAGCTGTGTTCCAAGACGCGTCGAAGGCAACTGAGAGTGCCTCGTAGTCATCCTCGTTGGAGTGGCTGACTGCAAACCCAGCATTGCCGTCGGCCCAGAAATAGCGGGTCGTCACGCCGACTTCGACTCTGTTGTCCTGAATGCTAGCGCCGCTCATGATGACACCAGGCTGACCATCGGCCTGCGCTCCCACAAACCAAGGTGACGCGCCAGTTTGATAGTCGTTTTGCACGTCGAGCGCGACGGACCAGTTCGCCCCCAAAGGCGCTTCAATCCACAGCTGCGTCACATCGATGTCGTAACGGTCTCTTGAGCCAAAAAGTAGTTTGTTGTCATCGAGGCTATCTTCGCTGTAACGGGTGTAGCGCAGTCCGACCTCGGTAAAAGCAGGTGGCGCATCCGCCATGACCATTGTCGCCTGATAGGCGGGCAATACGGCCAAAGACTGGCTAAGGCGCCTGATTAATGGACTGGGTGCCGCCAGCGCGATACCGCTGCTCGTTCTAGTTGCAGCCACACCCACCTCCGGCCGCGCCTGAGCCTCCTGAAGACGCCTCTTTGCTGGTGTAGACGTGACCCTTCAATTTGGCGTTACGCGGGCTTTCCTCCCACAACATGCCTTCCTCCGCGAGGTAGCCGCGTTCAAAAGGCGCTACAGGCTCGATCGTGGTGCACCCGCACAGTAGCGGTATTAACAGGACAAAAGCTTTAGTGAGATGTGGGGGCGCCATCATGCATTTCACTCTCTCAGCGAGACGGGGTTCAGCTGCGCAATGATAAACCTTCGGAGCGGCATGGGGCATCGGATCTTTACGTAACCGTAAGGTTTCAGCCAAAACGGGTTGGTTTGCGTAATGCCCTCAATATCTAGTTAATTTGGTTACATAACATGGCAGGTTTTCGCGATCTGGTGTGGCGAGTTGGTTTTGTTCTGGCCATTACGTCTATCCACTTCAATGCAGTCAGGGCGCAAAACGCTGAGGCTTACTACGTGGATAACATCGCGGCGCTAGTGCAAGAAAGTTGCATCAACTGCCACTACAGCGGTGGCATTGGTCCGCGGTTGAAGTTCACGGGTTCCTCTTCAGCGAACCACAAGCAGTTCGAGAACTACGTGAATAACCCGACCCCAGGGGCGCGCGCTAACCGAATCCTCTCCAAAATAAGCGGTAGGGCCAGCCATGGAGGAGGCAGTATTTATCAGCAGGGGACCGGCGGCTATCGAAAATTCTCCGAATATATGGACTTACTCGCTGGTAACAAAGAACCCACTGTGGCGGTGCCAGGCGCGCCGATTATCAACTCAGTGACTGCGGGTGACAGTAGCGCGGTCGTGAGCTTTACAGCGCCGGCTGACGACGGTGGCGCAACCATTTCAAGTTACACCGCGACCAGCTCACCAGGCGGTCTGTCAGGCACCTGCACAGTGTCGCCCTGTACGGTGACGGGATTGGTTAACGGCCAGAGTTATCGATTTTCCGTCACTGCCCGGAACGAGGCGGGTGAGGGGTCTGCCTCGACTCTGAGTAATGCGGTGACGCCGCAGACGCAGAACGTGCTGCGAGCCTCTCTCGAAGAGCCCCTGGCGGGTGAGGTACACACAGGTGTTGGCAACTTGCGAGGATGGGCGGTCTCGAGCGAGTGGATAGCGCGCATCGAGATTTTGATCAATGGAGTGTCCAGCTTTGATGCCCCGTACGGTGGGATTCGCTCTGACGTGGGTGGCGCCTTCCCCGATGTGCCGGATTCGAATGAATCGGGTTTTTCACTCGCTTTTAACTACAACGTGTTGGGTGCGGGGCAACACACGATTACCGCGGTGGCGCACGCGCTCAACGGTGAAGTATTTGAGAGTTCGGCCACCTTTAATGTGGTGAGGTTTGATTCAGAGTTTATTGTCGGCAAGGATGCGGTCATATTGGATGACGCGAGTTGTGCGATTACTGCGGACGAGATCTCTCTTGTTGATGCGGTGGTTAATGGTAGCCTGCATGATCTAGTTTTGAAGTGGAGGCCGGCAGAGCAGGGCTTTGAAATCATTGAAATTAGATGAAAGCTCGCCTAGCTTTTTGCAAAAACGCACTACATTGAAATAATTTGAGGTCGCGTCCGTGGTTTCAGGAAGTAAAGATCGGTTGGCTCATTGATATGGTAGCCGCAGACGTTGAGCAGACAGAAATTCGTGAAGCGGTGAGAAAGCTCTGCGAAGGATTTCCCGGTGAGTATTGGCAACAGATGGATCGGGAGCGACTCTATCCATCAGATTTTGTATCTGCGTTGACCGATAGCGGTTTTCTATCTGTGTTAATCCCTGAGCAATACGGTGGTGCGGGTCTTGGACTGTCCGCAGCGGCGGCGATCTTGGAGGAAATACATCGATCGGGCGGGAATGGAGGTGCCTGCCACGCCCAGATGTACGTAATGGGCACGCTACTCAAGCATGGAAGCAATGAGCAGAAAGCGCACTTTCTACCCAAGATTGCGGCGGGTGAGCTTCGGTTACAAGCTTTTGGTGTGACTGAGCCCTCGAGCGGCACAGATACGACCAGAATTAGCACTTTTGCCCGGCGTGAGGGGGATCACTACCTCGTTTCGGGACAGAAAATATGGACCAGTCGCGCTGAGCATAGCGATTTGATGATTCTGTTAGCGCGGACAGAGAAGCGAGAGGAGGTCGCAAAGCCATCGCAGGGATTAAGCGTTTTTCTCATTGATATGCGCGATGCTTCTCAGCGCGGCATGACGATCCGACCTATTCGGACGATGCTGAATCACGGTACCACCGAGGTGTTTTTTGATGAAGTGCCGATTCCCTCCGAGTCGCTAATTGGGAAAGAGGGAGAAGGCTTCAAATATATTCTCGACGGCATGAACGCTGAGCGGGCGTTAATCGCCAGCGAATGCATAGGTGACGGGCGCTTTTTCGTCGATAGGGCGGCGAAATATGCCAGCGAGAGGTCAGTTTTTGGTCGGCCTATTGGACAGAACCAAGGGGTACAGTTCCCCATTGCGCGAGCTCATATTGAGCTTGAGGCGGCCGCCGAAATGGTTACTAAGGCAGTCACCCTTTTTGACGCCGGGCAGCCGTGCGGTTCTGAGGCAAATATGGCGAAGCTACTGGCCTCAGAAGCGAGCTGGAAGGCCGCCGACGCCTGCCTTCAGGTGCACGGTGGGTTTGGCTTTGCTGAGGAGTACGATATCGAGCGAAAGTTTAGGGAAACGCGGCTTTATCAGGTGGCGCCTATTAGTACCAATCTTATACTCAGCCAGGTCGCGACCCACGTACTGGGTATGCCCAAGTCATTTTGATCACGTAGTAGACAGATAACGCCTGCCCCCAGGTCTCAATTGGGTCGCGCCGGTAAAGACACTAAAAATCTATCTTGTCTGCGGCTGCGCGATTCCGGCGTTTTTGATGCCGTAGGTAGCGCCGAGTTGTATCGGCGCTAGCGTGGCCCGCCATATCGGCCGCCGTAGCTAAATCCTCTCCATTATCAAGAAGATATGTGAGAAAGCTCCGTCGCAAGTCATGTGGCGAGGCTTTATCAAGGCCTGCCTGTTTTACCCGTCGAGTCACAATGTCGTAAACCCGCGGGCGGTCAGGCGCCGGTCTTCGGTAATTTGGTTCCAGCGATTAACGGGCCTGAATAATGGGCCGAATTGCAAACCCGACTCTTCGAGCCAGGTTTTAACCAAATCGATGGTTCTGGGCGGCATTTCGAGCTCACGCTCCTTATTGCCTTTGCCGATGACCTTGATCGACCGGTCGCTGAAATTAATCTTGTTGATATCGATCGTCACCACTTCTGCGCGTCTTGGCCCGCAGCCGAACAAAATCCCCAGCAATGCCGCGTCCCTGACGCCTGCGGCGCCTTCGTCGTGCAAGCAGTGATCGATCAGCTTCGCAATCTCGTCCACGTGTAAGGCGCGCCCCACAGCCAATCTTTGCAGCTTAATCGCACGAATCTGCTCAATAAGGCTGAACTGGTGATCGCTCATCTGTTGGTGGAGCATGGCTTCACGAGATATCCCCTTAACAATGCTCAGATACAGGTTGCGCGTATTGTCGGACAGGCCTTTCTGTTTGAGCTTTTCCATCAGTGCCAGCACAGTGGCGCGGTCCAGACGATGCCAGGGAAAGGTATCGGGTGTTTGATCGCACAGCACGGCGATTTGCTTCATCACCGAACGGGCGGTAGTTCTGCTGGCCTCGGAGCCCTGAAGAGATGCGAGATACAAAGAAGCGGGATTACTATGCTGTAGGGGCGTATCGGTGCCCACCGTTGCCAGCCAAGCGCTTAGCTCCTGATTGGCGGTTTTTTTCTTGGTATCCATGGCAGCCCGCACCCCATAAAGGTTGCTCTAACTGACGTAAATATACATTTAAGGAAGTTATGACACAACCCCTATCGGGACCAGCCAACTCTCCGCATCCGATGAGATATGCTCAAAACGCCATATCAATCACCAACTTCCCCGTGAAACGCTTTTCAAGGAAGAATGCCTGTGCCTCTGCGATCGCTTCCAGGGGAAAAGAACGCGCCAGAAGCGGTTTGATGGCCTCCTGTTCGACCAAAGAGACCAATCTGGCAAATACGCCATCATCTAACACGGTGCATCCGAGGAAAGATTGATCCTTTAGATACAGCGTTCTTAGATCAAGTTGAACGATTGGTCCCGCGATTGCACCAGAGACCGCATAGCGCCCAAAAGGCCGAAGGATGTTGATTAATTCAGGCCAGTCTTCGCCACCGACCAGATCGATGACGACATCAACCGCATCATTACCTAATGCGACTTCTAGGCTGCTGCCCCTTATCAAAGTCAGATCTGCACCCGCATCTGCCACCGATTGCTGCTTAGATGCGCCCGCCACGCCGATGACGCGCGCGCCACGGACCTTTGCCAGTTGTATGGCAGCCGACCCAACCCCACCGGAGGCACCCGTGATGAGCACCGTATCCCGTTCGCTGACCTGCGCGCGGTTCAGCATGTTCTCCGCCGTGGAGTACGAGCATGGGAAAGTCGCTAATTCAGCGTCCGACAAAGCAGAATCAATAGGATAGGCGTGCCGAGCGGCGACCGTCACATAGTCAGCAAACCCGCCATCACATTCCGACCCGATATACCATGGCGACGATAGAGCTTTACCATTGGCCTCACGCAGGCAGGGCTCCACCAGTACCCTCTTCCCGACTAGTGCCCCATCTGCGCCGGCCCCGACATCCATGACGGTTCCGCAAATGTCAGCGCCTTGCACTCGAGGAAACTGCAATGCCTGACCGCCCCAGCTAGCGTCTTCTGCATCGCCATTGCCCTTGGAATACCAGCCAATTCGCGTATTAATGTCGGTGTTATTGAGTCCCGCTGCCGCGGTTTTGATGAGCACCTCGCCTGTGCTCGGCGTGGGTGTTGGCATGTCGCGGTGAAGGCGGAGCATTTCAACGCCACCGTGGCCGATTAACTGAATGGCCCGCATTTTTTCAGGGATCGAGGTCATTTATGCTTGATTCTCCGGCTGATCTGATTAACGCCCGGTAAAAGATGGTAACAGCGACCAGTGCAGCATTCAGCGGGCAAACAGCGGTCAGATATTTTTGGGATATTCCCTTGCGGCCCCTTAATTCCAAGCGGATATATCCTTATTCCTTATTTCTTGTTATGATGAGCGCGATTTGCGGGTACGACCCCGAGGACACTCCATGCCAATGATCGTCCAACATTTTTTTGATCCGGCTACGTCGACGTTCAGTTACGTCGTCAGCGACACCGCGACGTCACGCTGCGCCATCATCGACCCTGTGCTCGACTTGGACTACGCCTCAGGGACCCTCTCTACCGAATCCGCCGATAGTGTGATTGCCTACATTCGCGCAAACGCTCTGACTGTTGACTGCATCCTCGAGACACACATCCATGCCGACCATCTCTCCAGCGCGCCCTACATCAAGGCAGAAATGGGGGGAGACATTGCCATTGGCGCTGGAATCACGACGATACAAAACACCTTTGGCGACATCTTCAATGAGGATGAGGGCTTTAGACGAGACGGCAGTCAATTCGACCGCATTCTGAATGACGGCGATACCTTTATGATCGGCGACCTCCAGGCAGAGGCCTATCACGTGCCCGGCCATACGCCCGCCTGCATGGCCTATCGTATCGAAGACGCCCTGTTTGTCGGCGATACGCTGTTCATGCCGGATGCCGGCACAGCACGTTGCGACTTTCCGGGAGGCGACGCGAAGGCACTTTTCACTTCTTGTCAGCGATTGCTGTCCTTGCCTGCCGACACAAAAATCTACGTGTGCCACGACTACCAGCCCGGTGGACGAGATCTGGCTTTTGTGGCGACAGTGGGCGAACACAAAGAGCGCAATATCCATGTCGGCCAAGGAGTTTCTGAGGCCGACTTTGTGGCAATGCGCGAATCACGCGACGCAACCCTTGCCATGCCGACGCTCATTCTCCCGTCACTTCAGGTCAATATGCGCGCGGGTCACTTACCTCCGCTCGACAGATCCGGGCGCCTGTTTCTTAAAGTGCCGATCAATGCCTTCGGAGGTCCGGATATCCGGCCCTTATCAGCTGATTCATGAAAAAGACATCACCACCACACGGCTAGCGCTTCATTGCCGGCTATCCAATAAAACGTCTCGGGGGAGAAAAATATGTCATTACACCAGTGCGATATCGCCATCGTAGGCGCCGGCGCCGCAGGTATTGCAGTAGCGGCGAGCCTAAAAAAACGTGAACCCCGGCTCTCGATCACGCTGATTGATCCAGCTGAAAAGCACTACTACCAACCCGGTTGGACCATGGTCGGTCGCGGCGTCTTTGCGCCACAATCCACAGAGCGGGCAACAGCCTCCCTGATTCCAAAAGGAGTGAAATGGCTGGCACAGGCAGGTAGCGGCCTTCGACCCCATGAATAATAGATTGACCTTGGATAACGACGACAGCGTGCAGTACGAGCAGTGCGTTGTCGCGGCGGGACTCACTCTTAATTGGGGTGCTGTTGAGGGGCTTGCCGAGAATCTTGGCAAAAATGGCGTCACGTCAAACTATCGCTACGACACCGCGCCCTACACTTGGGACTTGGTCAAAAATCTCAAGGCGGGGCGCGCGATATTTACTCAGCCCCTATGCCGATCAAATGTGCGGGCGCGCCGCAGAAGGCCATGTACCTATCGGCCGACTATTGGCGTCAGCAGGGGCGATTAGCAGACATTCAAATCGACTTTTGCACCGCCACACCGGGCTTGTTCGGCGTCGCCGACTATGTGCCTGCCCTAATGGATTATGTTGAACGGTATGGAGCTCGCCTGAACTTCCAGACCAACCTGACAAAGATTGATGGCGACAACAAAATCGCGTTTTTCAGCACGTCAGAGGGTGAGATCGAAAAGCCTTTCGACATGCTGCACGTGTGCCCTCCCCAGTGCGCCCCCTCTTTCATCTCGGAATCATCACTCGCCGATGAATCGGGGTGGGTGGACGTCGATCAAGCGACGCTTCAACACAAACGCTTTGACAATATCTGGAGCTGCGGGGATGTCATGAATGCACCGAATGCCAAAACCGCCGCCGCTGCTCGCGCGCAGGCGCCCGTTGTGGCGGAAAACCTGCTTGCTCACCGAGCCGCCAAATCTGCCGCCCTTCATTACAATGGTTACGGCTCATGCCCGCTCACGGTCGAGCGCGGGAAAATCGTCTTGGCCGAGTTTGGGTACGGCGGCAAACTATTGCCCTCCTTCCCGAAAGCCATTCTCAATGGTCAGAAGCCCACGCGCTTAGCGTGGCATCTTAAGGCCGACGCGCTGCCTTGGTTGTATTGGAACGCCATGCTCAAGGGCCGCGAGTGGATGGTCAAAAACGAAGCCGCACGCTGATCGAGGCACACTGAGCGTGACGAGATTCATACCGGCGGCGGACTGGTTGCAGGGTTATTCCCGCAACAACCTCATCAATGATGCCCTGGCAGCCGTGATCGTCACGATCATGCTCATTCCCCAGTCTCTCGCTTATGCTCTGCTGGCTGGACTGCCGGCTGAGATGGGACTCTATGCGTCGATCCTGCCTCTTATTGCTTATGCGATATTCGGTAGCAGTCGGACACTATCAGTTGGCCCGGTCGCCGTCGCCTCTTTGATGACTGCCTCCGCAATTGGTGCCGTGACGGCGCAAGGCAATGTCGACTACGCCACCGCCGCAACCACTTTGGCCCTACTCGGTGGTGTCATGCTGATTATGCTGGGTCTGCTGAGGTTTGGGTTCATTGCCAATTTTCTCTCCCATCCCGTGGTGTCCGGATTTATCACTGCCTCCGGCGTGATCATTGCACTCGGCCAACTCGGGCCCTTGATGGGCGTCTCCATCCAGGGCGACACCCTGCCCCATCTTGTTACGGTCGGTCTGGCAGCATTGGAACGACTGTCCATGGGTTAACCGCGCTATCGGCGTCTGCGCCGTCGGTTTTTTACTGTTTGCGCGCTATACGCTCGCGGGTTTGCTCGATAGCGCTGGCCTCTCGGAGCGAACGGCGAGTTTGCTCGTTCGTTCGGCACCGGTAATGATTATGTTGGTGGTGATCCCCCTGTCTTACTTTGAAAGCTTCGCTGAGCAAGGCGTGCCAGTGGTGGGTTACGTCCCGACGGGACTTCCTGCGTTCAGTGCGCCACACATCAATTGGGATTTACTCAAAGAACTGGCCATGCCTGCGTTTTTAATCGCCCTCATTGGTTTTGTGGAGTCGGTATCGGTCGGGAAGACATTGGGCGCCAAGAGAAGACAGCGAATCGATCCAAACCAGGAGTTGGTCGGCTTGGGTGCAGCCAACGCCGCAGCGGCACTTTCCGGCGGGTTCCCGGTAACAGGTGGCTTCTCGCGCTCGGTTGTGAACTTCGATGCCGGTGCCGACACGCAAATGGCATCGGTACTGACTGCACTCGGGATCGCGTTAGCGGCGCTCCTGTTAACGCCTGCGCTGTACTTCCTGCCAAAGGCCGTTCTTGCTGCAACGATTATTGTTGCGGTGCTGGCGTTGATCGACTGGGATTTTGACGTTGTCTGCCCGCTTCTCGCGCGCTGATTTCTCAGCAGTGCTGCTGACTATCATGGTTACGCTTATGGCTGGTGTCGAGCTCGGTGTGCTAACCGGCGTTGCAGTATCAGTTGGGCTCCATCTTTACAAACCAGTCAAACCTCACTTTGCGGTGGTAGGTCAAATGCCGAATTCAGAGCATTACCGCAACGTCAAACGTCACGCTGTGCTGACATGCCCAGAGATCTTGTCACTCCGGGTGGACGAGTCGCTCTACTTTGCTAACGCGTCGTACCTTGAAGACATTCTGTTCGAGGAAGTCAACGATAAACCGACGCTTCGACACGTCATCTTGATGTGTCCCGCAGTGAATCGCATCGACTTGAGTGCGCTGGAGGCACTGGAACGCATCAATGCGCGCCTCTTGGAGCGGGACATCACGTTGCATATGAGTGAAGTGAAGGGTCCCGTGATGGACGCACTAAAGCGCAGCGACTTCTTGCATCATCTGACCGGTCAGGTTTATCTCTCTCAGCATGCCGCTGACCTCGACTTGCGCGGCCGCCTGAGTGAGGCTCCGCCAGCGGAGTCGTTCTCTCTGCAGAATGAGTGAGCGGATGTGGTGGGCGTGACGGTCGTCAAGCGCGGAAGAGGCGTCTGGCAATCAAAGGAATTGCTGATCCTGTCCGGTTTTCACGAAACGTCGGAAGCCACGCTCTACGGCTGCCTCAGCCGCTATTCCGAGGCGCTCTTGCCAGCCTCGCTTGCTCCGATAGCGAACCTCAATCAGTTCATGGCTCGACCGCCGCTCCATCAAAAAAGCGTCGGAGGTGCAAAGTCGATCCGCGAGATTGATGTCTAAAGTCTGCTGACCAAACCAGTACTCACCGGTGCTGACCGCGTCGATATCGATGCTCGGTCGGTGAGTGGAGACAAACGACTTGAAGAGTCCGTGTACATCGTCAAGGTCGGCTTGAAATTTTTGTCTCGCTTGGTCGGTATTTTCGCCAAAAAGCGTCAAGGTCCGTTTATGTTCACCCGCTGTGTGCATTTCAAAATCAATATCATTTTTCTTCAGCAGCTTGTGAAAATTCGGCAGTTGAGCCACAACACCAATGGAACCCAAGATGGCAAACGGTGCGACAAGAATCTCAGTGGCAACGCAGGCCATCATATAGCCACCGCTGGCCGCGACTTTATCGACGGATATCGTCAATCTGATGCCGGCATCCTTTATGCGGAGCAGCTGGCTGGCAGCCAAGCCATAGCCATGCACCACCCCGCCACCACTCTCGAGTCGCAGGAGCACTTCGTCCGTTTCAGACGCCACGGGCAGGATGGCGGAAATCTCCTCGCGCAGTTGCTCTACCTGGCTTGCCTGCATATCGCCATCAAAGTCCAGCACGAATACTCGTGGCTTCCCGCTCTTGGGGGAATTACCCGCTTTGGCTGCCGCCTTGGCGGCTTTGCGTTCAGCCTTTTTTTGCTTTTTTTGTTCCTTGCCGCGCGATTTCAGTTCGATGGGGTCGTCTGTGATCGCCCTCACTGCATCCTCGTGCAGTTCAAACCGCTCGTTGAGAGAGTTCGCTTCAACACTACCCTCTTCCCCTGAGCCGCGTTTGCGCTGCGTGAGCGCCAGAACACCCGCAAACGCAATCAAGAAGACGCCGAGCAGGATAATCGCCTGAAGTAAAAACTCGGCAATACCAAGAATAAAATCCATCACGATGGGAGGTTCTCCATGAAGTGCGATATCAATTGACCCGATATAGAGGCCATAGGAGGGGTGGGCGGCATCGCGCGCATGTCGAACCAGTCAGCATCTTCGATTTCATTGGGATCCAATTCGATCTCACCGGACTGCCACTCGGCAAAGAAGCCAAGCATGACCTGGCTGGGAAACGGCCAGGGTTGTGATGCAAAGTAGCGTACGTTACCCACTTCGATACCCACTTCCTCACGGACTTCACGTATAACAGCCTGCTCGCAGGTTTCGCCAGGCTCCATGAATCCGGCTAGTGTGCTGTAAAAACGCTTTTGGAACCCAGCCGCCGCCGCTAGTAGCATTTTATTGCCTTTGCTCACCAAAACGATGACGCAGGGAGATACCCTAGGATAGACGCGCAGAGAACAGGTTTCACAGAGTACAGCACGCCCACTTTCCACAAAGGTGGTTGAGGCGCCGCAGCGTCCACAGTGGCGATGTGTGTCGGCCCAATGTAAAAGCTGATATGCGCGGCCATGGGCATGAAAGAGGTTGTCGTCGACACGACCAAGCAGGCTGTATAAGTTGCCCGTCACGTGCTGTATCGGGTCTAGACGCGCCTCCGGCACGGAAAACGCCCACGCAGCTCTCCCCTGCCAAAAGCCAAGAGGCATGGCGGCGCTGAGGTCTAGAGACCACTCCTTAGCAACGTCCGCCACTCTCCAAGGTGCGCCTTGAGGACTTCGCAGGTCGCTTATCGTATTTCGACCAGAGAACACGAACGCCCAATCGTCTGCATCAGGCGAGTCGGGTAGCTCGGATATATCAAGCACGGCAGACTTTCCAAAAAATCACCCGCACAGTCTAGAAAGGCGACCTCGGAATCACAAGAACCAAGAAGGGTGCTTTCTCGTATATCCAGCAGCTCCCGGAACCGTGTACCCTCGGGCCAGCCGCCAGCGACTGCGCGTTGTGGTTGTCGGTCGGGCAAAAGTACAACACGCCGCACTGTCAGCGGCGCGTTTCGCGAGCACAATGTCATAACAACGATATGGATAAATCGATATGAGCGAGTCAAGCTTGAGCGCCTTTTGGAATAATTTCTTGGGCGATTCTCCGACTTGGTACAAACAAACCATTATTGGATTCATTGTGTTGAATCCAATCCTGCTGGCTGCCGCCGGGCCCGTGGTGACGGGTTGGGCACTCATCGCCGAGTTCATCTTCACACTGGCACTCGCGTTGCGATGCTATCCGCTTCAACCCGGAGGTCTTCTTGCCATTGAGGGCATTCTGCTGGGTCTTGGCAAGCCACACAGTGTTTTCACGAGGCCGAGGCAAATTTTGAGGTCATCCTTCTGTTGATGTTCATGGTGGCCGGTATTTACTTCATGAAGGATCTGCTGCTGTTCGTATTCACTAAGATCTTGCTCAACGTCCGCTCGAAAAAGACGCTCGCCTTTTCCTTTTTCGATCGTCTCGGCGGTGTTGTCCGCATTTCTTGATGCGTTGACCGTGACGGCAGTTTTATCAGTGTTGGGGTCGGTTTTTATGCGGTTTTCCATCGCGTTGCGTCGGGGCTGCCTTTCCAGGACACTGCTCATGACCATACGCAGGACGACTCCATAGCGCCCGCGTCAGAACAGGACCTTGAGACGTTCAGGGCGTTTCTCCGAAGCTTGCTCATGCATGGCGCGGTCGACACAGCACTGGGTGGTGTTTGCACACTGGTCGGAGAGCCTCAGAACCTCCTGATCGCGACTGTCGCGGGCTGGGATTTCCAAACGTTTTTTGTCTACATGGCCCCCATTACCATGCCGGTTCTGTTCTGCGGTCTTCTGACTTGCGTCTTGCTGGAGGTGACCGGCTGGTTTGGGTACGGCGCGTTAATGCCAGAACCCGTGCGAGAGGTGTTGGTCAGCTTTGACGAGGATCAGCAGGCAAGCGCTACGGCACGCTCCAAAGCAAAACTCAAAGTCCAAGCCGTCGTGGCCGTTATTCTGGTTTTTGCACTGGCCTTTCACTTGGCCGCCGTGGGATTGATCGGCCTGCTGGTGATTGTGCTGCTCACAGCTTTCAATGGCGTGACAAACGAGCATGAAATCGGTCACGCTTTCGAGGAAGCACTACCCTTTACAGCCTTGCTGGTCGTGTTCTTCGCCATTGTGGCGGTCATCCACGAGCAACACCTATTCACACCTGTTATCGAGTCGGTGCTCGCAATGTCGAGTGAAGTGCGGCCGGCGATGTTTTTCCTCGCTAATGGCGTGTTGTCTGCCATCTCGGATAACGTCTTCGTGGCGACGGTTTATATTTCAGAGATTGACGCGGCGTTGAAAGCGGGTGAAATAGACCGTGCAGAGTTCGACCGGTTGGCCATCGCGATCAACACAGGTACAAATCTGCCATCCGTTGCAACACCCAATGGGCAGGCGGCTTTCCTGTTCTTGCTGACGTCAGCTTTGGCACCTTTGATACGTTTGTCCTATGGGCGCATGGTCATTATGGCTTTGCCCTACACGATTGTGTTGACGGGTGTCGGCTTGGCAGCCGTTATCATGAATCTTTGAGTCAGGAACTTATCGACTGACGCCAAAGCGCCTCACCGGAGCTCTGATCGAGCTCCTGAAGCTTGGCTTCGTGGCGCTCGAGCTCCGAGGCGACGCACGCAAGACCGCGTTAAAGGCGGCCGGTCTGATGTCAGCCGTCGAATGGCGGTATCTCCGGGCCAGCCCATCCCACTGCCTGCACTATCAGCATTGGTCGGCGCCTAACACCAGTGAGGCCTGACCACCGGTCATCGCAAGATAGACCTCTGCAAGAATCTCCGCATCCAGCAGTGCACCGTGTAGCGTGCGGCTGGTGTTATCAATGGCGTATCGCTGGCAGAGCGTCCAGATTATTTCTCTGCCCCGGATGTTTATGGCGCGCCATCTGCAACGTATCGAGCACACTACAGAGCTCGTTCAATGGTGCGATATCAGACTTGAGTCGCTCAAGCTCGGCATCGATAAACCCCACATCAAACGGCGCGTTGTGAATAATCAGCTCCGCGCCCTCAACGAATTGCGCGAATTCAGCGGCGATTTCTTCGAAGGTGGGCTTACCGGCGAGAAATTCGAGCGTAATGCCATGCACCTCCAGTGCGCCGGCGTCAATGTCGCGCTGCGGGATGGATGTATTGATGGTAGTGACGGCCTGTGATGCGACGATTGATCATCTCGACGCAGCCAATCTCAATAATCCGATGGCCTTGATTGACTTCAAGCCCCGTGGTCTCTGTATCCAGCACAATCTGGCGTCTATCCATGGCGCCCACTCCGCAATCTGTCTAATCCCCGATTGGCCAATGCATCGGCCCTTTCGTTCTCTGGATGGCCGCTGTGCCCCTTCACCCAGCACCATTCGATACGATGGCGTGAGCTCTGCTCATCGAGACGTATCCATAAATCCTGATTTTTAACTGGCTTTTTGGCTGCGGTTTTCCACCCATTTTTTCCAATTTTCAAGCCATTTGGTGATGCCGTCTTTGACATAGGTGGAGTCAGTGGTGAGGCGCACATGACAAGGCTGTTTCAGCGCTGACAGCGCCTCAATGGCTGCAAGCAACTCCATCCGGTTGTTGGTCGTCTCCTCCTCGCCGCCGCAAAGCTCTCGCTCATTACCGTTATAACGCAGAAGAGCGCCCCAACCCCC
This sequence comes from Halieaceae bacterium, assembly GCA_038143045.1. Lineage (GTDB taxonomy): Bacteria > Pseudomonadota > Gammaproteobacteria > Pseudomonadales > Halieaceae > Luminiphilus. The sequence continues at coordinate 339,774 of JAYQLF010000012.1, forward strand.
AGGGCCGGGGTTGCCACTGCAAGCGCCATCCGTAAAAGCCTCAACGGTTTTCACGGGGGCGACTCGAGCGGATCACACTGCACTCGCCCCAGTTCTCTGGGAACCGGGACACCCTCTCGTGACTTCCCTAGAGGTATGGAGATCAGTCTAGGTCTGGCGCCCGCAACATGTGAGCTGTCCAGATACTGCGACACTCGTTTTCGAGCATGAATGACATAGACCGCGCCGGTGGGTGAATTGAGACTCACTAACCACTGATCAAGCCGATCCATGATACGGGCAACTCTTCCCTGCCCCCGCGGAGAGAAAGACGCCAGAAAACGAGGATCAGCGCTGGCAAATCCCAGCAGCGATAGCCAGTCACACAACTTACGACTCCCGTGGCCGGCAACGCGGCGTCGCTTGCCGGGTAGAAACCGCCAAAGCCAGTTCACGCCTCCCCACAAGCTCAGAGCGTTAAAGCTGACGATGATGAGGTGGCCGTTGGGGACCAGCACCCGCTGACACTCTCGCAACACCTGGTGTGGGACTGGTGTTGCATCAAGGGTGTGACACAGGATTAACGCATCAACCGAGTCCGTGGCAAAGGGCATGGCCTCTGCTGTTGCCTTTACCGACTCTGACGCCGCCAGGAAAGGTTCATTTGTGCAAAGCCGGAAAACCCGTTGCGTTTTGCTCATCTTGTCGAACGGCAGGCCAATTTCAGGCCCAACAGCAACAGTGTGGTATCCGAATATCTGCTCGAGTTCTTGGCTTAGCTGCGCGGTCAATTGGCGAAGCAAGCGCTGCCCAAGCGGCCGATGACGATACCATCGCGCAAGACCCGCTTCGGGTGAAAAGTCGTCATGGGGTCTGGTCAGTTTCATTTGCAGCAGTTAGCCTCGGGAAAACTACGTAATGCGTGATGCAATGACGACTCTGACTATATCGCCGATTCCCGCTTTCAGCGACAACTACATATGGTTGCTTCATTCTTCTCAAGAAGCCTTCGTTGTTGATCCCGGAGAACCCGAGCCTGTATTGAATGCACTGAGTGACATCGATGCCTCACTCAACGGCATTTTGGTCACCCATCACCACTATGACCACACGGGCGCTGTCGAGTCGCTCAAGGAGAGTACCGGTTGTACCGTATGGGGCCCCTATGACAGCCCGGCCGGTCCCTACGATAAGGCGTTGCAAGAGGGCGACACTGTCAGCGTGCTCGGAGTAGATTTTGAGGTGATGTCCGTCCCCGGACATACGTTGGACCATATTGCCTATTTCAGTGCCAGTGAAGGTGCCCTCTTTTGTGGCGATACGCTATTCGTGGGGGTTGCGGACGTGTTTTCGAGGGAAGCAACAAGCAAATGCGTGCATCATTAGAGAAGTTGGCCGCATTAAACGGCGATAGCCGTGTTTTCTGCGCACACGAATACACCCTCGCCAATTTACAGTTTGCGCTTCGCGTTGAGCCTCAAAATCAGGCTTTACAATTAGCTATGAAAAGCTGCCAGGCAAAAAGACAACGAGGCGAACCCACGGTTCCAACAACCATTGCAGAGGAGCGCACCTACAACCCTTTTTTGCGCTGGGACAGCGCCGAAATCCGGCAGGTGCTGATGGATGAGGGGTTGCTCGAAGATGACAGCCACGATGGCGTTTTTAGTGCCGCTCGGGAGTGGAAAAATCGCGGCTGATTGGCGAAATGTGACAGCTTGTCGTATCAGTCTTTCAGCACGAACGGGATTCGGTCATTGTTCGACGCCTCAATAGTAATGCCGTTCTTTATGTGATGACGTCCTGATGTCAAGCAGAGACGTCGTTAGGGTTTGATTAGCCGCCGCACCGTCGCGGTGCCAACACCACAAGGAAATAGTCCATGAGTTCTTTAATCCGCATCCTTATCTCGATTTTAGTTTCGCTGTCTTTGCTGCCGGCGCTCGCATCTGCCGCGCATCATGAGGGTGGCGATCACTCCGTTGCCGCAGAGGTCAGTGGCGATGATGTCGTGTGGGCCTCGGGTGGCCGCGCTCTCGTTGCTGAGGTTGAGGGTGAAGTCATTGCAGTCGACCTGGAGACACGTGAAGTGGTCGTGCGCGGCCCTGCCGGTAACTTCGTTACGCTGTCAGCGCGCGAAGATGGCGTGGATCTCTCCAAGATTGCCCCCGGTGATACGATCATTGCCGATTATGTTGCCTCTATCGAAGCAGAGGTTCGAGCGCCAACGGCTGAAGAGGAAGAAAACCCATGGGTCGTGATGGGAGAAATGGGGCGTACTGCGGATGACGCCAATATGACGGCGGCGGGCGCCGCTCGACTGGTGCGGGCGGTTTGCACGATCGAAGCCATGGACCGAGCTGGCAACGTGATGATCAAGGACGCACGCGGCCGGATGCATACGGTGGGAGGCGTTGAGATGGACAAACTCGATAACGTTCGCCTCGGTGATACCGTTGTGGTCGTTTTTTCTGAAGCACTGGTGCTCTCCCTGAAGGAAATCTAATTCCTCGGAGAAGTCACGTCCGCGTCGCAAGTCGCAGGCGTTGAATCGCGAAAAACCCGGCCAGTGCCGGGTTTTTTATGGAGCCAGAACCGCGAAGTGCTGGATGGCGGGGTAATACAACGCCTTTTTGATCGGCGCGGGTGTCATCCAAGATAGCGCCGCGACGAGTTCTGCATAGTTTTCGAGTTGCGGTCCGTAGAGGGCGCGCTCTCGCGCCTCGAAGCTGCTCAGACTCTCCCCTTCTGCAGGCTCAGCCGTTTTAAAATCAACGATCCACCGGATGCCTGATGCTTTGTCGAGAAAAGTCCGGTCGACCACATAGCGTTGCGCTTCATCACCGGTCAGTCTAGTCAACTCCAATTCAGAATAGGCCTCTAGCTTGCTAGCGATAATCCAGCGTCCCGTCTCGCAAGACAGCGCCAGCGATACCAATCTCCGAATGCGCTCGTATGCGCTCTGAGCCTGTGGGGCAGGTAGAGCGTGGAACTGGATATTGGACGTAATCCAGTGATTCAAACGACCATCGCCCACCCTCCGGCAGGATCTCCTCTCGGTGGCGAGCAGTTCGAACACGCGATGGACAACTATGCCGACCACCCGCTCGAGCCGGTTGCCCTGTTGACCAATGGCAGAAAAATCCGGGGTGGTGGCGTCCGATTCTGTAGGTGTGAGCTCGATATCATTCAGGGGTGCCAGCGCATCCAGCGGTAGTCTCATGAGTGTCGATGCAGCACTGTCATTGATAGAGAGCGCAGAAACATTGCCGTCATCAGGAACCGCCGAGACGCGCTCCAGTGTGCACATCGCGTTATTTGCCCTCGTCAACACACCCAGCAGCGACCCCTCAGGTAAAGCAGGAGGCTCATCCGTTGACTCAAGCTTCATGGACCCACTGAGATACGCCGCAACCTTCGCCCTCGTGACGCCCACGTACAACAGCCGTTTTATCTCCTCGTAATCCTTCTTTTTTTGCAGCCAACTCAGATAGTTGTAGACCGATTTCGCGTCGCCATCTCCGTCATTGGCGGCAATCAACAGGCCCCGCACGGCGCCTAAATCCTGCCAATGCCATCTGACCAGATCGCGTTGTAAGCCGCGCGTCTTTTTGCACAACATAGGCAAAAACACATAATCGAACTCAAGTCCTTTGGCTTTATGCAGTGTCATGATTCGGATGCTTGCCGGATCGTCAGCCTGTCCATCAGAGATCGTTTGAAGGTGTCGCTCTAGCCATGCCACCTCGAGCCCTACTCCGGCCTCCTCAGCTGCACTTACCGCTTTGAAAAAATGTTTTACCGCAAGGCGATCCGCCTCGTTACAACACTGGGGACCGCCTAAACGAAGCCAGATCTGCTCAAGCCACACGGTTAACGCCAGCCGGTCTTGGCGGCTGGACGCCCAACACAGCGCGCTCTCGAGGTGACGAACACGTCGATAATCCTCCGCGGTCAACGTGGAAGGCGCACTCGACAGCACTGCCAATAGATCGAACGGGCGCTCGTCATGGGCAGCCAATAGTTGACTGATCGCCTTTAGCCCAAGTCCACACCAAGGAGATCTAAGCAACGACAGCGCGGCAACATTATCGGCGGGGTTGATCAACCACCGAGTCAATGACAGCAGATCCATTACGGTCGGATTCTCTGATAAGCCCTGTACCGCGTCGCCAGTAAACGGTACCTGCGCAGCGCGAAGGACGCTCGCAATTTGCTTGGCCTGCGAGCGTGTTCTCACCAGCACGGCGATACTGCTGTCGGGAGCCCGTTCTCGCACGGAGGCAATCTTGTTAGCTAGATACTGCCCTTCGAGACCGCCATCAGATTCATTGAAGAGCTTCATTTTTACGCCGGAAAACGCTTCATTGACTTTCGCTGTGCTGTGCGAGGCCCAAACATGGCGCACTCGACCGTAGTTCGGTTGATCAGTTGCGCCGAAAAGCTCAGAGAACGTCTCGTTAACCCAATCAATTAACGGTGCGCGAGATCGGAAATTCTCCGTTAGCTCTAATGACTCAAGGGACAAGCCAGCTAATTGACCCTTGCGCGCCTGAAGAAACAAGGACACATCGGCATCCCGGAAACCATATATTGACTGCATGGCATCGCCCACGACGAACAGCGTGCGAGGCCGCGCTGTTCTCATTGTGTTCATGCCACCCTCTGGTAATGCGCTCCAACAACAATGCCTGTGAAGCAGACGTATCCTGAAACTCATCGATCAATATATGCTCGATTTGATAGTCCAGCCGCTCTGCCAGCCGCGTCGGCTCGTCGTCAGTGCCGAGCGCCTGCAGTGCAGCAAGCGTGACGTGGGTGTGGTCCACGGCCCCCGACTCCTGAAAGACCACTAATAGATGAGCCTGCAAAGCGGGCAGGAGTGACGACACCAGAACGACCAGATCCCAAGCGGGATCGCCCTGCTCGTGGAGGGGAATCAACAGGATTTCAACCAGCGCCTCCCGCAATGCGTCATCACCAGAGAGGGACTCCAGCACATCAACAAATTCCGATTTAATCTCGCTACCTGCCGGAAAACCCAGGTTCTTATTCACCCCACCTGGCTTACGCCAAGCCTGCTCCCTGGTCAGCAGCGTCTGCGCCGCTGCCCGCCAGTCTTCTATGTAATTATGCGCGGTCAGTAAACTGATAGGCGGCAGATCCAGGTTCTCACGCGCGTCACAAACCAGCCGCTCGAGGACCGCCAGATTGGCGCCGAGCATGTCGGCGATTGCGGCCAGTCGCAGTTCGGTCAAATCCCGCAGCGTTTGGCGTATCGCTGACTCTGCGGCTATCGAATCTTGATGTTGACCGACCACCGTGCCCCAATCACCCCTCCGCTCAAGCAAGGCCACTAACATCTCGGCGACTCTGCTCCACCGGTTCTCGAACTGAAGGAGCAACCGACAGATACCCTCACCCGCCGCGCCCTCTCCCGCGCTCGACAGAAAACTTCTGACGGCCTCTTCATAGAGCGGCTGTGCGTCGTCGACGGGCTCAACTGCGCCACCCATGCCGCTCAATATCGGCATCTGTCGGGTCAGCTCGTGACAAAAGCTGTCAATCGTTCGAAGGTTCAGCGATCGCTCGTCCAGCCGCCACGCATTTTTATCGGCATGGAGCCAGTAGCGCCTCCGCTAACCGTCGTGTCACGCTCTCATGGGGCGCAGTAGTGGGTGCCCCCGTGCGGGCCTGCTCAATTTTCTCAAGGACCCTGTGTGCCATTTCACTGGCGGCTTTGCGCGTAAAAGTAATCGCCAACACCTGCTCGGGCCGCTCTACCCTGGCCAGTAAGGCCAGTAACCTTTGGGTCAGTAGCTCCGTCTTTCCTGAACCCGCAGGGGCCGAGACACAAAAACTGCGTGTTGGATCAATCGCCTGATCGCGGGCCACCTGATCTTTGATCACCACGGCACGGACTCCTCATCCGGGGCATGAGCATATTGAACATGATGGACCCGGCATACCGACGACAACGAGCAATAACTGCAGGCCGAAGGGGTAGGATCAATATCCGCTTTCCCGCTAGCAAAGTCGGTGGCGAGTCGATCAAGAACACGCCTCCAATACCGGACGAGATCAGGCCAATCATCAACCAACCCCCCCGTTTGCGAGCTCAATGAGCTGAACATCCCGCGAAGCGATGGCATACCGCTCGCCTAGCGACACGAATCGGACCGGGCCCGTAACGGAAAATTCGCCAAAAGCGATACCCTCGATGTCGTCGTCCAAAAGCGTATAGAGAGGTAATTGAGGCTCTTGCGGTTTTTCGCCAAGCCAGTGCGTCTTTGCGGGCGCACGCGACTTGTAATCGATGATCAATCGCCCACCGGTATCCATCCGGTCAATACGATCCGGTCTGAGAGATAACGTCACACCGCCCAGCGACAGCGATTGTCCCGCCTCTAACTGATCGACAACAAACGGCTCGGATCGGGATTTTTCCAACGCCATCCACTCCGTCATGACGCGCGACATCACCTGCTTCTCCAGATCCCAGCACGTCAATGACCAACGCGCTCCCGCAAACTGAAGCCGCGCGCCTCCGAACCACTCTCCAACGCGTCCAAGGCGTCCGTTACCGCGCTTTCGATCTGTGAATGAAGCCCCTGATTGCCCAGCGCAATCAATTCGGCTTGGGATCGAATCTTTCCCCAAAAGCGGAACAACGCGTCGTGGAATAAGGCACCCCGCTCTGCCGGGGAGAGTCCGATCAGCGGATCTGCGATTTCATTGGGCCGGAGCCGGTGCAGCACAAAGGCTCGAAATGGACAGGCCGCTTGGTCCTTAATCAATGAGGCACCGCCCGCTTGCGCATCCGAGGCGATCGGAATACGCGACTCCGCCGGCAGCGGCTCCAGCGCAATATCCGTCGTCCAGGACCTGGGGAGCTGCACGTTTTGGGGCACACGTTCAGTTGGCGGAGGCAATAGAGGGCTGGGATACTGCGGCAGGTCTTGCTCCCATGCATGGTAGCTCGCAATCAACATGTCGCTGCTTGATCGCCAGGTCGAGAACATGTCCTCGGCCTCTGCCAGGAGCTGCGCCTCATCAATATCAGCGAACCGCAGCTTTTTTTGCACCGACGCCGGTATAAATGGCGCGAGGCGTCGTCGTGCGGGCAGGACGTTTTGCTGGGCACCGCAGAGCCATAAGGCATCAAATTGCCCGCCCAGTGCCTCCAGTGGCCCTAGCACTTGAATACTGTCTTGAGGTGTTTTGGGTTGAAACATCATCGCTGCCAGACAGTCCCGCCAATATTGGAGCGCCCGAGAGTAGTGCTGATGAGGCAGCACACTTGAGAGCGCGGCCAGGGCGTCGAAACTGTCTTCCAAGTCACCGATTTGCTGGTACTCCAGAGAATCGAGCGCTGAACGTTGCGGCCATCCCCACAGGCCAATGCGGCTTCTGATCACCTCCACCCACTCAGCAAGACTTTTTACTCCGATAGTTGCGCGATCTGACCGAATGGTACGGAGCGTATTGGTTAACGCCATTTCCGGTGAAAATCGGGCGCAGAGATGCAATGCACTCTCCAGAGAGACCAAGGGATCACCAATTCGTAGCTGATTGGAAATCAGGCGCAGTCCGTTGTGGCCCCCAGAAATCGAATTGATATACGGCGATCGCAATAAGGACAGCCACTCGTGTGACGTGAGAGCTCGAGTTTCCCACTCCAGCGCCAACAACAGGTCGCGGTAACTAGGCGTGCTTGCCAAGGGGATGCCAGTAGAGAAGTTAACGGGTAAATCGTTATAGCGCGCATCGAGACACCCAAACGCGTCCCGCAAGTGGTATTCCAGAGGCTGACGATCCGTCGCCATATCCAACAATACGATACCGACCCGCTCATGCCCGCTTTCAATCTGCTTCTTTGCCCATTGCGCCGCAGCCCAGAGCTCCTCATCCCGCGTCGCAAACTCAATCACTTCGTCGGGCTTATCGGTTGAGGCCCGCGGCTGAAGCCGAATCACAACACATAAATGGTCCAGGACGCTCTCAGTCAGTGGCGGCAACGCAGGAACCCCGTAGAGGGCTACAGAAGGTCTGTGATTAGGCGCGAGGTCGAGCAGCTGTTGATATGCCTGGTATCGCGTGATTGCTTGGCGGGTCTCTAGCTCTGCTAAAAAAGCGCGCGCCCAAGCAGCGAATACCGAGCAGTCTTCATCGTATTCAAAAAGCCCCCAAAGATTGTCGATTTGGCCGCCACCGTGCATCAATAACTTGTGCCATGCGGATTGGGCTCGTAACGCGGCTGACTTGGGATGTGAAAGTGAAAAATCGCCCCGGCGGTCAATGTCCTGCCGCACCGTCTGCTGCCAAAGCGCTTGCTCTTGCAGCGGTGACAGAAGCTGCGCCATCGGCAGGTGCCCCGCTTCGACAGCGTCCCGCCATTGTTGCTCCAGCCAAGCATCCACGGTTTGCACCGCCGGTGGACGCGCGACACTACCCTCGCACTGAGACAACCAGCTACTCGTGATCTGTCTAGCAAGGCGCTTGCCCGGCGTCAGAATGAGCTGACCCGACTCAAGATAAGACAAAAACAACGAGAGATCAGCAAGCGCCTTCATCGCACCAGTATCCCACGGGCCACAACCCTGACAAAGCCGAAAGCACAGGCGTGGGGCTGAAAATGCGATTGCCACCGCGTACACTTCGCGCCCGCCCGACTGACAATCAGCCCCACCAGACAAGACTTAGGACAGCCATCCGTGACCGTGCGTAATATCCACAACGTCAATGTTGCAGATCAGCAAGTGCTCATGTCGCCCGCACAGCTTCGACATCAGATTGCAGTGCCCGACGATCTTTTTCAGTTTGTTGTTGAGTCCCGACAAACGATTGAAGCGATCATAGACGGGCAGGATCCGAGATTAATGGTCGTCGTGGGCCCTTGCTCGATACACGATGTCGACGCCGCACTCGACTATGCGCGCAGGCTCAAGGCACTGTCTGAGCGCGTTGCACATCGCCTATATATCGTGATGCGCGTCTACTTTGAAAAGCCTCGCACCACCGTAGGTTGGAAGGGCCTGATCAACGATCCTGCCCTGAACGACTCTTTGAGATTGAGACCGGGCTGACAATGGGTCGCACCCTTCTTAGGGACATCCTCGCCTTGGGGCTTCCAACGGCCACCGAAGCCCTCGATCCGATCACACCACAATATCTGAACGATCTCATTTGCTGGTCAGCGATTGGTGCACGCACCACCGAATCGCAAACGCACCGGGAAATGGCCAGCGGCCTTTCATCGCCGGTGGGCTTCAAAAACGGTACTGACGGCGGATTGGGGGTAGCCGTTAATGCGCTTCAATCCGTTGCGCATCCGCACCGTTTCCTGGGAATTAATTCTGAGGGTCGGGTATCGGTATTCGAGACGACGGGTAATCAGTACGCCCATGTCGTGCTTCGTGGAGGCAGCCAAGGCCCCAACTATCAGTCAGATGCGATAGCGCGCTGTGAGGCGGCACTGGAGACAGCGGGTTTGCCCGTGCGCATTATGGTCGATTGCAGTCATGCCAACTCGGAGAAAGACCCCTCTCGCCAACCCTCCGTGGCTCACGATGTGGCACAGCAAATCGCACAAGGCAATCAATCGATTATGGGACTGATGCTGGAAAGTCACCTTGAGGCCGGCAACCAGCCGATTCCGCAGGATCTGGCCGATCTCAGGTACGGTGTCTCGGTAACTGATGGCTGCATCGACTGGCAGACGACCGAAGCGCTACTGACTGAACTGGCAGGAAAGACTACCCTAGCGTCGCCAGCACATGCCCTGCATCACAGTGAGGTGATCGCTCGCCTAATAGTAAGCCTGACTGCGGTCGCTATGATCGGTGTTGTCGCGGACGCCAGCCAACTGCGGGATCTGCTCAAGCAGTGTCTTTTCAACGCCGCCTTTCAGAGTCATATCGACCGCACTACAGCCCTGACAGCCGCCACCGAACTGCAGCACCGCAAACTGGTCTTCTGTGACCTCGATCAGCGACACCTCACCCCCGTGCGCGGCTAACGACGGATTCACCTCGTTATACAACACGTAGTTAATGCGATCCTCGATCGGACTGTCGTCTGAAACCCGCGGCATTTTTGCGTTGGGCGCCTTAATGGTCAGCTGACCGCCCATACGATCAGGGGAGTAGTCCACCAGCGCGTCTTCCAAGAACGGGATACTTCTGCCTTGAAACCAGGCTTTGAATTGATCAAAGGCCTGCTCAACGTCACCTTCTTCGATATCGCCATCCCGGCAATAGGCAATACAGGTCTCGGCGCGGGGCGTACCCGGGTCATTGATAAAGACACGTACCCCGAGGGCGTCCTCTTGCTTGGAGAGAAGCTCAGCCAAATACTCTTGCGCAGACTCAGTGATCGTAATCATGTTTCAGTCATCACCCAATAACCCAGTAAACTAGTCGGATAATACTCCGATCCCTCGGACCTGCCAATCAATCAGCATGCCCGGGTTTTTAGCTATTATCCGTCCATGACGCCCGCGCCCCAGGCATCCCTCTCCCTCGACGCCCTAACGGAGGCCCCGACCCGCAATTTTGCTGAACCCCGGATGTGTTAGCGGTAAAATCTAGTCCCGACTGAATACAGGTATCTTTCATGGCATCAGAAGATCCTAAAAGTAATGCATCATCACATGGAGAGGGTCCGAACCAGGCACCCACCCTGACGTGGTCACAGATTCTTCGTTCCTCTTTGGCGGCGGGGCTCGGCGTACAAAGCAGTCGAAACCGGCAACGGGATTTTGCAGACGGATCTCCTCGCCGTTTCATTGTGATGGGCGTGGTCCTGACGATGCTTTTTATCGCTTCACTCGTCACCGTGATTCAGATCATCACGGGGTGATCGATAAACCAGATCTCTGCAGACTGGCAGGCGATATTCGGGGCGCCCAAGCCCGTATCGCGCGCTTTGTCCCCCCCACACCTCTGTTGCGAACTCCGGCACTTGACGACCTTCTGGAGGGAGAGATCTCTCTCAAAGCGGAATGCCTTCAGCCCACAGGGTCTTTCAAAATACGTGGCGCTTTAAACGCGATGAGCGCCCTGAAAAGTCAGGGCGAATCAGAAGTGATTGCCTTCTCGTCCGGCAATCACGGCATTGGGGTGGCCTATGCAGGCCGATGTCTTGGAATGCGCCCAACGATTGTGGTGCCCCACGATGCGCCCGCCGCGAAAGTGGCCTTCATCGCCTCACTGGGCGGCCATATCGTCACCTACGACCGACAACTGGACGACCGCGAAGCGGTCGCCGCGGCGCTACAAAGGCGCTCGGGCGCACCGTTGGTAAAGCCTTACGACGACTGGCACACCATCTCAGGTCAAGGCACCTGTGGGCTCGAGGTGACAGAGCAAACGCGCACGCCCTTTGATAGTGCCATTGTTTGCACCGGTGGCGGCGGCCTTATCGCTGGTATTGGCACGATACTCCGGGACTACCATGAGTCCACGAGCCTTTTCACCGCTGAACCCGAGGGCTGGGATGATCATAAAGTGTCTCTTGCTACTGGGCAGCGTATCGAGGCTGGCGGCAACCATTCGGGCTTTTGTGACGGGCTGCTCGCACCCATACCGGGCGAACTGACCTTTAAAATCAATGCCGCCAATGACACGAAAGGCCTCTCGACCTCAGAAAAGAACGTTAAAGCCGCAATGTTATGGGGATGGCGTCATCTTGGACTCAAGCTGGAGCCCAGTGGCGCGGTAGCCTTATCGGCGCTGCTTGAACACCAGGGTCAATTTATTGGCCAACGTGTGCTCGTTACGCTTACCGGTGGCAATGTTGACGACAATCTTTTCAATGCCGCCTTGCGTTCAGCTGGGGAAACCGCTGAGCCAAATCACTAGCGTCACCAGCACTACGCTGATAATCGCGGTTGCGGCCACTGCATCTGCCACACCATCTTCCAGTTTGCTCTTCGACATGTCTGCCTCTCCTCAGGCGCCAATTGATAAATCCCCGGATCGCCAGAGAGTCGCTGTGCGACCTGTCTACCGCATCCGTATTCTGATTGATCACAATGAGCCGCAGCCCTCGCGGCGGCGCGATTGTAATCGTTTACGGCTCAGTTTTGCCACCGATCCGGACAATCACAAGCCAGAAAACCCACTCGCAGCCGTCACCGAGTGCGAGCTATGTCACACTATGTGCACTCGGGGCGCATAACGGCTATCTGGTCATGTCTGCCGCCCTGCCAACTGCGGATCGCGACTCCCGCTGAGAGATCTTATGGAAACGGGTATCACATTCACTTTCGCCGCGATTTTCCTCGGTGCCGCCGTGTTGTCCTCGGTTGCGCTGTACGCGCGCCAGCCCATTATCATCGCTTACATCGCCCTGGGCGTGGCACTGGGCCCGTTCGGACTGAAAGTGGTCTCCGATACGGAGTTGGTGTCCGATGCGGGACACGTGGGCATTATTTTCCTGCTGTTCCTGCTCGGCCTCGATATGAAACCCTCGGCACTATGGAACAGCTTGCGGCAGTCCACAGTGGTCGCGCTAGCCTCCGCTGTTGCATTCGCCACAGTCGGTTATGGTCTAGCGCGCCTATTCGGATTCGAGGGGCTCGATGCCGCGCTCATCGGCGCCGCACTCATATTTTCATCGACCATCATCGGCATCAAACTGCTCCCCACCACGGTGCTACACCACAGGCACCTGGGCGAACTCATGATTGCGCTGCTGCTGTTTCAAGATCTGCTGGCGATCATTGTCTTGGTGGTGATGGAAAGCCTTGGAGGGCAAGCGAGCTCACTGACCTGGCAAAGCATTTCCCGGCCGCTACTCGCCTTGCCCCTACTCGCCGTCGTCAGTTGGGTCAGCGTGCGCTTCGTTCTGTTCAATCTCATCAAGCGCTTTGATCGCTATCACGAATATATCTTTTTGCTGTCGATTGGATGGTGTCTGGGCCTGGCGGAACTGGCGGTCTGGATGGGTTTATCAGCAGAAATTGGCGCCTTTATCGCCGGCATCAGTATCGCCAGCAGCCCTATTGCTCAATATATCGCCATCAGCCTTAAGCCTTTGCGAGACTTCTTTTTGGTTGTGTTCTTTTTCTCGGTTGGTAGCGGTCTTGATGTGGCCGCCTTACCGCAGGTGATCCTACCCGCCACCGTCATGGCCACGGCGCTCTTGCTGCTAAAACCTGTCGTGTTCCATGTGTTGGTGCGAGGCGTATGTGACGAACCAAAGCTCGCGTGGAATCTCGGGTTGCGGCTGGGACAGTGCAGCGAATTTGCGCTACTGATTGCGTTTCTCGGTCTGTCGAATGGACTGCTGAGCATCCCCGCAGCGACACTTATTCAGGCCACAACGGTCATGACACTGCTCGTCTCATCGTATTGGGTCGTGCTCACGCTACCCACGCCCATTGCGATACGCGAGGAACTGCGGAGAGACTAGCATTGGGAGGAAAAGGCCTGCCGCCGAGAGCCGACAGCAGGCTTGAGCTTTAGATGGCAGCTTCCAGCTCTGGCAACGCTTCAAACAAGTCCGCGACGAGGCCGTAATCCGCCACCTGAAAGATCGGTGCGTCCTCATCTTTGTTGATAGCAACGATGACTTTGCTGTCTTTCATGCCGGCCAAGTGCTGTATCGCACCAGAGATACCCACGGCGATATATAGATCGGGCGCCACGATCTTGCCAGTCTGGCCAACCTGATAGTCGTTTGGCACAAACCCTGCGTCCACTGCCGCACGCGAGGCACCAATTGCCGCGTTTAACTTGTCGGCGATGCCCTCGAGAAGGCTGAAGTTGTCGCCATTTTGCATGCCACGGCCACCGGAGATCACAACGGACGCCGAGGTCAGTTCAGGGCGGTCAGACTCAGCGACTTCCTCGCGGATAAACTGCGAAACGCCCGCATCGTGAGCCGCACTGCAGGCCTCAACAGCAGCATTACCCCCAGACGCAGGTACCGCGTCAAACGCCGTGGTGCGAACGGTGATCACCTTCTTGGCATCTGCAGACTGAACAGTCGCAATAACGTTGCCTGCATAGATCGGGCGCTTAAAAGTATCCGCGCTCTCAACAGAGAGAATGTCTGAAATTTGGCCCACGTCGAGTAACGCTGCCACCCTCGGCATGATGTTTTTGCCGTTTGCCGTCGAGGGCGCCAACAGGTTGTCATAGTCGGCACCAAGCTCGGCAACAAGCAAGCTCACATTCTCCGCCAATTGGTGTTCATAGACCGCATTATCGGCACAAATAACCTTCTTCACGCCAGGCACCTGCGATGCGGCTTCCGCTGCCGCATCACAGTTTGCGCCGGCTACCAAAATATCGACGTCACCACCCAGCGCATTCGCGGCCGCAACAGCATTCAGTGTCGCCGCCTTCAGCGACGCGTTATCGTGTTCAGCAATGACTAACGTTTTCATCCGATCACCTTCGCTTCATTTTTCAATTTATCGACCAACTGGGCAACGTCTTCGACCTTGATACCCGCCGCACGCTCTGGAGGCGGTGCTACGCCGATCTGCGTGACATGGGACTGCACGGTCACCGACAACTGCTCTGGCGTCAATGTCTCGAGAGGCTTTTTCTTGGCTTTCATAATATTTGGTAGTGATGCGTATCGCGGCTCGTTTAGTCGCAGGTCCGTCGTCACGATGGCAGGCAATTTCAGGGATACGGTTTGCAGGCCACCGTCGACCTCCCGCACAACTTCGATGGCGCCATCGCCAATCTTGAGCTCGGAGGCAAAGGTGCCCTGGCCCATGCCGGTTAGCGCGCCCAGCATTTGCCCGGTTTGGTTGTTATCACCATCAATCGACTGTTTGCCCATGATCACCAGGTCTGGGTTTTCCTGGGCCACAACGCCCTTTAACAACTTGGCGATGGCCAGCGGCTCGGGCTTGCCCTCTACCTCAACGTGAATACCTCGATCGGCACCCAGCGCCAGTGCGGTGCGGATCTGTTCCTGGCAGCTGCTCTCACCCACAGACACCGCCACAATCTCTGTCACAGTGCCCGCCTCTTTCAAACGAACCGCCTCTTCCACAGCGATTTCACAGAAGGGGTTGATTGCCATTTTGACGTTATTCAAGTCAACGTCGCTACCATCCGCTTTAGCGCGAACTTTGACGTTGTAATCAACCACGCGTTTTACCGCGACCAGTGCTTTCATGGTGTCTCCAGATTATGTGGAACTGTCTGTATTTGCTGGCTCAGCATGGCCAGGCGTTTACGTCATTACCGCTTTTTGACCTCGATTTTACAAAGGCAAAGCCCGTCACGCTGACTTTGCACTTGATGGGGAAAATACACTTGTGGACCGGCTTACGGCCCCTACCCCGAACGGTTTTGTCGTTTGGGAGATCGCCCTGTCCGACTTGGCGAGATAACAATCACGCTTCGTCTGAAGAAGGCACAGACCCCCGCTCGGCACCTGCTCCCGCGACCTCCTTAGTGTATCATGCCGGCCGAAATACGAGCACCCAGCGCGCCGGAATTGTAATCCATTTTGGTGATGTTGGAGATAACCAGAAGCCCCAAAACGAGTCACGAGGTGTGGTGTGGAAAGAGAGTCGATGGAGTTTGATGTAGTCGTCGTTGGCGCGGGCCCGGCCGGCCTGTCGGCAGCGATTCGCCTGATGCAGCTTGCTGAATCAGAGGGCCGAGAAACAACGGTGTGCCTGGTGGAAAAAGGCTCTGAGGTCGGCGCGCATATCCTGTCAGGCGCCGTGCTAGAACCCCGTGCACTTGATGAGCTTTTCCCAGACTGGAAGGAACGCGGCGCACCGCTCAATACGCCGGTGACAGGGGACACCTTTTATTTCTACACCGGCGAAAGCAGTGCGATTAAGTTGCCCGGATTCGCGATCCCCCGGCCCACTCATAACGACGGAAACTATATCGTCTCTATGGGCAATGTTTGTCGCTGGCTGGCTGAACAAGCCGAGGGAATGGGCGTAGAAATCTATCCTGGCTTCACCGCAGCCGAGGTGCTGTTTGACGAATCAGGCGCCGTCAAAGGCATTGCCACCGGAGAAATGGGGGTGGGTGCAGACGGCGAGCAGAAGGATAGCCATGTTCCCAGCATGGAGCTTCATGCCAAGTACACGGTGTTTGCTGAGGGATGCCGCGGGCATCTGGGCAAGCAGTTGATCTCACATTTTGGCTTGGATGAGGGCAAGGATCCGCAACACTACGGTATCGGGATCAAGGAAGTCTGGAAAATTGACCCGGAAAAGCATCAAGAAGGCTTGGTTGTCCACGGCATTGGCTGGCCGCTTTCAGAGTCGAACTCCAGTGGCGGCGCCTTCCTGTATCACGCGGAAAACCACGAGGTATACCTTGGGCTGATTGCCGATCTCAATTACAGCAACCCACATCTGAGCCCTTTTGAGGAGTTCCAGCGCTGGAAAACCCACCCCAAGACCCGCGAAGTGCTGGAGGGTGGCGAACGCGTTGCCTACGGTGCGCGTGCACTGGCAAAGGGCGGACAAAACTCCTTGCCTGAAATGGCCTTCCCCGGTGGTGTACTCGTGGGCTGTGACGCGGGAACGCTTAATAGCGTGAAAATCAAAGGTAACCACACCGCGATGAAAAGCGGCATGTTGGCAGCGGAGAGCATGATGGCGGCGCTGCAGTTGGAAGAGGCACCCGCCACGCTCAGCGATTTTTCAGACCGTCTCAAGCAATCCTGGCTGGGCAAAGAGCTTCACAGCTCGCGTAACTTCTCAGGGTTCATGCATAAGTTCGGCACCTTGCTCGGCGCAGCGATGGTATGGATCGATCAGAATCTTTTTGCCGGCAGACTCCCCTTCACCCTGCATGACAGCAAGCCTGACTATGCCTGCCTGGAAGAGGCCTCAACGGCGAAGGTGATCAACTATCCCAAGCCCGACAACCAGATTACGTTTGATCGACTCTCTTCGGTATTCATGTCCAACACCAACCACGAAGAAGATCAGCCTTGTCACTTAACGCTGAAGGACAGTTCGATTCCGATCCTCGTAAACCTGCCGAAATACGCCGAGCCCGCTCAACGTTATTGCCCGGCCGGGGTGTACGAGATTGTCGAGGAGGCGGAAGGCCCTCGCTTCCAGATCAACGCACAGAACTGCGTGCACTGCAAAACCTGTGACATCAAGGACCCTTCGCAGAACATCACGTGGGTAACGCCGGAGGGCTTCGGCGGACCTAATTACCCTAACATGTAGGCATTCAGAAGCTTATTAGGCGAGAAAAAACCGCGTGCCCTGGCTGACGACACTGTGCGCGTCGTCGGCCATATCCACCAGACGGTACCAGGCCGCTCTGGAGCACAAGGCCGTTAATCCGTGGGGAAGCTCTATGTATGCCGCTCCGCCCGCTTTTGGCTCAGGCTTGAGCGGATACTCTGCCGAGATAGGAAAGCAACCGCCAGCATTGAGCGTGGCGGTCAACTGTACCCCGTCATCGGCGTGTTCTGACGACACATCCGTGATGATCAACGGGTGGAGCTCTACCTCAATGAGACACTTCTCGACGGGCGTTACGAGGTAGAACTCACCGTCCGCCTCTCGCCTGAGAATACCGGCAAACAATTGCCACAGCTCGGCGCGTTTAATCGGTACATCCTCGTGATACCAAGTACCATCAGCGCTGATGCGCATATCCACGTCGCCACAATAGTCGGGATTCCAGCTGCCCAATGGCGCGGGGTGTCGTCCATTAACTGAAAGCGCAGCCCCCCTGGCCTGACCGTGGTGCCGATCAGGCACTTTGCCTATCAGGTCGTGCAACTCCCCTTCTGTGCTGTCTGACTTACTCACCGATCAGGTAACGTCTCGTCGCAGGCGTTTCATCTCGCCCTTCAGCGGACGACAATGTCAGCAACATCACGCTGATGAAGCAAGAATTCATCGAAAGCCAGACGCTGCTGTTCACTGCTACGTAGCGCGCCGATCTGCTGCTGCTCTCCCTGATTCAATTGCGACAAAGCGCCGGCCGACACTCGTGCGAGCTGAACGACCGCGTAACCTTCACCGGGCACGGGCACAGTGCGCAACGCGTTCTCTTCCGACGCGGACATGTCAAAAGCTGCATCCAGCACGGCTCGCGGCAACTGACTCGACAGACGAGTCGCTGCGAGCTCAACGCGCCACTCCAAACCCAGCACTCTGGCTGCCGCCTCGAACGACTCTCCGTCCTTGAGCATTTGCTCAGCGGTTTGCGTAATGTTGCTCAATGCCGCCGCCTCCGCATTGGCCTGCACCTGCGCCCTGACTTCCGCTTCCACCTCAGCCAGTGGTGCGACCTGAGGCGGCGTGATTTCACTGACACGCAACACGACGTACCGCTGTCCCGAAATCTCGACCACATCACTGTTGTTGCCTGCTTCTTTTACGTCCGCTGCAAATGCAACCTCACGCAACCGCGACTCCTCAAACAGACCTAAACCATCATCGATTGAGAAAGCTGAAGAGCGCTGAACCTCAGCGCCAACCGCTTCAGCTGGCCCAGAAAGGTCCACTGCGTTGAAGGCCAGATCACGGAGCTCCTCGACAGCAATCAACAGCTCACGCTCAGCCTCGGCAGCCTCGATGGAGGCGCGCAGCTCAGCTCTGACACTATCGTAGTCCACGGAGTCACCTGCTATGCGCTCCTCCAGTCGAATGAAGTGCGTGCCCGCGTCAGTTTCCACCGGTGAAGAAATTTCTCCCGGCGATGTCAGCGCTGCAATAGCATCCTCCATCGCGTCGGGAAATGCCGTGCCATCGGTGAAACCCAGCTCGCCACCTAGGCTGGCAGAGCCTAAATCGTCAGAGAGCTCGGCAGCCACATCAGCGAATTCATCCCCACTCGCCAGTCTGTCAGATACCTGCGCTAAACGGCCTGCAAAATTGGCATCTGACTCATCGTCATCCTGAATGAGCAGGATGTGCGACACGCGTGCCTGCTCTACTACTTCATATTCGTCTTTGACCGACTCGAACTGATCCCGGACGACATCCTCATCGACGCTTACGACAAAATCTGCGGGCTCGAGGACAATGTACTCGGCAATTATTTTCTCTGGGTTAAAAAAGGCAGCCTGATTCTCATCGTAATATTGCTGAAGTGCCTCATTAGACAGATCGTCATCGGACACAAGATCACTGCCTGAAACCACCAGATAACGGACATCACGTTCTTCGGCGAGGACATTAGCGGCTGCAGCGTGTTCTGTTGCTGTCGCGAATTCAGTCTCGCTAATGACGGTCTGCAATTGTGTCAGCAATATGTCCTCTGCCTGGGCTCTGCGGAATCGCTCTGGTGTATAGCCCGCATTCGCTAGGACGCTGCGATAGGCATCGGCAGAAAATTCACCATTAAGCTGGAAGGCTTCGATGGCAGTGATCGACTTGCCGACCTGTGCCTCTGAGGCGACCAGGTCTAGATCTCTGGATTTCTGGAGTAATAACGTTCGCTGGATCAATGAGTCCAATGCCCGGGGTTGCAAGCGATCGTCGTCCAGCATCGCCGGATCGATATCGTCTCCCAAGATGCTGACTAGCTGCCGCTTCTGTTGTGTGACGGCTTCCTGTAGCGCGATGGGAGTGATTTCCTCACCGTTTACCTCTGCAACTGACGTACCAGCGCCACCGGGCAACAGGGTTTCGAGCCCAAAAGCTGCAAAAGACAGCACGATAAGTCCGATGATGATTTTCGCCGCGGTGCTTTGTGCGCCCTCGCGCATGGATTGAAGCATGATGTGTTTTATCTCTTGTCTAGATAGAGGAACCGCCCAAGGCACGTCGGTCGTCGCGCGACGATCGACGTGCTAACAACACTAATAAAAAATTCGTGTGTAACAGACAAAAAGAAGGCGCTCTGAGGCGCCTTCTCCAAGAAACCGTCAATAAAGACGGCTTACAGGTTCAATCACTTATTGACGGCATCCTTGAGCGCCTTACCTGCCTTGAACCCTGGCGTGTTCGAGGCCGCGATCTGGATGGTTTCACCAGTTCGCGGATTACGGCCCTGACGCGCCGCGCGTGCTTTCACGGAGAACGTACCAAAGCCTACCAAGGAGACGCTACCGCCTTTGGCAAGCGCACCTGTGATCGCACCAATCGCTGCATCAAGTGCACGACCAGCGGAAGCTTTGGACAGATCCGCGTCTGCGGCGATGGCGTCAATCAAGTCATTTTTGTTCACGTTGTTACCCCTCGAGTGGTTTGAGCTGAAGATTCACCGGCACGTATTGCAATGCCTGACGATAGATTACTCCGGCTATTAGGCATGGTCAACGCGCGAAAGCCGCTAAATTAATGGGATCTGGGCCGATTTTCGCTCTGCGAACCGCCCTCGGTATCGTCCGCGCCGGTCATCGTCACCGAGCCCTCTAGGTAGGCCTCATCGGATAGCGGTTCGGGTGTTTTTTCGAGCGCGATCGCCAATACTTCGTCTATCCATTTCACGGGCCTAATATCAAGGTTCTCCTTGATATTGTCGGGCACTTCCTGCAGATCCCGCTCATTTTCTTGCGGAATGATAACCGTGCTTATCCCCCCACGCCGCGCGGCAAGCAGTTTTTCTTTCAGGCCGCCGATTGGCAGAACTTCCCCGCGTAAAGTGATCTCTCCGGTCATCGCCACATCGGCCTTTACCGGGATATTTGTCAGGCTGCTGACTAGAGCGGTACACATAGCAATTCCGGCACTCGGTCCATCTTTTGGTGTAGCGCCCTCTGGGACATGAATGTGAATGTCTTGCGCATCGTGCGTGCGGGCGGCGATGCCCAACGACTGAGACTTAGCGCGCACGACCGTATTAGCTGCTTGGATGGACTCCTGCATGACATCCCCGAGGGAGCCTGTTTTCACAACCCTGCCTTTGCCTCTCGTAGAGGCCACTTCGATGGTGAGTAACTCCCCGCCGACCGACGTCCATGCCAAGCCAGTCACTTGGCCGACCTTGTTTTCTTGCTCAGCCGTTCCGAAGTTGTATTTCCTCACACCCAGTATGTCCGACAGCATTTCGGGCGTGATGTCCTGACCGGGCTTGCGCTCCTCCAGTGCAAAGGCCTTGACCATTTTCCGACACACCTTGGCGATCTGGCGTTCAAGTGAACGAACCCCCGCCTCGCGCGTGTAGTAACGAATAATGTCGAGACAAGCCGCCTCCGAGATTGCAATTTCACCTGCTTTGAGGCCGTTAAGCTTGGTTTGCTTGGGAATGAGATAGCGCTGGGCAATATTGAGCTTTTCATCCTCGGTATAACCCGGGATACGGATCACCTCCATACGGTCTAACAAGGGCCCGGGGATATTCATGGTGTTCGATGTGCAGATGAACATCACGTCTGATAAATCGTAGTCGACCTCGAGGTAGTGGTCGTTGAACGCGTGGTTTTGCTCTGGGTCCAGCACTTCGAGCATCGCCGAAGCGGGATCCCCGCGGTGGTCCATACCCATCTTATCGATTTCATCTAGCAGAAAGAGCGGATTCCGCACCCCCGCCTTGGACATTTTCTGCAGGAGCTTGCCCGGCATCGAGCCAATGTATGTTCGCCGATGACCACGAATCTCTGCTTCGTCTCTCACCCCACCCAAAGCCATTCGAATAAACTTCCGATTAGTTGACCTTGCGATAGATTCACCCAGAGAGGTCTTACCCACACCGGGTGGTCCTACCAGACATAAAACGGGCCCTTTGAGCTTCTTGACTCGCTTCTGCACAGCGAGATACTCCAGAATTCTCTCCTTGACCTCCTCAAGGCCAAAGTGATCCTCATCGAGTACCTTTTGTGCTCTCTTGAGGTCATGACGCACTTTGCTGCGCTTGAACCACGGAATGCTAACCATCCAGTCTAGATAGCCTCGCACAACAGACGCTTCGGCGGACATCGGTGACATCATCTTCAATTTGCTGAGCTCGGCGTTTGCCTTCTCAAATGCCTCTTCCGACATGCGGGCTTCTTTGATCTTGTTCTGAAGGTCGTCGATCTCGTTCGGCGCGTCATCCATCTCGCCGAGTTCTTTCTGAATGGCTTTCATCTGTTCATTCAGATAGTACTCTCGCTGGCTCTTTTCCATCTGTTTTTTGACGCGGCCGCGTATCCGCTTTTCCACTTGGAAAAGATCAATTTCACCATCCATTAGGGACTGCAGATGCTCTAGTCGGCCGCGAACATCGGCGATCTCTAAAATGCGCTGCTTTTCCTCGAGATCGACGCCCATATGAGCGGCAATGGTGTCAGCGAGCCTTCCGGGTTCATCGATACCCGACAGCGACGTCAGCACCTCGGATGGCACCTTCTTGCTCAGACTCACGTATTTCTCAAATTGCTCAACAGTCGTCTTGACGAGCGCCGCCGCATTTTTGCTCGGCACAGGATCAGCCTCAATCTGCCTTACCGATGCGACCGCAAATTCCTCGTCATCATCTATCGCCAGCACAGCGGCGCGATAACTCCCTTCCACTAGAACTTTGATGGTGCCGTCGGGCAACTTCAGCAGCTGCAGAATATTTGAGACCGTGCCCACCTGATAGAGGTCGTCTACACCGGGCTGATCGTCCGCGGCGTTTCTCTGTGCAACCAGCAAGACCTGTTTATTGTCTTGCATGGCATGCTCTAACGCCTCCATAGAGCGCTCTCTGCCTACAAACAAAGGCAGCACCATGTGCGGATACACCACGACGTCTCGTAACGGTAAAAGCGGTAACAGGTGATCTTGATCGGTCATCGTAAGCTCCCTTTCGGAGACACTGATATGGGGTCATACGACGGGGATTTAAAGGGCACGATAGAAGAGCCGACTAAATCTCATCGCTTACGGGTTAGTACCCCGTTAGGCTGGAACTGGATCGTCGCGCGAACCGGGAGCCACGAGAGCACCGGGTTCGGTGCCTCACTCTTCGGCGCCGGCAGCCGCCGCACTGGGCGTCTCATAGACCAAGAGAGGCTCGGAATCTCCTTTCACGACAGACTCATCCACGACGATTTTCGCTACGTCTGGAGTAGAGGGAATCGTGTACATCGATTCGAGGAGAATGCCCTCGAGGATGGAGCGCAAGCCACGTGCGCCGGTTTTTCTCTCCATCGCGCGCTCTGCCACGGCCTGCAGACCGTCATCCCGGAAGTCGATTTCAACCCCTTCCATCTCGAACATTTTGGCGTACTGCTTCGTCAAGGCGTTACGCGGCTCAGTCAGGATACGAATCAGCGCCTCCGCGTCGAGCTCTTCCAAGGTTGCGATGATCGGCAATCTGCCGACAAATTCGGGGATCAAACCATACTGCACCAGATCTTCGGGCTGCAGATCAGCAAGCGTCTCACCGAAATTGCTCGTCTCGTCTTTGCTCTTGACCTCTGCGCCAAACCCAATGCCGCCTTTTTCGGAGCGATTTCGAATGACTTTGTCCAAGCCGGCGAAGGCTCCTCCACAAATGAACAGAATGTTGCTCGTGTCCACCTGCAGGAATTCCTGCTGAGGGTGCTTTCGCCCACCCTGTGGTGGCACAGACGCGACGGTCCCTTCAATAAGTTTTAACAGCGCTTGCTGCACGCCCTCTCCCGATACATCACGGGTAATTGAGGGGTTGTCGGATTTGCGGGATATCTTGTCGATTTCATCGATGTAGACGATGCCCATCTGAGCCTTATCAACATCGTAATCACACTTTTGCAGTAGCTTTTGAATGATATTCTCGACGTCTTCACCCACGTAGCCTGCTTCAGTCAACGTGGTCGCGTCTGCAATCGTAAAAGGCACATCAAGCAGGCGTGCCAGGGTCTCTGCCAGCAGCGTTTTGCCAGACCCCGTCGGGCCCACCAACAGGATATTCGACTTGCTGAGCTCAACATCTTCCGAGCCGCGAGCTGTCTGGCCCGCATTTTTGAGGCGCTTGTAGTGGTTATACACGGCTACGGCCAAAACGCGCTTGGCTTTCTGCTGTCCGATAACGTATTCGTTCAGAATTTCATTGATTTCTGCAGGTATGGGAAGCTTGGCATCATCGCTGTCAGAGGAAGACTCTTGTATTTCTTCCCGAATGATGTCGTTACAGAGATCTACGCACTCGTCACAGATGAACACAGACGGCCCGGCAATGAGCTTGCGAACCTCGTTCTGGCTTTTGCCGCAAAACGAGCAATACAGCAGCTTGCCGTTATCGCCTGAAGTGCTCTCGTCTGTCATACCTTATGCCCGCACCGAAACTCAGATCCGGCTACAACCTTGATACGTTTCAAATGGTTTTGCAAGTGCGAAGCCAAGCGATCCTCATCGCTTTCAGCGACTCGTGATCACCTCGTCGACCAGCCCGTACTCGACGCTTTGCTCGGCGCTCATGAACCGATCTCGCTCGGTGTCACGCTCTATAACATCCATGGGCTGGCCGGTATGGTCCGCCAGTAGGGTATTCAGGCGCTCTCTGAGGAAAAGGATTTCCTTGGCCTGAATTTCGATATCCGTTGCCTGTCCCTGCGCGCCGCCGCTGGGCTGGTGAATCATCGTCCGGGCATTTGGCAAAATGTACCGCTTTCCCTTGCTGCCACCACTCAACAGGAACGCACCCATCGACGCAGCTTGGCCAATACACATGGTGCTGACGTCGGGCTTGATAAACTTCATGGTGTCATAGATTGACAGGCCGGCGGTGACGGATCCGCCAGGGCTGTTTATGTAGAGATGCACGTCCTTGTCGGGGTTTTCAGACTCCAAAAACAGCAGCTGAGCCACCACCAGGTTCGCCATTTGGTCCTCAATGGGCCCCACAATGAAGATCACGCGCTCTTTCAGCAGCCGCGAATATATGTCAAACGAGCGCTCACCTCGTGAAGTTTGCTCGATCACCATCGGCACCAGGCCTAGCGCCTGTGGGTCCATATCAAAACCGTGACGGCTCATGTGTGTTCCTTAATTGGTCGTGTCGGACGGCTATTCTAACGCAGTGGGCATCAGATCCTATGCGCACCGCGACATTTACACCGCCGGAACTCAGCTCTGCTGAGCGGGTCTCGCCTTAGCCAAGGCATCTTGATAACTGCACTCAACCTCAGCGATCGCCGCAGTGGATAATAGCTTCTCCACCACCGCGTCCTCCAGCACCCGGGATTCGATACCCGCGAGCTGCTCGTTCTCTGAGTAGTACCAATTAATGACCTCTTCAGGGTCTTGATAGGTTGACGCGATGTCTTCGATCGCCTCCCTTACCTTCGCAGGCTCTGCTGACAACTCATATTGGCTAATCATCTCAGCCACGACTAGCCCCAGCTTCACGCGCCGCTCAGCCTGCTCCGAAAACATTTCATCGGGCAATATGGATGCCAGGTCCAGATCTTGCGGAGCCGCCCCACCGAACTGCTGAAACATCTGCTGACGCATCGCATTAATCTCCTGGCCGATCAAGGCCGAGGGCAGCTCCAGCTCAGCGTGCGCTGCGACGATGGCGTCCATGACTTGGCTCTTGACGGACGCTTCCACGGCATTGCGCAGCTCTCGCTCCATGTTTTGCTTAACCTCTGCGCGAAAGTCTTCTTCGGTGCCCTCTGCCAGACCGTACTGCGCGAATAACACCTCATCCACTGGCGCGAGCTCAAGCTCTTGCACCTCCTTCACCTGCACCTTGAACTCAACCGCCGCGCCTGCAAGCTCCTCACTCTGATAGTCCTCAGGGAAAGTGAGGTTCAATGTTGTCTCTTCATCAGCACTCGCACCGATCAAGCCATCCTCGAACCCGGGAATCATGCGGCCCGAGCCCAACTCGAGTGCCGTGCCCTCGCCTGAGCCGCCGTCGAAGGCCTCGCCATCACGAAAGCCCTGAAAATCTATCACCACGGTATCGCCCTCTGCGGCAGCGCGCTCAACAGTGACTAATTTGCCCTGTTGTTTACGGAACACCTCGACGATATCGTCAATGTCAGCATCTGTGACCTCTGCAACCGGCTTCTCGATGGACAGGTCGTCGATGCTGTTAACTTCTACCGATGGGAACACCTCAAAAGTTGCGGTGTATTCAACGTCCTGACCCGCATCCATTTTTCTGGCTTCGATACTGGGCTGACCTGCCGGGCGCAGATTTTCGGACATCACCGCTTCTTGGAAAGACTGGCTAATGACCTCCCCCAAGACTTCTTGACGGACACCCGCACCAAAACGCTGTTTCATCACCTTCATCGGCACTTTTCCAGGCCTGAAACCCGGGAGCCGGACATTGCGCGCAGCGTCCTGCAGGCGCCTATTAACGGCAGAGTCGACTCGGTCGGCAGGGACACCAACAGTCAGTCGGCGCTCCAATCCAGAGGTTGTTTCTACGGAAACCCGCATGTGTGTGCTCCTGGGCTCTTAAAAGCAGCAATCTATTTCATCAATACAGTCAACGGCATGCTCGTGGATGACTTATGCGCCGCGTCGCCGAGGCATGTCGCCGGACGGGCGCTCAAGACAAACAGGAGTTGGTGCGGAAGGAGAGACTTGAACTCTCACGTCATAAGACACTGGAACCTAAATCCAGCGCGTCTACCAATTCCGCCACTTCCGCGCGTAAAACCGTGGAAAACCACGTTTGGGCCTACCGTTGAGGCGCGCGATGTTGGCACAAAAGAGTGGGTGTTTCAACGCTCGCCTATGCGTACTGAGCCGACGAATCGGAGCGAGTCTCATAGCGTTGCTTCTACCAAACGGCCATGCGGAAAACGAGAATTCACTTGAAATAACATAAATCCGTTTTAATCTCTATATATCAGCATTTTATGGGACATATCTATATTAATAGTAAAGTGCGACTGGTGCGATACTGGGTAATATGCCGCATCGGTCTAAGAAAAAGGATGCGAAGTCTGGAATATTCGATGGCAATAGGCATAATGAGAGAAGTCGCAGTGCCCCTTAAGAAGCCTGACGACGCCGGGTATCCCAAGTACCCGGATGTGTAGCCGCCGATGTGCCCGCGGTTGCACCACTCCTAAAAGTCTACGACTACGGGCCCCTCGGGGCCCGCTTTTTTTTACTGCTTTTGCGGCTATTGCTGAGCAGAGCCAGCGTTTGGGATTTGAAGCCTAGCCGCAGTCGTTAGTATCTGACGGCAAGACGAGCCTAATCTCGGGAGATGGACCAGGTCATGTTGTTGAGTTACTGAAGGCGATTGCAACGTCGCCTATGATATCGCCTTCCGTCTTGAGTGACGTCGATCGTGTCAGTCCCTCCCCTATCTCGCTGCACGGCTCGATCGGGCGCCCCATGGTGTCACATAGTGTGAGTCGAACTCTGTGAGGTGAGTGTGCTCGCCAAGTAATCTCTGATTTTACTATTGACGTCGATTCCGTCTTCTGGGAACTCGACGCCTATACCAGCTTGGCGACTACCTTCAGCCCCCTTGGGAGTACACCAAACTGTTTTGCCGCTGATGCGCAGTATTTCTGGCTCCCCCATCAAGTCTAGCAACAAGGTTACCCGTTGGCCCAATACAATGTCTTTCTCTGTGGCGACAAATAGTCCTCCGTTCTTGAGAAAGGGCATATAGGCTTCGTACAGAGCCGCTGTGTCTTCAATGACAACTTCTAGGGTCAAAAATTCAGGCTCGCCGTCCATTCCGCAACCCTACCCAGAGTGACCCGATATGCCAAGGCTCGATAAAAATCGGTTAGCGAGTTCGTCGAAGGCGGGATGGCCTCTGCTCCGGCACAGTCGATACACCTCGGTCACCAAGATATCTTGATTTGGCGTCGCGCCACCTTTCACTCGACCAGACAGCTCGGCAATACATCGGTGCAAAGCCAGCCAAGAGGCGCCATCTGAGCGTTCATTGTTCGATAGCTGACGGCGCGCTTGTGCTTCGATCCACAAAAGCAGGCGATCTAATAGCCCTACTGAAGAAAGTTGGGACCACACAGCGGGGGCGGCCTGCTGGACGCTGATGTCATCAAATGAGCGACTTACCTGACTTTCCAGTGACAGATCGGTGGCATCCGATGCGGTCCATGCGGCAATCGGCAGATTGCGCGTATAGCTAAGACGATCTGCCGCATCATCCGTGTTGCAGCCCAGTTGCTGGGCGAGCCATGAAACGGCCTCGCTTGGCGATGCTTGCGGTAACACGATGCGCTGGCATCGGGAGCGCACGGTAGCTGGCAATCGCCAAATACCCGACGACGCCAGCAAAATCAGCGTGTTTCCGGCGGGTTCTTCCAGTGTTTTTAAGAGGCTGTTTGCGGCTGCCAGTGTCATCTGCTCCGCGGCCTCGACAAGCAGCACCTTGCTATCACCGTAGAGTGTTGTCTGCTGAACGAATCTTGTGGCGTCGCGAATTTGCTCGATACCAATGGCGGTTTTGCCCTCCTGCCGCCTAACCATCAGAAAATCTCCATGAGTTGCTTGTAAAAACATCCGGCAACTCGTGCACTCTCCACATGGCCCAGCGCCGTCAGAGTGCTGGCACAGGCGTTTAGCAGCTAAAAACTGAGTGAAGAGCGAGGCCTCGTCGCCGTCTTCGCTCGTCACCAAAAAGGCATGCCCGTGCAGTGCTGTCGACGCAGCACACCCAGCGCCACCCAACAGAGGCTCCCACCAGGCAGGTGGTGTAATGAAAGCCGTGTTTTCAATACCGCCCTGATCAGTCATCGTTGATCCACTGGCCAATGAGTTCACTCAGATCGCGTTGTACACCCTCGAGTGACTGCGAAGCATCGACAATACGGTACCTAGCCGCATTCATCTCCGCTCGGCTCAGATAACCTGCCCTGACCCGATCATAAAAGGCTTGGTCTTCTCGCTCGAACCGATCCAGATCACCCCGGGCTCGGGCCCTCTTCATGCCCAAATCCGGCGAGAGGTCCATCAAGACAACTGCGTCGGGGCGTTGATCTCCCTGCACCAACCGCTCAAGCATAGTGATCGTCTCGTAAGGCAGGCCTCTGGCTGAGCCTTGGTAAGCGAAGGTCGCGTCAGTGAATCGGTCACAAATGACCCACTTTCCCTGTGCCAAGGCAGGTTCGATGACCATAGCAAGATGTTGGGCCCGCGCTGCAAAGACGAGCAGAAGCTCGGCCAACTCCACAGGCGCCTCACCCTCCAAGCTCAGCAAGGTGTGTCGAATGGCCTCGGCCAAGGGCGTACCGCCCGGCTCACGCGTGCAGACAACTGCAAGCCCCTGCGCCTCTAGTTTTTCTGCAATGTAAGACTGAGCAGTGGACTTGCCCGCCCCTTCTCCGCCCTCGATGGTGATGAAGCGCCCGCGCACGCTACTCGCCGCCCCCCGATGGCGGGTTCGGGCTAGAACGGTAATCGGCCCGACGCTCGATTTGGAAACGTCGCACGTTTGCCTGATGCTCGCTCAGCGTCGCACTGAAGGCGTGTGAGCCGTCACCCTTGGCCACAAAATACAGTGCCTCGGTATCGGCGGGCTCAAACACCGCACGAATGGCTGCCGCACCCGGCAACGCGATGGGAGACGGTGGCAGGCCCTCGATGATGTAGGTGTTGTAGGGGTTGCGGGTATCGCGCAAGTGAGATCGCTTCAAGTTGCCGTTGTACTCATCGCCCAAACCATAGATCACCGTGGGGTCAGTCTGCAAACGCATCCCCTCTCTAAGCCGCCTTAAAAAGACGGCAGCGATTTGTGGCCGTTCCGCAGCCACGCCCGTCTCTTTCTCGACGATTGAGGCAAGCGTCAGCGCTGCATAGGCAGAGGGCAAAACTGACTCCGAGCCGTGCGCCGCCCACAGAGACTCCACGAGTTCGCTTAGAGCGTGATGCGCACGCCGCAGGATCGTCAACTCGCTATCGCCCGCCGAAAACGACCAGGTCTCGGGAAGAAACAGCCCTTCGAGTGACGCGCTCTGCCCAGTCAAATCAACCAGAGCCCGCTCCAGGACAGGATCTGGAGTCCGAGTGATTTTGGGGTGCGCACGAATCATGTTCATCGCTTCACGAAAAGTAATGCCCTCAGGAAGCGTGACGCGGTATTGAATCACGCGGCCTTCAGCCATCACTTGAATCATCTTGCCGGCCGTGATCCCGGTGGCCAATTGGTACTCACCGGCCTTAATGTGTTGATCAAGCTTCAAAGCACCCGCAAGCCAACCTAATATTCTTGCCCCCTGAATCCATTCATTTTTCTCGGCATCGGTCAGCACGGCGCGAAGGCTCTGCCCGGGCGGGACAGTTAAAATCGCTTCGCCTTGGGGTAGCGCCAGGGGCTGCATCCAAATACTGTAAATTCGGTATGAAGCAAGGCTGGCCAACGCTGCCAGTAGGAGCGCTAGCGTCATCACCAAATGAGCGCGGCGCGTCACGATTGCGCCTGGCCCGTCACAATCTGAGACAACGCCCGTCGCAGAGGACGCAGCAACCCCTCTGCGCCTTCTTCATTGAACGCCTGTTGCGCAATTGACCCAACACTCGTAATGCCCATCACAGTATTAGTGAGCATAACGGCATCGGCATTGAGCACATCGTCAATCGTGAGATCCTGAACCTTCGCCGTGTGTCCAAGCGCCGGCAAGACAGTATCGAGCAGCAGCTGTCTTCGCGTACCCGCTATGCCGCAACGCTCGAGACTCGGTGTGAAAAACTGCCCATCACGGGTAATGAAAAGATTGGCGCGGGAAGACGAAATCACCCGTCCTTGACCATCCAGCATCAGCGCATCGTCCCAACCCTGCTGTCTGGCCTCCCCTGCCGCCAGTACCTGCTCTGTTCTGGCTAGCAGCTTGAGTCCCGCGAGTTGGGGTTGATCAGCCCAATGCACTTGCGCCACACCGCAATGCAGGGGCTGGTGACTGCGTGGCGGGAAATCCTGCGCCATCACGATCCATCTCGGGCTTGTCGCGTCACTGGGTGCGTACCCTCGTGGACCGGAACCTCTCGTGAGTGTTAAGCGCACCACCCCTGAGTGAACCGCCTCAGTCAGCAATTGCTCCATCTCACTGAAACACTGCTCTGCGAGCTCTCTTGGCGCGCTGAAATTCAACCGTTCCAGCGCGACGCCCAGCCGCGTTTGATGAAGATCTCTGCAGGCAATCTTTCCGTCTGTGCAGTAAAGGGTCTCAAAAGCGCCGTCCGCGTAATTCAAGCCCCGGTCATCTGCGGGAACCTCATGCGCCGCCACGCCATCTATCCATGTGTGCGGCACGGCTTTCCCTAACCTAGCTGGCTAAAAATGAGCGACCCGTTTGTTCCGCCAAAGCCAAACGAGTTGGACAAGGCGTGCTGAATCCGTCGCTCCTGCGCATGGTGCGGTACGTAATTCAGGTCACAGCCTGGGCTTGGGTTATCCAAATTGATCGTGGGGGGCGCCACGTTCTCTCGCAGGGCCAAGATCGTCAGAGATGGCCTCCACTGAGCCCGCTGCCCCGAGCAAGTGGCCAATCATGGATTTTGTGGAGCTCACCGCGAGGTTATCCGCGTCCGATCCAAACACACAGCGGATGGCCACCGATTCGGCAAGATCGCCTGCCTCGGTAGAGGTTCCATGTGCGTTGATGTAATCGAGATCCCCAGCATTAAGCCCTGCGTCGGCGAGTGCTTGCCTCATGGCCGCCGCGGCACCACGTCCATCTTCAGGGGGCGAGGTCATGTGATACGCATCACCGCTCATCCCAAAACCCGTTAGCTCGCAGTAAATGTTTGCCCCCCGCGCCTGTGCACTCTCGAGAGATTCCAGCATCAGCATGCCGGCGCCATCGCCCAGAACGAACCCGTCTCGATCGGAGTCCCACGGCCGCGAGGCAGACTCGGGATCGTCATTACGCGTAGACAGCGCGCGTGCCGCCGCGAACCCACCAATACCAACCGGGGTCGTCGCCATTTCGGCACCACCGACCAGCATCGCATCCACATCGCCCGCCGCGATCATGCGCGCCCCGAGACCAATGTTGTGAGTACCCGTCGTGCAAGCCGTAACAACCGCTATATTCGGTCCCTGCAGGTTGTACATAATCGAGAGATTGCCGGCGATCATGTTGATGATGGCGCCGGGAACGAAAAACGGTGAAATACGCTTTGGGCCCTTCTGCTCAACAAGCAAGGCCGTCTCTTCAATCGAACCAATACCGCCAATGCCGGAGCCAATCGCGCACCCTATGCGGTGAGCATTTTGGTCGGAAATCTCGAGACCCGAGTCACGGAAGGCTTGGATGCCCGCGACCATGCCATATTGAATAAACGGATCCATTCGGCGCGCATCGCGGGGCTCGAGATAGCCCTCCACCGAAAAATCTTTCACACTGGCGCTGAAGCGAGTGGTGAAAGCACTGGCATCAAACTGAGTGATCGCTGCCGCACCACTTCTACCGGCACAAATTGCGTCCCAGCTCGATTTGACGTCCAGCCCAAGAGGTGTGACCGCCCCAAGACCGGTTACGACCACTCTATTGCCCTTCATGATGCGCCCCTTCTGCCCCGTTAGGTTTGCTGTTTGACATCGAATGTTTCCTTGAGCTGATCTGTGCCAGCTCAGAAAACATCTGCCTTAAAATGAAAAGGCCGCGCTGCGTGAGCAGAGCGGCCCCGTATCCTCAGGCTATCGCCCGCTCAGGATAAATTGTTGTTGATGTAATCAATCGCCAACTGGACCGTCGTGATTTTCTCGGCCTCTTCCTCGGGCATTTCTGTCTCGAACTCTTCCTCGAGCGCCATGACCAATTCCACAGTGTCCAGGGAATCCGCGCCCAAATCGTCGACAAACGTCGCCTCAGCTTTGACTTCCTCTTCCTTGACGCCCAACTGCTCGGCGACAATTTTACGTACGCGATCTTCGATATTGCTCATGACGTGCCTTTTGCTCCCCATAAAGTGTCGGCCGTGGTGGCCGGACGCGGTGGATTTTACAAGCTTTTAGCTCAAGAAAAACCCTTTTTGACCCCCTTTCGACCCTTGATACCGTGGCCTAGCCCATGTAAAGGCCGCCATTGACGTGGATCGTCTCGCCCGTGATGTATTGGCCCGCGTCGCTGGCTAAAAACGCGACGGTTGCGGCGATATCGTCGGGCTCTCCGAGGCGCCCGAGCGGAATTTGTGACTGCAATGCATCGCGCTGAGCATCAGCCAGTGCGCGAGTCATGTCGGTGTCAATAAAACCCGGGGCAACACAATTCACTGTGATAGACCGCGAACCCAGCTCGCGAGCTAAAGAGCGCGCCATGCCCTCTGCGCCCGCTTTGGTGGCCGCGTAGTTGCTTTGCCCCGCGTTGCCCATCGAGCCAACCACTGAGGTCACATTAATGATTCGCCCCCAACGCGCTTTCGTCATGCCGCGAACGCAGGCCTTACTGAGCCGGTACAGGGCAGTGAGATTAGTATCAATGACCTGATGCCACTCATCTTCTTTCATGCGCATCAGAATGTTGTCCTGGGTAATGCCCGCGTTGTTGACCAGCACTAACGGCTCGCCCAAGTCGGCCCGAATACTATCCATCAAAGCGTCGATGCTCGCGGGATCGGTCACGTTGAGCACGCGCCCAATACCGCCCATTGGCGCCAGAACGGCATTGATACTCTCCGCTCCCGCCGCGCTGGTCGCCGTCCCGACGACACGCATGCCCTGCTCCGCCAGCACTCGGGCAATCGCGGCACCGATACCGCGGCTAGCGCCAGTGACAAGGGCGACACGAGAATGATCTTCAGTCATAGCGAATACTCTGCAACAGTGGCTCTCAGCACTTCAGGATCTTCCAGCGCAAAACACTGTGAATCCCGATGAATACGTTTTACCAAACCGGATAAAACTTTGCCCGGGCCACACTCGGCAAAGCGACGGCAATCCGCCTCAAGCAGCGTCATCACGCACTGCGTCCACATCACAGGCTCTGACACCTGCCGCACCAACAGCCGTCGGATTTCGACCGCTTTTCGATGGGGTTGAGCGTCTACATTACTGATGACGGGGATATTGGCATCCGCCAAGGAGACGTCTTGAAAGGCCTCCGCCATCACCGCCGCCGCTGGCTGCATCAAAGGGGTATGGAAAGGCGCACTCACCGGCAGTGGCAGGACACGTTTCGCCCCCGCGTCTTTCATGAACGCCGCGGCAGCCTCAACGGCCCCTGCGTGACCGGCGATGACCACTTGACCGGGTGAGTTGTAATTGACCGCCCCAACGTAGGCATCGTCCTCGCAGTGGGTGACGCATACCTCATCGATGACTGCATCACTCAACCCGAGCACGGCTGCCATGGCCCCCTCACCGGCGGGCACGGCAGACTGCATAGCGCGACCCCTGATTTGCACCAGTCGCGCGGCGTCACAAAGAGAGAGGGAGCCCGCTGCTACCAGCGCCGAATATTCGCCCAGGCTATGCCCGGCAACAAACTCAGGTGCAGTACCGCCGGATTCTACCCAGCACCGGTACAGGGCGACGCTCGCCGTCAGAATAGCGGGCTGGGTGAACTCCGTCAGCGTCAGCTGTTCATCCGGACCGGTGCTCACCAAGGCCCATAGGTCGTATCCTAGAGCTTCACTGGCTTCACTAAATGTCTCGCGGACTGAGGGGAAAGCCTCCGCCGCATCCGCCAGCATCCCTACCGATTGAGATCCCTGCCCCGGAAAAAGAAAGGCGTGGCCAGTCAAAAACGATTACTCGTCGTCGCCGGTTTCCACTACTTTCTTACCGCGATAAAAGCCGTCTGCACTCACGTGATGACGGCGGCGGGTTTCACCCGATGTTTCGTCAACAGTCAGTGTTGGGCCACCGATCGCGTCGTGCGCCCGGCGCATGCCACGCTTTGAGCGAGTTTTTCTGTTTTGCTGAACAGCCATTCCGGCCTCCTTATTACGACAAAACGCCCAATCTTTGGGGCGCTTTTCGGCACTGCGATGTATACGTTCGTTCTGGAAGTTAGTTCTTCAACTGCTCCAAAACACCAAATGGGCTCTGCTTCTCGGCGCTGTCTGACAGTGCCGACTTGACCTCTTCCGACATTGCGAGCGCTTCGGTCTGCTCAAGCGTCTTGCAGTCACTGTCATGCAGGGGAAACGCCGGCAACGCCAGCAGCAACTCCTCCTCTGCAATATCTCTCAAAACGGCGTCGTCTTCGACCAATAAAGGCTCGTACGGTGCCGGCAACGCCGCCGCCTCCTCATCCGTCCAAACACATGCCATCAATGTGGACGTGGCGAGCGGCCATTCCATGTCTTGCAAACAACGCTGGCACTGCAATATCGCCGTCGCGCTGATTCGCGCGTCAACCACCGCTCTGGCAGCTTCGTCTTTACTCAGGTGAAACGTCACCTGAGCCGGCTCTGCCAAGCGAATGCCCGCCTCTGCTAACCGCGGCAGGTCCTCTGATGCTACAGTTCCTGCCACTTCAGCCCCGCGGGCCGCCAGACCGCGCAGGTCAAGCTGTTTTGGCAGCGGTGCAGTTTTCATGGCGGCGGATCATACGGATGGGAATATGGGCTGTCAAAGCCACTGGGCGCCCCAAACGCCTCACCGACGACCAGAGTGACTTTTCACCAAACTTGGCCCAGCAACATGGACATTATCCTCGCCTCCACCTCCCGATACCGACAGCATTTATTACAGCGACTGGGTTTGCGATTTTCCTGCCTTGCACCAGAGGTCGACGAAGCCATTGTTGTCGGTGAGGCGCCGCCAGCGCGGGCAAGCAGACTCGCGCGGCTGAAGGCCTTGTCTATAGAACTCGAGCAGAACGATACACCCGCTTTGGTGATCGGTTCCGACCAAGTCGCATGCATTGAAGACAAAATACTCAGAAAACCGGGCACGGCCGAGCGAGCAGCAGCGCAGCTCGCGGCGTGCTCGGGGCAGCGCATACGTTTTTGGACCGCCATTTCCCTCGTGTCGAGCACCGGACAACACTGGCGAGACAGGGTTCACAGTGACGTCGAGCTCCGGCATCTCACCCAGCCCGAGATTGAGCGCTACATCGAACTCGATCAACCGCTTGATTGCGCAGGCAGTTTTAAGTGGGAGTCTCTGGGCATCAGCCTGTTTAAGCGGCTCGAGACCGAGGACCCGACAGCATTAGAGGGCTTACCGCTTATTAAGCTGTGTGAGCTACTGCGACAGGCAGGGATTTCAATTCCCTTGGACTCTGAGCCGCGCTAACACGGCTTCCAATTCATCGCCCAGCGGACATTCGAGCGCATAACGCTGCCCCGAAACGCGGAAAGAAATCGATTTTGCATGCAAAAACAATCGTTTGAGACCCAATGATGATGTAATATCCTCGGATGTGTCGTTGTGGTACTTGCTGTCGCCCAGAATAGGATGGCCGACATGCTGGCTGTGAACTCGAATCTGGTGCGTCCGACCCGAGATCGGCTTCACCTCAAGCAGTGAGGCGGACGGCAGCCGCTCCAGCACCTTGAACTCGGTTTTGGCCTTTTTCCCGTCCGCCGCGACTTTCACGATCCGCTCTCCCGAGGCCGTATGTCGCTTCGCTAGTGGTGCCGCCACGCTTTTCTGATACGCGGGCCATTTACCTGCGACTAGCGCCCAGTAAACCTTATCGACACGATCGGCACGCAGCTGTTCATGAAGCTCCCTCAGGGTTCTGGCGTTTTTCGCGATCAGCACGATGCCAGAGGTATCTCGATCCAGGCGATGGACCAGTTCAAGGTATCGCTGCTCTGGGAAAAGTGTCCGCAACGACTCGATCAGGCCCTGCTTGACACCGCTGCCACCATGAACCGCAAGCCCAGTGGGCTTGTTAATCGCAAGCAAGTCTGCGTTATCAAGAACGACCGCCTCGCGGATGCGTCGCTCCCAGGCCGCTGAGGGACGAGCCGGATCGGGCCGTTCTGTTACGGTGAGCGGCGGCACTCTGACCAGGTCGCCCTGCTTGCACCCGGTAATCAGGCTTACTACGAGCTTTGTTTACCCTGACCTCGCCCTTGCGAATGGCGCGGTAAACGCGAGTCTTGGGCACATTTTGCGCATTTCGCAGCAAATAATTGTCGAGGCGCTGGCCCGACTCATCCGTGCTGACCTCTAAAAATGTGACCTGTCTGTGGGTTGGGGCGCTCATGCGACGACTAATATCTACCGTTTATGTTGATTGAATCCACCATATCTTGGTGCTATTGTCCGCGCGTCGGGCCGGTTGTGTCCGGGCGAATCGCTCCACAGAGGCCTATCAATAGTCTCAGAAGCGTACGCCAAGCCCGCCCCAGCGACCATTTGCTGCGGCTCCGGGGATTTCCCTCTCGGGCTGATCCGACAAAAGATTTTGAGAGTTTACCGCGTTCAGCTGCTCCGGCCCTAGAAAGCGTTTCAAGAGGAACCGTTCGAGCCGCACCCGGTGGACACATTGAAACCCGCGACACAAAATGGCGCGGTGCAGATTGCGAAGCCAGCCTTGCTGATAAGAAGGCTGGATGACAACAAAGAGGCTGCTAGACGCGGCCGTATGGTGTTAGTCCACCCAGACTGGTGGAAACGCAAGCACAGGGGATTCCTTTACCCCCGCACCGCCCGGTTGCGTCGCCAACTGGAAGCAACAATGAAAAAGATACTGATTAACGCCACCCAGCCTGAGGAGGTTCGGGTAGCAATGGTTGATGGCCAGCGACTTTATGATCTGGACATCGAGAACCGTCAACGCGTTCAAACTAAAGCAAACGTCTACAAAGCCAAAGTCACTCGGGTTGAGCCCAGCCTCGAAGCCGCCTTCGTGGACTTTGGCGCTGATCGCCACGGATTCCTCCCTCTGAAGGAAATCTCACCCGAGTACTATCGCAGCAGAGCCCCCGAGAACGAAGGCAAAATCCGCATCAAGGATGTGCTGAAGGAAGGCACCGAGGTGATCGTGCAGGTAGATAAGGAAGAGCGTGGCACCAAGGGTGCTGCACTCACGACCTTTATCAGTCTGGCGGGCCGCTACATGGTGCTGATGCCCAACAACCCCAAGGCCGGCGGCATCTCACGGCGCATCGAAGGCGAGGACCGCAGCGAGCTCAAAGATTCTCTGGCGCAACTCAGCCTGCCGGATGGCATGGGCGTGATCATTCGCACCGCCGGCGTCGGTCGGACTGCGGAAGAACTGCAATGGGATCTTGACTACCTCCTGCAGCTTTGGGAATCGATTTCGCAAGCAAACCAGGAAAATAAAGCCCCGGTTCTGATCTATCAGGAAAGCGATGTGATTATCCGCGCGGTCAGGGATTACCTTCGCGACGACATCGATCAGGTCGTGATTGACGACCCCGCCGCGTACAACCGTGCTGCGGAATTTGTCGGCATGGTGATGCCCCGGTACAAAAATCGCTTAAAGCTGTATGAGGACCCGCTCGCCCTCTTCAACCGTTTCCAAATCGAAGGTCAGATCGAAACCGCCTTCCAGCGGGAGGTCCGTCTGCCATCAGGTGGATCCATCGTGCTTGACCCGACCGAGGCACTGGTGTCGATCGACATCAACTCCGCCCGCGCCACCAAAGGCGGGGACATTGAGCAAACCGCCCTGCAGACCAACCTGGAGGCCGCGGACGAAATCGCCCGCCAGTTGCGACTGCGTGATATGGGCGGGTTGGTCGTAATCGATTTCATCGATATGTCCTCTAACCGCAACCAACGCGCGGTGGAAAACCGGATTCGCGAGGCCTTAGAGCTCGACCGGGCCCGCATTCAAGTGGGCCGCATTTCCCGATTTGGCCTGCTCGAGATGTCGCGGCAGCGTCTTCGACCCTCTCTGGGCGAGACTAGCGGGATTGTGTGCCCCCGATGCACGGGCCAGGGAACCATCCGCGATACTAAATCCCTCGCATTGGCGATTCTCCGATTGATTCAGGAAGAAGCCGCGAAAGAGCGCACGGGCGAGGTGCAAGCGATTGTGCCGGTTGACGTCTCAGCCTTTCTGCTGAATGAAAAGCGCTCAGATATCAATGAAATCGAATCACGGAGTGGTGTGCGCATTGTTGTTGTCGCCAGCCCCTACCTCGATACACCCCACTTTGAGGTGCGGCGACTGAGAGACGACGAAGTCGACCAGTCCAGAAGACTGAGTTTTGACATTGAAATGCCCTCACCTGCTGAGCCCGCGCTCGAGGCGGCGAACGAAACACCCGTCTCAGCGCCTGAGGCGCTCGTGCGAGGCGTCACACCAAACGCTCCGGCGCCTGAGAGTGCACCAAAACCTGAGCGTGATAGCGAGCAGAAGAAAAAGCCACAACAACGCCGTAGCAATCAGCGTCGAAATGAGCGTGAACCCGAGCCGAAGGGCTTGCTCGCCAGGATTTGGGGCGCCTTGTTTGGTGGGAATGCAGCGGAAGAAGAGAAAGAAAAACAGTCAAACCGCTCTCGATCCAATAGAAACAACCGTGGCCGTAGCCGCAACCGTTCAGGCGAGCGAAGCCGTGACGAAAACAGGAGTACCGACGGCAATCGCCAGCGCAACCGAGGTGATCGTGATAATCGACGCAACCCGCGCAACAGGAAGCCCGAGCAGCGCGACGTAGAGAGCACGGCGCAAAACGTTGAAGCCTCTGAGCAGCAGAGTGCGGCCACCGATACCGGTGAGCAGCCCAAGCGCTCAAGAAGACGGCGTGGCCGACGCGGCGGTCAGCGCCAACAAGAAGGCACTGCAACGCAAGCTACTGATGATGCAGCTAATGAAGAGGCCGTTAACGCTAATAGTGAGAGCGATCAGGAGAGCCATCGAAGAAGACCCGCCGACAAGCGTAACGAGGGGCGGAGACGGCGTCAGCGACGCAGCGTGGAAGATCAGCCTACAACCGAGGTCGAAACCGCTTCTGAGGCCACAGCAGTAACGAGCGGCGATACAGTTACCGCCACTGCGCCCGTCGAAGTCGCTTCCTCAGAGGCGCTGACAGCGGCCTTTACCCCC
Source organism: Halieaceae bacterium (assembly GCA_038143045.1). Taxonomy (GTDB): domain Bacteria; phylum Pseudomonadota; class Gammaproteobacteria; order Pseudomonadales; family Halieaceae; genus Luminiphilus. Next base: position 379,488 of record JAYQLF010000012.1, read on the forward strand.
GAAACTGGTGAGGCGCCTGATGCACCGAAACCAGAAGTGGAGTTAGCACCCGAGGTCGCATCGACTGAACCTGAGCTGACGGAATCTGCAGAAACCCCTGAGGCTAACGCACCTGTGGCGAACGATGAGCTACAGATCGCTCAAATAGAGACCACTGCGTCGAGCATGGAGACGTCGGTGCAGGAAACGCCCGCGGAACCTGAAGTCACGGCTGACACTTCCGGGCTGGCTGGCGATGGCCGCGCAATCAACGACCCCAGAGTCGCACCGAAGCCTGTTACTGAAACTGTAGTGACTACAGAGCAGGGCCTATTGTTCTGGCAAACCGAGGCGCCGCCGGTAACAGTGATTGAGCGTGATGTGCCGCGCGCCAGCAATGATCCTCGAGGACAAAGAACAGCGGGAAGCGCAGAGGCGTCTTGATCAAAACGAGCGCGGCGATATAATGCGCGCTCCTCCGCCGGGAGCCTTTCCGGCAAACAGTTTAGGTGGGCTGGCTGAGTGGTCGAAAGCGGCGGTCTTGAAAACCGTTGAACCGAGAGGTTCCCGGGGTTCGAATCCCTGGCCCACCGCCACACATAAAAAAAGGCCGCTCTGATGGGCGGCTTTTTTTGTATAAGTGAACAGCGTCTAGAGCATCGCCGAGATCATCATCCCGTAACCGACCACACCGACAATCCAGACCAGGCTTCGCAGGTATTTAATCCCCGCGATATAAATTGGCACGTACGCGACTCGGGCCCAGAAAGCGATTTGTGCTCCCAGCATCACTTCAGCGTCTAACCCGGCCGCGTTGGCAATCAACGCCAGCGGCACGAAGAAAACGGCTGCCTCGATGGAGTTCTTTGCGGCTCTCTCTGCGCGCCCACCCATCGGTGTTGCTTCTTGGAGGTTATCCCGATTGCCCAGCCCGATATCGCGACCTTCCTTCGTCCATTCCTGGTTGCGGATTGCTGCGCCCAGTACCACCGAGACCAGTGTCCAGATCGTGAAGTAAATAGTGAGTTCCAGTAATGCTGTCATAGTGACCTCAAATTATTATTGGTGTGTTTTTAACCCTGCCGAAAACCACTATACACCGGGCTATTACCCTGTGAGAAATCGCAGCACCGGACCTGAAACGGTCTATCTTTTTGTCTGTCTTTATCCTAGTTTTACTGGCGCTAACGGCTGATCGCATTACAGAGATAGAACAGCGCAAAACACTGAATAAGAACGGGGCGGTACAACCATGGAACTGAACACACTCACCGAGCAGGGCCGACACTGGGCCACAGCACAGCCAGACAAAGTCTGGATGCGCGACCTGCATGAGGGCGGCGCCACTGAGTACGCCTGGGGTCCCACCATCGCTGAGATTGACCGGGCGGCGGCATGGCTTGAAGCGGAGTACGGCAGTGGGCAACGCATGGCCCTGCTCTCGAAAAACCGCGCCCACTGGATCATGGCCGACCTTGCCGTCATCCATTCTGGGAACGTCACGGTGCCGCTCTTTACCACCCACGCGACCGCCACAGCCGGGTACATCCTAGACTTCACCGATACCAAAGTGCTGTTCTTGGGACAGACCGAAAACTGGGACGGCGTGAAAACAGTGCTGCCCTCGGACTGCCTGCTAGTCACATTACCTGGGGTCGACTGTGAACTCCCCCATAAAACATGGGAAGACATCGTCGCCTCTGCTCCTGCTGATGCGCCTAGGTTTTCACCCGATGGTGATGACATTGTCTCACTGGTGTTCACCTCAGGCACCACAGGCTTGCCGAAGGGTGTCATTCAAACTCATGCCACCAATCTGGTTCCAATGCGGCGCTGCCGAGACCTCTTTACGAAACGCGACCAACCGCGCTTTTTCAGTTATCTCCCGCTGTCACACATCGCTGAGCGGCAGGTCGTCGAGTTCTCCTCTGTGAACTCGGGGGGCGAGGTTTGGTTTAACGAATCTCTCGAGACGCTCGCTCGGGACCTTCCCCAGTGCCGACCCAACATATTCTTTGGCCCACCCAGAGTGTGGGAGCAACTGAAGCAATCCATTACCGCGAAATTTGGCGGCGCCGAGGCACTGGAAGCGGCACTGGCCGCCGATGAAGCCGGCGTGCAAGCCATGGTGGTCGGAGGCTTGGGCTTGGACGACACGGATTACCTACTGACCGCTGCGGCCCCGACCCCGCCGCCGCTGATTCACTGGTGGGAACGTGTCGGTCTCGAAATTTGCGAAGGCTTCGGTCAGACCGAGGCAATGGGCTTGATCGCAACTGACCCCAGCGACCGGAGAGTCGGCTCTATCGGACGTCCCGTAGGTGAAGTCGAGGTCAAGATCGGCGACAACGATGAGATGCTCATTAAAGCGGAAGGCTGCACTCCTGGCTATTACAACCGACCCGAGAAAACCGCGGAGCTCTGGCAAGACGGCTGGTTACACACCGGCGATAAAATCGAAATCGATGAGGACGGCTTTATTTTCATCACCGGTCGGGTGAAGGATTACTTCAAGACCATTCAGGGTAAGTTTGTCGCACCCCCTCCCATTGAGGGCTTATTTGCGGACAACCCGCACTCTGAGCAACAGTGCCTGCTGGGTCGGGGTTACTCCAAAACCGTGATGGTGAGCGTCGTCAACGAGCCTGCGCGCGGCCTACCTCGAGAGGAAGTCGAAGCCGCGGCGCTGGCAACGATCGAGGAGATTAATAGCCAAATTGAAAAACATGCCCGCGTCGGTGCCGTGATCTTCAGCCAAACGCCTTGGACCATCGAAAATGAGATCTTGACGCCAACCATGAAGATTCGGCGAGAGCAAATCGAGAAAAAGTTTGGTGAGACCGCAGAGCAATTGGCCAGAGACTCCGCTGAAGCCGGCCAAGTTGGCGTCCATTGGTTTGACTAGATCTCGCGGGACCGTCGCGGCGAACTGATACCGCTCCTTTGACTTGCAGGGAGGCCATAATGCCGCTGCGGTATTGTTTTATGGGCCCGCGGGGCCTGGTCGAGCGACCGCCGGGCAAGATTCAGAGCGCTGGGGCCAGTGACTCTCTGGCAGGAAGCACACTGGCTCAGAGCGCGGCCATATCAGATTCGTATTCTTCGACCACATAGCTGCGAATCAGGGCGCGGTCAAACACGCGCTCCTCGTCGGCCACGATTTCCGCTTGCGCGTCTTCCGTAGCCAGTAACGCCATAGCCTTATCCATGGTGCCCCTGTCAGGGAACCAGATTTCCATCAAAACGTCGCAGGGCAACTCAGCCACACCCTCCGCGTCATCGGCAATAGGTTGCAAATAACGACGCTGATATTTCACCGCGTATCCGCCAAGGTATTTCTCGCCGATAAGCCGATGCTGGGATTCGTAGTAGTCGATAAAGGCCTGACGCGTCATGCCGGGCTTTCGGGTCAGCAGTGTGACAACCTTGATCATCTTTTACCTTTTTATTTGCCTATTGCCCTGCCACCCTGAGGCGGAGCAAGCGGCCCTAAACGCTACAAAATAGATGTATTCAACGACACGTCAGCGAACTGCCACACCGTCTCAAAGCGAGCCGTCACCTCCGCCGCCCCCGTGTCATCACCCTGCCGCCGCAGCGCCTCTGCTAGTCCAAACATCGACCAGCCATTCATGGGGTATTGCGCGAGATCTGCCTCGAAGACCGCTTGCGCCTCGGCCAATCTATCACTGGCCAAAAGTGCCGCACCGAGAGACTGGCGCGTCGGGTAGTACCAGAAAGGCGGCTCGGTGTAGGGCAGCGCATCCTGCAGCGAGACGGCCTCTTCAAATGCGACCACCGCGGCTGCCGCATCACCAGATCGGTAGGCCACCTCACCCATTAGCAAGGACTTGGCGATCCCCAAGAGATCCCGCGCCGGATAGACATTACCCATGAAAATCTCGTCAACCTCGGGCTCAAGGGCCTTGATTGCTGCCAACTCAATCAGCGCGGCCTCTGCATCACCCTGCGCGGCGTGAGCGACACCGCGCCCGTAGTGCCAGATGGCGCGGGCAAACGCGAATGACTCGTAGGGTTCAGGCTCGACCAGAATCTCCTCCCATCGCGCAAATCGCACCAAAGAGAGCATTGGCACAGTTCGGAAGAACTGAATGGTCGGGAACTGCTCTACCTGCTCGACCCTCACGTTGGCCACGACACGCCGAGCGCTGTCGAGAGACAATGCACTTTGACCCTGCATGGTCGCCGAAGCCCATAAGAAATGAATGTTGTGTGGGTAATACAAGGCGGGATAAAAGCCCTGTGCGTTGCATTGGGCGATGTAGGCCTCATCAACCTCGGCCGCCCGGATATTGGCCATGGCCGAGTCCTGATATCGCCCCACTCGGAAATAAATATGACTGGGCATGTGCACGAGATGTCCTGAGCCCGGCACCAGATCTGCAAGACGGTCTGCGGCAGGTTCGGCCTTCGCCGCATTAGAGGATGCTTCCAGTGCGTGAATGTACAAATGCAACGCCAGAGGATGATCGGGATCGGCGGCCATGACCGCCTCCAGACTAGCAATCACCGCCTGTGTATCAGGCTTGGCCTCACCATCTGGGCCCCAGTAGTCCCAGGGCATGGTATTCATTAGTGCCTCTGCGTAGACCGATGCCACGGTCGTATCGTCAGGGTAGCGCTCTGCCATCACCGCCAGGGCATCGGCCCAGGCTCGATCAAGGGGATCTCGAGACGTATCGGATTGCCCGTCGTATCGCGCATCGAGCGCCCGGATCCAGTCCTGCTCTTTGGGCGTGACGCCGTCGATTAACGCGAGCGCCGTATCGATCGCGGCACGCGCACTCACCCGCTCTGCGGGCGCCATCACCGCTTTACCATTATTGGTGACGTTAATGTTAGGGCCCGTTGCCAGCGCCTCACCCCAAAAGCACATCGCACATTGTGGGTCTAAAGTTTGCGCGGCGCGGAAACTGCGGATGGATTCCGCATGATTAAACCCAAAGGCCAGCACCATGCCCTGATCAAAATAGCGTTGTGCATCCGGGTCGGCGGTAGTGATCGGCATGTGGTAATCGCCCATCCCTTCAAACAGCGGCGCACCCGCGCGCTGGGCCAGCGTGTCGGCTTGACTGCTTTCTGGTTGATCGGTCACGTCTGCGCCGCATGCCACCAAGCCAAGCAACCCAGCCACAAGTGCGAATTTTTGGATCTTACTGATGGCTAACATGAGCGCCCCCCAAGAAAACGCTCACGGTAACACGACCCCGTCTATTGGCCACCGGCCGCCCGCTCACCGATCGTCACACTGCGCGCATCGGATACCAGCTCATCCACGTGGCTCGAGGTGAGCGTCTGTAAAAAAGCCACCAGCGCTTCTTGATCAGTTTCCGTCAACTGAACGGAGCGTGTACGCGGGTCTTGAGCCGGGTCTCCCCCACCCCCCTCAGCGTAGAAGGCGACCACCTCCTCAAGCGTGGCAATTGACCCATCGTGCATGTAGGGGCTGGTCAGTGCGACATTACGCAGACTGGGCGTGCGATAGCGCCACTTGTCCACCTCGCGACCGGTGACTTCATAGCGCCCATCGTCTGTGAACGTTTCGGTCTCGGCATCGACAGTCGGCACCACAAAAACCCCGGGCGCCAGTTGCACCGATGGAGGCCGCAGTGCGCGGCCGGCGCGTCGGTATCCCGTTCCCGTGTTGTGGAATTCACCATCCGTAAACAACGCAGACGAATCGCTTAAACGATGGCATGAAGCACAGCCTTTGTCCTGAAAGACAGTGAATCCTCGGGCCGCGAGCGCCGGATAATCTTCAGCCACCAACCCTATCCCGACTGCTGTCTCGCCGCCGAAGTACCAACGATCAAATGCCGAATCACCCGACAACAACGCGCGCTGATAGGCCGCCAAGGCGCGGCCTAATGAGGCCTCAGTGAGTCCCTCATTGAAAACTTCTGCAAACCGCGCCATATAGCGGGCGTCCAAAGCCAGCTTAGCCAGCACTGCTTCGCGGGAGTCGTTCGCCATCTCATTCTCAGCGAGCAGCGGCGACCAAATCTGCGCCTCAAGTGACTGCTCGCGCCCATCAAGAAACAGGTTCTCGGCAAAAGCTACGTTATAGAGTGACGGCACATTGCGCCGCACGCCCTTCCCCAAGTGGCCCACAGGCGTGGCCAACTCATTTTGGGTAAAGCCCTGCTCGGGAATGTGGCACATCGCGCATGACAGCGTTTCGTTCTTTGATAAGCGCCGGTCGAAGAACAGTTGCCGCCCCAAATCGATTTCCTCGGGGTCCAGTCGGCGGGAGACCCTTGGCAAACCGAGCGGCGGATTCATGCTCAGCACGTACAGAGGTTGTCGCTTACCGAGCGTTTGTATCACTACCTTCGAATCGGTGACGTAAGACACCGACTCATACCCCACACGCGAATCAGCGAGTCCCACCTTATGGGGCCCATCCGCATCAGGCACATCGGCCGTCGCTGCAACACCGGTGAGCTGCAGGCAGGCCGCTGTGAGGCCTATCACTGCAAGCGCCATCACCGGTTTAAACGGTTTTCGAAAACGATTCGCAGGCTTGTGTGAAGGTGTTAGCATCTGAGCAATTGTGGCAGAAAAAACAATGGGGAAAACAATGCTACTCAGAGGAATTTTCTCAGCGCTGATTGCGCTGGCGGTAGTGGTGCAACCGACATCGGCAGACGAAACCTGCATGTCGCCTTATATGGCCAAAATCGTCGGTCAGGAAGACTACGTCTACATCTGGACCCTCGGCCTCGAGGGCGTTGGCGATGGTGAGGACAAACTGGTCACGGTAGATGTGAACCCCGACTCGGAGACCTACGCACAGGTCATTCACTCGATCTCCATGGGCGGCCGCCACGAAGCGCACCACTCCGGCCTGACCGATGACCGCCGTTTTCTGTGGGCGTCTGGTTTGGATACCAGCAAAATCTTCATTTTTGATGTTCACACTGACCCTGCAGCGCCCAAGCTGCACCGCACCATTGATGACTTCGTCGACAAAACGGGCGGCGTAGTCGGACCCCATACCAATTATGCGCTGCCGGGACGCATGCTGATTACGGGCCTGTCGAATAATCGCGACCACGGTGGCCGCACGGGTATGGCGGAGTACACCAACGGCGGTGATTTCATCACCAGTGTATGGATGCCTACCGACGACAACCTGCAAGGCGCTGATAAGTCGGGCAACTTCGCGGACGGTTATGGTTACGATGCGCGCGCCCTGCCAAGACGTAACGTGCTGGTGACGTCCTCGTTTACTGGCTGGAACAACTACATGATGAATCTCGGCAAGATGATGGGCGATGCTGAGGCCATGAAGCGCTTCGGCAACACCGTTGTCATCTGGGACCTGCATACGCGCACACCCAAGAAGATCCTCGATGTGCCCGGTGCGCCGCTGGAGATCCGCTGTGCTTGGGGCTCGCGTTCCAATTACTGCTTCACCACGACAGCCCTCACCTCCAAGGTTTGGTTGATTTACGAAGATGAAGCCGGCGAGTGGCAGGCCAAGGCAGTAGCGGACATCGGTGATGCCAGCAAGATTCCCCTGCCCGTCGATATCTCTATCTCAGCGGATGACAACCACCTGTGGATCAACACATGGAACGACGGCCTGACCCGCCTGTACGACATCTCTGATCCCTTCGCGCCAAAGCAAATTATGGAAGAGCAGATTGGCGAGCAGGTGAACATGGTGTCGCAAAGCTGGGACGGTGAGCGGCTTTATTACACCTCTTCGCTTCTAGCGAACTGGGACAAGACGACCGCGTCAGAAGGCAATGATCTGCAGTACTTCAAGCTCTACAAGTGGGACGGAAAAGCGCTTGAGCTTGAGTTTAACCTCGACTTTGTCGAGCTTGGCCTGGGCGCCCCACACCAGATGCGCTTTGGCGCCCACGCGCTGTACGGCGGCATGACTGCTCAGTCACCCTCGGGCCTGATTACGACACCACCTGCGCACTGATCTCAACGTGCGCGGTACCCTCCTTCTGCTGATCTGGGCATGGAGTGCATTCGCACTCTGTGCCCCCCACCAACACGAACCGCCTGTTGTGTTGGCACCGGGTTATGCGCCCCTGTCTTTCGTTGCACCAGAACCCGGCACCTACGACCTCCCCGCGATGGGCAGTGCATCGGACGGTGCCGTGATAGACAGTAACGGCAAAGCAGCGAAGCTCCATGATTATCTAGGCGGTAAACCGACAGTTCTCAGTTTTATCTTCACGACCTGTGATGACGTTAATGGTTGCCCTCTGGCGACCTATGTCATGCGTAGCGTGCAGGATGCGCTACAGGCTGATCCAGCGACTGCCGACAGAGCGCGCCTCGTGAGCTTCAGCTTTGATCCGGTATTCGATACGCCTGATGTGATCAATGCCTATGGTTCTCAATTTCGCGCAGGGGATTTTGATTGGCAGTTCCTGACGACGTCGGGTGCGGCAGAGTTGGACCCTATCCTGAACGCCTATGGGCAATGGGTCATCCGTGATTATGACGAGAACGGCGAATACATGGGCACGATGTCACACATCCTGCGAGTCTTTCTCATCGATGAATCTCGCCAGATTCGCAATATCTACAGCACGTCATTTCTTCACGCAGACACAGTGGCTAACGATGTGCGTTCATTGTTGATAGAGGCCGGCGCCGAACCGCCGGTGGGGGCCAGCTCAGGAAACGCTTTACGCACTACTCGGTAATTTCCATCCGGTAATAAATAGTCGGCACTCTCGCAGGCCTCTCAAACGAACTGGCTTTTCATTCCATTATTTATCTGTTCACTTATTCATCCGCCTCTCCCCACAGGGGCGGCCTGTCGGTCAGTGATTAGCGCCCACATCGTGGGTTCATGCTACCCTGCGCGCGTTTTTGTCTCCGCCTAGTGAGCGTCAGATCATGGGCGCCGGAGAAAAGGAGAATCAAGTATGTTCATCAACGGTCAGTGGCAGACCGATGCGCCGATGTTTTCTGTTTTGAATCCCGCCACGGGGGAGGAAATCGGGCAGGTTGCTGACGCAACGGCTGAGGATGCCAACCGCGCTATCGATGCGGCGAATGCCGCTCTACCTTCGTGGATGAATGAAACTGCCTACTCACGCTCCGCGCTTCTTTATCGAGCCCATCAGCTCATGCTCGCACAGCAAGCCGAGCTGGCAGAACTGATGACCAAAGAGCAAGGTAAGCCCCTCAAAGCCGCCATGAATGAAGTGAAATATGCCGCGGATTTTCTGCTTTGGTTTGCTGAAGAGGCCAAGCGGGTGTACGGAGAGACGATTCCGTCCGCACGATCAGACCAACGCTTTCTGGTGCAAAAGCAGGCGGTGGGTGTGGTCGCTGCCGTCACGCCGTGGAACTACCCCATCTCCATGCTGACCCGCAAACTCGGCCCGGCGCTTGCCGCGGGCTGCACTGTGGTGTTGAAGCCCGCTGAAAGCACACCGCTCTGCGCCATCGCGGTTTTCAAAATACTCGAAGAGGCCGGCTTCCCTGCAGGCGTTGCCAATCTTGTCACTGCGAGCGACCCCAAGCCCATCGGCGACGTGTTCTGTACGCACCCTGCTGTCCGCAAGCTGACATTTACCGGGTCCACCGCAGTCGGCAAGCACTTGGCGCAGGCCTGCGCGCCTCAACTCAAGCGGGTATCAATGGAGCTTGGCGGCCACGCTCCGTTTATCGTGTATGACGACGCCGACCCAGTCCACGCGGCGAAGGGTGTGTCACTAGTCAAGTTTTTGAATACCGGCCAAGCCTGCATCAGCCCCAATCGGATTTTTGTTCAACGACGCATTCTCGATCCCTTCCTCGAAACGCTTCAGGCCCGCGTCAGCGGACATGCAGGCGGGTGATGGTATGGATCCGGCCAATAGTATTGGTCCGCTCATCAATGAAGCGGCGATCACAAAGGTTGACCGGCAGGTGCAGGACGCCATCAGCCATGGTGCCAGCCTGTTGGCAGGGGGTTCCCGCTTAACCGAGGGCGGCTTGGCCCGGGGTTGCTTTTACGGTGCGACCTTACTGAGTGATGTCACGCCAGAGATGCTGATCTATCGCGAGGAGACCTTTGGGCCCGTCGCCGCAGTCGTGCCCTTTGATGACGAAGACGACGTGATCGCCATGGCTAACGACACAGACTACGGTTTGGCAGCTTATATCTATACCCAGAACCTGGCGCGGGCACTGCGGACCTTTGAGCAGCTGCAGTTTGGCATCATTGGCATCAACGACATTAACCCGACCAGCGCGGCAGCGCCTTTTGGCGGCATGAAGGAAAGCGGCTTAGGCCGCGAAGGCGCTCGCGAAGGAATCGAAGAGTATCTGGAGACAAAACTCGGCGGCCTCAGCATCTAGTGGCGCCCTTAGGAGCAGATCATGGCAGCACCTGACTACCCCGGCCTGGATACGCTGGCACTTCATGCCGGCGCCCAACCCGACCCCACCACTGGGCGCCCGCGCAACGCCGATTTATCAGTCGGCGTCGTTTTGTTTCCCTGATTCTGATTACGCGGCGTCACTGTTCAACATCGAGCGTGCAGGACACGTTTACTCCCGTCTGAGCAATCCGACCAACGCCGTACTCGAAGAGCGGATTGCCGCTTTGGAGGGTGGCGTAGGTGCCATCGCCACCGCCAGCGGACAGGCGCGCTGCATCTGGCCATCATTACGCTGATGGGCGCTGGGTCACATATCGTCGCCTCAGCAGCGCTCTATGGCGGCAGCCATAATCTACTCGCCTATACCCTGCCCAGATTTGGCATCGAGACCACTTTTGTGGACCCTCGAGACCCGCAAGCCTTTGCCAATGCGATTCAAGACAATACGCGTCTGGTATTCGGCGAGACACTGGGTAATCCCAGCCTCGACGTACTGAACATTCCGGCCATTGCCGAGGTCGCGCACGCCGCGGGCCTACCCCTGATGGTCGATTCCACCACGACCACGCCCTACCTGATCAAGCCATTTGAACTCGGGGCTGACATCATTCAGCACTCGGCCACCAAGTTCCTGAGTGGGCATGGCATCGTCATTGGGGGATTGCTCGTGGACAGTGGGCAGTTTGACTGGGAAGCCTCAGGAAAGTTCCCAACCTTGTCAGAGCCATACGAAGGGTTCCATAACCTTATTTTCACTGAAGAATTCGGCCCCGCCGCCATGATTCAGCGGGCCCGCAAAGAGGGGCTGCGTGACTTTGGTGCCTGTATGGCGCCCACCTCCGCGTTTCACATCCTTCAAGGCATCGAAACGCTCAGCGTACGAATGAGCCGCCACGTCGAGAATACGCGGACAATCACATCGTTTCTACTAGAGCAGGAACAAGTGACTCGGGTGGGCTACCCCGAACTCGACGGGCACCCTGATCAGGCCCTGGCCAAGGAGTTGCTCCCCAACGGCTGTGGCGCCGTGTTCAGCTTCGATCTCGCAGGCGGGCGCGAGGCCGGTATTGCCTTCGTTGACGCGCTCAGCGTGTTTTCACATCTGGCCAATATTGGGGATGCGAAATCACTCGTGATCCACCCTGCTAGCACTACCCACCATCGAATGGACGCTGAGGCACTGGCAGCAGGCGGTATTGGCGAGGGCACGATTCGCTTGTCCATCGGCCTCGAAGATCCGAAGGATCTAATTGCGGACCTCAAACAAGGCTTGCGGGCGGCCGGCAAGGCGGCGGGAGGGAGTCGCTAATGCGGATTGAAGTCAACGGCGAGACAGCCTATTGCTACACCAACTCACGGGATATCGAAGCAAACAAGCCTACTGTGGTGTTTATCCACGGCTCGGGCATGGACCATACGGTGTGGACACTGGCGAGTCGCCATTTTGCTCGACACGGAAACAATGTCGTTTCATTGGATCTGCCCGGTCATGGGCGTTCAACCGGTAGCCCCTTAGCCACAGTAGAAGACATGGCCAGGTGGGTGATCGCGGTACTGGACGCACTCAACGTCACTGATGCCGCTCTTGTAGGACACAGTCTGGGCAGCCTGATTGCGCTCGAGTGCGCGGCCTCCCATAGCGACCGCGTCAGAGCGATTGCTCTGGTAGGCACGACCTCACCGATGCCGGTCTCTGACGCGATCCTCAATGCCGCCGAAACCGATGATCACGCCGCTTTTGACATGCTGACGCAGTGGGGCTTCAGTAAGCGGCATCAGTTTGGCGGCAACCGCAATTCAGGTATCTGGATGATCGGTAACACGCTGAGACTCTACGAACGCTCTGCGCCTGGCGTGTTGTTTCACGACATGCGCGCCTGCAACGAATACACGGCTGGAACAGATCAAGCGACGAAAGTCACGTGCCCTACTTTGCTCATTCTCGGCGCCGAGGATCGACTGACACCGGTACGGAGCACCCGAGCGCTACAACAGGCGATTCCCTCGCCGATAGTGGAGATATTACCCGGCGCCGGTCATACGATCATGGTCGAAGCACCCAACGCCATGCTTGATGCGTTACACAAGGTACTGTGAGAGCACAGCGCCTACCCATCCAGTAGCGCATCTCACGACGAGGCGAGCGCCCCTTGCTCAGCTGCTGGACTGCAGCATCTGCTCGATCTGAATAATCCGCTCCTTGCCGAAGAACATCTCATCTCCGACAAAGAATGTAGGCACGCCAAAGGCGCCACGATCCGCTGCCTGCTGCGTATTCTGCAGCAACGCGTCTTTCACAGGCTGCGTTTGAATCGCTTCAGCTAATCGCGCTGCATCGAGCCCCGCTGCTTGCCACACACCTGCTGCCACATCCGGCCCCCCCATATTGAGCCCTTGCTCCCACATTGCTGACAGGTTCGCTTCGACATATTGGTCGACTACCCCCATCTCCTGCGCGGCAATAAATCCACGCATCAGCGTGATGGTGTTGATCGGGAAGTGCGGATTGAACACGAACTTGTTGAGACCATGCACCTCGATAAAGCGCTGCGTCTCAAGCATGTCGTACTCAAGCTTTCCCTTCACTTCACCAAAAGCCAGCATGGGCGCCTGATTATTGGTGAGCTTAAAAAGCCCGCCCAGTAGTACCGGCGTCAGCACGAGTTCGGCGCCCTGCCTCGCGGCCACTTCTTGCAGGACGTGATAGGAGAGGTAGGCGTTGGGGCTTGCGAAATCGAACAGGAATTCCACTTTGGATGACACGACTAACCTCCTGCCTAAAAGCGAGTATCGGAAATGGTAGTACGATGCAGCAGTCGGTCATAACCGTCATAACCGCCCGTGGCAGCATGCAATACCGAGCGGTTATCCCACATCACCAACATTCCTGCCTGCCACCGATGGGCATAGACAAACTCAGTCCGGCTCTGGTGGGCATAGAGCTCCATCAAGAGCGCGTCGCTCTCTTCCTTCTCCAGGCCAACAAATCCCTTAATGTAAGCGGCAGACGAAAATAAGGCTTTCTTGCCCGTCTCGTGGTGCGTTCGCACCAGAGGATGCTCGTAAGTTTCCAGCGCTTTTTCGCTGGGCAGAATTTTCATGCTCCGCCCTTGTTCCTGATCAGACTCACCGTATGCGCCATCCGGTGCATAACCCAAAGCCGCTGAGTGAATCGCGGTAAGGCCCTCAAACTTCACCCTCAGTTCGTCTGGCAGTTGCTCATAAGCGGCCACTTGATCTGAAAAGAGCGTATCGCCCCCACAGGAGGTATCGTGATCCCGTAGAGCGCGGTCGCAGCAGGCGGAACCGGCATAAAGCTCCAGTCGCTATGGAAAATCCCGGCGAAAATTGTCGTCTTCTCATCCGCACTACGCTGAATCGCGGCCACCTGCGGATGCTCATCGATGTGACCAAAAAACGGATCCTCACCAATCTCACCGAACTGCTCACTGAAACCCACCAGTTGAACCGGAGACAGCTGCTGATCGGGAAAAGCGACCACTTTGTGCTCCAGCCAATGGGCGCGAATCTCTGCGACCAAATCGCTAGAAAGTGGCTGGTCCAAGCTCACGCCTGTAATCGTTGCGCCGCAACTTGCCCCGGAGGGCTCAACCTGCAAACTCACTGGCAGTCTCCTCTTCGCCAAAACCGACTCATCCCGCTCGCTGCTCCGCCACCAGCAAACAACCAAAACCTTGCGCGTCACCCATACCGCGGCGGCGAAACCAGTTCGCTGCCGCTAGATCCATCAGAGTCAACGCCTTAAATGTTGACGGCATGGTTCCACCAGGCCAGATCCGAATGCGCGCGTAGATCCAGTTCGTGGGTCCACGCTGATCGGTGCTGTTGCGCCAGGTGGTAGTAGGTCTCTGCCATCTTCTTCGGCAGCAGCAGCCCATCCTTGCCTTTACCTCGGGCCTCTCTCAGTGCCTCGAAATTCTCTGGGCCCAGCATCTTGCCCAGGGTATCGGGTGCATCCACCGCGCCATCAATCAGGATATGCACCACATGCACACCCTGCGCTGCGTACTCGGCGTTCAGGCTCTGGCACAGTAGACGACGCCCCGCCATCGCTGCGGCGTGAGAGTGCTGGCCACTGTTGCCGCGAACCGCCGCCGTAGCCGAAGTCACTAAAATCGTGCCATGACCCCGCTCGACCATCAGTGGGACCAGTACTTTTGCGACACGAAATAGCCCAAAACACGCCATCCGCCAGCCCAACTCAAAGGTCTTGAGGGGCGTGTCATCGAGTGAGCGATTGCCGATCTGGGCGCCGAGGTTATAAAGCACCGTATCGATGGGGCCGATCGCCTCAACTTCCTCAACGAGCCCCTCAAGGGCGCCATCGTCCACGGCATTAAGCAGATGTCCGCTGGCCGACATGCCCGCCGCCTGCATGCCCGATACCATCTTGTTCAGTGCGTCGATATCGCTGCGTCGGCACAATGCTGCGTGATAGCCCTCGGCCGCAAATTTCTGGCCAACGGTGCCACCGATTCCCGCGCCAGCGCCGATCACCAGACAAGTCTTCTTTGCGGCCATAACGACTCTCCTGACTAATCCAAAACGGTGCCGGCGCGAATGAGGGCATCGATGGCGTCTTGGTCGTAGCCAATGGCCTCAAGAACCTCTCTTCCGTGCTCACCCAACCTGGGAGCCGGGCGCGATACGCTCGCGGGCGTTTTATCAAATCGCGCAGGATGACGAGCCTGACGGACCTCACCGAAATCCTCGAAATGCAGGCGATCGACAGACCCGTTGGCGACAACCTGCTCATGGTCTAATAGCTCAGAACGATCGATAATCGGCGCACAAGGCACCCCCTCCTCATCAAACCGGGCCAGAATTTCCTCGCTCGACCATTTTTTAATTTCTTCGGCCGTGATCTCTTTGCGTTCACTGTTGTGAGTGAAACGATCTTGCGCGGTGCTGAAGTGCGGGTGATCAATCAGATCTTCGCGATTCAGCGCTCGACACATGCCCTGCCACTCTTTATCGGAAATCGCGCCTGCTGTGATGAAGCGATCCTGTGTCTCATAGATCAGATCCATCGCGCCCTGGTATTTACGGACATCAAACTCCTGATCCGCGTAGGTCAGGCCTGCCATCGCCTCGGGCCAGAACAGGCTCAACATCGCGTCCAGCATCGATAGACGAATATGTTGTCCCTCACCTGACCTCTCTCTCGCATACAGCGCGGTACTGATCGCCTGTGCCGCAGTGATAGCTGTTACCTTGTCAGCAATAATGATGCGGAACATCTGGGGACGCCCCGTAATGCGATCAGCCTGAATGTCCGTTGCACAGGAGAGCGCCTGGATTACCGGGTCATACACACGCTTGTGCGCGTAGGGTCCCTCCTCCCCAAAACCGCTGATCGATACGTAGATGAGCTTTTGGTTAATCTCTCTGAGCACAGACTCCCCAAACCCCATACGCTCCATGGCGCCGGGCCGGAAATTCTGGATCAGCACGTCCGCGGTTTTGACCAGATCGAACAAGATCTGCTTTCCGTCATCCGATTTGAGGTCAACAGCGATGGATTGCTTACCGCGGTTACAAGAGAAGAATGCGGCAGTCACTTTATTCACAGTCGGGCCAATGTGGCGCATCTGCTCACCCGTGGTGGGCTCGACCTTGATAACGTCAGCGCCCTGATCCGCCAGCATCATCGCTGCGACCGGACCCGACACCATACTCGTCAGGTCCAACACCTTGATTCCTTTCAATGCGCTCATGCGTCCCCCTCAAACAAATCCGGATAATTTATTCTCATCGCTCCGACCTTACGCCGGCCGAGCTTCATGGATATCATAGTAACGCCGTATTTATGCGGGTAAAGCCACAGCTCAACGTAACGAGCGCCGCCTAAGTAAGGTCAATGCCAGCATCAACAAGGTGACGCGAGCGGTTTGTCCGGCGGTGGAAAGACCGTCCTTCTCTCCCAACCCCAAGCGCCGACCACTGGCCGTGCCCCGGCGCATTGAGGTTTGCCAATACATCCCGATGGGACTGATAGCCTTGAGCGAGGTGATATCCAACTCGTCAAAACAATCGCTGAGGGTGGGCAGCATCTCAGGAGCGAGTCAAGCACTGCATCTGTCGCAGCCACGTTTCCCTGGAGCAAATCAACTGTTTCTGTGAGCGCCTACCAGCACAGCCGAGTACATCCTGAGTCAGGGAGCCACCGAGTGGCCGCGTCGGACCGATTTACTGTGGCGGGAACTGCTTCAACAACTCATGAACCACAGTAATCTTGAGCTGCTCCCGATCGGCCTTGGACATGTTGTTTTTCAGGCGCCCCTCGGCGACGCCTCGCCAGACAATCCTGCCGGTTTTGATATCAATCACGTCAAACACGGCAGTCCCATCTTCATACGTTTTGACCGATTGTCCTGACGAGTAGCCAATACTGACGGAGCGCCCATAGGTACCGGCCGCCACACCGCCATGCACGCCCTGTGGCTGACTACTGACTTTCTGGGTTTGGTGCTTGGTGACGTGATAGTTCACCCAAAAATCTGCCTGTCCACGTGGCGATTCGCGAAATCCCTTTTGCATCAGCTCCTGGGAGGCCGTGTTGCGCACCCGCTGGTCACTGCTGTTGCGCCGGCGGTACTGACTTTCTCGGGTATTGTGATCGTCGTAATACCAGCGGTAGGTTTTAAGCCGACCAAAGGAAAATTCTGGTCGTAATCTGCCTCATAGGCCGGTTTGTCAGTACAGCCCGCGAGCAGCGCTGAACACATCACCGTGACTCCCATCATCAGAGGGGTTTGTTTGACGCCGCGCCCTACATCGACCGCTTTTAGCTCCCATCACTCACACGCCTCTCTCTGATTCGCCTACTGACTCTGTCGCCGCATTCAATCGCTTGCGCTACCACACAAACCCTGCGCTCCCCACTCTCGCCGCAGATATTGGCCCATTTTGTCAAGCGGACTGCCACATTAGTTATCTGACGCCCTGAAACTGACATCACTGTCGGCCACGAGCCATGCAAAGACTGCAAACGCCGCAACATTCTGATCCAGTGACGCAGCATCGAGCTTGTCCACCGTATCATCAGCCGTATGATGCAGATCAAAGTAATCACGGCCGTCCTGATGGAGTCGCAGTGTGGGTACGCCGGCCGCAATTAATGGATATAGATCTGGCCCACCCCCCGGTTTGCGGTTGCTTCCCGGCGCGATACCCAGCGGCGCCAGCAGCCTAGCGATTTGGTCAAATAGCTGATCACCAGCCTCGGTCTGGCTGTCTGCCGTAAGCTTCCAGACCCGCCCGCCGCCGAAGTCGCTTTCTGACCCCATCACATGCTGCCTGAGCTCAGCCACATGTCGCTCTCGGTAGGCACTGGCCCCCAACAACCCGACCTCCTCGGCGCCCCATAGAACGAGGCGGATAGTGCGTCGTGGTGCCAACCCAGCATTTTTTATCAACTCCAGCGCAGCCATGGTGATGCCCACACCGGCGCCGTCATCAATAGCGCCGGTACCGAGATCCCAGCTATCAAGGTGAGCGCCGATCACCACGATTTCTTCGGGCATTTCGCGCCCCACCACTTCCGCAAGCACATTACCTGATTCCGCGGCGGCAATCTGTGAGCTGTCTACTTTGATCCGAACCGAGAGTGTTTTGCCTGCCGCATCAATCCGCTCAAGCTGATCTGCATCTGGATTGGATAACGCCAATGCCGGGATCTGCGGCACACCCTTAGCGTAACGAAGGGCGCCGGTGTGCGGAAAACGATGGCTATCGGTGCCTACCGAGCGTATCAGATACCCAACCGCGCCTTTGCTGGCCGCGATACTGGGGCCTGCTGTGCGCGCCTCATTAAAATACCCATACGACGAACCGTCCTGAGTTCGTTGCATGGCATGCCCCACATAGGCGATGCGGCCCGACAGGCCGCCCTCGGGCTCGCGCTTTAAATCCTCTAAGGTCTCAAATAATGCGACCTCCGCGCTCAAGCCATTTTCGTCCGTCGCGACCGAGCCGCCCAAGGCCGTGATTACCAGAGGCTGGGGATACGGCGCCACAATCTCAGCACTCTCCTCTCGTCGCTCCCAGGCGTTGATTTCAAAGGGCTCGTTTCGGACGTTGGAGAATCCCTTTTCGTTGAGGATATCAAGCGCCCACATACGAGCTCTGGCTTCTGCTTCACTGCCGGCCAGCCGGGGCCCTACCTCAGTCGTCAGTGACGTGACAATCGCCATGGCGTCACTCCCCGCCAAAGCCTCGGCACGCAGTACCTCTGCATGTGCCACGCTCTCGGGGGACAGTACTTGTGCGGTTGTGACGGCCGCGGCAAGGCATGCGACCGCTGATAACAGGAATCGAGACACTCGAGTACTCATTCGCATAGCGCCGCTTCTACCAGGACGAATACGCTTGAACTCACTGGACATTTCGTTGCTCCAACGGGCCCACTGATTCATAACGCCTTCCGTTTCTGGAGCCATTCATTCGCCGCCTTGGTTTGCGCCTTGGTAGCCGCCATCACGCCCAAATCGTCGCGTGTGGTGCCGCTCTTCCCCAGCGCCGCTATTTGTTCATAGAACCAGTACTGAGTGGCGAACGCACCGACTGTTCGAAATAGCTTTATGACATTCAGAAACTTGAGCGCCCTCGGCAGCAATGAGAGGAAATCCTCAAAACGAGGGAGCTCGCCTAAACCGTTGAGTAGTTGCGATGGTGCATCAGTCATCACGCACATAGGCCGGCCGATGCCGATCATATCTGCGCAGCCTGTTTCGAGTGCAGCATTCATCGCGTCGAGCCGGCGTAATCCCCCCGTTACCATGAGTGGGATATTGATCTCACGGCGCATGGCTTCTGCAAAATCGACAAAATACGCTTCTCGCGCACGCGTCGAGGCTGCAACTGACTGCACCTCCACCGGCTCCATGCCCTCAAGGTTGAGCAATTTAGGCTGCTCGTATGTACCGCCCGATATCTCAATCAGGTCGACACTGCCCGCTTCGAGCCACTTCGCGACTTGCAGGCTTTCGTCAAAATCAAAACCACCACGCTGGAAGTCTGCACTGTTAAGTTTCACGGAGATCGGTATGCGTGGCCCGACCGCCACGCGGATTCTGGCCACGCACGCCAACAACAAGCGCGCACGATTCTCCAGCGATCCACCCCACTGGTCTGACCGCTGATTACTGCGCGGGCTTAAGAATTGAGACAGCAGATACCCATGTGCCGCATGTAACTGCACACCGGTAAACCCCGCATCGACCAGAACCTTCGCACATCGCGCAAACCCCTCGATCACGGCTTCGATATCTTCTTCTGACATGGGTACGGGCTCAGCAAACTGGCCGCCGGGCAGACCCAATTTAACGGCGGAAGGCGCTTTGGGCCGAGGATTCACAATCTTTTGACACTGCCGGCCGGCATGGCTGATTTGCGCCCAAAAGTGATTGCCACCGCGCTTACCCGCCCTCGCCCAAGCCTCTAGAGCCGCCAGTGCAGCACCTGATGGCTGCCCATCGACAATGACGTTACCGGGCCGCTCCAGATGATCTCCGTCAACCTGCACGTTGCCGGACAATAAAAGCCCCGCGCCGCCGTCACTCCAAATACTATACAGCCGCTCAAGTGCTTCAGTTGCCCGGCCAGCGGGGTCAGCCAATCCCTCGGTCATCGCAGCCTTACACAAACGATTGGGGATTTCAGCACCACATGGCAGGGTCAGTGCTTCATTTATCATCTAAGCCTTTTCCGCGATTTTCGCTATAGAGTATTGTTTAAATTATATATTTTTCATCTCACCAAGACGGTCTACCGACGCCAGAATGCCGTCCCAGCCCCCCTCAATATGGGGCGCTAGCACCTCGGCGATGCCGGTATCAGTTCGCCATTGCAGATATGTGTCGTAGGACGATTCATGATCCCAGTACTCGACGAGGAGGTAGGTTGATGATGCCTCGTTAAGGACCACATCAATCCGCTCACAGCCTGCAAACTCGCGGGTATCCGACAGCGCCGCACGGAACAAATCACCCATGGCTTCAACCTGACCGGGTTTACACGGAAACTTCGCCACCACAACAAAACTCATCGCCATCTCCTCGCAGTTTTTCTGTTGAAGCTGGAGACTACGGGATCTCAGACGACATTGAAATGTGACCCTGAATCTTCGAGCACAAGCACCTGCGCGATCACATCAGTATTTGCGCTACGCGATATGTGTGCGGTAATACCGACTCAGGAACTACAGCACCCCTGCACAATCCTATAGCTCGACACCCGCCAATGAAGACGGAGTCACAGGTATGCTACGAAGCGTTTTGCGTCACATGATCTTGCTGCCATTAGGCCTCGCTACAGCCTTGTTCTCTGCCGGCTCGGGAGCACAAACGCTGTCAGTTGAAGGGCAAGGATCGGTGCAGATAGCCCCCGAATATGCTCGTATTGGCGCGTCGATCAGTCATATCGCTGATAGCGCTGGGGCGGCGCAGGCGACAGTCGATCGGATTGTGACGGAGCTACTGACTGAAATCGACACGCTCCCCGTGGATCCCGATACTGTCGATGCCGGGCACATCAATATCCAGCCGAAATATCGCTGGAACCCGCGCTTGGAAACGCAGGAACTTTTGGGCTACGAGGCGACCCGGTTGCTTGGGTTCAGACTGACGTCGTTGGATTCGCTGGGCGAGGCCCTGCAGATGCTGGCTGAGCAAGGCGCTACCGCAGTGCAGCCCCCGCAATATGGCAGCACTGTGATTGATGAAGCGCGAGGCCGAGCGCTTGCCGTAGCCTATGAAAAGGCGAAACGCGATGCGCTGAGCCTGGCCACCGCGGCCGGATTGACTTTAGGCCCGCCTGACACCATCAGCACGGGCTCCCAGCGGCCGCCCATATTCAGGGCGGCACAACGCGCCGCCCCAGCCGCTATGGACGCCGAGATGGCACCACGCTACGAACCGGGCAAACTGTCAGTGTCGGCGAGCGTGTCCGTCATTTTTTTGGCATCTCCATGATGCACTTGGATTCGCCCCTGTTCGGCCCTATTATTCGGATAACATTAAGTCAAAGGAACGACACATCATGAGTGACAAGCCCGTTTTCTCAAGTGCGACGACAATAGACCCCGCAGCAAGTATTGCTAGCACCAACAAGGTGTTGAGCAACACGTATTGGCTATTGGGCCTGACATTGGCGTTCAGCGCCTTTACGGCGACCCTGGCTGTCGTAGCTGACATGCCCCAAGGGATGGCGTTGGTGCTGATGATCGTAGGCTTCGCCCTGCTTTTTGTCGTGCACAAAATGGCTGATTCCGCCAAGGGTCTTCCCGCTATCTTCGCCTTTACCGGCGTCTGGGGCGCCTCGATTGGCCCGATGCTGTCTTTTTATCTAGCAATGGAAAACGGGCCAACCATGGTACTTCAGGCTCTAGCCGGCACCGCGCTGGTGTTTTTCTCACTGTCAGCGTATGCCCTGAACACCAAGAAAGATTTCTCTTACCTGGGTGGCTTTTTGATGACCGGCCTCATCGTTGCAGTCGTTGCAATGATTGCGAACATCTTCCTCGCGATTCCGGCTCTGTCGTTGACGCTTTCCGCAGTCGTTGTGATGATCATGGCAGGCCTGATCTTGTTTGATACTAGCCGTATCATTCACGGCGGAGAAACCAACTACATCCGCGCGACGGTGGGTCTGTACCTGAACATTTTTAACCTGTTCGTCCACTTACTCCACTTGATCGCGGTCTTCACCGGCGGTGACGACTGATCTCGTTGTGTAGTGTTAAAAGCCCCGGTAATGCCGGGGCTTTTTGTTTTGACTGATGCAATTCTCACTCATTATTCGAACCCGCCCCCAGGACACCATTCGCTGGCGACAGGCCCTGCGCTTCGCCGAGACAGCCACCCAAATGGGACATTCGATTCGCCAATGCTTTTTTCAAAGCGAAGGCGTGCTCGCGGCAACGCACCCGGAAGCCTATGAAGGCTGGTGTCATGTCGCTGAAGCGACCGGCGCCGAATTGCTGTTGTGTAGCCAAGCTGCGGAAGCCTATGACATCACTGCCAACAACCCCTTTGTCATCGGAGGCTTGGGCGCTTTAATCGAGGCAGGAGTGAGAGCTGACAAGGTTATCAGTTTTGTCTGAGCACTCAGAGACAGGCAATCACCGCAAGTGGCTCCTCACGCTGTCAGGCGGGAGCTCACCTGGTGACCACAGCCTGAAGGCGGGCACCGATTTAGCGCTGGCGGCCGGCGCTTTTGGTCAGTCTGTGACGCTGGTACTGGCGGGGGAAGCGCTCGATCTCCTCAATGCCTCCGCGCAGGGCGACGATGCATTGTGGCGTTTGCTCGGATCGCTTCCCTACTACGATATTGATGCGGTTTACGCGCTGGAGTGGGAGGATCGACCGGAGGTGCTCAGGGAAGACCTTAACATCGTGGACATGTCGCGCGCTGAGTGGCGAGCGGTCGCGGGCGAGGCGGATATCGTGGTGCATTACTGATGATGTTGCATATGGTCCACAGCACCCAACATTTCGACGAGTGCCGCGCACTGCTTGAAGCATCAGACACGTTATTGGTCATGGATCCCGGCGTCATCGAGAGCGAACCTGAGCGCTTCGCTGACCTGCCATGCCCGGTATGCGTGTTATCCGAACACAGCACGCCCGCAGCAGATGCACCCGTCGAGGCGGGAGGTGCCCGTCAGATTTCCATCGCCGACTGGGTGCAACTTGCCTGCCAACACCCTCACAACATGGTCTGGGCATGACTACATTGCTGGGAATGTGCGATGACAACGGCTTTTTGCTGGATCGCGACAAATGGACACCCGACATCGCCGCCGCTTTCGCAGCGGAGGAAGGTATTGAGCTGACGGACGCGCACTGGCAGATTCTGGGGTGCCTTCGCGATTTTCATCAGGAGTTCGGCGACTCACCCGCCAATCGCGCTCTGGTCAACTACGTGAAGGTGCATCTTGGCGTTGAGCAGGGAAATAGCTTGTATCTCATGGGACTCTTTCCGGGCTCACCCGCCCGCGTCGGCAGCCGCATTGCCGGACTACCCAAACCTAAGAACTGCCTCTAACGCACAATGCAACTGCCCCACTACCAACCTGATCGTTACCAAAGCCTGTTCGCAGACAAAGTTACACACGCATTAAAGACGCTGGGGCTACCGGACGCCCCGGAGCCGGAACGCTTCGAATCATCGCCCAGTGGTTTTCGTCTGAGGGCCGAGTTTCGTATCTGGCATGACGGTGACTCGCTGGATTACGTCATGTTTCCGCCCGGGGACTCGCGCAACCCGCAGAGGATTGACGCCTTTCCGATTGCCGCGCCGCGCATTACAGACACGATGCCTTTGCTCAAGGGCTACCTCACAAACTCTCCCGAGCTCAGGCGGAAACTGTTTCAGGTTGAATTTCTGTCGACACTCAGCGGCGAGCTGCTCATTACCTTGATCTATCACCGCCCGCTGAGCGATGCGTGGCATGAATGCGCCGTCGGTTTGGCCGATCACCTTGGTTGCCAATTGATTGGCAGGAGCCGGAAGCAAAAAGTGGTGCTCAATCAGCACTGGATAGAGGAGGCTTTTGATGTCGAGGGGACGACTTTTCGCTATCGCCAGCCCGAACAATGCTTCACGCAGCCCAATGGTGGCATCAATCAGAAAATGATGGGCTGGCTACTCGATCACACCCCGACACACGCAACCGATTTATTGGAGCTTTACTGCGGCATCGGTAATTTCACGCTGCCTTTGGCGTCGCGATTTCAGAACGTGCTCGCCACGGAGCTAAGCAAACCCGCGACAGAGGCCGCACGCTGGAATGCTGACATCAATAACATCCGCAACGTGGAGTTTGCTCGACTGTCCGCGGAGGAGATGACCAGCGCCCTATCGGGTGAGCGACCCTTCCGGCGACTGGCACATCTGAAGCAGCCACTCGACCAGTATCAGCTCAACACGCTGCTGGTGGATCCACCCAGAACCGGTCTCGATGCCGACACACTCACGCTCGCCTCACGCTTTGACACCGTGCTCTACATCAGCTGCAATCCACAGAGTCTCGCGGACAACCTGAAATCACTATCCAATACCCACGCGGTGACCAAATTGGCTTTTTTTGATCAGTTTCCTTACACCCATCATCTTGAGTCCGGTGTCATCCTGACGAGGCGATCCGCATGACCCCACTGACAACAGACGTTATCGAACTACGGCTTACAGAACACCCTGACTGGCGCGTTGACGGGCACAGGCTTGCCCGAGACATCCAGTTCCCGGATTTTGGGGCCGCGTGGCGATTTATGAACCACGTTGCCGACTTGGCCGAGCGCGAGGACCACCACCCAAACTGGTACAACGTGCATGGAACAGTTCAGATTCGCCTTTCCACTCACGATGCCAAGGGCATCACAGATCGGGACTTGAGATTAGTAGCCGGTATCGACCAGTATCTAGCAACCAGCGAATACACAAACCTGCCCCCTACACCCTTCGAGGGTTAAGCAAGAGGAATCCGTTATGCAACTCTCTTTTTACGACGCCAGCGTGGTCTGCTACCAGCAGATGCTGGAGAGCACCGCCAACCTAATGGATAAAGGGCAGCAACATGCAAATGCGAATGGCATGGCGCTCGAAGAGATTACTGACTACCGCCTTCACGAGACGATGCTGCCCTTCAGCTTCCAGATTATCTCTGTTTGGCACCACTCCTACGGTGCCGTGCAGGGCATGCGCGAGGGTCTGTTTATGCCGCCACCAGACAAGCCCGGGATCGACTACGCAGGACTGCGCGGGCTGGTTGATGAGGTACTGAGTGCCATGGCCTCAGAAACCGAGGAGAGTATGGCTGCACTATCTGGCCAAAAGATGTTGTTCCGGTTCGGCAATAACGAGGTGCCGTTTACGACCGACAACTTTCTGGCGACCTTCTCAAAACCGAATGTCTACTTTCATGTGACGACTGCCTACGCCATGCTCAGGCAATTAGGTGTGCCGCTCGGCAAGCTCGACTATCTGGGCAATATGAAGGTGGGTCATTGAGCACCAGGAACTGATGCCATTCCCGGGACAGGCTAGCGGCTTAAAAACGCAATGATCGCGGCCGCGACACCCGTCTCGTTGAGCATCGGCGCGTGCCCAACGTCGGGCACCGTCAGCAACTCCATGGCGGGATGAAGGGCCTGCATACGGTCAACGCACGATACGCTAAGCAGATCAGTCTGCGCGCCTCGTACAAGTAGCGTCGGCACCGTCGCCATCGCCTCGAATAGTGACCACAGGGTCTGGGCCTCGGTGTCGTTGCTCTCGCCCGCGAGGGGTTCCGCGATCTGTGGGTCATAATCGATCACGACTTGACCATCATGCTCTCGATAACAC
Organism: Halieaceae bacterium; assembly: GCA_038143045.1. Taxonomy (GTDB): domain Bacteria; phylum Pseudomonadota; class Gammaproteobacteria; order Pseudomonadales; family Halieaceae; genus Luminiphilus. Next base: position 405,203 of record JAYQLF010000012.1, read on the forward strand.
TGCCGGGCAAAATCCGCCCACTGATTCTCGGCCCACCGAGGGAAAATATCCGCGCTGACGTCTTTGAGGTACCGGGTTGCCTCATCCCAGTCGGCAAACGGGCCCGCCACGCCCACATAAGACTTGATGCGCTCCAAACCCGCCTCGGCTATTTCCGGCCCGATATCATTAATCACCGCACGAGTGATAAGACCCGGGTAGAGCGCATTCAGGGCAAAGGTCATTAAGCCGCCCATCGACGTTCCCACTACCGCCACCGTCTCCACGTTCAGCTTATTCAGCAGGCCATGCGTATCCGCAACGTATTGCATGATGGCGTAGCGAGAGGGGTCGCTGTCATAGTCAGAGCGGCCTCGACCTCGCTGCTCGGGAACCAGAACACGGAAAGTGCCAGAAAGAGTGAGAGCCAGATCATGAAAATCCCGACTGTTGCGCGTCAATCCATGTAGGCACATCACCACGGGTGCAGCGGCGGTCGGTCCCGGGTAGTCCCGGGTGTAAAGACTCAGCCCGTCAGGGGTTTCGTAAAAAACGTCTTGATAAGGCGTCATGACACGTTTTGATAACGCGATGCCAGGGCCTGATACACCTGGTCAGGGAAATCGGCGGCGCCGTCATCGAGGGATTCAAGCAACTCTGACAAGTGCTCGTTATCCTCACGGCCCTGCCATTCTTTTACGTACGTCCCTTCCTGATAGCCGTGATCCTGACGGAAGAAATTCAACACATTTTTACCCACGTAATGCCGGTAGAGACCCTCCGCCGATAGTTCACAAGCTTGCATCAATCCCGCAAAGAGCGGCACTGAAAACGCTTTGGACGCGAGCGCATGCTGTGCCAGCGCCTCGGTGGCCTCATGTATCCGCCCGACGGCGGACTCACTTTCAGTTGCTGTCATTTCAGCCGACGTGAAGTCCGCCACGATCTGTTCAGCCAGCTGTTCCAGGTCAGTCTCAGCATCAAACAAGGCGGACAGACCAAAGTGCCAGATATCCACCACTTCCAAGCGAACCTGCTCCATGTCCGGCGTTTGTTTTTTCCACCACTTGTAACCGACGTGATCCATCAACTCGCCACATTCGATCCATGCGGCGCGGTACCACTCGAAATTTTGAGCGATCCAGTGCTCATGAACACGCGTGTTCATACGGTGCTGCATTTGCAGCATATTGAGGACGGCATCTCGATTCATGTTTCAGGTACGCAGCTCACAACAGGGAAAATAGTAGCACGGAGGGAGGGCCACACGATGGCATCAAACACCACGCTAGACGACCGATAGCGCGGCCTGGGTGGTTACAACCAACGCGTTTTATTCGTATTTTTCGAGGTCTCGCGTAAACAACATGCTGGGGTCTTTGAACGTCTTGAATTCGAGACAGTTCCCGCTGGGATCTCTCAAAAAACAGGTCCGTTGCTCACCAGCGCGACCCTCAAAGCGCGTGGTCGGCCCGATGACAAAACCGGTACCCACCTCCTGAATACGCGAGACTAATGCCGCGAATGCATCCCACTCCAACACCACACCAAAATGTGGCACCGGAACGTCTTCGCCGTCCACCGGGTTTGTCGGCTGATCACGAGTATGGCGGTCGTGCTGCTCGACCTGATGCAACACCAGCTGATGCCCAAACAAACTCAAATCAATCCAGGCAGTAGACTCCCTGCCCCGTGTGCACCCAAGCACGCCCTCGTAGAACGCCGCGGTCACATTGAGATCTGAAACCGGGATAGCGAGATGAAAGGGACTTAGGCTCGACAACGACTTGCTCCGAACTCACCACATCGCGACGGGGTTAATGACCATTTGCACCGCGCCCTTCAAGCGGGCTTGTCCGAGGACGAACATGAATTCGGTCACCCCCTCCTCGGCGAGACGTCCTGTATTCATCGTCTCCAGAATATAGATGCCGTTCTCTTTGAGCAGGATGGCATGGTCATAAAACACCTTGTCACCGGGCTTCGGCGGCACAGCGCCCAGACCCCAGGTATCGGCGCCCACAGCAAGCGGCTTGAACGATGCCAGGTAACGCGCCGCGTGATTATCAATACCGGGAATCGTCGACACCCATTGCTCGGGATCGCTATTTAACATCGCATCGGTCCAGCCGGTATGAAACAACACAACATCACCTTCGCCTATGGTGATCTTTTGCTGAGACATCGCGGCTTCGATATCGTCACGGCTAAACGCCTGAGCGGGGGCAAGATGGTCGACCTCAAAGTAGCGCGCCATATCGATCAGCACTCCTCTGGCGACCATCGGCGGAATCTGACTGATATCGAGTTTTGTCAGCCCCGTAATCGATGAGAAATCCTTGCCTTTATTGCAGTTATAGAACTCCCCCGCCTCACCAAGGTGGCCCAGGCCGTCCAATTGAGGGCCCGTACCCAACCACATTTGCACCAAGTCATCATTGGATGTGATGTTCCAGCCAAATTGCTCGGTAGTATCCGTACGGAAATGCTGCTCGGGCTGCACCACTTGTAGCTGAGTGTATCGAGGTGGATAAGCCGGCATTCCCGGTGCAATGACAATCCCCAACGGGTGGCTCATGCCTTGCTTAACGAGCCCCGCGGCTGCGACGGTGCGCTCAGGCGTCACCCTATTAGCCGCGCCAATTTGATCATCGGCACCCCATTCAGAGGGCCGGCATTCATCCGCCGATGCATTCAAGGTCAAGCTTGCGCAGAAGATCGTGATGAACAATCGAGTGATTGGCACGGTGGTACTCCAAAAAGATAAGCAAGAGTCGAAAGTGCACCGGCAGTGTGAATAAAGCAAGCCGTAGGTCCATCTTCTTAGGCTCAGAAGCCTTTTCCGCGCAAAAAAAAGGGGGCCCGGAGAGCCGCCTTTCGATCCTCCCTCACAGGGAGAATCCGCGCAGTGACTAGTCAGCATTATTGAAAATCATGCGACCAGCAAAGCTTCGATGGCGCTCGCAGCTGGTAAGCGCTTCGGTCTCTGCCTGCACCTCAGGATACTCTTCAAGGAACGCCAGCCAAGTGTCAGCCGTTTTGCCACGGTGCTCAAAGGTGTACCAATGATTCATCTGCACGTAGTCGTAGGGCCAACTCGGATCAAAACCCAAGTAAGGTGTGAACACGTGCGTGCCCCAACCCTCAAACCCCGCCTCTTTCATGAGTTCACCGTGGCGCGCCTGAGCCTCCATGACCTGCTCAAGCGTTGCACCCTCTTTCAAGGTGCAATCAGCGAGCTGGTGAGGCTGCCAATCGTCTCGCTCATCCCATGGAATGCGGCTGTGAGCGGTTGCGGAGTTGAACATGGCGACGGTGCCGCTGCAGGTGCCGGCGGGCTCCATGGGCTCATCCTGCTCGGACATCCACTTCCAATAATCGTTGGTAAAGCTGCCCCACTCGTTATACATCGCCTGACCCGACGGCCATTGCCCCCAAATCACGTAGTCATAGGAATTATTAATGCCCGCATGCATAGGCGTGAGCACTACCTGAAGGTACTGTGTGCCCGCCTCTTTCGAGAACTCGCCGTAGCGCTCTGATTGCGCCATGACATCCATGAGAGTTTTACCTTCATTCAATGTGCAGAAAGTAAACTCAGAGCGCACCTCGTATTCCTGAGCCTGCGCGTTCAATGTGATGAAAAACAAAGTCGCCAATAACCAGCGCATGTATCCCCCTTGATTGTTTCTTTTGTGGATACCCATCGAGTAGGTGATGGGCAAAAGTAAAGCATACAAGCATGCGGTGTCAGCTACCTCGCAGTCACCACATGTTTTTCATTTACGCCCGATTAGTCGGAGCCGTCAACCGGCACGCCGTGATAAATCCGGAAGCTGTCGCAGGTGTAGAGATTGTCGTCACCATAAATCGCGTACATACCTTGCGCGGCAGTTCCGATCTCACGGAACTTGTCCCATGCACTGCCATGCTGCTCCAGCGACTCGGTGATCCATCCGACCTGAGCTCACCACCCCTCACTCCGGATAACGAATCTCCAGCGGTGGGCAATGCGCAGGCTCTGGTACTTCGTCAAAGGGGCACAGGCCTGGGCTCTAAATCGCCTTCAACTCAGGCGAAACACCCCATCAGGATCAAAGGTCGTCTGCCCAAATGCCTCAGCCCGAAATGAATCCCCCTTGTGGTGATGGTGGCCATTCCGTGGCTGTTTTTATGGAGCGGCATTCCCGGCCGCTCCTAGTTTCGTACTATTCTGATAAGAAATGCGAAGAAACCCGCTCAGAACAGCCAGCCGTCAACATTTCGTGACGCGCTTCGCGTCCTCCCTGCAGCCACCCCGATATGCTGCTCCAGCGACTCGGTGATCCATCCGACCTGAGCTCACCACCCCTCACTCCGGATAACGAATCTCCAGCGGTGGGCAATGCGCAGGCTGCGGGAGCACAGGCCTGGGCTCTAAATCGCCCACGAGCTCAAGAAACACCCCATCAGGATCAATGGCGTGCACGATGCCTCCCGTATCGGTGTCGGTACCAGAGCAGCAGGGTGCGACCTCTGACAAAAAGGGCACGTCCTGAGACTGCAATATACGAGTTGCGCGCTCAACATCGGGCACCGTGAGCGCCAGACGGTTGATGCCCTTGTGGTTAATCGGCGGAGGATAAGCGGGCTCGGGATCGAATGGCGTAATCCACTGCAACAATCGGATCCGGTGGTGGTCCCCGCGGGTAATCGCAATATCCGCCCCCCGATATGTCACCGGTTGATCAAAACCCCAGGCAGCCGATTCTTCAGCACTTAGCGTTTGCTCATTAATCCATCGCACGTGCTCGTAGCCGAATCGCCGGTAAAAGGCGACCGACGCGTCGATATCACTGACATTGATACCAATATAAGGCATGCCCATGATTTGAGTTTGCTCACTATTGGGTTTCAGCGACGGGATAGCGCTCTCCTCGAGCTTGAGATAAATCCCGTCGGGGTCGCGCATAAACACAAAGCGATTCCCGGGCGCACCGAAGGGCTCACTGATAAATTCGACGCCCTGACTTTTGAGGAACGCATAATCAGACATGACGTTTGCCGTCATCAGGGTCGCGTAGGCCATCCCTAAATGATTGGGCTTGCCATAAGGGGGCTCTGGGTTAAACGGGTTACGCCACTGCAACAAATCGATGCCAGTAGTATTGTCGGCTCCCGGGAACAGCAACACTTCACCTTTCTCTAACTCGTACTGGCACACATCAAACATGCCCAGTGCGCGCGCCATTGCGTGTGTATTGGTTACCGGGAATCCGCTAATGCCTTGCGTGAACCCGAGGCGGCGATAGAACTCCCGCGTGCTGTCAAAGTCAGCGGTGTGGATGGCGAAATGAAAACGCGCCCACAGCCCAATATCAGTCTCGGACTCAAACTGAATGTCGGGTGTTTGCACCGTCGCCTGCAGCTCATAGTCATCGGCTACAGCCCATGCACATGTCAAACATAGTCCCAAACAGATCACTCTAAACATGCCACTACCCCCAATAATTGATTCGCGAATCTAAACATAGGACACGGGCCGCATGAAGCGCGGGGTAACATTTCAAGATTGGCACCACGAGTTGGTGCGAGGCAATGTCTGCAGCAAACCACCAGTACTGTGACCGGAAGCATTCACTTTGGGATGAGGGGCGGGTTATTGACGGACCCGATCAAGGACGGGACGGATCAGTTACCGGATGCGGAGAGCGATGGCGAGACGGCCGCGCCGCCACGAACGCAGATCAAGTCGATTTCACCGAGCGAAGGATGTGGGGCGGCGCCCCACTGCAGAAACTGGTTGTCGCCACAATATTGATTGGCGACAAGGTACGGGTGCAGCGCATCGTACTCGCTGTAATCAAAAGAAATTCGCATCAGCGTGCCCGTTGGTACCGCCGCAATGGCGCCATCATGGGCCAGATGGTCGCTGAACTTGTCTTCCGGTATGACGATATGAACAGGCGGTGCGGCCTGAGTGCGCTCTGAGGCCACGACGCCCAGAGAAAGGGCAATGATGAAACGCTTCATGGTGCGGGCCCCACAGAGGATATGGGACTAGTACGGGGCTGCGCTGAGGATAGACCACCGTCGAGAATGGACCGCCAGCGAGCCAAAACGAAACAGCACTGGGCGCCGACTGGCATCGGGCATGCCAGTGCTCGGGCGGGGTATGGTCAGGCCCAGACTATGGCAAATATTGAGGTGGAACGACTGTCGAATGTTACTGTGGCGTCTGATGGTGAAATACTCGCTCTCCCAAGAGAGCCGCAAAGCGCGAGCCCGTTACGGCCAAACACCATCAGGCAAGAGGCCTACCGATATGGGAAGCATCAATCAGCTTAGGCGCACTGTGGTGGTGCCCGGGGCCGGACTTGAACCGGCACGACCTTAACGGTCGGGAGATTTTAAGTCTCCTGTGTCTACCAATTTCACCACCCGGGCAAGAGTGAGATTCGGAAGGGCGCGAAGGATACCACGCACGTTGTCTCACAGGAGCCCCCCCTGACGCTCTGGGCGCCAATTTTCGCACCACGGGCCATATCCTTTTAGGTAACATCACGTTCAAAGAATGACGTGAATCTGGGGCGGTCTGTGACGGCAGCACGCGGTGAATTTCGATCTCGGCTGGGCTTTATTTTGGCGGCAGCAGGGTCAGCCGTGGGGCTCGGGAATATCTGGGGCTTTCCAACTCAAGCTGCCAGTAACGGCGGCGCCGCATTCTTGCTCACGTACCTTGTTTTAGCGTTTGTGCTTGCCTACCCAGCTCTCATGGCTGAGCTCCTCATCGGGCGCCATACGCATCGCAATATGGTGTTAGCGCTGGAATCCTTACCCAGATCGACACATCATTAAAACTTGCCGGCAGATTGACCGGTTTAGCAGGTCTGGTTACCGCCAGCCTGATTTTGTCTTTCTACGCGATTGTCGCGGGCTGGATGCTGGGTTTCTCGGCGTCATACCCACTGGGCGCTGCAGGGCTCACTTCAGCCAGTGAGTGGCTCATTTCATTTGCTCCGTCGCGCAATCTGCTGTTAATGCTTGGCTTTATGGGCCTTACCATGGCGGTGGTGCTGGGCGGCGTGGAGAACGGGATCGAGCGGTGGTCACGGCGCCTGATGCCTCTGCTCATTGCCACACTCGTCGCACTTTCCGCCTACGTGCTGACACTAGACGGCGCACTCGTGGGACTACAAAAGTACTTGCTGCCGGACTTCGGAAAAGTCTTGTCGGGGGACTTACTGCTGGATGCCCTCGGAAGCGCCTTTTTCTCTTTATCGCTGGGCGTGGGGACCATGCTGATCTATGGCTCTTACCTCAGTGACCAAGAAAACGTCCCCCGGGTGGGCGCACAAGTCGCTCTGGTCGATGTCGGCATTGCCGTACTCGCAGGTTTTTTAATCCTCCCCGCCATGTATGTCGCCGATGCACGCGGAGTCGCTATTTTTAATGAGGCGGGTGGATTGCTCTCTGAGGACACGCTGATATTTACCGTACTGCCAGCACTGTTCGAGACCATGAGCACCAGCGGTATATGGCTGGCTACCGCTTTTTTCTTGTTAATGAGCATTGCGGCGCTGACCTCCTCCATCTCAATGCTCGAAGTGCCTGTGGCTTACCTCATCGAGAAATTTGGACTGAGCAGACACAGAGCAACGGTTGTTGCGGGTCTTTGCATTGCGATGTTTAGCGCTGTCATTGTTTTCAACTTCGGCAGCCTTTTCGGTTTGATCATTACCATTTCAACCCGCTATAGCCAGCCCATTCTGGGAATTGCTGTTTGTATTTTCGCCGGGTGGATTTGGCGGCAAGATGCACTCCTTCAGGAGCTTCGCAAAAATGACACCAATGCAGACGACAGTCTGTTTTGGCGCATCTGGCCCTTCTATGTGAAATGGTTTTGTCCCGCTATCATAGGTGCCATCGTGATTCAGTCGGCCCTGTAGCCATCTATGGCGCGTTTTTTATTTTTGTTCTGCGGCGTTCTGGCGGCTCTATTCGCCATCGAGATGCTCAAGCCGGTTCAAGAGGCGGTAATACAGCCTTTCACTGGCCTACTGGCAACCCTTAGCACCGCAGTGATACTGCCGTTCGACGACACGGTGATTGCACAGGGGCGCATACTCCGCGACGCCACAACGGGTTTTGCTGTGTCAATCGAAGCGGGTTGCAATGGCGTAGAGGCGGCCATTGTGTTGATCGCGGGGATCGTGGCCTTTCCTGCATCGGTCAAAAACAAAGTTGTCGCCATCCTTGCTGGCTTTCTATTTGTGCAGGCGCTGAACATCGTGCGGATCATCTCGCTGTTCTACTTAGGGCAATGGAATTACACGGTGTTCGAGTGGTTCCACCTCTACCTGTGGCCGGTACTCATCATGCTAGACGTGCTGATTGTCTTCGCTGTCTATTTGCAGTGGCTCGGCAAGCAAAACACACAGCCGGAACCGGCCTGATGCTGATGCGCCGGCAATTTGTGCTTACTCTTATTCTAATGCCGATCACATTCGGTATTTGGTACGCCGCGGGACCGCTCTTCTCTGCGCCAGCAGTGTGGCTTTGCGACATGTTGATGCGTTTGGCTTATCCCGGCCTTGTGGCGTCGGCGGGTCTAGATGGCGTCGACATGCTAGTCCTGACGCAATTTGGCATCGTTGAGAACCTTATCGTGAACGCCCAGGCGGCAGGCAATCAGATCGAGTTTGAGGTCAACACACGACTGGTTTCCTACAGCATCGCTTTTTATGCAGCGTTGCTACTGGCTTCAAACTTGAAGGAGGCGCTCTTTAAATTTTGCACTGGCCTATTCCTTCTCTGGCTTGCCATGGCGTTTGGCTTGGCGTCAATCTTGAGCAAGGAGCTACTCGTGACGGTCGGTAGGCCATTCCTGGACACTGCTGGAGTTCCGCCGGCTGATGCGATTGCGTTGACGTATCAGTTCAACGTGTTGCTAATGCCAACCCTAGCACCTGTCTGTCTGTGGTTCTGGCAACTCAGGGGCTCCCCTTTGTGGGAAGCCCTCGCCGAGGACATCAGGCGCGCTTCAACGCAGGCGTAGGCTCTACATTTAGGGTTCTTCCCTCCAGAGCGGATTGCAGGGCCTTTTCCATGAGATGCCTCGCCTGACAAGTGTAAGCGTAGATACTGGCGTGGATAGCTGCGTCCTTCCAATTCTCGACCGAGCAAGCACTCGAATAACTCTCGAACTCATTGAGCGAGCGGATCAGATCGGAGAGATGCCGGGGGCACTCACAATCAATCACAATTTTTTCTTCGGCTGCGGCGCGCAACTCCGCATCATTAAATAGGCGCGGCTTGGCGGGCATGAGATCTGACAGATTACCAACACCCTCCGAGGTCTCTTTCTCAACCTGTGTTCGCCCAATCTCGAAAGCAAGGCGCGCAGGCTCTACCGGATACTGAAGTGCACTGTGTCCGCTGCGCTCAAGCTCGGCCAACCATTGCTCGTTGGCAAATTGATACAGCACGATCGTGCGCCGAACACCGAGCCTCTCGCCTATCGCCTCGACGCCTTTGATTTGCTGGAGCGTAAGCGATGGGCAATGCACGACTAAAAGATCCGCTTGTTGGTCGGCACCGAGGGTCGCAACCGCTTCTTCCACGGTCATTCTCGCCAGGAGCGCGGCGACGCCCGAGATGCAACCTTGGTGTGCGTCCAGCCATTGGCACAAATCCGTTCCCAAGAAGACAGCCCGGGACTTGGCGGGCGGAACGGCTCTTGCTCCTGCTGAAGCGGGACCCTGCTGTTCCAGTAACACCTCGAGGGTTTTGCGGTCAGAGGCCGCGATCTCACCGATGCGAACACCCTGCTTCACCAGAGCCGACACCAGTTGCAAGTGATCGAGATCAGATTGCGTGTATTGACGTCGCCCGGTAGGCGACTTATAGCTCGCTCCCAACCCATACCGACGCTCCCACACCCTCAGGGTGTCTGATTTCAAGCCCGTTAGTCGGGCGACAGTCCCGATACCGTACAGAGGCCGGGGCTCCAAGGAAACTGTTGTCCGAATGGGTGCGTTCATGTCCCGCTCCTGTTCTTCATTTGTCCAGTTTTACGACGCCACGAACGCTGTGGATCGCCGAAACACAAAATTTGTCTATATTTTGTCCACCTATAAGGTGGACAAAGGCTCGCCGGACTTAAACCTCCTGAACGGGTACCCCCGTATCACTATCAGCACAACTGGGGGTGCACTATGCAAACATTAGATAGTAGTGAAGACGCTGACCTGGAACTGATGTTCGCCGAGATCAGGCGATATCCACTACTCACAGCGGATGAGGAGAAATCCATCGACAGCCGCAAGTGGCAGGCGGTCGAGACATTATTTGGCGTCTTCGCCAGCGTCCCTGATCTCCGCGTGACGCTATCTGACGCGTTAATCAATGCGCTGGAATGCCCCCCGGAGGTCAAGCGCTTCCCGAGTAGAGAACAACACTTCACTTTACGACGTGAGCTCGCGCCCTACTTCGCCGACGGCAATCAGGCTGAGACTGCGCGAGCGGCGGCCAAAACCCTCCGAGGCCGTGCATCGAAGAAGCGCTGCGCCGCAGCAGTCAATAGCCTCAATATCCCCGCCAGCCTCACCGTAGGTCTCGCGGTATTTATGCTGAGACGCGCGGGCGGTCAGTTTGCTGACGCCGTTGCCGATGCGGTTGGCCATTGGTCGCGCCATTGGCAGCACCCACCCGCACCGATCGCGCTCGAACCCGAAGTTCATAAAACCCTCCGACAAGCACTCCGCGAGTACACCGAAGCGCGAGACGCACTCGTCATGCATAACCTCAGACTTGTGCACTCTATCGCCGGCCGATACCGCGGCCGCGGCGTGGGATATCTGGATTTGGTTCAGGAAGGGACGTTGGGTTTGATTCGTGCGGCCGAAAAATTTGAGTTCGTCAAGGGTTACCGGTTCAGCACGTACTGCTTTAACTGGATCACGCAAGCGGTGCGGCGTTACGTGGGCGACACAGGCAGTCTTATCCGCCTGCCCACCCACGTTCAAGATCAGGTCAATAAGGTTTATCGCGAGCGCGCCATCGAACAAGCCAAAACCGGCATGGAGCCAGACGCGGGCCAGTTGGCAAAAAAGCTCGGCATGGACAAGCAAAAGACCAAAGAAATTCTGGAAGTTCGCAACCTCGCGATATCGCTCGATGCACCGAGGTATGACGACGACGACGGGAGCCTGGTTGATACCCTGACCAGCGAGCAATTCGGTGACACCACAAGCAATGCTGAGCTGGACTCGCTACATCGGTTTCTGGGTGAAGCGGTCGATCAGCTCGAAGCCAACGAACAGGCTGTCGTGGTAGCGCGATGGGGCCTGCATGACGGCCCGCCCCTGTCGCGATCCGAAATCGCTGACCGGCTTGGCGTGAGTCGAGAGTGGGTACGGCAACTTGAGCGCTCCGCCCTTCGCAAACTAAAGAGTCAGGACGGAGTGCAACAAGCTTTCATGGACTACCAACAGGTGGGCACCTCTGCCTGAGCCGGCCCTGGCTTTAGAGCCGCTATAGCAAGTCACTCAGGGCCTCAGCGAGAGTCGGAAACCGGAAGGTAAAGCCCTCGTGTGTGAGCTGTTCCGGCACGACATGCTGCCCGCTCAGGAGCAGTTCATCGGCCATTTCGCCCGCGAGAAGCCGCGCAACAAATGCCGGCACGCCGGCGCTGAGTAGCGTAAATGAACGGGCCCCCACCTCCCGGGCAAATTGACGATGCCGGACGGGCTCCGGCGCCACCGTATTGTAGACAGGGCTGACAGAGGGCGCAGTGAGAGCAAATGAGATGACACGCACGACATCTTCTAGATGCACCCAACTAAACCATTGGTCACCCGCACCGAGCCACGTCTCCATGCCCAGGCGGAATGACTGGGTCATTTTACCCAGCGCACCGCCCTCTCTGGCCAGCACCACACCCAACCGTAGGCACGTCACCTCGCTCCCCGCATGCACCGCTCTCGCCGCCGCCGCTTCCCAGACATGACACAACTCAGCAGAAAAGCCGGCACCAAATGCCGCATCCTCAGTGAACGTGGCGTGGGCGTCAGCACCGTAGAACCCGATCGCGCTGCCGCTGATCAAGCGCTTTGGTGGTGTTTTTTGCTCAGACATCCAGGTGACAAGATCATCGGTAAGATCCACACGACTCGCCCTGATCTCTCGCTTATAAGCGGGAGTCCATCGACGATCCGCAAGGCCTGCTCCAGCCAGGTTGATGACCGCGTCCACGGGATCCTTACATTGGGAGAATTCGTTAATGAACCGAAGGCCCTCTCGGTCCCGACGTTGCGACCGAGTCAGCACCGTCAAGCGATGGCCTTCGGCCAAAAGCGCTTTACAGAGCGCGGAACCGATGAGCCCTGTGCCTCCCGTAATCAAAATATGCATCTTGCCTCCCTGCACGGACCCGGCGGGGATCCGTGTCGCACGAGGAGACGTATACGTCCCATGAGCGAATCGGTTGAGTCATTGAAGTCAGTTTTATTGCACGAGCGCACCCTGGGTTGCACTCACTGGTGCCGGTATCAGTAGCGCGTCCGGCATACCGACCTATCGCGATCATCACGGCAACTGGCTCGGCAGCAAACCTATCCAACACGATGAGTTCATTAACGAGCCCGCAAAACGGAGACGATATTGGAGCCGATCTGCCTTTGGCTGGCCGCGAGTCGCTCGAGCTCTACCGAATGCCACACATCACGCGCTGACTGCACTCGAGCGCGCCGGCATCCTGTCGGGGATCATTACGCAAAATGTCGATCGGCTTCACCAAGCCAGCGGTGCTCAAACGGTGATCGACTTGCATGGCCGCCTCGACAGAGCCCGGTGCCTGAACTGCGGGCAATATGAGAGCCGCGCTGCGATACAGAGGCGACTGGAGAAGACCAACGATCTACCTGAGGTCGAGGAGACGGCCCTGCGGCCAGACGGCGACGCGGATCTGCCCGAGGCGACTATCAACGACTTTCAGGTTCCCATCTGCCCGCACTGCGGCGGCGCGCTCATGCCCGACGTCGTTTTCTTCGGTGGCACGGTGCCAAAGCACACCGTTGACGCTTGCTTCGACCTCATTAACAACGCGCACGGATTGATCGTGATCGGTACTTCGTTATCGGTGTACTCCGGTTATCGCTTTTGTCGCCATGCGGCGTCGCATAACAAACCACTGGTGATACTCAATCAGGGCCAAACACGCGCAGACTCACTGAGCCAGCACCGATTCAGCGAGGCCCCATTCACCTTACTGCAAGAACTGACCGCTCAACTCACATCGACCCAGCAGGAGCCTGCACATGGCTGACGTTTCTCTTTACTGGTTTCGGGACGACTTACGTCTCAGCGACCTCCCGGGCCTGAAGGCAGCGGCGGATCGAGGCACCGTGATACCGGTCTACATACTCGACGAGCAACTGGGGGAGCAGTGGCGCTTGGGCAGTGCCAGTCGCTGGTGGCTGCACCACAGCCTTGTAGCATTGCAGCATGGCCTCATTGAGCAGGGTAGCGAACTCATCTTACGGAGCGGTGAAACCGCCAGCGCACTCGCCGCCATCGTGGCAGAAACTGGCGCAACGGCCGTGTACTGCAGCCGTCATTACCAACCGTGGTCAGAAGCATTGGAGCGATCTGTCAAAGAGGCCGCGGGTAACGCAGGCGCGGAACTCAAACGCTATCCTGGCACGTTGCTCTTCGAACCCGAGGACGTCGCCACGGGCGGCGGCACGCCCTTCAAGGTGTTCACGCCATTCTGGCGCGCCTGCAACAAGCGACCTCACCCTTCCGCACCCTGCCCGCCACCAACACTCTCCGCCTTAGAGCAGTCTGTGGCGTCTGAAGAACTCGAGGACTGGCGGCTGACACCCACTGCGCCGAACTGGGCCTTTGGATGGAACGATCTCTGGAGCCCCGGCGAAACCGGCGCGCATCAGGCCCTGAGCCGCTTCCTTAGCGATCGCGTTCAGGACTACGGAGATGGCCGCGACCTACCCGCCGAGCCCAATACCTCCAAGCTCTCGCCTTATTTGCGATTCGGTAACATCTCCCCGCGTCAGGTATGGCACGCCGCCCAGCGGACAAAAGATGAGCGGCCAGACGAAACAGGATCCATCGACAAGTTCCTGAGTGAACTGGGCTGGCGGGAGTTCTGCTACCACCTGCTTTTCCACTTTCCGCACATGCCTGATGAAGCCTTCAATCCCAAGTTTTCATTCTTCCCCTGGGGAAAAGACGAGGAGCGCCTCAGCGCTTGGCAGAAAGGTCAAACCGGCTACCCTATCGTGGATGCCGGTATGCGAGAGTTATGGCAAACCGGGTTCATGCACAACCGCGTTCGCATGGTGGTCGCCAGCTTTCTCACCAAGCATTGCCTACTGAATTGGCGCGAAGGCGAGGCATGGTTCTGGGACTGCCTTGTCGATGCGGATCTCGCCTCGAACGCCTGCAGTTGGCAGTGGGTGGGCGGTTCCGGCGCTGACGCATCCCCCAACTTTCGTATCTTCAATCCCATCGCTCAGGGGGAAAAGTTCGACAAAGCTGGCAGCTATACCCGACGATGGGTACCCGAACTAGCTGGGCTACCGGACAAATATCTTCATAAGCCTTGGGAAGCGCCACAGGCCGTGCTGGCCGAGGCTGGCGTCAGCTTGGGGGATACCTACCCTCGGCCCATTGTTGATCACAAGACCGCGCGTGAAGAGGCATTAAGCGCCTACGCCACCCTCAAGGACATCGCGTAGCCCAAGCACGATTACTCGTCGACGATGGCGACTGCCCGTGTCCAACCCGCGGAGGCGCCACGGATTTTGTGTGGAAAGCAACTGACCATAAACCCGGTGTCGGGCAGCGCCTCGAGATTGTGCAGCTTTTCGAGGTGGCAATAACCAATATGACGGCCCGCTTTATGACCTTCCCAGATCACGCTGGCGTCACCGGTTTTCGCATAACGTTCAGCTGTTTGGTCAAAGGGCGCGTCCCAGCTCCACGCATCGGTTCCTGTCACTTTGATGCCTCGCTCGAGTAGATACATCGTGGCTTCATACCCCATACCGCAGCCTTTACTTACAAAGTCGTCCTGGCCGTAGGCTTTACCGGCGGCCGTGTTGACTACCACGATTTCGAGAGGCGACAGCTCATGCCCTATGCGGTCAAGCTCCGCTTCGACATCAGCGGCTGAGACAACGTATCCATCGGGAAACTGACGAAAATCCAGCTTCACGCCGGGCTGAAAGCACCACTCCAGCGGCACTTCATCGATGGTGATGGCGCGCTCCTTGCCCGACACCTGCTCGTTCATGGTGGGATGAAAATGATAAGGCGCATCAAGATGCGTACCGTTATGCGTACAGAGCTGCACAAATTCAATCGCCCATCCTTCACCATCAGGCAACTCGTCGGGCGCCAGCCCCGGAAAAAATGAGGCCATCTGCTGGGCACCCACATCGTGAGTGATGTAATCGATATTAGGCTTCATGGCCGGAGGGTCACTGACCACCTCATTTTCGAGATAAATGGACAAATCGACGAAGCGGCGCATAAACACATCCTTTAAACTGCTGCAGCCTGTGAGCTTAGCCCATTTAGCGGTGGCCGTTGGCAAAACGAATCGGTGGGAGTATCGTCCTGCCCTCGGTCGAGAGAGTCCTTGTTATGCTGAAATACGTTCCCCTTGTCACCCTTCTCTTCTGCTTTCTGGCAGGTAGAACTTACGCAGAGGCATTCCCCTCAACCTACAGCGCGCCCAGTGCGTCGCCAATCTTGCTGACCAACGCCACGGTGCTCGACGGTACCGGCAAGCGGCTGGACAATACTGATATCTACCTTGCTAACGGGACAGTCGTTTGGGTGGGTTCGGGTGAAAGCGCGCCGGATGCGACCGTCGTCGACGCCACGAATCTGTGGGTCACACCGGGCTTGATCGACGTGCACTCGCACCTTGGCGTCTACCCCTCACCCGGCGTCGCGGCACACAGCGACGGAAACGAAGCCACAGCGCCAGTGACAGCAGAGGTCTGGGCAGAGCACAGTATTTGGCCACAAGACCCGGGCTTTACACGCGCGCTGGCAGGCGGCGTTACCGCGATGCAAATCCTCCCGGGTTCCGCCAATTTATTCGGCGGCCGAGGCGTTACGTTGAAAAATGTGCCGTCACTGAGCTATCAAGGCATGAAGTTCCCCGGCGCGCCACATGGCCTCAAAATGGCGTGCGGCGAGAACCCGAAGCGGGTTTATGGCAACCGCGACCAAAGCCCATCGACCCGCATGGGCAACCTGGCAGCATATCGTAGTGCATGGATTCGGGCTCAGCGATATCAGGCAGATTGGGATCGATACAACGAAGCGGTTGCGGATGCGGCGACCAACGACAGCGGGGACGCTGATGGCGCTTCCGTTGCAGATGCTCTCTTAACCAATACGCCGCCACGCCGCGATCTCGAGCTTGAAACGCTGGCAGGCGCACTCCGTGGTGACATTCTTGTGCACATGCATTGCTATCGCGCCGATGAAATGCTGACCATCCTCGATATGGCCGAAGAATTTGGCTACCGCGTGGGCACGTTCCACCACGGTGTCGAAGCCTATAAGGTCGCCGACAAGCTGGCCGAAAATGGTGTTTGCGGTGCACTGTGGGCTGACTGGTGGGGTTTCAAAATTGAGGCCTACGACGGCATTCAGGAGAATATTGCGCTCGTGGATCGTCCCCAGGGAGGCTGCGCTATCGTCCATTCTGACTCTGACGAGGGCATTCAGCGCCTAAACCAGGAGGCCGCGAAGGCCATGACCCGAGGTAATCGAGCAGGGCTCGATATCCCCCTGAGCGCGCCATCAGGTGGATTACCGCCAACGCGGCGAAGTCTCTGGGCATCGATTCGGTTACGGGCACGCTGGAACCGGGAAAAATGGCCGATGTCGTGGTCTGGAATCAGGATCCTTTTTCGGTCTACGCAAAACCTTTGCAAGTCTATATCGATGGCACACTCCGCTATGAGCACGGCAATTCAGCACTCAACCCCGAATCCGATTTTGAGCTGGGCCAGCTCCTGGGAGCAGCACAATGAAATCCCTCAAATTCCTCACCGCTTGCCTAGTGATCCTTTCAGCCGCAGCGAACGCTCGTGCGGACTCACTGCTGATCACCGATGGAATGGTGTTCGCTGGAGATGATTCCCCCTCTTCCCGCCAGGACATCCTCATCGTCGATGGGCGAATTGAAGCGATTGGCGAGCGCTTGGCCAGTGATGATGCCGACAGCGTAATCGATGCGGCCGGACGACCTGTCACACCGGCGTTCTTTGCCGGCATCACCGCAACTGGTCTGAGTGAAATCGGTATGGTGTATGAGGCGGTCGATAGTCGCCTAAGCGGTTTGTATACCGGCCTGATTCATCCCGAGTTCGATGTGCGTCCCGCATACAATCCGCATTCCAGTGTGGTGCCCGTGACAAGGGTCGAGGGGTATGGCTATACGCTCTTGGTGGCCTCGCCAGGAGACAGAACCATCTCGGGGCAAGGATCGCTGGTCCGCCTCGACGGCGGATACGATAGCTTCGAAGGCCGCACCGCGCTGTTTATCAATGTTGACGGCTACAGCGGCAACAAGCTGGGCAGCAGCCGCGCCGCACACTGGATGCTCTTGGAGTCAGTTTTTGGGGAACTGAGTACCGACGACGATGACCTCACCCTGATCACACCACGCGGCAAGGACGCGCTACAGGCGACACGCCGTGACGGGCTCTTTATCTTCAGAGCTAATCGGGCCAGCGACATTCTGCAGGCGCTGACCTTCGGCGCACTGCATAAATTAAAGATTGTGATCAGCGGCGCGCAAGAGGCGTGGATGGTGAGGGAGCAACTTGCGGCAGCGGGTGTGCCCGTTGTCATCAACGCGCTGGATAATTTGCCTGGTAGCTTCGATGGACTCGGCGCGCGACTCGATAATGCTGCATTGCTTAACGAGGCAGGTGTTACCGTGTTGTTCACCAGTGGCGAAACACAAAACGCACGGAAGCTGCGACAAGTCGCCGGGAATGCGGTGGCCAATGGCTTCCCCTACCTCGCTGCCATCGAGGCCATGACCAGCCTGCCCGCCGAAATCTTCGGTGGATCTCCGAAGATGATTGCTCCGGGTCTGACCGCGGACTTGGTTATTTGGAGCGGGGATCCGCTGGATGTCACCAGTGCGGCAGATCACGTGATCCTCTCGGGCAAGCCGGATAGCATGAAGAGTAGACAGACCCAGTTACTGAAACGCTATCTACCAGAGGATGCTGGGCTAGGCAGAGCGTACATCGCGCCCTAAGGAACACCACTGAGCTGAATGGGTTCGAGCGGCGCTGAGGGGCTGCTCGTTACGAAGTCAGCGTTGTGAGACTTGGTCGCCACTCGCTGCTCAAAGCCGATTTATTCCCCGATGCGCTCGATCAAACTGGTTGTCGAGTGGCCCGGGACGAAATCAAGAATGATGACGTCGCCTCCCCGCGCCAGCACGGACTCATGCCCCGCGATTTGCTCGACCGTATAGTCACCGCCCTTCACTAATACGTCCGGAGCTATCGTTTCAATCAGACTAGCGGGCGTGTCTTCCTCAAACGGCAACACATAGTCCACCGCCTGCAACGCGGACAGCACGGCCATCCGATCCGCCACGCTATTCAACGGCCGCGAGGGGCCTTTGAGCCGCCGCACCGAGTCGTCATCATTCACCGCGACAACCAGCACATCACCCAAGTCGGCCGCCTGTTGCAGATAATGAATGTGCCCGGGGTGAATCAGATCGAAACAGCCGTTTGTCATCACAATTCGCTTGCCTGCGGCGCGGAGGTCCTCCAATTCAGCAAGCGTGTCAGCTGCACTCAGCACCCCATGCTCACGCCGCTCTCCGCCCGCAGACACCGCACGCCGCAACTCCGCTGGTGTCACGCTGGCTGTACCCAGCTTCGCCACGACTACACCCGCGGCATGATTGGCATACCGCGCGGCCTCTTGCATGGGCAACCCGGCGCTCATACAGCCGGCCATGGCCGCAATCACGGTGTCGCCTGCGCCGGTGACATCAAATACTTCGCGCGCGCTGGCCTGAAAATGCCGCGCCGGCAGTCCGCTCTGGACAAGTGTCATACCGGCTTCACTTCGAGTGACCAGAATCGCTTCTAAATCGAGACTTGCCCGAAGCGCCTCTGCTTTCTGAACAAGCGTCTCGTCGGTATCACAAAGACCAACCACCGCCTCGAGCTCCGACAGATTCGGGGTCATCACGGTAGCACCACGATAGCGTTCAAAATCGCTGCCCTTTGGATCCACCAAGGTGGGTTTACCCATCTCACGACAATGAGCAATGAGTGCCTGCACAAGCTGGAGCGTGCCCTTTGCATAGTCACTGAGGATCACCAGATCTGCATCCGCTAAATGTTGCTGCGCGTAGCGCAAGAACAGATCATTCGCGTGATGCGCCAAGGATTCCTCGAAATCCATTCTCAGCAACTGCTGATTGCGGCTGAGTACCCGCAACTTCACGATGGTATCGGCGGCGCAGGGCATCACGTTCCAGCGCACCCCCGCAGACTCAACGCACGCCCTGAGCGCGCGCGCATGCTCATCGTCGCCGCAAAGTCCGACGAGGGAGACTGCCACGCCCAGCTCGGCGAGATTCACCGCCACGTTGCCCGCCCCGCCCGCGCGGTCCTCGAGCCCGGTGACATTGACTACCGGGACAGGCGCCTCGGGACTGACTCGCCGGCTGGCACCGCTCCAGAAGCGATCGAGCATGACGTCTCCTATAACGGTGACGTTGGCTTGAGTCATATCCGGGAGCGCAGACATAAAGGCCTCATTACGATGAACAACAATTTCTCAGCACGCCAATCATTCGAGTCAGGTCACACTATTGGTCCGAGGGGGCATTGACGGGGTCAAGCTCGGGCATGGGCTTGAGATCTCGGTCCAATGCGATCAGTAATGCGAGGGTCAAGAACAGGATATTGCCGTTGAAATAGGAGTAAAACGATACCGAACTATTGAGAGGGAACAATGCCAATATGACCACCAACGACGTGAGCGCCACCTCAGGTCGGCCATCGAATAAACGCCTCCCCAGAAACAAAAAGAATAAGCCGTATCCCACTAATCCCGGGACACCTGTATCAACCGCCACTTCCAATGCGTACATATGGGGGTGCCATCGTTCTGACACTGGCAAGACTTCAATGCTCTCCATGGACACAACCATCGATCCCCATCCGCGAATGCCTACACCGTTAATCCAATGTTCAGTAAAGCCCGACCACGCTGACTCCCAAATCACCGGCAAGTAATCAAACGCTTTGTAGGCATCGGAAGCGGCCTGACCCGCCACCGACTGACTAAAGGTGTCGCTGAGCATCACGCCCATCAGCACCGCCAAAGAGAAAGAGAACAGCAGGGAGAGCAACCAGGATGTGACCGCGGCGTCTGATTCAAGTCGCCGTAAAATAAAGGCGTACCCCGCAAGCGCGACCAGTGCGTGCACCATGGACGCCTCGTTGCCACTCATCACAATGGCTGCAAACAGGGGTAATGCGAGCACGCTGTTTAGTACTCCCGACCCGGTGCGTCGCAATGCCTCGAGGTAAAACGGGGAGAGAATCGCCAGCGTCGCGCCGTAACCCATCCGCAGGCTACCGGTAACCAACGCTTGACCTGAGTCCAATTCGATCAGCGGGTTACCAAATACGCTGTAGCCGGTGAGCAACTGCACTAGGCCGTCAACCACCCACAGCATCATGACGGCGCCAACCAACGACATTAAGCGATGGCTTTCCTCTCGGTCGATCTTGATCTGCAACAGCACCCAGACAGCGAAACCATATGCCAGAAACCTCACCGCCCCGGATAATGAGCGTTCGAAATTAATTGCATCAAACAATGAAAAAACGGCGGGCAATAAAAAACACGCCAACACTACCCAGAACTTACGAACGCCATCCGTCTCGAGAAAATCTCGGGGACCGCGAGCAAAAACCACCAGCCCAGCGAGTGACATCAACCAAATGATTTGCCGTGTCGCCGATGACAGCGACAGGGTAAAAAACAGAAAAACCCAAATGATCGAAGGTGAAAGATCTGACAATCGCTGCATTGCTGTCACCGCCTACTCAATTGGTAGACGCAACTCGTTACCCGTGTGGCTTGAGTGTATTGATTCGCCGTACCCCACACCAGCCAGTGTGAATACTACAGACCGAGTTATTCTCAGGAGTGCTGTTGGCCGCCTAATTTCCAGAGAACGAAAACTTATAAGTTATCGGCCACTTCTCCCAGTGAGCTCACCGTGACGCTATCCGCTAAAACCTCTGCTAGCCCTGCGGAAGTGACATAGAAAAGTCGCCCCACACCCGCTGCCTTTCCCGCCTCAATATCCGAACGCTTGTCACCCACCAACAACGAATCCGCCAGATCAATCTGATGCTCCCGCGCAGCGCGGAGAATCATCCCCGGCGCAGGCTTACGACACTCACACTGCACCAAGTAGTCACCAAGGGCATCCGTGGGATGATGAGGGCAGTGATAGAAAGCAGTAATCGTTATACCCAGTTGTTCCTCTAGGTCATGTGCGATGCACTCATTCAATTTCTCGAGATCAGCTTCGTCGTAAAAACCGCGTCCAATACCCGATTGATTGGAGATCACAATCAGCCTATACCCCGCCTCTTGGAGTGTGAGGAGTGCCTGTGGAACACCCGGAAGAAACTCGAAATCTTCCCATCGGCTCACATACCCATGATCAACGTTGATCACGCCATCTCGATCCAGAAAAGCGGCTGCAGCCATAGGTCAGTGCCTGCTCAGTGAGAACCCCTGCCGGGGCAATCATTAGGCAAGGTCAAGGCCCTGCTCTATCAATGCGCACAGCAAATGGATCACTATGATATGGCACTCCTGGATATGAGCCGTTTCTTGCGCTGGCGCGATCACCGTAATATCGCACCGCGTGCGAAGCGAACCACCGTCACGACCTGCCAGACCGACGACATGACAACCAACGGAACGCGCAGCGTCGCAGGCCGCCAAGATGCTGCCGCTGTTACCTGAGGTAGAGATGCCCAAGAAAACATCCCCAGGCTGCGCAAGACCCTCCACTTGGCGACTGAATACATGGTCATACCCATAATCGTTGGCAATGGCCGTGAGTGCCGACGTATCCGTCGTCAGAGCGATCGCGGCCAGTGGTTTACGATCGGACACGAAGCGCCCGACCAGCTCGGCAGCCATGTGCTGTGCATCGGCGGCCGACCCACCGTTGCCGCAAATCAGGATCTTATTGCCGGCTCCCAGGGCGGCCACAGCAACGCCTGCAATGCGCTCAATGTCGTCGGCGCACTGCGCCAATGCTTGAACCGCTGACTGATGCCGGTCGATATAGTCACCAATAAACTGCTGCACGCTCTATCTCCGCCTTGAGCCGCTACATGTGACTCGGGACCGGAATGATATCAGTGATGAGTGTCGCGTCGTCAGCGCTAAACTGTCTCGACAGCGCTCAAGGTAAAACTTCTGAGCGAGCTGTCGCGCCAGCCGATCGGCAAAAGGTCGCGCTGTCAGGCCATGAGCCAGCAAACTCAGGCAGAGCGCCGTGCTTCAGCAGGTCTCGGGAAGCAGTCTCCTCGAGCCGCCAGCGCAAAAACGAGAATGCCAGCGCCAGCACCGTCACCGCTAGGCCTGGCACGCAGTGTTGCACAGCAAAGCCTTGGCTGCGATGACTGCCACCACAGCGCCGACCAACGACTTCAGGGAGGCGGCGGAGACCCTTACGGCGTGTCCTGCAACTCCTTTTCTCCCAGCTCAACCAACAAGTGGGTCACGGCATAATCGGGAATCTCATCAACGGGGATCTCCCGTTGATGTCGAACGAGCATCTCTTCCGAAACCATGCCTTTAGCGCGCAATATCAGCCTTTGCAGCCGATGTTCGATGTCCCGCTCTAAAGCCATTTCGGCGTGATGCCGATCCGCGGCAGGTACCTCGGCACGCTGAATAGCGGCCTTTTTCGCCTCACGAAGCAGCGCCTGGAGCTTGTCGCGCTGCGCCTTGAACTCGCTCCGGCTGCATTGATCGTCAAGCGACGCACGGTCGAAAGGAATCGGGCCGGCCATGGGGATCTCCTCGGGGTCCTTACGCAGGAAATACGCGCAGCGTCGCGGTTCGGTTTTGTTACAAGGGATCGGCGCAGAGTTTGCAGGCGCTCATAGCGCAATATTCAACCTATCATTCATTCCACAATATATTGTTTTTATTAGTTTTAATGATGCCTGTCGAACCGCCTAGGCAAGCCAAGCGGAACCTGAGAAACTCAACGAATACCCATAACAATGAGCGCCTGGCCCATGACTGACGCCTCCCCCGCACATCCGCTAATCAAAAGCCCTCATAAACTCAAACTGGGCGTATTTGGACTCAATGTCAGCAGCGGCTGCTCCATGACCGACCGTCCTGATACGCTGAAGGTCAAGTGGGATGAATCAGTCAAGGCGGCGCAACTGGCAGAAGCCGCGGGTATCGAAGCTGTCATTCCCGTCGCGCGATGGAAAGGCATGGGCGGCAAAGTGAACTTCAACCACCGCAACTTTGAGACCTTCACCTGGGCCGCTGGGTTAGCCGCAAAAACCGAAGAAATCGGTGTGTTCGCGACCTTTCATGTACCGACCGTGCACCCTGTACGCGCGGCCAAAGAGGTCGCAACCATTGACCATATTTCTGGTGGCCGCTTTGGCCTCAACATTGTTGCGGGCTGGAATGAACGGGAGATCGCCATGTTCGGGGTACCGCAAAAAGAGCACGACGTGCGTTATGACGTGGCCGACGACTGGATCTCGCTGTGCAAGGAGCTGTGGACCGTCGAGGGCGAGTTTGACTACGAGGGCCCGCATTTCACGTCACCCGGGTGCTATTCGGAGCCAAAACCCCTGCAGCGCCCCTGGCCGGCATTGATGAGTGCGGGCAATAGCGCCCGTGGTCAGGAGTTCGCCGCCGCCCACGCAGATTTCAATTTCGTGGTCGCTCAGGACATGGAAAGCGCCGGTGAAGTGGCCCGCCGGGGGCGTCAACTCGCAAAGGACAAATATCAGCGCGATATGCAAATTTTTGGTCAGGCCTACATCGTTTGCCGGGAGACCGAAAAAGAAGCGCAGGACTTCGTGCGGGAGTACGTCTATGACCGGGGCGACTGGGAAGGCGTGCGCAACCTGCTAGACGTGCTGGTACCCAACTCCCAGAGCGCCCTGGGTGATGGCTGGGAGGCGATGGCCGCGAATCTGATTGCCGGCTACGGCGCCATCCCGCTCGTAGGCACACCAGAGCAGATTGTTGACGGCATGCTGGCGTTTTCAGCAGCGGGACTTGATGGCATCACGTTAAGCTGGGTGAATTATGAAGAGGGTCTGACGCAATTTAACGAGACCCTCCTCCCGTTGATGAAGCAGGCGGGCCTCCGCGAGGACTGACTTTCCGGCGCTTCGCATCGGACGACACTCAGCAACTCAGCACTCCAATTGACCTTCCAGGTAGCGCATTACACAGAAATTCACGCAGCATTTAATTTAGCAACAGGAAACGGAACAACATGAAGACTATCGAGGGCATGTCTATTCTTGTCACGGGCGGCGGCTCGGGTATCGGCACCGACTGCGCGCGGCGGTTCTGCGCGCAAGGCGCCCGCGTCACCATCAGTGGCAGACGGCTGGAAAAACTGCAAGCGGTGCAAACCGAGCTCGGCGCTCACTGCCATATCGTTCAGGGCGATGTCACTGTTCAAGCCGACCGTGAAGCCATGCTAGCCGAAGCCCTAAAACATGGTGACGACAAGCTGGATGCCTTGGTGAATAACGCGGCCAATATGTATCGCCAACCCGTCGACGGTTACACCGAGGCATTTCTGAAAGAGGCTTTCGATACGAACGTCGTGTCGGCGATGATGCTGTCGAGTATGGCGGTTCCCCATCTGGAGAAGACACAGGGCTCGATTGTCTTTATCGGCTCCACACACACCCGCCGTGCCTTCCCTGGCGCGTCGCCCTATGCCACCACCAAGGCCGCGCTCGAGGGCTTAACCAAGGTGATGGCTGCGGAGTTGGGTCCAAAGCAGATCCGGACCGGTTGTATTCTGCCGGGCGCCGTGTCCACAGAGCTGAATCTCCGAGCAGGTCTATTTACCGCAGAAGAAGCGAAAGACCGGTATGACGCGGTCGCAGGCCTTCACGCGCTTGGGCGGATTGGCACGGGAACAGAAATCGCTGAGGGCGTGGAATATCTGATCTGCGCAGAATGGGTGACAGGTGTGGCATTGGAAGTCGATGGCGGCATCGGCTTGGGCGCATCGAATTTTTGATTCAACCGCCGTCACTCACCCTTGAGACAAGATCCAATGAGAAAAATCCTGCTTGGCATCGCGCCACTCCTTCTTGCTAGCTGCGACATCGGCAAGCTCATTCTCGAGACAGATGAATGGACACCGCCACCAGAACCCGCCGCGATCGCCTCGCCGCTCCCGCGGGAGGCGTGTGACAACATTACTCCGGAGCGCCGCGCACTGTTTGGCGACCTGCACCTCCACACCGCGCTCTCTATGGACGCCTACGCTTTGGGCACCCGCACCTCGCCCGATGACGCCTATGCTTTCGCACGAGGCCGCCCTATTCCGATCTACGGAGGCGCAGGAGGCGAAACAGGCAAGACGATACACATCGACCGCCCACTCGATTTTGCTGCCGTGACGGACCACGCAGAATGGATGGCTGAAGTCTCGCTCTGCACCGATCCCGATTCACCGTCCTTCAGCAGCACAGGCTGCGCCATCTACCGAGGAGAGGAAGAGTCACTATTGGGCACGCTTCTGGGAGCAAAGGGATTCAGGGCACGCATTGCAGGACTTGTTGAGATTGGCGGCAGGCGGGATGACGTCTGTGGCAAAGACCAGACACTATGCCGCGAGGCACTCAAAAGTGTCTGGGGTTCAGTGCAAGCAGCCGCAGAACGCTGGTATGACCGCTCGTCCGACTGTGAATTCACCACCTTCAATGCCTGGGAATACAGCCGATCTCCGCAATCGACGAAGATTCATCGCAATATTATTTTGCGCAACGAGATCACGCCCGAGCTCCCCATTTCAGCGCTTGAGACGCCGAGCGAGATGGATATGCGCCGTCAGCTGCTGGAACAGTGTAACGATTCGGGATCTGGGTGCGACGCTATCGCGATTCCACACAACCCGAATCTGTCCAACGGCCAGCTATTTCGCGCCGAATATGCAGACCTGCCAACGGCCGCACAAAAAGAGGAAGCCGCCATCAGGGCGCGACTCGAGCCCGTTGTCGAAATGATGCAGATCAAAGGTGAGAGCGAATGTCGGAATGGCATGCACGGGGTTGTCGGCGCAGAGGACGAACTCTGCAATTTTGAAAAAATCCGGGATTTCGGACAGCCCGAACTGACTGACTGCGGCGAAGGTCAAGGGAAAGGCGCCCAAGCAGGCAAAGGCTGCACTAGCCGCAATGACTATGTTCGTTACGCGTTAATCGACGGCCTGAGAGAGAAGGCACGCCTCGGCGTAAATCCCTATCAATTTGGCTTTATCGGCAGCACAGACGCCCATACATCCGCCCCCGGATCAGTGAGCGAGTACCAACAGCCCCATAAGTACGGCGCAACCCGGAAACAAAGCCTGACGGTCAATGATAAGCCGCGCTCGGTCGCCTTTCAGAACCCGGGCGGCATCGCGGGGGTGTGGGCCGAGGAGAATACCCGAGATGCCATTTTTGATGCCCTGAAACGACGCGAGACCTTCGCCACCAGCGGCCCCCGCATTGCACCGCGTTTTTTTGCCGGCTGGGACATACCGGAATCACTGTGTAGCAGCGAGCGATTGGCCGAAGAAGGTTACAGGCTGGGCGTACCCATGGGTGGCGTGCTGAGTCATGGCGAGACAAACCAAAAGAGCCCTCGCTTCGTGGTGGCCGCCAACGCTGATCCGGGAACAACGGATGAACCGGGTCAACCGTTGCAACGCCTGCAAATCATTAAGGGATGGGTCGGAGAGGATGGGAGCTTCCACCAGCAGGTCGTCGATATTGCAGGCGATGCCAACAACGGCGCATCAGTTGACCCGATGAGTTGTGCAACAAGAGGGCAAGGTTTTGCATCGCTTTGTGGCGTCTGGACGGACCCTGACTTCGATGCCAGCCAAGATGCCGTCTACTACGCGCGGGCTGTAGAAAACCCCAGCTGCCGGTGGTCGACCCGCCAATGCCTGCTGATGCCCGAGGCTGAGCGCCCGGATGGCTGCAGCAATCCACGCATCCCCCGCACAATTCAGGAGCGCGCGTGGACATCCCCAATCTGGTATGACGCGAATCCGACTGCACGGGCGTTAGCGGCTGACACCTGATGCGCATCAGCCTCCCTTGCCCCCACCTCATCCTTATCGGCCTGCTGTGCGCCCTCATTGGCTGTGCGGCCGGCACGACGGGGCGCACTGCCCAGGACAGCCCGGACTGCAAAGTCGTGACCAACGGGGATGGCTCGGTTCGGGAAGTGATATGTCGATAACGGTCGTCTGCCACCCAGTACCGCGCACCCGCTGAAACCCGTCGCTGCTCAGCCTTCACTTTGTGAGCCCTCGCGTGGTTAGATAGCCCTACGCGATTCGGGGGAAACGCCATGCAACTATCATCTGAAATGTTTTTTAGCCTGTTTGCCGTATTGATGGTCGTCGCTACCATCTGGTTTCTTCGGAGCGCAAGCGCCTATAAAAAGTGGGCAAAGAGTCACTATAAAATCGGCGACTCCGACCCGCGCTAACGGCAGCGGTCTGAACGAGTTGCGAGAACTCGCTCCTGCTGTGGCTGGGCGAAACCTCGTCCTTTTTGCTCTCGAACCGCGAGGGTCGGCCATTTAGCTGACACAAAATTTGATCGCTTACAGACTGATTTGGCTGCTCCTCTCTCCCCTACTCCTGCTCTGGTCGGTGCAGCAGACGCTCAGACGCGCAGGAGGCAGTCATTACTTGTGGCAGCGATTCGGTCTATCCCGGATCAGCGGCGAAAAGAGGTCGATTTGGTTCCATGCGGCTTCCGTTGGCGAGCTGCGCTTAATCGCACCGCTAATGGACGCCTCTCTGCATCACCGGGCTTTGCTCACCTGCAACACGCCTGATGCCTATCGCCTGGCTCGTCAACTCTGGGGCGACCGCGTAACAACACGGTACTGCCCCCTCGACTTCGTTTGGGCGGTACGGTCACTCATCCGCGCATACCAACCCCGCGTGCTGTTCGTGGCAGAAACCGAGATCTGGCCAGAGTTGTATCGACAATGCCAGCAACTGCAGGTTGCCATACATATCGTCAACGGGCGCATCAGCGACAAGACGCTCAACGCGGCATTCCCGGCCAGTGCGTTTATCAGGACAGCACTGGCGCCGTGACCACAGTGTGGGCACGCAACGTTCTCGACCGGCAACGCTTTATCGATTTGGGATGTGCCGCTGATAAAGTGACGGTGACCGGCAGCCTCAAAATGGGACGCGTGGCGACGCGCGACATTCCAGAGCACCCCCTTACCGGCAAGCCCTACAGCCTTGCGGTATCGACCCATCCTGATGAAGAGGTGATAGTGGCCAAGGCTTGGCGAGCCTCCGGCGATACTCACCAACTCGTCCTGATACCCAGGCACCCCGAGAGGGGATCCACACTTGCGGCACAGCTCGAAAGCGAAGGTTTCCGAGTGACGCGCCGCAGCCTGACACTGACTCCGCCCGAAGAAACTGACATTTACATCGCCGATACGCTAGGCGAGGTTGATGCTTTTTGCGCCCATGCGGCATTGGTTTTCATGGGCGGCTCAATGGTTCCTCACGGTGGACACAACGTGTTTGAGGCGGCCGCATGGGGCAAACCGATTATCGTCGGTCCCTCATACGCACAATTTTGATGATGAAGTCGCGTATCTCCGCGAGCGCGGTGCCATTGCGACCGCTGAAACGGAACAGGAGCTGGCCGCACAATGGCGCCTGCTATGCGCAGACAACAATCATCGGGAGCGTCTCACCACGGCCACTGTGGAGGCCTGCGCTGCACTGCCCGATCGAGAGGCCGAATATCTCGCGCTGGTGGCGGATGCCATCAGCCGGCATGCCTCTAGTTAGAACGCCACACCTCGATCCTGCCACCCTGAAGCTTGGGCGCATGCCCTGCAGACACCGACGCTTTTACTCCCCCTGGTCATAGCCCTGACGCAGGCGCGCCCAACCCGCATCGAGAAATGCATCCGACGTAGACAGCTTGTCGAGCGAACGCCGCAGGCGTCGAAGATTGCCCATTTTCCAGTCAGCATTCTTGGATCTGCGTAACCCGGCGTCCTTTATCAAAGTCGATCAGGTGAGGACCTTTCGGGCCGAGCAAAATGTTGCTCGCATTGAGGTCGTGGTGCATGACTGCCTCGTCATGAAACCGGCGAATCATCCCGCCGACCGTCTCCCAAGGAATGTCATCGGACGCATCCGACTCGACACGCGATGCCAGTGAGTACGTTCCATCCAGAAACTCCGTCAACAAGCTGCCCGAATAGAGCAACATGCCGTGGCGTTGAACCAGCGCGGCGACGGGCCGAGGAACAGGCAGACCAGCCCGATACAAATCAGTCAGCAGGCGATACTCTCTGACCATGCGCGTCCGGGCAAACCCCGTAAACCAATAGCGCCGGGATATCACCCGAGCGATCAAACCACCTCGCCAATAGTGCTTCAGCAACCACGAGCCCTGGGCTGTCTGAACTTGCCAGACCGTGCTGCGGCCCTCCGAATGAGCGCGCGCCCTCTCCCCCCATGCGTCCGCATCGAACAACTGAATATCGGGTTCGGGCACCAGCTCGGCATCAAACACCATTTGGCCCGCAGGGGTTTCCCGAATTGTGTGGCTGTGGGGGGTCATGTAGTCTGTCGTCAGTCCTCTTATCACGTGGGCCAAGTCAGGCCCGGCTTTTTGTCGCTGAGTGTATGCAGCAAAACCAAGAACCACTCAACTCTCTCTGCATTGTACGCCTGTCTGCTATTGGTGATGTTTGCCACGCAGTCGCTACCGTACAAGCTATTCAGCGTAGCCTGCCCGATGTTGCGATCTCGTGGATCGTTGGCAAGGTCGAGCACGCATTGATTGGCGACTTACCCGGTGTCGAGTTCATTGTTTTTGATAAAAATCGCGGCCTCAGAGCCTATCTCGAGTTGCGGCGAGCACTTAAAGAAAGAGTGCCATTTGACGCGCTACTGCAGATGCAGACATCGCTACGCGCCAATCTGGTGGGCGCGATGATTCGAGCGCGTCGCAAGATCGGCTTTCCGGCTAGCAAGGCAAAGGAGCTGCACCGGTTTTTCGTGACCGAACATTTGCCCGAGACAGACGCCTTCCATGTTCTGGATGTCTTTAAACACTTCGCCAGCGGACTCGGCATCACGGACTGTGAAACGACCTGGGACATTCCCCTGCCGACTTCGGCTATTACCCAGGCGCGGCATTGGCTTGGCGAGGCCAACGACTATGCCTTGATCTGCCCGAGTGCTAGCAATACCGAACGCAATTGGCTGCCCGATCGCTATGCCACCATTGCGCGACACTGCCACGAACGGGGACTAAAGGTGGTCTTGACCGGTAGCCCGGCCGAGCGAGAAATCGCGCTGGCAGCAGAGATCGAGGCCCTTGCCAACATACCCGTACATAATCTGGCCGGGCAAACCAACCTGAAGGAACTCCTGGCATTGTGTCGCGAAGCTCGCCTGGTGATTGGTCCAGACTCAGGCACTTTGCATATGGCGACCACGCAGGGCACACCGGTTATCGGGCTTTACGCGCACAGCAACCCACAGCGCACGGGGCCCTATCGAGATCTCCATCGCGTTGCTGATGCCTATACCCCTGCGCTCGGTGATATTGCGTTGGACGACAAGAAGCACCGATGGGGGTATCGCCTGAAAGGACCCAAGCTCATGGCGCAAATCACCGAGCAAGCAGTTATTGAGCTAGTCGATCAAGCGCTCGCTGAAGCTCGCTGAACGCAGAAGATCGAGGGCGGGCCCAAGGCGCTTGTCCATCCGGGAGCGCTTATGGCAAATGGCACGCCGAATACCCCGCGGTGCGGTCCAAATATCGACTGTAAACAGGCTAGTTGCGCGGAGGCTCCCCACGACTTAGCTTGATCAAATGCGCTTCTTTACAGAAGGCATAGGTTGCCTCAGCCACTGAAATGACCAGTCCTGCCCGACCGGACAATAGGAGCCGACTCAGCACAAACGTCTTGAAAAAGCTGTAGGGGGCAATCAACCACAACTTCAGTAGGCTCCCCCGCTTACCCGCGCGGAACTTATCCTCCGCGCGCAACTGGGCATACTTCACCTGCTTGGAAAAATACAGAATCGGGTCGTCATAACCCAGGTGATAGAGGCAATGCTTCGCCCGAAGCACTTTTCCCCGGATACGCAGGTTCTCATGCACGGTGCGATCCGTTGGGTATTCCGCGTCGGCGGCGCGAAAAAACCTGACGATGCGGCGCTTGCGAGAGCGCGCGTGAAGCGTCTTACCCAGAATTGAATCGTTTATCGGGATTTCCAAAGCCGAAATCTCGTTACTCCCAACCCAACTCTGCAATTCCGCCGCGAGCTCAGGCGGGACAATTTCATCACCATCGATATTGAGACACCAACTGTGGCGACATTTGGCTAACGCCGCTGCCTTTTGTGCGGAGTAACCCAGCCATTCCTGATGGTGCAACTGCACGCCCATCCTCTCGCAGATGTCTGTCGTGCCGTCTGTCGACCCCGAATCAACGACAATGACCTCGTCCGCCCAGGCCACACTCTCCAGCACACGTTCAATGTGCGCAGCCTCATTCAGGGTGATAAGGAACACGCTAACGGGGATGCGCCCAACCTCTGAGGTGGACTCCTCTGACGGACTCAGCGGTGATGTCGCCGAACCGACGGGATCACTCACCATTTCTCGACTCCCGACTCACTTGCCCCATGGACCACAAACAGGCGTATTTGTGAAAAGCGTACTGCGCCAGGACACCCGCCATCAGCAGCCCTCTCCAGCCATCCAATACACCCAATCTCAGCACGTACTGCTGTAAGAAATCGGTGAAAAAACGGGCGTAAGCGTACAGCAGCGTGCTCGATTTACCCGCTGCAAACTTATCGCCCGCGCTGAGCACCGCATATTCGGTGTGTTTACTGATGAGATGGCGGTAGTCGCGCCAGCTGTAATGATCCAAGCCTGACTTGAGCGTCAGGCTCCGCTCGTCCGGAATTAAGAGGGTCTCATGCACCGACCTTTGCTTGAATTGGGCCCCGGCTTTTTGGAAGAGCTTGCCTTGGGGCGTCGAGTAGCGCCCGAAACGCAGTCGTTTGCCGAACAATACGGTCCGCCAGGGAATCTTCACCAGATTGCAATCAAGCGCATCGCGGGACAACAGGCTCAATACCTCCTCACGAAGCGCGTCCGGCACGACCTCATCGGCGTCGATATTAAGCACCCAATCATGATGACACAGCGCCAACGCACGATTGCGCTGAGCGCCGAAACCTGGCCAATCCGTTACGTGCACTTCGTCGGTGTAACGCCTGCAAATCTCGGTAGTGCCATCAGTACTGCCACTATCGAGGATGACAAGTTGATCAACCCACGGTGCGATCGATTGCAGGCAACGCTCAACGCGCTCCGCTTCATTGAACACGATCACGAAACAGGACAGCTTGCGACGTTCAGCCATGCCGAGCACCTTCTCCGGGAATAAAGGCTTTCACTGCATCCCAGACAACATTCGATGACAACCCCGACTTACTGCCCACCAGACAGAATAGTGCGGGGTTATCCGTGCTGAAGGTATAGGCAGGTTGCCATTGCTCAAACGGATGCGCCTCGTGACCCAACAGGACCTGTGGCACGCTGTCGGACCCTCCCTCGATATAAAAGTCATCAATCGCCCCGATCGCCGCAGCGTGTAAGTAGTACAGCGAGTACTCGGTCCATCTTGCTCGCTTGTACCGCGCGAGCGTCCAGTTACCCGGATTCCAAGGGCGATGCAGACGACACAAGCGCTCAGCCCAAGAATATCGCCGCGTCGACAGCGTTTCCGTCAGTGACTTGAGCAGGTCGCGGGCGAAGATGGCGGGCGTGATGGCCATACCACGATCAGGATCCCCTACAGACTCACTGACACCCAGCAGGCGTGCTGACGATGCCCACCAGCGCGGATGCAATGACCGGCTCTCGTACTGCATTAGGGCCTTGCCGGCGGGTAGCAGATCAGAGCGCTTGGTGGGACAGGTGCTGAAGACGTCTGCGTCAAACGTCAGACAGTAATCGCTACTGAGCTCTCGGCAAGCGGCCAGCTTGACCAACTGTTGCTTCCGCCACCCTCTTAACTTGGGGTAGCGGCGCAACTCGGGTACGAGGTCCTCTTCGGCCATCACCTCAATGGGTAATGAGGGCCATTGGGAAAGATAGTCCGTGACCGCGCTCACCTCTTGAGCGGGGCTCACGATCAGAAAAGTGCTTAAAAGATCGGGCTCAAAAAAGGCATTCAACGACGCCATCAGCACGTCGGTGCGATGCAGATCATCGAGGCCGTAACTACCGTCCACCTTCAACGGTAAAATGGCGTCTAAACTCGCCCCAGACATGGATGCTCCAACCCCATAGCGCGTCGTGATCATAGCGTCTTTAGCGCCAGCACAGCCAGTTGCGTCTCGCGTTATGGACCCCTGAGCAGAATGCTGGCATTTGTCGCTGAGGCGTCGGCGATCACGACAAGCGCCCACTTACAACGGGATGCCGTGGACTCGACCGAGCATCCCATAAAGGCACACACGGCGCGCAGAAGACCCATGGGGTCGTTGCCTACCTGCGCCTCTGAACCACCGACCGGTGAGGCGTGACTGGGCTGCCTCGCCTTCACGACACCGAAACGCTACGCGGAGGATTGAGAGGCATCTCTTCAGGAACACCCTCTCGCAGTCAATCAGAATTCAGGGTGACTGCCCACGCGAATGATTCTCCAAGCACCGACCACGAACCAGAGCAGCACGACGACCCACCACAGCATAAAAAACCAGTCGTTCTTGGTGGTGCCGTTCCACTTCAGCCATTCAAATACGACCAGCTGAGCGAATAGGACAACCACGACCAAAGCGACAAAACCCAGTAACCAGTGCAGGATCGCGCGTAAAGTAGCCGGTTTGTTCGGCAACGCAGATTTAGCAACAAGGCCGGTGACGCCGAACAGAAGCAGCGCAGCGATCAATTTCTCCATGACGCCTCATCTCCCCGTCCGAGCAATCTCGCCCTTCAAGCTTCTAGATCTGTTTAACGTGCAGACTTGGGGGGCCAACACTGAATAGTTGGCGGAGAGGGAGGGATTCGAACCCTCGATACGTTGCCGTATACACACTTTCCAGGCGTGCGCCTTCGACCACTCGGCCACCTCTCCGTGGGCGCGGAGTGTAGCACAACGGCGCGTCGCCCCAGACCACACATTGCTAGAAAGACGTCCCAATCTCTAGGCTGAAGTGAAATTTCTCAGACGACTGCGGTCCGTGTAGGTAAAGATAAAGCGGCTGTGAATAGACCGCCTCGACGTACCAGCCCTCGGCAAACGGTAGTCGTGCGAACAGCGTCAGATCCAGCTGTTCACCGCCAAAAGTGTTGGGGTTCGTCACAGGCGCCGGATACGGGAAACCGGGGATTGGCACCCTGAGTGACGCATCCTCGCCGTCGATGTCATCGCGCCAACGATAATCGAGCCTGACACCCGGCTTGAATCCGTCCGATGCTTTCCACATCAGCCATCCACCCACGCTGGCCTTGTTGCCGAGTCGGTAGTCACGATCATTACTGCCGGTTCGAAGCGTATAACTAGCATCCATACCCCAGTCCCAGCGTGCTTCGTATTTCCGGAAGCTGAGAAATAACGGGAAGTCCCAGGTCCCTGAACCCAGTTGCATGGTGTAGGGGAGCTGCTGGTTACCCGGAGCGCGTGGCGTGTCGCCGTCTTCGTCAATCGAACCCGTCGGCACACTCAGACCCGCCCCAGCCTTCCAAGTACTATTCAGCGATTGGCTTAGGGTGGTATCAGCGACAATCGCCATGTCACCGATTCCCTCGGAGCTGATGTTGAAAGCGTCGTAACCCGGGACAATCGAAATGTGGTCTGTGCTCTGCATGACGAAGGGAACTTGCACTCTCACGGTGGTTGCCGGCGACAGGTCATAGCCCACTCTGATCGCATGGACCTCCTGTGTAATCTCAGTTGGCACTACGGGGTAGTTGTTTTCCGTCCGGGCATCGACGCCGGGCCGAAATAGAACGTCCTCGTATGTCACAGAGCTGCTACCGATATAGTACTCATCGTAGTCTGAGACGGCCTAGGTGTAGGACACATGCCACTTTCGAGAACGCTCTACCTGCTCAGCCTCAGTAACGATGTTGGCGTCAAATAACTCGTCAATCGATAAATCGAGCAAATCGGTCGGCACCGTCTGGCCTAGCGCAACCAGAGGACAGAGGGCCCAACATCCCGATGTGATGGTCATCCTCACCAGAGTACGAGCCCCACTCCCCGTAAAAATTTCACGTAGCCCTGTCATCATCTCCCTCCTTGGTTTATCTCGTCCCTTTTTTTTGCTTCCGACAGTTATCCAACACGTCCTGTAAGGCGTCGGTACAAATAGGCTTGGTGAGATAGTCCATCATTCCCTCTGCCATATACCGCTCTTTGTCGCCCGCCATGGCGTGCGCCGAGAGCCCAACAATCACACACTGCGTATGCACATTCTGATCCCGCTGTAGCGCGCGAATCCGGCGGGTTGCTTCGAGACCGTCCATCTCGGGCATTTGAATGTCCATTAGAATCAAATCAAAGGCTCTGCTCTCAAAAGCATGGACGGCTTCGACCCCGTTCGCTGCAATCTCAATGTCGATACTCCATTTGGCCAGCAGCTCCCGCATGATGAATTGGTTGACTTCAGAATCCTCCGCCACCAGGACACTCAAACTATCCGACTGGGGTAACGGACGTTCTGTAGGCCCTGTCGCAGGCGCTGACGCCGCTGCGGCAGGATTGGTCAAGCGTTCAAGCCGCGCCGCCTCCTTGTACGTGCCGTCACTCGCATTGCCCATCTACAACCATAGTGTCTTGGGCAGGGTTACTCTGCACCAACGGCAGCTCTACCCAGAAACGAGACCCTTTCCCCCAGGTTGACTCAAATCCAATTTCGCCCTCCATCAACTGGACCAACTGCTCGGTAATCGCCAGACCGAGGCCAGTGCCGCCATGCGCACGCGTGAGACTGACGTCGGCCTGATAAAACTCACCAAAAATGCGCGCTTGATCGTCCGGATGAATACCGGGGCCCGTATCCGTGACCGTAAACCGAATGCGCCGCCCGGACTCCAAGAACACGACATCTGAGGTAACCTCCACGCGGCCGCCATCCGTGAATTTCACGGCGTTACCTATGAGGTTCAGCAAGATTTGGCGAATGCGACCCGCGTCACCCACTACGCTGTCGGGCATATCGGGCGAGGTGGAGAACTGAAGAAGCAAACCCTTCTGCGCGGCAGGCTCAGCGAAGAGCGCCTCAATAGAGTCAAGACTGTCACGCAGGGAGAAGACCGAAGTCCCGAGAGCCAAACGACCCGCCTCGATCTTTGTAAAATCCAAAATATCGTCGATGATCAACAAGAGCGCATCCGCTGATCGTTCGATCGTCTCAAAGTACGCTCTCTGTTGATCCGAGAGGTCGCCCTCTTTGAGCAAGGCAATCATTCCCATGACACCGTTCATCGGCGTGCGAATCTCGTGTGACATGTTGGCCAGAAAGCTCGACTTGGATCGTGCCGCTGACTCCGCCTGATCTCTCGCCGCCTCGAGCTCGACGATCATCTGTCGAAGCCTTTGCTCACGGTCGCCAATCCTCGCAAGCATCTCGTTAAAGGCATCAACCACTGCCCCCAGCTCGTTGCGGACCTCGTAGTGGAAACGTTGACCGTAATCCTCTGTTTCGGTGACGCCAGACATCATGTCTGCCAATTCACCGAGCGGGCCAGTGATCCCCGCATTCAGCGCACGCGACATGCGATAAGCCGCCACCAATCCCACCAGCCATAGCACCAGCGCGATACCCGATATCCATATCAGCTGCTGGTAAACAGACCAAAGATCAACCCGCAGCTTCAGAGTCGCTATCCGCTCGTCCTCAAGCACCACAGGCACGTCTAGATCCGTCGCATATATCGGTTTTGTATTGATGCCATTGATGTCAGAGCGCTGGTACGTCACAAACACATCACCGCCGGGCAGCATCAGATCCGCTACCATGACCTCCTCTACTGTGCGCAGACCGGCGAGCAATTCCCTAGCAGTAGCTGGGTCTTGGAACGCGATCGACGCCGTGAGGTTTTCCGCAAGAACCCGTCCCAGTGCTTCGTTGCGCTCAATCATCTGCTCGCGTGAGGTGTCCAGCGAGACACCGACTAACACCATCAAAAACAGGCCACCAATCACTCCCGTGATGGCGGCACCGACCGACGCGAGGTGACGGTGAATCGATGTGGCTCTCCGATTACCCCCCATCAGTCATCTCCCACCACTTCAGCGAGCTGCAGCAACTTGCTACTTGCTTTCAGGCCGACGGAGCGCAGCGCAGCGACGTTGACGACCAGGCCCATGCGAGCGCCGCGACGCTTCAACTCGACCATGCCACCGTCGAGCGCGAAGCCCGGTGCGTCGCTTACCCAAAGCTGCGGTCGATCACCTTGCGCTTGCCGTAATTCCGGCACACTAAAGACGACGTCGCATTCATTGAGACGCGCCGATGCGAGGGACAGCACCTCTCTTCCCTTGGGGTCGGCCGAAATCATGTCTGAGAGCAGAGAGGCGACTTCCGAACCTTCGTCAACGCAAAAGGTGCGACCTAACCCCTCCTCGGGCCACGTCACAAATTGCGGTAGGCGCAGGAGAAACACCGCTTTCAACTCGGTTTCCGTCAGACCGGGTGCGCTCCGTGAGGGCTCGGACGAAAGCGCAGAGGCAATACAGAGCAGCGCCCCACATAGGGCACCCAAGCTAATACGTTGGAAGAGCATGGGGGCTACTGGCGCCCTAATCTCTGCGGCTTGGCAGACACAGGCTCAGAACTGCGCCAAGGCGTGATATCCACGCCACCGCGACGCTGGTAAAAAGCGGCCACTTGTAGCGATTCTGGCTGCAGTGTCATCAGATCAGCGTAAATCTGATCAACGCACTGCTCATGGAAGCCCTGATGGGTTCTGTAAGCGCCGAGGTATCGAGACAGACTATTGTGGTCTATCGGCTTGCCTGTGTAGCGAATAGACAGGCTGCCCCAATCCGGCTGAGCGGTTACTGGGCACAAAGACCTAAGGCTATGGCTGATTACATGTTCAGACACGGCATTTCCCTTCCCTGGTGAATGCGTTAACACGTCGCGGGAGATTGTCTCAGGCACCTCACTCCCACTGCAAGCGGGCAGATTTACACCGGACAGCTCTTCAGTAATTGAACTCAACTGATCAACCCCGACGCACTCTAGCTGTACTGTCCCACCAGCAACCCGGGAAATATCCGAGACGATGGCAGCAAAGGCTTCATCGTCGCTATCGAAACGATGGAAGTTCAGAGAATTGAGATACAGCTTGAGCGATTTAGACTCCACCGTTGCGGGTGAATGCGCGGGTATCGATAGCCATCCGACCCAGTGAGAAACAGAATCTCCCAAACACCATGAAAGTTCATAGAGATGCCAGACGTCCCATCCGTAGGGAGCCCCAGTCTCTCTACCCACTCTCTGAATCGGCTCCAAAATCTCAGGAGCGTACGAATCAGGTGCGGCAACCGTCTGTCCGAGGACACCCACCATACCGATCAAGTTCTCAGTCGGGTGCCCGTGCGCAACAAATATGCCGCGTACCAATAGGCCGCCACGGTGAACGCCCCGATCATAGTAAAGGCAAAGCCTACGCTAACGTCACTGACGCCCAACACACCAAAACGAAAGGCATTCACAACATAAACCAAGGGATTGGCTTGTGAGGCCGTCGCCCAGAACTCGGGCAGTAGCTCAAGCGAATAGAACACTCCACCCAAATAAGTGAGCGGGGTTAACACGAATGTCGGCACGATATTGATGTCGTCGAAGGTGTTGGCGAATACGGCGTTGATCAGCCCACATAACGAAAATAAAACAGAAGTGAGGGCAACCACCGCAACAACCACCGCATAGCTGTGAATATTCAGATCCACGAACACCGATGCGACCAGCGTCACGATGACTGCAACCAACATGCCGCGACTGACGCCCCCTGACACAAACCCCAACAAGATGATGTGGTTCGGCGTTGGTGAAACCAGGAGCTCTTCAATGCTGTTATTGAATTTGGCGCCAAAAAACGAGGAGACAACGTTGGCATAAGAGTTTGTCACGATCGCCATCATGATGAGCCCGGGTACCACAAACTCCATGTAGCTGACCCCGCCCATCTCGCCAATTCGCGATCCAATCAAGCTACCGAAAATCAAAAAATACAACGACATGGTAATGGCTGATGGCAACAGCGTTTGTGACCAGATTCGCGTGTAACGCCGAATCTCTTTGCGCATTAGCGTGAGTAAGGCGATGTACTGCTCGTAGGGACTCACGAGGCTTGCTCCAACAAGGACACGAACATCTGCTCGAGTCGGTTCTCGCGGTTACGCATACTGATAATACTGACTCCCGCTTCGTGCAGGCGCGACATCAACTCCGCCAAATCCTGACCCTGCTCGATGTGCGCCTCGAGGGAGAAATCATCGATTCTCGACAACTCAAACCCGGGAACATGAATTCCCTCGGGAAGAGGCTCGCGGGCATCGAGAATAAACGTCTCGCGATGCAATTCACGTAGCAAATTCTTAATCGACGTATTGGTCACAATTTCGCCGTGGTTAATGATGGCGATATTGCGGCACAGACTTTCTGCCTCTTCCAAATAGTGCGTGGTCAAGATGATCGTCGTACCCGCCTCATTGATCTCCTTAAGAAACTCATACATCGAGCGCCGCATCTCGATATCAACGCCTGCGGTTGGCTCATCTAATATCAACACACTGGGCTCGTGAATGAGCGCTCGTGCAATCATCAATCGCCGCTTCATGCCACCAGACAGCATCCGCGCCCGGGTTTTTCGCTTTTCCGACAAACCGAGCTTGGTCAGGTAGGTATCGATGCGCTCCAGGGCTGTTTTCAAAGGGATGCCGTAATATCCGGCCTGGTGAATTAGGATGTCCTCAACGGTTTCGAATACGTTGAAATTGAACTCTTGGGGTACCACACCCAGATGGCGTTTCGCCCGAGGGAAGTCTTCATCAATATCAACGCCCTTGACGCGCACCCTCCCAGCAGACTTGTTGACCAGCGAGCAGATCACGCCGATGGTGGTGCTCTTGCCTGCGCCGTTGGGGCCCAGGAGCGCGAAGAAATCGCCCTCCGCCACCTCAAGGTCGATCCCTTTTAACGCCTGAAAACCATTGGCATAGACCTTCTGTAGGCCTGCGATTTCCAGTGCATGGGACATAGAGGTGGATCCTGAGGAAACAAGTTGCGTGAGGGCGCGTAGTGTAACCAATCGCAGGACGCATCAGAAGGAAGGCAAATTCGCCCTTGACGCGCCCCAAGGGGGTCACTAAGATTCGCGCCTTCTGTTGTCAGGACACTGTCCCCTTCGTCTAGTGGCCTAGGACACCGCCCTTTCACGGCGGGAACAGGGGTTCGAACCCCCTAGGGGACGCCACTTCTGCGGGAATAGCTCAGTTGGTAGAGCGCAACCTTGCCAAGGTTGAGGTCGCGAGTTCGAACCTCGTTTCCCGCTCCATTTTTTCTTCTCAAAAAAACCCCGGGTTCATTTCCCCACAAGGGTTGAACGGACTAGCCCTGCCCGTCCTTTTCCAGGGTAATCGACAAGCTATTGATGCAATAACGTTGACCCGTCTCTGTTGGTCCGTCGGGGAACACGTGGCCCAAATGCCCGCCGCATTTCTGGCACATCACCTCGGTTCTGACCATACCGTGGCTCGTATCGCGCTCTTCCGCGATCACACCTTCCGTCGCCGGCCTGTCAAAGCTTGGCCAACCACACCCAGCGTCGAACTTTGTGTCAGATTGAAACAGCAACTCACCGCAGCCACGGCAGTGGTAGGCGCCCTCCTCCCACACATTCCAGTACTCGCCGGTGAATGCTCGCTCGGTGCCCTTTTTTCGCAGCACATAAAATTCGTCTGCAGTCAGTTGCTCACGCCACGCTGCTTCATCTTTATCTTTCCCGGACATCACCACTCCCTCATTCGGACGCTACTTTTAAACCCAACTGTTCGGCCGCTGCACGGAGCCCATCGGAATCGGCGGGTATTGTAACGTGCTGCCCCGTCCATTCTGCCGGCTGCTGATAAGACTTACGCAATTGGTCAAACTCTACCGAGGTGAGCCCGCCCTTGGCCGCTTCACGCAGGCGCCTATTCTCCCTCGGCAGAATGCTTTGCTGACCCAAAAACTCAGTCATCCATGCGGTCACTTCGCTGTCCGCAGCACCACGCACCGCGCTCGGTACCTCGACGGCGCCAGCAGAGTCGTCTTTAGCCACAAGTTCATGCGGGGCTGGCGCTTCGACCCCGGCCCAGCTTGCAACCGCCGCGGCGAGGAGATCACTGCCATTCTCTCTGGCCTTGATAGAGTGCCCAGCAATATGCGGCGACACCCAGTCGCAGCGCGACAATAAATCAGCACTCAGAGAAGGCTCGCCAGGCCAGGTATCGAGCACCACCGTCCAGGGGCTGTCACCAGCCGGGTCAGCGCCTCGATTGTCGCGTCATCAGGTCACCCCGGCCAGCGTTAATGAACAGCCCGCCGCCTTCTCGCTTGGATATAGCAGCAACCATCTGTTCGGCCCGACCCGCATCCAGCAGCTCCCGGGAAGGGTGAGCCCCCTGATCATGAAGATTCGCGTGTAATGAGATGACGGGCTGGCAGAGAATTTCCTCTAACTCCGCACGACGGATATCACTCGGCCAGTCCACTCGCAGCGGATCGCAGGCCACCACTTGACACCCCAGATGAGACAGCCGGTGAGCCAGACGCTCACCGACCTGCCCAAGACCCACAAGACCGACCGGGGATCCCGACATCACGCGCTCAAACCATCCCGATGTCGCCAAAGCGCATAAAACATATTCAACCACCGACACCGCGTTGGAACCCGGGGCAGCAGCCCAGGCCACACCGAGACGCTCTATAGCCTCGATATCAAAGTGGTCTACTCCTGCGGTCGCAGTCCCGACGAACTGCACCGAGGTTCCAGCAAGCAACGATTCGTTCACTGGCGTGATCGAACGCACAAGCAAGATATCAGCGTCGGTTATCGTGTCGGGGGTGATGTCGCGCCCCGGCAACGTCGTCACCTCCCCCATCAGCGACTTCAAGGCAGCCGTGTGCGGAATCACGTCGTCGATCACCCATTTCAGTTGATCCGGCGCCGCCCTCACGCCGCACATTCCGGCACCGGGATGTATGACAACGAGGGCGTTGCTCGTAGCGCCGCGTTGAACCGGGCGGCTCTGAGCGGCAAACCGATGCGTTCAAACTGATTGCACCACTCTTGAATGCGCACCTCGAAGCGGCGAAGCTGCTGGGGCTCAATCTGCGCGCCGACATTATCGACACTCGGAGAAAACGGTGTGCCAATGGCCTCGCAGAAACACCGCTCTATCGCTTGGGGTCGCGCCTCGACCGTAAAAAAAGCCTGCTGCTGATCAGCGTCACGGCCATCAGGGCTATACCAGTATCCGTAATCAGGTAGGGTCCGCCTGCGCTCTCCCGCCACGCACCAGTGCGCGACTTCATGCAGTGCGCTCCGAACAAAATCCTCTCTAAAGACGATTCGATTCGGCTCACCCGGCGCATAGTAGGGCTCATCCGCCCCGCCCTGCAGTACGGTCCGATCAGACTGCTCAAAGGTCGCATTAAAGAGGGCTACGAGTTGCGATGCTGCGAAGCCGCCGGATTCGACGCTCACTATTCGCCCTGGGATTTTCGGATGCGGTAATGAAAGACTTCACCGATTTGCTCCGCCCTGAGCAGCGAATGCCCGAGAAATTCGCAAAAGTTGGGCACGTCACGCTGTGTCGACGGGTCGGTCGCCTCCAGCGTCAGGTCTTCACCTGGCAGTAGCCGCCTCATGGCGGCGTGAAGCAGCATAACGGGCTCCGGACATTTCAACCCGGTCGCATCAATGTGCTCCCGTGGCGCCTCGCCCGTCATGGATTCAGTCCGCGGCTTTGACGAAGCGCAGGGTCATCCGATCGCTCTCGCCAATCGCCAGGTACCGCTCGCGGTCCTTATCGCCCTCAGCCAATGACGGGGGCAGCGTCCACACACCGCGCGGATGGTCCTTGGTGTCTCGGGGGTTTGCGTTGATTTCGCTGCGAGCATCGAGTTCCAAGCCGGCCAGTTCCGCCAGTTCGATCACCTTTTCCTCACTCACATAAGCCGTGTTTTTCATCTGCTCCAGCGAGAGATCGTCGCCACCTCGGTGCTGAACAATACCTAAAACGCCACCTGGCTTAAGTGCCTCGGCAATCGCCGCAAACATCATCTCGGCCTGATCAGCCCGCAACCAG
The DNA here is from genome assembly GCA_038143045.1 of Halieaceae bacterium. GTDB lineage: Bacteria > Pseudomonadota > Gammaproteobacteria > Pseudomonadales > Halieaceae > Luminiphilus. The sequence goes on from JAYQLF010000012.1 coordinate 448,916, forward strand.
GAGTGCACATTACGGAAGGCCAGTGCAAGATCAACAGAATTTGCCGCGACCGGAGACACCGCCATCGGAGGCTGCAAGGCAACGACTTGAACCGTGCCATACAGATCGCCGTTCTCGCCCAATTTGCGTAAGAAACCGCCCAGAGAGCGACGCGCATAGCTACCACCATTAGGGCTCGAGTGTGCTGCAATCAGTGTGCCGTTGTCGTTCATCAGTGGCGCCAATACCTCGGTATACCAGCCGCCACCGGGGGAGACTTCCATTACAGTCATTCCCGCATCAAGGCCAAAAAACTCGAGGGTCTCCTGCGGATGCCGATAAGTATCTCTCGCGCGGTTCTCGGCTGATCGGTGCTCACCTGAGAGCGCCGCCTCCCAGGGTAAGGCAGCAGAGACCAGCTGAGTCATACAAATCGCCAGAAGCCCTGCCATAAATTGCTTGATTGCCATATCGCTCATCCTTTTATTTTACCCGTGAAACCCTGTCACCTTATGGGATCTACTATTTAGCATTTTCCTGCGGAGTAAAGTTCCTCTCAGAGATCACGCACTATAGACGGATTCAGACCACTCAGTGGGTCTGAGAGCGTTGACTCGCCCGACGCCGTCGACTCAGCAACCAGCCAGCGCCCGCCGCCAATGCGATGACACTACCGACGCCGACGCTGACCCACACAAGTTGAACCGCGAGCTGTGCCGCAGAGACACCGACGATACCGACGGCTCCCCAAAACAATGCCACACAGGCAGCCAACGCCAGAACGACTGTGCGCGTTCGCTGCCGGCGAATCATTGCGCTGACGCGCTACCCGGAATCGGCGGCGTCGCGAGGGTTACGTCACCGTTTTGCCCTCGATGGCGCAGCGCATGATCAATCAGAACCAGTGCCAGCATGGCTTCAGCAATCGGGGTTGCGCGGATACCCACACAGGGATCATGCCGCCCTGTGGTGACCACATCAGCGGCCTGTCCGTCCGCACTGACGGTACTACCCGGCAACCGGATGCTGGACGTCGGTTTCAGCGCGAGACTCACCAATAACGGCTGCCCCGAAGAGATCCCGCCAAGGGTACCTCCTGCATGATTTGACAAAAATCCGTCGGGCGTCATGAGATCGCGGTGCTCACTGCCCAGCTGCGAGACAGAGGCAAAACCATCTCCAATCTCAACGCCCTTAACGGCATTAATGCCCATCATGGCATGGGCAATATCGGCATCGAGGCGGTCAAATACGGGCTCTCCCCATCCGGCGGGCACGTTCTCCGCTACCACATTGATGCGCGCACCGACCGAGTCACCTTGCTTGATCAGGTCCTGCATATAGCTTTCTAACTGGGGTACCAGCCCGGCGTCACCACAAAAAAACGGGTTGCCCTCAACCAGATCCCAGTCGTGCTGTGTCGCCACCAATGGTCCCAACGCACTCAGGTAGCCCCGAATACGCACGCCGTAGCGCTCTGCCAGCCACTTTTTCGCCACGGCGCCCGCCGCGACGCGCATGGTGGTCTCCCGTGCCGATGAGCGACCGCCGCCACGGTAGTCCCGAAGTCCGTACTTACGGTCATACGTATAGTCCGCATGAGCAGGGCGATATAAATCTCTGTTTTTAGAGTAATCTTTCGATTTTTGATCTTGATTTCGGACGACCATACCAATCGGTGTGCCCGTCGTAACGCCCTCAAATACCCCCGAGAGGATGTCAACTTCATCGTCTTCGCGGCGCTGTGTCGTGTAGCGCGACTGACCGGGTTTACGGCGATTCAGATCGGGCTGCAAATCGCTCGCTGACAGCACTAACCCTGGGGGACATCCATCGATGATGCACCCCAAAGCCTCGCCGTGGCTCTCGCCAAAGGTCGTCACCGTAAATAATTTGCCGAACGTATTGCCAGACATCCTCGCCTCCGGCCCCAATTATAGGATGCCTGCGGCACTCCAGTCCCGTAATTCCTGCGCACGCATCGCCGCAATACCGTTACCGCCCTGTGGTAAATCGAGCCACAAAAAGGGCACCTTCGGGAAACGCGATTCCATTTCCCACCGGGTTTCGCCCACCTCGAGCACCATCAAACCCTCAGGTCTTAGCGCTCGAGCCGCCTGCTTCATCAGTCTGCTTGCCAGTTGCGTACCCTCCTCCTCGGCCACCAGCGCCATGGGGGGCTCATGGCGGTACTCTGGGGGCAATGCCGCCATCTCGATAGCCGACACATAGGGCGGATTCGCAATAATCAGGTCAACGCTCTCTGGTGCAATGGCGCTCAACAAATCCCCTTGATAGCAGCCCACACGGTCCGTTAGCTGGTGCAACGCAACGTTTTCCAGTGCCAGTGACAGGGCCGATGCGTCCAGATCCGCCAACCAAACTCGTGCATCAGCGAAAACTTTTGCTGCCAAAATGCCCAGATTGCCACCACCACAACACACCTCAACGATCATGGAGGGCGGATCGCCTGCACCCCACCATGGCTGAAACGCCTCCATCGCCAGATGAGCGATCGGAGATCGGGGTATGAGCGCACGATCGTCGACGACGAACCGAGCGCCCGCCAAATAGGCTTCTCCCACGATATAAGCGACAGGCCTTCTGTCCTCGCATCGCGTCTCGACCCATTGATTGAGCAAGGCACTCGCATCTTGCGGATACGGCTCATCGAGCAGGGACTCATCTTGCTCAGGATCAAGACCCGCTGCGCATAAGAGCAGTGCGACGGCCTCATCGTGCGGAGAATCGTAACCGTGGCCACAAAATACGTCGGCTGCGATTAACGCCCGCTCTACTTGACCGAGTTTTGTCCCGAAAGTCTCCATGGCGTGATGTCTATTTTTTCTGACACCTCATGATACCCTGTCTGACTGACATCAGGCGGCCGCATGACGGTTAATCGGCTGAATAGTATGAGGAAATCAGCGGATTCGGCCAACACGCCAGCTGTCAGAACGGTTGCGGACAACGCCCGGGCTGACTGCTCGAGGCACCACTGCATGGCGCAAAGAGCGAATGGGCCATCGAGGCTGCAATCTGAACGGACGCCGCTGCAGTAGATACCCCTGCAGACTGGTCACAAACTCGGAGAGACGTGCACATGTCAATAAATCGCGCAGCACCCAGCATTGCAACCCCCCTTCCAGGGTCTTTAACCGATGAGGCGATTGCCGTCCGGGGCGCGTTATTGGAGCGCGGACTCGAGACACCGATGATCAACACGGGCCTAAACCGAGACCAACGCTATGAAGTCATTCGTGAAGCCTTCGGTGACATCATGAATGCCCTCGGTCTCGACTTACGTGACGACAGTCTCGAGGAGACACCGCATCGCATCGCAAAAATGTATGTCGATGAGGTGTTCAGCGGGCTCGATTACTCGCAGTTCCCGAAGATTACCGTGATCGAAAACAAGATGAATGTTGAGGAAATGGTCTGTGTTGAAGACATCGACCTGACAAGCACTTGCGAGCACCACTTCGTCACCATCGACGGGTCGGCCAAGGTGGCCTACATCCCCAACGAGAAGGTGATCGGGCTGAGCAAAATCAATCGACTGGTGCGATTTTTTGCCCAGCGTCCCCAGGTTCAGGAGCGGCTGACGCAGCAGATTTTGGTCGCTATGCAGACCCTGCTTGGAACCGAGAACGTCGCCGTCACCATTTCAGCCGTGCACTACTGCGTCAAAGCCCGCGGGGTGAAGGACGGCAATAGCAGCACGCGGACGACCTCACTCGGGGGCGTATTTAAAACGGACCCTGCATCGCGCGCAGAATTTTTAAGCTAACGCGTCAGGCCGCGAGAAACGCACCGATCTGCTCGGCGATGAGCGCCATCCCTTCTTCCATGTGCGTATGGTGTGATCCGGGCACTTGTCTCACGGTGCAACACGAGATTTCCCCTACGGTCGCCAGCGCCTCTTCTAACCCCGCCCTCACCCTCAGGCCCTTTTCTGCGATCAGCGCCAGCGTTGGCGCCGTCACCGCAGCGTAGAACGCCGAGCACATTCCCGGCGTGAGCTTGACGGCGGATGCGTGATTTAAACGCGGGTCATGATTGAGGACATATCCATTCTCCTCGGAGCGAATGGCTCGGGGCGCTAGAATCTGCGCGCTCTCCTCCGAAAAGCCCAGTTTGATCCGCGCTGCCACAAAATCCGCGGCGCTGGGAAATACCCGAGGCTCATAAGAAGCGAGCGCTTCGTGATCTTTTTGCGCCTGCATAAACTGCGAGGCCGCCGACTCTTCCTCTGTTGGGTGCGGCAGCATGCCGTCCAACAGCACCAAGTGCGAGCAGCGCGCACCCAATGCAGCGGCCAGTAGCACCGAGATCGCCGCGCCCCGGCTATGCCCCATAATCGCGAGCTCCGACAGATCAAGCTGACTGATGATGGATAGGAGCTGCGGAATGTCGTCCCAGATGTGGTACGTGGCGTCGGCGGAGCGATGATCACTGAGCCCCTGCCCTGAGAGATCCAACGCGATCACGCGATAGTCGCTCAACAACGGCGCAAGCGCCGCAAAAGACAGGGCATTATCCAGCCAGCCATGCAAAGCGAGAATCGGATACCCATTGGGGTTACCCCATTCAAGGCCAGCGTAGTTCAAGCCATCTGCCGATATTGAGATGTCGCGAGGGACCGTCATCGCCGATTCAGACCGCAGCCATCCATACTGCGGGGTCAGGACAGTGACGAAGGCAGGTCACGCCACCGCGCTGTAAGTCCAGCACCTCCAAGACGGAGTAGCCCCCCGGCGCGATGGGCGCTAGCGTTGCATCGTCGGTCCAATGGGCTACGGCATGGGATACGAACGGCTGGTGGGTCACCATCACAACATGATCATCCTCAGCAAAGGGCATGCTGGAAAAGTGCTCGAGTCGTGCGCCAGGCGCCAATTCCCCGGCTTCCCGCACTGTGGCGGATTGGAAAACGCTCGACAGCACCTCCGCCGTCTCACGAGTGCGTCGGTAAGGGCTGAAGAGCACCGTCGCGACGGGCGCAAGTTCATGGCGTAGTCGCCACTGTTCATAAGCCCTTGCCATGACGCGGCATTGCGCCTCGCCGCGGTCGGTAAGGGCGCGCAGCTCATCGGGTTGACTCAACTCAGCCTCCCCATGACGCCACATCGTCAAGATCACCTCAGGCGTTGCTCATCTCGACCAGCAGCTTGTTGAGTCTGGCGACATAAGATGCAGGATCCTCCAATGCCGATCCCTCGGCCAATACGGCCTGATCCAGCAGGATTTGCGCGAGATCCGCAAACCGGTCTTCATCCGCCTCCTCATCCAGCCGTTTGAGCAGAGGGTGCTCAACATTGATCTCCATCGTGGGCTTGGTTTCAGGCATTTCCTGCCCCGCAGCCTCCATTATGCGCCGCATCTGGGCGCCCATTTCATGTTCGGCAACAGTCAAACAGGCAGGTGAACTTGTCAGGCGAATCGTTGGGCGGATACCCGCCACCTGATCAGAGAGCACATTTTGCATCCGCTCAATCAACGACTCACTGGCTTTCTCAGCCTCTTCGAGCGCCTTTTTAGCGTCGTCGCTGTCGGCCTCATCACTCCACTCGCCCTTGGCGCAATCCCGAAGGCTCTTGCCGTCATATTCGCCAAGATGACTCATTAGCCACTCATCAACGCGATCCGACAACAACAGCACCTCCACCCCCTGGCGACGCAACGCTTCAATGTGGGGGCTATTTTTGGCGGTCGCGTGATTTTCAGCGACGACGTAATAGATCGACTGCTGGTCTGCCTGCATGCTCTCCACATATTGCTTCAGCGAGCGACGCTGCAGAGGTTCATCATCATGCGTCGTCGCAAACCGCAGCAAATCAGCAATCTTTTCGCGATTGGTAAAGTCTTCGGCGGGGCCTTCTTTGATGACTGCACCGAAGGTATCCCAGAACTGGTCGTAGTCCTCTGGCTGTTTACTGGCCATTTTCGACAACATATCGAGAACGCGTTTTGTCAAAGCACCGCGAATCGACTCTACCTGCTGGTTCTGCTGCAAAATTTCACGCGATACGTTCAGCGGCAAATCACTGGAGTCCAGCACGCCCTTTACGAATCGCAGGTACATGGGCAGGAACTGCTCCGCCTCATCCATGATGAAGGTGCGTTGCACATACAGCTTGAGCCCCCTGGCGCCCTCGCGATGCCATAGATCAAAGGGCGCACGCTTGGGCAGGTACAACAGGGAGGTGTACTCCAGCTTGCCCTCTACCGCGTTATGACTCCAGCTCAACGCATCTTCGAAGTCGTGGGAGATATGCTTGTAAAAGGCCTGGTACTCGTCGTCGCTGATATCGGAGCGGCTTCTGGTCCACAGCGCCTTCGCCTCGTTGACAGGCTGCCATTCCGTCTCGGCCGCGACGCTCTCATCCGATGCGTCGTCGTCTTCAGTTGGCTTCGCTGGCTCAGGCATCATCACCGGCACAGAAATATGATCCGAGTATTTCTTGATGACCGATCGAACACGCCAGCTGTCGGCAAACTCCCCGGCATCAGACTTCAGATGCAAAATAATGGTGCTTCCGGCGTGCTCCCGCTCGCTCTCGCTGACCGTGAATTCGTCCTCGCCAGCTGACTCCCAGTGCGTCGCAGCGTCCTCACCAGCCTTCCGCGTCAGCACTTCCACTCTATCCGCCACGATGAATGACGAATAAAAACCGACGCCGAACTGTCCGATCAACTGACTGTCAGATTTTTGGTCGCCACTGAGCTGCTCCATAAAGGCCGCAGTGCCCGACTTGGCGATCGTACCCAGATTTTCAATGACCTCCTCACGCGACATACCGATGCCATTGTCATCAATGGTGATGGTTTTCGTCTCAGCGTCAGCGTGAACCCGAATGCGGTAATCACCTCCAGCGCCACTCAATGAAGGGTCATTGATCACGGCGAAGCGATGTTTGTCGATCGCGTCTGAGGCGTTAGAAATGAGCTCTCGAAGAAAGATTTCACGATTGGAATAAAGCGAGTGAATCATCAGGTGGAGCAAACGCTTCGCTTCGGTCTGAAACCCCATCGTTTGCGTGGCATCGGCCGTCATAACAGTGGTCCTTGATTTGCTGAAGTCTGTAATCTGGGGTTGGAATCGACTTTTTCAAGGCAAAACTCAAGGATCCGGGCAAAAAAAAGCCCGCTGTGGTGCGGGCTTTTCGTTATGGATGGCATTCGCTTACCAGCCGGTGACTTCCTGTAGCGCGGAACCGATATCAGCCAAGGACCGCACCGTCCGCACTCCAGCGGCTTCCAGCGCGGCAAACTTCTCATCTGCTGTGCCCTTACCGCCGGAGATAATGGCGCCCGCATGTCCCATACGCTTGCCCTTGGGGGCCGTAACACCTGCGATGTAGGAGACAACAGGTTTAGAAACGTGACTGCGGATAAAGTCGGCTGCCTCTTCCTCAGCGGTCCCGCCGATCTCACCGATCATCACAATGGCCTCCGTAGCAGGGTCTTCCTGGAACAGCCCCAGAATATCGATGAAATGCGATCCCGGGATCGGGTCGCCACCAATGCCAACGCAGGTCGACTGGCCATAGCCCACATCGGTCGTTTGCTTGACCGCTTCATAAGTCAGTGTGCCCGAGCGCGAGACGATGCCGACCTTACCGGGCAAGTGAATCGCCGCCGGCATGATGCCGATTTTGCATTCACCGGGCGTAATCACACCGGGGCAGTTGGGGCCGATCAACCGCACACCCAACTCGTCACACTTGACCTTGGCGTCCAGCATATCCAGCGTTGGCACGCCCTCAGTGATGCAGACAATCAATTCGATACCGGCATACGCCGCCTCAAGAATCGAATCCTTGCAAAACGGAGCGGGCACATAGATGACCGACGCATTGGCCGCTGTTTGCGCAACCGCCTCAGAGACGGTGTTGAATACCGGCAGACCAAGGTGAGTCTGTCCGCCCTTCCCGGGGGTCACACCACCGACCATTTTGGTGCCGTAGGCGATCGCCTGTTCGGAGTGGAACGTGCCCTGCGAACCGGTGAAGCCCTGACAAACCACGCGAGTCTCGGCATTAATCAAAATACTCATGCCGCACCTCCCGCCGCAGCGACGACTTTTTGAGCGGCATCCGTGAGGCTCTCCGCTGCTTCAATGTTTAATCCACTGCCCGCGAGCACATCGCGGCCCAGCGCTGCGTTGTTGCCCTCGAGGCGCACCACCACCGGCACGCTGACGCCAACCTCTTCCACCGCGCCAACAACACCTTCGGCAATCAGATCGCAGCGCACGATACCGCCAAAAATGTTGATCAGCACCGCTTTCACGTTGTCGTCTGAAAGAATGATCTTGAACGCTTCCGTGACGCGCTCCTTGGTGGCACCACCACCAACGTCAAGGAAATTGGCCGGAGAACCGCCGTGGAGCTTGACGATATCCATAGTGCCCATGGCGAGGCCAGCACCGTTAACCATGCAACCAATGCTGCCATCCAGCGCCACATAATTCAGTTCCCACTGCGCGGCGTGCGCCTCTCGTTCGTCCTCCTGAGACGGATCATGCATCGCCTCCAGTTCGGGCTGGCGATACAGTGCGTTGGAATCCACAACGACTTTGGCATCGAGGCAATGCAGATTGCCTTCATCCGTAATGACCAAAGGATTGACCTCAATCAGCGCGAGATCTTTGTCGGCAAAGAGCTTTGCCAAGCCTAGAAAAATCGCAACAAACTGCTTGATCTGAACACCGGACAGTCCCAATCGAAATGCCAGGTCCCGACCCTGAAAAGCCTGCGCGCCAACCAATGGATCAATCTCGGCCTTGAGAATCTTTTCGGGCGTTTCCTCGGCAACCTTCTCGATCTCAACACCGCCCTCGGTTGAGGCCATGAAAACAATACGCCGTGAAGCGCGGTCCACGACCGCCCCTAAATACAGCTCATCGGAAATATCGGTACACGACTCGACCAAAATGCGCGATACCGGTTGCCCCGATGCGTCCGTCTGATACGTCACCAAGCGCTCACCGAGCCACTGTTCGGCAAACTGACCGACGGCCTCCGGGCTATCGACCAGCTTGACACCCCCGGCCTTACCCCGGCCACCCGCATGGACCTGCGCTTTAACGACCCAACGTTCTCCGCCAATGTCGTTCGCGGCTTTGATCGCAGCTTCGGCAGAATCAACCGCGAACCCGGTTGAGACGGGCAGGCCGTACTCTGCAAATAGCGCCTTACCCTGGTACTCGTGCAAATTCATAGTTACCCCTCATTACACACCCGATGACTTGGTAACGGATCCGGCCGGGCAAGCGGCTCCGCGTGAATTATTGTTATCGTTTGGGTCGATTGACCATGTGAATCGCTCGACTATCAACCGCCAATGCGGCCTCATGAACCGCCTCCGACATGGTTGGATGACCGAAAACCATCAGTTGCAAATCTTCCGTACTCGCGGCCATTTCGATGGCAATCACAATTTGCTGAACCAGATCGGCAGCCGAGGGTCCCACTACGTGCGCACCCAGAATTTGATCAGATTCTGCATCAGACAGAATCTTGACCATCCCCTCAGTTTCACCAGACGCCAAGGCACGACCAATGGCCGCAAAGGGGAAGGTGCCGACCTTGTAATCCACACCCTCTGCTTTGAGCTCCTGCTCGGTTTGCCCCACCGCTGCGACCTCGGGGTGTGTGTAGATAATGGATGGAATGACATCGTAATTCAGCTGCGCCGACTTGCCGTGGATGCGCTCCGCCACCATGACGCCCTCTTCCGAGCCTTTATGCGCAAGCATCGGACCGCGCACGATATCGCCGATCGCCCACACGCCGCGCGCCTCAGTTGCGCAGTGGTCATTCACAAAAATGAACCCGCGCTCGTCAACGGTGACGCCCGAGTCAGCGGAAAATAGCCCTTTCGTTCTGGGGCTCCTACCGACCGCAACGATCAAGCGATCAAAGCGCTCTGTCTCACTGGCATCGCCTTGGGAATAAGCAACCTCGACACCATCATCGCTAACGTTGACGCCTGTCACTCTGGCGCCAAGACGAATATCGAGCCCCTGCTTGGCAAAAATTTTCGCCGACTCGGCGGCAATCTGCTCATCCATGTTCGGCAGGAATTGATCCATCGCCTCCAGCATGACCACTTCAGCGCCCAAACGTGCCCAGACGCTACCCAGCTCAAGCCCGATGACACCTGCACCAATGACACCCAAGCGCTCGGGTACCGCCTCAAAGCAAAGCGCCCCGGTAGAGTCCACCACCCGATCGCCATCTACGGGCGCAGGCGGTATCGCGGCAGGCTCAGATCCCGCCGCAAGAACCACGTGTTCTGCGGTGTAGCTTTGGCTCTCGCCATCAGCTGAGACCACGTCAACCTGCCGACCCGCATTGAGTGTGGCCGCGCCCGTGATCACCGTCACCCCGTTGGCTTTGAGGAGCCCGGACACACCACCCGTCAACTGAGACACAATTTTTTCTTTGCGAGCCATCATGCCCGCGATATCGAGACTGACGCCGCTCACACCAATACCGTGCTCGGATAAGTGCCCCGCCGCCTCTGCATATCGGTGCGAGCTGTCCAGCAGTGCTTTTGACGGAATGCACCCGACATTCAGGCAGGTTCCGCCAAGCAAGGGCTGATCATTGCTTCCGACATTCTGCTCGATCACCGCGGTCTTCAGACCCAGCTGGGCGCATCGAATCGCACACACGTAACCCGCAGGGCCCGTACCGATCACGATCACATTAAATGGATTTGACACGGTAAATTCCTCCGTTAGAGCTGCAGCAGAATCCGCGCGGGATCCTCTATGAGACCTTTGATCGTGACCAGGAACTGAACAGCCGTTTTGCCATCAACCAGTCGATGATCGTATGAAAGTGCCAGATACATCATGGGCTGAATCACTACCTCACCGTTCAGAGCGATTGGTCGCTCTTGAATGGAGTGCATGCCGAGTATGCCGGTTTGAGGTGGATTGAGAATCGGCGTGGAGAGCAGCGACCCAAACACGCCCCCATTGGAGACCGTGAACGTGCCGCCCGTCATGTCTTCGATAGTAAGCTTTTTATCTCGCGCCTTGGCACCGAATTCCGCGATCGCCGCCTCAACATCAGCAATGCTCATAAAATCCGCATCACGCAACACGGGCACCACTAATCCTTCGTCGACAGACACGGCGACACCGATGTCTTGATAACCGTGATAGACGACGTCATTCCCATCGATCGAGGCATTTACCTCCGGGAACCGCTTTAGCGCCTCGCAGGCGGCTTTGACGAAGAAGCCCATAAATCCCAGTCGCGTACCGTTGTGCACCGATTCAAACTCGTCGCGATACTGTTTACGCAGCTTCATCAACGGCGCCATGTTGACCTCGTTAAACGTCGTCAGCATTGCTGTCTGTTGCGTTGCGCCCAACAAACGCTCGGCGATCCGCGCGCGCATGCGCGTCATCGGCACGCGCTTTTCCACACGCTCACTGGTTGGCCCTTGAACCGCGGCTGGTTCCGCTATTGGCTGCTCACTCCCGGTAATGGACTCCGGGGTATCCGCTTGACTCGCGGCCTCATGACTTTTCAGATAATTCAGCACGTCTTCCTTCAACAAGCGGCCACCCTTACCCGTCGCGCTGACATCCTCGGGCGCAAGACCGTGCTCATCAAGCAAAGCGCGGACGGCGGGACCCATCGGAACGGTGTCACCGGAGATTGCCTCGGATGATTGATCTGTCTCGCTAGTGACCGCAGAGGCCGCAGCTGAGGTCGCTGCGGTTACCTCTCCCGGCGTTAAGGTCGCCAGCAGCGCCTCGCTGACAATCGTTTCACCCGCCTCAATCAAGATCGCGGACAGCACGCCGGACTCGGGCGCCACCACCTCCATCACAACCTTGTCGGTCTCGATCTCGACCAGCAGTTCATCCCGCGCAACGGCCTCCCCGGGCTGCTTATGCCACGCGGCGACCACACCATCTGCGACTGACTCAGGAAAAGTCGGCGCTTTGATTTCCACTGTCATGACAGCGTCCTCTTTTTAAAATCCCCAGGGCATTGGCCCCAGTGCCTCATCAATAAATGCTTCCTGCTCACGCAAATGCAGTGCCGAGTAACCCGCCGCGGCTGACGCCGAAGGCTCGCGACCGACATAGCGCAAATAGACATCCACCTTCTCTCGCTGCACGACGGTCGAAAGCCGGCTCTGCATGGCATACCAGGAACCCTGATTTTTCGGCTCTTCTTGAACCCAGACCGCGTCCTCGAGGTTGGGATAGCCCGCGAGGACCGCCTGAAGATCCAGCCGAGGGAAGGGGTACATCTGCTCAATGCGTATGATGGCGATGTCCTTGATGTCTCGCTCTCGCCTTGCCGCCCTCAAATCGTAAAAAACCTTGCCGGAACACATGACAACGCGCTTCACCGCTTGCGGATCAATCGCGTCTGTCTCATCGATCACGGTTTGAAAACCGCCACTCGATAATTCGTCGAGCTGTGAAACCGCTTCCTTATGGCGCAGCAGGCTCTTCGGCGTCATGACGATAAGCGGCTTGCGCAAGGGCCTGATTGCCTGGCGCCGCAGCATATGGAAGACCTGCGCGGGCGTGCTGGGGATGCATACCTGAATGTTGTCTTCCGCGCAGAGCTGAAGGAATCGCTCAAGCCGCGCAGACGAATGTTCAGGCCCCTGCCCCTCGTAGCCGTGCGGCAGCAGCATCGTGAGACCGCAGAGGCGGCTCCATTTGTTCTCACCGCTGGATATAAATTGATCAATCACTACCTGCGCACCGTTGGCGAAGTCACCAAACTGCGCCTCCCACACCACGAGACCAGTGGGAGACGTGGTCGCGTACCCGTACTCAAAGGCCAGCACGGCCTCCTCTGACAACAGGGAGTCATAAATTCTGAAGGGCGCCTGCTCCTCGCTGAGGTGCATGAGCGGCACGTAAGCCTCCCCGTCACGCTGACTGTGCACAACAGCGTGCCGATGGCTGAACGTGCCCCGCCCGACATCCTGTCCGGTTAAGCGGACCGGGTAGCCCTCTTCGAGCAAAGAGGCATAGGCCATGGTCTCAGCGAAGCCCCAGTTTATCTCCAGCGCACCCGCGCCCATCTTGAGCCGATCCGACATGAGTTTTTTGACCACACGGTGCGCAGCCACACCCTCCGGGACTGCATTGAAGCGCTCTGACAACATTTTCAGCGTGCCGAGGGGCACCGCAGTTTCGGCCGATACGTCCCAGCGATGCCCCAGGTACGGCGACCAGTCTACGAACATTTCTTTGTTCGGTTCAGAAACCAGTGAACTCACTAATGGTTCGTCTCGCTCCAGCGCCTCGCGGTACTGCTCCACCCAATCCGCGTCGTCTTGCTCGCTCAACAAACCCTCGCCAATCAGACGTTGGGCAAAGATCCCCCGCGTGGAGGGGTGAGATTTAATTTTGTCGTACATCGCCGGTTGCGTAACCGACGGCTCATCCGCCTCGTTATGCCCACGGCGTCGATAGCAAACCAGATCGATCACTACGTCTTTGTTGAACTGGTTGCGATAATCCACGGCAAGCTGGGTGACAAATACCACTGCTTCGGGATCGTCACCATTAACGTGGAAAATCGGCGCCTGAACCATCTTGGCGATGTCAGTGCAATACTCCGTTGAGCGCGCGTCCGCTCGCTCACTGGTCGTGAAACCAATCTGATTGTTGAGCACGATGTGTAGTGTGCCGCCAGTTCGATACGCCCGCGTCTGTGACATCTGGAACGTCTCCATGACCACACCTTGACCGGCAAAGGCCGCATCACCGTGAATCACGATCGGCACCACTGACCCCCCTACCGCGTCCTCTCGACGGTCCTGTCGCGCTCGGACAGAGCCCTCGACAACCGGCGACACAATCTCCAAATGTGACGGGTTAAAGGCCAGTGACAAATGGACTTCACCGCCGGGTGTCATCATGTTCGAAGAAAAACCTTGATGGTATTTGACGTCACCCGATCCAATGTAGGTTGCGCGACCTTCAAACTCATCAAACAAATCGACGGGGTTTTTGCCGAGGATATTCACCAGCATATTCAACCGACCACGATGCGCCATGCCGATGCAAATTTCCTTGGCACCATAGCCGCCGATGCGCAGAATGGCCTCGGCCATCATCGGGATCAGGCTCTCACCACCCTCGAGACCAAAGCGCTTGGTGCCCGGATACTTTGAGCCCAAAGAACGCTCCAGGCCTTCCGCGCCGTTGAGTTGACGCAGAATATTGAGTCGTTGCTGGGGGCTGAATTCCGGCGCGCTGCGAACGGCCTCCATGCGGCTCATGATCCAATGCCGTTCCTCAGTGTCGACAATGTGCATGAACTCGGCGCCCACTTGACCACAGTAGGTCGCCTCGAGATCAGAGCGAATCTGCCCTAACGTCGCCTCAGCACGGCCGAAGTAAACGGTGCCGACCTGAAAAGTCGTGTCGAGGTCCGCCTCGCTCAGCTCATGAAAGCCCAAGGTGAGGTCGGGTACGGGCGCCCTCTCGGCCAATTCGAGGGGATCAAGCCTCGCTTGCTGATGACCCCGCTGGCGATAAGCGGAGATCAACTGCACCACGCGAACCTGCTTGCGCTCGTACTCGGTGGCATGTGAATCATGGGATGCGGTGGCGTCCGTGCGAACACGCATCTTTGCAATTCGCGCAAACCGCTCTCTCAATACGGAATGGGGGATATCGTGAATGGCTGTCGTATCGGTCGCGACACGAGGGAGCTGGTCGAAATAGTCACGCCACTCAGCGGGCACGCCATTCGGGTCCTGTAGATAATCCTCGTAGAGCGCATCGACATATTCGGCGTTCCCGCCGGCGATGTGTGAAGACGCCCACTGTGCCAGCATGCCTGTCAATAATGATGTCGCTTGCGTCACAGAAGCCCCCCCCCGCTGCAGCAATGTTCTTATGGGCGCTCCCTAGGGCGCCGTTTGAACTGTAGTTTAGGCGGGACGGGGCACTAAAGCCCCCGTTTGTTCGACAAATAGAACGGCAATACTGACAAAAGCGTCGCGTAAAACCTTATTTATGTGTTTTAGGAATGGTTGCCATAACTCAGAGGAAGAAAGATATAACTTCGAGATATGATTAGTGAGCCGCAACCCAGTCAGCTACGTGGCGCGGCTTAAAAGCATAGTGCGAATGTGACCGATTGCCTTCGTGGGATTCAGGCCCTTTGGGCATACATTCACGCAATTCTGGATGCCATGGCACCTGAACACGCTGAAGGGATCATCGAGCTTGGAGAGACGGTCCTCGGTCGCGGTATCCCGGCTATCCGCCAGAAAGCGATAAGCCTGCAACAGCCCTGCGGGCCCAACAAACCGGTCGGGGTTCCACCAGAAAGAGGGGCAACTGGTTGAGCAGCAGGCGCAAAGAATACACTCGTAAAGACCATCGAGCTGCGCGCGCTCCTCAGGAGACTGCAATCGCTCGATAGCGGGCGCCGGCGTGGGATTCTGCAGGTAGGGCTGGACTTTCTCGTATTGAGCATAGAACAAGCTCATATCGACCACGAGGTCACGGATGACCGGCAGGCCTGGTAAGGGTCGAATCACCAGCTTGTCACCCTTCACTGTCTCAGAGAGCGGCGTAATGCACGCGAGGCCGTTTTTACCGTTCATGTTCAGACCATCGGAACCGCATACACCTTCCCGGCAGCTCCTACGGTAGGTGACGCTACCATCGTGCTCAGCCTTGATCAGCTCCAGCACGTCCAGCACCATCAAATCCTTACCGCCGGTTTCAACTGCGAAATCCTGCATGAAGGGTGCGTCATCGGTCTCGGGGTTATAACGGTAGAGGCTCACCTGTAGCATTGACTGATACTCCAAACTAATCAGTAACTTCGGGCTTTGGGCTGGAATGTTTCAACGGTGTTAGGCGTGAAATTCACACTGCGCTTCGACACCTTCTTTCCCTCACTGTGGTAAAGCGAGTGACACAGCCAATTCTCGTCGTCCCGCTCGGTAAAGTCTTCCCGGGCATGTGCGCCCCGGCTCTCGTCACGAGCCTCCGCAACTATAGCGGTCGCCTCCGCCGTCTCAAACAGGTTCTGAAGCTCCAGACATTCGATGCGGGATGTATTGAACGCACTTGAGCGGTCAGCCAGCGCTACGTTCTCGACCCGACCCCGCAGATCGGCGAGCTTAGCGATGCCTTCGCGCATGAACTCTCCGGTACGGAACACGCCAAAGTGATTCTGCATAATCTCTTGCAACTCTCGACGCAGCGGCGCGACTTGCTCACCCGACTCACGCTCGTTGAGCGCGTTGAGCCGATCACCTGCCGCCTCGATATCCGTCTGGGACGCGTCGCGCAGCTCGATGCCCTCACGAAGCGATTTCTCAATAAACAAGCCGGAGGCGCGCCCAAATACCACAAGATCCAACAGCGAGTTGCCGCCCAAGCGATTGGCACCATGTACCGACACGCACGCCACTTCTCCACACGCGTACAGGCCCGGAATCACCGCGTCGTTACCGTTAGCATCGACTGTCAGGGCTTGACCATGCACATTTGTGGGGATTCCACCCATCATGTAGTGGCAAGTGGGCACAACGGGAATCGGCTCTTTGACGGGGTCGACGTGAGCAAATGTTCGGCTCAATTCACAAATCCCAGGCAGGCGCGACTCCAGCACTTCTTCGCCCAAATGATCCAACTTGAGTTTGACGTGGTCCCCGTTGGGCCCGCAGCCGCGTCCCTCCAGAATCTCGAGCACCATGGAGCGCGCGACAACGTGGCGCCCTGCCAGGTCCTTCGCGTTAGGCGCATAGCGCTCCATGAAGCGCTCGCCATCTTTATTGATGAGGTAACCGCCCTCTCCTCGACACCCCTCGGTAACCAGCGTCCCGGCCCCGTAGATGCCAGTCGGGTGAAATTGCCACATCTCCATATCCTGAGCAGGGACGCCGGCGCGCAACGCCATACCCATGCCGTCACCGGTGTTGATATGCGCATTCGTGGTTGATGCGTATATCCGACCCGCGCCGCCGGTTGCGAATACCGTCGCCTTGGATTTCACGTACACGGTCTCGCCCGTCTCGATACAGATGGCGATCACGCCCACCACGGCTCCGTCCTGGTTCTTTACTAGATCAACGGCAAACCACTCATTGAAGAAGACGGTCTCGTTCTTGATGTTGTTCTGATACAGCGTGTGTAACAGCGCGTGCCCGGTTCTGTCTGCCGCCGCACAAGTTCGGGCGGCCTGACCACCTTCTCCATAGTTTTTCGACTGTCCGCCGAAGGGGCGCTGGTAGATACGCCCCTCTTCAGTTCGAGAGAAAGGTAACCCCATGTGCTCTAGCTCGAAGATCGCCTCGGGACCTACCGAGCACATATATTCGATGGCGTCTTGATCGCCGATGTAGTCAGAGCCTTTTACCGTGTCATACATGTGCCAGCGCCAGTCGTCCTGCGGATCTGCGCTGGCGATTGCGCAGGTGATACCACCCTGAGCAGATACCGTGTGGGAACGCGTCGGAAAAACCTTCGAAATGACTGCAGTCTTGTAGCCCGATTGCGCCAACTGCAACGCCGCGCGCATGCCGGCACCGCCGCCGCCCACTATTACCCCGTCAAACGATATTGTTCTCATAATCCAAACTTTCCCGGCAAATTCTCAGTCGTAGACATCCGTTAATCGGCGCGCGCCGACTCCGAACGGTCAGCTCCAGACAATGACAATAATCCAGATCACGTACCCGACCAGTGACAGCGAGGCTCCCAGCTGGCATATCAGTCGGATGGCATTGCCCCTAGGTCCCAACATCCTCTCGGTCAGGTAGTCTGTAAAAACGGACCACAAACCGATCCACGCATGCGCGGCCAGCGACAACGCTGCCATCAGCGTGAAGACTTTCATCCAAGTCTGGTCAAACAGCGCGCGCCAGGAAGTGTAGTCAACTGAACCCAACAACTGGTACCCGATGAAAAGAAAATATGCGAGCAACACCAGCGAGGTCACGCGCTGAATCAGCCAATCAGAGAGCCCTGTGCGGCTAAAACTGGTTACTGAAGTCACCATATCAATGCCCCCATGCCACGGCAGCGGCCGCCGCCAGAGCAAAGACAATGCGCGCGCCGATGACACCGCCGCGCATCGTCTCACCGATGCCCGCATCCATGATGAGGTGCTTGATACCCGCCAGTGCGTGGTATGTGAGCACGGACGCAATGGCCCAGAGTATGAAGCCAGCGAGTGGGGAAGCGAGCATCGCCGTCACCGCTTTAAAGGAGGCTTCGGAGGAGAGGCTCATATCGAGCGCCCACAGCATTAGGAAACTGGCAAAGAACATCAGCACGCCGGTCACCCGGTGCGTGATCGAAGCGTACGCCGTCACAGGTAAATCAATCGTCCCGATATCAAGGTTAACGGGCCGAGGGTCTTTTGAAGTCGATCTCACGTTTACTCTCAGGGTCATTATGGTGGCGCCACGACGTCCGGCAGCGGCTTCAATCAATGGCGGGCCGAAGTATAGGTGCGCAAAGAATTGATTACAATTTTCTCGCCTTTCGGAAGGCCATGCCGGAGAAAAAAATAGAGACAACTCGCTATGGGCTCACAAAATGAGCGCTGCAAGCGCCTTTCAAATTGACATAACGACCCGTCAGCATTAGTTTGGCACCCTCTTCAAATCTGTCGCGGTAACTGACCCCATGTCTGAAAAAAAAGCCATTCTGAACCTCACCAATGAGGACGGGTCCGAACAAAGCATTGACCTCACCGTTCACTCTGGCACTTTGGGTCCCGACGTCGTTGATGTCGGAAAACTAACGGCAAACGGCTACTTCACTTACGATCCGGGCTTCACCTCAACCGCCTCCTGTGAGTCGCAAATCACCTTTATCGACGGTGAAAAAGGTATCTTGTTGCACCGTGGTTACCCCATTGAGCAATTGGCAGAGCATTCGGATTATCTGGAAACCTGCTACCTGCTTTTGAACGGCGAGCTACCGACCGCCGATCAGAAGGCCGAGTTCGTTGGCATCATGACGCGCCACACGATGGTTCACGAGCAAATCCGAACCTTCTTTAACGGCTTCAGACGAGATGCTCACCCCATGGCCATCATGTGTGGTGTGGTCGGTGCGCTTTCAGCTTTCTACCACGACTCCACCGACATCTCGGACCCCTGGCATCGCGAAGTCGCCGCTTTCCGATTGATCGCGAAAATGCCGACCATCGCCGCCATGAGCTATAAATTCTCGATTGGTCAGCCTTTCATGTACCCGGATAACCGGCTCGATTACGCCGCCAACTTCCTGCACATGATGTTTGGCAACCCCTGCGAACCCACTACGGTATCGCCGACCATCGCGCGCGCGATGGATCGCATCTTCCTGTTACATGCTGACCACGAGCAGAACGCTTCAACGTCTACGGTGCGCTTGGCGGGTTCATCTCAAGCCAATCCTTTCGCCTGCATCGCCGCAGGCATTGCCGCACTGTGGGGCCCCTCCCATGGTGGCGCCAACGAGGCCGTTGTGAAAATGCTGGAGGAGATCGGCTCGGTCGACCGCATAGACGAGTTTGTTGCCAAGGCCAAGGATAAAAACGATCCCTTCCGCTTGATGGGCTTCGGTCATCGGGTCTATAAGAACTTTGACCCGCGCGCCAAAGTGATGAAACAGGCGGCTGACGAAGTTCTCGCGGAACTCGGTATCGAAGATGAAAATCTGGAGATCGCGAAACGGCTCGAGGAAATCGCCCTCAAAGACGAATACTTCATCGAAAAGAAGCTATACCCCAACGTTGATTTCTACTCAGGGATTATCTTGAAAGCGCTGGGCATCCCTACGTCCATGTTTACCGTGATCTTCGCCATCGGACGCACAGTGGGTTGGATTGCGCACTGGAACGAAATGATTGGCGGTTCCTATCGCATCGGACGACCGCGGCAACTCTATACCGGCGAAACGCAGCGAGATTTTGTCCCTCTGGATAAGCGATAAGTCGCGATGACTGCCGCCGCCGTCATCTCTGGCTCTGGGCTGTTTACACCCTCAGAGGCCATAAGCAACGAAGAGCTTGTTGCGTCTTTCAACGCATGGGTCGACCTCTACAACGATACCCACGCCGACAAGATAGCGAGCGGTGAGAGTTGAGCCCAAGACCCACTCCTCCGCTGAATTTATTGAGAAAGCCTCGGGGATCAAGTCGCGGTACGTGATCAACAAGGCGGGAATTCTTGACCCTCACCGCATGGTTCCGAACATTCCGGAACGTGACAATGCCGAGCCGTCTGTGATGTGCGAGATTGCGTGCCATGCCGCGCGGGAAGCGATGGCGGCAGCACAAGTCGCACCGGACGAGATCGACGCTGTCATCGTTGCAGCATCCAATATGCAGCGCGCCTATCCTGCCATGGCTATCGAGGTTCAGGCGGCGCTTGGCGCCAAGGGCTTCGCCTTTGACATGAATGTTGCTTGCTCTTCAGCGACCTTCGGCATTCAGCAGGCCAGTGACGCCGTGAAGTCCGGCAGCGCACGCCGAGTCTTGGTGGTTAATCCCGAAATTTGCACTGGGCACCTGAACTTTCGCGATCGGGACTCCCACTTCATTTTCGGCGACGTTGCGACAGCGGTCGTCGTAGAGAGTGCCGATTCCGCCCGCGAACAGCAGGGCTGGGAAATTCTGGACTCGCGGATGCAAACGCTGTTCTCCAATAACATTCGTAACAACTTCGGATTCCTCAACCGGGGCGATGAAACCGGGGTTGGGCAACTCGACAAACTCTTCGTGCAGGAAGGCCGAAAGGTGTTCAAAGAAGTTTGTCCCGCGGTTGCCGAGCAGATCAGCTCTCAGCTCGCTTCAATGGGAATCGCACCGGACGATCTCAAGCGCATGTGGCTACATCAGGCTAACCGCAACATGAATGATTTGATCGCACGGAAAGTCTTTGGCAGAGACCCCTCCCCCGAGGAGTCGCCGACCATCCTTGATGAATACGCCAATACGTCCTCGGCAGGATCGATCATTGCGTTCCACAAACACAGTGGAGATTTGGCTTCAGGAGATCTCGCCGTGCTGTGCTCCTTTGGCGCGGGCTACAGTATTGGCTCAATCGTTTTAAGACGTCGCTGAGCGGCGTCGCTCAACGCGACTGACCGGAAGAGCATCGCTCGCAAACGCCGCCGTCAGGCGCCAGCTTGCAGCGAGTCCGCGACAGCTTTCAAGAGTTGGTCGGTTTGCTCCGGCGTCCCGACCGAAATTCTTAGCCAGTCGATAATGCGGGGCTTATCCCAACGTCGCACGAGAACGTCACGCGAGCGCAATGCCTCAAACAATATCTTTCCCGGCACCTGCGCGTGCTTCGCGAAAACAAAATTTGCATCGGAGGGGAGCACATCAAAACCCTGTTCGAGCAGCCCCTGCCGCATCGTGTCCCGACTCCCTATCACGACATCGGCAGATCGCTGCAACCATTCCCGATCCCGAATAGCCGCGGCAGCTGCGGCTTGCGCTACGGCATCCAACGGATAGGAATTAAAAGAGTCTTTCACTCTATTCAGTCCACCGATTAGTTCAGGATGAGCAAGCGCATATCCCACGCGCATACCTGCGAGAGCATGACTCTTGGACAAACTGCGACTAATGATGAGGTTGTCGTACTGAGTCACCAGTGGCGCCGCCGTTTCTGCACCAAATCCATAATACGCCTCGTCGATGATCACCAGCCGATCGCGATTTGAGGTCACCAGCGACTCGATCTCTGCTCTGGACAAAGCCATACCGGTCGGTGCGTTGGGGTTCGCCAGCACGATCGCGTGCGATGACTCGCGGAGCGCGGACATATCAACCGAAAAATCCGGCCTCAAGGGAGGCCTCCACAAGCGGAGAATCATACAGCCCTGCCCACACCGGATAAAATCCGTAGGTCGTGTCCAGGGTCTGTACCGTCCGACCTGATAAACACGCTAACCACATGTGGGCCAACACCTCATCAGAGCCATTACCGACGAACACCTGCTGTGGAGAAAGCCCTTCAACATCCGCGATTGCTGACCTGAGTCAGTGGCCAAGGGGTCCGGATAACGGCGCAATTGATCGGCCTGCATGTCGGCAATCGCAGCCATCACTGCGGCGGAGGGCTCCAGCGCATGCTCATTGGTATTGAGCTTGACGAGCGACCGAGAGATGGGTTGCTCACCCGGCACGTAAGGCACAAGATCTTCGACCTTTTTAACCCAAAATCGACTCATCAAACCATCCAAAGAAAAGACCCAGCCACACTGGCAAGCGCCGCCGATAATATCAGGTCGCGAGGCATCATCGATGCTCGCCTTATTTTTAGGGCTCCAGCCTAGAGCGATGGCGGAACAATGCGATCGGTGGGAAAGACCAACCGAAACACACTGCCCTTACCCACCTCACTGTCGACGAATAATTTCGCGTCGTGGGACACCGCAACATGTTTCACTATAGCCAAGCCCAGACCGGTACCACCCGTTTCCTGACTTCGACTTTTTTCAACGCGGTAAAAGCGTTCTGTCAGACGGGGGATATGCTTGGCCTCTATGCCTTCCCCACCATCCTCTACCGATAGTGACGGACCGACGACACTGTCAATCCAACGGATTGTGACCGTCTCATCGCTATATTTCAGCGCATTCACTACTAGATTGCTGATTGCACTCCTCAATTCGATGGCACTGCCCAAAATCCGGTGATCGCAACGTATGTCCAGTTCAATGTCACGTTCAGGCCATGCTGCTGCTAATCCATCGCGGATATCCACCAGAGCGTCAACGACGTGAATTTCGTCATCCTTCCGCTCACCCTCAACGCTTTCTATACGAGACAGCCATAGCAGATCTTCGATCAGGCGCTCCATCCGAATCACCTGAGTATCCATTGAGCTCAGCGATTTATGTAAGGTTTTATCAGCAACGTCAGCGAGCGACTGCAGTGTCTCGATATACCCCTTGATGACTGTCAATGGCGTTCTGAGTTCATGAGAAACATTGCCGACGAAGTCCCTTCTCATGCGTTCCAACTTATCCTGCTCAGTTACATCCTTGACGAAAACCAGCCGATCATCGGCGCCAAATCGCGAAAATTCGAATTGCAGACAAAACTCAGGATCTGGACCCGGTTTAACGCGCAGCGGCTTTTGGAAAATCTCCTTTTTCACATACCGCTTTAACTGTTTACCGGGCACCACATCTGATAATGGCTTCCCCTCCTCCTCCTCGAAGCGAATCCCCAGAAGATATTCAGCGGCGTCGTTGCACCAAACCAACCTGGTATCAGAGTTAATAATCAACGCCGCATCTCGCATCGAGGCGAGTGAATCTTTTAAGTAGGGCTGCGGCCTTTGCCTCTGTGCCGACGCAGCAGGTCCTCGGCTCCTGAGCACGTAGACATCATGCAAAACCCCTCGCACGCCCGACCCTCCAATAGGCGGCAAGTCATCAGGCTGAGAGAACCAACGGTACAATCTGGCAAGTTGCCAGCCCCAGCTAACGGCCAGACCCGCAACACCCAGCATAAGAGCGATTTCCCAATCTTGAGTGATAAGCCAGAAAGCGAATGCGAGCCCAACGGCAACAGCTAATCGACGAAATTCGAGAATAAAAAAACTCGGCTTCGTCACAACACCGCCAAGTCTCTGGGTGAAAAGCGGTAGCCCGTCCCTCTAACTGTTTGGATCAGATCAGCATAGGCCGCGTTGCCCGCCTGGAGCGCCTTGCGCAACCGCCTGATATGAACATCGACGGTTCGCTCCTCAACGTACACATTCGCCCCCCATACCCGATCGAGCAACTGCGCTCGCGAGAACGCCCGCTCGGGATTGGCCATAAAAAAGTGCAGCAGCTTAAATTCCGTGGGGCCCATATCAAGCGGCCTGTTTTCTAGCAACACCCGTCGGCTATCGATCTCGAGCACGAGCTCACCAACTTTAATTTCAGTACCCGCCTGATCCTTTGAGGTGCGCCGGAGTAGCGCCTTCATTCTCGCTATCAGTTCTTTGGGTGCGAACGGTTTTGTTATGTAATCGTCGGCCCCCACCTCCAAACCCTGAATAACGTTATCCTCATGGGTTTTGGCGGTGAGCATGATGACGGGGAGTCCTTGAGTCCCATCTTCTTTCTTCAATCGGCGCAAAAGCTCAATGCCGCTTCCTCCCGGAAGCATCCAATCCAGCAACACAATATCAGGGGTGTCATCCGTAATGATCCGATAGGCTTCGTGGATATCCCGCGCTTCAACGCATTCAAAGTCCGATATCTCAAGAGCCAACCTCAGCATCTCGCGTATGCTGGATTCATCATCAACGACCAGCACTTTTTTCGCGGTCATATCATCTCCATCAATGAGTGGTGAAGCAGGTCTGCCTATTAGATGAAACTTATGTGACATTCCCGTGACATTTGTCGCGGGTGCCTTTACCACCAATCAAACCAGCCCCGGGGCTCCAGCTCCTCTGAGCATTCTTGAAGCTGGCCGTTATACCGCTTCGCCTGACGCTCAACTTTTCGTGCAACATCGACTAACCAATCTTTGCTTCGATAACTTTGCTTTCGATACCCGCCGTGCCCCTCGTGATAGGCCAAATAAAGTCGGAAGGCGTCCTGCTTATCAATACCCAACTCCTTGTTTGAGACGTTGTTGTACCAGCCTATGAAATCGATCGCGTCACCGAAATCATCTCGATCTGCGCCGTAATTACCGGTGCTGCGCTGGTACCACTCCCACGTACTGGTCTTGGCCTGCGAATACCCGTACGAGTCAGAGGGTCGAGGCCCTGGAATCACGCCCCACAGTTTTTTCCGCGGCGGCTTGGCCGTCGCGACGAAGCGAGATTCCTGATGCATAAACGCCATCGATACTGAAACCGGTACACCCCACCGGGCGCGTGATTCTTTGGCGTCTTCATACCACCCCGTCTTCTCCCTAAAAATTTGACAGGCGTCGCTCACTTCAGCGGGAGGAGTGGTTGCACATGCCGCCAAAAACAATATCAGCGCTCCCAAAAGTGCGCTCCTGAGACCCAACCAAGTCATTCAAGTTCCTCCATCATTGCGAGCCATTCCATCTCGTCGATAATCTTCACACCCAAAGCTTCGGCTTTTTTTCGCTTGCTACCTGCCCCGGGTCCCGCGAGTACTGTGCTGGTTTTACCTGACACGCTACTCGCTGTCTTGGCCCCGAGAGCACGCAGTCGCTGCTCGGCATCATCACGACCCATCGACTCAAGCTTGCCGGTCACCACCCAAATCGTACCCGCCAGCGGCCCCTCTCCACCGACAGTGGACATGGCAGGCCAGTTGACACCCGCGGCAACCAAGGAAGCGATCACCTGCTGATTGCGGGGCTCCGACACAAAAGCCCGAATGTGCTTCGCAACAATCGGACCCACATCATCAACTTCCTCCAGCGTTTCTGTTGACGCTAACAGCAATTCGTCCAAGGTGAGAAAGTGGCCGGCCAGTGCACGGGCTGTGGCCTCACCGACCTCACGAATGCCCAGAGCATAAATGAGGCGAGGTAGAGTCGTGCGTTTCGCTTCGGTGATCGCCTCGATCAAATTCTCACTGGATTTTTCCCCCATGCGCTCGAGCTCAGCGACCCTCGTGGCGTCCAAGCAAAAGAGATCAGCAACATTTGCAACGAGACCATCGTCCACCAGCTGATCAATCAACTTATCCCCAAGCCCCTCGATATCCATGGCCTTACGCGAGGCAAAATGCCTAATTACCGCCTTGAGTTGCGCTGAGCATCCCATCCCCCCTACGCAGCGAATCACCGCCTCACCCTCTTGGCGATCGACATCTGAACCACACTCGGGGCAGGCTTCAGGGAAAACAATCGACTCTCTGGGACCATCCGCCGCGGTAGCTTCATCCTGCACGATTGAAACGATTTGCGGGATGACATCACCTGCGCGGCGAACCACTACCCGGTCGCCAATGTGCACACCAAGCCGGTGTATCTCGTCGGCGTTATGCAATGTCGCATTGCTGACGGTCACACCACCGACAAACACCGGCTCCAGTCGCGCTACAGGCGTTATGGCGCCCGTACGCCCTACCTGAAAATCCACACCAAGCAGTCGCGTACTGACCTCTTGAGCAGGGAACTTGCGCGCAATCGCCCATCGAGGCGCACGGGACACGAAACCAAGTCGCTCCTGCTGAGCAATTGAGTTGACTTTGAAAACGATGCCGTCAATATCGAAAGGTAGCGCTTCACGCTTGGCCGCAATCGATTCGTAGTAGGCCTCGCAGGCCGCCACACCGTTCACAGTCTGCATGTACTCAGAGATAGGGAGCCCCCAGGCACTTAACTGTCTTAGCGTTGCGTCATGGCAGTCGGGCAAATCACCCTCAACCACACCGATCGAGTAGGCAGTGAAAGATAAGGGCCTCTTAGCGGTGATACGCGAATCAAGCTGACGAAGGCTACCTGCCGCGGCATTCCGAGGATTGACGAAGATCTTTTCCCCAAGATCACCGGCCCGGGCATTCATCTTGTTGAAGGCGTCCTTTGGAATGACCACCTCTCCGCGCACCTCTAGGTAAACTGGAATGCCTTTCCCCTGAAGTTTCAGCGGCACATTCCTGACCGTGCGGATGTTCGACGTAATATTCTCTCCTGCGCTGCCGTCACCCCGGGTAGCGGCCATTACCAGCTCCCCTTTTTCGTAAACGATACTCACTGCTACGCCGTCCAGCTTTGGCTCGCAGCAATACTCTACGTCGCTGACCTTGAGTCGCTCGGATACACGGCGGTGAAAGTCGATCAGGTCATCTTGCGAAAACGCGTTATCGAGAGACAACATCGGGCGCCTGTGAGTGACTGACTCAAACGCGGCTAAAGGCGCCGAGCCAACTCGTTGGGTCGGAGAGGCGGCAGATTGCAGGTGCGGGTGCTCTGACTCCAGTGCCTGCAAACGACGCATCGCAGCGTCGTAGTCCGCGTCGGGCACCAGCGGAGCATCATCGTCGAAATAGGCTCTAGACCAAAGCAGGAGTTGGTCAGTTAATGCGACGACCTCATCTTCGGGGGACTGCGCCATGAGGTCAGTTTCGACGGACGAGCAGCCGCCTCTCCAACTCACGGATCTGTTGACGCATATGCTCAAGACTTTGCCGTGTCACAATACTTCGTGTCTCGTCCTGAATATCACCGTCCAGATGTTTGGACACCAACTTAACCGTTTCGTACATGTAATCGAATGCTTTCAGCATATCGCTGGGACCCGGCAAAGTGACAAAAAACATGAGGCCGCGTGTCTGCAAAGGCTCCATATTGTCTATATCAAACACGCCTGGCTTCATCATATTGGCGACACTAAACTCAATGGGTCCACGCCCGGACGCCTGCTCGTGCCGATGGAAGAAATCCATGTCGCCAAACCTAAGGTCACAGGCGAGCAAGGTTTCAAGAATGTCTGTTCCTGAAAACCCTTCCTCGGAGCGCGCGACAACGTAAAGAATAAAAACGTGGGTATCTGCTCCTCTGGGCAGACGACCATGCCCTGATGGCTCGGAAGGGTTCGCTACCGACCCGGAGAGCCCCTCAGCATCATCCTGCCCGTCCAAAGCATCCAGCCAATCCAAGGTACTCGGATCGGCAAGCGATTCAGCGGCAGTAGACTGCTCACCTGACGCTGACTTCACTGTACGGCGTCGTTGATTCGCCCCCGGGACTTGCTGTGAAACGGTGGTGTTCTCCACCGGGTTCTTTGCCTTCTGGCTTCGAGCCTCACTGGCGGTCTCATCGCCTGCCTCTTCTTCAAGGAAATCTGCTGGCTCTTCTGGATCCGACACTTGCTCAGCCGAGACATCCGTCGACTCGGCCACGGCGACATCAATCGGGTCAAGTGTCTCGCGAGCAGCCATGCCCTGAGTACCCGTCCTCGCATCTTTTCCGATGCTATCCGAATCCAACGACTCCGCTCCCAAGTCGTCTCGCCGCACGATACGCGCTCCCCCATTCGGCAGTTCGGCTCGCAAGTTAAAAGCGCCATCACCGTCCGCAGACGTCTCGGAGCGGTCAATCTTGGCATTCAGCCTGACTTCCGAACGCCGCTCTCGCCAGTAGCGCCGAACCGCATCGATCAAGACAGCCGCGATCATCACCGCTCCGATGATGACCATCCAGTCTCGTATCGAGAGTTGCTCCATCAAGATGCCCCTAGCTGGCTGCTAACTGAGCGGCCTCTTCCACATCCACCGTCACAAGCCTCGACACTCCCGGCTCCGACATGGTGACCCCCATCAGCTGGTCCGCTGCTTCCATTGTGATTTTATTGTGCGTGATAAAGACGAACTGCACTTTTTCCGACATCTCTCGCACCATGCGGGCATATCGACCCACGTTAGCATCGTCGAGCGGCGCATCGACCTCATCGAGCATACAGAACGGCGCGGGATTGAGCTGGAAAATAGAGAACACCAGCGCGATCGCGGTCATGGCTTTCTCGCCACCGGACAACAAATGAATCGTCGAGTTCTTCTTGCCGGGCGGACGGGCAAAAATCGCCACTCCCGTGTCGAGCAAATCGTCGCCCGTCATCTCTAGGCAGGCGGTACCGCCACCGAAAACACGCGGGAAGAGCTCGGCAAAACCAGTGTTGATCTGATCAAAAGTGTCTTTGAATCGCTGCCGTGTCTCTTTATCGATTTTGCGTATAGCAGACTGCAAAGTGTCTAATGCGGCTTCGAGATCATCATTCTGTGCGTCAAGGTACTGTTTACGCTCCGATGCCTTGGCGTGCTCATCAATCGCCGCCAAGTTAATGGGTCCCAAGCGATTAATGCGTGCCGCGGCTTTCTCAACCTTGGTCTGCCACTCCGCCTCGTTGGCATCCTCGGGCAGGGTTGCGGCGATTTCCTGAGGCACCGCATCGCGACGGGCGATCTCCTCGGTGAGGGTCTCCAGTCGGACCGCCGTCTCGGCCTCTTGTAAGCGTAAACGCTCGATGTCTGACTGTAGACTCTGAACCACCTGCTCCTGATCGGCCCGTGCCTGCTCAAGTTGTCGTAGCTTCGATTCGATGTCACCGACCCGCGCACGCTGGGCATTGAGATCACCCTCAGCAGCGATGCGCTGGTCCAGCAATTCGGAAAGGCGTGCCTTGTTTTCGGCGTCAGGGTCCGCGGCAGTCGGCAGCGTGTCGGTCAATTCGGTTTCGCGAGACTCTAAATCACGAAGCTGGTTTTCCATCCGGAGAATGCCTTCACGGAGCGTCGCCACCTGTGTGCTCAGATTTTGACTTTGAAGCTCGCTGCGCATCAGCGCGTCGGCAGCCTCCCGCGACGCTTCACGCTGTTGCGCCAGCTTCTCGCTGAGCAGAGTGCGTTCCTGCTGAAGACGGTCGCGCTCTGTACGGTCCGCCTCCATCTGATCCAAGGCGGTAGACAATAAACCACGCGCTTCAGCGAGGTGCTGCTGCTCTTGCTCGTACTGCTTTTCGGCTTCTTCAATCTCGGCCTGAAGGCGGTTCTTGCGCTGAATCTGTTGCTCGAGCTTGGTGGCCACCGCACGCTGCTCCGCCACCCACTCTGCCCGCTCGTTGACCGCGGACTGCTGTGCCTGCTGGGTTTGCGAAACCTGCTTTTCCAGTTCCGCACGGGACTTGAGCAAATCGCTGATCTGCTGTTCCATGTGCGCGGCTTGTTCACGGGTTTTTTCAAGCTCCGCCGTCAAGCTCTCAAGCTGGGATTGACGTGCAATTATCCCCGCCGCCGCATCAGCCCCCGATCGCGTGCGATGCCATCCCTGACCCAGCCAGTGCCCGTTCTCAGTAACAACCGACTCGCCTACGGCAAGCTGACCACGCAATGCCAGCGCGTCATCGAGATTTTCCGCAGTTTTGACTGCCGCGAGCCAATGCAGAATCCGCGCAGGACCGCGTACTTTATCCGCCAGCGTACCTGCCGTGTTGGCAGGTGCCTCGACCTGATCGTCCAAGACGAAAGCGCCAGCGGGCAGGGCGCGGATACCCGGCAAGGCACCAAGCGCTCTGCCCGTCAGAATCTGTGCCGACAGTGCCTCACCCAGCACCTGTTCGATCGCACCCTCCCAACCCGGCTCAACCTCAAGTGCTGAGTACACGGTGCCATCGGCCCGCAACGCCTCACTGTCGATCCAGGCATTCAAGGCCGCTCGCTCCTGCTCATCAGAGGCAGCTTCCTGCAAGGCTACCAGGGACGACATGAGTCCCCGTGTCTCCTGAATGCTCGCGCGAATATCGTCTTGCTGCTGCCGGGACTGCTCGATCGACGTGTGAGATACCGCCAGTTGCTCCTTTAATCGGCTGAGCTCAGACTCAAATCCTGCGATCTTCCGGTCAGCTTCCTCGATTTTTGCGTCTAGCGGAGATCCCGTGGTGTCACCGGTCGTCGCAGAGAGCGACTCCCATTCCGCGCGCTGCTGCTGCAGACGCTCTTGCAGTTTTGTGAGCACTTGTTCGAGGTAGGTAATGCGACTTTGCTGGACCTCGGCAGTCTGGCTGGGTTCACGTGCCCGCTCGTTAAAACCATCCCAATTCTGAGACCAAGCCTGCACAGCGCCTTCTGCTGTCGCGAGCGCTTCGCTCGCCTCCTGCGCAACGGATTTCAGCTCAACCAAAGCCGGCGCCGATTGCTCGAGCTCACGCTCCCAGTCATTGAGCCGCTTTCGGTCGACGTCGAGATGCTCTCGAGTCTGCTCCAGGCTATTTCTCGTCTGATCGAGATCTCTCTGCAGCTCGCCACGTCTTTCTTGCGCGTACTTCAGCGCTTGCTCGATACGCGTCACTTCGCCACCGATCGAGTAGTACTTTTCCTGAGCGCTGTTGAGCGCCTCAGTCGCCTCTGCCTGCTCTGACCGCTGTGTCTCGATCTCGCTGAGGGTATGCGTTGCATCGGCTTTCGCTGCCTCGCGCTTCACGTCCAACGCACCCATCTCGCCGGAAACCGCCGCGCTGCTCTCGTTCAGGTTGCGCCACTGAATCGTGAACAGCTCACTCTGAACCACGCGCTCTTCTGCCTTCAGCTCGGCGTACTTCTCCGCCGCACGCGCCTGCCGATCCAGGTGCGCCAAATTCCGCTGTAGTTCATCGCGCAGATCGGTCAAGCGCTCGAGGTTCTCGGTGGTCCGGCGCATTCGGCTTTCTGTTTCGCGGCGCCGCTCTTTGTACTTGGAGATGCCGGCAGCCTCTTCGATAAAGACCCGCAACTCCTCAGGCTTAGACTCAATCAGTCTCGATACAACACCCTGTTCGATAATGGCATAGCTCCGCGGGCCAAGGCCGGTGCCGAGGAACAGATCCGTGATGTCACGTCGGCGGCACTTTGCGCCGTTGAGGTAATACTCGGACTGAGCCTCGCGCGTTACCACGCGGCGCACGGAAATCTCGTTATACGCCGCAAACTCGCCGGCGACCTTTCCCTGAGAATTGTCGAACACTAGTTCGATCGAGGCTTGGCTCACCGGCTGACGACTAGTCGTACCGTTGAAAATGACGTCTGTCATCGATTCGCCGCGAAGCGTCTTTGCCGAACTTTCACCCATGACCCATCGCACGGCATCGATGATGTTGGATTTGCCGCAGCCGTTGGGGCCAACGACGGCGCACATGTTGCCCGGAAACTGGACCGAAGTCGGGTCAACGAAGGACTTGAAGCCGGCCAGTTTGATGGATTTAAGGCGCATTAATGTATCCGGATTATCAACTTACTAGGCGTTCGCAGCCGGCCGCCGCAGTACGCTCAAAACACAAGATGTAGTGTATCTGCTTCTCGCACACAACACTATGTTTGGTTGCGAATATTATCGATTAATCGCGCGTCAGAACGATCGCCACGGGCTCATCGTTCCTGGTAGGGACATTATCGAGTCGCGCCCAGGCCCAGGCATTATCCCTGCCCGGCTGGCCCGTCTCGGAGATCTGCACCTCGATGGAGACCGACTCGAAATCAGAGAGGCGCTGACCCGCCATTGACGTCATATCAGAGAGGGTCACCGCCACTGGCCACGCAGCAACTGCCTCACGGACGACCGCAATTGGCATGCCGGCCTCGGCGCCCGCCGGGCGAGCCAGCACGAACATGACGGCGGCGTCGGGGAGCGTCGCTTGCGTCGACAGCGTGATCTCTACTGAGACGGCGCCGTCCCCAGACGCGCCCTCGGTTGCCGGCTCCGCGCCCGCTGGAGCGGTGATCGGGCCGCCAGCCGCCGCCAGCTCCTGCTCCGCTCGCGCGATCACCTGCCCCAGCATGGTGTGCCCGGCGCTGCCCGGTGCTTCAAGCGCTCTCAGTTTCTGCCAATAAGAAATCGCCCCCTGATAATCCGCTTCCTCAAAGGCCGCCATCCCCAGCGTCGCGAGTGCGGCAGACTGCATGGGATTCATTGCCAAGGCTTGTTCCGCCCGCGACCGAGCTTGCGCACTCAATTCGCGATCTGCCGCCAAAAATTCCGCTTGCGCTGCCTTACCCAATATCTCAGGCGCCGCAGCGCCTGCTGCGATCAACCGCTCGAAGTAGATCAATGCGGCGGCAGGGTCGTTCCCCGACAGGTAATATTCAGCCAGTAGCAATGCGTAATCGGTGTTGCCCTGCCTCGCCTCAGCCCGATGCTCGATGCGATCAATCAGCGCGACAACATCATTCGGCTGAGCAGACTCCAGACGCGCCAGTTGCTGCGCGATCTCCACGTCCTCCCAGGCACCCAATTCTCGGTAAAGCCAGACGACACCCGCTATCAACAGTCCCGCGGCCACACCCTGCACCCACCAGGCATATTGGGGCGCTGCCTGCTCCGGAGGATCCTGAGAACCCTCGCCCTCTTCCACAATACGCAGCGCCGCATCCCGCTTGAGCGCCTCCGCGTCACCGTCGAGCTCGCGCTGCCTCAGTCTCAGCCAATCGGCATTTGTCTCTGTGCGACCGCGCCGTTGCCAGACCCGCGGTAATACCGAGATCATGACAACTGCCAATCCAACGAGCGAGGCAACGCCGAAGAAGAAGGTTGACATCAAGGTGCGGTGTCCCGGTTCGGCTGCGCCATCAGTCGCTCGAGTTCACGTTGCTCTTGCTCACTCAGAGGCTGCACAGCATCGCCACGACGACGCCTGAAGTGCCACATCAGACCGACCGCCCCCGCCAGCAGCAACAGCACTGGCGACGTCCACAGCAGCAGCGTATTGCGATCGACCCCCGGCCGATACCGGACGAACTCGCCGTATCGCGCCACCATAAAAGCTAAAATTTCGTCGTCAGAAGCGCCCGCCTCTAACTGTTCGTACAACACCACCCGAAGATCACGCGCGATCGGCGCATTGGAATCCGCAATGTTCTGATTCTGACATTTCGGACAACGCAACTCCTGACTCAAGCTGTGGTAGCGCACCTCCAGCTCCGGCGACGAAAAATCATAGGTTTCGATGACCGCCCACCCCGCCAGGGGCAGCACAGACAATAGTCCCACGACTAAACCGAAACGGACTGTTTTCATCCTTCTGCCTCACTCATCGCCGGGTCGACCGCCGATGGAAGCGAGGGGAACCAACGCTGAAAATCTCGCGCAAATACGGTTGCATCCAACACACCCACGTGACGATGAACAATCTGACCGCTCTCGTCGATAATGTATGTCTCGGGTGCACCGTATACCCCTAGATCGAGTCCTACTGAGCCCTCTGCGTCAACAATATTCAAGCGATAGGGATCTCCCAGCTGGGACAGCCAATCGCGCGCCTTTGCGGAGTCGTCCTTGTAGTTCAGGCCGAAGATCGGTACGCCGCGCTCAGCCAGCTGCAACAAGTAGGGATGCTCAACCCGACAGGAGTAACACCAGGTCGCCCAGACATTGACGAGGGCGGGACCAGGCAACAGCGCTTGCTCGGTCACCTCGACGCCGCTGCTTAGCTCGCTCTGTGAAAAGGATGGAAAGGGCTGTCCGAGACGCGCTGCCGGCAGCGCCGTCGGATCAATCGATAGACCTTTATACAGCAAGCCCGCAAGCAAGACGAAAACCGCCAAGGGCAGGAATTGCTTAACCCGCAACGCCGACTGCTCCTATCGCTGGCGACTGACCACGCGCCACTTGCGCACGGTATCGCCGATCGAAAATGGTCACCAACGCACCCAAACCAATCATCAAGGCCCCGAGCCATAGCCAGCGCACCATGGGCTTGTATTGCAGACGCACCGCCCAGGCGTCCTCGCCGATCGGCTCACCCAGCGCGATATACAAATCGCGCCACACGCTGGCATCGATCGCTGCTTCAGTCATGATCTGGCCACTCGCAAAATAACGGCGCTTCTCCGGTGTCAGTCGAGCAATCGGTTGCCCCGCCTCGGTGACGTCAAATACCGCATAGTCTGCGCTGTAGTTGGGCCCCGGGCGTTGACCGATCTCGATCAGCTCGAAACGGTAACCACCCAGGGCCTCCGCGTCGCCTACTGCCATGCGCAGATCCCGCTCTTCGTTGAGCTGAGTGACGACAACGGCTCCCAGCACAACCGCCGCAAAGCCCAAATGCGCCGCGGCCATTCCAATAAAACTTGGGCTTAGCCTCCGCCAGCGCAGCGAACCGCCACCTGCCCCGATTCGGCGCCACGCGTCTCGCAACACGCCCAACGTCACCCAACCGGCGAGCAGCACCGCCAGGGCGATCCACAGGTTGAACCCTTCTCGGCCAAAGAACCCCAGCGTCACCGCTAACAACACCACCGCCAGACCCGGGACCAACAGCTCATGGAGCCAGCGACCCGCGGCATCCTCGCGCCACCGGGACAAGGGCCCCACTGTCATGAATGGCATCACGAGTGCCATTAACGGCACAAAAACCGCATTGAAATAAGGCGGGCCGACGGAATACTTGCCAAGCGAGAACGCATCCATGACCAGAGGAAACAAAGTTCCCAGCAGCACAACCACCGTCGCCACGGTGAACACCAGATTGTTCACCATTAACAGAGACTCGCGCGAGATCGCCGCATACGACACCCGGCTCGCGACCGCTGGGGCGCGCATGGCATAAAGCAAGAGCGAACCGCCAACCACCAAGGCGAGAAAAATCAGAATAAACAAGCCTCGCTCGGGATCTGCCGCAAAAGCGTGAACACTGGTCAAGACGCCGGAGCGCACGAGGAAAGTGCCCAACAGCGATAGAGAAAAAGCGAAGATCGCCAAGAGCACGGTCCAGGAGCGAAAGACGCCCCGCTTTTCCGTGACAGCAAGACTGTGCACCAAGGCCGTGCCCATGAGCCAAGGCATAAATGAGGCATTCTCGACAGGATCCCAAAACCACCATCCACCCCAGCCCAGCTCATAGTAGGCCCACCAGCTACCCAGCATGATCCCCAAAGACAGGAAGCCCCAGGCCACATTGGTCCAGGGACGCGACCAGCGCGCCCAGGAAGCGTCAAGCCGGCCGCCCAACAGCGCCGCAATGGCAAAGGCAAACGGCACAGAGAGACCCACATATCCCATATAAAGCAGAGGAGGATGAATAATGAGTCCCGGGTCCTGCAGCAATGGATTCAAATCATTCCCATCGAGCGGCGTATTCGGCAACAGCCGCTCGAACGGGTTGGAGGTCAGCAACGAGAAGGCGAGAAAACCAACGGCGACGAGCCCCATCACGCTGAGTACTCGAGCGACCATGATCAGCGGCAAACCGCGGCTAAAAAATGCGACCGCCGTCATCCAGCCCGACAGAATGAGCACCCAGAGGAGCAAGGAGCCCTCGTGATTACCCCACACGGCGGAAAACTTGAATATCGGGGGCAGTAAACTGTTGGAGTTTGCGGCAACAACCGCCACCGAGAAATCGTCGGAAAGAAAACTGGTCGTTAGCAGTGAAAAAGCGATGGCAACGAATAACGTCACACTCACTGCCAGCGGCGGCGCCATATTCATTGCCGATACATCTCGCTTGGCGGCGCCCCACAGCGGGATAACCGCCAGTGCGACGGCCAGGCAGAAAGCGATAATCAGTGCGACATGCCCGAGCTCAGGAATCATGGCAGAGCCGTGGCCTCACCCGGCGCGGTTTTACCTTCCAGCGCGGCCGCGACCTCTGGCGGCATGTAATTTTCGTCGTGCTTTGCCAGCACCTGCGTGGCGATCAGCATGCCGTTATCGTCGAGCACACCCTCGGCGACCACCCCTTCCCCTTCAGCGAACAGGTCGGGAAGAATGCCGCTGTAGCGCACCGGCACTGATGCCTCGTAATCCGTGACCCAGAAAATGGTATCCAACTCGGTGTCACTGCGCTCGATACTCCCCTCAACCACCATACCGCCCAGTCGGATACTCCGATCCACAGGCGCTTTACCGGCCACCACTTCGGCGGGGGGATAGAAGAGATTGATATTGTCGCGCAACGCGAACGCCACCAGACCTACTGCAGCACTCGAAAGAACGACGACAAGGCTCACGACGATCAAACGCTGTTTACGTACCGGATGCATACGCTCTCAAAACCCCCGCTGACTCACTTATCTGTCACGCCCGGCTGCACCGAGTCAGCGCGTCGCTGCTCGGCGGCAATCCACCGCCAATGCTCACGCTGTCGACGCACTGGCAACCACACCATGACAGCAACAGGAAGAAATGTCAGCGCGTAAGCCAGCCAGACATAAAAGCCGTGCCCGTCCATGTGCCACAGCGCTGTCAGCGAGTCGAAGTACATCAGGCCTTTCGCACCAGCTGCTGTAGCCATCCAGATTCTCTGTGGCTCCACACCAATTCGGCGCGCATGTTGAGCAATACGGTCACTGCAAACAAGCAATAAAACGCCGCAATCATCAGGAGCAGCGGATACAGCATGCTGCTATCGATCGCCGATTCGCCTGTAAATTTGATCGAAGCAGGCTGATGGAGCGAATACCACCAATCTACCGACTTATAGATGATGGGGATGTTGACTGTGCCCACCAAAGACAGCACGGCGCAGGCCCTCGCTGCCGCGGTTTTATTCTCATAGGCTTCAAACAGTGCGACCACACCCAGGTACAGGAACAGCAAAATCAGCATCGAGGTGATGCGGGCATCCCACACCCACCACGTGCCCCAGGTGGGCTTCCCCCAGATCGCCCCCGTCACCAAGGCGACGGCCGTCAGCACGGCACCCACCGGCGCCGCGGCGCGCATCGTGACGTCGGCCATCTTGATGCGCCAAATCAGGCTGACGGCTCCGGCAAACGCCATCACGTAGTAACCGGCCAAGGCGACGACCGCGGCAGGCACATGGATGTAGATAATGCGATAGGAGTTACCCTGACGAAAATCAGGTGGGGCGACCAATAGCCCCCAAGCCGCGCCCACTGCCAGCAACACGAGCGTCAGGGGCAACAGCCATTTCACGACCGTGCCGCTGAATCGAAAGAACCAGGGCGGCGAGCCCATTTTGTGAATAAACGTCCACATATCGCTCAGTATAGCGCCTAACCCGTCTCGATGAGGTGCTCTTCAAGCAAGGCTAGCCGGCTTTTTCATGATCATCTTCATGATCATCAATTATCGAGCGACACTCTGAGCGCAGCGCTGATGGCCAGCGGCACCAACGCGAGAGAGCCCATCGCCAAGCCGCCCAGTAGCGCCAGCCAGGTAGAGGGATTACCGCCGATGATCGCTTCGGAAACAGCTGTGGTCCCGAAAATCAGCACGGGTACATTCAGGGGAATAATAAGTAGCGACATCAGCAAGCCACCGCGCCGGATACTGACCGTCAGAGCACTACCCATCGCACCGATTAGCGTCAGACAAACAGTGCCTAATAATAAGCTGTAACACAGCACGCCCAGACCATGCTGTGGTAGCCCCAGCATCACGCCAAACAGGGGCGATACCACCGCGAGCAGGAAACCCGTCGCCAGCCAGTGTGCCGTGACCTCGCCAAGCACCAACACTGATAGCGGGTAAGGCGCGATGGCAAGCTGCTCAAGACTTCCGTCTTCGTAATCAGACGCGAATAACTTGCTGCTCACCATCAGACTCGACAGCAATGCCACCACCCACAGTACGCCGGGCGCCATTGTCGATAAGCGCTCGGGATCTGGCCCCAGACCCAGCGGAAATAGCGTCACCACCATAAAAAAGAACAGCAGCGGATTGGCCATGTCAGCCGGACTACTCATCAGCGCCTTGAAGTGACGCAAAAACTGCCGAGCGAAGGCCGCTCTGAGCGATAGCAAGGGGACGTCAGCAGACATGGCAAGCCAAATCGACATCCTGCTGCAGTGACCCAAAGCGGCTGGGTTGGTGGCTCGTATATACCACCGCACCACCACCCGAGACATGGCTGCGAATTTGCGCGTCCAGCCAATCGCAACCACTCGCGTCTAGCGCCGTGAACGGCTCATCCAATAACCACAAGGGCGCAGGACTGAGCAACAGACGAGCAAGCGCAACGCGGCGCTGCTGACCCGCGGAGAGCGAACCGACCGGCCTATCCTCGTAACCAGCCAGACTCACAGATGCCAGCGCAGAGAAGATGACATCGTCGGCCACCACAATGTCGCAAGCAGGATGGCACCGCAGGTTGTCGAGAGGACTGAGTGTTTTCTTCAGCGAGGGCGCATGCCCGAGGTAGAGTCGTTGTTGGTCGTGCTCGATCTCGCCCGTCACACCGAGCCGCGCCAATCCGGCCAGCGCGCGGAGCAGACTCGTTTTACCGACGCCATTCGCACCCACTAGCTGCCATATGTCACCGGCCTCAACCGTCAAACTGACGCCCGTCAGCAGTCTGCGGTCGCCCCGCTCGATCTCGACATCATGCGCAGCGAGCAATGACATTAGAGATTGACGACTCGAATGTCCGGTAACTCCGCGCCATCACCAACCTGCCCCTGAAGTCCCGTGAAGTTAAAAAGATCATGATCCAGGAGGTGCGATGGCGCCACGTTACCCAGCGCACGGAATATCGTCTCAGTGCGACCCGGATATTGCTTTTCCCATGCTCGCAGCATCTGCTTGATCTCCTGCCGCTGCAAATTCTCCTGAGTGCCACAGAGGTTGCAGGGGATAATGGGGAACGCCATCGCTTCAGCGTACGCCGCTAGATCGTCCTCCCGGCAATAGGCCAACGGGCGGATAACGATATGTTTGCCGTCGTCACTTTTCAGTTTGGCCGGCATCGCTTTGAGCTTGCCGCCGAAAAACATATTTAAAAAGGCGGTCTCGACAATGTCATCGCGATGATGTCCCAACGCGATCTTGTTGGCACCGATTTGCTCAGCGAACCCATATAGGGTGCCACGACGCAATCGCGAGCACAGTCCGCAGGTTGTCTTGCCCTCGGGGATCACTGATCGCACAACGCTGTAGGTATCTCGCTCAAGAATGTAAAAAGGAATATTCAATGTCTCGAGGTAGGCAGGAAGCACCTCTTCGGGGTAACCCGGCTGCTTTTGATCTAGGGTAACGGCCACCACTTCGAACGAGACCGGCGCACTGTCCCGTAGCGCGATCAGCAACTCCAGCATGGCGTGAGAATCTTTACCCCCGGAAACGCAGACCATGACCCGATCGCCGGGCTCGATCAGATTGAAATCCGCAATCGCTTTACCAACCTGCCGTCGAAGCCGTTTTCGCAACTTGTTGAACTCAAGCCGGTCCTTGCGTCCATCCCGAGGCGCCACCTGCTTCACCGTGTTGTCACCCAATGCCGCCATGCTCTCTCCCGGCCACTGTTTCGCCTACTTCACTCACACGCCCGCGATCGGCCAGCGTCGCTTGCCGGCAAACCCGCACTACCGCTCTATTCCACGCACTGATTCTTGCTCGAATAAAACGGCGGCTCATCTCGAGCAGGCGTCATTATCGCACGCGATCAAGCTCAACGCGGATGATAGGAGACACCCATGCAACTCGCAAAAGTCGTCAGAGGCTCAATGCCCGCCGCTGAGCGCGCGATCCGCCACAGAGACTTGTGTTTTCGTGCTTCTGACAGGACAATCCCGACCGCCGAAAATTCGTCTCGTCACACAACATCGAGGATCCCCAAATGAAAGCACCCGTTCGCGTTACTGTTACCGGAGCAGCCGGTCAAATTGGCTATGCCCTGCTCTTCCGCATCGCGTCAGGGTCAATGTTGGGTGATGACCAACCCGTTATTCTGCAACTGCTCGATATCACGCCGGCGATGGATGCGCTCGGCGGCGTTAAAATGGAGCTCGACGATTGCGCTTTTCCGCTGCTGGCAGATGTGATTTGCACCGACGACCCGGAAGTCGCGTTTAGGGACTGTGACTACGCGCTGCTGGTCGGGGCGCGGCCTCGTGGTCCCGGCATGGAGCGCAAAGACCTGCTGGAAGCCAATGCCGCGATATTTGGTGTACAAGGCAAAGCCATTAACAACGTGGCCAGTCGTGACATCAAAGTATTGGTTGTTGGTAACCCTGCCAACACCAACGCGCTGATCACCCAGCGTAACGCACCAGACATCAACCCTCGCCAGTTCACGGCGATGACACGTCTCGATCATAACCGCGCCAAAACGCAGCTTGCGCAGAAGAGCGGTACAACCGTAAACGATATCCGTCAGATGACCATCTGGGGCAACCATTCCGCAACCCAGTACCCGGACCTGCACCACGCGTTAGTCAGCAACGCACCGGCCACCGACGATTTGGATATGGATTGGTACGCGAGTGATTTCATTCCCACCGTTCAGCAGCGCGGCGCGGCCATCATTGAAGCCCGGGGCGCCTCGTCAGCAGCGTCTGCGGCCAACGCGGCCATCGATCATATGCGTAGCTGGGCGCTGGGCTCGCCCGACAATGACTGGGTATCGATG
The DNA here is from genome assembly GCA_038143045.1 of Halieaceae bacterium. Lineage (GTDB taxonomy): Bacteria > Pseudomonadota > Gammaproteobacteria > Pseudomonadales > Halieaceae > Luminiphilus. The sequence goes on from JAYQLF010000012.1 coordinate 489,644, forward strand.
GGCGTGATTTCAGACGGTGCCTACGGCATTGAACCGGGTTTAATTTACTCGTTCCCCTGTCGCTGCTCGGGCGGCGAATGGGAAATTGTAGAGGGTCTCGATATCTCTCCGTTCAGCCGGGAAAAAATGGATGCGACGGCGCAGGAACTGATCGAAGAACGTGATGCCGTGGCGCACCTATTGGGCTAAGCGCTCCGTAACGCCTGGGCGAGCGACTTACCTCACACTTCTCTGAGCAACGTCACCGGCGGCGTGCGCACGACGCGCCGGCAAGACCAAACGCCGAGGGTGCCTACGATCAACGCACCGGTGAACGGACCAATCCACCACAGGGCAGGGGTCGGCGCCCACGACATCTCGAACACTCTGGTTTGCAACGCCCAGGCGGCCACTTCGGTGCCCGCCGCCGCGAGGCTGCCCGCCATCGCGCCCAGAACCAGGAACTCAATCCACAAGGTCCCCAGCACCACGCGAGAGCGAGCCCCCAGAGCGCGCATCAAGGCACTCTCCTTTAGCCTTGCGTCCAGACTGGAGCGCACACCCGAAATGAGGACCAAGGCCCCCGCCACGAGAATCACGGCGAGCACCAATTCCAGCGCGCGGGCAACTTGATCAATCACCGTTCGCATCTCTTGAATAACGATATCCAGCTCAATCACGGTCACCGTGGGTAACACGCTGACCAACTGATTCAATACCGGCTTTTGCTCTGGCAGCAATCTGAAACTGGTCATGAACATGCCGGGGTATTGCTCCAAAACCTGCCGGGGAAACACGACAAAAAAATTGGGTCGCATGGACTGCCAATCAACTCGCCGAATGTTTCGCACCTCCGCATCGAATTCCGCGGCGCCGATTCTGAGAGACAGGCGATCGCCCATGCCTGCACCCACATCTTGTGCAAAGCCCTCTTCAAGGGAAATCCAGGCGCGATCCGTGTCGGCATCCCACCAGTCACCCTCGATCAATACATTGCCATCCGGTAGCGCATCGGCCCAGGTAAAGTTGGCTTCGCGTTGACGTGGAACGCCCTCTCCCTCGACATCGCGCCACTCGGGTAGCTGCTCCGCATTCACACTGAAGACGCGACCTCTCGTCATGGGGTACAGGGCCTCAGAAGCCACACCCTGCTCACTAAAAAAAGACTCCAAAACAGGCTTCTCTTCAGGCGCCAAATTGAGCAAAAAGTGGTTTGGGGCATCCGCAGGCAACTGCGCCTGCCACTGACCGATGAGCGAGGACCGCACCACCGACAGGAGCAGCATCAACATAATCGCCATAGCAAAAATGACCATCTGCAGCGCGTTGGCCCGACCTCTTCGCTGCAAGCCTGCGAGCGCTACCCGCCAGATACTGCCCGCGAAACCGCCCACTCTGCGACCGCCTGAAAGCAAACTTCGCGCGGCGATGAATCCGAGCCCCATCACCACCAGTAAACCCGCGATCACCGCAGCCGTGACTGCGGCACTGCCGCTGTACCACCACATCAGTCCGACAATCGACAAGCCACCCAACAGGTAATCCTGGAGTCGTTGCGATTCCGCAATCCCCACGTCGGCGCGTAACACGCTGAGTGGCGAGGCTTGCCCCAGCCTTTTGAGCGGAGGCCATGCGAAGAACACGATGCATACGGCGGCCGTCACCACCCCAATAGACATCGGGCGCCAACCTGCGGGCCCTGGTGTAACGGGCAGCAGGTCGCCCAGTAACGTGATAAATGCCGCTTGAATCGCCCAGCCTAAAACACATCCCAACACGGTGCCGATTGACCCCAAAACAGCCAGACTCACGCCGTAAAGACGCCCGATCTCCCATGATCGCGCGCCCAAAGATTTAAGAATCGCGACATACTGAGTGTGACGCTCGCCAAATCGACGGCTCGCCAACGTGATCGCGGCCGCCGCTAACACCACGGCAAGACTGCCTGCCAGCAGTAGGAAACCCTGAGCGCGATCCAGAGTATCCCCAATCCGGGGCTGCGAACCATCCACCGAGTCCAAGCGCTGTCCCTGTCCCAATAATGGCTCGACCCAATCAGCGAAAGACGATACGGACTCGCGGTCTCCGCCCAGCAATAGGCGATACTCCACCCTGCTGCCGGGCTGAATCACGCCGGTGGCAGGAATATCGTCGACATTCATCAACAAACGAGGACCAAATCCAAACACCGCCGTGGTGGCGTCGGGCTCGCCGCGCACCGCAGCCGAGACGATCAGTTCAGCCTCCCCTACCAGCACCCGTTCACCCAACGACACATCGAGCAATGCAAACAGCCTCGGCGCGAGCCACACCTCACCTGCCGCGGGAATCGTTCCTCCAGCGAGCACTTGCCCGTAGGGTTCGCGAGACCATTGCAAATCGCCACGGATGGGGTAGCCATCGGAGACCGCTTTAACCGATACAAGGGCCATATGGTCGATGTCAGCGACGGCCATCGAAGGAAATCCAATTCCCAGACTGCTCACCAAACCCTGCGCCTGCGCATGATTGATCCATTCGTCTGGCGGTGGCGTCCGACTCACGACGACCAGATCTGCCGCGAGGAACCGCGCACTTTCGGATAGCAAAGCGGACTGCAAGCGGCTCACAAAACTGCTGACACCCACCACAACAGATACGGCCATTACTAATGCCAGCAATAGAATACCCAGCTCACCGCTGCGCCATTCTCTGGAGAGCAACTTCCAGCTCAATCGAGATGTCACGAAGAAACCCCTAATCCGCTCATCGGTCCTTCACCGTTCGACAATTTCACCGGCGTTCATGGCAAAACACCGGTCACAACGCGCCGCCAATCGCTCATCGTGGGTTACCAACACCAGGGTGGTTTCAGCGCGATCGTTAAGCTCGAATAAGAGCTCTATCACCCGCTCCCCAGTCCGCGTATCAAGATTACCCGTGGGCTCGTCGGCAAACAAAATTTGCGGCTGCCGTGCGAAGGCTCTCGCGATGGCCACCCGCTGCTGTTCACCACCGGACAAGGTCGTGGGATAGTGCGACAGCCGCTCACCGAGACCCACGTCGCGGAGGTATTGCTCAGCAATCTGATCGGCGTTGACTCACGCCAGCCAGCTCGAGGGGCAACATCACGTTCTCGCGCGCAGTCAGCGCTGGTAACAACTGGAAGCTCTGAAAAACAAAGCCCACTTTTTCGGCCCGTAACCGTGCACGCTGATCTTCATCGAGATCACCCAGCGCCTCACCGTCCAACCATATTTCGCCGGCAGATGGCAGATCCATGCCCGCGAGCAGCCCCAGCAGGGTAGACTTACCTGACCCCGAGGCACCGACGATGGCGGCTGACGCACCCTGCTCGATCTCGAGGTCAATACCCCGCAAGATGTCGAGGTCGCCATCTGCAGTGGGGACGGTTTTTAGGAGTTGATTGACTTTGATCATTCTGAGGGTCCTCGCCCGACGATTACGACTAGCGGGCCGGCTTGGATTGCTGGCGGTCACATCGTGTCTGCTGGCCGCCACAGCTCAGGCACGCGATACCGTACTGGTGTTGGGCGACAGCATTAGCGCGGCCTACGGCATGCAACTCGAGCAGGGCTGGGTGTCACTGTTGGACGCACGCCTCCAAAAAGAGCAGCCCACGTACCGGGTGATCAACGCCAGTATATCAGGCGAGACCTCCGGCGGCGGCTTACGGCGCTTGCCCGATCTGCTGAGCGAACACGCGCCCAAGGTAGTGATCATTGAGCTGGGGGGCAATGACGGTTTGCGGGGCTACCCGGTCAAACAGCTGCGGGACAACCTTAAGCAGTTGATCAGACTCTCCGAGGAGGCCGCGGCCCGGGTGCTGTTGTTACCGATGGAGATACCGCCCAACTTCGGAAAATTCTATACCGACGCATTCAGAGCCAGCTTTACAGAGGCGACAGAGAACTCCACGGCGATACTCGCTGAATTTCCGTTGGCTTCGGTAGCATTAGAACCAACCCTGATGCAGACTGATGGCATTCACCCGACGGCCGAGGCGCAACCCATTATTCTGGAGAGTGTCTGGCAAACACTCGAGTCGATGCTGTGAACTCTGACGAGCCAATACGCGAGAGCATCTCAAACGCCGAGGAGGGATGGCGTCATCGGCTCGAGGTGATTATCTTCGGAACAAGTACCACCGCGGGCCGGAACTTTGACCTTGCGCTACTTTTTCTGATTCTCGCCAGCGTAGCTGTGGTCGTTATTGACTCTGTGCCGCAGTTGCACGCGCAATACGAGGCCACACTATGGCGCTGCGAAATCTTTTTCACCGCCATTTTCACCGCAGAGTATTTGACTCGAGTCTGGTGCACCGAACAGCGAAGAGCCTACTTACTCAGTTTCTGGGGCGTCATTGATCTTCTTGCGATATTGCCTACCTATATCGCCATTCTTGCGCCAGAAGCCGCACCCCTTGTAGTCGTCCGTCTTTTGCGGGTTGTGCGCGTATTCAGAATCCTGCGGCTAATGTCGCTGTTCACCGAGCTCAACGAAATATTAAGTGCGCTGAGAAATACCGCTCGCTCGATTTTCGTCTTCCTGATTATGGTAATGCTTGTGGTCATTGTGTTCGCCTGCATTATGTATGTGATCGAGGGTGCGAACAGTGGATTCGAGAGCATCCCGATGAGCATCTATTGGGCAGTCGTGACCATCACAACCGTGGGCTACGGCGATCTCGTGCCACAGACACCGGCTGGGCGTTTTGTCGCAGGTTTCGGAATGCTGGTCGGATACAGCATTATCGCAGTGCCCACTGCCATCATCACGCGAGAGCTTTGGGAAAGGATCAACCAGAGACAAGGGCCGTCGTTAACAATGCCCTGGAATTGTCCGGTCTGTGCGCGGCAAGGGCATAGCGTGGACGCCACGCACTGCAAATACTGCGGTGCCGAGCTAGACGTACCAGTCGAAATCAGACAGCGCGCCGAACGCAATGAGCAATAAACCCACCGCCCTATTCAATTATCGCAAGCACTGGGCCGAATGCTTTGGGCCAGCGCCATGGCTACCCATGTCACGCGCGGAAATGACTGAGCTCGGTTGGGACAGTTGCGACATCATCATCATCTCGGGCGACGGTTACGTTGATCACCCGAGCTTCGGCATGGCGGTCATTGGCAGGGTCCTGGAGGCCCAGGGCTTCCGGGTCGGCATGATCGCGCAGCCCGACTGGCACTCAGCAGACCCCTTCACGGTACTGGGTCGCCCGAACCTGTTCTTCGGCGTGACGGCCGGCAACATGGACTCCATGATCAATCACTACACCGCCGACAAAAAGCGTCGCAATGATGATGCCTACACGCCAGGGAATACAGCTGGCAAGCGGCCAGACAGAGCGGTAACGGTCTACAGCCAAAGACTACGGGAGGCCTTCAAAGACGTGCCTATCGTGATTGGCGGTATTGAGGCCAGTCTCCGACGGATCGCGCACTATGATTACTGGAGTGACCGCGTTAGGCGTTCAATCCTGCTCGACAGCCGCGCCGACATACTTCTCTTTGGTAATGCGGAGCGAGCGATAGTCGAGGTGGCTCATCGCCTCGCCAACGGTCAGTCGATAGCAGATCTCACTGACATTCGCGGCACGGCGTATGTGACCCATCACCCCCCCGCCGACAGGCTACTGATCGACTCGACGTCAGTGGACAAACCGGGCGCGGTGGAGCCGCACCCGAACCCTTACGAGGGAATGGAGCAGGAGCCGTGCGAGGAGAACCAAAACTCAACCGCGGCGAATAATCCCGAGCCGGTCCGCCTGATGGCGAGCCCGAAAGCCGACACACACGCCATCCGCCTGCCCTCCGCGGAAGCTGTTGCAGAGGACCCCGTTCTGTATGCCCACGCCTCAAGGGTTTTTCACAAAGAGACAAATCCCCACAACGCGCTACCGATGATTCAAGCCCATGGCGATCGGGAGGTCTGGCTGAACCCACCGCCACTGCCACTGGAGACCGAGGAGCTCGACTGGGTGTTCGAGCTACCCTACCAGCGACTGCCTCATCCCGCTTACGGCAACGCTGCAGTGCCTGCGATGGAAATGATTCAACATTCGGTGAATATCATGCGTGGATGCTTCGGTGGCTGCACGTTTTGTTCTATCACCGAGCACGAGGGCCGGATTATTCAGAGCCGCTCAGAGGAGTCCATCATCCGGGAAGTCGAGCGCATCCGCGACACCAGTCCAGCGTTCACGGGTGTTATTTCAGATCTGGGCGGGCCCACCGCCAACATGTGGCGCCTCGCCTGCAAAGACAAGGAAACTGAGGCTGCCTGCCGGAAACTCAGCTGCGTGTATCCCGGCATCTGCAAGAATCTGAATACTGATCACACGCCGTTGATTAATCTGTATCGAAAAGCCAGAAACACCGAGGGAGTGAAAAAAGTACTGATCGCCTCAGGCCTCCGCTACGACCTGGCGGTGGAAAGCCCCGAATATGTTCGGGAACTGGTGACACATCACGTTGGGGGTTACCTCAAGATTGCGCCCGAACACACCGAGACGGGGCCATTGTCCAAGATGATGAAGCCGGGCATCGGGAGCTATGACCGCTTTGCTGAGATGTTTGAGCGCTTTTCGAAGCAGGCGGGTAAAAAGCAGTACCTCATTCCTTACTTCATTGCCGCCCACCCGGGCACCACCGACGAGGACATGGTGGCGTTAGCGCTCTGGCTCAAGAAGCACCGGTTCCGCGCCGATCAGGTGCAGACTTTTTACCCGTCGCCTATGGCCACGGCGACCGCCATGTATCACACGGGGTTCAACCCCCTGCAACGCCTGAAGCGTAACAGCGACAAGATGGGGCCCGTTAAACGCCTGAGCCAGAGGCGACTTCACAAGGCATTTTTGCGTTACCACGATCCGGAAAATTGGCCCTTGCTGCGCAAGACGCTCAAGCAGATGGGTCGCCGCGATCTCATAGGAAACGGCACCATGCATCTCATCCCTTCACGGCAACCGCCTAAACGTCATCGGGTGGTCAAAGCCGAGAGCCGAACGTTCCGGACGCAGCATTCCGGTGAGCACAAAGGCAAGGGTCGTCGGCGATAGCGCAGCGAACGACCGGATCAGTTATCAATGAGACCCGCGATTAATTCGCCAAGTTGACGAAACTCGACTCTTCTCGGCGTTTTTTTCCGCCACATCAGGCCGATCTTGCGCGTGACATTGGTTTGATCGAATGACCTCACCGTGAGGGGCGCATTACCGACAATGCCTGCCTTAACCGCCATGCCGGGCAGCAAAGTGACGCCAATATCATTCGCCACCATCTGCACAATGGTCGCCAGACTGGTTGCCTGATACGGCACGCTGATCTGAGAGTCTCTGAGCTTGCAGGCCTCTAGGGCATGGTCGCGCAGACAGTGCCCCTCCTCCAGAAGAAGCAGCGACTCTCCGCGCAAGTCGGCGCTCTTCAGGGATGCGCGAGTCGCCAGCGGGTGACTGTCGGGACACGCCAACAAGAAATCATCCTCGAACAGGGACATGGTTTCGACTTGCTCGGCAGGAAAAGGCAACGCCAGTAACAACACGTCCAGCTCACCCGCCAGCAAACTATCGACCAAAGGCTGGCTGAGGTCCTCCCGAATAAACAGTTTAAAAGCGGGATGGCGGGCACGAATTTGGCTCAGTAGGCCCGGCAGGAGATACGGCGCCACAGTCGGAATGACACCCATCCGCATGCGGCCTTGAAACGGCGCTCCGGCTCCCGCACAGAGCGACACCATGTCCTCCACGTCGACCAGGAGATCCCTTGCCCGCTCTACGACCTCCTCCCCCAGTAGCGTCAAAAAGACGCGACGGTTATTTCGCTCGACCAGACTCACGCCCAACGCATCTTCAAGCTCACCAATTCCCGCACTCAGCGTGCTCTGGCTGACATGGCAAGCGCTCGCGGCCTGCCCGAAATGTTGGTGCTCCGCCACGGCGCACAGATAGCGAAGCTGCTTCAATGTTGGTTGCCGCATAGGCTCTCCAAGTCGGCGGAGGCCGCAGATTACATGAATCGGTTTTTTCGATCAGTTTTTTTTAGTTTTTCAGTAAGCCAAAATAAGCCTACGCCGGTATATTGTTCCGACGGAGCATTCTCGGCCCATGTCGAGAGCACACGTTTCATAGACAAACCTCAAGGAGTACGAGATGGAACTGAAAGGCAGCGCTACTGAGCAGAATTTGAAAGACGCGTTCGCAGGTGAATCGCAGGCGAATCGCCGATACCTGTATTTCGCCTCAAAGGCAGACGTTGAGGGCTACAACGACGTGGCAGCGGTGTTCCGTTCAACCGCGGAAGGTGAGACCGGTCACGCGCACGGACACCTCGAGTACCTTGAGGCGGTCGGCGATCCTGCGACAGGCCTCCCCATGGGCGACACCAAGTTGAACCTGGAAGCCTCTATCGCTGGCGAAACGCACGAGTACACGGATATGTATCCGGGCATGGCCAAGACCGCTCGCGACGAGGGTTTTGACGAGATCGCCGATTGGTTCGAGACCCTGGCCAAGGCGGAGCGAAGCCACGCGAATCGCTTCCAGAAGGCGCTGGACAACCTCGACGGCTAATAGCGCCCCTGGCGTACGCCAACACCGAGGGGAGCGATTTCGCTCCCCTTCTTTTTTCTGCGGATACTTTACGACCCGGCTTTTCGCCGAGCGCTCTGATACGAGATCCCTTCGGGACACGTATCGACATTGATTGACACACAGACCCACCAGGAAGAGCTTGTTACGACATGAGAGAAGGCAGCCTTGATGCACCCACTCGCCATCCATTGGATTGGAAGAGTGATGATTTCTGGGACAAGACATCGCTCAACGACGAACTAGAGCGCGTGTTTGATGTCTGTCACGGGTGCAGACGTTGCGTCAGTCTCTGCGACGCCTTCCCCACGCTGTTTGACCTCATTGATGAGTCCGACACCATGGAAGTGGATGGGGTAGATAAGGCGGACTTCGGCAAGGTGGCCGAGCAGTGCTATCTGTGCGACCTCTGTTACCTGACCAAGTGCCCCTACGTTCCCCCGCATGAGTTTAACGTGGATTTTCCGCACCTAATGCTCCGGGCAAAAGCGCAGAAGTTTAAAGACCAAGGTGCATCGCTCAGGGACCGCACATTGACCAGCACGGACAAGCTACTGGGCACAACCTCTATCCCGCTCGTTGATATTACGGTCAACGCGCTGAATAACACTGGCGTCTTCCGCAAAGCTTTGTCCGCAGGACTTGATATTCACCATGAAGCGCCATTACCCAAACTGCATAGCAAAACGCTCCGCAAAAGGGTCAAGCCGCTGCTGCGACCCCAAGAGCCAAAACCCGTTGGTAACACCACGGGGAAGGTCGCGCTCTATGCAACGTGTTACGGAAACTACAACAGCCCCGAGGTTGGAGAGGACTTTGTCAAAGTCTTCCAGCACAACGGCATACATATCGATATCGTGCCGAAAGAAAAGTGTTGCGGTATGCCCAAGCTTGAACTCGGAGATCTGGACAGCGTCGATGCATTGAAACAGGCCAATATCCCGGTGTTGGCCAAGCTGGTTGACGAAGGTTACGACCTCACCGCGCCGATTCCGTCTTGCGTGTTGATGTACAAGCAGGAACTACCTCTCATGTACCCAGACGACCCCGACGTCATCAAGGTTCAGCAAGCGTTTTTTGATCCCTTCGAGTACCTCTGGGCGCGCCATAAAGGCGATGCCCTGAATACGGAGTTCAAAGCGGCGCTGGGCAGCGTGGCCTATCAGGTCGCCTGTCACCAAAGGGTACAAAACATCGGACTCAAGACCCGAGATGTACTCAATTTAATTAGTGAGTCCGAGGTCACGGCCTATGAGCGCTGCTCGGGCCACGATGGCACTTATGCCGTCAAAAAAGAGACGCGCGATAAGTCCGTCAAAATCGCGCGGCCGACTGTGCGTAAGGTGGATGAGCAAGCACCCGACCGATTTATCAGTGACTGCCCAATGGCGGGGGAGCATATTGCCCACCTCGCGAGCAGCGTCAGTCAGGCAGAGCACCCCATGACGCTCTTGCGCGAGGCATACGGCCTCTAATCTCCTAAAATAGATCGACGTTAACGAACCCGAGGAATAAGACATGACACATCTAACACGAGATGATTTGTGGAGCCTTGAGGAGTACTCAACCCGGCGCGCCGACTTTCGCGCAGAGGTCATGGCGCACAAAAAAAACCGACAGCTGGCCCTCGGCGAGCATGTCCGGTTCTACTTCGAAGATGCAACCACCATCCGCTATCAGATTCAGGAAATGCTCCGCATCGAGCGCGTATTTGAAGCTGAGGGCATTGAGGAGGAACTCAGCGCCTACAACCCGCTCATCCCCGATGGTCATAATTGGAAAGCGACATTTATGATTGAAATACCGGATCCAGCACAACGTGCGGTGCGACTCGGTGAGATGATCGGCATCGAAGATCAGGTATGGCTTCAGGTCGGTGATATGGACCGCATCGTCCCTATCGCCGATGAGGATCTCGATCGCACCACTGCCGATAAGACCGCTTCAGTGCACTTCATGCGTTTCGAAGTCACACCTGAGCAGATCAATGCTCTGAAGGACGGCGCCGTTCTGTATGCCGGCATAGACCATCCGAGCTACACGATTGAACGCTGTGAAGTGCCGCAGGCGATCAGGGACTCGCTGGTGTCGGACCTTGTGGTCACTGAGCACTGATTGGCACAGACCTGTGCGACAACGGGACACCTTGAGAGCGATTGCGTGACGCTCGTGGTCTTCGACCTCGACGGTACGCTGCTGGACAAAAGCTCCAGGGTGTCCCCCTATACCGCTGAGACGCTCGCCATGATGCGAGCCCGCAACATTCCCTACACGGTGGCAACCGGCAGAACGCTACAGGCAGCAGCCGCGCCACTTGCGGATCATCACTTCACGCTTCCGATGATCTTGAAGAATGGCGCGATCATCTGGTCCCCTGCCGAGGCTCGGTATTCCCATCATCATCTGCTTACGCGTGAAGAAATGTGGCATGTTTTGGCGGCCTTTACGCTCAACGAGCTAACGCCCTTTGTCTTTGCACTACAGCCGGGTCAGAAGCACGCCCTCTATCACGGCCCACTGAAGAGTCGCAGCGAACACAAACTGGCCGATCTCTTCGAGGCTGAGCGACATTTACCGCTGGCGCCACTCACAGCGATGCCCGATCACATCAGCGTGATTAACGTCTTTTCTCTCGGCAGCGCGGAAGCTGTTCAACGCGTGCATGAAAGTATTGCCGATGAAGCTCATCTGGTTGCCTACTCCGGTATTGCGGTGCACGAGCGCGAGATGGGCGAGCACGCCACCCGAGAGCCTGCGCTTCACTGGATCGATATTCATCACAGCATGGGCAGCAAAGGCAACGCAATCAATCACTTACGAACAGAACTCGACATTGAGCATGTGATTGTATTCGGCGATGGGGACAATGACTTGAGCATGTTCCACTGCGCCAGTGAGTGCTACGCCCCGGCAAATGCTGATTCACTCATCCTCGAAGCCGCTGATCGCGTCATTGGCCACCATGACGAGGACGGCGTGGCGCGTTTCTTGCGCGAGCGATTCGAGCTCGCGTGAATTGATGCGCGATTGTGCACTGGGTGTTTGTCAGGGCTTCCTGACCTGTATGAGTGCCACGCCAACCAAAATAAGCGCCAGCGCGAGTAAATGCTCCCAGCCCCAAGGCTCGGCGAGGAATACCGTGCCCGCTGCAAAGGCCACCGCAGGGATCAGGTAGTTAATCGTCGACAAAAATCCCGGCCCGCGCTCAGTCACGACGATGAAATAGCACCAGGTCGCCCCACCGGTCGCCAGTATCCCTAACATCACCAGCGATCCGGCCGCCTGCAACGAGGGCGCCCAGCCATATCCGCTGAGCTGTAAAAAAATAGCGGGCACCGCCAGAAGGCAAGCGCCAATCAACAGACTCCCCAGCGATAGGGCAACGGGATCAGCCGCGGGAAGCCGCTTGGCATACACGCCGTTAAAGGCGTAGCTCAGGGTCGCCAGTAGCGCAGCGAGTTGCCCCGGCAATTGTCCTCGCGTTGAGTCGGCCATCAGATCCTCACCGACCAACAAGATGACCCCGACAAAACCAGTGATGACCCCGAAAAATCGACGCCATGTCAGCGGCTCATGCTCGAGAAGCCAGTGCGCGAGGAGCAGTGTTGCGATGGGCATCAGCGCCATCAAAATCCCCACTTCAGCTGAAGGCACGGTTTGCTCTGCCCAGGCAATCAATGAGAAAGGAATAATGTTGCCAGTCAGACTTAGCATCGCCAATCGCGGCAGCCACTCACGCCCCATTTCCCACGTACCGTCTAGCCAGCGCCATATGCACCACATGACGAGGGCACCCATCGCTAGGCGACCCCAAACAATGAACGCCGGGTGAAACGATGCCAACGCCACTGAGATCAGGGCAAAGGCGAAGCCCCAGATCACGACGAGGTAGGCCAGTAGCAGCCAATGCTTAAAAGGTGATTGCGGCATAGTGCTCACAGAGACGATATGGAGGGCAGGAAAAGTGCCGCTAAAATAGTAACCAAGTTTTGCTAAGCTCGCCCGCATCAAACAGAGCAGTCAATATGGTGAATCGCGCACCTTGTCCACAAACAGAGCCAGATGCCTACATCACGTATGTATCGCGCTTTAGCGTGCCTGTTGCACCACAGGTCGCTGCGGCAGCAGGGCTTGCTCGGGCATGGTTTAAACCTCGTTTCGTCGGACTGGAGAACCTACCAGACAAACCCGCGCTGTTCATTGGCAACCACGCGTTTATGGCGATTGATGCCGCGCTGTTCCATCTCTACTTGTATTACGACCATGGCCGCTACGTAAAAGGCCTTGGCGATAAGTCATTATTTGCGAATCCTTATTACGCGGCCATTGCGCACGCCATGGGAGGCGTATCCGGACAGGCACCCATCGTAGAACGCCTGATGGCGCGGGGAGACGACCTTCTGCTCTACCCCGGTGGTGCCTTTGAATCTGTCAAACCGCCGGAGGCCCGCTATCAGTTGCAATGGAAGCAGCGGTATGGCTTTGTGAAGCTGGCGGCAGCAGCGGGCTATACGGTCGTGCCGGTGGCGTCCGTCGGCCCTGATGAATATTACGACCATGCGATTTCATCGGAGACGCTGGTCAATTCACAGCTGGTGCGCTGGCTCAGCAGACGAGGCGTCCTGCCCACCGACCTCAGGAGCGATCTGGTGCCGCCGATTCCGACTGGCATGCTGGGCGGCCTGTTGCCGAAGCCGAAGAGCACCTACTTTTCTATCGGCAAACCGATCGATCTCAGCGACTACGAAGGCCAGACCCTATCAACCCGACAGCTGAGCACCTTGCGGCGGAAATTCGCCAAAGCGATCGAGGGCGAAATCGCACAGCTCTTGTTACTCCGTGAGCAACAAAGGCACGAGGACAGCTGGCTGCGTCGTATTCTTTCCGCCTGACAGACACATCGCAGGATTCATAGATGAAGAAGTGGGTAGTGGGCAGCGCCGCAGTGAGCCTTCTCTGGGTCGTGATATCAGTTGTCTGGGCGCCGGCCTACATGGTTGCAACCACGCCCTACCCCGTGGATCAGGACCCGGGCAGCCGCGGTTTACCCTTTGAGCGCATCAACATACCCAGCGGCGACTTGGCGCTGGAGGGCTGGTGGATTCCTGCAGAGTCGCCGCGAGCAGAGCTGATCTTTGTGCACGGGGCAGGCTCCAATCGCATCTCTCAGTTCATCGGCTCGCTGGATTTCTATCGAACACTCCATGAACTGGGGGTATCCGTCATCACGATGGATCTGCGCAACCACGGCAACTCTCCGGTGACAGATAGCGTGTTGCATATGGGCGCCGCGGAATGGCCTGACGTGATCGCGGCGGCGAACTGGCTAGACCAGCATCATCCAAGTGAGCTACCTCGGGTCGCTCTCGGAGCATCGATGGGTGGCAGCACCGTGATCCATGCGATCACTAATGGACTGGACCTCGACGCCGCCATCTTGCTCGATCCCCTGCTGGACGTCATCGACAGCATGCAGCAGGGTGGCCGTGTCGTTACGGGCATCCCCTCGCCCTTGTTCGCTGTCGCCGCGCGCGCCGCCGTGTCCCGATTTCAATTACCTCACGGTGAGCACAGCCCGCTGGCACTGGGAAGTCGATTGCAGCTCCCCATATTGTTGATACAAGACTGGGATGACCCCGTCACCCGCTCACCCTTCGCAGAGCGCCTCAGCAACGAGAATCCGTTCGTTACGCTGAGGAAAGTGCCGGCCATCAGCCCGGACGCACCCTGCCTCGAGGGTAAGCACGCGTGGGGGTCGCACGTCGCGGCTCACCCCTGCCACCCCGAGTGGACGCGAGATACCGTTTCGGCATTTCTCGACAGCGTTCTGGCATCTTCGTGACGCACGACTCAAACAAACGCTTTATCACCCAGCTTTGATCGCCCAGCGGCTGTAAGAAGCGGCCACCGCGCATCTGGGGTCTTCCCAGTTGCGTATAAGCTCCAAACCAAAGGAGTTCTTGCGTTATGTCACGACTTTTTCTGCTCGGCAGCCTGTTTGTTGCCACACTCTCGGGTACTGCGTCTGCTTCTTGTCCAGATTTTCTGAATCACTCAATGAGGCAACTCGCCTCCACGGACACTATTCAGTTTTGCGAAGCTTATGAGGGAAAAGCCCTCCTGATTGTTAACACCGCCAGCTACTGTGGTTACACCCGTCAGTTCGAAGGTCTTGAGCAGGTACATCGCGAATACGCTGATCAAGGCCTAGTCGTACTCGGCTTCTCCAGTGACGATTTCTTTCAGGAGGACAATGATGAGGGTGATGCCGCGGAGGTGTGTTTTGAGAAGTACGAAGTCACTTTCCCCGTTATCGCAACCTCGCCGGTCAGAGGGAGTAACGCTAACCCAGTATTCAAAGGTTTGGGTGACGCAGCTGGCTATCCGCGCTGGAATTTCAATAAGTACGTCGTGTCGTCGACTGGCGAGATTGTGGGCCACTTCTCCAGCGGGGCTGAACCCGACAGCGAGGAACTCCGGGCGGCAATCGAGGCAGCACTGCCGGCGGCCTCGAGCTGATTCAGTCATCGCCCGAGCGTTGCGCCTGCTGTCATCGGACTATTTCACTGTACCTTTCACCATCTGATCCCGAAGAAGGTGCATCGGCGGGCGCACTTTAAGCGCCACTTCTCAAAGGAAGCACTGCAGGCCGGTATCCGTGTCTGCAGGCTGTGTCATAAAGGCATCCATCGCGAGTACGACGAAATGACACTGGCGCGGGAGTTCAACTCCCTTGAGCAACTGAGGGAAGATCCAGTGTTAAGCAAGCACTTCGAATGGGTGGCCAAGCAACGGGATCGATAGACCTGTAGTGCTGGTTATCTGACGCTTAGCCTTTGGGAAAGCACCGGCACTGGAAGACATGCCGACTGAATAACGTGCTAATCGAAGTTCATCCTCGCCAACAAATCTTGCATCATGGCCGAGGGTGTCTGCGAGCCATCGATGACCACGTCCGCATCCAACAAGGCGGCTTTGCCCCACTCTTCAAATGTGTCCTCAGCGCGCACCCAAAATCGCTCGATCGAGGCGCGGTCTCGGCCCCGCTCGCGTTGATCACGGTCGAGTCGCCGTTGCCATCGCAGCTCCTGAGGTGTATCAACAAATACCAAACACTCGTAGGCAGCGCGCAATGGCGCCGTCGCCGCAACGAGGATGCCCTCGACCAGAAGCCAGTCTCGCGGCTCGATGATCTGAATTTCTTTAAGCCGGCAGTGGGTAGTGAAGTCATAGGTCGGACAGGCTATCGGCGTACCCTCGCGAAGCTGCCCTACGTGCTGCGCTAGCAGCTCAAGATCCAATGCATCAGGGTGGTCGAAATTGACTGCCTCTCGGGCCTCATGGGGCAAATGCGACAGGTCGTGGTAGTAGGCGTCGACCGGCAACACGGCTACCCGTTGCGGCCCCAGTGCAACGCTCAGTGCCCGTGCCAGCGTCGACTTACCGCTCCCCGTCCCCCCAGCGATAGCCAGCACACGATTCATTACCGCGCACGCTATCCGGAAAAATAGACGCTGCCGTATTCGGCTTCGAGCGCCTCACGAATGCGACGTTTCTCCCCGGCGGCATCGACGTCAGCGCACCGGCCCTGCTGCCAGGTGTCGTAAGCCGGGTAGTCAGGTACACCCACCGCCGTCACCAGTTCCCACACCAGCAAACATTGTTCCAGCGCTGTCAGCGCGGTGGTCTTGGCGACGCGATTCAACAAGGCCGCCCGATCAGGCACGTCATCACTCATTGCGAGCGCGTCGCCCACATCTAGCCGCATGAAGGCAGGAAGAGCGGAATCGTAGCGCGGCCAACTTGGGCCACCTGCGATCTCGGGCTTCCCGGTATATGCAAAAGACCCCCAGGCGGACATCATGATGTCCGTCATGTCTCGAGCTGAGTCAGTATCGGGGTACATGTAATCGCCAATCGCCCCATACATGGGCGCGCCCATCACGAATGCAATCTCACTGGCGTGCGAGGCGCCCAGTATCTCCGAGAAGGGCACGAAGTAGTTGTCCGCCTGCTCGTCCCAATCGTAGCGGTAAGCGTATAGCGCGTCATACCCCGCTAGGCTCATGGCAGCAAAAGGCTCGTCGACTGCCCCCAGTTTCCATCCCCGCGAACGCATATCGACCCAAAACGCATATTGCTCGGCATCCTTGATCCGGAGCTTGGCCGGCAGAAGCTGCGTCAGCGGATAACTCACATCAACAAAGTACCGACTCAGTCCCAGCCACAGCGTGATCTCATCACGGGTAGTGCCCGCCATAACCGGCACACCTTTGGCGTATTCAGGATCGGCGAGCGCCGCAAGAATCCCCTCCTTCGGAATCACGACGCCGTCGCGAATGACGAGTGGCTGTATATGATCTTCCTCGAGCTCGAAGTAGGCACCCAACAACGCCTGCGTGGAGACCGCTCGCAGGCCCTCCGCCGTCGTGTCGGCCTCGCTGAGCCCGAGTGCCTCAACCACCTCCCAGCTACCTCGATCGACCATCGGGTATTGGCGCTCAAAGTTGTAGGCCTCATCCATGCCAACACTTCTGACATGCCCTGACTGGGCAATGGCCCGATGAAACAAACCATCAGCGAGAGGTGAAGCCAAGAGACTATAGACGTTTCGACCGCCGGCACTTTCTCCAAAGACGGTGACACTGCCTGGGTCACCGCCAAACACACTGATATTGCGCTGCGTCCAGTGCAGCGCCTCAATCATGTCGAGCGTCGCGAAGTTGGCAATCGGTGATTCACTCAGCGTTGCGCCGTTCAGGGCCGGATGCACAATCCACCCAAAAGGCCCCAGTCGATAGTTGATCACAACCACCACGACCTGCTGGCGCGCCGCAAGACGAGAAAAATCGTAGGTTCCCTTGTGTCCTGTCAGGTTACTGCCGCCGTGTATCCACAGCATCACGGGAAGCGGCGCAGAGACACCCTCCGGGTCCGGCGCATAGACGTCCAGATAAAGACAATCCTCGGTACCCAGATATTCACCCGCAGCGCCACCCGACGCCATACTTTGAGGTTGCGGGCACATCACAGGCTCGCTCAGCGGGGTAATCGTCTGCTCTGGCGTGTTGATTGCTACCGGCGGCATCCAACGTCTCTCGCCAACGGGCGGCTGCGCATAGGCGATGTCACGATAGACCACCGAACCCTCAGGCCCAGATTCTCCGACAACCCGGCCGCTGCTTGTCTCAATAGTTGGGCCAGCCCCCACGTCCCGATCGGAAAGCGTGCAAGCGGCCAGAAACAAAGACAAAGCGCCTATGACAGCGCATCGAAAAAACATGTGCATCACTTCAAAAAACCAGTAACTGATCATCAGAAAATACGAGGTAGAACAGCTTACAGACCACAGCGGCCCTCAGGGGAGGCGAGCCGTTAGGGGCCAGAATCCGTCCTTGGATGCTCCAGCGCCTGGTGCTCAGCAACGCTGTGCTCGACCCAGCTCATCAGCAGCTTGTATCCGACAGAAAGCATCACGGCACCAACAAAAAGGCCTATCAAACCCTCCGCCGCCATACCACCCAGCGCACCAATCAATACAACAGGCATGGGTGTCTCCACGCCCCTGCCCAACAAATACGGCTTCAGTACACCGTCGGCTGCACCGGCCGCCAACAAATAAGCTGTCCCCAGTGCGTTCGTCACCGTACCGCCGTCACTCGACAACCAGACCCACGCCAATACCGGTAGGACTACCAAGGCCGACGGCAGCTGCAGCACGCCCAGAAACAACACCAACAAGGCCAAAACGCCTGCCGCAGGTACATCAAGCGCCAAAAATCCCACGCCCAGCGCCAAGGCTTGCAGAAAGGCAACACCGACGACCCCATTGGAAACGGAGCGTATCGTCGCCACGACCAGCTCCTGAATCTCATCGCCGCGCTGATGATCAGCAAAGGTGCCCAGCAACTGCCTGGTCAGATCCGTTCCGCGTGTGGCATGGGCCATCATGAATCCCGCCACGAGAAGTGCGACAAAAAACAAGACCAATGCCAGCAGGGTATTCGCCGCCGCACCGAGCACCATGCGCCCGCCTGAAATCAGCTGAGGTTGAACCATCCGTGCTGCCGACATCAAATCTTCGTGGGCGCGCGTCCATAAGTCGAACAGCGTAGGCCCTACCACCGGCCATTCCGCTACCGCCGGATTGGCCTCGGGGATTTGGAAGCCCTGCGCATCGAGAATGGCCACCCAGTCTCTGACATGGTCTGCCAGGGAGACGCCGAGTGCGATGGTAGGACTTCCGACCACCAGAAAAGCAATGACAATAAAGACGACCGCCGCCTTACCTTCGCTCAAATGCAGGCGGGCGGATAACCACACATTCAAGGGATAAAGGGATACCGCAAGGATGACCGACCACAGCATCAGCGCCAGAAAGGGCGCGAACGTCTCAACCGAAAACCACACCACGGTCAGCAGCAGAAACAGGCGCACGTAAACCTGCATCAGGTCGTGCGCCAACACTTTGCGAATTACACTGAGATCGCTGTCACTCATCTCACCGCCCCTAGTCAGATCAGATCCCGCCTTAACTCCAGACTGACCAGATCAGAGCGTGATTGCAATCCCTAGCGACCTTTCCACTCTGGCTTGCGCTTCTCTGCGAACGCCGTCGCACCCTCAATCGCATCCTCACTAGTGAAGACCGGCTGAGTTAAAGCATGCTGCTTCGACCACGCTTCATCTTCGCCCCAGTCTCTGGACGCCTTGATAATCGCTTTGCTGACCTTCACCGCCATAGGTCCGTTTTCGGCAATCTGCTGGGCCAGCGCTTTGGCTGTTGCCAGTGCGTTACCCGCTTCCGTCAGTTGGTTGATCAAACCCATGGCCATGGCACGATCTGCGCCCATAAATTCGCCGGTGAGAGCGAGCTCCATCGCCACGCGATAAGGAATCTGCGAGGGCAGCCTGACCAGTCCGCCCGCGGCAGCCACGAGACCACGCTTCACCTCGGGAATACCAAATTTTGCATTCTCAGCGGCCACGATCAGGTCGCAGGAGATCGCCAGTTCACACCCCCCCGCCAAGGCATAGCCTTCCACCGCGGCGATCAACGGCTTATCCGCAGAACGCTCGGTCATACCGCCAAAACCTCGCCCTTCAATTTGCGGAAACTCGCCTGTCACGAAGGCCTTCAAGTCCATACCGGCACAGAAGGTACCCCCTGCCCCGGTCAAAACGCCCACGCGCAGGGAGTCATCACTATCGAGCCGCTCAAGCGCCGCTGCGACGCCCTGCGCGACCGATAGATTCACCGCGTTTTTGGCCTCGGGGCGGTTAATGGTGATGACGAGAACGCCGTCGGCCTCGTCAGTCAGTACGGTTGCTTCTTCACTCATGGAATTGCTCCTTTTAACGCGGCTGCATACGGATACCGCCATCCATGCGGATGCACTCACCGTTGATGTAGTCGTTATCAATAATCGATGTGGCGAGTTGCGCGATTTCTTCAGGGCGCCCCAAGCGCTTTGGGCACAGCACTGACTGAGACAGCGACTCGACGAACTCGGGGGTCAGCCCGTTAAAGAGCGGTGTATTGATGAGACCGGGGACAATGGTGTTGACCCGGATACCCACAGTCGACAGATCGCGCGCGATCGGCAGCGTCATACCGACAATGCCGCCCTTACTCGCGCTGTAAGCAGCTTGACCCATTTGACCTTCGTAAGCCGCTACGGAGGCAGTATTGATGATCACACCTCGCGCACCGTCATCGGTAACGGGGTCATGCCTCGCCATCACCTCGGCACAGAGGCGCAGCACGTTGAACGTGCCGGTCAAGTTAACCGCGATCACCTTGCCCCACACGTCCATAGGAAATGGCCCATCGCGTCCCAGGGTCTTGGCCGCATTACCAATGCCTGCGCAGTTGACGTTGATGTGGATAGTGCCAAATGCCTCTACGGCTGCCGCGATACCGGCTTTGGCCGAATCCTCATCGACAACGTTGACCTTGGCAAAGACGCAGTTGTCTGCCCCCAGCTCGGCCACCATGGCCTGGCCGGCGTCCTCATTCAGGTCGAAGATCACGACTTTACCGCCGGCTGCTGCGATGCGGCGCGTGACCGCCTGCCCAATGCCTGAAGCACCGCCCGTCACCACTGCCACTTTTCCATTGATATCCACTTACTGACTCCTTTTCTGACTGACTTCAAAAAAAAACAGATCCGCTATGCGGATCTACGAACAATATTCCGGTCACCCGTTGAGACGGTCACCGATGCCCCAAGGGGGTCACCGTGCTCAAACCAGGCGAGAAGCTGAGCATCGTCAGGCTCCGCCACGCCGACCCAACGGCGCCCGTCCGACACTTGCCGACCGACAATGACCGCTCTGGCGCCGCCTTTCTGAGGCTGAAAGGTAAAACTCTCGATGATGCCATCAGGTTCGGGGTCTGAGACAACCTCAACCGCCTCAGGCGCCTTGAACTCTGGTGCAGCTTCAGGAAACTGGGCGGGGATGTTGGCATAAACGCCGACTGCGTGCTTGGAAAGATAACCGCCATTGGCTCCGACGACACCATAGGAGGGCTCGGGCTGTGCTCTCAACCAATGCACCATTTCGGCAATCCCATGGGTCGAGTAGTTGTTGCCCGGCCCACCAAAGAACGGCAGCCCTCCGGTCAACGTTAAGGGACGGGGGTCATCGAGCGTCATGCCCAGCGCATCCATCGCCACCCACACCGCGATCGGAAAACAAGAATACAGATCGGCCGCACCAATCTGCTCAGCATCGATACCCGCCCCCGCCAAAGCGTTGCGGTAGGCAGCAGACATTGCCTCTGATTCGCCTATGGCGCGTCGATTCAGGACTTGCGGCTCTGAGCCGGTCCCGTGACCGTGGAGAAAAATCGCCCGATCCGCGACCCCGAGGGACTGCGCCGTCTCCCAGCGGGTGAGCACCAGTGCCGAGGCCTGATTCACGCCATCTTTGGCCACCATCGATTTCAGGTGTGGGTCGCCCATCATGCGATTTTTGCTCGACTCCTCGCCGATTTCGGCGGCCGTCATCGCATCGTCGAACATGGCATAGGGGTTGGCCGCCGCCACACTGTTAAAGCGCGCCATCAGCGCTGCTAACTGCTCCCGATAAGCCGACTTACTGAGGCCCAGATCACCTCGCCGCACCTGCTCTTGTAACGGATAGATATCGACAGGGTTCCATGCCCCATGCCGATTAAGCTCGGCATCAAACAGCAGTTCAGTGCAGGGGCCACGATCGTCGGTTTCGCCCTCTGGCTCGTCACTCCAGTCCACAGACACACCCTGTCGCTGCAACTGACGGGAAGTGGCCAACGCCTCGGCGCCACAGATGATCGCGCCATTAATTTCACCTCGCAGCAACGCGTCACCCAGCTCATAGACCAACCGCTGGGGCTCGTCACCACAGGCCCGCGAATAGATTGCTGAGGCATTTGGGAGTGCGAGCCGCCGTAGAATCGATAATGGCGGACTGCTGCTTCGCCCGAAGGGGGCGATAGCGGGCACGATAAAATCCGGCACAGAGTGAGCAAACAATCTCACGCAAGCGAGACGATCGATCAGCGAACTCACCGCCTCTGCCGCGCCGGTATCGGTCAGTGCGGCCTCACAAGCACGCGCTGCCAAATCCTCTGGCATCAGTCCTTCAAATTGGTCGTCAAGACGCTCGGTAAACTGACCTGCGCCCAGCAAAACAGGCGTATTGGGATCAATGGACATTTCAGTGACTCAAATAATCGATGCCAGCACGAGCGATACTGGCAAAACTCTCCGCACTCAGCGACGCGCCGCCAACGAGAGCGCCATCGACGTGGGCACATTCAAATAAAGCCCGCGCATTATCAGGGTTGACGCTGCCGCCGTACAGCACGGGTATATTGCATCTCGGACTGCAATAACTCGCATAACTCCGATTTGATCATCGCGTGCATGGCATTAGCCTGCTCGGGTGAGGCGGTTAACCCGGTTCCAATCGCCCAAACAGGCTCGTAAGCGACCAATAACGTCGTTGGTTGCCCCGCTAACAATGCCCCTCGGAGCTGCGCTTTGACTACCGTCTCGGCGGCGCCCGATTCTCTCGCGTGGCGGTCTTCCCCCACACACAACACCGGCAGCAAGCCCGCCGCCTGAACTTTGCGGACCTTTTCGCCTATCAATTCATCACTTTCAGCGTGCGCTTCTCGGCGCTCTGAATGACCGACCAGCACGTACCGACATCCCCAATCGGCCAACATGGCCGCGGAAATCTCTCCGGTGTGGGCGCCTTCTTCGTGAGCGGAACAGTCTTGGGCCGCCAATAAACAGCCGGAGACCGTCTTTGCGACATAGCCCAGGTAGAGCGCCGGCGGCGCTACGGCAACGGTCAAAGCGGAGTGATCGCAACCGTGCCACTCATTCGAGAAAGCCTGGATGGATGACTTGCTTCCATTGAGCTTCCAGTTGCCGATTAGCGTTAGATTTTTCATGACAATCGCGCTTCACACATAGCGCGGCACCATAGCAGAGACACCGTCATGACTCATCCCCTGGCAATCGGGCAATCCGTGCGCCCGCCCCACTCTGCCCAGGACCCGTCATAGACTGCGACCGGCGATCGACCAAGCTCGTGGAGCGCCAAAGCGAGCAGACAGGCCGAGATACCCGAGCCACAGGTCGTAATGACAGACTCGGCAGACAGCGCACCGGTAGCTCCCAAAACGACCTCAAGGTCGGCGAGCGACTTCAACCGCGTGGGGTCACCGGTCAGCAGTGACGCATAGTGACAGTTCACCGAGCCCGGAATGTGGCCGGGACGCACCCCTGGCCTCGGCTCTGCTTCGTCGCCCGCAAATCGCGATGCCGATCGCGCGTCGAGCACCAGCGTTCGGTCATCTTCCATTGCCAATCTCACCGACTCGAGATCAGCCAGCCATCCGCTCTGTCGCTCCGGGACAAACTTGGACTCGGCGCGCACTGCCATGACCCGCCCACTTTCTGTGGTCAACCCTACCGATAGCCACCCGGGCAGCCCCTCCGCCAAAATTTCGACAGCGTGGTGTCCGTAAACCTGAAACATCCACCACGCCCGAGCTGCCGAGAACAGGCCTTTGGTATCGTAAATGACCACCTCCGTGTCACATCCTACCCCCAGAGCCGCCACGCTCTCCGCAAAATCCTTCGCTGACGGCAGCATGTGCGGGCAGTTGTGGTCGGGATCCGCAATCGCATCGATGTCAAAAAAGCGCGCACCGGGAATGTGCTGGTCGAGATATTCCTGTTGCGGGTCTCGCTGGTCTCCCGGCAAGTACCACGAAGCATCTAGCACCACCACGTCGGACCGCCCTAGTTTGGCACTGAGCGCCTGTGCCGAAATGAATGTTGAAGTCTGATTCATACCCGGTCTCCCTCAAAAAAACCATGCACCCTAATTCAAACCGGCTGGGCCCAGCGTCTATCAACGCGCCAAGTTGAGTGGCCGGTCAACGTCACCCACGGTCGCGAAAACAAAGCGATACCGAGACCGTAAAACAAGGTTTTCATTATCCCACTAGTTTGTTCACAATAGCCGGCCGTTTGGGCTGGACCCAAACACCATCTCAATTGCGTTGAAAGGAGAGCCCCATGGCTACAACCACTGTTACCTGCAATGACGGATTCGAACTGGGTGCCTACGAGGCCTCCCCGGCTGGCGCTCCCAAAGGTGCCGTGGTGGTGATTCAGGAAATCTTCGGCGTGAACTCTCATATCCGTTCTGTCGTGGACGGCTACGCCGCGGAGGGTTACTTCGCGATCGCGCCCGCTATTTTTGACCGCCTCGAGCGGGACGTGCAGTTGGGCTACACCGAAGACGACATGACTGCAGGCATTGA
This sequence comes from Halieaceae bacterium, assembly GCA_038143045.1. Classification (GTDB taxonomy): domain Bacteria; phylum Pseudomonadota; class Gammaproteobacteria; order Pseudomonadales; family Halieaceae; genus Luminiphilus. The sequence goes on from JAYQLF010000012.1 coordinate 514,042, forward strand.
GCTCGCGTTTCAAAAACTCGATATGAGCCAAACCCTGGCTGACCTTCAGTCAACGATCGACTACGCCGCCTCGCAGGGCAAAGTGGGTGTGGTGGGCTACTGCTTCGGCGGTTTGCTGACATGGCTATCCAGTTGCAACCTGAATAACGTCTCGGCGGCGTCCGCCTATTACGGCGGCGGCATTCCGGATAACGCCGATATGAACCCCTCCTGCCCAATCATTCTGCATTTTGGCGAGCAGGATGCGCACATTCCCATGGACTCGGTGGCCGCTTTTCAGGAGAAGCACGGTGACCTACCCGTGCACGTCTACGCGGCAGATCACGGCTTCAACTGTGACCAACGCGACGCCTATGATGCCGACGCTGCCACACTGGCCAGATCGCGGACATTGGACCTATTCGGTGAAGCTTTGACCGCCTGAATTCGCGCACGATGAAGATTGGAGTCATTGTCGGCAGCCATCGTAAGGACTCGGAGAGCGCCAAAGTCGGGCGCTTTTTGTGCGCTCAACTCGCCACTCGAGCAGACGTGTCTACCTGGACATTAGATCTGGGCAAGACGCCGCTGCCGTTATGGGACGAAACGCTCTGGAGCGATGGTCCCCAGTGGTCCGGGATACCCGCACTCAAACAGGAACTCGATGAATGCGACGGCTTCATCATGATTGCCCCCGAGTGGCATGGCATGGTGCCGGCGGCACTGAAAAACTTCCTGCTGCTGTGGGCCGCCACAGGAGAGCTATCCCACAAACCGGCATTGGCCACCGCGGTTTCCGCGGCGGAGGGCGGCGCTTACGTGATCGCAGAACTCAGAATGAGCAGCTACAAAAACAACCGGCTGTGCTGGATCCCTGAGCACTTGATTGCGCGGCAGGTGAAGTCCATCTGTAACGACGACATCTCTGCCAATGACGACGCGCTACAGCAACCCTTCGCCGAGCGAGCGAACTACGCCCTTGACCTGTTGCTGGCCTATGCCGACGCGCTCGGCGGCGTCAGAGCATCGGGCGTCATGAAGCACGACGCGTTTATGAACGGTATGTAGCACGGTACGGAGGGTCGTCAGCGAGGCGGCAGAACTGCCGGCACCGGGACACCTCACGAGAGTGCCCGATAGCCCCCGCCGAAGAAGACCAATGGCTCCCCGGCCGCAGACTCGAATGAGATGACCTCGCCGACAATAATCTGATGGTCGCCACCCGGGTGCACTGCATCGGTCGCGCAAGTGAAATGCGCCAACGCACCCAGCAATTTGGGCTCACCCGAGGCGCCTTCAGTGAAGTGCTCTGCCAGCGCCTGGTGCCCTCCTCGTTTGGCGTAATGCCCCGAGAGATCGGCCTGTCCAGCGCTCAAAACGCTGATACCGAAGTGGGTGCATTCGCTATACACCTTCAGATGATCAGACGTGTTTTGAATACTCCACAGCACAAGGGGAGGCTCCAGTGACACAGAGGAAAACGAATTCACGGTGGTCGCAAGTGGGCCTAACTCAGGGTCATTCACTGTGACCAGGCAAACGCCCGTTGCAAATTGGCCCAGCGCCTGCCGAAACTCTCCGGAATCCATATTGTCTCTCACTCGCTTAAATCGTTTGGACACGCAGCCAATGCAGCTTTAGTGGCACCATGGCATGCGGCAATACAACTATCGGTCGAGTCCTCCCATGAGGACGTATTTGATCTCGAGGTAGTCATCGATGCCGTACTTGGACCCCTCTCGACCGGAACCTGAGGCTTTGACGCCACCAAACGGCGCCATTTCATTGGAAATGATGCCCTCGTTGACACCCACCATCCCATAATCCAGCGCCTCTGCGACGCGCCAGACCCGGCCAATGTCGCGCGTGTAAAAGTAAGACGCCAACCCGAATTCGGTATCGTTGGCCAGCGCCACTGCTTCAGCCTCGTCCCGGAAAGTGGTAACCGGTGCGACCGGGCCAAAGATTTCGTTCCGAAACACAGCCATATCAGGTGTCACGCCGGTCAGTACTGTAGGCTGGTAATAACAAGGCCCGAGGTCGGCGCGCTGACCACCGAGTGCTACGACCGCGCCCGCCGCTGTGGACTGCTCCACCAAGCGCTCCACATCCTGAACCGCCCCCTCATTCACTAACGGCCCCTGCTGTACACCTTCTTCCCGGCCATCACCCAGCTTCAGTTCACGTGTCGCGGCAACCAGCTTTTCCACAAAGACGTCATGAATACTCTCGTGGACCAGAATCCGATTAGTGCAAACGCAGGTTTGACCACTATTGCGGTACTTTGAAATCAGCGCCCCCGCCACCGCCGCGTCTATATCGGCGTCCTCAAAAACAATAAAGGGTGCATTGCCACCCAGCTCCATAGACGTTCGCTTGAGAGTCGCCGCGCAGGCTTGCTCGAGCCGGCGGCCCACTTCTGTCGACCCGGTGAATGTGAGCTTTCTGACTATGGGGCTATCCGTTAATGCTGGACCGATCTCAGAGGACGCCCCCACGACGACGTTGAGCACCCCAGCGGGCAGCCCCGCCCGCGCAGCCAACTCCGCCATCGCCAACGCCGAGAGCGGTGTTTCGGATGCCGGTTTGATGACAATGCTGCACCCGGCGGCGAGGGCGGGTGCGGCCTTTCGGGCAATCATGGCGTTGGGGAAATTCCATGGCGTGATCGCCGCCACAACACCCACGGGCTGCTTGATACACACCACGCGTTTGTCCGGCGAGGGCGCCGGAATCACGTCACCATCAATGCGCTTCGCCTGCTCACCAAACCACTCCATGAAGGCAGCGCCGTAAGCAACCTCGCCCCGGCTTTCGGCTAACGTCTTACCCTGTTCCGTCGTCATGATGAGCGCGAGATCGTCTTGATGCGCCATCATTAAGTCGAACCATCGCCGCAGAACCTGCGCCCTCGCCTTGGCGGGTAGCGCCCGCCATTGCACCATGGCCGCCTCAGCCGCAACGATGGCTCGCTCAGTGCCAGCGCGATCCGTGGTGGCCACCTCGGCAACGCACTCTCCGGTCGCTGGATTCATGACTGCCAAGGGCCGTGCGGTATCCGTGACCCATTGACCGTCAATATAAGAACCCGTTTTCAGCAGGTCCGGATCGGAAAGTGTGAGCGTCATAGCGCTATCTCTGCGGTTGTGTTCGTATGAATGCCGGAATGATCCGCATCGTGCACACAATGCATGGATGCGTGGATGCCATCAGCGTCAGCATCCTGCATGAATACCATGGCTCACGCTATACCCATTTGGGTGATACACGCTTAGATCACTGAGAAGGCTGTATCCGCTGGCAACTAGATTGGCAGGCCGCCTCGCGCGGTCATTGATTCTCGCGCGGCACCCATCTCGGCGCAGTGAGGCGCCGCTTACCGTCGGACGCGAGGACCGCATCCGAGGCATCCAGCTCAGTGCGATCCCACAGCTCACAGGTCACCTGTTTATGCTTTTGATCCAGCCCCTCGCAGTAGTTACTGTAGCGGCACAGCATGACCTCATCACCCCTGCCTAACCGGACTTTCTCGAACCAATCAGGGTCGGCTAGGGATTGTCGGGCAAATCCCACGATGTCTGCCTTGTCCTCTGCAAGCAACGCTTCCGCCTGATCGAAACTATGGATCCCCCCAGCCGATACCACCGGCGTATCAAATCCCGCAGCCCGTAGCGCTCCCCGGATCATTGCCACGGGCTCCGAGTTCCGGCCCCAGGGCCCCTGTGAATCAGACAAGTAGGCTGGCATACATTCGTAACCGCTCCTGCCCGTGTAGGGATAGGCAGCCCAGCCCACTTTGGGCTGTTTGGCGTCGTCAAACTTGCCGCCGCGCGACAGACTCAGGAAATCCATCCCGGCGCGCGCAAACTCCGTGGCAAAAAAACAGGCGTCATCAATGCCGCTGCCCTCAGCAATAATTTCGTCACTGAGAAAGCGACACCCGACCGGATAATCATCGCCAACCGACGCGCGCACCGCCCGGTACACCTCGAGGGGCAGACGCACCCGCTGCTCTCGTGGGCCGCCGTAACCGTCATCACGTTGGTTCGTCGCCGACAGGAAAGACGCCATGGTATAGGCGTGGGCGTAGTGCAATTCGATACCGTCAAAGCCCGCCTGCTGCGCCCTTGCCGCGGCTTGCGCAAACAGTGGTGGCAGGGTCTCCGGCAGCGCCGCAATACCCGGTAACTGCGTATCGGTAACTCGTTCACGGTACCCGTGACGCAGCGCTTCGAGCTCGCGTGGAGCCAACAGGGCCTCTAACTCAGCGTCCTCGAGGTTGGCGAGACGCTCCCGGACCGCTTGCTCGTCGTCCGCCTCCATTTCCAAGCGCTCGCGATGTGATGCCGTCACCTCCAGAAAACGCTCAAAAAAAGCACCGGGCTGCGGTCGCCGACGGATCTGTAAAAAATCGATTAACTGAATGAACAACCGCGTCTGACCGCCGCTGGCTTCTCGCACCGCGTTTGTTAGGCGCTGTAAACCTGACAGGTAGCGATCGCTTGATATTCTCAGCAGTGGCCCACTCGGGATGTCTCGGATACCGGTGGCCTCGATAACAATGGCGCCGGGTCGGCCCTCGGCAAAACGTGCATACCAGTCGATGACATCCTGCGTGACATCTCCGTCTTCACTCGCCCGCCATGGCACCATCGCCGGCACCCAGGTCCGCTGGTTCAATTTAAAATTGGGCGTAGTCAGGGGCGAATAAAGTCGGCTCCCTGCGGCCTCCTCAGCTGAAGGCCAACGTGCCACCGCCGTCTCGAATTTAATGCGCTCCGGGGGCTTCCACATACCTCAAGGCTCGATGCGACTCACATCATGCTTGATGTGCTTTAGAACGGCCATCATTTGCTCCGTCTCGGTACCCGAGAGATTGCCCAAACATTCAGTCACCCATGCCTCATGGGCCTCAGCCATTTCCGCAAACCGCTTTTGTCCCGCTCGCGTTAAGGTGACGCAAAAGGCTCTGCGGTTACCGGGCACTGGCTCGCGGCTAATGAGCCCTTCACCCTCCAGTTGCACAGCGATCCCCGACACATTGCCGCCCGATACCATCATCCGCTGCGACAAATCTCCCATCGTCAGCCCTTTGGGCTCACGGGCCAGCTGCGCCATGAAATCAAAGCGTGGGAGCGTGATGTCAAACTCCTTGCGCAAACGGTTCCGCAGGTGCCGCTCGACAAGATTGGTGCAGGTGAGCAAACGCAGCCATAACCTGACGGCCTGATGATCACCGTGCTCAAGCCGCGATTCATGATCGAGGCCTGCTTGATCACTTGCTGAATCCATAGCGTATTACCGGTCAGAGCATCTTGATGTGAATATTTTAAACATAAAATGTTTTTCTTATACTAACCAAACATTTTAGATATGAAATATTGCTCGCGCCGCGTCGCAATGGAGAACATGTCGTGAAAGTCGTTTGTCTTGGCGGTGGCCCCGCCGGTCTCTATCTCGGAATCAGCCTGAAACTGCGCAACCCCGACCATCACATCGAGGTATATGAGCGCAATAAACCCGACGATACGTTTGGTTGGGGCATCGTCTTTTCAGATCAAACGGTCGATAACATCACCGAGAATGACCCGGTGAGTGCCGAGCGGATCGTTAACGAGTTCATTCACTGGGATTTGATCGACTGCCACGTATCGGGCGCGGTTGAGCGGTCGGGAGGCCATGGCTTCATCGGATTAGGCCGCAAGCGCTTTCTGCAATTGCTGCACGAACGGGCGCGAGAACTGGGCGTTGGTCTGCATTTCGAGCAGGAAATTGAGCTGAATGACGTCGATACGCGATTTGCTGACGCCGATGTGATTGTTGCCAGTGACGGCCTCAACTCAAGAATCCGAAATACTTATCTCGACGAATTTGGCTGCACGATCGAGACGCGCCCAAACAAGTTCGTATGGCTGGGCACGAACCAAACGTTTCGTGACGCCTTTACCTTCATCTTCGAGCGCACGGATCATGGCTGGATTTGGGCTCACGCTTACCAGTTTGACGACAACACCTCGACCTTCATTGTTGAGACGACCCCTGAGGTGTACGACGCGCTGGGATTCGAATCGATGTCGCATGAGGAGAGCGCGGAAACCTGCCGGCGCATTTTTGAAAACTATCTTGACGGACACTCCCTGCTCACCAATTCCGCTCACATCAGAGGCTCGGCGTGGATCAACTTCCCCGCCGTCTATTGCGATAACTGGATCAAAGACGATCGCATCGTCTTAATCGGCGACGCCGCCCACACTGCGCATTTCTCTATTGGCTCCGGGACAAAATTGGGCCTCGAAGACGCCATCTCCCTTGCGCGGCACCTCGACAGCGGCGAAGCCATTCCTACGGCGCTGAAGCAGTATCAAGAAGAGCGCAAAATCGACGTGTTACGCCTTCAAAATAGTGCGCGTAACGCCATGATTTGGTTCGAGAATGTGCCTCGATACATCGAAGCATTTGACCTCAAGCAGTTCAACTACTCTATGCTCACCCGCAGCCAGCGCGTGAGTCATGAGAATCTGCGCCTGCGCGATAAAACGTGGCTGGACACCATGGAGACACACCTAGCACAGCGCTTCCTCGGCCCCGCAGCCAATGACCCCGTGCCACCGATGTTTCTTCCCTTCTCGTTGCGCGACATGACCCTGAACAACCGCGTATGCGTGTCGCCCATGTGCATGTACAGCGCGACAGATGGCCTTCCCGATGACTGGCATTTAGTGCACTACGGCGGTCTGGCCAAAGGCGGTGCGGCACTGGTCTATACGGAAATGACCAACGTCAGCGCGGAAGGCCGCATTACGCCGGGGTGCACCGGGATTTGGAGCGATGCCCATACCGATGCCTGGCGCCGCGTGACGGATTTTGTTCATGAACACACGCAGGCCAAAATGGCGATTCAAATTGGCCACGCAGGCCCCAAAGGGTCAACCCTTGAGCCATGGAAGTGGGACCCCAAGATCCTCGATGAGCCCCTTCCAGAAGCCGAGCGATGGCCACTGCTCTCCGCCAGCGCGATTCCCTTTGACACCTACAGCCCCATGCCCCGCGCCATGACACGCGAAGACATGGACACTGTGCTGGCACAGCACGTGGATGCGGTGAAACGCGCCGATGCAGCGGGTTTCGACATGATTGAAATGCATGCCGCTCACGGCTACCTGCTCTCCTCTTTCGTGACGCCCGTTTTGAATCAACGTGATGATGAATATGGCGGCTCGTTGGAGAACCGACTGCGCTATCCATTAGAAGTTTGCCGCGCGATGCGAGCCGCATGGCCTGAACAAAAGCCCATGTCCGTGCGCATTTCAGCGCACGATTGGATGGGTGACTCCGGAGTCACCGAGAGCGAAGCCGCTGCGATTGCCGAAGCGTTTATCGAGGCCGGCGCAGACATCATCAACGTTTCCACCGGACAAACGAGTCACGCGGCTCAACCCCAACCGGGACGCATGTTTCAGACTCCGTTGTCTGACATCATCCGTAACGACGGGCGCATCCCGACCATCGCCGTGGGCAACATCTACGAGACCGACCATGTGAATAGCATCATCGCAGCCGGACGCGCTGATTTAGTCTGCCTGGCCCGGCCCCACCTCGCAGACCCGAACTGGACGCTGCATGCCGCCGCAGAGCTCGGCTATCAAGGCCCCGGCGCGGCCGAACAGCACCAGTATTTTCTTGGATACCGTCAGGCGCACACTTTGGCTCAACGCGAACGAGAGGCCACCTCATGAGCCGGCATGCTCTCATCACCGGCGCAGGCACCGGCATCGGTGAAGCCATCAGTCGACAACTCCATCGTGAAGGCCATGCCGTTACGCTAGTAGGACGGCGCAGTGAGCCCCTCGAGACGCTATCGCAAGCACTGGGCAAACAAAGTTTTGCCGTCACCGGAGATGTCACGGACAGAGGCGAAATTGAATCGGCTTTCGAAGCCGCAAAAGCTCAATTTGGCGATGTCGAGATTCTGGTGAACTGCGCGGGCATGGCACCGACAGCCCCCTTTCACCGCGTTGACTTCGCTGATTGGCAGCGCACCATGGACGTCAACGTCAACGGTGTTTTCCATTGCACACAGCTTGCACTTGAGAGCATGCTGGAAAACAACTGGGGGCGAGTGGTTAACATCGCCAGCGTCGCGTCACTGAGAGGATTCCCATACGTGAGCGGCTATTGCGCGTCAAAACACGCAGTGCTGGGCATGACCCGGGCCCTCGCTCTGGAGGTAGCAACCCAGGGCATCACCGTTAACGCCGTCTGCCCGGGCTACGCGGATACTGATATTGTGAGGAACGCGATCGCGGGCATCGTCAGCAAAACGGGCCGGACGGAAGCAGACGCTATGCAGCACTTCACCGAGAGCAATCCTCAGGGCCGTCTGGTGGAAGTGACCGAGGTCGCCAGCGCTGTGAGCTGGCTCTGCAGCGAAGGGGCCGCCAGCGTGACTGGACAAGCCATCGCAATCGATGGCGGCGGCACCGCCTAATACGGAGAGACACCATGGACACCACTTCTCTTGCCGCTTACAACGCGACGCATTTTCTCTGGGAGTGCAACGACAGGGTTGCCACCATCACGCTGAATCGCCCGGACCGCAAAAACCCACTGACCTTTGAATCTTATGCGGAACTCAGAGACCTCTTTCGAGGGCTCGTTTACGCAGAGGATATCGATGTCGTGGTCATCACAGGTGCCGGTGGCAATTTCTGCTCCGGCGGCGATGTCCACGAGATCATCGGTCCTTTGACAAAGATGAACATGAAAGAGCTGATGGCCTTTACCCGCATGACGGGTGACTTGGTCAAGGCGATGCGGGCCTGCCGCCAGCCCATCATCAGTGCGGTCGAAGGTATCTGTGCCGGCGCCGGCGCGATCATTGCGATGGCGAGTGACCTCCGCTACGCCAGCGAGAGCGCCAAAGTGGCATTCTTATTTAACCGGGTCGGCCTCGCTGGCTGTGACATGGGGGCATGCTCAATACTGCCCCGCATTATCGGACAGGGACGCGCCAGCGAACTGCTTTATTTTGGCCGCTCAATGAGCGGAGAAGAAGGCGAGCGTTGGGGCTTTTTTAACGGCCTGAGCAACGACCCACTCGGTGATGCGCAGGCGGCTGCCGCGCGGATTACAGCGGGGCCTACCTTTGCCAATGGCATCACCAAGACGCAGTTGCATCAGCAGTGGAACATGTCTGTCGATCAAGCCATTGAGTGTGAGGCGCAGGCTCAGGCGATCTGCATGCAAACTGAGGATTTTCGGCGGGCATACAATGCCTTTGTCGACAAACAACAACCCGTTTTCGAGGGCAATTGACGGTATGACTTGCCGCTGGGGGATAACAGGATGAGCGACCAGAGCTTCTTGGACTGGCCCTTTTTCAATGAAGAACACAGGGAACTCGCCGCGCGACTTGATCGATGGGCGGCGGACCACCTTCCCGCCCTCACGGCCAACGAGCATGATGATCTGGACGGCACCTGCAAAGCGATCGTCAAGGCCCTTGGCGACGCGGGTTTCACAACCTATGCAGTGCCCGCCAGCGCAGGTGGGCACCACGACAAGCTGGACGTGAGAAGCCTCTGTCTGATCCGGGAAACACTGGCGCGTCATAACGCGCTCTCTGATTTCGCTTTTGCGATGCAGGGACTGGGTAGCGGGCCGGTTTCGCTCTTTGGCAGTGAAGCCCAGCAAGCTGACTATTTGAACGCCGTAGCCAGCGGAGACAAGATCGCAGCCTTCGCGCTGTCGGAGCCTGACGCCGGATCTGATGTCGCCGGCATGACATGCCGCGCCCGGCAAGACGGCGACGACTGGGTGCTAAACGGTACCAAGACCTGGATCTCCAACGCCGGCATTGCCGACTTTTACACTGTCTTCGCGAGGACTGATGACGCAGGTGGCGCAAAAGGCATTAGCTGTTTCATTGTCGAAGCCGGGTCTCCCGGTTTTGAGGTGACTGAGCGCATCGATCTGGTCGCGCCGCACCCTCTCGGCACGTTGACCTTCACAGATTGCCGCATCCCTGCCGCCCAATTGGTGGGCACCGAGGGCAAAGGCTTCGCAATCGCCATGGCAACGCTGGACGTCTTTCGCTCCACCGTCGCCGCCGCCGCGCTCGGCATGGCACGACGTGCGCTGGACGAAACGCTGGATTACACGGCGGAGCGCAATATCTACGGGGGCACACTAGGAGAGCTACAGCTGGTTCAAAGCAAAATTGGCGAGATGGCGCTTGGCGTCGACAGCAGTGCACTGATGATTTACCGCGCGGCCTGGACCAAGGATTGCGCCGCGGAACGCGTCACCCGCGAGGCGGCGATGGCCAAATACCATGCTACGGAGACGGCACAACAGGTCATCGATGCCGCCGTGCAGCTCCATGGCGGCAAAGGCGTCACCAAAGGCTATATCGTCGAGGCGTTATACCGAGATATTCGTGCGCTGAGAATTTATGAGGGCGCCAGCGAAGTCCAAACCACCATCATCGCGAGACAAACCATCGCCAATCACGGCTGAAACTCGGCGCGCGCCCCGAGGCGCAACCCCCTCGCACCTCGAAACTTCGGGTTAGAATAGCGCCCTCCTCACTATTACAGGCGGTCTACTTTGGTCGCTCCAGACACTCATGCGGCGCCGCTCAGTAGCGATTCGCTCACTTTGGACAAGAGCGGTATTGTCGCATTTGCCTCCCACTTTGATCCCCAGCCTTATCACCTCGATGGAGAAGCGGCTGCGCAGTCGATCTTCGGTGGGTTGTGCGCCAGTGGCTGGCATATCGCCGCGCTGGCCACGCGCTTGGTCAGCGAAACGCTGATCAAAAACGGCCTGCCCTTTGTTGAACTGCTGTCAGTGGGCCACCTGAAGTGGACCCGACCGACCTTTGTCGACGAGCAGATCAGTGTGCGCATCACGCTGACCGATACGCAGGATAAAAGCCCTATCGCAGAGACGTATGCCCAGGCGCTCGATGTCGACGTCTGCAATGGCGATGGCGACGTGGTGGCAACGATGAGCGCGACAGCTGCCATCGCGCAGGACTCGGCCACGGGCGAGACAGCATGACCACGCTCTATCTGCGCGACCGATGGTTTGAAGATCTGCCCGTAGGCGAGTTTCATGTTTTTGGCTCGCACACCTTCAGTGAACTGGAGATCGTTGAGTTTGCGGAAACATTTGATCCGCGGCCTCAGTCGACAAATCCGGAGGCAGCCCGGCATAACCACAGGCAAGGCTTGATCGCCAGCCCATGGCTCGTCACCGCCACTTGGATGCGCAAAATGGTCGATTACATGGAGGTGTATGCACAGGGCGTTAATGATGGCCGTCGCAATGGCGCCGGGGTCGCGATCACCGGTCTGCAATGGCTGGAACCCGTCCGCCCCGGGCACACCCTCACCTACACCTATGAAATTATCGAAAAGCCGGATCGCGTGATTCGGGAAAAATGGGGCCTCATCCGATCTCGCAATGAGGCGTTTAACCAGTACGGCAACAAGGTGATGCAGTTCGAGATCGATATTCTCGCCGAACGTCGCCCTGCTTAACTACACGCCACTCAGCAAAAGAAATCCGAGAATCATTGCTGCCAGGAAACACGGTTTCTCCTGCCAGCAAACAGATGGGCCTCCAGCCAATTGAAGCCACCTCCCGTAGCGACGTCCGCACACCTAGGGCGGTGACCGCCAACAGTAGCAAGCCTGTCGCGAGCTGGGACAATCCATCTGTCATGATCGGAGGAATCTCCACCATATTGTTCAATACAAACAGACCCACGAAACCGACCAATAAAATAGGGAAAGTGGGTCGAGCGGGCGCGCCGTCATCCTCTCTCCGACGGTCAAGCCTGCAATACACAGCGATGGCCATCACAATAGGCACGAGCATGGCCACACGAACCAGCTTTACAAAGGTGGCCAAATCACCTGTTTCTGGCGAGACGCTGTAACCGGCCCCCACGACCTGAGCAACATCATGAATCGTCGCCCCGATGAATAGCCCCATATCAGCCGGACTGAAGTGAAATAAATCGCCGACGATGGGATAGAAAACCATGGCGGCGGTACTAAAAGTTGTCACGCCGATAACCGTAAAGAGCGTCTGTCTTTGCCTCGCCTCTGATTCCGGTAACACTGCACTGATGGCCATCGCCGCCGACGCCCCGCAAATACCCACAGCACCCCCCGTCAGCAGTCCAAGGTGTCGATCACAACCGAGAAGGCGGGCCCACATGACCCCAAATATCAAGGTCATAACCACGGCGGCGCAGACGACGAGGATGGCGTTCCAACCCAGCGTCGCGACATCACCCACACTTAGCCTGAGTCCGAGCAACGCCACACCAAACCTGAGGCACGGCCCTGACGCCCATACCAGCCCGCGGGTAAATCGGTCTGACTCACTGAGAAAATGACACGAAAGGCCCAACAACAACCCCATTAGCATGGCGGGGGCACCGTACCGATGGGCGATGACTGCAGCCACGAGAGCAAGCGTGACGCTGATCGCTACACCGGGCAGGAAGGCCCCGGCATTGCCTGGGTCGTTTGAACTCAAACGGCAGGCGCCGCTGCGACGACGTCCTCGGCCGACCCAAAGGGCGCTTCTGGCGTCATGGCCGCGCTGTGCAGTTCGGCGATTTTCTCGGCATTAACGTCAGGGGTCGTATCGAGATAGTCGAGAATAGCCATCAGCCGTGAGGTGGTTCGGTAACGCGTATCACCGTAGCCCTTGACCATCCCGCCCAGTGCGGCAATCGCCATGGCTTGCGCGTGCTCTTCAGCAGTCAGCACTCCCTCGAACCATCTTTCGATCATCTGGTACTCGTGGGCATAGCCGAGCGTCGATCGGCGGAAACGTCTTAGGCCCGACAAACCGCGAAACACCAGTTGCATGCCGATACGGTCTGTTCTGAGCGTTCTCGGGCCCAACACCCGACCCAGCGCGCGGCGCGCCGCATTTGATCTCAACAATGCCGAACCCAATCGTCGTGGCAGCAAGGCAGCGATCTCCTCCACCCGCGGGTGAAAAAATTCGGCGACAGTCATTGGCTGGGCGGCGTCTGCTTTGACCTCGGAACGAATCTGATCTTCTCTCGTAGGCCTAACTTTCAGCTGGGCAACGCGGGGGATGTCTTCATACGCCATCCAAAGCGCGAGGTGCCGGCCTGCCTCGTATGATAGAGCGTAGTCGGTTCGGTCCTGGTCGCGATCAATCAGCGATGCCAGACAGGCCAGCCACTGCTCTGCGTAGGCCTCATCCTGATAATCTATCAGCCGGTTGACGCTGTGATAGGCCATTTCTTGAAGCGGGTGAGGCAACTCAGCAAGGCGCGGCAACCAACGCTCACCCACAGGGGTCGTCGCGGCCGGCAACACAAACGATGCCTGCGCCGCGGGCTCGTACTCGCTCACACCGCCCGATTGAGCGCGCTGAAAACTCTCATCGAAGGCAGCAAGATTCGCCCGGGCGGCGGCACCCTCGGAAATCAGACCTCTGAAACAGTCGGGCGCAAAGGGCAGCGCGCCACTGCCCGCGATGGCACCCAGTTGTGCGGCAGAGATGACGGTGCCATGGCGTTGAACGATCTCGGACATGTCGAAATGAATAAACGCCTTTGCATAACGCCCACCCATCTCCAGAATCAGGTCACGATCGACCGTGCCATCGCCCGTGGCGCTTTTTTCTGTGATACCAAAGACCCGGTGGTCAGAGGTAATCAGCGTGCTCTTGTCAGGAGAGATGAAGCCCCGACTAATCATCCGCCCCGCCTCGGCGATTTCCGAAGCCACGGCAATATCGATGTCACCCTGTGCCGGAAACAATGACATCACCGGCGCGCGCTGATCACCTTCTCGGGGCATAAATTCGAGGTAGTAAATCGTTGCGCCCGTTCTCTGGGCCACACCGGCAAGTGACGTGCTCTGGCACCACCAACCGCTCCGTTCAGCCACCGCAATCAGCCAATTGGTGAGCACGCCGCCGCCTTCGCCACCCAGCGCGGCAATTACCATGTTGATGGTCTGGTCGTCCCGGGACATCAGAATTGTCGCTGCAATCTGTGCTTCTGGTCGCGTGCGCGCAACCATTCCCTGACCCGCACACGCGCAGCGTTCATCAGTCGATCCCATGGACTGGGGTTATCAATCAAATCAATCCGCGAAAACGAAGGACACAACACCGCAGAGTGCGCGTTAGTACCGCATACGCCGCAACCGACACAGCTGTTGTCAACATACGAGACAGGATCCGAGCGAAGCGGATCGGGATTGTCACGAATCGTGAGCGATGGGCACCCGGAGAGACGAATGCACCCGTGGTCGCCCGTACAGGTTTCGGGGTCGATATAAAAGCGCGCGCGCTTCACCCGCCGCCCCTCAGCGACCGCCTGCTTGATCATTGGTTTCACGCGACGCTGACGATTCAGCATGCACTCCCCTTCGGCGACCACGACCTTCAACCCGGGCGCATCGCTCGTCAACGCCGTGCGCAGCGTCTCCTTCATGGCGGCGATGTTGTAGGTGCTCACAGTGCGAATCCATTTCACACCCGCACCACGGCAGGCGTCTTCGATCGTCTGCCAACTATCGCGCTTGGGCTGGTCGGTATCGAGTGTGGTGGCAATCAAATTGGGCTCGACCAGCGAAGGTATATCCTGCCCTCCGGTTGCTGCCGAGTAACCATTGTCGATCACGATCAGCAAGCCATCGTGCTCATTGAAGACCGCACTGGTCACGCCGCTGGTCAGACCGTTATGCCAAAACCCGCCATCACCCATGATACTGATCGCCTTGTGCGGCAGTGCGTGCCGCATCCCCGATGAGCTGGCCAGCGAGAGACCATAGCCCATGATGGTATTCCCCAAATTAAAGGGCGCCGCAGTGGCAAAAGAATGGCAGCCAATGTCTGAAGAGATATGGAACGGCCCCATCTCTTCCTGCAATTGTTTGATCGCCGAGAACAAGGGTCGCTCGGGACATCCCGTACACAAGCCGGCGGGCCGCGGGGGCAGCTCTGTCATCAACCGGGCGATGTCCTCGTCGGAAACCGGTGTCTCGGTCGCGAGAACAGCCTCGAGCGGCAGCTTCATCGGTATCGCTGTGCGGGAGGCCGCTCCGAGGAATCGCGTGATCCCCTCGAGCATGACTTGCCCGGTGTACTCTCCCGCCATTGGCATGATGTCCTTGCCGTAGACACGGGTTTGAACGTCCTGCCTTCGGAGCACTGTCTGGATACCTTGCTCGATGTACTCGGGCTGCCCCTCCTCCAGTACCAACACCTGCTCTTTACCGGCACAGAATTGCACCAATTCATTGGGGATCAATGGATAGGCAACGTTGAGACAATAGATAGGGATATCTGTGTCACCATACACATCCGCCAGACCCTGCCGCTGCAAAGCGCGAATGACCGTGTTGTAAGAGCCGCCGCAGGTGATGATGCCCACCGAGTCGTAACGACCCGGGAAAACCTCATTCAGCGCATGCTCCTCCACAAAGCGGATCGCCGCGGGTAATCGCTCGGCAATCTTCTCCCTCTCCTGCTCATACACGAAGGGCGGCAAGATGATTTTTTCCGGCTCACGATTGGGCGTCACGGGCGCGTGGTTGTGGTAAGCGGGTGCTACGTTGTCCCGTGCGACGAACTCGCCGGTAACGTGGCAGCCACGGATTCGCATCATGTAAAAAATCGGTGTGTTAGAGGCCTCTGACAACTCGAAGCCCTTCTCCACCATGTCGACGATGCTGGGCAGATTGGGGCGCGGATCGAGGAGCCACATCTGTGCTTTCATCGCAAACGCGTAACTGCGCTCCTGCATGATGCTCGAACCCTCACCGTAGTCTTCCCCTACGATCACCATGGCACCGCCCGTGACACCGGAAGATGCGAGGTTGGACAGCGCATCAGACGCCACATTAGTGCCCACTGTAGACTTCCAGGTCACGGCGCCGCGGAGTGGATAGTTAATCGACGCAGAGAGCATTGCCGCGGCAGTCGCCTCGGAACCATTCGCCTCGAAGTGAACGCCCAACTCACCAAGGATGTCCTGCGCATCGTTCAGCACGTCCATCAAATGCGAAATCGGCGATCCCTGGTATCCCCCGACGTAAGAGACACCCGACTGAAGAAGCGCCTTGGTGATCGCGAGGATGCCCTCGCCCTTAAAGACGTCGCCGTCTCCAGCGCGGAGCTTCTTAACTTCTTCGGCAAATGAGCGTTCGGCCACAATGAGCGTCTCGTATCAGCCTTGCGGCACCAATGCGATGACCCGGCAAGGGCTTCCGGAGCCCTGCTCAATTTTGAGTGGCGCCGCAACCAGGATCGCACCGGTCGTCGGCAGCTGATCGAGATTTCGCAAACTGGCCAAGCCGCACTTGTTCGCGCCATGCATCAAGTTATGGCAAGGGAACATGGGGTCCTGCCCTGCCGCCTGTCCCGCATCGGTGCCCACCGTCTCGACGCCGACTCCGATAATGTTGCGTTCATTCGCCAAAAACGAGACGGTGGCCGGGTCCCAGCCGGGGGTATGCCCACCCGTTTCATCTTTGTTGAGATACGCCTCTTTGGATTCCTTCTTGGACCAATCGGTGCGATACAGCACCCAGGCGCCATCGGGAATTTGACCATGCTGCGCTTCCCAGGATTTGACAAAATCGACGGACATGAGGAAATCCGGGTCAGCCGCTGCCTCGGCCACCGCATCAATCACCACAGCAGGACCGACAAAGCGTTCGGGGGGTAACGTATCAGTGGCGTTGTCGGGCAGATCTTGGCCAGTGACCCAATGAATCGGGGCATCAAAGTGTGTACCTGTATGTTCGCCGCATTTAATGTTGTTCCAGTACCAAGCAGGCCCGCGGTCGTCGTAGCGTGAGATCTCTTCCTTGGAGAACGGCCACGATTTACCCCATCCAAATTCTTCCGGCAGCTCAAGAATCGGCGTATCCGCAGAGAGCGTCACGCTGAGATCCACCACTTTGATTGCCCCCGAGGCAAGCGCCACCGCTAGATCTGCCAAGACTGTATTTGCCATCCGTTGTCTCCTCTCAATGGGTCATTCACACGCACTATCCGGTCATCTGGGTCGCATAAGGCGGCGCTGGGCTAGCGGCATGTGGTTAACATTTTAAGTATAAAATATAATCCGACTTCCTCTATTACAAACCGGGAACCGGGGATGCACAAGACTTTGTTGCCCGATGGCTGGCCGCGACCCAAGGGCTACGCCAACGGTGTCGTCGCTCAAGGAGACTCGATCATCTTCTGTGGCGGTCAAATAGGCTGGACCAGTGACGAGCGATTCGAACACCACGACTTCGTAGGCCAGGTCAGGCAAGCGCTAGAGAACGTGGTGGCGGTGTTGGCCAGCGCCGGCGCGGGGCCTGAACACATCACGCGGATGACTTGGTACGTCACGGATCGCAAACAGTATCTCGAGGATCTGGCGGCCGTGGGTCGCACCTACCGTGACGTCATAGGGAAGCATTTCCCAGCCATGTCAGTCGTGGAGGTGTCAGCGCTCATTGAGTCTGAGGCACTGGTGGAAATCGAAGTCACGGCGGTCAAATAGCGCTCTCTCGCAACACCGCGCCGGAACAACGCCGGCGTGCCCCCCGCCCCATCAATCAGGCCTGACGCGCACAAACGCATGCGTCTTCATGGTTAACACATCAACCCCGTCTTGATTCCATAACCGAACATGGGTCGTCAAAATCCCCCGATCTGGCCGGGACGCAGACTGACGCGCCTCCTCAACAACGGCCTCTCCTGAAATGGTATCCCCGGGCCTGACGGGAGCGAGCCACCTCAGCTCGTCAACGCCCGGCGATGTCAGCACAGCAGATTGCTCAAGATACGCCTCGACGGCCAACCGCATAAAAATAGCGGCTGTATGCCAACCACTCGCCATCAGACCACCGAGCTCTTGCGTCACCCGATGCGCGTCGTCGGTATGAAAAACCTGCGGATCGAAGGTTTCGGCGAACCCAACGATCGCGTCCTTGGCCACGACGTGGCTCCCGAAAGCGATGCACTGACCCGGATGAAAGTCCTCCAGATACTTCATACCGCCGCTACCCTCCGCAGTCATGCGTATGCCAATACGCCCGCAACATGCGACCGCCACCAAGCTACCTAGGCTATGACGTGAACCATTGCTTGCGTCGATCGCTGCTTCTTGATACAAATATTTTAAGCCTAAAATATTAGCCATGTCGTGGCCATAATGGCGACACAGGGGAAGCTCATGCCGCATTCTTCCGCACCCATGTTCAACCAAAACCGACTCAAGCTCGGCACGTTTTCGGCGAACTGCTCGAGCGGCATGGCAGTAACGAAAGTGGCTGAACGCTGGGATAACAGCTGGGAAAACAACCTGGATCTGGTCAAGCAATGTGACGAAGCCGGCATCGAGTTCATGCTCCCCATCGCACGCTGGATCGGTTACGGCGGCGACACCGATTTTCATGGCGACGTACTGGAAACCGTTACCTGGGCAGCCGGATTAGCCGCCCATTCCCAGAACATCCAAGTGTTCGCGACGGTCCACACGGCGTTTAACCACCCCATTGTCGTTGCCAAGCAACTCGCCACCCTCGACCAGCTCTCAAACGGCAGGATCGGATTAAATGTTGTCGCGGGATGGAACAAGCCGGAGTACGACGCCTTCGGAGTGGATTTACCATCGGAGCACAGCGATCGCTATGCCATGGCGCAGGAATGGTTCGACTACGTCTCGCGCCTTTGGAAGGAAGATCACGCTTTCGACTGGGAAGGCACTTTTTTCAGAGGCAAAGGCGTTTACGGTCGGCCGCACCCAGTCCAGTCCCGCATCCCGGTGATTAACGCTGCCGCTTCTGAAGAGGGCCGCGCGTTCGCCATGCGCAACGCAGACTTTCTCTTCACGCCGGTATTCGATTTTGACCAAGCGAAAGCCACAGTTGACGAAATCTCGCAACAATCAGCCTCAGTAGGGCGAGACGTCAATGTGCTGACATTCTGCACGGTGGTGTGCCGACCCACGCAGCAAGAGGCCGAGGATTACTTGCACTGGTACGCCAACGAGAACGCGGACTGGGATGCGGTGGACAATTTGATGACGCTGCAGGGTATGCACGCACAGTCATTCACAAAAGAGGCGTTGGGTATGTTCCGCGATCGCTTTGCCGCGGGACATGGTGGCTTTCCGTTAGTAGGAACGCCTGATCACATTGCGGATCAGTTGGCGCTGCTCAGCGAGGCCGGTGTCGCCGGCACAACGCTCTCATTTGTCGACTATGCCAAAGAGTTCCCCTACTTCCGCCAAGAGGTCCTGCCGCGACTGGTGTCAGCTATCGTCAGCATCGAAGTTTCGGAGGTTGTAATAAAACTCGTCCGAGTAACTGATGTCGCCCTGTACCGCTATGCTTGAGCCGCCGGCGAGAGGGAATGTATAGCGCGCCATGGCAAAAGCCTGAAACTCAGGAGTATAGGTAGGTGTCACATTTCTTGTGGGTAGTGGTGACCCGTTGCGCAAGGGCAAATCGTCAATCTGCGCATCCACGTACGAAGCCGACAAAATGAGGTCTAGCCTGTCAGTCGGACTCGCCTGCAGTTCCAGCTCAGCGCCATAAGTTTCAGCATCGAGGTTGACCGAGTTGCCGCCAACGCCAACAAAGAGGAATGCCTGGTAGTCAGCATAGTCATAGTAATAAGCCGATCCGTTCAGCCGCGCAGCTCCCCCGGCGAGAGTGGCCTTGAAACCCGCTTCAAAAGAAGTGAGCACCTCTTCATCGTATGGCACCCCTTCGTTACCGCCGCCGCCGAGGTAGGCACCCAACAACGCGGCATTAAAGCTACCTGCCTTAACACCTCGATTGATGCCAGCGTAGATGAGCAAATCATCGCTCGGGGTGTAGTCCAGTTGGACTTTCCCGGTCCAGAAACTCTCGGACAGGTCGTCTTGATAACTGAGAGGGTCCCCCGCACCTGCCGCGTTAGGTATGTACATGCTGGTGTCATACGACACCTGATCGTTACCCATTGATGGTGTCAGACCCCAGTTACCAACAAAGTCCTTCTCTTCACGCATAATGCGCAGGCCACCAATAATTCGAAGCGAGTCGCTCAGCTGGTATTCATACTGTCCGAACAGACTGTAAGAGTCTGTCTCAAGTGACGCTATCGTGACCACGTCGGCGGGCAACGCGATGACACCAAAAATACTGTTCGGTGGGGCTTTCAACGCGTTTGAGGAGTCCGTATCGATGTTGAGGTAGTAGGCACCGATAACCCAATCAGACCGCTCCGAACCACCGGAAAGCCGGAATTCTTGGGTAAAGCTGGTCGCGTCCACCGACCCGTAGTTAGCCAGCTGATTAACTGGGGCTGCATCCACGTCGATAAAAAGCTTCTTCTCATAGGATTTGTGGTCTGTGACCGATACGAACGACGATCCATTACTGAGCTCGTATTCGATCTTAGCGTTGAAGCCACTAGTCTCTGTGGAGCCCTGATCGTCGAAGGCAAAATCACTGGAGAAGGTGAAGTCATCTCCGTCCGGATCTCGATAGCCGAAGAAGTCTGCTCCCGGAGCCATTCGCTCGCAAAGCCCGATCGCCGCACAGTTGCCCGGCCCAAAAGGCGAGTCCACAAGACCGTCACCGCCCCCGTCGAGCCCCGTGTCGTTGCCGTTGTTGGTGAGGATGGACAATCTCGTCTCATTCGCGGGCGTATCGATGACGTTGTATACCTCAGAGCGGCCGTTGATGTCTTCGACAAGCGCAATGGTTGGCTTGGATTGATAAGGGCCAGTGCTTAACTCAGAGTCCGCATAATTAGCTGACAGAGTAATCTCCAGACGGTCCGTTGGGCGGAGTCCCAAGGTAAATCGACCAACAATCGTGTCGTCGTCACCAAGATCCGCCCCGCGCCTTCCCCCGGATTTCCAATCGCGAACGGCGGCGCGCCAAACACGTTAAATTGAGGCTGTCCTTGAGGGTAGAGGTTTTCTAGATAAGGATCCTGTTCTGAATATCGGATAGCCGCACGAAAGGCGACGGAATCAGAGATGGGCCCGCCGATCGCCGCTTCGACTGCCATTCTGTTTGCATTGTTTGGCACATCAAACTGACCAAAATCGGCTTGCACAAAGCCCTCAAACTCTTCGAAGTTAGGCTTTTTAGAGAAAAACGACACGACACCACCGGTCGCATTCCGGCCAAATAAGGTGCCCTGAGGGCCTTTCAATATTTCTACTCGATCCAGATCCAACAGCGCAAAGGTTTGCGCCTGCGCAATCGCCACATAGCCTTCATCAAGATAGACAGCGTTTGGTGATTCGATGATGTCATTGAAGTCGTTTTGTGTGACGCCTCTGATGGTGAACTGAGTATTTTGGCCCGCCAAATTTCCCGAGATGTGCACACCGGGGGTATAAGCTGCGATATCAAAACTGTCTGTCGCGTCAAACGCTCTGAGCTGATCCCCAGTGAAAGCACTGACCGCGATGCCGACATCTTGTAATCCCTGATCACGCTTCTGAGCAGTCACCACGACCTCCTCCAGCAGGCTCTGCGCCATCACGGAGCCGCTCATCACTGAAACGGCGGCAGCCACGGATAGCAGCAGCGGCACGCGTTGGGTACGTGTCATCGTCAGGGACGACTTTTCTGTATTGAAACTTCGCTTCATGTCCATTTATGAGACCTCATGCTGTGGGTGGGCAAGATCGCCGTTTTGATAAATCAAACAATACTTTAAACCTAAAATTATTCAAGGCAACACGTCTGTGCGGGGACGAGTGCACGTGTCGATAACCGTCCGCAAGATTTTTTCTGCGCAAGGAAGCAGGTCAGGGATGTAGGTGGCACCCATACCCCCCAAACCCTCTGCAACGTTTTCTGGCGCTCCTTCGGCAGGCCAAGGCCAGCCCATCCTGACCGTGGGAACGCCGAGGGCCCTGAGCAGCGAGCCATCGGTTTGCCCCCCAACAAATCAGGCTCTTCGGGGTAAGGTTTCAGCTCAATGTGCTCCCAAGCGCGGCGCGCAGACTGTACGATCCAGCTGTCCTCTGGTGTGGCACCTCCCGGGGTGGAGCCATACATTTCCCAATCCATTTTCAATTCAGGATCTTCCGCAACTAAGCCTCGAAGAAATTCGTCGACTTGCGCATTGACTTCAGCCGGTGACGTTCGGGGATTCACCCGGACGTCAAAATAAATTTCGGTAGCCGCAGAGGGGAATGCAGGTCGCTCTGGCCAGCCGGACCGCAAGGCCGAGATCCAGCCATCCGGCCTTACGACGCCCGATGTATTTCTTTCGGTATAGGTCGGCAGCCAGTCCTCCAACGCCAAAATGACACGAGCAGCGGGGACGATTGAACTGGTAAAGCCGGGCGTTCCTCTCGGCACGCCCGCGTAACCGAGCGAACCCCACACGGTGAGTTTGAACCATGCCATGCCCGGCTCTTCGTGATAGACCCAATTCCACGGCTTCATGATGATGGCGAAATCGGGAGACCCACCGCGATTGAGCAAATGCAGAATACCGTGCGACATGCCCGCATTGCCTCGCTCGGGAATCGTGACGGGCATGCCGCCATCGGCAAAACCGAGCGACAAGTCACCAAGGAGCGGTATGTTCGCCTCACGAACGCATCGAAACACCTCTGCCAGAGTCGCTACCATGGCTTTCGGGTTAGAGGAGCCCAAGCCGAACACCCAGTCGTCGATCATCTTTGCCTGCGGATGAGGTCCGAGGTGATATGTTGACCCACCCAAGGCAGGTCGCTGTCGTTGCCCTCCAGGTGAGTATCGATAGGCGCGTATAACAGCAAATTCGCGCCGCCGCCCGCACCTTTAAGTCTGGCATAACCGGCAGCCGACTCACCCGCCATCGAGAGCAGCTTTGCGTCTACCGCTAGCGTGTCCCGAACGTGAGCTACCAGCATGTTGCAAGCCGCTTGAGTTGAACCCGTTGGGCTGTGAATGTCTGTCAATCTAAACAGTAACGACTTGAGTTTTTCTTTATCTAGAAGCGCTCTCGCTGCCTCAAAATATTGCTGCTGCTCCTGCGAAAATGACGTGCTCATTGTCATCCTTTCTCTCCTTCATCCATCAGCTCCGTCACGATGCGACCTACGTTGAGAAGCTGCTTATCAGCCCCAGGCAACATAACGAACTGGGGTCCATATGGCAGACCGGTGGCCCCCTCGCGAAGGAGCGGCAAGGTCAAGCACGGCGCACCCAGTGCGGTCCATTGTCGGCAAAACAATGGGTCGCCTGTGCCCGCTTCGATCTTTGGCGCTACGGATACCACCGATGGGGTGAGCCATACTTCATCCGCCTGCATAAAATCATGTGCACTGGCGCGCGCGGCTTGGATGGCCCGGTGTGCGTGTCCTAACAATGAGGCAGCGTAGCCGCGCCCCTCTATGACAAAACCTTTGAATGCGTCGCTCAACTGTTCGCCGTGCTGCGAGACTAACCAACCCAGGGTGCTCGCCAGCTCACCGGCGTGAACTGTCCGCTGATGATCCAGCAGGGCCTCCAAATCAGGGATGACCTCTTGCTCACGGTATTCCGCAAACCCAGCCGCTAGTCGTCTCGCTAGGGCTTCTATTTGCCGTCGATGCTCCTCTGGCAAGATCATCCAATTCGATGTTCTGTATAGAACCAATCGCCTAGGCAACTTTACGCCGCCACCATCAATTGCTTCATCCGACGAGGCCAGCACACTATCTGCGGCCTGTATCAGGCCGAGGTCATCGGCAATCAAGCCCAGCGTATCTAGCGTTGGCGAGGTCGGAAGCACACCCCGCAGGGCATAGCGATCATAGGTAGGCTTGAACCCTAATACCCCACAGTAGCTTGCAGGCCGGATCGTAGACCCCGCTGTTTGTGTCGCTAATGCCAGCCTGACATCACCCGCAGCAACTGCTGCCGCAGAACCGCTGCTTGATCCACCCGGTGTTCGATCAACTGACAGCGGATTGACGGTGGCACCGGGTTGATAAGTCGCTAATTCAGCGGTGACCGTCTTACCGGCGATAATGGCACCGGCTTGCGTAAGCATCGCGATACAGTCGGCCTCTGCTGTACCGAGCAGCTGACTGATTACCGACTGTGACAATCGAGTGCCGCACTGTGTTGGAAAAGCGTCGGTTGCGACGACGTCCTTTACGCCGATCGGTAATCCCGCGAGGGTGTCGGGCCGGGCCTGCATCAAAGGCCGACTTCCGCAAACCCAGGCGCTGAAAGGGTCGTCAACGACACACTGAACGGCGGCACTCATTTGATGGACTCAATGCTCACGGGCTTCGATGGCCCCAAATCATTGGCGCGTCATAGGTTTTCACCTGCCAATGGTCTCCTACCCGCGTGCTGTTACAACCAAATTCCAATCCGAATCCAGAGGGCGTCACGAGATAAAACGATTCGGTGTGATCGTTAGTGTGCTTTCCAAGCTCCATCATCAGGGGGATATTCAGGTCTCGCACTCGGTCGTAAGCGATACCCACGTCATTTATAGACAGTCCCTGCAACATCAAGTGGTTGAAAGTCCCAGGCGGAATATCTCCAAAAGGCGGCATCACCGCCAGCGAGTGATGTCTAGGGTTGCAATGGAAAAACGTAGCGTCTTTCTCGCCCTCGTCCCATACGATTCGATCACTTACCTTGAAACCCATAGTCTCGGTGTAAAAACGCTTCGCCTGCTCGTAATCCGCGACAAAATAAACGACATGGCCCAAGCCGTCCTCACCAGTCCAGTAGCCGGAGATGCCGCCGCTGGGAGTAAATGGCAACTGCTCACACACCGGGCCATAAAAAATCTCAGTAGGCATCGCGCTAACTGGGTCCTCAAATCGATAGCCTGCCGTCACCCTACGCTCGTCGCATAAAGAGGGAGATAACGGCGCCAGCGCGACCCCAGCATCCTGCAGTGAGGCAACCATCTCATTTAGTGCCAATTCGTCCTCAAGCTGCCAACCCACCGCCTTCACGGCCTCGGAGCCAGCCTCATACACAGCAATGCGATGATGCCACTCGTCTAGTCGGTAGAAGGTAACGCCAGCAGCCTGCTCGGAGCCCATACCGAGCACTGCAGTTAACAACTCGTGCCATTTATCTGTCTCGCTTGTCTCGATCGCGAAGTAGCCAAGTCCGGAGATCGCCATACTGTTACTCCCAATTCTCAATTGTTTGGCCTTAGGCTATCCCTGAGGCAACAAATCTCTCGTAGTGAATATTTTCTGGGGTAAGTCCTGCCGCCAGCAGTAGGTCGATAGCGGCGTTGATCAACCCCTCAGGCCCGCATATGTATGCCTGTGTGTCGGGCGCCAACGCGTCGAAATCAATCGATGCGAGCGCGTTGCCGTTCACGTGGCCGTTCTGCGCACCTGATTCCACGCACAAATTGACCTCTAACGTTGGCATCCATGACTCTAGTCGCCGCAGAAAAGAAGGGTCCAATAACGCTTCAGGCGACGCACAACCCAGACTCAACTTCAGCGGCGGCTTATGGCCGCTAGTTTCACGAATCTCCTGCAAAATACTGCAGATCGGCGATAGGCCAGTGCCACCTGCGATAAATAAGTGCGGGTGACGTCGCGAGCCAGACCAAGCAAAGTCCCCATATGGTCCACGCAGTCGAACAACGTCGTCTAATTTTGCAGCCCCTCTAACATAATCTGACATGAGGCCTGATTTCAGAACTCTGATCATAAATTCTAGTTTCGGCAACTCACTTGGCGCTGAGCACATCGAGTAACTGCGAGACGCGCCCCCCCCGGGCCCCCTAATGTCGACGTCCTGCCCCGCTCTAAAATCCAACCAGTCACCTTCAGCCCACTCAACCGTTAACTTCACGGCATCGCTCGCAATCCACTCAATACTGTCAACAAAGGCTTGGACCTCTGTCGGCCCCGCCTCTTCACTTGAGTAATCAAAATAGAGTGCACCATCGGATACCGCTTCGGATGCACAGCAGAGCATCTTTCCTTCTGCGCGCTCCATTGGCATCAAACTAGTGGCGCGACCGGCCTGGGGGGCGAGCGCGTGGCCCGCTGTATCGCTACGGCACAAACAGCTCAAGCAGGTTCCGCTCCGACATTGATTCCGGATGGGCACGCCCTGCTCCAGCGCCAGCTCAAGAAACGGCCGACCGCTGTCAGCATTGACCTCATAGACGGTGCCATTACTAAAATGACACGTTACCAACGGCACTCACTTGTTCCTTTGTCTTACAGAGGTGCGATTGAAGTTGTTGAGGTCATCAATCTTCTCAACAAAATAGCCAGGGGATTTCCCCTCCGACACATTCCTCAGTCGGATACTGGAAGCCTTGTCCCGTCCCTGTGCGCCGGGCGGCGGAGCCGCGATACCCCGGTTATGCCTCGACGCCAACTTCCTCCACATGATTGCAGAGATATCGGTTTCCACGAGCTGCTCACGTTGCCAACCTGTTCCGTCCGCATAGAAATCTTGCATCGCTTCCCTAGCGTGCAAATCGCAATCGTTAAATCCGCGCAAAGCGAGGGGCTGGTATACGGTATCGAATCGATAGGAAAACTGCTCTTTATCTTCATCACTGGGACAGTGTTTCACCAGCACCTCCCAGTACTCGTAGGTATCGTCGGTTATCGGCACGTACCATTCATATTGCGCCACCCCCTCTTCCGGCCAATTTTCGACGAGCAGAACGCCCGGTAAAATCACGGAGGTGCGATACAGCCGACTGTTTAGTCCTTCGACTTTAACGTTGAGCGCCTTATTCTCGAGAATTGGCTCCCAGCGATCAGTGAACAGCCACTGCATCATGCCTTTGGGCCCCTCAGCATCATCAAATACCGTAATGCAGTCCTCACTGGCGGGCCTTATGCCAAGCGGTAAAACCCAATTGTTGGCTTGTACGATCGTGTTGTCCTTGTGAACCAGAATGTGCGCGTTGTCGAAGCCGTTCTCGCAGGCTATGCGCCAATTTGCCTCACCGGTTCGGTGGATACCGAGCGCGGCAACGTCGTCGTCCAACAACGATGGAGCGGCAGGCCAAAGAGGATGAGGGAATCGTTCGCTATTTTCAGGGAAACGCAAGGGCAAATCTTGGGCTAGCGGAGGGACATCTTCGTCTGGATAGTCATCAGCCCTGACAAAAACAAAAATAAGACCAGCCACCTCCTCCACAGGGTAGGTGGTCAGACCCGTGTTACCGATCAGTGGGTCATCCGGATTACCCACGATAGTGTCGAGATTCCCTGACTCTAGGTTGAAGGTGAATCCGTGGTACCAGCAGGAAATCGTTTCCTTGTTGAAGCACATTGGCTTCGCAGACAGCCTCACTCCCCGATGGATACACTGATCCTTCAGCGCATAGACCTTGCCGTTCGCGCGCCTCAGAACAATCTGAATTCCGGCAATCTGGATCCCCTCGACTTCCCCCTCAGCAAGCTCGTTTGAAAACAGCGCTGGGTACCAATGGTTAACAAAGCCCCAGTCCGCATCGACGTACGGTTGATACTCCTTTTGCACCGCGTCAGTGTTCGCCGTACCAGACTTCGCTCTGCGTCTTACGGGTTGATTGTCAGACATGTCAGAATCCTTTGTCGTTTGCTCGTGTTGAAAAACATTACGGGATAGCGCTTCGGAGAAATTGACTGATCACCGCATCGTGCTCTGCGGGTCTCTCCCATTGCGGCCAATGTGCGCAGCCTTCCATGACGTGCAGCGTGCTGCCCTCGATTAACTGGTGCAGACGCTCCGCGGCATCAACGCCATGAATCGGGTTCTTGTCTGTCCATAGCACCAGAACGGGGCATTTGATGCGCTGAATGGCAGGCTCCCCGAAGTAAAATTCATGAATGCCTCGTGCAAACAGGCGCTCGTAATATTCGAGCAGGGCATCCCGGGTTTCCGGGTCTGACCAAAGCGCCTGCCTCAGCGCAACGAGTTCATCCGTCACCCCTCCCAGGGGCATAAGCCATTCGAGGCGAGCGCGCAGAGTCTCTAAAGTCGGGTTATTCAACGCAGCCACCGACGTCTCTCGTAAGGCCTCAAGATCGGTCACACCCTCTTTAGCGTGCGCCGGATCCAACCCTATACCCCAGGCCGTGTTGAGTACCACAGCATCGACCCTCTCGGGGAAATTGATGGCCAAATCAAGGGCAACCCATCCGCCAAGCGATTCTCCCTCAAAAGATGCGGATTCAAGACCCAGAGCACTCATGAGATCGAGCACCTGCAGAGTGAACTGGCGCAGCCAATGCACCGGATCGTCGGGACCTCCGTCACTGAATTCAGGTTTGGAGGACATGCCGTGCCAGAGGAAATCCATAGCGATCGGGCGGGCAACCGCTGACAACGAGTTCAGATTCCGAGAATAAGTTTCAGCATGACCACCGCCGCCGTGCAATAAAATCAGTGGCGACTTGTCATTGCGCACCTCAATAATCCGCGTGGTATAGCGCTCGCCGCAGACGAAGCGCGTCTGCGTTCCCAGAAGGTCAATATGAATGCTGCGAGCCATGCGGAATTCCTATCAGTGCGCGATAACAATTTTCCCAAAGTGCTGACCGGCGCCCAGCTCAGCGTAAGCGATCTCGGCTTGATCAAAAGCGACCTCATGATCGATCACTGGAGTAAGGTGGTGAGTAGTCATGAATCGGTTCATTGCGCGAAAGTCCTCGCGATGACTCACGGTAATGCCGTTGAGTGATACCCACTTACGTAAGATGTCAGAGATAACGACCTGCGCTTCGTTGCCCGACAACACCCCGATGACACTCACTCGCCCCCCACCCTGATACAGTTGAGGGATTGGGCCAGTGTTTCCGCCCCACCCAACTCAATTGCCAGATCAATAGACTCTCCCCCGAGTAAGTCGTTTACACGATCACTCCACTGGGGATGCTCACGGTAATTCACCGTGTTATCGGCACCCAAATCGCGGATTTTCGCGAGTTTTTCATCACTGCTTGAAATCACCGTAACGGTGGCGCCCATCGCCTTAGCGAATTGCACCGCAAACACTGCCACGCCACCGGTGCCCTGCACCAATACATGCTCTCCGGGGACGAGAGCCCCTCGCGTTAGAAGTGCTGCCCAGGCAGTCACCGCCGCACAGGGCAACGTCGCTGCCTGACTGGCGTTAAGGTGTTCTGGTGCTTCGATGAAAGCGGTCGCAGGTAAAGTGGCATGACGGCGAAGGAGACCATCCATCTCGCACCCCAGGGTTGCGGAGTGATTCCTCGCAGTGGCAGGCCCCGCCTCCCAAAAGGGATAAAAGCAAGACGCTACGAGTTGCCCCGGCACTAAATCTGATACGCCCTCGCCAACGGCGACTACCTTACCCGCCCCATCGGAGAGTGGCACAACCCCCTGCCTTGAAGGGTAAAAGCCCGCCTGAATTCCCAAATCGCGATAGTTGATGGATGATGCCTGGATTTCTACCGCCACCTCTCCCGGGCCCGGCGCTACTGCCTCGGCATCACACCGGGAGAGTTTTCCCTCACTAATGGAATAGGAGTTAGACATATAACCTCACTAATACCTGTGTCTTGAGTTCATGTTTCCGACTCGACAAAACGCACGCTTAACCTGCCTCATCGAGGAATTGTTGCACCAATGTCTGAAAGCGAGTCGGGTGCTCAATTTGAGTCCAGTGACCGCATTGACCAATGTAATGCAGTTGCGAACGCACCAAATGCTGATGCAAGTGCCAGGATGACTGTGGGTCGACAACGCGGTCATCACGTCCGTGGATGATCAGAACCTCATTGGAAATCGACTGCAGCATATCAATGGACAGTGCCTGCGCATCCAACCAGCGTTGATGTGGCGGCGGAAAGATCTGCTCGAACCGCTCCTGAGCACCCGGGCGGACCGTGGCTCGATAGCGGAGCTCCGCCAACTCATCGGTCACAAGTGTTCTATCAAAGGCCATGATGTCCATAAGACCCTTCATATTTTCAACCGAGGGCTTATAGCTCCACAGAGCCTCGAGGTTTTCATTCACTTTTGTTGGCCATCCGCCGGGACCCATCAGTACAAGTCGGTCGCATAAATCGGGGCGCAACGCAGCCATCCAGAGCGCCAGGGCGCCTCCAAAGGAATTCCCCACCCAGTGCGCACTCGCGACACCCAGCGCATCCAGAAGCGCCTCCAATTGCTCGATCCAAGTTTCCATAAATCGATATTCAAAGGACGCGGGGATTTCGGTGTAGCCGAAACCGGCCAGGTCCGGCGCCAGCACCCGATAGCGATCAGACAGTTTCGGAATGAGATTTCGCCAGTTCGCCCAAGCTGACACGCCAGCTCCGGAACCGTGGAGAAGTACAACCGGCTTGCCCTCACCTTGATCGTGAACATTTGTGAGATAACCGCATGTCTCTATAGCTGTCCCTATTTCTGGATCACTCACATCTACCTCCACTTGCTTGTCCTAAAACACCGATGGCACGGACGCCAGTGCCCCATCATTCAGCGCCTCGGGCGCCTGATACGCCAACTTGCTGTGGCTCAAACCCAGCTGGACCAACATCTCACATTGTTTTAGCGCGATAAGCCCGGGATTGAGGACGGGAACTTCCAACGCATCACTCAAAAACTCCGCTGACTGGTGCATAGTGGTTGAACCCAAAATGATGACGTCTGCGCCATGATCATCAATGGCGCGTCGCGCGGCGGCCTCCAACTTTGCAAACACCACCTCCTCTTTTCCCGCCAGCAACTCTTCGGCATCAGGTCGAGTGTCAATCGATTCGATAGAGGCCAGACGATGTTGCATTTCTAACTCCAACGCGACCTTGCGATAGAGTGGTTTCCAGCGATCCCACATCGTGATGACAGAAAATTGATGTCCCAACATGGCAGCGGTCAGGAAACAGGCCTGTCCTGGACCGACCACGGGGATGTCTAGCCGAGAACGCAGCGCGGCCAACCCAGAGTCGCTCATGCTATTGATGCAGACGGCGTCATATCCCTCTGCCTGGGCGGACAGGCCGACCTCCAATACGAACGCATCTGCCAGCGTCATCTCATAGTAGGAATCGAGAATCTTCCCACCATTTTTCGCTGCGCAAAAATCGATCTGAAGATCGGGGCGCTGCAAAGAGACAGGCACTTGCGCCTCGAACGCGGCAAGCGCCTCGTCCGGGATAGGAACTGGCAATATCATTTTTATTTTCACTGACCCGGGCTCGTATTATTAATCCTGCTGTCAAAGTAGCAAAACATTATTGAAGATCAATCGATTTTTAATATATTTTCTTGGGACTGCGGAGGTAAGCATGTCGCACACTGAAAAAGACCCAGATCAGCTGACTAGTGCGGACGATCAGGCGGTTGATTGGGCACACAGCAACTGGCCGCTAGGCAGTCACCTACGGACGCCAGAGGGTTTGACGCACTGGGCATCCCCTACATGGCGCACATTATGCCGGAGACGCCGTGGTGAAGGAGAAGCACGACGTCATCATTGTCGGCGCCGGGGCAGCAGGCCTCATGCTTGCGGCACGATTGGCCGAAGGCGGTCAGTCGGTCACGATTCTCGAAGCCGGCGCGGAGCGACAACTCGGCGACCTGATTAGCTCACAAATCTGGGCTCGAAAACTGAAATGGGCTGAACCCGCCGTATCCGAGTCGGGTGATCATAAAATCGGACACGCCTTTAATGCCGGTAGCGGAACAGGTGGCTCAGCCATTCACCACTACGGCGTATGGCTGCGTATGCATGAGGGAGATTTCTCCCTGCGCAAGGACCATGGAGTTGGACTCAACTGGCCGCTGGGCTATGCCGATTTGGCGCCGCACTATGACCGCGTGCAGGCAGAAGTCGGTCTCAGCGGTGATGCCGAGCAGGAGCGCTGGAGGCCGCCGGGCGCACCCTACCCCATGCCCCCTCTGCCACTGTTCGCGCAAGCCAAGGTGCTGGCCAAGGGTTTTGAGAATACCGCGCGCCATACCTCGCCACTGCCGCTGGCCATTAATAGCGAGCCCTATCAAGGGCGCAAAAGTTGCCAATACGACGGCTGGTGCGATGCGGGCTGCCCAATTGGTGCGCTAGGCAACCCCTTGGTGACGTGGCTTCCCCGCGCGCTCGCCGCGGGCGTTCACATCGAGCACAACGCCCGCGTATCGCGAGTCATCCGCTCGGCCGCCAATCCAAGCCACATCGAATCCGTGGAATATTTGCAGGGGGGCACGAGGAAAACACTCAGTGCGGCGCGCATCATCATCGCCGCCTTCACGGTGCAGTCGGTGCGCATTCTGTTGAGCTCCGCGACGGCACAGCACGACGCCCCCGGCAATCACTCCGACAAGCTGGGGCGCTATCTGATGACGCACCCGGCCGCGACGGTCTTCGGGCTCTTCGAGGAAGAGACCTATCCTCATCAGGGCGTCTCTGCAGGGCAGTTGCTCAGCCATGATGAATACGACGACAAAGCCGCAGCGGGTGGATTCGGGTCCAGCCAATGGATGATCGGACATGCCATCAAGCCTCATGACCTCCTTGGCTACGGGACAGGCAGGCCCGATATTTCCGGGCCAGAACTGGAACCTTGGCTCAAACAGGCCGCCCGGCACCTGGGCAATATGACTCTGGTCTGCGAGGACATCGCGCTGCCAGAAAATCGCATTACTTTAAGTGACAAAGTGGATAGCGACGGCATCCCCTACGCGCACACGCACCATGACCTTGCGCCAACCGCCGCGGCGAGATGGACGCAGCGAATGGCAGAGGGGGAGGAAATTATGCGAGCAGCAGGCGCCTCAGAAGTCTGGTCAGGTCCGCGCATCGGCATGCACATCATGGGTGGCGCTGTCATGGGCGACGATCCGGCACAATCCGTCACCGACCGGAATGGTCGCGTCCACGAGACAGATAACCTTTATGTAGCGGGACCCGCCCTTTTTCCCAGCAGCGGCGCCGTCAACCCGACCTTTACACTCAGCGCCTTAGCGTCGCATCAAGCGGAGCATCTGCTTGCCACGTCGTAACGCCGCGCACCGCCTCATCCACACACTTCCGTTTTTTGACACCGAATATCTCAAGCGAGGCCCGCATGACAGCATCAGTGAGCTATTTCACCCATGGCCAGATCGGCAATATCGTGATCGACTCACCGCCGGTCAACGCCCTCTCACAACACGTGAGGCAGGGCATCGTTGATGCGCTCCAGACAGCAGCGGGCGACGACACCCAGATCGTCGTTTTGCGTTGCGAGGGACGGACCTTTATCGCCGGCGCCGACATCACGGAGTTTGGCAAACCGCCGCAGGCACCGGCGCTGGCAGCAGTCCTGGAAGCGCTCGAATCACATCCAAAACCCATCATTGCGGCGATTCATGGAACGGCATTAGGGGGTGGACTGGAAGTCGCCCTATGCTGCGACTACCGAATCGCTACCGCATCGGCAAAAGTCGGATTGCCTGAGGTCAATCTGGGTTTGCTACCTGGAGCGGGCGGCACGCAACGATTACCGCGGCTGGCGGGATTAGCGCAGGCGATCGACATGATCACGACGGGTCGCCCCATCACAGCGCATGACGCGCTGACCGCTCGCGTCGTCGACGAGGTGTGCGCAGGCGACCTCGGGGAAGGCGCCACAAGGTTCGCGGAAGCGCTGATTGATCAGGGCGCGGGCAAGCGACTAACCCGAGACATTCCCCTAACAATGAGTGACGAAGACACCGCCCTACTCTCCCGGGCCCGCGACACCATCGCCAAGCGCTTAAAAGGACAAACCGCGCCGCAACGCATTCTGGATTGCCTCGAAGCGGCGGGCACACTGCCTTTCGACGAGGGTTTAGCGGCAGAGCGTCGGGCGTTTGAGGCCTGCATGGAGGACCCGCAATCCGCCGCGCTGAGACACCTGTTTTTCGCTGAGCGAGCGGCCGGCAAGATTGACGGCATGGCTGCCGGCACGGAGGCGCAACCCGTCAAACACGTCGGCATTATCGGCGCGGGCACCATGGGTGGCGGCATTGCTATGTGCTTTGCTCAATCCGGTTTTCGCGTCACGCTTGTAGATCAGGATGAAGACGGACTCGACCGCGGCCTAGGCATCGTCAAGAAAAACTACGAGATCAGCGTCAAACGCGGCCGCTTGTCGGCAGAACAAGTAGAGGGCTTTCTGCGCAATCTCGAGCCCACCACCGATTGGCAGCAGCTGCAAAACGTCGACCTGGTCATTGAGGCAGTGTTCGAGAATCTCGAGCTGAAGCAAAACGTCTTTCAGAAATTAGACGAAATCTGTGCGGCCGATACGATCCTTGCGAGCAACACCTCTTATCAGAGTATCGATGCGCTTGCCGCCGTAACCAACAGGCCCGATCGCGTCGTCGGCATGCATTTTTTTAGCCCCGCTAACGTCATGCGACTATTGGAAGTGGTTAGAGGTGCGGCCAGTAGTGACACCGCATTGGCGACGGCCATGGCAGTCGGAAAAAAAATCGGCAAAGTTTGTGCGCTGTCAGGCATGTGCTACGGATTTATTGGCAATCGTATGCTCCGCCACTACGGCCGTGAAGCCGCCCTTTGTGTGATGGAGGGCGCCTCGCCCGCGCAAGTTGATCAGGCAATGGAGCGCTGGGGAATGGCGATGGGCCCCATGGCGGTGGGGGACCTCGCAGGTCTCGATATTGGTTACCGCGCCCGAGAGCAGCTCTCTGATGAGGAAAAAGGCCCCCGCGTGAATTATCTGCTGGCGGATCGTTTAGTCGAGGCTGGCAGGCTAGGACAGAAATCCGGAGCGGGTTATTACCGATACAGCCCCGACACGCGCGCGCGAGAGGAAGATCCCGCCGTCGCAGAGATCATCACCGCAACCCGGGCGGAGCTCGGGATGACACCGCGGCCCGTCAGTGACGAGGAAATTGTCGATCGACTGACGCTGGCGCTGGCCAACGAGGGGGCGCGTATTCTGGAGGAAGGCATCGCGCAACGGGCCAGTGACATCGACGTGGTGTACTGCTTTGGCTATGGCTTCCCCCGCTTCCGCGGCGGCCCCATGCATGTCGCAGAGGCCCGCGGGCTGCAATCGGTCGTGGATACCATTAACCGCTTCCACGACACCTTGGCGGCGGAGAACTGGGTGGTGGCGCCGCTACTCGCGCGACTGGCTGCGCAAGATGGTAGTCTTGCCGGCATCGGGCGCTGATCCAGCCACGCGCTGACTTTTCGATGCCCTGCTAATATTTTAAACTTAAAACTTTAGATCGCACTGCACGGAGCGTCTGGCAATGGCCGCAAAAACGCGTTGGACACCGCTTAACTGGCAAGATCCCTTCGAGCTCAATACACAACTCTCGGAAGAGCAGCGCATGGTGCGGGACAGCGCGCATCAGTACGCGCAAAGCGCCCTCGCCCCGCGGGTCAAGGAGGCCTTTCGCCAAGAGAGCACTGACCCGGGCATTTTTCGTGAAATGGGTGAAATGGGACTCTTGGGCGCCACCATCGACGGCTATGGCTGCCCGGGCGTCGACTACGTCTGCTATGGCCTGATCGCACGTGAAATTGAGCGAGTCGATTCGGGTTACCGATCCATGATGAGCGTACAGTCGTCATTGGTGATGTACCCCATCTACGCCTACGGCACCGAAGAGCAGCGAGAGAAGTACTTGCCCAAGCTTGCCACCGGCGAGTGGATCGGCTGTTTTGGACTCACGGAGCCCGATCATGGCTCTGATCCCGGCGGCATGGTGACGCGCGCCAAGTCCGTCGACGGCGGCTATCGCTTAACCGGCTCGAAAATGTGGATCAGCAACAGTCCGCTCGCCGATGTCTTCATTGTTTGGGCCAAAACCGACGATGACGTGATTCGCGGCTTCATTCTTGAGAAGGGTATGGAAGGTCTCAGCGCGCCGAAGATTGAGGGCAAGCTGGCTCTGCGCGCCTCGATCACCGGCGAGATTGTCATGGACAATGTATTCGTGCCGGAGGAGAACCACCTACCCAACGTTGAAGGGCTCAAGGGCCCCTTTGGTTGCCTGAACAATGCGCGCTACGGTATTGCCTGGGGTGTGATGGGTGCTGCAGAGGAGTGCTGGCAGACCGCGCGGCAGTACACGCTGGATCGCACGCAGTTCGGCGTTCCGTTGGCATCAAAACAAATCGTTCAACTGAAGCTCGCAGATATGCAAACCGAGATCAGTCTGGCGCTGCAGGGCTGCCTGCAGGCCGGACGCATGCTGAGCGCGGGGGAAATCTCCCCCGACCTGATCAGCCTGATCAAGCGCAATTCCTGTGGCAAGGCCCTGAACATTGCTCGCTCCGCGCGGGATATGCTCGGCGGTAACGGTATTTCAGACGATTATCCGATCATGCGGCACATGGTGAATCTGGAGGTCGTTAACACCTACGAAGGCACACACGACGTGCATGCGCTGATTCTGGGGCGCAGTCAGACAGGGCTCTCTGCGTTTTAGAGGTTCAGCGTCAGGTGAATGTGCTGCTGAAACAGCGGCAAAAATTCATCCTCGCGATGGCTGACAAATAACAACGTGCTGTGCTGCCGTGCCTCAATGGCAGACATGAAACCCAAGATGCGCTCCCGGTTCGCCTCGTCAAGGCCCTGAGTCGGCTCATCGAGCACCAACAGTAACGGTGACTTCACCATCGCCCTCGCAATCAGCACTAGGCGCTGCTCGCCGTAGCTGAGGGACTGGAACAGGGTGGCAGCTTTGTCGGCCATCCCCACAGCGGCGAGCCACTCCCGGCCAATGCGCAAATGCATCTCCGTTGGGGTGTCGTACAGTCCGATCGAATCAAAGAATCCCGAACACACCACAGAGAGGACATCACAGCGCACCGTGTAACGGCGATGCAGGTCGTTACTGACCAGGCCGAGATGACGCTTGATCTCCCAGACTGACTCACCGCTCCCTCGTCGATGACCAAAAATCGACACATCGTTACTAAAGCATTGCAGGCAATCCCCGGTGATCAAGCCCAGCAATGTCGACTTACCCGCACCATTTTCCCCCGTTACCAGCGTGTGTTGCAGTGGCGCGATCTGCAGCGTGATGTCGTCCAAAACGCGCCTGCCGCCATATTGCACAACGCAGTGATTGAGCTCCGCGATGAAAGGTGCGGCATAGGATTCAAGCGCGATCGAATCATCGGGAATCCCCGGCTGAACGATCGCGTGCCGGCTTGCAACGTCTTCCAGCTCTGCCAGTTGCGCCGCCCGGGAGCCTGGCGCGCAGACCGTCATCACCCCGTCCTCCACATAGGAGAAATGGGTTACCCATTCCGGAATGTCGGTTCGATTGCTGAGCAGTAACACCACGCTGGCGCCCGCCTCGACCGCCGCGCCAAAAGTCTCGTTTAAAGCAATCACGGTCGCCTGATCGAGGCTATCGAAGGGATTGTCACAAATGAGCAGCCGGGCATCCTCAAGCAAGGCTTTCAAAACCATTAGCTTGCGGCTTTCCCCGGTGCTGAGCTCCCGGTAAAACGCCTCGAGGCGGTGCCGCATATTCAGTGCATCAATTAGGGGGTCTGCTAGCCGCGTCGCGGGCAGGAAGTCGGAAACGCGCGTTCCCCACTCGTCCTCGGGGATAATGTCGGTTGCGGCGAGCCGCCACTCCTCCTCATAGGTCGCTTGCTGACGCTCGAACGAAATCAGTGCGATTTGGCTCGCATCAAGGTGCGCATGGCAATCGCCCTCTCTAGGCGCCAGCTCCCCAACCAGTAGCTGGTCGATCAGTTGCTTACCCGAGCCATTGCGACCATACACACACCAGCCCTGTTTCGCGTGAATCTCCCAGGCCGGTATCAGCAATCCCTCGCAGGCACAGTTCGAGAGCTGAAAAAATCGGGCCGCTTCCGTCATCTGCCTAGCGCCACGTTACGACGGATCGCCGCACTGAATAGCCGATCCGATACCCAGCGCAATAAGCACCGCGCCATGCCAAGCCGTAAAACGGTGATCGCTGCACGGTGCGGCGCGGGGACCGGAATACCGTTACACTGCGCCCGGCTTTTTTCTCGAGGACCACACGCGATGGACGACGTCACTGCCCGCATAGAACGATTGAACAGCATGGCGCCTGATTTCATTCGCCTGCTGGGCGGCACGATCACTGATCTGGATGTAGCGCTGCAGAAAGCGGTGTTCAACTTCACGGTACCTCTAGATTACTGCCACTCGGGCGACGTTGTTCAGGGCGGATTCGTCACGGCCATGTTGGACGCCGCGATGTCACACGCGCTATTTGGCACCTGCGATGACATCGCCAACATCGCATCGCTAGATATCACCACGCAATTCGTCGGCATATGCAGAGGAGCACAGCCCCTGCTGGTGTCAGGCTGGGTGAAAAAGGCGACTTATCGCACCGGCTTCCTTGAAGCCAGCATTCACGACCCCTCCGGGGAACTCGTCGCAACGGCGCAGTCTGTCGCCAAACTGTCGCGACACCCAGGGTGACCGCATCAGGAACGAACGCGCTACACCCTGAATCCTACCGCCTCTCGCGGTTACTCAGCGCAGCCGGGGGAGCACCTTCTCCGCAATATATTTCAGACGACGATCACCCGCTTCGACGCTCTCACCCGGGAACTGCGCCCAGAAGTGAATGTCGGAAATTTGCGGATACTGCTCAATCATGCCGCTTAATTTCTCAACCGCCATGTCGGCGTCCCAAAGCTCATACAAACCATTCTCAATGGCGGTCTTGGCGTCGGGGAACAGTGGCGTCTGATCCGGTGGCCCGAAGGCGCCCCAGCGGATGTATTCGTTGGACTGATACAGCACGTGAGGCCCAGCGCGCTCCGCTTCGGCCTCAGGGTCCTCGGCAATGATGGCCCAGCAGCCGAGGATAATATTGCCCTCTTCCGGCTTCTTGCCGTTGGCCTCCAAACACTCGACGTAGGTGTCCATGCCGATACCGCCTGTGCAGAGAAAGCCATCGGCGATCCGCGCAGCGCGATCGATCGCCGGTGGGGCCATCCCGCCGAGCAGAATCTTCGGTGCCCGATTCGGCTTAGGCGTGATCTTCAAATCACCCACAGCAAATCGTTTGCCCTCGAAGTTCACGGACTCACCCGACCAACCGCGTCGGAGAATCTCAATGCCCTCCTCAACCAGACTCGGCCGGTGGGAAATCTTGCGACCAAACTGATCGAACTCGAGCTGCCGATAGCCGATACCCACGCCCAGATCGAATCGCCCACCAGAAATGAGCGATAGCGTCGCAGCGTCTTCGGCCATCCTGACGGGGTCGGCGAGCGGCAGCAGCATCAGGTTGGTGCCCAAGCGCATGCGCTCAGTGCGTGCTGCAATCGCCGCATGGATCACAAGAGGTGAAGGCGTATAGCCGTCATCACAAAAGTGGTGCTCGGTTAACCAGACTGAATCAAAGCCCATCGTTTCCGCACGGGCGATCTGATCCAAGCGCTCCGAATAGAACTGCTCAAAATCTATTTGCCAGGGCTCCGGATTACGAAAGTCATACCAGAGTCCAAAATCCACTTGAGATGTCATAACACTCCCTTAATCAGAGCTCGTTAATAAAGTTGTTGAGCGCCGCCAGATATCCCTCGCGCTCTTCCATAAAGGGCGCATGACCACTCTCGGGGAACTCTACGCCCGTGGCTCGCGGGTGGTTCTCTGCCACCCAACGAGAGATATCGGGAGCGACAAACCCGTCTTGCCCGCAGATGAAAGACAACAGGGGAATATCCAGCGCCATCATCATGTCTCGCTGATCGAGATGGGCGAGCTCGGCCAGCGTAGCCGATGCCCTCGCACTTGAATTGAGGAAGGCACCCGCCATCGACGCCAGCACCGCATCCGAGGGCGGCTTCGCGCAAATCGCAGTAGCGAGCATCGTGAGGAAGTTCACGCGATCGTCGTTCATGGCGGCCACGTTACCCTCTACATCGGAGGGCAGACCGCCGATGGGCAGATCGGGCTTCTGTGTATAGATCGGGCTGGCGCCCGCGGTGAGGACCAGTCCAGCGCAGCGATCGCCCAGCAAGCTGGCCGCATGGGTCGCAACGGCTCCACCCAGCGACCACCCATTCACCACGACTTCGGAAAGCTGAAGGTGGTCTACTAGCGCCACCACATCACTGGCAATGGCTGCAATGCTGAGATCGGCAAAGTCATGATCGGACCGGCCGCACCCTCTGTGATCCATGGTGATGACACGGTGACCCGCCGACTGCAACGGCAGGATCACGCCATCCCAACAGCGGTTATCCATGCCCCATCCATGAATCATGATCAATGCACGCCCGGCACCACCGAGATCCTCGAAGTAAACACTCTTGGTTCCATCAACTGCCAATCTGGCCATGTCTAGCTCTCCCGTTGCTCGCAGATCGCTGCCATCACCGTGGCCGCGAAGTGCTCAAAAAATGCATCCAGGTCGATGGCATCCGGCGCCACGACCCACTGATAAATTGTGCCGAACATGGTGGAGCAATATCCGGTCGCGAAGTGCGCGGCATCGACATCCGCTTTGACCTCTCCCGCCGCTTGCCCCTGCTCTATCCACTCCTGAACGTCGCGCCGGTAAATCACGTGACGACGCGCAAGACTCGCGCGAATATCAGACTCGCGACCCAGCGACTCGTACCACAGGATGTACATCGCCCGAAGATAGCCAGACTCGCGCGCAAAAATGTCTCGCTGGGCTTGAATGGCCGCCTGAAGCGCTCCCAACCCGGACTTACCAGACAGATATTGAGACAGATGCGCACTCCAGATTTCATCGAACCGCGCGAATAACTCCATCCACAGCCCGTCTTTGGAGCCGAATCGGTAGCTGGCCAGGCCCCGGCTGTAGCCCGCGCCTTCACCAATGTCTTTCAAAGTCGTCTTGGCAGTGCCGCGCTCATTCACGAGCTCAATCGCCACCTCAAACATTTTCTGGTCCGATAGCGCGGTTCTCTGCGCCTGAGTATTACCCGCCGACCCGTCTGCTACTCCGGCTTCACTCATCACCCCTCCCGAAGTCCGCGTGTTTCTGCACGGCCAGTGACCCGGCAGCAAGCATGTCGCGGAGCTGTTTCTTATCGATTTTCCCGACGCTCGTTTTGGGAATGTCTTCAACCTGCGCCCAATATTCAGGCACCCAGAACTTGGCGACTTTGTCGAGCAAATAGCCGCGCAGGGTGCTTGGCAACGCCTCTGCGTCGCAGCCCTCTTTCACACGGAGGACCGCCAATGGGCGCTCCTGCCAGCGCGGATCGTCAATAGCGATCACCGCGACCTCTTGCACCGCCTCGTGTTTCAGCAACACATCCTCGAGATCAACAGAGGAAATCCACTCGCCGCCTGACTTGATCACGTCCTTGGTGCGATCGGTCAACTGCACGTAGCCACGCTCATCCACGACCCCGACATCCCCGGTGCGCAGCCAGCCGTCATCGGTAAAGGCATCGCTCTCCTCGTTCAAGTAGGCACCCGTGACCCATGCGCCCTTGAGCTGCAGTTCCCCGACCGATACGCCGTCCTGGGGGAGCTCCTGAGCGTTATCGTCTAGCACTCGTACCTCGATGCCCGGCACGGGACGACCGCTCTTCAAGCGCCAATACGTTTCCGTCTCACCCGAGAGATCCTTGGGTGGGTGCGACAACACGCACATCGGGCTGGTCTCAGTCATGCCCCAACCCTGAATCACCGGTACGTTCCAGCGATCGCGCACTGCCTCAATCATCGATGAAGGCACAGCAGAACCACCGGAGACGATGGCCCTGAAGCAGGACAAATCTAGCGGTGACTCCTCATCCGCCGCTAGCAGATCACCGAGAATGGTCGGCACCATTGCCGTCAACGTGGGCCGCGCCTGCTCGATCATGGCGCGCAGGTGCGCCCCCTGAAGGTGCGGACCGGGCATGACCATATCAGCTCCCGACATCCAGCCGCTGTAGGGGAAGCCCCACGCGTTGGCATGGAACATGGAAGGCAACATCAGAATCGTGTCGCGTTCCTGAACCGCGAAGCTATCGACCGCACGGGACGCCAGCGCATGCAAATAGGTCGTTTTCTGGCTGTACGCCACGCCTTTGGGATTACCCGTTGTGCCACTGGTGTAGCAAATGCCGGCGGCCGCATTTTCTTCTGGTACGGGCCAATCGAAGGCATCACCGGTGCCCGCGACCACCGACTCATAGTGCATCGCGCGGGGGTCGTTCAGCTGTTCGCTCTGCTCACGAGTCCCCACCACAATCACATGCTCTACCGTCGGAATCATCGGCAACACGGGTTGGAAGGTCTCGACCAATCGGCCATCAAGCAAGACGAAACGATCCCCCGCGTGCTCGATGATATAACCGATGTGCTCCGGAGACAGCCGACAATTCAGGGTGTGCAAGACACCGCCCGCCGAAGGGATAGCAAGATACGCCTCAAGGTGGTGGGTGCTGTTCCACATGAACGTGCCGACCCGGTCACCTGTCACCAAGCCAAGCGCTTTGAGGACATTGGCTAGCCGCGCGCTTCCTGCGTCGATATCCGCATAGCTACGCCACTGAATCTGATCTCCGTCGTAATCGCCAACGCGACTGGTCGCAAAATGCCGCGCACCAAATTGATGAAGCGTCCTCACACCCAGTGGCGTGTTCATCATGGTGCTCAACATCGCTGTCACCAATCCCCCGCCGCAGCGGCCTTGGCCTCTGCCAACAGTGCGGGCACGTCATATTCAAGCCCGCGAGCGTAGTCAGAGTCGAGCTTGCCCTCGACATACAGTCCGTATGCGCCTTCGATAATCGCGGCCAGCCGCCAGAACGCCAGCGCCATATAAAAATTCATATGGTGTAAGGGTCTACCCAGCGTCTCCGCCCACCGACCGGCCAACTCTCTTCGGCTAATCGTTCCAGATTGACGCGAGATCGCCTGAAGTGCCTGAAAAGCCGGCGGCTCCTGAGTGCGATAATCACCCCAGAACATGAGCATCAGCGCGAGGTCCATATAGCAGTCGCCGATGGTCGCCAACTCCCAGTCGATGATCGCCAAAATCTCCGGACGATCCAGTGACGCCAGCGTATTATCGAGGTGGTAATCGCCATGGATGACACCGGGCGTCATCGTGGGCGGGATATTGCGCCCGAGCCATTCTCCCAACGCAAATAAATCAGGTAGTTCACGCACAGCGTGCTCGCTTCGCACACCCAGCCAGCGTTCAATCTGGCGCTCTAAGAACCGCTCGGGGCGACCCAGCTTCTGCAATGCGGGCAAATCTGCTGGCACCGAATGTAATGCCGCCAACTGATCGACCAGATCCTCGCCCAGCCGATTCGCCGCGGCCTGGTCTGAGGCGTACGCATCTGGCAACTGGTCTGTGATCGCGACACCATTGATCCATTCCTGCACGAGGAATGGACGACCAATGACCGTTTCGTCATCGCACCACCCCAGCACCTCTGGTGCTCGAACGGGGTAATCCGCAATGGCCGTCAGGATCTGCGCCTCTCGCTGAATACCACGAGCCGAGGTGGGCGATATGTCATTCGCCGGCGGAGTCCGCACAACACACGCTCGATCGCCATCGCGGAATCGCCAAGTGAGATTGGAGTTGCCCCCACTCAGGGCCGACACGAATTCAGCCGCGTCCCAGCCGAGATTAGCCTGCAGCCACGCGGCAACCTGCTGAGTCGGCTCAGCGGTCATTACACGACACCAAAGCTGGACAACAGTCCGCCGTCGACAGGCACGCAGGCCCCAGTCATATAGCGGCTCTGCGCGACCCAATACACGACCTCAGCAATTTCTCGCTCTCCCGCGAAGCGGCGCAGCGGGATTTGC
Source organism: Halieaceae bacterium (assembly GCA_038143045.1). Taxonomy (GTDB): domain Bacteria; phylum Pseudomonadota; class Gammaproteobacteria; order Pseudomonadales; family Halieaceae; genus Luminiphilus. The sequence continues at coordinate 557,753 of JAYQLF010000012.1, forward strand.
TGCGTCATTTTATCCAGCGCAGCCTCGCTCAATTCCGATGTCATCTCGGTTAACACCAGCCCTGGAATCACCAGGTTGGCGGTGATCGCCTTCGGCGCCAACTCAATCGCCAATGCTTTGGTCAGCCCTGACAGCCCGGCCTTCGACGATGCATAGGCCGCATCACCGGGAAAACCACGAAAGCCGACCACTGCGCCGACATTAATCACGGCACCGCCTGCCTCCATATGAGAGAGTGCAGAACGCGTCATGCTCATGGCACCGCTCAAATTCACCTGCAACACTTCTTGCCAAGCCTCATCCGCAAGACGATGGACCTTGCCGCCCCGGTGCACCCCGGCATTGTTGACCACCACATCGATGCGGCCGTATCGATCGGCGATCTGCTGAACGGTGGCGGCCACCGAGTCACTGTCTCCGACATCGCATTGCCAGCCCGAGGCCGACTCACCCAGCCCCTCAGCGACACTCACCACTGACTCTCCCCGGGCGATGAGCGCCACATGGTGTCCCGACTCGGCAGCGACGGCGGCGATGGCCGCGCCAATTCCTCGCGACGCCCCCGTCACGATCCATACTTTCGCGTCAGCTGCCATTTACACTCCTAGTCACACGCCCGAAAGGCGCCGCAAATCTCTGGTTTTCTTATCGGTTTCGTTGCTTGTTTGCGTCTAGCAAGTCTAAACTGTCGGCCTGATTTGGCAAGCCTGAGCGCTGCCAGAAGCTTATTTTTTAGCCCCGAACCCCCAGGAGGTAACGGCGTGTGGTCATTTGAAACAGACCCTGATTTTCAGGCATCACTGGACTGGATCGACGAATTCACCCGTGAAGAGATCGAACCCTTAGATCTGGTGTTCCGCGAGCCGGGCGACCCCTGGGATCCGAATTCACCCGCTTTTGCCGCCATGGCCCCGCTGCGCGAAATCGTCAAAGAGAAACGCCTCTGGGCATGCCACCTCGAACCCGAGCTGGGCGGCCAGGGTTACGGTCAGGTCAGCCTGGGGCTGATGAACGAGATTCTCGGGCGCAGCCGGTTTGGGCCAAGCGTTTTTGGCTGCCAGGCACCCGACTCGGGTAACGCAGAAATCCTCGCGAAGTTTGGCACCACCGAACAGAAGGAGAAGTACCTTAAACCCCTGCTCAACGCCGAGATCGCGTCGTGTTATTCCATGACAGAACCTCAGGCTGGCGCTGACCCGGGCGAATTTTTGTGCACCGCTACCCGCGACGGCGATGACTGGGTGATCAACGGAGAAAAGTGGTTTGCCTCTCACGCCCGCTTCTCTGCGTTTCTCCTCGTGATGGTCGTCACCAACCCTGACGTCCCCATCCATGAAGGCGCATCGATCTTCCTCGTGGAGCAAGGCACCCCCGGCATGGAGATCATCCGTAACTCCGCCGTCGGACCCTATGTCGAGCAGGGAGATGGCGTGCATGCCTACATCTCCTTCAAAGATTGCCGCGTCCCGGCAGACAACCTGTTAGGGAACGAGGGACAAGGTTTTCATGTTGCGCAAACACGACTCGGGGGTGGTCGCGTCCACCACGCGATGCGAACCGTCGGCGTTATTCGCAAGGCTATCGACATGATGTGTGAGCGCGCGTTGAGTCGCCGCACTAAAGGGGAACTGCTAGCTGACAAGCAAATGACCCAGGAAAAAATTGCCGATTCCTACACCATGATGATGCAGTACCGTTTGCACGTGCTCTACACCGCCTGGCTCATCGACAAGCACAAAGAGTACAACCGCGAGGTGCGCAAAGAGATCGCAGCGATTAAAGCGGCGACACCGAAGGTGCTGGTCGAGATCGTATCGCGTGCGATGCACTTACACGGCAGCCTCGGTAGCTCCGACGAGACACCGCTCGCGACGATGTGGGCAAATATCCCGGAATTGGGTGTTGTCGATGGACCGACAGAAGTGCACAAGGTGGCGGTCGCCAAGGCAGTACTGAGACATCACTCCGCTTACGATGCCTTGTTCCCAAGCTACCATACGCCGACGCTCAGAGAAAAAGCGCTCGAGAAATACGGGCACTTCCTGACCAGCTAGCCCGGCGGCTGATACCGCGGGGCCAGAATATGCGTCGACCTCCCCGGGGGTCGGCGCCGACAACAATTTGGGGGAACCTCATGGGCATGCGTCAGCCACTCACACCCTTTCTTTTTGCCGGTCTTGTTGCGTCTGGCTCGCCCATCACGTTGGCAAATTCTGGCGAGGCGCTTTACGCGGAACATTGCGCGACCTGCCATTCGGCGTCGCTGAGAGGCTCGGCCCATGGCGCTGCCCTGACAGGGCCAGCCTTCAGCGAGAAGTGGTCTGAGCAGTCGGCCTCGGATCTTCTGGCTTATCAAATGCAGGAAATGCCGCCCGGTGCGGCTGGCTCGTTATCGGTTGCGCAACACAGTGCCATCACCGAGTACGTGATCAGCCAGTCGGCTCTTGCCGACACCGTCCGGCTGAAGACGACCGCTACCGAGTTGCAGAATATCGAGCCCGATACGCCTGACGCCGTTGAATTCTCGGGCGCGGGCAGCGTCATGGACCTGGCCCGCAATGCGGGCGCTTACTCGATGCGCAAAGCGGATCAGTTTCGTTCCGTCACAACAGAGGAGCTCAACGCACCCGCGCCGGGAGACTGGCTGAACTGGCGCCGGACGCCTGACGGTCACAGCCATAGCCCACTGGCGCATATTACGAAAGACAATGTCGGCCAACTCAGTCTGAGCTGGTCCATGGCCATGCACAGCGGTAGCAATCAGCCTACGCCGCTGGTCAGGGATGGCGTCATGTTCCTGACCCACCCGCACAACAAGATTCAAGCCATTGATGCCGCTTCGGGAGATCTGATCTGGGAATATCAGTACGCGTTCCCGCCCGCCTCAAAAATGCTGGGCGGGCCGACGCGGAATATCGCGATCTGGCATGACCGACTGTTCCTGGCCACCTATGACGCGGCGCTGGTCGCCATTGATGCACGCACCGGCCAACAACTTTGGCGCACGCAGAAGGCGGACTACCGGGAGGCCTTCACCCACAGTGCCGGCCCTATTGTGGCAAACGGCGTTGTGGTGAGTGGCATCAATGGCTGCGAGCTCTTTACCCAGGCGGGCTGCTTTATCACCGGCCATGATCCGGAGACTGGTGAAGAACTGTGGCGCACCTCGACACTGGCGTTACCAGACACGCCCGAATACGCCACCTGGGGCGATGTAGCGCCTGATCGGCGCGGTGGCGGCGACGTGTGGATTGCCGGCTCCTACGACCCCGACTTGGATCTCGTGTACTTCGGCACCTCACAACCGAAACCCTGGGCCGCGCCCAGCCGCGGTATGTCGGTGAATGACGCCGCGCTCTATACCAATTCGACTCTGGCACTCCGCCCGCAAACCGGCGAATTGGTTTGGTATTTCCAGCATATTCCCGGCGAAACCATCGATATGGAGGTGGGTTTCGAACGCATTCTGGCTGACATCGATGGCACGCCTACGCTACTTACCGTGGGCAAAGATGGCATCTTGTGGAAGCTGAACCGCGCCACGGGCGACTACATCGATCTGCTCGACACCATGGAGCAAACCATCTTTGACGTCGATCGCAGCACAGGCGAAATCGCCTACCGGGAAGACATCGCCTCCGCGGGAATCGGCGATACCTACACCGCCTGCCCGGGTATTTACGGCGGTCACAACTGGCAATCGGCCACCTTTGACGCCAGCCGAAACCTGTTGTTTTTACCCGTTCACCAATTGTGCTCGGACATGACACCGCGAGAGGTGGATCTCGGGCCAGGTGGTGGCGGCTATGGCGCCGATGTGGCGACCTACCCCATGCCGGGCAAGGAGGGTAAGGCCGGCGCACTGCTGGCGATCGATGTCCGCACGATGGAGGTCAAATGGCGCGTCGAGCAAGAAGCGCTGTTCCTCAGCGGAGCGCTGTCGACCGACGGCGGATTACTTTTTATTGGTGATCTGGATCGGCGTTTTCAGGCCTTTGAGACCGAAACCGGCGAATTGCGCTGGTCTACTCGCCTGCCCGCGCCAGCTCACGGCTACCCCATCACCTTTGAGGCCGACGCAAAACAGCATGTCGCGATACCAGCCGGTATTGGTGTTTTCCGGGCGCTGACGGCGGTCATCTTCCCCAATATTTATCAGCCCCCGGATGGCCAGGGGCTGTTCGTCTTCAGCTTGCCCGACTGAGGGTTTAGTCGATACCTGAGCGCCCTGCCTCGCGAATCATGGGCTGATATTCCGCAAAGGCCGGCGCTTCAGGCGTCGAACCGGTGGTGATTCCAGCGTCGACCGTCAGCGTCAAGCCGCTGGTATAGCCAGATTCATCACTCGCCAGCCACAACGCCGCATTGGCAACGTCCTGCGCCAGTCCTGCCCGGCCTTTGAGGGGCGATACTGCAGCAAGTGCTGCAATAGTCTCTTCGAGCTTCTGATGATCACCAGTCATGACGTCTGCCACCATCGGCGTGGCCATGCCAGCGGGAGCGATACAATTCGCCCTAACACCGTGAGAACCGACCTCTGCCGCAAGATTCTTTGTCATACCCACTACGGCGTGCTTCGCGGCAGCATAAGCATGTGGACCTAACCCTCCCATCACCCCGGCGGTGCTGGACATACTGATGATGGACCCCGTGCCGGCCTCTTTCATGTGGCGGCTGGCGTGCTTCATACCGTAGAAGACGCCATGGACCATAATGTCGATCGTGAGCTTCCACTCGTCGGCAGGCATGGTCGACATCGGCCCCACCGCGCCCACGATGCCGGCGCAATTGAACATGATGTCGATTTGTCCAAACTCGGATACGGCCGCCTCGACTAACCCCTCGACCTCGGCCTCCACCGTAACGTTGCAGTGGCGGAAAATCGCATGGCCTGGCCCACCCAGTGCCTCAGCGAGGCTCTCGCCGGCATCGTCCTGGATGTCGCCCAGCACGACGCGAGCGCCCTGCTCTACATAGGTCTTTGCTGTCGCGGCACCAATACCGCTGGCCGCACCGGTGATGACGGCGACCTTTCCCTTGAGACGATCACTCATGATTCACTCCCTAGAATGGATGGTGGGCAACAACGGCTACTTCCCGCTCGGCCGGGAAACCCGTGTGCCGAATTGTCAGCCCCAGAGTTAATTCACGCCATGTCGGCGCGATGCCGAGACATGTCGCCAAGCAAGTCAGGCGTTATAGCCCTCTCTTGAAAACGCCAGGCCCCGTTCTCCTTCACGAATACGTCGTGGTAGGTACCGATGAAGATAGCCTGTAACGCAAAGTCGCCTGGCACGCTCTGCATGACGGTAATACAGCTTTGAGCGGTAGCTTCCTTGCCCGAGTCTGCAATCTGAATACAAACATTCGTCATGATGTGGCGAGTATTCGGCTTGCCGTCATAGAGCGTCACATTGCTCAACTGACCTCTGACCTCGGCCTCTCCGTGTGCCATATCACCCACGATACCCCACGCCCCGCTCGCAAATAACGCCGCGCAGCCGTCGAGATCTCCCGAATCGATGCTGTCGCAATAACGCATCATCAAGCGCGTCAAGGCGGTGACATCACTCGAATCAGTCATTCATCAAACCCGCGAATACCCGCTTCTCTCATCAAGGGCGCTTTTTCTGCAAATCTTGGCGGCCCCGCCATAGAGCCCGTTGTAATGCCAGCATCGATAGTCAGAGTATGTCCGCTGGTGTACCCAGATTCATCACTTGCAAGCCATAGCACTGCATTCGCGACATCTTCAGCAAGACCTGGTCGACCACTCAACGGCGATTCATCTGTCAGCATCTTGAGCGTTCCGTCGATATCAGTGTGATCCTCCAAATAAGCCTGTGCCACCATAGGTGTGGCCACGCTGTAGGGAGCGATGCAGTTCACTCTTACTCCAAAAGCGCAAACTTCAGCCGCCAAATTGCGAGTGATCCCGACGACGGCGTGTTTAGCTGCTGCATAGGCATGTGGCCCCAAACCACCTGTGACGCCTGCAACACTCGACATACTGATAATGGAGCCGGCTCGCGCCTTTTTCATGTGCTTCGAAGCATGCTTCATGCCGTAAAAAACACCGTTTAGCAGAATATCCAGCGTGAATTGCCATTCCTTGGCAGTGGTCGACTCGAGAGGCCCGAGCGCCCCCACGATGCCAGCGTTATTGAACATTACGTCGATCCGACCGAATTCTGTCACCGCAGATTCGATTAGAGCTTCAACCTGATCTTCTTTTGTTACGTCGCAAATCTTAAACCGAGCGCGCTCGCCTAAAAGTGCGACCATTTCCTCACCAGCCTGCTGCTGGATATCTCCAAGCACCACAAAGGCGCCCTCGTCGATCAATTTTTGCGCTGCTGCAGCTCCGATCCCACTTGCACCGCCGGTAATGACCGCGACTTTATCGGCTACACGACCCATACTCACGACTCCTGACTGTATTTTGATTTTGTTTTCGGTGTTGAAGTGTCTCGCCGAGCAAGAATATCGAGGCGCCCAAAAAAGGCGCCTCGGATACTACCGCCGGTTTACCTCAGCCGGCATTAGTTGCCGAAGTCATAGACAACTTCTACACCCCAGGTTCGAGGGGCAACGGGTGAGGCATAAGACCAGAGACCCGACACATTAAGACCGTGCGCCAAGGCGTCCTCATCAGTTAGGTTCCGACCAAACACACTGAACGTCGCGCCACCTTGCTGATAGCTAAGGGAGAGATCGAGATAGCTCTGCTTGCCATTCGCCAGCTCTGCCCTGTTAGTTTGCTCGACGAACAGATCATCGATGAAGCGATATGCGCCGCGTATCCATGCCTGACCCGCACCCATATCCCATTCGTAAGTGCCCGTCAGTGAAGCGGTGAGTTCCGGCGCTCTTCTGAACTCTAGACCGCTGTTATCGACCATTCCAAAGCCTGAATCAAAAGTGAACTCGTCATACTTACTGTCGAGATAACCAAGATTTGCCGCAACTGTCAGCCCCTCAGACAGAAGAGCCTGCCCCTGTAATTCAATGCCTTTCATCGTAGCAGTCGCAGCATTGAAGACTGAAATCCGCTGACCCGTTGCGCCGTCAGATTTCAGACCGATCTCTTCTTGCTTGTCTTTGTAATCCATGTAGAAAAACGCGCCATTCAAGCGGAAACGGCCGCCACTGAATTCGGATTTAAATCCGAGTTCGTAGTTCTCAAGGAATTCGGGGTTATATGGAATCGTGGCGGATTCAAAGCTATCGACCCGTCCGTTGAAGCCTCCACTGCGATAGCCCTCCGAGTAGGTTGCATACAGCATCGCGTCGTCATTGATCCGATATCTCAAACCGACCTTCGGCGTAAATTCGCTCCAATCCGTCGAGGCATCTGCAGGCAAGTTACCTCTCTGCTGTGTCAGCTTTTCATCCTTCGTGTAGCGGCCGCCGACCGTCAATGTCCAACTGTCTGTGAAGGCATAATCAGCCTCAAAGAATGCTGCTTGCGAATCTGTCTCTTGATGGGTGTACTGCGGGATATCTAGTACCACGCCCGGAACGACGAAAGTAATCCAGCTACGAAGACGAATGTCATACTCGGACTGCCAATCGTAGACGCCTGCGACTAACTTTAAAGGACCACCAGCGTCGTAAGTAAAACGCAGCTCATGACTTTGCTGCTCATACTCGGCGGGTCGATCCGTACCAAACAGCATGGGCTCTTCTGCGGTCCAATTTGAGACGATGGTTTCTTCTGTCTCGAAACTGCCATAGATGTAGTTCATCCTCAGATTTTCCGTGATGTCCCACCGCGCCTCGATAATGTGTGTCTCAGCATCAAATGTGGCGTCATCCGTATTGAGGGCCAGATCATCAGGAGAGGACGTCACAATGCCATCGGGCAACGGGTAATCGGTCCAAGTTGTCGGCTGATAAATAACCCGTGCCGTTTTATATCGGTCTCCAGTCGTGGGCAAACTGACCGATTGAGCGCACAATTCAAAGGCACTGCAGAACAACTGATCTGACTGACCAACGTTGAGGAGAGGTGGGGTGTCCTGATCTGTCTGCTCGTCAGTGTAGGTGTACTCAAGCTCAAAGTTGTCAGTCGCATTCCACAATGCGTTGAACCCAAACGACTGATAATCAATGGCACCCTCTTTCTTGCCCAGCGCGACGTTCTCGTAATATCCGTCACGCAAATTGTTGCGAGCCGCACTGAGCTTCACTGCCAAGTTGTCAGTCAAGCCGAAATTTAAAATGCCGTCATACCAATAGTTGTCGTAATCACCATAGCCCACTCGCACCTTGCCACCGAGCTCGCCCGTGGGTCGAGTGCGCTCCACGCGGATGGTGCCACCCACGGTATTCCGACCAAACAACGTTCCTTGAGGACCCCTCAGCACCTCAACGGAGGCGAGGTCGATACTTCTGAGAATCGCGCCACTGTTTGCACCGATGAATAGCCCATCGATCTCGACTCCCACAGCCGGATCGAAATTCTTCTCCACGTCAGCGACACCAACACCGCGGATGTATAAAGCCGCGTTACCGCCCGGGCCCTGCGACGTGTCATCAAAAATCAAGTTGGGAGATATGAAGGCAAGATCACGAATATCACGCGCGAAAGTGCGATTAATCTCAGTTTCCGTCAGAGCGCTGACAGACAGGCCAACGTCCTGAAGGTCCTCGCTACGCTTCCTGGCACTGACCACAACCTCCTCCAACGCGAGCGCACCCTGCGCCAGAGTATTTGGCGCGAGCGGGAGGGTCGCTGTGACCGCGAGCACGGATGCGCTGATGACACTTTTTTTGGCTCCAATTTTCATGGTTTTTCCTCGTGTTTGAGATAACTGATTTTAGTTTTGAGGTTAGTCACTCTCCGGTGCACTCAAAGTCGTGCCCGGGAATGGATTGAAATAGTGGATGGAAACTTCTCTCTCCAAGATTTTCCAGCTGCCCTCACGACGCTGAAAACGATCTTTATAGGTCGCGCCGACAAAAGTCGCCTCGGTGCTGTCACTAAGTAACCCCATGCAGTCGACGTCACAAATCCCCGTAGCGTCGTCAGCGCCGCTGAATTCGATCACAAGGTTAGAGGTCACATGCTGTGACTGCGCCCAGGCGGGCCAGAGGACTTGATGAATGGCTTCATGGATACCATCGTGGCCACTGAAATCGCCAAAGGGTGGGCCGATCTTCCAGACACAGTCTTGCCACCAGATCGACAAAAAGCGCCCAAAATCTCGCTTGTCAAAGCCATGACAATAGTTGCTCACGAGCGCTTCGATTTCATGTCTCGACTCTAAACGGTCGATACGAGCCGACAACTCGTCGCCCATCTCTCTGCTCCCCTCTCTCAGCGAACCGGAGTATTGGCCGCCGATATTATTGTGTGCGATCTTTTCGATCATCACTGCAGGGCGATTGAACCTCCTTGCTTGTTGCTAGCAAGCCAGATTCACCAAACCCGGTCAAGTCCTTATCGCTCAAATCGCAGCGCGTTTTTTCGGCGTGGCGCGTCGCCCTGCGGGCGTGGGGGTAACCCACTGCAGAGGCGCGATCGTCGACGATCCCGGCACACTCGACGTTACTGACTCATACCGCGTATTGCGCTGCTGCGGATAACGACCGTAGGCGCTAATGGCCTCGCGCATTGCCTCCGCCGACCACATCTGGCCATGAGCCGCACCCGCCGCACGCGTAATGCTCTCATTGATCAGCACCCCCCCCAGATCGTTCGCACCAGCCGAGAGCATTTCGATAGCGCCGTCATGGCCCAATTTCACCCATGAAGCCTGCACGTTGGGAATCACGCGCCCCACGGTCAGCCGAATCACGGCATGCATCAAGCGTGCCTCACGCCACGTAGGCCCAGGTCTCGCCTCCCCTTTCCGGAAAATCGGCGCACCCTCTGCCACAAACGGTAGCGGCACCACTTCACTGAACCCGCCGGTGCGTTCCTGCAAGTCAATGATCTGCTGCCAATGGCGCACCCAGGCCGCGGGTGTATCTACATGCCCGAACATAATCGTGGCAGTGCTAAATAATCCCTGCTCGTGGGCTGCAGCCATGATCTCTAGCCACCGCTCCGTCGAGACCTTATCGGGGCAGAGTACGCGCCGCACGTCAGCATCCAGTACCTCCGCCGCCGTCCCGGGCAGTGAGTCGAGACCCGCGGCCTTTAACAACCCGAGATACTCGTCGACCGGCATATTCAGCGTCTGCGCGCCCTGGTCAATTTCCAAAGGTGAAAACGCATGGATGTGCATCTGCGGTGCAGCATGGCGAACGGTTTCCACGATATCGAGATAAGTCTGGCCGGTGTAATCGGGATGAATGCCACCCTGTAAACAGACCTCTGTGGCGCCTAGCTCGGCGGCCTCCGCCACACGACGATGGAGCTCGTCAGCATCAATATCGTAAGCCGCGCGACCCGACGCCACTTCACCACCGCCCTTTGAAAACGCGCAGAAGCGACAGCTGTACTGACACACGTTGGTATAATTGATGTTGCGGTTGACGACATAGGTGACCGCGTCACCCACCTGCTTGTGGCGCAGTTCGTCCGCCGCCTGACACACGGCTTCTACATCGGCATCGCGAGCGCTGAATAGTGCCAGCATCGCGGCCTCATCGATTGCCTCCTCGTGAAGGCAGGCCTCGAGTATGCCGGTAATACCTGTGTCGACCCGCCCTGGCAGCGTCTTCGAAGGAACGGGCAGTGCAGTCGACACACCCGCGCGCCAGTCATCATCCCGGACCAAACCTTCGGCATCCGCCCACTCCAGCACCCGCCGCCGCACTCGGGAATCGATCCACTGGGGGGATTGCAGATACTGCGGATAAACCGTGAGTCGGGGTACAAGGTGCTTGCCCTTAGCCTGCGTCGCGGCGCGCAATGCATTGAGGCTCGGCCAGGGCGCCTCCGGGTTCACATGATCTGGCGTCACGGGGGACACGCCACCCCAATCGTTAATGCCCGCATCAATTAACTGCCCCAACTGCCCGGGACTGAGGTTTGGAGGCGCTTGAATACTGATATCAGGCGGTAACAGCAAGCGCGCCTGTACGACCGTCCACAGTAACTCTTCCAGACTGGCGTGATCTGCCTCGGCCATGAGCGTGCCGGGCTTGGCGCAGAAGTTCTGAATAATCACTTCTTGAATGTGCCCGTAACGCTCATGCAGGCGCCGGATATGCTCAAGGTCGCGCAGTCGCTCCTCTCGCGTCTCACCAATGCCCACCAACAGCCCAGTTGTCATCGGTATACGCAGGGCCCCTGCCCGTGCGAGCGTCAGCCATCGGCGGAAGGGATTCTTGTCGGGCGAGCCAAAATGCGGGCCACCACGCTGGCATAACCGCTGCGCGCCGCTTTCCAACATCAACCCCATGGAGGCCGACACCGAGCGGAGCTGTTGCAACTCGCTACGACTGAGCGTGCCCGCGTTGATGTGAGGCAGTAAACCCGTCTCGTCGAGAATACGCTGTGCCACGGTGGCGACGTAATCGATGGTACTGAGATAGCCTCGGGATTCAAGCCACTCGCGGGCCACTCGATAGCGCGACTCGGGCTTCTCACCCAGCGTCAGCAGAACCTCACGGCAACCCGCCGCCGCGCCTTCTCGCACCGTGGCAAGAATGTCGTCGAGCTCCAGATACAACGTATCGAGCTGAGAGGGTGTTTTGGCAAAGGTGCAGTAGTGGCAGACATCGCGGCACAACTGCGTCACTGGAATGAAGACCTTGGGGCTGAAGGTCACATTGTGGGCGTAGTGCTGATCACGGAGGGCGCGCGCGCGACTGTTGCGCACGTCGTCCATCGCAACCACGTCTCCCCCATCGGTTAGCGCGACCATCATCGACGCTCCGTTATTTTCATTATGCACCGCCCCCATACACCCCTAACTTTAACGCCTTACAACGCCTTTTGGGTAGCACCCTTGAACAAACTGCCGCCGTAGCGCTTCCACCAGGCGGTTGTGTGAGTGCCGAGCCGCGCGGCTTGGGTCTCGAGCAACTGAAGGTCATCGGGCGCATCAATATCCATCGCTAAGCCCATCGTACTCACCTCGCGGAAACGCAATCCAGCAGATGTGATGGCGGCAAGATGTCGTGCGTAACTGTTCTCTCCAAATGCCAGCGGCAGGCTCTGCGACTGCCATCGCAGCAGCGCGTTCGTCCCCGTCTGCGAGCGATCGGGGGACACTACCGCGGACTCTGATGCGGCCGCCAACACCAGTGCTGCGATATCGCTGGTGTCGATAAACGGCAGATCACCATGAACAAACAACAAGGCGTCACTGTTCAGCTGGCCCGCAACCCACTCCAATGCGCCCACCAACCCCACGCTGTGCGCATCGGGCTCCCGCCACACGCGGACCGGTGCAGGGAGTTCCTCAAACTGTGCCCAGCCCTCACCGCAGATCACATGAACGGCCATGATTGCCGGACTCGCGGACAGCGCGGCGATGACATCCAGCGCCATCGCCTCGACAAGCGATTCCCGCGCCTCATCGGTGAGGTCAGCACTCAGTCGGCGCTTGGCATGGCCGCGTGTCTTGAGTGCGATGATCGCTTCAAGGCGCAACGCCGCATACCTCGAGCAGCCACTGGGCAAGGCCTGCACCTACACCGGGTTCTGACATCACGGTGGCTGTCACACGGACATCGTATGAATCCGGCAGCGTGGCGATGAGTTCACGATCTGCGTCATCCCATACCCATGTGTCTACGAATCCGGGATAGCGCTGCGCCAACCATTGCGTCCACCCCGGCGCGGAAGCCGGCAGACCCAACTCCGTCATGATTTTCGCAGCCGGGCCTTTCAACGCGCGTCCGCCGATAATGGGGGAAACCGCCACGACCCGCCGAGCCCTCTGGCGCAGTTCGCTCAACATACCCGGGATGTCCAGAATCGGGCCAAGGCTAAGAAAGGGATTGGAGGGGCCAAGCACGACATCGATTGGCCCATCGACACAGGCATCATCCAGGGCCGCCAGCAGTGAAGGACTGGGGCGGGCATCCTCGATACCGTCATACACCACATCCCGCAGTGCGGGCTCACAGCGGCGACCGACAAAGTATTCCTGAAACGCGAGCTCCCCCTCCTCCGTCACAACCCGTGTCCGGATCGGATGCTCCGTGGTGGGGATGACAGTCATGCCCTCGGGGACACCGAGACGTTCTGATAAAACCTGCGTCACGGCAGCCAAATCGGCGCCCTTGCGCAGTTGCTCCGCACGCAGCAGGTGAAGCGCCAGATCCTTATCACCCAATTGAAACCAGGATGGCCCGGCCATAGCCTGAATCGCATCAAGTACCTGCCAACTTTCGCCCTCGCGACCCCATCCTCTGGCGCGGTCGAGCTTGCCCGACGTCGCGTACAGCACGCTGTCGGTATCGGGACAAATCAGCAGACCCAAGTGCTCAAAGTCATCACCTGTGTTGGTCACCACAATCACAGGTCGTTGCGCGGTGCATTTCGAGAGCGCGGCTGCGAGCCTCGCGCCCCCGCCGCCGCCACTGAGTAACACCAGCGGCACCTGAGAGGGTTTATCGACGGCAGAGACCATTAACGGAACATGTCCTGCTGGACTGCCCGAAGCAGTGCTCTTGAACTTGCCTGCTCGTTCACTCGGAGCGGGCAGCCCTCTGCCCACACAACAGGCGTACCCTGATTCGTCTCACCTTGAACCAGCGACGCGGCGGCCGCCAGTGCGTCGGCCATGGCGGGCGCTGTGACCTGCATAGTGCGTCCATCCAGATCCCGCTCGCCAACCTGATCCCACACCGGTTCCAAGCCAGCAACGCCGATGGCGAAACCCACCGTGCCCATCCGCCAGGGACGGCCAAGGCTATCGTTGATCACCACGGGAACGTGGTACCCCAACGCACGGGACACTGCCTCAGATAACGCCCGAGCACTGGCATCTGGATCATGAGGCCAAAGGAGCACTCCGTCATCACCAGTCGCGGCATCGACGCCCGTATTCGAGGCATCTATGCCGGCGTTGGCGAGAATATGACCAGTGCGATGCTCCGTGATAATCAAACCCGGACGCACGCGAATCACTGACTGCGATTCTTGAAGAATGAGCTCGACAACGCGTGGGTCCTTACCTGCCTCTTCCGCAAGCCGCCGGGCGTCGTCTGAAACCTCAACGTCGCGCAGGTACACCAGACGGTCCTCGGCTTTCGACACCACTTTTTGCGCGACAACCAGAACGGGCACGCTGTCATCAGCACGCAACGCCTGCCGGCTGACAGCGGCCACAATGAGCTCGGCCAGCACATCGCCGGCCTTCACCGCAGGAAAATCCTCCAGCGGAGTCAGATGCAGCGCACCCCCGGTCACGGGATCAGTCGATACCTGTCAGACGAAGACCCGCATGGGTTTTGTACTGCTTGTTGATGTTGATCAGGACGGAGGTCAGCGCTTCGGCTGCCGCGGCATTGTGGATGAGCCCGGCGTGGAAGCCACGCATACCGATTGCCTCAATCAGATCAATCACCGTCTGGCGAGCCGTTTTCTCGTTACCCGTCACGAGGACGTCGCAGGGAATTTCCATATCCGCCTGTAGATGCGCCGCCGCGACATTCTGAAAGGCACTCACAACCTGCACGGCTTCACCCAATAGCGTCTGGGCAATCATGCCTGCACTGCCCTCTGGAGGTAGCTGCACTCTCGCCACACGCGGGGGCACCAACGGCACCGTGACATCGACCAGTACCTTTCCCTGCACTGCCTCACGAATGCTCTCCAACGTCGGCGTGTGTGCGCCAAACGGCACGGTGACGAACACGATATCGCCGCGCTCTGCCGCCGCGACATTGTCCATGCCCTCGATGGTGGGCTCAGCAACACCCCGACTCGCTAACTCCGCTTTGAGCGCGTCGGCGGCTTCAAGGGCCTGATCCGCTTTTCGAGAGCCTACCCAGATGGCATGTCCTGCCTTGGCCAGCCGCAGGGCCAGACCGCGCCCGAGATCACCTGTGCCGCCGACGATACCGATCGACGGAGATGTGTTGGAAGACATATGTTTAACCTCTAATGTGGAGTGATCGTTGACAAGGTTCAGGGCGTTGGCGATAGTGACGATCGCGACTTGCTGAACACAAGTAAGTTTAGCTCAGACTGGCTCAAGACAAGAGCCGAGCGATAAAAAAAAGCGGTGAATCGACCGCACAGACCGTGAGTGTACTGGAGTATCAGCCGCCTGGCAGGGGCGGCAGTGAGCAGGAGAAAGTTATGAGTACGACGCATGCCGCCGATTATGACGTGATTGCTGTAGGCGCCGGCTTCGCCGGTATTTCGTTGAGCTACCACCTTCGAGAAGCGGGCTTAAACGTGAAAGTGTTTGATCGCGCCAGCGACGTGGGGGGCACCTGGGCTTGGAACAAGTATCCCGGCGCGGCCACTGACAGTGAGTCCTACTACTACTGCCTGACCTTTTCTAAAGAGGTGCTTCAGGAATGGTCCTGGAGCAAGCGCTATTCGGGCTGGCAAGAGACACAGAACTACCTGAAGTTTGTCATGGACAAGTTCTCGCTGTGGCCCATGTTCCAACTGAGCACGGAAGTCGAGAGTGCCGAATTCGACAATGACTCGGGGTTATGGAACGTGCGCACACAAGGCGGAGAAGTCCACACCGCTAAGTATTTCGTCAGCGCCATGGGCATGATTTCACAGCCCGTGCTCCCCAATTACGCAGGACAAGAACTATTTAAAGGCCCCATTTTCCACTCTTCACGATGGCCTGAAGGGCTCGACGTGGCGGGCAAGCGTGTCGGCATCATTGGCGCAGGCGCCACAACGGTACAGATGCTGCCGGAGGTCGCGAAAACCGCCGCACAGGTCACGGTATTCCAGCGCACCCCCAATTTTGTCCTGCCCGCCATGCAGAAAGACATGACGCCTGAGTGGGAAAAAGAAATCAAAGACAACTACGAAGAAATTATCGCCAAGGCCCGCAACCACATGTTCGGCATGGCCTTCGAGCAACCGCCGGGGCGCAACGCCGTGGACACACCTCCTGAAGAGGTCCAGCGTATCTTTGAGGAGCATTGGAAAGGCAGCTTCCGCTGGGTATTCGAAACCTTTGACGATTTGCTGGGTAGCGCCGAGGCAAACCAAATGGCCTCCGATTTCATCACCAGCAAAATCAAAGAGAAGGTCAACGATCCCGAGCTGGCCGAGCTGCTGACACCCAAGGGATACCCGCTCTTTGCCAAGCGCCCGCCTCTGGATCACGGTTACTACGAAGCCTACAACCGTGACAACGTGAAGCTGGTGGACATCAAGGACCGTGAGCCGATCCAAGAGATCACCGAAACCGGCATCCAGACGACCGAGAATCTTTACGAGTTCGACATCATCGTCCTGGCAACCGGCTTCCAGGCCTACACCGGCGCACTGGAGGCGATCGATATCCGTGGCGCCGACGGGCGCACGCTGCGAGAGAAGTGGGACGAGGAATCCAAGTCCATCATGGGCGTCTACGCCGCCGGCTATCCTAACTTCTTCATGATCACCGGCCCTCAGGCCCCCTTCGCCAACCTGCCAACCTCCATCGAGCAGAACGTGGCCTACATCACAGACTGCATACAAAAAATGGAATCGGAAGGCCACGACCTTTTCCAACCAAGCCAAGAGGCCGAAGACGAGTGGTCAGCGCATACCGCTGAAATTCATGAACAGACCCTGATGGCTCAGGGAGACAAGGTGAATTCATGGATGATGGGCGCCAACCTCGAGAAGCGAAAGCCCCGGGTGCTGGTGTATTTTGGTGGCGCGCACATTTACTACGACAAACTGCGCGAGTCCGCAGAGGGCGGCTTCCCGGAACTGTCCTTTAGCAACCGCGCGGCCTGACTTCGTTAGTGCTGGCCACCGTATTGGGTGGTCAGCGCTGCGATCAACCGCTCAACTTCATTTTCAGGTAACCGGTTAATGCCGGCAGCCGCCTCGCGGCCTCCCCCGGTATCGAACTGTGAGCACACAGCCTCAGCGCCGGTGCGGCCCTCAAAAGGCGCCCTCACGCTCACCAAATAAGCGCCATCGTCTAGCTCAGTCAGAACGGCGTGTGCCCTGCTCGGATGGGCGCGAACCAATTCATTACTGAAAACCCCACTCACCCTCCGCGCCCAGGCCGCGTTGGGTAACTGGTATACCGCAAAACCCTGCGCTTCGTGCGAAGGCGATAGCGCTTGCGACGCCGCGACATCCTCTCGATATCCCGACTGCAACTGCCTAAACGCTTCCGAATCGAGGAATGCGATCGGGTCTCCTGCTTCGTAGAGCGCCGCATATAGACGGTCAGGATGAAAATGCAGGTCGGCCAACGAAGGGCCGTAGCCGTTGTAGTTAATGCAAATCCCCAGGTCGCGTAGCTGCTCTGTCCGGGTAGCCGAGCAGCGTGCTTTGGCCGCCACTTGTCGCGCGGGCTCGTCCAGGTTGTCACCAAACGCGCCAGCAATCGCCCACTCAACACGGGCGCCCCGCAACCGACCATTCACCAGCAGTGCGGTGCATACCTCCGGCGCCTCGCTGATGGTTGCATTGAGATTCGCGTGCACCGGTATGTCACCGGGTGCGTGATGATCGATGTAGTCAACGGACGCGCCCTGCTGCAACAGGCGCTGCAAGGCCGCACTATTTTTGGCCATGGAGATATCGAGCACCGTAACGTGGTCACCGGCACTGGCTTGCACACGCTCCAGCAGGGCAATATCCCGTTTAACGCCCGTGACCCGCTCAGTCGTCAGCGGGTTTTCGAGTCGCAACTGCAACAGTGAGCAAATCCCGTCTGCATCGCCGTTGTACACATCGAACTGCATAAATTGATACCTGTTGCGGGGTGTCTCAGACCGACACCGGCGATCACATTATGCCGGGAACGCCTCGATCAAGCCTGCAGCACCCTGACCACCCGCCACGCACATTGAGACAACGCCATAACGCCCGCCACGGCGGCGAAGCTCACGCAATGCATGACCCACAAGCCGGGAGCCCGTCATACCGAAGGGATGACCAATGGCGATACTGCCACCGTTCACATTGTAACGATCATTATCGATACCCAACTGATCCCGGCAATACACGCACTGCGAGGCGAAGGCCTCGTTGAGTTCCCAGAGGTCAATATCCTCCACTGAGAGACCCGCTCTCTCCAGTAACTTCGGAATCGCAAACACGGGGCCGATACCCATCTCGTCGGGTTCACAGCCCGCCGTCACAAAACCGCGGAAAGCGCCCATCGGCTCGATCGCCAGACGCTCGGCAAGCGCGGGCGACATGAGCAAGGTCATTGAAGCGCCGTCACTCAGCTGCGAGGCATTGCCTGCCGTCACCGAGCCATTTTCACTAAATGCGGGTTTCAGCGAGGCCAATCCCTCTGCTGTCGTCTCGGGACGCTGGCACTCGTCTGCCGACACCAGCACCTCCTGCAATCGGGTTTCTCCAGTGTCGCGGTCTGTTATCTGCATCGTCGTCGCCATGGGCACAATCTCGTCAGCGAGCAGGTTCTGACGCAGGGCCTCACCATAACGATGCTGGCTCTGCAGAGCGTAGGCATCCTGCGCCTCGCGTGACACGCCGTAGCGTTCCGCCACGACTTCAGCGGTATGGCCCATTTCCATATAAATGGCGGGCTTCACCTCCTGAAACCGGGGATTGTGCTCAAACACACCGGGCTCCTGACGCTGCCGCATCGAGATCGATTCGACTCCGCCCGCCATCATGATATCGGTGAAGCCCGAATCGATTTGTTGCGCCGCCATGGCAATCGTTTGCAGACCCGACGCGCAAAAGCGACTCACCGTTGTGCCCGTCGTTTCAATGGGCAATCGAGAGAGCACCGCTGCCATCCGCGCCAGATTAAAGCTTTGCTCACCGGTTTGGTTAGCGGCACCCAGAATCACATCGTCGATCCGGGACGCATCCACCTTAGGATTGCGATCCAGCAGCGCATCAATGAGGTGCGCCACCATGTCATCGGACCGCGTGAGATTAAAACTGCCGCGGAACGACTTGGCTAGACCTGTGCGGATGCTATCGACAATCACAGCGTGAGACATGATGAAAATCCTTGTGAAATTGAGGGGGTCTTGGCGGTGGCCGATCCTATCCAAACTTGCTCTGAGTCCAATCAGCATGCTGATCCAACAGAGTCGTTCGGTGTCAGGTTGCCTCGTCGGGAATGGGTTTCAACCGAAGCGTGATGTCATCGCCACGGGGGTGGTACTCCTCCCACAATCTGCGGTAACCCGTGCGCGCGATCTTCCACTCGCCCGATTCCTTTCGGTAAGCGTCGTCATAGAGCGCGCTACCCATGATCGTCACATTGTGATTGAGCTCCACAAAGATGTCCTGCAGATACCAGATCCCGGTAGCCGTATCGCCATCCACGGTGATTTCCGGATGATGCCCGTTATGCATGCCAAAGGCATTGGGGGTGAAAGATTTCTTATAGAAGGCTTCCAAGGCCGGCCACCCATCCAACTCGAACTCATAGTCTGCGCCTTTGAAATGCGCCTTCGCGTCGGCGGTAAATACCGATTCAAGCCCTGCGAGATCGCGCGTATCAACAAAGCGAAAGTACCGCGCCTTGAGCTGTTTGATGAGTTCGATCGCTTCGAGATCCAGCATGGTTGTCCTCAGTCCACGAAGGAGTTGATGTGTTTGGCGGCCTGGTAGGCCATGGTCATCGCAGGGCCCAATGTTGCGCCTGGGCCGGGATAAGTGGGCAGTATGGCCGCGGCGCAGTTACCTACCGCATAGAGCCCATTGAGCGGCTCGCCGCTCTCGTGAAGCACCCGCGCGTCAGTATCGGTATCCAGCCCGCCCAGCGTGCCGAAGTCACCGGCCTCAATCCGCATCGCGTAGTAAGGCGGCTGGTCGATGGGTGCTAAGCAAGGGTTGGGCTTGATCGCCGGGTCAGCATAGTACCGGTCGTAGGCTGAATCACCGCGGCCAAAGTCCTCATCCTTGCCGGTTTGGGCATAGGTGTTCATGCTGGCGATGGTTTGCTCCAAGCCCTCAGCATTGATGCCGAGTTGCTCGGCCAGCTCCCTCACCGTATCGGCTTTCGCGACGAACCCCGTTTCAAACCATTTCTTCGGCAGTTGCCAATCGGGCTTCATCGACTCCGTCATCATCGGCCCCACCATGTAGTTTTTTCGGAAACGGGAATCGAAGACATGCCATGCCGGCGCATTCGGATGCGCTTCAGTATGCGTTTTGAACAAGGCTTTCTGGAACGCCATATAGTTTTGAGATTCATTGGCAAACCGCTTTCCATCGCGATTGACCACGCAGGAACCGGGAAAAGACTTTTCCATAATCGCCAAACGCGGCGTGGGTTCGTCCGGTACCACAAGTGTTGTGGTCCACCACGCGTCCTGCATCAAACGCGTCCGCGCGCCCAGCGCCAAACCGGCCTGTAAGGCATCCCCCTCGTTCAGCGGATTACCCGCGCTCCATTCCGTGTTGGTGGGTGCCGGTAAATGCTGTTCTCGCAGGGCCTGGTTCTTCTCGAAGCCGCCCGCAGCCAGCACCACGCCCCGCCGGACCTTAATGCGCTGAACCCGACCGTTACACTCCACTTCAACACCCGTGACGTTATGCCCCTCGGCAATCAAACGGACAAGGCGCGTGCCAAACTCGATGGGTATCTGTCGCTTGAGCACCGACAAATAAAGCCGAGCGACGCCGGCTGAACCACAACACAGCCTGCGTGAAATCGAAGTCCGCAATCGCCATGGAATGTCGCGGACGTAGTCCCAAATCATGCGACCCAACAGGCGCTTCCAACCCGGCAACTGCACCATGAGCGTATGCGCTTCAACCTGAGTGAAATGGATGCGGTTAAACATCCTCATCATATGGTGGGTCCACGTCATATTGCGCCAGTTGGCACCAAGCTCTGAGGCCATCACCGGCGCCGGTTCCAATGATCGATGTCCCTCGCGCGCGCCTTCCACATTGGTGTAGTAATCCGGGTAGTGCTCCAACGATTCATAGCGCACGTCGGTGCGGTCATGAAGGAACCGCAGCATTTTGGGACCATTGTCGAGATAGGCGTCGATCAGTGCCTCGGGCACGTCCTCACCGAACAAAGTGTTCGTCAAATAAGCCTTCGCAGCATCCCGCGAATCTTCCGCCCCCGCGGCCTTGGCATAGTGGCTGTTGGGCACCCAGATGCCGCCGCCAGACGTCGCACTGGTGCCGCCGACCTTTTGCCCTTTTTCAATCAGCAGCACATCGGTCGCACCCATTTCCCAATTGCATAGCGCCGCGGTCAGGCCACCATTACCGGTACCGGCCACCAACACATCAACCTCGCGGTCCCAGTTCTCGCCCGTCACTGCGACATCCTCATCATTTTGCGTGCCTCTCTCACGGGTGCTGGCTGGATACCGACACCACCTCACCCGTCATGTAGCTGGCGTAGTCAGACGCCAAAAACATCATGACGTTGGCGACTTCCCACACCTCTGCCGCCCGGCCAAATGCCTCACGAGAGGCCAGCTCCGCAAGCAACGCCTCGGGCGTGGTTTTTCTTAAAAAGTCGTGAAGCGCAATACTGGGCGCCACCGCATTAATGCGAACACCAAACTCGGCCGCTTCGAGGGCGGCACAGCGCGTTAGCGCCATGACCCCTGCCTTGGCAGCGGCGTAGTGGCTTTGCTCTTTCTGTGCCCGCCATCCCAACACCGAAGCGTTATTCACAATGACGCCCCTGCCGCGTTCACGCATAGGCGCCAACATCGCACGCGTCATGCGCATTGTTCCCGTGAGCGTCACGTCCATGACCTGAGTCCACGCCTCATCCGTCATATCCAACAATGCGCAGGTGCCGCCTAGTCCCGCGTTATTGATCAATACATCAATACCGCCACTCACCCGCTCCGCTTCGCTCACAAGGTGCTGCACCGCGGCTTCATCGGTCACATTCGCCACCACGCCAACGACCTTCGCATCCGCTGAGATCGCCTGTAATACCTCAACGGCTTGCGACAGTCTTCCTTCATGGATGTCACTGATGACCACGCAGGCAGCGCCTTCCTCCAGCGCTTTTTTAGCCGCTGCAAAGCCAATCCCCGCACCCGCGGCAGCGGTGAGCAACACCGCCCGCCCGGCCAGGAGCTGGTGCCCCGGCACGTAAGCTGGCAGCGCTCGACTATCTGACTCCATGATCGATTCCTCTGTGCATCGCCTAAGCGTCGCCCCGGGGTTCGCGTGGCATACCCAACGCCCGCTCGGCGATTAAATTACGCTGTATCTGGTTGGTACCACCATAGATCGTATCGGCCCGCGTAAACAGAAACAGCGACTGCAAGCGATTCAACTCGTAGGGCGCCGATTCCACCAACTCTGCCTCGGGACCCAGCACGTCCATGGCGAGCTTGCCCAGATTACGGTGCCAGTTCGACCACGCCAGCTTGTAGATCATGGCCTCTCTGGATAACGAACCATCGTCTTCACCCGACAGCATACGCAGGCTGTTATAGCGGAGCGTGCGCAATCCGATGTGGGCCTCGGCGATGCGTTGTCGCAAGGCAGGTTGGCGCGCGGCGCCATTTTCCTTCGCCAACCGAATCACCTCGTCGAGCTCGACCTGAAACAGCATCTGCTGACCCAGTGTGGACACCCCGCGTTCAAAGCCAAGAAGCCCCATCGCAACACGCCAACCGTCGCCCTCTTCGCCGACCAAGTCCTCGGCGCTGCAGCAGGCGCCGTCGAAAAAAACCTCGTTGAATTCAGCCGTGCCCGTAAGCTGGGTGATGGGCCGAATCTCCAGCCCCTCCTGCGCTAGAGGCACGAGGAAGAAACTCAAGCCGCGATGACCACGCTGCGACACGTCAGTGCGCGCCAGAACGAAGATAAAATCAGACTCGTGTGCCAGCGACGTCCATACTTTTTGTCCATAAAAGCGCCACACGCGCTCTTGTTCATCCCACTCAGCACGGGTTTTGATATTCGACAGATCGGAGCCTGCGCCGGGCTCGGAGTAACCCTGGCACCAAAACGCTTGACCCGCACGAATATCAGGGAGATAGCGCTGTTTTTGCTGCTCTGAGCCAAACGCGAGGAGCGTAGGCCCCGTCAGCGTCTCGCCGATATGACCCAGTCGGCCGGGACCCCCAGCACGGGCATACTCTTCGTTGAAGATGACTTGTTGCTCAATCGTGGCGCCGCGTCCACCCCACCGCTCTGGCCACCCAATGCAGGTCCAACCGCCCTCGGCGAGCGTCCGCTCCCAGGCTTTTCTTTCGTCGACAAAATGATGTTCGTCACCCGGGCCGCCACGACCCCGGATGGCCGCGAATTCGCCGCACAGGTGATCCCGCAGCCAGCTCGCCACCTCGTCGCGAAATTGCTCATCGGCGGGGCTGAATTCAAGCTGCATGAACCGTTCCCTCCAAATCAGGACTGTCGAGCAACAACTGGGCAAGCCTCTCGCGCGACTCATCGGGCCGTCCTAGGTAGGCCTCCAGCGCCCGCGCGCGCTTAAAGTACAGCTGTATATCGTATTCCTCGGTAATACCGACGCCACCGTGGAGTTGAATGCCCGTGCCGGTGACAAAAAATGCCGTGTCCCCCGCCGCACTGGCCACCATCGCGGCAGCCTCACACAAAGCCTGATCATCAGCGCTACCTTGCAACCACGCATCCGCGGTGCACGCGGCGTAGTAAAGCAATGATCTCGCAGACTCCACCTTGAGCATCATATCGGCGGCCTTGTGTTTCACTGCCTGAAAAGACGCAATGGTCCGCCCAAACTGCACCCGTTCACCGACGTAAGCCACTGTGATGTCCAACGCTTCCTGCGCGCAACCCACTTGCTCTGCTGCACTCAGGATCCGCGCCATGTCGAGACTCACGCCCAATCCACGCTCCCAATCAGCAGCGAGCTCACAGTCCGGTTCGACGAGCACACCAGTTAGGGTGACTTCCGCCAGCGATCGGGTTTGGTCAACCGTCGGCCGGTGACGGACCGACACACCTGGCGCATCCGAAGGCACCGAAAACAGACGCACGCCGCCCTCGCCTCGCGCGGCAACGAGCAGCTGCTCGGCCACCCCACCAGCGCTGACAAAGCGCGCCTCGCCATTCAATTCCGCGATGTGAGGTGTAGCAGCTGACGAAACCTTGACGCCCACTTCGTTCCAGTCAGGTCGTGCAGCCGTATGCGCAAAGGCGACCACGGCACCGCCGGCCAGCGCCTCGAAGAGCCGCGTTTGCTCAGGCGAGGTGGGGACCGTCCGCAAGATCATGGCTGCGAGCGCACTGGCGAAAAACGGGATCGGCGATAACCTCGCACCCAATTTTTCCAGAAGAATAACCAGTTCGACTGCGCCCAAACCCAAGCCATCACAGGCTTCCGGGATGGCCACTACCTGCCAACCCAGCTCCTCGGTCACGCGCGACCACAGCGCCATATCGACACCTGACGGTAAATCCGCCGCCGCCCTGACGACCTGCGAGGACGAGTGCTCACCCAGAAAGCGCTCCGCGCTCTCCAGCAGCATCCGTTGCTCCTCGTTAAAGCGGAATCTCACTCGCTACCTCGGCCTTTGTCAGCGGTCATCTTCACGACCCCCACACCTTTTGCGGCGGCTGCTCTTGATCCAAAAGGCGGGTCATCACAGCACCGACTTCAGAAGGATCCCATCGCGCCGATTGCTCTATGCCCTCGGTACTGCGCCATCCGTCCGCGAGCGCAATGCGTCCGCCCTCAGCCTCAATAATTTTGCCGGTCACATGCCCGCTTTCTTCAGAACACAGCCACACGACAACCGACGAGACATTCTCGGGTGCGAAATGATCAAAGCTGCCATCTTCTGGTGGCGCCATTCTCTCTGCCATCTCTGGCACAGCCGTGGTCATACCGGTTCGCGCCACGGGGCAAATCGCGTTGGCGGTAATCCCGTATCGCCCCAACTCTGCGCCTTGATTCAGGGTCAGTGCTGCGATGCCCGCCTTTGCCGCAGCATAGTTGGATTGGCCAATCGAACCTTGTAGGCCCGCACCGGACGTGGTGTTAATGATCCGGGCCGCAACAGGCTCGCCAGCTTTGACCCGATGGCGCCAATACTGGACAGCATGGGAACTGATGCAAAAGTGCCCTTTGAGATGCACCGCCATGACGGCATCCCAATCGGCCTCACTGAGTGAGGCGAACATACGGTCGCGGTTATTACCCGCGTTGTTCACGACACAGTGCAGATCGCCGAAAGTATCGAGGGCCTGTGACACCGCCTCGCCTGCGCTGGTGTAATCGGTGATATCTGACTGGTTGACGACCGCCTCACCACCGGCAGCAGTGATCTCTGCCACCACTGCCTCAGCCGCGGCTGTGTCAATATCATTCACCACCACCTTGGCGCCTGCGGCAGCCAAGGTGCGAGCGTGCGCGGCGCCTAAGCCGCCACCCGCTCCCGTGACAATCGCCACCCGTCCATTGCACAACGCGGTCACTCAGAAACCTCCTACAATCGCTCAAGAATGGTGACGTTCGCCTGCCCACCACCTTCACACATCGTTTGCAGACCATACCGCGCGCCGCGTCGCTCCATCTCGTGAAGCAACGTGGTCATCAGTTTGGTGCCCGTCGCACCCAAGGGATGCGCCAGCGCGATCGCGCCACCATTCACATTCGTCTGCTCATGCGGATAGCCGGTCTCGGCCAGCCACGCCATCGGCACTGACGCAAATGCCTCGTTAATCTCGACGAGGTCGATATCTTGCAAATTGAGGCCGGAACGCTTCATCGCGCGCTGTGTCGCAGGGATCGGCGCGGTGAGCATCCAGATCGGGTCGTCGCCGCGGACCTCCATGTGCACTATGCGTGCGCGGGGCTTCAGGTTATATCGCTTGACCGCGTCCTCAGAGGCGACCAACACCGCTGATGCACCATCACCCGTCTGGCTTGATACCGCCGCCGTAATCGTGCCGCCCGGCGCCAGTGGCTCAAGCTCCGCCATCGCCTCAAGCGTGGTGTCACGAATCGTCTCGTCGATACTCAAGCCATTGACCGGAAGAATCTCGCGCTCAAATACGCCACCCTGGGTCGCTACCTGCGCCCGCTGATGCGACTCCAGCGCGAAGGCTTCCATCATTTCCCGACTCAGCGACCATTTGTCAGCGATCATCTGCGCCGAGCGGAACTGCGTCACCAGGCCATCGCCGTAACGCGCGCGCCACCCTTCACTACCCGTGAAGGGGTCATTAAACCCCAGGGGCTGGCCCGCCAGCATGGCGGATGAGATCGGAATGCTACTCATGGTCTGGACACCCCCTGCCACGACCACGTCCATGGTTCCGGACATGATGGCTTGCGCAGCAAAGTGAACTGCCTGCTGAGAGGACCCAC
Organism: Halieaceae bacterium; assembly: GCA_038143045.1. GTDB lineage: Bacteria > Pseudomonadota > Gammaproteobacteria > Pseudomonadales > Halieaceae > Luminiphilus. Next base: position 584,095 of record JAYQLF010000012.1, read on the forward strand.
ACTGTCGGTCAATCGTCGTCCCCGGCACTGCGTCGCTGAGTCCCGCCGCGAGCCAGCATGTGCGGGCGATATCGCCTGCCAATGGGCCAACCGTATCGACACACCCAAAGATGACGTCGTCGTAATCATCTTCCGGGATATCCTGTCGAGCCACCAACGCTTTCAACACTGATGCACCCAAGTCGGCGCCATGCACCTGCGCGAGGCTACCCCGGCGACGCCCCGTCGGCGTTCTGATGGCATCGATAATGTAAGCCTCGGCTCTTTGCGTCATGGCTTTTCCTCCAGTTTGCCTTACTACCCAGTCATGCAGCGCCTGCAATACGGGACTGACTACCTGCTATGACTGCGACCCGCGATGGGAACCGATGTCACCCAACCAGTGATCGACGACCAAAGGTGTACTCAGGGCCGAGCAACGCATTGGGTTGCAGCAGCCACTCGTGAATCCGGTTTTTGTGGAAGCCCTCGTCGCCCCACTCGTAGCTCAATGCCCAAATGCGCTTGGCAGCAATCTGAACATCACACTCCCAGGTGTAACCCATTGCCCCGTGAACTTGTATTGCCTGACGCGCGGCGAGCTGCGCGACGCGTGTTGCTGCCAGCTTGGCATGCGATACCGCGAAGTCCGACCGCTCGGGAGACACCCCGACGGTGTAGGCCGCGCGCGCGACCACTGGCCGGGCGTATTCCAGCTGCACCGCGACATCTGCGAGTAGATGCTTGACCGCTTGGTTAGCGCCGACGGGGCGTCCGAATTGGTTGCGATCCTGCGTGTACTGCACACTCTGTGACACCAACAGTTCGCTGAGCCCGAGAAGCTGCGCCGCTACTGTCAAACCGCCCCGGTTCAAGCTGGCGCGCAGCAGCGCAGCGCCCACTTCCCCTTCCGCCACGCGATGTTCCGCTGACGGATCAAACTCAATGCTCGACAGACGCCGGCTAGGGTCCAGACTCTTCGCAGACGTCAAGTTCACGGCATCCCAGGGCAAGAGGTATAAGCCGTCCCCCGAGCCTGCCAAAATCCAATCGACGTCGGCCGCAAAATTGAGATAAGGGTTGATCGGGTGCAGAACCGCCACATTCACTCGGCCGTCCATCACGCCATCAATAATGGGTTGAATCGCTCCGTTGCCCAGCCCCCGATTCAGGACGGCGACCAGCAAGGGAGAGGCCACCATCATGGTCTCCGCCATCGGTTCGGGTAACGCTACTGCCCCGCAGGCCTCCGCCAGCAGCACGGCATCGATGGCCTCCAGTCCCAAGCCGCCCAGACTCTCGGGGAAGAGCAAACTGTAGACGCCCATTGCCAGCAACTGCTCTTGTAGCGCCGGATCTTTACCGCTGTCGCTGGACCATCTCTCACGAATCGAATCGCTGGTCACTTCGGTCTTCAAAAGACCGGCCACGGTATCGCGGAATTCAAGCTGCTCGGCGGTAAAAGTGAAATCCATCTCGCGGCCCTATCGTCTCGGCATACCGAGCACGCGCTCAGCGATAATGTTGCGCTGGATTTCGTTCGTCCCCGCGTAAATCGGCCCAGATTGTGCAAAGAGGAACCCATCGAGCCACGTGCCCAATTCATCTCGGTCAGCAGGAGAACCAGGCTCGACCTCGCCACGCGGTCCCAGAATACGCAGTGCTGTCTCGTGAATACGAAGATCCAGCTCAGACCAGAAAATCTTATTGCAGCTTGCCTCGGGCCCGATGCTGCCGCCTTTCAGGAGTCTAGACGCAGTTTGATACGTCGACAGCGCGTAGGCCTCGGCATCCATGTAGCACCGCACCACGTCGTCCTCGACCGAGGGGTCGAGAATGTCCGTGCTGTGCGCGCGATATAGATCGACCAGTCGCCGCGTCGCCTGCTGAAATCGCGCGGGACTGCGCAACATCAGTCCGCGCTCAAATCCTGCGGTCGCCATGGCAATTTGCCAGCCAGCCCCCTCCTCGCCCAGCAAATTGAAGGCAGGCACGCGCACATCATCAAAGAAGATCTCGGCAAAACCGGGCAACCCATTCAGCTGCTGAATGGGTCTGACCGTAACGCCCTCGGCGCTGAGTGGCACCAGAATTTTAGACAGCCCGTGATGCCGCTCCGAGTTGGGATCAGTGCGAAACAGACCGAACACCCAATCCGCAAAGACCGCTCTCGTCGACCAGATCTTTTGTCCATTGATCACGTAGTCGTCGCCATCCCGATCAGCACGGCAACGAATGGCGGCCATGTCGGAGCCCGCGTTGGGCTCGGACCATCCCTGCGCCCAAATCTCATCGCCAGAGGCCATTGCCGGTAAAAAACGCGCCTTCTGTTCTTCCGAACCATATTCCATCAGCGTCGGGCCCAACAGAAAAATACCGTTTTGATTAACCCGGCCCGGTGCGCCCGCGCGGTAATACTCTTCCTCAAAGATCAGCCACTGAATGAGGTCGCAAGCCCGACCACCGAATGCTTCCGGCCAGGTCACCATGCCCCAGTTGCCTGCCGCCAGGGTACGCTCCCAATCGCGATGCGCAGCGAAACCCGCTTCAGTATCAAAAGACGCAAGTGGCTGCGAAGGCACGTTGCTCGCCAACCAGTCTCGAACCTCGGCGCGAAACGCCTCTTGCTCTGGTGTGTAAGTTAAGTCCACGTTTCAGCTGTCTTCTTTATTGGCCTTTGCCATGGATTTGGCGTCCATACCGCCTAGCTTGTTGCCCGTTGTGAGATCGTTATGGACATGGGTGAAGTGATGCCAGGCAAAAGCCGCTTCCATCGCCGAGCGTTTACCTTGTAAATCCTCGACGTTGTTAATGGCCTGCTTGGTCAGGGCGAGTCCAAGGCGGGGCATCGCCGCGATCTTTGTCGCCAATGCGGTGACATCGTCGATTAACGTCTCGCGGGTGCTGATCTGATTGACCATTCCCATCTGATAGGCACGCTCTGCGTCCATCTTGTTACCCGTAAACAAGAACTCCTTCGCAATGCGGGGATTCAACTCATAGGGATGCGCAAAGTATTCGACCCCTGGAATGCCCATGCGCACGACAGGGTCTGAAAAATAGGCGTCATCCGTCGCCACAATCAGATCGCAGACCCAGGCCAGCATCAATCCACCTGCAATGCAGGCGCCCTGCACGGCAGCAATCGTAGGCTTGGGAATCTCCCGCCATCGGCGACACATACCCAAATAGGCCTCGGCTTCTCTCACATAGAGAAACTCTCCCCCCTCTTTATTGGCGTGGTCATACCACATGGTCACGCGATCCTGACTGAGGTGCACATCACGACCGGGCGTTCCGATGTCATGACCCGCCGAGAAGTGCTTGCCTTCGCCCCGCAAGACGATGACTTTGACCTCATCATCGGCCACCGCCGCTTTGAACGCATCGTCGAGGAGGTAGGTCATCTTGCCGTTCTGAGCATTGTGATACTCGGGTCGGTTCATCGTAATCCAGGCAATGCCGTCCGCTGCCTCGTAACGCACGATGTCCTGCTCATCTGGCTGCTGAGATCCTTCGCTCACCTTGACAGCTCCTTCTATTGTGTTGCCGCGGACACGTCGCGGATACCGGGGGGATTACCCTTTAGTTGCTTCGCTCTAAAATCCTCGGGATCGAGTTCCACCATCAGCGCCATTTGCGCTGCCGTGGGCGCGGGCGTCTCGCCGAGACCTTCCACAACAGTCACATCGAAGCCCGTTTGATCCCGCACCTCTTCCAGTGTCACGCCGGGGTGTAAAGATGTGATCCGCGGCTGAAAATCGGGGCCAGCAAAGTCCATTACGCACAGATTGGTAATGACTTGGCGCACGTCAATATCACCGAGGGCATAGCCCTTCGGCAAGCGCTCAGGGTTGTAGCCGATGGAGCACACCACGTCGCATTCCCCCTCGACAAACACCCGGCGCGAGTGAGCGGGCACAAAAAAGGAATTGGCATGACGAATCGAGTTCCCCGGAAAGCCTCTTACCCCTAAAAGCTGCACTTTCGGCGACGCATAGGTTCCGCCCAGCGCGGAAATATTGCTCTGCCCAAAGCGGTCAATTTGACTCGGCCCCACCAACGCATGGCGTGCGCCACTCCAGAGGTTGTCAAAAACCCGTGAGAAGCCCATCCAGTTCTCGTTCGACTGGCCGGCATGGGTTTTGAGACCGCTGACCGGGTTCGGCGCGCTGAGCATAAAAGACTGACTGTCCGTCATCATTAAATCAGGATTGGTTGTCCGCATCGCGAGGCTCGCGGCCAATCGAGGCAAAAGCCCGATGCCGGTCGCCAGCACCTCGCCCTCGTCGTCGAACACGCGACTGGCTGCAACGACCATCAATTCTGCGAGAGAAAATGTCATGCCCCGCTCCTCAGTAGGCCGGCAGCGGCAGTGATTGAATCGCGTCCAACCCGCCTACTGCTTGCTGATAGGCCGCTTCATCAGCACCCAGGAACTGTTCCGCCCAAGCGTCGTAACCGCCTTCGCTGATGTGTTGCGCATAGGCTTTGAAATGGGCCACGTCAAATCCGTATAGCGGATCGTTAGAGGACGGGTGCGCACCACCCGGCTGATGCACCACGCTTTGAACGCAGTTACGTTCCCAGTAGACCCGCCGCGCCACATCAGGGTCAGCAAAGTGCTCGCGCGTGACCAGCTCATCGACCGATACGACGCGATGCTTCGCCGCCCGGATAAACCAGTCGTCCATGTAATGGTCGGGGCTCGCAATCTCGCATACACCGGAGCGGTCCGCTCGCGTGGCATGAACCAACGCGACATCCAAAGGCAACGCAGGCATCGCCACCCATTCTTTATCATCGTAGGGACTGTCGATCACCTTGATATCGGGCGCATTACGAATCACGTCGGTGCCGAGACCCACTGGCGTCGGGATGAACGGCGAGCCCCACGCTGCCGCTCGTAGACCCAGCAACATCATGCCCTCATCAATCTCCGTCACCTCGATCGAACCGGACTCTCGGACCTGTCGGAACGCCGGCTCTAGCGGCATAAAGTCAAGCGACACGAAAGCAAAAATCACGCGCCTGACTTTTCCGGCAGCGCACAATAGCCCGACGTCCGCCCCACCGTAGGCAACGATTGTGAGGTCTCGCACATCGCTGCGCAGCAGCGCGCGCACCAACGCCATGGGCTTTCGCCGCGGCCCCCAGCCACCGATCCCCACCGTCATACCGTCTTCAATGACAGACAACGCCTCTTCAGCGCTGACCAGCTTGTCCATGGGGTATACCCTTCAGAAATTAGCGCGAGCAGTATCGAAGTCGGGTCTCTAACGGGCATCCCCCATTGAGACTATGACACCCTCCCTCACCTTCCTTACCTTGCACGCTCTACAGATGAGACATGCCAACCAACGACGATGGACCACATCGCTCTGCACACCGCCGACCTGCTCGACCTGGCCGCGACTCGCTGGGGAGAGAAGCCTTTTCTGGTCGACGGGGAGAACACGCTGTCGTTCAGCGCAACTCGCGAGCGCGTTCGGTTTATGGGGGCCGCTTTGCTTTCCCGTGGCGTGAGCGCGGGTGACAAGGTCGCGATATGGGCGCCCAACGGCTGGGAGTGGGTCATTGGTGCACTCGCTACCCAGTACATAGGCGGCACGCTGGTCACGCTGAATACCCGTTACCGTGGCCACGAGGCGGCGCAAATCCTGCGACTGAGCGGCGCGCGTACGCTGATCACCATCGCCGACTTCCTCGGCACCGACTATCCCGCACTCCTCGTCGACGAGGACTGCGGCGACCTGATCGATATCATCACTATCGACGGGTGTGGTCAGGACGCGTTTGATACGGTGATGAACACCGGCAAATCGGACTTGGCGCGGTCTGACTCTTCGGCCCAGCAGGCACTGGACAAGGCCCGCGAGGCCGTCTCCCCAGAGGATACCTCGGATATTTTGTTCACCTCGGGGACGACGGGAACGCCCAAGGGAGTCATCACCCGCCACGATCAGAATCTGCGTGCGTTTTCTGCCTTTACCGACATCCTCGGGCTCACCGCAGAAGATCGATACCTGATCATCAACCCGTTCTTCCACAGCTTTGGGTACAAAGCAGGATGGCTGTCTTGCCTGCTGGTCGGTGCTGAGGCACACCCGGTTAGGGTATTCGATATAGAGCAAGTGCTGGCAATGATTCGCGACCGCCAAATTACCTGCATGCCGGGTCCGCCCACGCTGTTCCACGCCTTGATTCATCACCCGGGGCTCAATGCTGCCGACGTGCAATCACTGAGCAAGGTCACAACCGGCGCGGCCGTCATTCCTACCGAGCTGGTAGAGTCAATGTGGCAGGTATTGGGCATTGAGACAGTGATCACGGCTTACGGGTTGTCGGAGAGCTGCGGCTTGGTCACCATGTGTCGGCGCGGCGATTCAGCCCAGATCATCGCGACCACCTCAGGACGCGCGATACCAGACGTAGAAGTCGCGATCATGGGTGCCGATGGTCAACTGCTGCCCCGCGGCGAGACCGGTGAAATCGTCGTCCGCGGCTTTAACGTCATGCAAGCGTATCTCGATGCCCCAGAGGCGACCGAACAGACTATCGATGCGAGTGGCTGGCTTCACACGGGGGATGTGGGCGCACTGGATGCAGACCATAACCTGACCATCACTGATCGACTCAAAGACATGTATATATCGGGCGGCTTTAATTGCTACCCCGCCGAAATTGAGCAACTGCTCGCACGACACCCCGCTGTTTCGCAGGCAGCCATCGTCGGTGTGCCCGACGAGCGGTTAGGGGAAGTCGGTGCTGCCTTCTTGGTACCGGCTGAAGGCCATCAAACCGACAACTCGGCACTGCATGACTGGTGTCGGCAAGAGATGGCCAATTACAAAGTGCCCAAGTACTTCATATGGTTAGACGCACTGCCTCTGAATGCTGCCGGAAAAGTTTTAAAAACCACCCTGCGGGAGATGCTCTGATCTGACAGAGCCTTCGCCACGACAACAAAGGACATCGCTATGACGATTCACAGTTTGGGCTACCTAGGCGTGATCACACAGGATCTGGAAGCCTGGCGTGCTTTTGGCACTGACGTGCTCGGGTTACAGGACGTCAGCAACTCGGAAACTGAGGCCAAAAGCGTCTACCTGAAAATGGATGATGCCCCATGGCGTTTGCTGATCGAGTCGAGTGACGTAGATCAGTTAGCCCTGTTTGGCTGGGAAGTCGTTTCCGAGGCTGCGCTGCATGCTTTGTCTGAAAAGCTGACCGAAGCCGGCACGGCGTGGTCATGGGCGAGCGACGAGCACTGCACGCAGCGATGCGTGCAACAAATGATCGAGTTTCAAGATCCCTCCGGCATCCGTCATGAAGCCTATTGGGGCAGGGTGTCGGATTTTGCCGTGTTCAACTCGCCTAAAGCGGTAGCTGGCTTTGTCACGGGCGATCAAGGCATGGGTCACGTGGTCATCCCCGCCGCCAACTTCGACGAGATGGCCGAATTCTTCACCGAGGTGCTGGGCTTCGGACTGTCGGACCTGATGAAGATTCGCTTTACCCCCGACCCTGACGAGCCGGTCAAACGGCTGTGGTTCATGCACTGCAATCGACGGCACCATAGTCTCGGCTTGTTTGAAATGCCGATGCCAACGCAATGCGTCCATTTGATGCTGGAGACGGTGAACGTTGATGAGGTCGGCCGCTGCAACGATCGCCGCATTGCTGCAGGCGCCAAACTGACCGGCACCCTGGGCAGGCACGTCAACGATCACATGATCTCTTTTTACATGCGGAGCCCCAGCGGCTTTGACATCGAATTTGGCGCGGAGGGCCGGACCATCGATGACTGGTCGCGCTACGCCGTCTTTGAAAGCACGGTACCCAGCTATTGGGGGCATGATTTCAGCGTAGGTCAGATGGACTAAAGGACCGGCGGGGTTACTACATATTGGTTATGCCGCGGCCTACCTGCTGTGCATCGATCCGATTAGAGTGATTTCACAGGTGTAATGACATTAACCGTTAAGGACACGCGTCATGAGCAGTTATGAGCCACTGGTCACCCAGCAGATTCAGGAGCTGATCGAAAGCAAGTCAGCCGAGCAACGCGACAATCGTCGCTTGTCGCCAGAGGTGGTTGACGCTCTCAAGGCGTCAGGGTTTTTCACCATGCTGCTGCCCAAGCAATGGGGCGGTCTTGAACGCAAACCCCAGGATTTCTTCCGCGAACAGATCAGGATTGCCGAAGCCGATATGAGTACTGCCTGGGCCTGCGGCATTATCGGCGTTCACGCGTTCCAAATCGCGCTAATGTCAGAGGCAGCGCAGGAAGAGGTGTACGCCAACGACCCCAACACGCTGGTGAGTAGCTCTTACAACCCGGTTGGCGCCAAGGCCGAAATGGCCGAGGGCGGCTTTATGCTGAGTGGCCGGTGGGGATGGAGCTCAGGCTCTGACCACTGCAGCTGGGCACTCCTGGGTGGCGTCATCCCGGGCGACGGATACCGCACCTTCCTGATCCCTCGCGCCCAGTATGAGATTGAAGACACCTGGAATGTGATGGGCCTTCAAGGCACGGGCTCCAACGACGTGGTGATTGATAAGCCCATTTTTGTACCCGAGCACAGAACGCACCGACAGATGGATGGCTTTAACTGCGTCAACGAGCAGGAAAACGCCATTTACGACTTGTCCTGGGCACAGACCTTTGTCCGGGTGGTCAACACCGCCGCCATTGGCGCGCTCAAGAAAGCGCTGAAGTTGTTCATTGAAACACGAACACACGCAGCAACCAGCGACCCTACCAAGCTTGCCGGTGACGTGGAGACGCAGGAGCGCATTGCGCGGGTTATGAACACCATTCAGGAACTCGAAGCGGTGATGTTCCACAATTTTGATCAGATGGAAGCGGCCAACTGGTCCCCCAGCCTCGAGGATCGTGTGCTGTATCGCTACCAGGCCTCCATCGTGATCGATAAGGCCAGTGAGGCCGTGGACACGTTATTTCAGGTAGCAGGCGGACGCTCCGTATTCGACGGGCACCCTCTGCAGAATTTGTGGCATGACATTCATATTGCGCGCTGCCATGTGGCGAATAACCCCACCTCCTTCGCGCGTAATCTCGGCGCGATCCAACTGGGCATGGAAAATCAGGACGTCTTCGTCTGATGACCCATCAAGCCCCGGCCTCACACTTTCACGAGTTCGCGGAGGGCTTGGCACTTCATTACACGTTGCATGACCCGCAACCAGAGACCAACGCCGCCAAGGATACGCTGATCTTCATTCATGGCAGTGGCCCGGGTGCGAGTGGCTGGAGCAATTTCAAACACAACATTGCGCCACTGCAGGCTGCGGGCTATCGCTGTGTCGTCTTTGATCAGTGGGGGTACGGGGCCAGCTCCAAACCCACGGATCGAGACCATACCCTGGCCTTCTTTGTAGAAGGCCTCCTATCACTGATGGATGGACTCGATATTGATCGTGCGACGCTGGTTGGCAACTCGCTGGGCGGAGCTGTGGCATTGGGCACCGCCCTGACGCATCCGGATCGTGTCAACAAGCTCATCCTGATGGCGCCGGGCGGCATCGAGTCAAAAGAAAACTATTTTGCGATGTCGGGCATACAGGAAATGGTCAAATATCCGATGGGTTCGCCGGAATTCGACCGCGATGTGCTGGCCAATTTGCTCACGCTGTTGGTCTATGACGCAGCCGCTGTCGATGACGCGCTCATCGACGAGCGCTGGGCAACGCTGCAAACACAAAACCCCCATGTGCTGGTCAGCATGGCCATCCCGGATCTCACTGATCAACTCAGCGCGATACAGCATCCCGTTTTGGTATTTTGGGGAACGGAAGACCAGTTTTGTCCTGCCTCAGGCGCTCAGAAATTGTTGGAGCACTGCAACGACACGCAAGTGGTATTGCTCAATCGATGCGGCCATTGGGTCATGACCGAGTATCCGGCCTTATTCAACCGGCGCTGCGTCGATTTTCTGGAAAACGGTAACGCCTGACACGCCCCTGACGGTTTGTTTTTCAGGCTATCTCATGTCGGCCTAAAAACCGCTTTTATGCGCTATTTGCGAATTTCGCCTCAGTGATATGATTCGGCCGATGAAGACTCCCGGACTGGCAGATTTTTCGAAATTGCTGGGACACCTCTACGATGGACACATTGAAGAGGACCCTTACAACGCCTTTCTGTCCGAGACCCGACAAATCATTGATGCCAGCTTTGGCTCCATCACCATGCGCGAGCCACAGGGGGACGATGGCGGGTTACTGTTTGTATCATCCGAGCAACTGGCCAAAACCTTTGTCGACGACCACAGTAATCCCTACACCGACCGCTACTACACGTCGAATTTGATGACCAATCTCCCGTGGGGCAAGGTTGTGTCACTGGACGAATGTATTTCCTATCAGTCGCTGGAGCAGACTGACCTGTACCACTTCTGCATGGAGCCCATCGACATCTATCACATGGTGGGGGTCGACCTGCGCAATGCCAACGGACAACGTTTCAGCGTGCGGTTTTGCCGGCCCAAAGCCGCGGAGAATTTTGGCGCCGAGGAACGGGAATTTCTTGAAATGCTGGCGGCGCATATTCAGCGCGCCGTCGCAAACGGTATGCAGCTCATTCAAATGGACAAGGAGCGCCGCCTGTACAGCTCGACCTTCGCGCGCCAGTCCGTGGGCATTATCACACTCGACGAGCGCGGCAAGATCGTTACCCGTAACACCGTCGCCGATACCCTGATTCGGGAAAAAGATGGACTGTCGATCGTGAATGACCAGATTCACCTCGAGAGCCCCTCCGCGCGTTCAAAGCTTCAGGAATATGTCGAAGCGATCGCAGCGGCGCAACGCGACCAGGCACCCGCGCCCACCAACGCCCTGTCAGTCGACCGTCCCTCAGGTAAGGCTGACCTAGAGCTGCTGATCAAACCGATGATGATCGACAAAACGGTCGAGCCTGGCCACACGCCCCACATGATCGTGTTTATCAACGAGCCCGAGCGCAGCTATGAGATTGACACGCGGATACTCATGTCACTGTACGGGCTGACCAAAGCCGAGGTGAACCTCTCCAAGCTGCTGGCCGAGGGTGCCAACCTGGATCAAGCGGCAGCCGATCTGGGGATTGCGCGAAACACGGCACGGGCCCAGTTACGCTCGATCTTTGCGAAGACCGGTGTTTCACGGCAGTCCATGTTAGTCAGTCTGATTCTCAAGAGCGTCGTCACCTATTCCTGACGCCGGCAACGTTCCGGGCGACACGGCCCCCCACACGAAGTGGTCTAGCGCGAGGCCTCTGCGGCTCGCATGTTGTCGGGCCCCCAGTAAGCGCGCATGCCACACACTTTGCCAGCGCTGTCGCAGCTGAACACATCAATGATGTCGATACACATGGCGTTCGGCGCACTGCCGATGGTAATCGTGAATGCAAAGGCAATGTCTGTGCCCGCGATACGCGGTGGGCCCATCCTTTCCGCTTTACTCACTGAATCGCAGGCAATCTGGTAGAAGGCGCGTAAGGCCTCCATGCCCTGCTGAGGCTCACTACCGACTGGGTCTTCAACCACCGCATCCGGGCTAAACAGCGTCAGCACTGCTTCCAGGTCGCCCGCCACCAGACCAGTCAGATAGGCATCACAGAGTGCCGCCGCAGCTTCTGGCGTGATTACCGAGTCGGCGCTTGACGTCATATGGGCAACCCGTCATCGATCGCGTGATTGCGCTCGGCCGGCGTCTCCACGCCGGGCACGTGATAAACGCCATTCAGCTCACTCGTCACAGACGCCGCCTCACCACGGGCCCGATAAAACTGGCTGTACCAGCTCCTGCCGACCTTAAACGGCCCGTCGGTTTTCAAGGCCATGATCTTCAATGCCGGGCGCTTGTGCCGCCAGATCTGAAAATCAGTGGCAAACGCTTCGAGGGCACCAGCCTGCGTTTGTCGCGCAATGTCGCGGTCCTCATCGGTAATCTCATCACCTTGCGCCCGCACCAGACAGCCATGCCAGGCCTTGATGCGTCCATCCTCGACGGGCGTATTGGCGATCAATTCAAACTGGGCGGTATCACCCCACACTTGCTTCGACAGCAGAATGCCGGGGCCGGTATACCAAGTCGTGGTGTAGAGCATCACACCGCTATAGAGTTGCATGGGGCCACCCTGACGCTGGATGTAAATATGATCGCGCACTTCGTTTTCGAAGTATTCACAGGGGGCACCGTGAGTGGGGCCGAGGTGGCGAATATCCGACATGTTATCCAGCACCTCCTGCGGGTGGATGTCGAGTTCACCAAGATGGTCCAACTGCCAATGAATCCAGCGAGGGTCCTGCCACTGCTCCAAAGAAGGTGCGGCGTAATCTGGCTCGCCGCCCTCCTCATCAAACCACACCATGATGCAACCCATTGTGTCCACCGCCGGGTAGGAGCGGATGGATGCGGATTTCGGGCAAGGCCCGTCGTGATAGGGGATATCGTCGACATCGCCCTGGGCGTTATAGCGCCATCCATGGTAAGGGCAGCGTATCGAATCACCCTCGATCTGCTGCCCGTTCCGGACGATCATCGCCGAGTCACTCGCTGCCAGATGGGTGCCCATGTGCCCACAATACGCATCCAGTAAGACGGGATTGCCACTCTCGCCACGATATAGCGCCAGGTCACGTCCAAAAAATCGGACCGCACGGGGCCCTTGATCCAGCTCGCTACTCTCCGCCACCACAAACCAACCACGCGGAAAGGTATGCGGCCCCAGTCCATACTCACTCGCCACTGCCATCAGTGCGTTCTCCCGTCTCGGTTAGTCATTAAAATCAGCGTCGCGTTTCTCGTTAAAGGCATCGCGAGCCTCTTGGGAATCAGCGTGCATATACGCCTCCAATGTGAGGCCCTGTTCGCGCCGATACTTCTCCTCAAGGTTGCCGTCTTCGATGGCATTGAGGGCTTCCTTGGCCAGTGAAATCATGCGCGGGCTTTTGGCGGCGATCGACCTTGCGATCTCCAATGCTGTCGACACGAGCTCGGCGCGCGGCACGACTTTTTCGATAGCGCCCAAGCGAAACGCTTCAGCGGCGTCGATAAATTCGCCGGTGAAATACATGTGCCGCACTTTCTGCACCGGGAACAGTCTCTGTAAGTGCGCACCGCCGCCCATCGCGCCACGGTCTACCTCGGGCACGCCGAATGTGGCGCACTCAGAGGCGACCAAAATATCCGCCGCGCCGGCCATGCCGATACCACCACCCAGAACGAAGCCGTGTATTGCCAGCACCACCGGCTTTGGGTTGCGGTGAATCGCCTCAAAGGTGTCGAAGTTACCTTTGTTCACCGGAACAATCTTCGCAGGCTCCGCACCCAACTCCTTAATGTCCACGCCCGCGCAGAAGCCCTTGCCTTCTGCACTGACCACAATCACACGGACAGATGACTGTTCACCCAGGGACCGTATCTCGGCGGCAATACCTGCCCACTCCTCGCTATTGAAGGCATTCACAGGCGGCTTGCACAACACTAGGTGAGCAATACCGTCTGTAATCGTCGTTTCAAATGCCATGACCTTTACCTTGTATTGGATTGACCCGGGTGACTGGCCGATACGGCAGACCCCGTTGTCTCGTTATTCGATGTTTGCAGGCCTTGAAGCCGCGACAGCGCGGCGTTAGCCCCCGACATCATGCCATTCAGCAGGTCCTCTACCGAGGGCAGATCGGCAATCAACCCCGCCACCTGCCCCGAAGGCAAAATGCCGTCATCGGGCCGACCATGCACGACCGCCTCCTGGATCATCATCGGGGCATTGGCCGACATCAACATCGCGCCAAGGGAATCATCACCCGCGCGATACATGCGCCAACCAGAGCGCAGCAGCGCCCACGGTGAATCGCCGGTTTGCCTGGACAACTTGAAAGCATTACCAATCGCCCTGACGAGCAGACCGAGGGACGACGACGTCATCAGCTGTTTAAGCTGTGAATTCAGCACCATGCGCTGAGACATGCCGTCGAGTGCGTCGCTGACAACAATATTTTCGGGTGGTGTCGCGAGATACACTCGCTTGGTGCTCTCCGGTACCGGTGACTCGCGGGTAAGCAAAAAGCGCGTGCCCATCGCCACCCCGTCTGCGCCAAGACTGAGCGCGGCGATCAGGCCCGCCCCGTCCCGGAATCCGCCTGCCGCTGCCAGTGGCACTGTGACCGCCTCTCTCACCTGCGGCAGTAATATCGAGGTGGCAACACGCCCGGTATGGCCGCCCCCTTCGCTCCCCTGAACCACCAGGGCATCGGCACCCAATTCAACCGCTTTGACCGCATGCTTCAGCGCACCAACGGTTGGGATACAGAGAATACCGGCCGACTTAAAGCGCTCGATCGTTTTAGCGTCGGGTGATCGGCTGTAACTGACCGCGCGAACACCCTCGGCGATACAGATATCTACGATCTTGGGCGCCTGTGGCACATACATGTGGAAGTTGACGCCAAACGGGGCGTCGGTTTGGCGCCTGATATCGGCAATACCCGCCGCGACCTCCTCGGGGCTCATCACCGCACCCGCCAGGAAACCAAACCCGCCCGCCCGGCCAGTGGCTGACACCAACCCCGCATCGGCCACCCAGCCCATCGCGGTCTGGATAACAGGATGGGTACATCCAAGTAAGGCATTGAGTGGTGTTTGCATGGCGAGCGGATTCAGTCCGGGGCAAGCGTCTCAGAGAGCATTATGTGGCCGTCTGTCGGAGGGTCAACGCAGGGTTTACGGGGGCCATAGCTTAAAGAGACTATGACTGATCACGCAGGAGACCCCATCATTCGCTCCTGACTGCGTCACCACGCTAGCCGAATTGATCATCGCCATGAGTGAATTCACCGCCAACCATCTCACCGCCGTCGCACAGCTCACTGGAGCAGGCGCACCATTCGAGGTGTTTGATCGTCAATGCGGTGACTATTCGGTAAAAGCCTACCGACATGCCGAAGCAAACCTGCGATCAGTGATGGCATCAGGCCGGGGATTTGGCGACGCCCTCTTTATCGAGTACCCCGGACAAAGCTGGACCTTCGATGCGTTTTTTGCCGCGGTAGACGCCCTCGCGGGCTACCTGCAACAGCACTGTGGCGTTGCCGCCGGCGCGCGCGTAGCCATTGCCATGCGCAACCGACCCGAGTGGCTCATCGCCTTCACTGCGATCATGGAGTGCGGCGGCGTCGCGGTCCCGCTAAACAGCTGGGGCAAATCGGCAGAAATGCAACAAGGCCTGGAGGACAGCGCTGCAGGCGTTGTGATCTGCGACGCGCCAAGACTCGATTACATCCTCGAAACCGGCCATGCGGTCACGACAGTCGTCGTCGATCCCGGCGAGCAGCAAGAGGCTGAGCATCGCTTTGCGGACGCCTTGTCTGCAGCGCTCACACCCAGCCCGGTGGAGGCTCAACCGAGCGACCCGGCCATTTTGCTTTTCACCTCAGGTACCGCGGGCCGGCCCAAAGGCGCGCTATTTACGCATGACAATGCCTGCCAATCGCTCATGAATATCGAGTTGATCGGCGCCGCGACGTATCTGACCAATACCGAAGCCATGACCGCGCAAATGCGCGCCGGCACCCCATCAAAAACCTTACTTGCCGTGCCACTGTTTCACATCAGCGGGCTCTTCTCGCAGTTCATCATCAACCTGAGGCACGGCAGAGGGCTTTTCATGATGTACAAGTGGGATGCCGACGAAGCGCTCCGCCTGGTGCGCGAATCGGGCATCACGGTACTCATGGGGGCACCGACCATGTTGCTCGATTTGCTGGCGCGTGAAGATGTCGACGCGTCGGACTTCTCTGCCATTGCCAACCTCAGTGCAGGCGGCGCCGATACGCCCCCCCTGCTCCATGACCTTTACCGACAAAAGTCTCCCGATGCGCTGGCGGGCGCTGGATGGGGTCTGACCGAGAGCGGCGGCACAGGCGCTGCCTTTACCGGAGTCTTCATGCATGAACGGCCGGGGTCATCAGGTTTCCCCAGCCCGATTATGGAATTCCGGTTCTGCGACGAGACGGGCCAAGCGGTACCCGAGGGCGAACCCGGCGAGATGTGGGTGCGCTCTGCCGCCACCATCAGTGGTTATGTCTCCGGAGAAACCGGAGGCGAGGCGTTCCAAGAGGGCTGGCTGCAAACGGGTGACATTGGTTATATCGATTCCGAGGGTTTGCTCTACATCTGCGGGCGAGCGAAAGACATGGTGTTACGAGGCGGTGAGAATATCTATCCCAGTGAAGTGGAAGCCACGCTGCTCGAACACCCGCACTGTGAAGAGGTCGCGGTCGTCGCGCTACCGGATGCCACACTGGGCGAAATCCCCGCGGCCGTTATTAAAACCACATCGGGCACTTCGTTGACGGCCAGTGAGTGGGAGAACTGGTGTGGACAACGCATGGCGGCCTACAAAGTCCCGGCCGAGTGGCGGTTCACAGACCAACCCCTGCCCCGTAACGCGGTCAACAAACTTCTGAAGCACACCATCCGCGAGCAGTTTTTCTGATGCAGCAACACGTTCACCCAGAAGGGATTCACTGATGTCTGATATGGATTCGTTCAGGCTCGAGACCCGTGCCTGGCTCGAAGCGCATTGTCCGGTGTCGCAACGCCAGCCCATTGTTCGTGAAGAGCAGATCTGGGCGGGTTCCCGGTCGACCTTCCCCTCAGAGGATGCCAGACAATGGTTCGAGGCCATGCGCGACAAAGGCTGGACCGCACCGACCTGGCCAACCGAGTACGGTGGCGGCGGACTGAGTTCAGACGAGGCCAGAATACTGGAGCAGGAAATGGCGCGGCTCCAATGTCGTCCACCGCTTTACGACATGGGGCTGTGGATGCTGGGTCCTGCTCTACTGACATATGGCACGCCTGAGCAAAAAGCGCGGCACATCCCCCGTATCGTGCGGGGTGAGGTCCGGTGGGCGCAGGGCTATTCGGAGCCCGGCGCGGGTTCTGACCTCGCCAGCCTCTCTACCCGCGCGATCGATAAGGGCGATCACTTCGTGGTCTCGGGCACCAAAATATGGACGACCCGCGCCGATGTTGCTGACTGGATATTCTGCTTGGTCCGCACCGACCCCGAGGCCTCAAAACGCGAGGGCATCAGCTTTCTCCTTATCGACATGGCAAGCGAGGGCGTTTCGACCCGGCCCATTCCTCTTATCAGTGGTGAGTCAGAGTTCTGCCAGACCTTTTTCGATGAGGTTCAAGTACCGCGAGACAATCTGGTGGGTGAACTCCATGGTGGCTGGGAAGTGGCCAAGGAGCTCCTCAAGCACGAGCGCAAGTTAATGGCGACCATGGAAGCCATTACCGAAAAGGTCGATGTGGGATTGGTGGACCTGGCCAAATCACGCCTCGAACTCTCAGACGCGGGCGAGATTGCCGATGGCGATCTCCGCTCACGGATCGCCACACATTTGATGCACGCTGACGCGCTCCACCATCTCAATGAAACCATTTACCGGGGCATGAAGGCCGGGCAACTCGACCCTGCCCTACCCCTCACGCTGAAGTACATCGGCACAACAGAACAACAGCGAAAAGACGAGCTGATGCTGGAAATATTGGGCACGGATGGCCTCGCCATGACAGGCACTGACTCGGTCGAGCAGGAACGTATGGTCCGCAATTGGGCCTACAACAAAGCGCATACGATTGCCGGCGGGACGTCGGAAATACAGCTCAACATTATCGCGCGCCGCGGTCTCGGACTCCCGGAGTAGGAAGTCGAAGATGATGATTCTCAACGATGAGCAACGCATGCTCCGCGATACCATCGCGGACTTCCTGGCCAAAGAATCGCCTGTCGAAGCACTCAGAGCCTTACGCGACCGGGAGCCCCAACTCGCCTGGGAGCCATCGCTGTGGTCCGGACTGTGTGAGCTGGGCGCACCCGCCGTGGCCTCCTCTGAGGCTGAAGGGGGTCTCGGGTTTGGTCAAGTCGGCATGGGAGCGCTCATACTGGAGACGGGCCGCACCCTGTGCGCAAGCCCGCTGCTGTCGAGCGCCATCCATGCGCAAGCTGTCATCCGACATTGCGGCAGCCCGGCACAAATCGAACGGCGCTTACCCGGTTTGTTAAGCGGCGACACCGTCGCCAGTGTCGCGATACAAGAAGGCTCTCAGTTTCGTCCTGTACCCCGCGGTACGCGCCGGAATGGCAACACCCTCAGCGGAGACAAATCCCTTGTCATGGATGCAGGTGCCGCTGACTACCTGCTGGTCTCGGCACTCGACGAGACTGATCAATTCTGCATTGCGGTGGTACCCTCTGAGCACTCCAGGCCTGACCATCCAATCGCAAAGACTCATGGACGGGCGCCAATATGGGTCCGTGGCGCTGGAGAACGTCGAGGTCGAGGAATGGCTTGAGGGTGACGCAGTGGAGCAGGGTTTCACCCGGGCGCTCGATGAGGCGACGATCATGCTCTGCTGCGAGATGCTGGGCGCCAGCCGGGAGCTGCTGGAACGCACCGTGGCCTACCTGCAGGAACGTGAGCAGTTCGACGTCAAAATCGGTACGTTTCAAGCGCTGCAGCATCGCTTAGCCACCGCCTACTGCGAGCTGGAGTTGGCCGCGGCATCCGTCTTCAATGCCCTGCTGGCAATGGACAAGGGTGAAACGGTGCTGTCTGAGCACGCCAGCAAGGCCAAAGCCCTCGTCGGCGATATTTTGCAGCATCTCTCCAATGAAGCGGTGCAAATGCATGGCGGCATGGGCGTGACCGACGAAATGGACATCGGGCTGTTTCTCAAACGCTCGAGAACCTGTAATCAACTCTTCGGTAACAGCGCTTTCCACCGCAACCGGTTCGCCACGCTGCGTGGATTTTAATGACCTCGTCCTACCGCGTGCAGCTGGTTTACTTGGGCGACACAGCGCCTTCTGCTGAAGAAGCCCAGCGACTGGCCACGCAATTCGAGGCGCCACTCAGAGTCATGCTCGCCCGTTACGATCACCACAGTGCCCGCGCCGACCAGTGGCGACGCGACCCGCTGAGTCTTAACCCACAGGGTCGGATTGCCGTCGATCTCGATGCGGTGCCGTCTTCCGATCATCTGCAAACGCTGCATCAACAGACCGGTGCCGCCGTGTATCTGTGTGGCGTGCACTGGCCGCTTGAACTCACGCTTGACCCCGGCAGCACCCATGCCGGCACCTTGCAATGGTCTGGCTTTCAAAAACGGCCCGAGTTGGATCGGGATGAACTCCGGGAGCGATGGTTGAGTCAACATACCGACGTGGCCATTGCGTGTCAGAGCACAGACAGTTACGCCCAACACGAGATCCTCGCCCATTTCGGTCCGCTGCTCGATGGCATTGCCGAGGAGGCATTTCCGATCGAGGCGGCAGAGTCTGCGGCGGCGTTTTTTGCTGCAAAAGACGATTCGGCTTTGCTAAAAACCAATGTGACCAGGCTACTCGAGAGCAGTCGCCGGTTTATCGACTTTGATACCTTAAGCGTCGCGCACTTCACCGAGCAGCGACTGCACTGAAGGAGAGCTTTCATGACAGTTCCACTCAATCAAAAAGTGGCGCTCATTACCGGCGCGGGCCAGGGAGTGGGACAAGGTATTGCCCTGTCGCTGGCCAAACGCGGCGTGCGGGTGATCGCCGTGGGACGAACTCTGGAGAAGTGTGAGCAGACCTGTGCGCAGATCACGGAGCGCTTTGGTACCGAGTGCAGAGCGTTGGAGTGCGATATCGGCAACTTGGACACGCTGGACGCCCTCGTGGCAGACGCCCACAACACCTTTGGTCGTCTCGATATCCTCGTGAATAACGCAGTGTCGACCCAGCCCCGGCCGCTGATGAAGCTCAGTCTGGACGCCTTTCAACAGAGCCTCCGTGTCGGTCCGATCGCCACCCTGAAACTGATGCAACTGGTGCAGCCACTGATGCTGGAACAGGGTGAGGGACACATTATTAACCTCGCCAGCACCGCGGCGATGCGGTGGGATAACGTGCGTTACGGGGCCTACGCAGCGGAAAAAGAAGCCATTCGCGCCCTCTCCCGGGGTGCGGCCTGCGAGTGGGGCCCATTGGGCATACGAACCAATGTGATTCTGCCCCATGCCAAGTCTCCGGCACTGGCGGGCTGGGCCGAAGCTAACCCCGAGGAGGCCGCCGCGTTTGAAGCGTCGATACCACTGGGCCGTATCGGGGACTGCGAACAGGACATCGGTGAGTTTGTGGCGCTGCTCTGCTCCCCTGAGGCCGGCTACGTCAACGGCCAGAGCATTGCGTTAGATGGCGGGCAGGCCAACCTGGGCTAGCCCGTATCAGCCGCCGGATGACTCAGAAGTGAGAAACTGACCATACCAGCGCCGCATCTTGGCGAAGGGTCCGTCACCATCACAGAGCATCGGCTTTTCCAGATACCGCTTGTGCGCCCAGATGATCATGTCCTCTTCCATCTGCTGACGGATGTTCTGGATGATGGCCTTGCCAACGGTTTGTCCCAACGTGTCCAGCGTGGCCTTGGGCTGGATAAAGGCGTAGTGCGCGCGCGTCAGCTCCGGTGCGATTGGCGACACGTTGGCCATCAATACCGTGTCATAGATGCCTGAAAAACGGACCACCGAAAGGCCGGCACCCATATTGGCATTTTCAATCGCGCCCTCAATTACACCCTTGGGCGTCGGGTTGCGGGTTTTCAGCAAGCCCCGTCGTGTCACGCCGTCAAATTCCGATATCTCGGCGTCGGGCACATCATCGGTGCCATGAACGAAATGGAAGTGGGCAGGGTCAACGGCATTTTCTGCCATTTCCTGCATATGCACTTCGATATCCCACGTGTAAATGTCCAACTCTGACCAGTCTGGGTGGTTCGCTTGCGCCTCAGGAATGTCCATCGGTTCGTAGGTCGGCGCAATCTTGTCGGGGTGATACCACACCAAAATGGTTTGATTGATCTCACGTACTGGCCAACAGGCGATCACCTGCTCCCCCTTGGCGACCCGTGGCGGCAGATTTTTGGCATACGGCACATGCGTACACTCGCCCTCACGGTTGTTGCGCCAGCCATGAAATGGGCACTCAATGGACTCACCGACGACACGCGAGCCTCCACCCGCCTGATCACGGATTCCGTAGCCAAGGTGTGCACCCATATGTGGGCAATATGCATCCAGTACTTTGACGGCACCGCTCTCGGTGCGAAAGATGACCAGCTCCTGATCAAAATAACGCAGGGGTTTGGACTCACCGACGGCCAAATCATGTGAATACAGCACCTGAAACCAACCCCAAGGCATAGGGAGTGGGCAACGCGGCGCGTTGTCGCTGGCAATCACCATGTCGTGTTCTCCTGAATCAAGCCCGAACCGAGGCGCCTCCATCGACGCTCAAAATCTGGCCAGTGATATAAGACGCCCGATCAGAGAGCAGGAAGCAGACCGCCTCTGCCACTTCTTCTGCCTCGCCGAGACGACGCATGACTGCCGCCTGTTTGAGGCCCTCGGCGATCTTCGGCTCCTCTTGCATGTAGCGCTCAACGCCCGGCGTACGAATCACACCGGGGCTCACCGCATTGATACGGATGCCCTTGTGACCGTACTCAGAGGCCGAACTGAGAGTCAGCGTGTTGACGCCACTCTTGGCAGCAGCGTAAGCCGTATTGTAGGGCTGACCGCGGAGCGATGCGTTTGATGAGATGTTGACGATGCTACCGCCCCCGCCATTGAGCATCGCCTCCACCTCATGCTTTAAACATAAGAAGGTATTGGTCAGGCACAGTTCCAGCGTGCTATCGAACACGTCGCGATCATAGGTATGGATCTGCCCGGAGCCTCGGCTGACGGCGGCGCTGTTACAGGCCACGTTTAACGCTCCGTAATGCTCGACACAGCACTCAACCAGCGCTTTGACCTGCGCCTCGTCGCTCACGTCCGCTTTGAACGCGACGGCATCGCCGCCTGCCGCCTTGATGAGATCAGCTGTCTCGTTGGCAGTCTCGATGTTGAGATCCGCGACGACAACACGTGCACCGGCGCGCGCCATCGCGACGGCAATCGCACGTCCGATACCCACTCCGGCACCAGTGACAATACCGGCTTTGTCTTTCAGTTCTGACACGGCTATTTCGTCTCGGGCTGTTGCCCTGTTAGTCGCCCACTGCGCCGCCGGGCACTCCCCCGTCCAGCACATCGTCGCTTTGGACGAATGATTCCATGCGACAATTGCGTATTGTACAGGTCGTGATTTTCACTGGAGTCACCCCGCGGGAGCGACTCGCAAAAGGACTATGACGCCGACACCAAAGCTCGTTACTCCTGATCATCAGAGCACAATTGCGCGGCTTATCAACGGGAGCCAAAAATGATTACCGACGCCTTTCGACTTGACGACAAAGTGGCACTCGTAACCGGCGCCAGCAAAGGCATTGGCGCGTGTATCGCCAGTACCTTTGCCGCGGCAGGCGCAGACGTTGTCTTGCTGGCTCGGTCTGAGACGGAGCTGCAGGAAGTGGCCGACAGTGTCGAGGCACAGGGCAGAGCCGCGCTACCGCTGGCCTGCGATATTACAGATGACGAGGCGCTGGCAGCGGTGCTGGCCAGTGTGCAATCCCGATTCGGGCGATTGGACGCGCTAGTCAACAACGCCGGTGGGCCGGGGAAAGGCTACGGGTCTCTGGAAAAAGTCGATCGCGCGCGCTTTGATCACACGCTGGAGATTAATCTCAGTGCGGCTTACTCCCTGACACATCAGGCGTTGCCCCTGCTCAGAGCAGGCTCTGCGGCGACTATTATCAACATCTCCTCCGCGCTGGCATGGATGGTTGACCGCCACTTTGCGGCCTACGGCGCGGCCAAAGCGGGGATGGAACAGATGACCCGCATCCTGGCCTACGAGTTGGCACCGGACATGAGAGTTAACGCGATTGCGCCAGGCGCCATCGAAACCCCTAGCACCGCATTCATTACCCAGAACCCGGACATGCTGGCCAGCACGACCCGTTGGATACCCCAGGGTCGCATGGGCCAGCCCGAAGACATCGCGCTGGCCGCGCTGTATCTGGCGTCGCCCGCGAGCAGTTTTGTCAGCGGCAAGGTGCTGGAGGTCGACGGCGGCATGGCTGCCCTGCCCGGCAGCGCCATCGAGGCCAACCTGGCGCGCTGAGCCAGCCGGTTCGATACCGAATTCAACGCAAAGAGGATACCCATGGGGATCTACGTCATCACGGGCGGCACAACGGGAATTGGCGCCGCCACCCGAGACCACTTGCATCGTCAGGGTCACCGTACGGTCAACCTGGACCTGAAAGACGGTGATCATCAGGTCGATCTCAGCAACCCTGAGCAGTACACCCCCGTATTGCGCGAGGTGGCCGAGGCGCACCCCGAGATCGATGGCATCGTGACCTGCGCGGGCGTCGCCTCGCACTTCCCGGATACCGGCAAGATCCTCGATATCAATTTCTGGGGTACCGTCAATGTCGTCGAAGCGCTGCGAGGCAACCTGAGCGAAGGCGGCCGCGTGGTAGTCATCAGCTCCAACTCAGCACCGCAGTGCAGCAAGCCGGAACTGGTGGAGGCCATGCTCGCAAATGATCGCGAGACAGCCCTGACCTTGGCCGCTGAATGTTCCGGGCACGACTGCTACTCGGGCAGTAAACACGCTATCGCGCGCTGGGTTCGCCGGGAAGCGCCTCAGTTTGCGCGACAAGGCATCTCGCTGAACGCCATCGCACCGGGTTATATCGAGACGCCCATGACTCAGGCGGTAGCAAAGAGCGAGGAGTATGGCGAGGCGATCAAGCAATTTGTGGCCTCTATTCCGCTGGGCAGGCCGGGCACGCCCGAGGATATTGCTTCGCTGATTGGCTTTTTGCTCTCCCCAGAAGCGCACTTTATTGCCGGTTCGCTCATCTATGCGGACGGGGGACATGACGCCCTATTCCGCCCAGACCAGGGGCCATGACGCCCATTTCCACCACAACGGCTGCACTCACGTTATCGACACCAGAACCCGCCTTTAACGATTCCAAGCTCGTCTGCTCACTCATTGACTCCCTTTATTCAACGGGTTTTGTTCAGTGGGTGCTCTTTTCCATTCCAGGCACACATTCTAGGCGCTTCATCGAACTGATCACGTCTAACCCGTTTCAGCTCACACATTACGCTCCGTTACTCGGATCTGGTTTGCTACCAAGCCTTATTTATCCTTGTTATTTATCCGTTCTTAACCAATCACAACTCAGCAAACCGACTTTTCATAGCGCAAAAAAAAGCCCGCTAAGAAGCGGGCTTTCTCGTCTCGCGAAAGCGATCAGTGGCGATAGGTGAAGTCAACGCCGTAGGTCGCGGGCGGACCGTACTGATGGGCGTTCAAGCCCAAGCCGGGGCCGTAGTTAAAGCCGAACGCGCGGTACTCCTCATCCGTCACATTCATACCCCAGACCGCAATACTCAGCGCGCCACCCGACTGCAGTTCCAGATCCCAGCTCAGGCGCGCATTCATGATGAAGCGGTCCTGGTTCTCGAGGATCTCGAAGGCCACTGGCGTGTCTGCACCGGCACCCGTCGGGTTGTAGACGCCCGTCGAAACCGGGACTGAGTTGGTCTCTGACTGCCAGGCACCGTTCATGGAGAGCGTGACCGCGCTGGCACCGAACTGCATGAACTGCCAGTCAACGCTGAATGAGACCTGATCATCCGGGCTCATGCCGCGGCGAGCGATGTCATCCAGTGGCAAGAACGCGCCATTGGCCTCAACGCCCGGGTAGCGATCGAAGTCACCGTCAGTGTGGTTCCAGTTCACCGTGGCCACCAGGTTATCGGTCACCAACCAAGCCAGAGACATCTCGATGCCCTCGCGCTCGGCCTCACCGGCGTTACCGATCGCACTGGTCACCGTGTTGCCCTGCGCCAGCACTGTGGACACCTGCAGATCTTCATACTCGTACAGGAAAGCCGCAGCGTTGAACTGCACTCGACCATCCATCAGAGAAGACTTCAGGCCCAGCTCGTAGCTTGTGACCTCTTCTTCGTTGTAGGCATCCGCATAATCGTTGGCGCTGTCAAAGAAATCGCCATTGAAGCCGCCGCTGCGGTAGCCGGTAGCGTAGGTTGCGTACACATTGAAATCATCACTGAAGAAGTATTGCGCTGTCGCACGACCCGAGACGTTGCTGAAGTCCTCCGAGAAAGTGCGGCCATAAATGCCCGCGCGCTCTGGCAAGGTCTCCGCCTCTTCATTGGTCACGTAGTTGTCGAGCAAGTTGTAGTTCGACATGTTGCCGCCAGAGAACAGGTGGGTGTAGTAGCGGTTGATGAAGTTTGAGTTGAAGCCGCGCCATAGGTAGGTCACGTCCTTGGTCTCTTCGGTGTAACGCAGACCGCCGGTCAGCGCCAAGTTACCGATGCGCCAGGTCGCCTCACCAAAGACCGATGTCGCTTCCGTGTCGATGTCGTAGGAAGACGTATCAGATGTGGCCAGCGGGAATGACGCGATACGGTGGTTGCGGAACTGCGCCTCGTCTTCCCAACGGAAGAAACCGACAACGTAATCCAGATTGTTGACGCTACCGCTGAACTGCACCTCGAGTGAGGTCTGCTCGTAGTCAGTCTTGGCGTAGTTGTTGAACACCGGCGCGCCCCCGTAGGCGTTGATCGCACCGATCACGTTAAGTGCCAGCAGGAATTCATCCTGCGCACCCAGACCGAGGTCCACGCCCGGTGCAATCGGGATCGAATCCGGCACGACTTGGTTGAAGATCAAGCCGCCAATGGTCGAGAGCGGCAAATCGCCGATCACGCCTCCGTTAGCGCTGTTGTCCATGCCGTCGAGGTCCGCGCTCAACTCGTTGGTAGAGTCGCGATAGCCACCGATGACTGTCACCGCGAACTCTTCGCTGATGTCCCAGTTCAACGTCAGGTTGTGGTGGTCCACGTCACTGTTGTTGTAGGAATCGGTATCACTGGAGCCCTTGCTCGTTCGGGAGTCGAAGTTGGCGAGGCGCTCATTAGCCCAGGCACTGTAGTCGGCACCCCAGCCGAGGAACTGATTGATCATCCCGTCAACGGGCGGCCCGGGCAGCGGGAAAATCCCGTACTGAATCGCCTGAGCCAGTCCACCGACGATCGCGTCGACCGTTGCCGGACGGGCACCACTATTGATGGTGAGGTTATCGTTGTAACCCGACTCAAAAAGCACCGATGCATTCGTGGGATTAAGGCCCACGATGTTCAGCATCTGAGAGCGCTCATCAATCGTGTCGTTTGAGAACGAATAATCGAGGGTCAGGCGATCGGTCGGCATCCAGCGCGCTGCCAGACGGTATCCATCCCGATCGATATTTTCGAAGCCACCCACCTGTGCGTTGGTGTTGTCGTAGAGGTCGTCGCGCTGACGCTTGTAAATCGACGCTGAGAAGGCCAAAGAGTCGCCCACGGGCGCATCGATGCGGCCTTTCACCGCGCGATAGCCGTAGTCACCCAGCGAGGCCTGGAAGACAACACCACCCTCGCTGGAGGGCTTCTTCGTCACAAAATTCACCGCACCACCGGTTGAGTTGCGACCGTACAGCGTGCCCTGAGGTCCGCGCAGAATTTCGATCCGCTCGAGGTCGATCGCGTCAACGCCGTTAGCAATCCCTTTACCGATGAATACGCCGTCGACGTACAGGCCAATCGCCGGGTCGGTAGACGGGCTGTTTGAGTTACCGGAACCCACACCACGAATGTTGAGGCTCATGTTGCCGCGAGAGGACGGTGCCTCATAACCGCTAACGCCCGCCGCTGACACAAACAGGTCGCTGAGGTTGACGATGCCGCGCTTTTCGATCTGATCAGCAGTCAGCGCCTGCATCGAGATCGGCGTGTCCTGGATGCTGGCTTCGCGGCGCTCGGCCGTGACAATCACCTCTTCTAACTGTGCGTTGACGACGCCTGATGCGGTGGACGCACCGGCAACGACTGCAGCAATCAAAGTCTTTTGAACATTTGCTTTCATGGGTCAGCCTCTTTTGGGATTTGGCAGTGTGGCGGCTTGGCCTGCCCGGCCGATTGGGCTGGTGGGCAAACGGGAGCCTTCAGCAGGTCTTTCCTGACTATTATTTTCTGAGCGTAGTATTCAAACTCCGCTCCCGGACCTCAAGCCACAGATGATCCACGCGCTAACTCAAATGGACTAGCGACCTGTCTGGCAATTTTTCCGGATTTTGGCGCCGATTTACGCATACTACTCGCCTCTTATCAGGATAAACGGGCCGGATACGATGCCTAGTCAAAACCCGCGCCACCAGCGACGTCGGCTTACCGCGAGCCGTGTGTCGACAAGATTCGACAGCGGCCTGCGCGGGGCCAGGGTTCGGGAGCGGGATCTCTGCGCTGCACCGGTCATGCTCGGCCTGCTTGCCCTCATGTGCACGGTATCGACCTCGGCCGTTGCGCAAGCGGTTGCGGACGCAAGTCCCGCCTCGACGCAAACCTGTAATCGGCATGAGGCGCTCAAGCAGCCCTTGTTCGGTGATTTACACGTGCATACAGGACTGAGCTTCGACGCCTACATATCAAGCATTCGTCTGGGGCCCGACGCCGCCTACCGCTACGCAAAGGGTGAACCCATTCAGTTACCCGGCGCAGATGGCCTGCCGAGCGGTTATGCCACGATCGACCGCCCCCTCGACTTCGCAGCGGTCACAGACCACGGCGAATTTCTCGGCCAGGTCGCGGTTTGCACGGCGGAAACGGGCATGGCGCGCTTCTGGCCACTGTGTGCGATGAGTCGCGCCAACAACATCTGGATCCAGCTTCTGGCGGCCAGCTGGTGGACCTCGCTTGGCGGTCAGGCGGTGGAGGCGCCAGAGCCTTCCTTTGCCTGCTCGTTGGGGGATTGCGAGCAGGCCCAAATCGATACCTGGCGCGATATTCAGGCTGCGGCGGCTCGCCATCAGGACACGTCCGAGGATTGCGCCTTCACCACCTTTAATGCCTACGAATACACGCAGGCCAGCGCGCAGAACAATATGCATCGCAACGTGATTTTTCGTAACGCACAGGTGACCGAACGCCCTGTCACCATCTACGAAACGGGCCAATCCGTGCCGGAGCTATGGCGTGCGCTGCGCGAGCAATGCCTGCTCCGCGACGATGGGTGCGACGTGCTCGCGATTCCGCACAACAGCAACCTGGCCGGCGGCCTGATGTTCCCGGACCCGGTCGATGAGAAAGACGCTGCTCTTCGACTACAAATGGAGCCGGTGGCGGAAATCATCCAACACAAGGGTGCCTCGGAGTGCCGGTACGACCGTCTCCGCGGAGCAGGCGTGCTGACCGAGGACGAACTCTGTGACTTCGAACAGATCGATAGCGACAACCTGCACATGCTGGGCACAGTCGAGGGAAAAATGCGCTCTGAGCGCGGCCTGTCGGTCCCCGTCGAGCAGTTCGCGCCCCGCAACCTGCTCCGCAATGTGCTGAAAGACGGGCTGGCTATCGAAGAAACGACCGGCGTGAACCCTTTCCAGTTCGGATTCATTGGCAGCACTGACACCCACAGCGCGACACCGGGCGCTGCCATGGAGTCGGGCTATGCCGGACACCTCGGCCGTCGTGACGCGGAATATCGCAATGTACAGGATCACTTCGCATCCAACCCGGGCGGCTTGGCGGTCGTATGGGCAGAGGAAAATACCCGTGACGCGATTTTCGATGCGATCCGGCGGCGGGAAACCTACGCCACATCGGGCACCCGACCACATCTACGATTCTTTGCCGGGGATTACGCTGACAACCTCTGCCAATCACCCGACATGCTGGCTGAGGCCTACGCACAAGGGGTACCGATGGGGGCTCGGCTTGAACCCACGAGCACCAGCCCCCCGCGCTTCTTGATCGCCGCACAACGGGATGCAGGCACCACTGCTGGGGCGGGCAACCCGATTGAACGTGTTCAGATCGTGAAAGGCTGGGTAGACGATACAGGCCAAACCCTCGAGGTCGTGCATGACGCCGCGGGCAACGCCTCGACCGGGTTAGGCGTTAACACCGATACCTGTGAACCCATTGCGACGGGACTGTCAGAGGTTTGCACCGTCTGGCAGGACCCGGACTATCACCCCGATCAGAACGCTTTCTATTACGCCCGGCTCATCGAAACCCCGAGCTGTCGCTGGAGCACGCTGCAGTGTCAGGCTGCCGGGGTAAACCCCTTCGCTGAGGACTGCCCTGTGCAAAAAGACGCGGCCAACGCCCGGGCGCTAGCCGCAGGAGCGACAGGGCCGGTCTATGACAATTGCTGCCGCGGCTCTGACACGGAAGCGTTTTATTCGCCAGTCATACAGGAGCGGGCCTGGAGCTCGCCTATTTGGATCGCGCCTCGTTAGCGAGATGCAAGAACACCGGCACTTCCCCACCGCCGTGCACTTCCAGCGATGCGCCAGAGATGTAAGCGGCATCATCAGAGCAGAGCATGAGTACTGAGCGAGCAATATCCGCAGGCTCCGCCATCCGTTTGAGCGGCAGCATATCAGCGACTTTTTTGAAGCCAGCCTCACCACCGTAATGCTCGTGCCCGGCCTCGTTGTGCACTAAACCCACCACAATGGCATTCACACGAATGTCTGGCCCCCACTCCATGGCGAGGGACTGCGTGGCACTGACCAGCCCGGCCTTGGCCGCACCATAGGCGGCCGACCCAGGCGATGGCCTGACACCGCTGACCGAGGCGACGTTAATGACCACGCCCGGTCGTGCGCCCTGAGCGAGCGCCGCGTGGGCCTGCTGGGCGAGCACCAAGGGCGCGATCAGATTCAAAGCGACAATTTTCTCAGTGAGGGACGGGCTGGCCGCCGCGGCCTCTACCGGTGGTCCGCCACCCGCGTTATTGACCAGAATATCGAGCCCGCCGAATTCCTCGGTCACCGTTGCGAGCAAACGCTCCGTCGCTGCACTGTCGCGCACATCTGCGCAGATGAATTGTGCCGCGCGGCCCTCAATGGCAATGGGGTCGGCAGGCTCGCGCCGACCACAGGCAACCACATTCGCACCCGCCTTCAGAAAATGTTCACAGATCGCTCGGCCAATGTGGCCCGCGCCCCCTGTGACCAAAACGGTTTGACCGGAAAAATCCTGCATACGGCCCTCTTTTACCAGTAAGGGGGATGGATGGTGGAGGTGTTGTCCACCTTGATTGCCGCGCCATTGATGTGTCGGGCGGCATCAGAGGCAAGAAAGCCAATCACATCCGCCACGGCGGCCGGTTCACAGGCAAAGGAAGCCGCCTGCATACCCATCTCTCGACTCATGACCGGTGGCTCACCCGCAATGTCCATCACCATAGGCGTGATAATGCCATCGGGGTGTACCGAATTGCAGCGAATAGGCCGCCCCTGCTGCTTCAGGTAAATCGCCGTGCTCATCGTCAGACTGCGCACCGCCGCCTTGGACGCGGTGTAGGCGCAGAACTGCGGATATCCCATCTCTGCAGAGGACGAACAGACATTGATGATGGCGGCGCCCGGTTTCGACATGAGCGGCAGGCAATATTGGATACCCAGAAACACCGACTCACAGTTCACCGCCATCACACGCTGAAACTGCTCGAGGGTTTCTGCTTCAATATTGTCCGCACGCAGAATGGCCGCGTTGTTCACCAGAATATCCATACCACCATATTGCTCAGAGAGCACATCGGTCACCGAGCGCCACGCCGACTCACTGCTCACATCCTGCTGAACAAACTGGACGCCCAGCGCGTCGGCAATCTGCGCGCCTTGCTCCGCATCCAGATCGGAAATGATCACCGTTGCGCCATCTTGCTTGAGTCGCTCCGCTGTCGCCTGGCCGAGACCACCACAGCCGCCGGTCACCAGCGCCACACGACCCGCCAACGCCTTACCCTCGTTACTTGCTTCTGTCATGCTGTGCACCCTGCCTGATACCGGAGCCGATCACCATGTCCCAATGTGTTGTAGACCACCCCAACGAGCTGCTCGACGCGATTGGTCAGACACTGGGCCCCAGCGAACCGCTGGTCGTGACCCAGGAACGCATTAACCAATTTGCCGAAGCCACGGGCGATGACCAGTGGATTCATGTGGACCAAGCGCGCGCCGCGGAGGGCCCTTTTGGACGCACCATCGCACACGGCTATCTGACGCTCTCGCTGGCCGCATATTTTTTGCCGCAGCTGCTGAGCGTCAAAAACATGTCGATGGGCGTGAACTACGGCACCGAGAAGGTGCGTTTCCCCTCGGCGGTCACTGAGGGTTCGACCCTGCGTGCGACCGGCGAAATCATCTCCGCTGAGGAGAGCGCTGGCGGCATCAAAGTGGTGGTTCGCATGACCCTTGCGGCAGACGGTGCCGAGCGCCCGGCCTGCGTGGTCGATACGATCAGTCTTTTTTATCCCTGAGCACGCCAGCCGCATCACAGTTTGAAAACGCGCGCCGCGTTATCGCGGAGGAATTTGGGCCACACCTCGTCCTTGAAGGGCACGTTCGGCATCTCCTCGAAAATTCTGTCCAGCGACAAGCCCATGGGGAAATAGCCGGCATACATGATCTTGTCGGCGCCGCGGGTATTGGCGAAGTCGATAATCGGCTTGGGGTAATGCCGCGGTGCGAAGGCGCTGGTCATGTAGTACAGGTTCGGATACTTCAGCATCAGCTTCCAGGCGAGATCGGTCCAGGGTTCACCGCCATGTCGCATCACCACCTTAAGCTCCGGGAAGAACCAGCAGATCTCATCGAGATGCTCGACCTTTTGCGGACCCATGGGTATCCGCGGGCCCGGGACGCCCACACAGGGGCAGAACGGAATATCGAGATCAATACAGGCGACGAAAATGGGGTACCACTTTTTGTCGTCCAGCGGCACTTGCGGACACAAACCTGAAGGAAACGCGGTCACCGCCTTCAGATCGTAAGCCTCTTTGAGGCGACGTATTTTGCGCACCTCTTCCATACCGTTGTTCGGGTTGGCGTCGTAACAGGCGATGAACCGGTCGGGGTAATCTTTAACGGCCTGATTCTGTGTGGCGTATTGATCCTCATCTACGCCGATCATGCCCTTGGCGATGCCGAACTCATCCATTTTGCTGAGCGTGTACACCGCATAATCGTCATGCTCTCCCACCTGGGGCAGGTTCTTGAACATATATTCGGCGGGCATCTGAAACTGCTGACGACTCTCCTCGTCCATCAACAAGGGCTTGATGAAATCGTAGTAGTCGGAGGTGTCGTTATTGGGGATCGCCATCATCAAGTCGATCACTTCAATATCGCGCGGCATGGGCATGATTCACTCTCCCCGGGAAATTAGCGAGCGGGGTCGTCCCGCTCGCGCAACAGTTTATCGGCGCCGTACTCTGCAATCATGTACGTGGCCGCCATGGTATTACCCGATGTCAGCTTTGGCATCACCGACGCATCAATCACCGATAGTCCGGACAGACCTCGCACTTTCAGATCCGAGTCCACCACCGAGTCCTGGTCCGAGCCCATGCGACAGGTCCCCACGGGATGGTAGCCGGTTGTGCCCTGCTGCCCCGCCTTTTTGAGGAGCGCCTCATCCGTCTGGGCGTCAGCACCCGGTCTGATCTCTGTGCGCCGGTGGGCCTGCATGGGCGGCGCGTCATAAATGCGGCGGAGTGTTCGAATACCCGAGAGCAATACCTGCCGGTCGTGCTCAGTGGTGAGATAGTTAGCCTGAATCTCGGGCGCGGTGCTCGCATCGGCGTCGGTAATCAGTACCGACCCCCGACTGGTCGGGTGCATGGGGTAAGTAATCGCTGTCACACCGGGCACCGGATCCATCTTCGATGTGCCGCTCACTTCATCATGCATACCCGCGGCGGGCGTAAAGTGAATTTGGATATCCGGTACACCTGTTCTGCCCAGCCCCGACTCGTGAAAGACACAGACATCCGAGGACGGCATCGCCAGCAGGCCTTTGCGCTTGGTCACATAGCGCCCCAGCTGCAGTGGGAGCCGCCAGGGCCTGACGTCAGCCCACACCGTGCCCTCGGGCGTGGTTTCCGTCGCCACCAGCGTGCCGAAATGATCCTGCAGGTTCTGACCCACAGCCGCGCGGTCGATGACAGGCTGAATACCACACCGCTGGAGGTGCTCGGCCTCACCCACACCCGAGCGCTGCAATAGGGCTGGAGAACCAATGGCACCGGCAGCCAGAATCACATGCCGGCCCTCTATCAGGGACTGCCGATTTTGCTTGTCACGCACCAACACACCGGTCACGTGCCCATCGCTGATGACACAGCGATCCACAAGCCGCTCTGAGCAGACAGTGAGATTTTGTCGATCCATCGCCGGGGCCAAGAAAGCCACCTTGCCGCTTTGCCGCCAGCCCCTGAACACATTTTGGTAGTAATAGCCGGCTCCCAAGGTATCGCCAGAGAGGTAGTTGTCGTTGCGCGGTATACCCGCTGCCTCGCAGGCGGCAATGAAGCGTTCCCCCCATAACGACGGGCTGGCCTGCTGTATCCGCAGGCGGCCCGATTTAGGTTGAGCTGACAGATTTTCGAATCGCTGAAAAAAAGGCTCCACGCTGCGCCAGTCCCACCCCTCTGCCCCGGCATCTGCCCAGGCATCAAAATCACTCGGGTGGCCACGCACATAGATCATGCCGTTGATCGCAGTGCTGCCGCCCAACACGCGACCGCGAGGCCAGCGAACCCGGCGCCCGCACACCTCCTGCTCAGGCGCAGTCCGAAATCCCCAGTTGAAGGGTTTACCGTAGGCAACGGTGGTCCAGCCAATCGGCAAGCCCAGGGCAAGACTGCGACCTTTGCCGCCTGCTTCAAGTAGCAGGACGCTGGAGCGGCCGTCTTGAGTGAGTCGTTCGGCAAGC
This sequence comes from Halieaceae bacterium, assembly GCA_038143045.1. Taxonomy (GTDB): domain Bacteria; phylum Pseudomonadota; class Gammaproteobacteria; order Pseudomonadales; family Halieaceae; genus Luminiphilus. Next base: position 617,896 of record JAYQLF010000012.1, read on the forward strand.
AAGCAACCCGCCGCCCCGGCCCCCACAATCACGTAATCCCATTGCCTGGCCATTAGCGCCTCACCCCAAAGTTGGCCGCGCGGCGGCACAGGGCAGGTCGACGCCCTGGACGAACAAGTGCAGGAGCCCTGCCTTGCCCCGCTCTACCCGAGAACATCGTGGGAGACGCCTCATCGCGTGCGAATCGACGGGTCAGCTGCACCCGCGCGCATGGTCTCGAGGAACTTTTCCAGGGGTGCGGGTTCAGCGACCTGAGGTAAGGCATCGCTGGGTGGGTGATCCCAGAAGGCCTGCCAGGTGGGGAATAGCGAGTGGAACTCACCGTCGTAGTGGTCGCGATCCGGCCAGCGCATTTTGTGGTCTCCCACCGGCGGCTTGTTGAGGTCCGTCGCGTACCAGTAGCAGGGCAAACGCCGGTGAAACAGCCAGCGCCCTTCCTGCCGAACGTAGTGATCCCAGTACAGCATCTGCATGATCACCCATTCGCACCCACCATCGGCCGTGGGGGTTTCGTGCTCGTTCTTGGAATACACCAACCCGACTGCCCGGTCCGGCGATTCGAATTCGATAATATGATTGCCGATGTGGTGGGCGGTGCCCGTGAACTGTTGCCTCAGCGTCTCATCCATCCACTGTTTGAAGTGCGCGCGACCCACCTTGTCGCGACCGACCCGAACATCCTCGGGGAACAAATTCACCAGCGCGTCGAGGTCGCGCATATCCAGCGCTAAAGAGTATTTAGCCGCAAGCTGGCGGATCTCATCGAGTGACTCGAGTCGATCGATTCTCGCCAATACGTCGCTGGCGTCACTCATGCCGTGTCTCCTGTTTGTGCCGCCGCGCGACCCGCCTGTCGGCCAGAGAATGTCGCATCTCCGACTGAACTACCAGAGGCATAACCATCACCCCTGCGTGGTACGCCGCAGGCGGTGCGGCCCGCTGCATACAGCCCGGGGATCGTGTTTCCCGCCTCATTCAAGACCGCACCGTCGACCAAGGTGTCCACACCGCCCAGGGTGAAATAAGGGAAAAACGCACCGCGGCCCGGCGTGCAATCCAGCGCCACCAGCGGCGCGGTAAGGGGTTTTAACCAGTCCGAATGTTTGTGGCACTGAGGGTCCTTCCCCTGAGCCGCACTGGTGTTAAACGTCTCAATCGTAGTTTCCAACGCGCCTTCGGGTAGCCCCAGCTCAACACACAGCTCTTCTATCGTCTCGCCGGTTGCCGCGATCGGCGCACCCAAGTACGACACCGTCTCGTAGTCCGCATAGTCCTCAACCGATACCACCAGGTACACCGGCCAGGTTTGGTCAAGCATCAGTGTACCCACCCGACCGTGGTAGACATCTTCGTTGATAAAGCGCTGCCCGTTACCGTCCACCAGGATGCCGAAGGTCAGCGAGGCGGGCGGGTAAAACGGCAGACTCACAAAACCTTCATCCATGTTGATCAGACGAGCACCCAAGGCCGCCGCCATTTGGATACCGGCGCCAGTGTCGTTGGGGTTACCAATCGGGATGGTCGCTCTCTGTAGTTTGGGGGCGTGCTTGTTGAGCATGTCCGAGTTCATGACAAACCCGCCCGCGCAGAGCACCACGCCCCGCGCCGCGCAGTAATATCGCTCCTCACCGTCCTGCCGCACCACCACACCGCAGACCGATCAACGCGTCGTCGCGACCTTCCACAATGAGCCGCAGTGCGCGAGATTCCAGCGCCACCGCAACACCCCGTTCCCGCACAGCAGCTTCGAGCAACTGCATTAACAGCGGGCCGCCGTTATCCCCCTCCACTTCGAGGTTATGACCACGCGGCGCGGGCGCAAACTGATCGCGATAAGGCCAGGCTTTCTCGCTACCCGTATAGAGCAGGCAGTCGTCCGTTAAGGCCATCATCGCGCGATGTGGGTATTCCGAGTGTTTGAATGGCACGCCTAAGGACTTCAGCCATTCAAGATGGTCCGCGCCACCCTCGGCATAGGCGCGCACCTTTTCGGGGTCAGCCTGCGGCGAATTGGACGCCATCAAATAACCGTAGGTGGCCTCAACGGTGTCATCGTAGCCCACCGCTTGCTGCACGCTGGTACCGCCACCGAGGTATAGCTCGGCCGAGCTGAGCGCAGTGGAACCACCGGCGCCCGATGCAGCGTCAAAAATGATCACGCTGGCACCACTGTCTGCGGCCTCAATCGCGGCGCACGCGCCGGCCCCGCCAAAGCCCACAACCAAGACATCGGCAGTCCCATCCCACGCCGAGACCTGATCTGCTTGTAGCGGCTTAAAGTTCATGCACTCCACCGGCTGCATGCAGCGGCGTTTGCCGCTGACATCGCTGTTGTTATTCGACTTGCGATCAGACTGTAGGCAGCATCGTAGCCACTTGCAGCCCTCGTTCGGACGATAGCATGTAGTCCTTACGGGGGCTGAATGGGCGCATCAGGTACTCGACAATAAACGCCGAATTCATGGTGCCCCGTGGCGCACCGATCAAGGAGTAACCCATGACCTGGTATACCGGTGACCCCCTCTACGACACCCTACTGATCATTGGCTTTGCCTATGCGGCGCTGGTTTTAGTGAGCAGCTTCTTCGGCACAGCGGCCTACGGTGGCCGATTCGGCGGCGGCAAGCGCGCCAAAGGTCTCAAGCTGGGTGCCAAGCAGGGCTGGGTACTGATGGAGTTGCCCGGACTGATCGTGTTCCCCGTGGTGTTCTTTATGGGCACTAACGCCGATCAGGCGGTACCGCTTTTCTTCTTAGCTATCTGGATGATGCACTACACCAACCGCGCGCTGATCACCCCGTTACTCATGCGGGTGCAACCCGGTTCGCAAGCGAGCTTCTCCTTCGGCGTGGTCATCGCGGGCTGGATCACGCTGTTCCTGCACGGCTACTTCAACGCCGCGTATTTGACTGAGCTGGGCACCCAATACACCTACGACTGGTTTACCGATCCCCGATTCCGCATTGGCTTTGCTATCTACATTGTCGGCTTCGTACTCAACATCCACTCGGATCGCATCCTGCGCAACCTGCGCTCCCCGAACCCAAGCCCTGACGAGCCGCGCTACAAGATCCCCTATGGCGGCGGTTTCCGCTTTGTCAGCTGCCCGCAGTATCTGGGTGAGATCCTCTCCTTCACCGGCTTCGCCATCATGGCGTGGAACCTCGGCGCGGTGTTTGTGCTGGCCATGACAGCAGGGAACCTGATCCCCCGTGCGATTTACACCCACCGCTGGTTCCACAAAAACTTTGAGGACTACCCCGCCGAGCGGAAAGCGATCATCCCGGGTATTCTCTGACACAAGGTTCATTAAGGGGACTGCCATGGAGCTGTCACTGAAAGATAAAAAGGTACTGATCACTGGCGCAGGCGCCGGCATTGGCCTGGCATGCGCTGAAGCGTTTGTGACTGCCGGTGCGGATGTCGCGATCTGTGACGTTGAGCAGGTGCGACTGGACGAAGCCCTGGCATCGCTCACCGCCATCGGCGGAAACCACTATGGGCAGCTGTGTGACGTCGCCGACTCAGCTGAGGTAGCGGACTTCTTCGCCAATAGCGTGAAAGCGCTGGGGGCACTCGATATTGTGCTCAACAATGCCGGCGTCGGCTCACCGCTGGCGCCGCTTGAAGAAACCGACGAGGCCGACTACGACCGGCTCATGGGTATCAATCTGAAGGGTGTGTGGCTCTGCATGCGCGAGAGCCTCAAGATCATGTCGCCAGCTGGCTCAGGACACATCATCAACATGGCCTCGGCGTTGAGCAAAACCACCTTCCCCGGTGCTGGGCTGTATGTCGCGTCAAAATACGCCGTGGGCGGTCTGACCCGCAACACGGCGGTTGAATATGGCGCGTCTGGCATCCGCATTAACGCGATTTGCCCCGGCTTTATCGAAACGCCGCTGCTGAGGGAGTCCATCCCAGAGGAAGACCGCGCACATTTGGCCAGCCGTCACCCCATGAATCGCCTCGGTACTCCTGAAGACGTGGCCAAAGCCGCTATGTGGTTGGCGAGTGATGCCTCGAGCTTTGTGACCGGCATGCTGTTCTCGGTGGACGGTGGCTGGACCGCGATTTGATGAATAAACAGACCACCCACCCTGAAGGAAGGGACTCCCTACTTTACCTAATCCCGAAAGTGATCGAACTGGTGACTGCCTTGTCCGTCTTCCACAGGTGAGTATTGCAACTCAATTACCCTTAAATACTGGCTTCCTCTTCTCAGCAAACGCAGTGAGCGCCTCGACGCAGTCCTCACTCACCTGCATGCATTGTTTCTCGCGCAGTAAACCGTAATCCAGCGTGGCGTCTACTGCCTGCCGTAGCAGGCAATTCAGCGTTTGCTTGGTACCCTCAATTGCCATGCGGGGCCCGGTCGCAAGTCGTTGGGCCTTTTCGAACGCCACTGGCATCAGTTCATCTGCTGAAACCACATGACGAATCAGCCCCAGCTCCTTGGCTTCTGCCGCGGTGAGCCGATCGCCGGTCATCAAAAACTCTTTGGCGTTATGCATGCCCACCAATAGTGGCCAGATAGCTGCGCCGCCATCACCGGCCACGTAACCCGCGATCACGTGGGTGTCGGCAAATACCGCCTGCTCAGACGCCACCACAATATCGGCAAAGAGTGCGAGGGTAGAACCCAGACCCATGGCATAACCATTTACCGCTGCAATGATTGGCTGGGGCACCTCAAGGATATCGAGGATGATTTTTCTGCCCTCTTCCACCATGGCGTCGGTCTGTTCCCGGTTCATCGACAGCCCGTGCTTTAAATCGCCGCCGGCACAAAACGCCTTGCCCGCACCGGTCAACACCACCGCCCGAGTGGCTTTATCCCGCGCAATGTCAGCAAACACCCAGGAGAGCTCCCGGTGGAGCATTTCATCCGTCGCGTTCAGCGCCTCTGGGCGATTCAAGGTCACGGTCAACACGCCATCATCGCTTCGGTCAAACGTGATGTGCTGATATTTGCCGTAGTGAGTCATCTGGCCTCTCCAAAGCGTCGTGAGTCACTGTCGCTCATGATGCCGCACATCCGCATATCTTGTTGAGAAATGCTGCGGTCCGCGGTGCTATCCAAAGGCCCCAAAAAACTTCGTGTGCCCCAAAATTTGACGCCGAACCTGCCGTGAATGACAGCAGATGACTTTAAAGCCGCTATAGACTTTCAAAATAGCCGCCCCTGAGGAGCAACGCGATGCGCACCCAGTTCTGTGACGACGTCGATATAGAAGCACCGATTTTTGCCTTTACACACTGCCGCGACGTGGTAGTAGCAGTGAGCAAAGCTGGTGGGCTGGGTGTACTGGGCGCCGGCTTCATGGATGTTGAGCAGTTGCGTGAAGAGCTCGACTGGATCGACGCACACATCGGTGACCGGCCCTACGGCGTTGACGTCGTGATTCCGCAAAATTATGTGGGACGCGAGGAAGACGGCCTCACGAAACAAGAATTGGAGGAGAAGTTGTGGGCGATGGTGCCGAACGAGCATCTCGCACTTGCCGAGCAGTTACTCCAGGAGCATGGCGTTCCCCCCTGGCCTGACACTGGGCGACCGAAAATATTTGGCTGGACACGACAAACTGTCATGCCCTGCTTGGAAGAAGCCCTTACAAGACCCCAATGCCGACTCATTGCCAACGCCCTGGGCACCCCGCCAGCCGATGTCATCCAACAAGTAAAGGACAGCGGGCGTTTGATTGGTGCGCTCTGCGGCAAACGCAAACAGGCCATTCAGCATCGTGATCCGGGCTTGGATTTTGTGGTCGCGCAAGGCACCGAAGGGGGTGGGCACACGGGCGAGATAGGCAGCATGGTGTTGTGGCCCGATATCATCGACGCCGTTGCCCCACTGCCGGTATTAGCTGCCGGGGGTATAGGCAATGGCCGACAAATGCTCGCGGCAATGTCGATGGGTGCGGCGGGCGTGTGGACAGGCTCACTATGGCTTACCGTTGAAGAAGCACACGCCCAGCCGGCGCAAAAAGAAAGCTTCCTGAAAGCCGGAGTAGATGACACCGTGCGCACCAAAGCGTGGACGGGCAAGCCCGCACGGGTTTTGCGCAACCGCTGGACCGACGCGTGGGATGACCCGGCAACGCCGGAGCCCCTGCCTATGCCACTCCATGGTCTGGTCACGGCTGACGCCATGCGACGGACCGAGACCTACGCTGGCGCGGGTAACACTCAGGAAGTGGCGATGAATATTTGCGGGCAGGTAATCGGGCAGATTAACGAGGTGGAATCCTGCAAATCAGTGATTTACCGGCTGATCAATCAGTATCTCGACGCTTTGGATGCGGTAAATCAACTGGCAGCTGACTGACCTCTTGCGACAAAGCGCCTTACAAGTGAAGGCTACGGACCAGAATGACTACCTCACTGCCGCTAAAAACATGCGATAGGCGTCTGTACTCATGGCAAAGTTGAGTAAATGGGCTTGAGGAAACAATCATGCACGTTGCAGTCATCGGATCCGGACTTATCGGCCTATGTACGGCATACGAACTAAGCGTTCGTGGGGCTGACGTTACCGTACTCGATAGTGCGGCCGACGTGGCTAACGGAGCCAGCTATGGGAACGGCGGCTACCTCCAAAGCAGTTTGCCCGACCCTTGGAATGCGCCTGGTGTGTCCAAGATGTTTATCAATGCCTTGATGAACAGTATTAGTGGCAAAGGTGATCGCTCAGCTTTCTCGGCACCTCTGTCGGCCCTACCCAGTATGCTGAGATGGGGTTTACAGTTTTTGACCTATGCGAATGAGCGTGATTTTGTCGCAGGCCTTTCCGCTAACCGGGATCTCGCCGATTATTCATCCGAGGCCATGAAGACCTTACTGGAGCAACAATCTGTCAGCTTTGATCAGTCAGAGATGGGCGCATTGATCATCTTTCGAAATCAGGAGGCATTAGGGCGTTATCAAAACCTCGCGACACAGCATCTCTCTGGCAATACAAGAGCGCTCACGCTTGATGCATCTCAGACCCTTGCGATTGAACCGGCATTAGGTGAAATCGGCGGTCAATTGGCCGGTGCTATTCACCTACCGGATGACCGGGCCGGAAATTCCCGCCTGTTCTGCCAGGAGATCGCCCGCCTTATTCGCGATCGGGGGGCGCAACTGATGCTTGGTCAAAGCGTACAAAAAATCACGCGATCACAAGGCAAGCTCAAGATCGAAATACCCGAGACTCAAATCGCGTGTGACAAAGTTGTGATTGCCGCCGGCATGGGATCGCGAGAAATTGCTGCAAAAATCGGAATGAAACTGCCCATTGCTCCCGCAAAGGGCTATTCGCTCTCCGTACCTATGAGTCTGCTCGGTACGGCACCGGTTCACACCATTGTCGATATGGATATCCACGCAGGCGTTAATCCATTAGGGAACATACTCCGCGTGGCGGGCACTGCAGAGTTCTGTGGCCTTCGACCCGGCGTATCGGCGGATAGAACAAGATATCTGGTGGACTTAGCCAACCAGATATTCCCTCACACAACCGGGAAGATTGATGGCCCACAATGCGACCCGTGGGGCGGGTTCAGACCACTGTCAGTAGATGGAATCCCCATTATCGGAGCAACGCCCATGGCCGGAGTTTTTATTAACGCAGGACACGGGGGCCTCGGCTGGACCTTGGCGGCAGGCTCTGGGAAAGCGCTTGCGCAACTCATTTGCGACGAACCAGCGGATTTCGATCTGCAGCGCTTCGCCGCCGATCGCTTCTAGAAAAGCCAAACCAAAACATCACCGCCGCGATAACGACTCTCTAGGTCGCGCGCCATGCGCTACCAAAACTCAGTGTGCGGAGCTTTTATCCAGCGAGGCTAGGCTAACTCGAGCTCTGCTTCAACCTCGACAGGAATATTGAAAGGCAGGGCAGCGACGCCCACTGCGGACCGCACCGGCATACCCCGCTCGGGCCCGAATACCTCTAATATGGTTTCAGAAAAGCCATTTACGACCGGCGTCTGGCCAAAAAAACCAGGCGCTGAACTGACCATCCCGAGAATTTTGACCCAAGAGCCAATAGCATCGAGGCTACCCAACTCTCGCTGAAGCGTGCCCATCATACTGAGCGCCACTCTCTGTGCGGCGGCCACCCCCTCCTCCAAAGACAATTCGCCCCCCAACTGACCAAGGGGTTCACTGATACTGCCATCGTCATTTTGAGGGCCATGACCCGATACCAAAACTCGATTACCGATCACACGTACCATCGAAAACGGAATGGAGATACCCGGAGGCACAGCAACCGGCTCTGGCAATGTCAGCCCTAAACGCTTAATCCGGTCGTCGATAGAATCTGTCATATATCAGGCTCTTCATAAGAGTCTGTGATGTGTAGTCGCCAATCGATCTAGCAAGGTGCTGAGCCTTTGCCGAGCCAATATCGGCACATCACGGGACTCAAGATCAGGAGAAAAATGGGCAGGAGATCGCAACCCGAGAGCCCACTGTACGCAAGCTTTTGGCATTACCCGATGGTGTCCTCGATGAGGCGAAGAAAATTACCGCCCATCACTTTCTTGATCGCGTCATCTTGGTAGCCTTTGGCAACCAGACCGCGTGTCAAGTTGACGTAGCCAGAATTATTCTCCATTCCAAGATGGCCATCAGACCAAGGCCATACATCGATACTGACACCCACGCTCTCTCTCAGTTTGTCACTCCACTCAGGCGCCGCCAAAATCTCTTCCAGAGAGGCCGCCAAAATCAGGTCGGTACCAAAGCCCACGTGATCGATCCCCATAAGCTTGACCGCAGCATCAATGGTATCGACATATTCCGCAACGGTGCATCGGTCCGTGCCATTCAAAGCCCCTGGCGTGCTGATCACTCCAAATACGCCACCCTTGTCAGCCAGTTTGATCAGAGCCTCGTCAGTTTGGGTTCGGGGATTAACGCAGCGCGAGGCCATACCGGCATGGGAGCAAGTAAGTGGCTTTTTGGCTACATCCAGCGCGTCCAGCAGGGTACTGGAATGGCTGTGGCCGGTATCAACCAGCATGCCAATTTCTTCCATACGCTCGATGATGTCTGCACCAAATCGCGATAAGCCCGAATTCCGGGTCTCCATACAACCTGCTCCAGCCGCTACCGTAAAGTTGTAGGTCAACTGGGTTCGGCGGATGCCCAAAGCATGAAAAGCGTCCAACACATCTACATCTTTGCCAACGTACTCGGTGTTCTGATTGTCTAACATCAGCCCCACTTTTCCCTGTCGCTTCGCTTCACGTAGGTCGTGAGCGGTATAGCAGAGCATGACATCAGCTTCATGCTCAGTTACCCGGTCTCTCACGTAGCGAATATTTTTTGTCAGCGTTTCTGCAGTCCACCACTCCTCAGGTGGTATTTCCGGTTCCTTTTCGCCCCGCAACTTGGAAAAGTCTATGTGCCCAATCGACAAGCTTCCTGTTGCAGGCCCACCTTTTTTCATGTGGGTAATCATGCCGTCATACCAGCTACACTCCATCAGAGAATCGAAGACGATTAACTCATCATGTAACTGACTAGCGCGCTCCTCCTCATCAGGCGTCAACCCAAAGTCGTACCACGTCGCTGGCTTTTGCATAAAAGTGTGGGGGTTGGTCACGGTGTTCTTCACTTCGCTTCTTTTAAGGGAGCTCCGTTTTGAAGCCTTTCTGTCATGGTATCCCGCATCACAAACTTCTGAATCTTGCCGGTCACGGTCATCGGATACTCATCAACAAAGTCGATGTAACGCGGGATCTTGAAGTGGGTGATCTTGTCTCGACAGTAATCCTTCACGTCGTCGGCGGAGAGGTCGTGGCCGGCATTGAGTTGAATCCAGGCGCAGACCTCCTCACCCATTTTTTCATCCGGAATGCCGAACACCTGCACCTCGGAGATGGCGGGGTGTTGATATAGAAACTCCTCAATCTCTCTCGGGTAAATGTTCTCGCCGCCCCGGATAATCATGTCTTTGATTCGGCCGACAATCTGTACGTAACCGTCCTGATCCATCACCGCGAGGTCCCCCGAATGCAGCCAACCGCCCGCATCAATGGTCTCGGCGGTGCGCTCGGGGTCATTCCAGTAACCCTGCATGACCGAGTAACCGCGCGTGCAGATCTCACCCTTCTCGCCGATGGGCAACACGTGTCCCGCGTCATTGATAACCTTGATCTCCACCCACGGTACCGCGCGACCCACCGTTTCGGTTCGTCTTTCCAGTGAGTCGTCGGGCAGGGTCATGTTGTTGATGGGGCTCACCTCGGTTTGGCCGTAACCGATCAAAATATCCCTCATGTGCATCTCGGAAATCAGCCGCCGCATGACCTCTACCGGGCAGGGTGCGCCCGCCATGATCCCCGTGCGCAGAGTCGACATATCGAACGAGGAAAACTCGGGGTGGTCCAGCTCCATGATGAACATGGTTGGCACGCCGTGAAGTGCAGTGCAGCGCTCCTCTTGCACTGTCTTAAGGGTATCGAGTGGGTCAAACGCTTCTCCGGGAAACACCATCGTCGAACCGTGGGCGACGCAGGCCAGCACCGATAGCACCATGCCAAAACAATGGTAGAGCGGGACGGGAATACACAGTCTGTCTTCTGGGCTCAGGCCCATCGCCGCGCCCGTGAGATAACCGTTATTAAGAATATTGCAGTGCGACAGCGTTGCGCCCTTGGGATTACCCGTGGTCCCGCTCGTGAACTGTATATTAATGGCGTCGTCGGGTCGTAATTCCGCGGCCAGCGCCGCGAGGCGCGCGTGGTGCTCGGCGGCTCCCATGGCACACACGTCGTCGAAGTTGAGCATGCCCGGGCTCTTCTCCTTGCCCATGCGAATAACCCGTTTTAGATGCGGCAGCGTCTTGGATTGAAGCGCACAGGGCTCGCAGCCGGCCAATTCCGGGGCGAGTGTTTGCAGCATGCCGAGATAGTCACTGCTTTTGAACTGCTCCGCAGTGATGATGGTGTCGCACTCAACTTTATTGAGCGCGTATTCCAGCTCGTAGGTTCGATACGCGGGGTTGATGCACACCATAATGGCGCCGATCTTGGCAGTGGCCAGCTGCACCATTACCCACTCGGCGCTATTCGGACCCCATATCCCAACTCGATCCCCCACTTGCACGCCCAGCGCCAACAGTCCCGTGGCCAGGCTATTCACCTGCTCCCGGAGTTGATGATATGACCAACGCACATTCTGATGGCGCACCACCAGGGCGTCCACTTCTGGATTGGACTCGCAGGTGCGATCGAAATAGTTGCCGATCGTTTCGTAAATAATTTGCGAATCGGAAGCACCGCAGTAATAGCTCTGTGTGAGTTTTTTCATTCGTTTTGACTCGTCTTCATCAGTGATCAACTAAAACACCTCCTAGCGACGCAGCAAATATAGAGCTTCGGAGATTCAGCGACTCAAGATAGCCAGCGTGATCGCAGCAACGTCATTCCCAATATAACCACCGCCATTCTCGGCGAGCCCGCAGGAGGCGCCTTGTACCTGCCGGCGATCTGCCTCACCTCTTAACTGCCAAACCAGCTCCACTATTTGCGAGGCGCCGGTTGCGCCCACCGGGTGGCCTTTCCTCATCAAACCACCAGACGTGTTCACTGGAATGCGTCCACCCAAACCAGTCGCTCCAGACGCGGCCAGTTCACCACCCGCTCCTGGACCGCACAATCCCAAGTATTCGTAGTACATGATTTCAGAAATTGCCGAGGCGTCATGTAACTCGATCACATCGAGCTCCTCCGGCCCAATTCCGGCGAGCTCATAAATCGCGTTGGCGGCACTTTGCGGGGGCGCGATATCGCTCGCCACATCGTAGTTGTAGCCGCTAGTGAGAGTGGCCGCCTCCACTTTGACCATACGTGACAAGCCGAGCTGCTTCGCCTTCTGCTCGCTGACCACGATGACTGCAGCCGCACCGTCGCCAATGGGAGAACACATGGGTAACGTGAGCGGATACAGGATTTCCCTTGCCGCCAGTACGTCGTCTATTGACAGTACCCCGCGAAATTGCGCGAAGGGGTTTAATGCGCCGTGCTGCGAGTTCTTCGCTACAACGGCCGCCAAATGCGATAACGAGGTGCCGTGACGCTCCATGTGAGTCAGCGCCCAATCCGCATAAATATCGACAAAAAGGGAGCGCGTGGTTCCTGCACCGCCAGCGTCGAGGTCGTATCCCATTTGAGTTCTTCGCGCTTGTGCCCGGCCAAGCAATTCATCAGCGCACTCCACATCAACACCGCCGGTGAACACCGAAAAAGTACGCTGCTTGTCCTCGGCATAGAGCTTTTCCATTCCCAAGGCCAGCACCACGTCATGCCCCCAGTGAGACCATCGAGCAGGCTTGCTGAAAAGCGGTACCTGAAGATGCACAGGCATTCTCCACGTTGACCACGGGGATATGCCCCAGCCCCATTTCACGCAATACGATCTGACCCGGCACGCATACCTGACCAGAAATAACACCCGCACCGACGTTACCCACCCAGGCCGCTTCAATTTCCGACTGATTCAGGCCCGCATCCGCTAACGCTTTGGTAAACGCCTCGCCGGCCAATGATTTGAGGTTTCGGTCGAGGTGCTTACCAAAAGACGTCATGCCCACGCCGGCAATGTAGGCCTTTTGTTGCATCAATTAACGCCTCGGGCCAGGTCTGACCAATACGGTTTGCGCAATTCAGTTTTGAGGACTTTCCCAACTGGGCTTTTAGGTAGCTCCAATACGAAGTCGACACTTTTGGGGGCCTTTACAGAACCGAGCTTGTCTTTCACCGCAGCGATCAACTCCGCTTCGGTCGCTTCCGCGTTGGGGCGCAACAAGACCACCGCTTTGACCGCCTCACCCCATATATCATCAGGCACACCGATTACCGCGCACTCCTGCACAGCGGCGTTTTCAGCAATTACCTGCTCGACCTCGTTGGGGTAAACATTAAAGCCGCCTGAAATAATCATGTCCTTGCTGCGATCCACAATGCGGATGTATCCGTCGTGAGACATCACGCCCACATCGCCCGTCCACAGCCACCCGTTTTTATGCGCCTCAGCCGTAGCCTCAGGGTTATCCAGATAGCCTAATGTCACCAGTCTACCTCTCACGCAGATCTCCCCCGGCTCGCCTCGGGCCACCTCTTTACCGTCTTCACCCAGAATCTTTACCTGATTGAAAATAGCCGGCCGACCGATGCCTGCGAGTCGATCTTCATTAATAGCGCCATCGGCATCCATGTAATCCCAAGGCGCTTTTAGCGTAATGGCTGCGGGCGCCTCGGTCTGACCATATGCCTCCGTCATGCACGGACCAAAAACCTTGCAGGCCTCCTTCAGTTTTTCCAAAGAGGTCGGCGCTGCGCCCACCATAAAGTGCTGCAAAGTGCCGTAATCGAAATTGGTCACCTTCTCTTCCGCCAACATCATGTACAACACCGTGGGCGGTAAGAACAAGTGCGTCACCTTGTGCTGCTCGATGTCCTGCATGATTGCCAGCGGTGCAACCTCGCTACAAATGACGTTCTTGCCGCCGCGAGGAAAGTGCAGGCAACCCATGATGCCGGCCGAATGCGTCATCGGCGCTACCACCAGGTGAACGCTGTTTTCCCGGTATGAAAAATGGGCATGATAGTTCTGGAAAAACGTCTCCAACGCGGCGTGATTCATCAATACGCCTTTGGATTTACCGGTGGTGCCACCCGTGCCAAAAATCGCGGCTAGTTGATCAACCTGCTCTTCCTCGGGCTCATGGCTCTCTGGTTGACCCTCGCAAAAAGACGGAAGGCTTTGACCGACCGACCCCTCACCATCAATACAAACGAACGCCGAGATTGAAGGTACAGCCTGAGCGATTTGCGTTACTTCGTCATTGAATTGGCATGAATAGAAAAGCACCCGCATGTCGAAGCGATCCGCCAAATCGATATTGGTCTCAACGCTATTGCGCGGGTTGATGGGTAACCACACTCCTTCCGCCCTCATTAGTCCCAACAACGCTAGCCACGCCTCATTGCAGTTTGGAGCGTAGACCCCTACGCGAGAACCGGCGGCATAACCATTACCTGCCAGAGCGCCCGCAATGCGATGAATTTCGGCATCAGCGGCCGAGTAGCTGTACGTAGAGTTCGCGTCCACAAAAGCGTCGTTTTGCGGGTAATAGCGGGCGCCCTGGTTCCAAAAATCGATGATTCTCATGACTCTAGAGTGCCCCCTCGTCGCGGATTAGCAGCTGAGGACCTCGGGCCGCGGGACTAAATCGCCCCGCGAAACACAGGTCCTAAACCCGTCACGCATCGGTTTCAGTGACTTTCACAGGAAGAAAGGTTTTCAACTGACCCAACAAGTACCTCCAGCCTACCGCTTGGCAGGGGCTGGTAAAGCCAGCAAGATTCGGACCGTCCGCTACCAACTTAACGGCGGTCGCCGCCTGATAAAGACCGGTCTGGGTGTACGGGCTAGTGCTCTGAATCACCACTTTTCTGCCGCCGGCAGATCCCGTACCAACAGCAATATCACAACTGCGATGGATGCGCGTGAGTTCTCTGGGCGGCATGAAGGGCTCGATGCTATCAACAATGCCATCCAGAGCCGCTTTCTGCTCCGCCTTGGGGAGCGAGCGCACGTCATTCTCAAATTGTTGCTGAAGTTGAATGACGCCCTCCATCAGTTCTCTGTCGGTATTGCCACTGAGCTGCCGCAACGTTGTCACCTGAGGATGCCCCTGGTAAACCAGAGGTAAATTGCCCCCCGCCCAGGGGTGCATGAGCTGCGCGCAGGCAAAGCCGGGCACCTGCACATCGTAGCCTTTGCCAGGGGGCCACGATTCCAACGCGTTGTGTTTTAGGTACCGTGCATCGTGACTGAACAGACTATAGATGGACTGTGTCGAAGCAAATGTCGGCACAAAGGTTCCCGCGGTCACCACCTCAAAGGTGTCCAAATCGCCCTCCTCCAGCAACATCTGGAGCGCGATTTCGGCCGGCGTGTACATGTAAGCCGTGCAAGGGGCGAGCGCCAAACCCGCGCCGCTAAACGCTTCGCCGTAGCGCAGTTTCAGCATTTCGACGTAGGCGGGCTCCCCCGTTGTATCGATGTAATGCACGCCCGCCGCAAGCGCAGCCTGCACCACCGGCTCCCCAAAACGCTCAAAAGGCCCCACAATATTGCAGACCACCTTCCTCCCCTGAAAGAGCTCGGTCAACGCCTCTACAGAATGCTCAACTGCAACAACTTCGTAGTCAGCCGTTTCTACCCCCGGCAGATGATCCATTACCTCCTGAATACGGTCAGCGCTCCGACCTGCCGCGACAAAGGGCACCTGATACTGGCGCAAAAACTCACAGACCAGGCGACCCGTGTAACCGCTGGCTCCATATACCACCACTGGCTTGATATCGCTCATTCCCCTATCCCCCTAAACGTCTCGCTTGCACGATATTTTCATAAATCAGTCGGGCTTGCCTGTCATTCCGCGCAATCCAAAGGTCCTCGGAAAACACACCCATTTCAATCCTGCGCATTCGCCCCCTCATGCGACCTCATAAACCAGCAAAGCGCCTCAGCGTCATGCGGCCAGGGCTCATCCAAAAAATACTGGGTCGAACGCGCATGTATGGCACTCGATACGCCGGTTCGCAGTAATCTCTCTGCAGAGCGCAACAACTCGGTTTTGGGGGGTACCGCTATCGAATCGGACGCGGTAGATCGTCCGCACACTGTCGCAGCGTGCGCCGATTTCGGCTCATCGTCGTTTGGCCAATAAGACCATAGTCCAGTTCCACGATCGAGCTTGTACGCTGGCAAGAGCCTATCGCCCCATTCAGCCACCATTGCTAGAGCACTTAAAATGTAATCGGCATCACCCGGAGTGTGAAGCCAATGAAGATTGAAGCGTAACCACCCGGGTCGCAGGCAACCGAAACCGAGTCTGACCTGATGAGCGAGAGCGCTGGACATTGCTGGTTGCAGATTGAGTAGCGAATGGCCGTAAGGGCCCGCGCAAGAGCAGCCTCCCCTGGCCTGAATGCCAAAGAGATCATTGAGCAGTCTCACAACGAAACCGTAATGCAACTCTCCCCGCTCAGACTTCACTCGAATTGAAAACACGGGCAGCCGATCTTCACGATCCGGCCCAAGTAGCTCCACTCCCGGAATAGCCCTCAGGGCGCAGAGCGCCTTGCGGACGTGGTCGGCCTCGAGTTGCTCGATGATCTCGAAACCAACATGATGCGTCACGGACAGTGCCATCGCACCTCGAATGGATTCAACAATACCTGGCGTTCCTCCCTCTTCTCTGTGCTCCAGGTCGCCATGCCACTCGTGAGCGTCAGGCGAAACATAACTGACCGTGCCCCCACCGACGAGATGCGGTACTTGGCAGCGAACCAGCTTCTTCTTCACAGCCAGCACGCCACAGCTCCCCGGTCCACCGATCAACTTGTGTGGGGAGAGCACCACCGCATCAATTGGCGCATCCGGCCAATTCAAATCGATCGGCATGTAGGGCGCCGCCGCCGCATAGTCCCATATGGCAATGGCACCATGATTTTTCAGTAGCTTGGTGATGCCCCTAACATCAGATCGCACCCCGGTCACGTGGGAGGCCGCGGAAAAGCTCCCAATAACCAAAGGGCAGCCTTGCGCTTCGACGAGCACTTCTCTCAAGGCCAGCTGATCAATGTTACCCGCGTCGTCGAGAGGCACACGAACAACATCCGCTAACGACTCGCGCCACGGAAGTTCATTCGAGTGATGCTCATAGGGGCCGACAATCACCATCGGCCTCGCTGAACTGGGCGGGCGTGCTGTGGGGCCAGGCGCGCCAGAGGCTCGTAGCCCCAACACATGTACCAATAAGTTGATTGCGCTTGTCGCCCCGAAGCCATCGAAGATCAGCGCGTCATCTGCACCGGCGTTCAAGGCCTGCTTAAACGCGGAGCGAGCCCAATCCCTAAACTGCCCGGTATATCTGCCCGTGTCTGATGCTTCGGAGTGCGTGTTGGCATAGAAGGGCAATACGCTCTCTAGAATAGCACCTTCAATTAGCCCTAGTGCGCGCCCAGAAGCTGTGAAATCACAGTAAACAAGAGGTTTAATGCCGAACGGCGTGTCCAGCGTTGCATCAGCACCAATGACGTCGGAGCGGAGTTCATCAAGCCCCTCGAGAGCGTCGAGTGCGGCCTGAAACTGACTGATCTCGCTCATAATCCCAATCGCAAAGCGCCTTTACTGGCGGTAATATTAGTGCGCTTCGCAAGAATTTTTCGTGCAAATCTAACTCGTAAATTTCATAATATGATTTTAATGCTTTTATATTGGTCGTAATTCGCTCAAAACGTGCGTAGGGTAGACATGGAAAAGGCAGCCAACCAGACCATCGATCGTATCGATCGAAAACTCATGCGCGCATTGCAACGCGACAATGCCGAGGCCATATCCGATCTCGCTGAGCGATGCGGACTGTCTCGCTCAGCGTGCAGCCGACGCATCAGTCGTCTGGAGAAATTAGGATTCATCAAAAGCCATGTCGCGTTGCTGGACCAAGAAAAACTCGGCCTTGGCCTCACGGTATTTGTCATGATCAAAACTAACCAACACAATGCCGGGTGGTCTCAACAATTTCAAAATGTGCTGGACGAACTGACCGGCGTCATCGAGGCTCACCGTATGGGCGGTGAGGTCGATTATTTATTGAAGGCTGTCGTGGCAGATATGGCGGGCTACGATTTGCTCTACCAACAGCTGATTAAGGCCGACCTCTTTGATGTGAGCGCCAGCTTTGTGATGGAGACGATGAAAAACACCACGGAGCTGCCGCTCTCGTAACAAAAGAATCGTTAATCTATAAAGTCCGAAATGCGGTTGACGTGTATCCAAGCTTGTCAGCCTGCAAACCTTCTGTCAGTGCACTCTGCTACCGCCGATCCAAGTGCCCAGCACTTTTATCTGACCGATCTCGTCTCTGGGCACCTTGCGCGGATCGGATTCGAGTAGCACAAAATCTGCCAATTTCCCTGGTTCCAGGCTGCCAATTTCATGATCGGACATGGTCTGCCATGCGGGCGCAGCGGTAATCGCTTTAAGGGCCGCCTCGACCGATGCAGCCTCCGCGGGGGCCAGTATTTCTCCTGACGAACCGTGCAGTTTTCGATCCACGGCGACCTGCATCATCTGTAATGGGGTCAATGCGGATACCGGGTAATCCGAGTGGAGTGAGAACGGTATATTTGCCCTCTCAAAACTGCCAGCTCGGTCCAATTTTTTGGCTTTTTCGGGGCCGAAGACCGTCTCTATGAATGCCCTGCCCCAATACCGCACATGCGCGATCAAAAAGGAACATGAGATGCCATTGGCTTTGAGCTCGATCAACTGGTCATCCTGCACCATCGAACAATGTTCAATTCTCGGACGACTCACCTCAGCGCCTGCTGCTCGCGCTCTTTTGACCGCCTCAATAATATTGTCTATGCCCGCATCCCCATTGCCGTGGATCGCCAATTGCCCGCCGCGGCGGGAACCGTTCACGACAGCCTGATAGAGCGCCTCCTGATCCATATATACCAAGCCATGAGTGTCACGGCCCGCGTACGGATCTCGTTGCAATCCCGTGAACGCCTGATTAGAGCCATCCGCCACCGCCTTCCAGCCGACAATGCGCGTCTTAGAGTCCCCTCGTCCCGGCCCAATATCTGCTTTTTCAAAATCGTCCAGGGACTGCCACAACAGATAACTTCGGGTCCTTAAGGGAAACTCGATACTGTGTCCCAGCCGCTCCACCATTTGCCAGTCTTTTGGCGTTGCGACAGAGGCAAGCCCCACGGTGGTTACACCGTGACTAACCCATTCTCTCGCCAGATTCACGCTCCCGGCATACCGATCAAATAACTGAAAGGGCTCAATCTGGTCTAGGGCCTGCGTCAACGCCGTGAGTCCCGCAATGTTGCCATCGGGCGAACCATCATCAAATCGACCATATTCAGAATCAGGCGGATCGACGGTCGTAGCGTCGATGTTCAAGCGCGCCAGCATGACGGAATTAACGGTCATGCGGTGCCCGCCCGCATGCCAGACAACCACCGGCTCGACTCTCGAGATAGCATCGAGGTGCTTGATAGTCAGCGAGGGCTCAGAGAAAGATTGCGTGGCCAAATCCAAGCCAATGTATAAGTGCCAGTCGCGTTCGTTCTCTGCCAACAAAATCATGGCGCGCAGTGCGTCTTCGACTGCAACAAAACGCGTGATGCCAACGTCTTCAAAAACACTGGTTGCTACACCAACAATCGGATGCGCGTGAGGGTCAATAAAACCCGGCACAATCGTCAATCCACTGATATCGACCCGTTGGGCATCCGGCCCTGCTAGCGCATCGAGGTCAGCTCTATCGCCCACCGCTAGAATCATATCCCCTTTAATCGCCAACGCTTCTGCTTCGTTAAATGCCGCATCCAGCGTTAGCACTGTGCCGCCATGGAATAGGGTTATCGGTTGATCGGGGGCGTCGACGACGGAAGCAGATGATTGCGCAAAAAGCCACGGCGAGACCAGCAACGCTATCAAGTTTATGCCCTGTAAGAAGAACTTGATCCGTTTTAGAGACAATGCCCCGACGCGGATTTTTTGATCCATTCCAATCAAAGCTTTCAAGATCTCACCGCCCCTGCTAATAAAATCGAAAGAAAAAAGTTTCAGCCTGCGCCAACCACGCCAAAAGTACGCAATCGATACCGCCACTAATTTACCCGACTTACCAATCGAGGCCCAAAAGTCTTGCCCCAACAAATCACGTGCCAATAATTGGCGCTTACAAAAGCGGGTCGTTGTTCCGCATCACTCTGAGCCATCACGCAAGAATCCTGTGCAACCGGCTGGGCCAAACGTTATGCTCGATTGCGGACTTTCTAGAGCGTGGCCCCATGAAATCACTCTCTGCTAAAACTGCCCTGGTCACCGGAGGCGCCTCAGGCATTGGATTGGCTTTCGCTAAAGCTTGCATTGCTAATAGCATGCAGGCCCTGGTGCTCGATCGAGACGACGATAAACTCGGGGCAATTCTCAAGGATCCAGTACTCAAAGATAAACCCGTGAAGATACTGCAGTGCGACATCACCAATGACGCCGATCTGGCGCGCGCTGAAAAATTTGCCCGAGAAGAATTCGGATCAATCAATTTACTGATCAATAACGCCGGCGTTTTCTCCAAGGGCGGCGTGGGCAATTTATCGCTTGCCGACTGGCGTCGCGTGATTGATATCAATGTGTTGGGCGCGATTACCTGCGTAGAAACGTTTTTGTCGCACCTGCAAGAAAATTCAGGCGATGCGCACATTGTGAATGTTGCATCGGTGGCCGGACATGCAGGGTTTAGCGGGCTGGCGGCCTATTGCACCACCAAGCATGCTCTTGTTGGCTACACCGAGTCGCTGTATCACGAACTCAAACCGCAGGGAATCGGGGTATCGGCGCTCTGCCCGGGATTCGTCAATACACATATTTTGACCAACCAGATTTCTGGTAGCGGTGACGATGGCGAGTTGCAACAGGCTATTTCACGCGGCATGTCTGCCGATACGGTAGCAGCATTTGCACTCGAGCAAGTGCTGCGTGGCGCGCTCTATATCTTCACGCATCCGGGTACAGAAAACGAAGTGTTGGAGCGCACACCGCTGCTCCAATCTGCCTTCACATTGACGCGGAGCAGCGATTTAATTAATGGGGAGCCAGACGCGCAGCGCCAGGCAAGTCGCCAAACTACCGAGCACCTCCAAAATTAAATAGCAGGTCCCGGTCTAATCTGAGACCCATCGGAGAAACGCGAAAACCTGAAGCGCGACAGATCAAAAGGCTGAGCAACATTCGCCACCAAACCGGCCATGACTTTACCCGCACCGGGACCGATACCAAATCCATGTCCACTAAACCCTGTCGCGAGGAACAATCCTGGTACTGCTTCAATCCGATCCATAACAGGAACGACATCAGGGGTCGCGTGAATCATGCCCGCCCAAGATTGAGCAAAACCCAGTTCCGCGAACTGGGGCACGTGCTTCGCAAGGCGCTTACGAATCTTTGCAAGACCGCGCGCAGAAGGGCTGGGATTCATAACGCGATGTTGTTCAAATGGCGATTCTTGGTCACCAGCCCAACGCCGCTTAAAAATACTCTGCTGCGTCACATCCCTCCCCAGTGAAAAGCTCAACTCGCTGGCTACGCCTACAGAATTCTTAAATGCCCTGAGAAAACGAAAGCTATTGGCGCCTATACAGTGCTCTGTATGACCCGTCGCAATGGTGTAGCCGCCGTCTTCTCGGCGCCTTAAAAAGACATCACCGATGCCGATTGCGCCCTGGAAAAACTCGGGAGCCGGGTCTGTTCTCACGACAGTCCCTTTCACTCCCAATTGCGGCAGTCGTATGCCCAGATTATCCAAGAACAATGAGGACCATATACCACCAGCGACAACAACCTGAGACGCACGCACTTCACCTTCCTCGGTCACAACCGCACAAATTTCACCCGCACGTCGCTCCAGCGTGCGAACCGCACACTGCTCTCTAATCAAACCTCCTCTCGACTGGACTCCTCGTGCGATAGCCGGAACCGCTAAAAATGGTTCAGCCCGCCCGTCACTCGGCGTAAAAAGGGCCCCTTCCCAATGATCGCCAGGCACTTTCACGTGATCAGAGAGCTGTGCACGCGTGAGCAAACGAGTATCCAAGTCATGATGCTTCGCCACCTCGATCCAGGACTCAAAGTCAGCAAGCTCTGTCTCGCTGTCAGTCAGCGCCATCACGCCTCGTCTTTTAAAACCAAGAGGCTCATCCAGTTGCGCCGACAATTCCTCCCAACAACGCAAACTCTCTATGGCTATGGGTACTTCATCCGCATCGCGCCCGGTCACTCTGACCCAGCCCCAGTTGCGACTGGATTGCTCCCCGGCAATGCGGCCTTTCTCGCAAATCAGGACTGAAAAGCCTGCCTCTAATAAATAGTACGCGGTGGATACACCTATAACGCCGCCACCAACTACTACAACATCCACCGCTTCAGGGAGTGGATCTCGAAAAGTCACCGCAGAACGCTCGCTTAATGGGTACACAGTCTTTCCTTGTGCATTGCAACTTTGCTATCGCTACCGGGCGCGCAGTGACAGCACGCCGCCATTTCTGCAACCCCGCTTTCGACACAGCTTAAGACAATCTCGAAGAGCGTATGCCCAGTAGTAGTCGAAAGGCGCGCTGCGATCAAGAAAAGCTTTTGACAGGCTGACAAATGAACTTGGCCGCGCACGCAGCGTGCGTGGTCACTGCCATGTTGTGCGTCCATTGCACCCTATGCCCGCAGCAAGTAAGTTAGGCTTGGAAAAACCTCTTAGTCAGTGCAGGTATGAGCGACCTACTAATGAAACTGTTCTTGTCTCCTGCGCTTGCTACCATTCTGCTAGCAGCTCCGCAGATTCAAGCGGCACAGCTCCCCGGTTCTGACTACACCGCGCAGGTCGCAGCGGCTATTGTCGATTTCAACTTTCGCGATATCCCCCCAGAAATACTCAATACCGCTGACACTTTAATCGCCGATTCTCTGGCGGTTACGGTCGGCGCTCATCACATCGCGCTGCTTAACCAGCTCGAATCAATTCTCGAGGTGGACAGCGGAGAAAGCCTGATATTGCACTCGGGGCGTAGAGGAAGTCTTCTGGAAGCGGTTTACCTCAATGCTCTGGCAGCCAACATGCTGGACTTTGATGATTCACATATCGAAACTGGCCATCCGGGAGCCAGTATTATCCAGCCGGCGCTAGTCCTCGCTGAGAAGCACGGCAAAAGCCGCGAGGAACTGGTTGAGGCGATTGTTGCCGGTTACGAGTTCAATATTCGCTGGGCGCGCGCCGCTTTCAACTTCCCTGATAAGTTTTCAGGCCCATGGTCATCCAGTCTACTGCAGGCATATGGCACCACTGTGATGGCGTCAAAGCTATTGGATCTCGACGAGAGCCAAGTCCGTCGTGCGTTATTTTTTATGGCTGCCAACATGCCACTGCCTGTCAATCAGAAGGTAGGGATCCTTCCCGGCCAAACCCTTAGCTCTCTCAAAAATAATTACGGATATGCAGCCCAAGGGGCCGTACTGGCAGTGCTTACCGCGCTCACGGATGCGCAAGCGGAAGAAACTGTGCTCGACGGGGACCAGGCACTGTGGCGAATGATGGCCGTGCCGCAGTTCAATCCGCAGTACCTGCTAGCAGATCTTGGTCAGACGTGGGAAATCGAGCAAGTACAACTCAAACCCTATGCGGCTTGCCGTTACATGCATTCGGCGTTGGACGCCCTGCTGAGCATTCAACACCAGATAGGTGAAAACGATATCGCTGCGATTGAGGTCCACACCTATGAAATGGCCTACAACGCACTCCCCAACGCTCACCCAAAAAATTTGCTGCAGTTGCAATTCAGCCTACCGCAAATTTTCGGCATGGCACTGATGGGTGAGTCCTTGATTGATATTCGAGAGTCTGACATCAACAACGCCGCCGCGAGAGAAATCGCAAAAAAAGTATCGCTGCACCAGGACGCGCGATATCAAGAACTATTCAAAAAAAAAAATATGCTCCCGGCTCGAGTCGTTGTGATGTTGGAAAATGGCGAGGAAATCTCCAAGGAAGTGTTGGTCGCCAAAGGCGAGTCAAGCAACCCAATGACCGATCAGGAACACCAGCACAAAGTCAGCGAGCTGATTGCCTCCAGCCCGCATGCTACGGTGAGAGAATACGCGTATCGCATCATCTCAGCAGAGGAACCCGAATCGTGAACATCTCTGTAGACCGCTTGCGATGCTACGGCATCGCCCTCCTCTTGCTTTGCTTCACCACGCCGAGTCTCGGCGCGGAAGGAAGCGTTCTGTTTGAGAATGTTTATGTCTGGGACGGCGTCAGCACCACTCGCTCATCGCTTACAAACGTCCTGGTTGAGGATGACTCAATCGCGGCTGTAGGCATCGATGTGAGCGATACCAGCGCTTACGAGCGGATTAATGGCGGCGGACGCACTTTAATGCCAGGCCTCATTGATTCTCATGTTCATTTGACCCACACCTTTGCCGGCCCGGGCGTGCAAGGACTGGAGATGATGACCTGGGAGGAAATCGGCGCGGTGGCAGTTGCGTCAGCCCGAGAGCATCTGATGAACGGATTTACGACAGTGCGTGATATGGGAGGCATGAGCACTGGATTCAAGCGCCACATCGATAGCGGCCTCCTGGTGGGGCCACGCATTTATGCAGCGGGTGGATATATCACTCAGACTGGCGGACACGGTGACTTTCGTCTCCGCTCCCAACCCAATTCAGCTTATTCAGGGGTGCAGCACTCTAACCTCGAGCGCCTTGGAATAGCGCGCTTTGCTGATGGTGTGCCGGAAATGCTGACCGCTGTGCGGGAGAATTTTGCGGGGGGCGCTGCGTACATCAAGATCCATGCAGGCGGGGGGTTTCCACGGAAAAAGATCCGCTACACACGCTGCAATATACCCCAGAGGAATTGAAAGCCGCCAACCGCGCTGTAGAGAATTGGGATTCTTACTGGACGGTTCACTCCTACTACCCACACAGCACTAACCAAGCACTGGATGCTGGCGCCCGGTGTATAGATCACGGTCAATTAGTTGATGATGCCACCATGGCCCGTATCGCGAGAGAGGGCGCTTTCCTATCCGCTAATCTCGCAGGGATGAGCGAGGACTTATTCAAACACCCTTACTATGGCAATCCTGCCAATCCGGCACATCACAAAGCTAGGCAGTTTGTTGATGGCTCAAAAGACTTTGTTCGACTGGTCAAAGAGCACAAACCAAAGCGAGTTTTCAACTCCGACGTGGTCTTTTCGTCCCGTGAGTTTTTTCGACAACACATGGACTATGAAAAGTACATCAGTGGCCAATGGTTCGGCATCCATGACACCTTAGTTGGAATGACATCGCGGGCCGGCGAGCTGGCCCGCCTAACCGGCAAGCTCAATCCCTATCCAAGAAAGCTTGGCGTGATAGAGCCCGGGGCTTATGCGGACATCCTGCTGGTAGATGGCAACCCCTTGAGGATCTGGCCGCGATTGGTGCGCATCCGGGTTGGTTCGAGGCGCCCGTCAGGTCCGAAGATGTGATGTCCATCAGATTAATCATGAAAGGCGGCGTGGTGTATAAAAACACGTTGCCGCGGGCACCTTAACCGATGACCGACACACCTGAATTTGTCGGCAAGGTTGCACTTGTCACTGGCGCGGCAAGCGGCATAGGTGCAGCGACGGCGCAGGCGTTTGCATATGCTGGAGCGAGCGTTGTGCTGTGCGACACCAACCCTGAAGTTGAGACAATGGCGCTGAGCATGGCCGAGACAGGCCTGCATACTACCGCTGTGATTGGTGATACCAGTAACGCCAATGATTGCGCAGCGATGGTGGAACATGCACTCAGCCAATACGGGCGTCTGGACTTTTCTTTCAATAACGCAGGGATTGGAAGTCGGATGCGCCCGATTGACCAGATCGACGAGAACAGTTGGCAGCGCATGGTTTCCATTAACCTCACTGGGGTATTCCTCTGTATGAGGGAGCAAATTCCAGCCATGACCGCCTCAGGGGCGGCGTCATTGTCAACAACTCCTCGGTATTGGGTCTGCGGGCAATCCCCGAAACCAGCCTCGAGTACACAGCCGCCAAGCACGGCGTGATCGGACTGACCCGCCAAGCGGCACTGAACCACGCCCAAGACAACATCCGTTGCGTGGCCGTATGTCCGGGCTTCATCGAGACGCCACTGACAACGCCGGGAACCAGTATTGATATTGACGAGGAATCGCAGCGTTGGTTTGTGGAGCGGACCCCTCTGGGCCGACCGGGTCAGCCTGAGGACATTGCTGACACCGTCATGATGCTTTGCTCAGAGCGATCTCGCTTCGTCACAGGTGTGTCACTTTTAGTAGATGGCGGCTTTTCAGGGACATGAGCCGATGAACTACGCCCAACACATGGCCCGCCACGGGCTCCCAGTCACCCTGCTAGTCGGACAGACTGGTTTTTTGCGGGAAGACATGAAAATGCTGATTTACTTGCCCTCAGCCGGCAGTGCTGACGGCAAAACTGCCGAAAAGGACAAGCCCCTGAACGCTCTTCTCGCGTTCAAATCAATTAACCACTCCCGAGGATTAGAAAAATGGATAACCGCCCCTCCAGTACGATCAAGAAGTTGTGCGCAGCGATCGCCTTATCACAGTTGGCCGTATCCGCCGCGCAGGCACAGCTTGAAGAAGTCCTTGTTACGGCAACCAAGCGTGCAGAGAACCCTCAAGATATCCCCTCTCTATTGATGTGGTGTCAGGCGAAACCATGAAAAATATGGGGATCACTGATTTTGTCGAGCTGCAGTCATCTATACCGAGTTTAAACGTTGCCTATGGCGTCACCACAGAGGTGATCGCAATCCGAGGCTTGGGGTCTGGCCAAGAGCGCAGTTTTGAGCAGTCAGTCGGCATGTTCATAGATAACTTTTACATGCCACGAAGCCGCCAATATCAAAGCCCCTTTTTTGACGTCGCACGGGTCGAAGTCGCCAGAGGACCTCAGTCTGCAATACACGGCCTGAACTCCACGGCCGGTGCGATTAGCGTGGTGACGAATAAAACCATGCCAGGCGACCCCTTTGTATTTGATGTTATGGCCGACTACGAGATGGAATACGGCGGCGGCGGTATCGAGGCAGTGATCGGTGGGTCACCCACAGACAGTGTGGGCCTGCGCCTCAGCGTCAAGGCCTCAGACAGAGACGGTTTTTACGAAAATTCCTACACTGGACAAGACGAAGGCGACACAGAGACGACGCTCGCTCGCGCCACAGCCGTATTTGCACTCTCTGACCGGTCAACATTAAGCCTAAAATATGAGTTCGCTGAGAGAGACATGGATGGCAATACTGGCGAACTGTTTGGCGCCAACATTCCTAGTTTTGCCGCAGTGGGGGGAGTTGAACCAGACGACGGGCAACTCAATTGGCGAAGATCATCGAATGGCTGCCAAAACGACCCCATGGGATTTCCTGACCCGATGGCCTTCGAGGGCGCATTCCCGCATACCTGCCCAAAGCAGGAGACTGAGCTCGAGACGATGCAGGCGACGTTCGAACATGAGTTCGATAACGTTGTGTTGAATGTCATGGTGGGCCATTCAGAGTTTGAATACGACATAACCCTTGACCTGGATACTATGAATTCTGCGTTTCTCGTTTCATCTATTGATGAAAACTTCGAGCAAGACGCTTTTGAGGCGAGACTCACGTCAAAGGGTGATGGAGGATTCGACTGGCTGGCTGGCATCTACTATCACAACTGGGAGAACTACAATGAAAACCCTGCGGCTTATGGGCCCGGTCTGTTCGGGGGATTGCTGAGTGAATTTGGCCCATTTGGAGCCAACGTAGCTATTCGAACGTCATCAACTTTGGATCAAGAATCAGAGGTGTTCTCAGCCTTTGCGCAAGGCACCTTCCATGTTAGCGACCGGCTCAGAGTCATTGGTGGTTTACGCTTTGTCACCGAAGACAAGACCTCTTCGTGGACTACGCCCTGCAGCCTTATGTTTTTAGACACTGGCGTCGAAGTGCCCACTCCTGTCCCTGGCACTCTCAACCTGTGTAATTCCAATGCAGCCCTTGAGGGGCTTGTTGCAGATCGAACCAGCGACAATGTCCTACCTGAAGCGGCCATTCAATGGGACATGACCGACAACGTCATGGTTTACGCGAAAGCCAGCTCCAGCGCAAAATCGGGGGGCTTTACGTCATCTACACGAAATCCACCCGCCAACTGGCAACTCGGCGACCAGGAATATGATGATGAAGAGGTTTTTGGTTACGAGGTAGGGCTCAAATCCAACCTGCTGGACAATCGTCTTGAGTTCAATATTGCGGCGTATGACACCGAGTTCGACGACCTCCAGGTAAATACCTTTACACCCGTTGGTGGTGTTATCGTGCAGCGCGTTACCAACGCGGCGAAAGCAAGCTCGTCAGGGGTAGAGATGGATATGCGGTTTGCCGCCTCCGACAGCTTGACTCTCGGCGCTGCTATTTCCTTTCAAGATGTTAACTACGATTCATTTGTTAACGGCACGTGTAGTATTGAAAGCGGTGAAGCCAGCCCTTGCGATCAATCAGGGCAACCGCTGCCCTTGGCAGCAGATATGGCAGGCAACGTGTTCGCTGATTTAACCTTGCCGATTTCAGGCTCGATCAATTTTGTCGCAAATGTCAGCGTAGCTTTCAGCGATGGCTATTTTACCAGCGCAGCACTTGATCCGATCGGTGAGCAGGGCTCCTACAGCAAGGTCAACGCGCGGATCGGGATTGAGGCAAGCGACCAGCGCTGGTCGCTAGGTATTGTTGGCCGCAATTTGGGTGACGAGGAGGTACTTGGCGCCACCCAGACCTTCTTTAATCCGCTGCTGCAACCGACTGCGCTGGGCTACCTTGAACCGCCAATGACCCTAACGGTTCAGGCGCGGTATAGATTTGGGAATTGAAAATAACGATTGATTTAAGGCGCCCCTTGGGCGCCTTTTTTATAACAATTAAGGCGAATGACGCTGTCCCAATTTGGCAACACAATAACCTCGACGTCCCCAGTAAAGAATGCAAGCTAGACGTGGCCACCGCGCTTGAACCAGACGCCCGGCTATTGGCGTCAGCCACAAGAAAAGTGATACATCCCGGGACGATTTGATTTCAACATTAGAGCTCAAGCCGGACGGAAACCATGTTCAAACTCAACTACTACATCAAACGACGCCCCGAACTGAGCGCAGATAAGTTCAGAACCTTTTGGCTGGGGGAGCATGCGTCGAGGAACACTGCTGTCATTGAGGAGTTGGGGGTACGACAGTACTTAAAGTGCGAAGCGCTACCTGACCACCCTTTGACATTAGCAAGCCAAGAGGCTTATCAGACGGGCCCGTTACGCTACGACTTTATCGATCACTGGGTGTTCAACGACATCGAGGAACTCAAGGCGGGCGTGGCCGATGAGTCGGTACTCACGGCCTTACGCACCATCTGGCGCGACGAAGGGAACTGGATCGACCTGACCCAAAGCCATGTATCGCTGACTGTCGATCTGGCACAGTTTTTCCCCGTCGATGCCAATGAAATCAGAGCCACACCGGGCAGTGAATACGTGAAGATCTACTACCCTGCTTTTCACTACCCCCATCTTTCGCGCGCCGAGGCGCAATTGCACTGGAATGCTTGCCACGGCGGGGAATCGCGCCAACACATACGCTACTCCAAACAGAAGAAATACATTCAATGCCACGCCATTGACGCCACTTTTGTAGATTGGCTCGAGCAACACAACGGTTACGCCAGTAAACCTGATTTTATTGGCCATGCAGAGGGATGGATCGACCCCAATTTTGTGCCCAGTAAGGCTAGTGCCGATGATGCCGCGGCTATTGTTAGCATGACCATGGACGATATTGACCTCTTCTCAGACAAACGGTTGGGCTGCGTATTTATGGCACAAGAGCGTTTCTATCTGGACAAGACAGTGATCACCCGTCAAGACCCACGAGACAGTCGATCTGCGATGCCTTCTTTCTTTTCGGCGGTGTACTGACGCTGGGGTTACGTCATGAAACCCGCAACACAACCAGTTCACTGGCGCACCGTTCTGAAGATAGCTGCTGCCTTTGCGGCATATCTAATAGGATCAGGTTTCGCTACCGGGCAGGAAGCGATGCAGTTTTTTGCAGCCCATGGCTTAGCGGGGCTTGCGGGTGTAGCGCTTTCACTGGTCTGTTTTTCCTACATTTGTCTTACCCTGTTCTCCTCAGGAAGAATCCATCAACTGAGCAGAAATGAGGATGTATTTCGGTACTACTGTGGAGATTATCTTGGCGTTTTCCTAACCTGGTACACCATGATATTTATCGTCGCCGTCCACGCCGTGATGTTGGCTGGCGCCGGTGCAGCCATCGGCCAGACGTTTCAGGTATCTGGCTGGCCTGGAAGCTTGGTAATGGGCATTTTAGTGGCCGCAACATTGATACTGGGGCTCAAGAAAATTGTCTCGGTCATGAGCCTGATCGGCCCCGTCGTGATTGCGCTCACTGTCACAACCGCGCTTGGCTCTCTCACATTTGGTCCTTCCAACCTACTCGAAGGCGCCCGGCTGGTCTCTCAATTGGGTGTATTAAAGGCGTCGGATAATTGGGCGTCCTCTGCCTTGCTCTACGTTGGATTAACCATGCTCGGGTTGGCCAGCTTTTTGCCCGCATTAGGCACACAACTCCACAACCACGCGGAGACTCGAGCCACGTCAGTGATAGGCCCATTACTATTCTGCTCCGCGCTCTTCTGTGTTGTAGCCGCCTTGATCAAAGGAATGAATTCCGCTCAGGCCGCAGAAGTTCCCATGCTGGCCCTCGCCGGCGACTTGTTTCTGGGGTATGAAAAGGTGCTGGCCTTGTTAATCTTCCTATCGATCTTTACGACCGCAACCCCTTTATTATGGACGGTTGTCGCCAGATTGGGCGCCGAGGGAACCCCGCGGTACAGGGTATGGGTGATTGCACTATCTTGCGCGGGGCTAGCAGGCACCTTCGCTCTCCCTTTCGGCAAGCTAGTGAACCTGATCTATCCGACCGTAGGCTGGGCGGGACTCACGTTCTTGGTTTGTGCCGTCGTCCACGACATCCGCTGCTTGGCAAGCCATAAAAAGTGACTAAGCTCTCGCTTCTGCGAGCAACCCGCCAAGCCTTCGAATGCCTTCATGAATTTTTCTTCGGTCATTTGTGAGTAGCTCAATCGGAGCGTATCCAGCCTCGCATCGCTCGCGTAAAAAGATTCGCCGGGTACGTATGCCACGCCAATTTCATTCATTGCGTAGATCACTTTCTCGGTCGCATTGATACCCGAATCCTCCACCCAGATAAAGTAACCCCCATCAGGGCGCGTATACCGTACCTCGGGAGGAAAATATTCACCGATAGCGGCCAATGCTGCGTCCCTTCTGCCCTTGTAGATCCGCCGTGAGGTTTTTAAGTGTTCGTCCAGACAGTAATCTCGTAAAAACGTAGTAGCCTGATACTGGGCAACCGTGCCAGCCTGAAAATCTGTCGCTTCCTTCAATACACGGTACCGCTCGATCAAGGGCTTGCTGGCCACCACCCAACCCAATCTGATACCTGGACATAAGGTTTTAGAAAAAGAGCCCAAATAAATCACGCGATCGCTCTTATCGAAACTCTTAACTGCTGGAATAAAGTCCCCTTCAAACCGGATCTCGTAATAAGGGCTGTCCTCTATGATCATCACGTCATATTGCTCAGCCAGATCAACCATTTTCTGGCGTCGATCGGCGGCCATAGTGATACCCGTGGGGTTCTGAAAATCAGGTACGGTGTAGATTAATTTTGCCTGCGGGTTGGCGATCAGCGCTTCCTCAAGCGCATCCATACGCATGCCCCCTCATCGGTGTGGACCGAGACATATTTTGCCGATAGCGCACCAAAAGTGTTGAGTGCCCCAAGATATGAAGGATGCTCGACAATAACGGTGTCACCCTCATCAAGAAATAGCCGAGCCGCATAATCGATACCTTGCTGGGAGCCGCTCAGAATCAAGAGGTCATCAGGACCTACGTTGACTCCCGTCCGAGGCATCCACTCTGAGGCAATAAACTCTCGCAGCGGCGCTACACCGTATGCACCATCGTAAGCCATGAGCGTGCGTCCATACTCCTCAAAAGATTTATCGGAAGCTGCTCTAAAAGCCTCCAATGCATAGAGCTCAGGTGCCGGCGCGCCACCCGCGAAGGAGATCATGTCGGGATTTTTTGCAGCGGCAAACATTTCCTTGATGAAGTCAGAGCCGTAGCCCTGCATGCGTTTTGCTTCCTGAACCATGGTCGACTCGCTTAGTTCTGATCGCTAATAGGATTTGGGCAGGCCCAGCACATGCTGCCCGATAAAATTCAATGTCATCTGCTGCGTCAGCGGTGCCAGCCGAAAGAGCTGCACCTCTCGCCACCAGCGTTCTTGATGATATTCCCTGGCATAGCCTGCTCCGCCGTAGGTTTGCAAAGACTGGTAACAAGCCTCGATCGCCGCCTCTACCGCAACATATTTCGCCATGTTGGCCATACCCGCAGCGCGCTCTGGGTTTGTTCCCTCGTCGTCCAATGCTGCGGCCTCAGTAATCATCAACCACGACGCCTCGAGCTTTGCATGTGCCGCAGCAAGGGGATGTTGAATGGCTTGGTGACTGCCAATTGGGACTTTGAACACTTCGCGTTCTTTGGCGTAACCCACCGCCGCCTGCAGCGCCAGTCTTGCGGTACCCACCGCCCCCGCCGCCACCAGCAAGCGCTCCGCATTGAGCGTGGGCGCCAAACTGGCAAACCCCTTGCCGACCTCTCCGATCACAGCGGTCTTGGGCACCACCAGGTTATCGATGAACAGCTGGTTAGATTTGTAATAGTTAAACCCGTGCTTGGGCGTTGGCGTGAAGCTTAGCAACTCGTTGGGCAGATCCACCAAGAACAAGCTAAGGCCGCAGGACTCGTTGCTACCCGCCCGCTGCGTTTGCGCAACCAGCAACAGGCTTTGGCTGTGCTGTAGATTAGTGATAAACCATTTTGCGCCGTTGATAACAAAATCTTCCTCACTCTCAACCGCAGTGGTGCTCATATTGAAAGAGTTGGTGCCTGCATCGGGCTCAGAAAGCGCAAAAGCACAGAGTTTTTCACCGCTTGCCAAAGCACGGAGGCACGCTAACTGGTCATCGGATGCCGCAGCATGAGCGAGCGTCATGGTCCCTAGCAACCCGAACAGGTAGCCTAGCGCCGGGCCGCCACCCCCACCGCCGCGGCATAGCGCCTCCATGACCAAAACCAGCTCTGACAAGCCTTGCCCGCTGCCTCCCAATGCTTCGGGAACCGTTACGCCAAAAAAGCCATGCTCACCTAACGCCGAAACAAAGGCCTCGGGGTAGGCTTCGTTTTCATCGTGTTCGCGCCAATACTCAGGCCCAAAGCGCTGCGCCACCGCCTCTGCAGTGGCCACCATCATTGCTTGAGTCTCTGTTAACGCAGGCATAGGTCACCCGAAGGCATCGATACCAGTGAGCGCTCGACCAATGGAAAGTTTTTGAATTTCATTGGTCCCCTCGGTCACCATAAACGGGCGCACTGCCCGGTACATATACTCGATGGGATACTCCTTGGTAATACCGTTGCCACCATGGATTTGCATGGCCTCTGCCACGACCTCACACGCCATTTCAGTACCAAACCATTTCGCCATTGCTGCGGCGGTGTCAGACCGCTCCTTGCGATCCACCTGAGCGAGAGCGCTCAATGCCAATAGCTTGCCTGCCTCAATCTTGGTCGCCATCTCGCCCAGCTTTGCTGATATGAGCTGATGCCCGGCAATCGGCTTGCCCCACTGCACTCGGGCTTGAGCATACATTACAGAGGCATCCAACGACGCCTGTGCTACTCCCAAAGCCATCAACGCAACGACAGGACGCGACCCGGCCAGCGAGACAAACAATGTCTTCATAGCGTCACCCGGCGCCACCATGAGCTGCTCTTTGGGTACACGCACGTCCTGAAAAACAACCTGTGCAGTTGATTGACTGTTGAGACCCATCTTCTCAATGTCGGACGTTTCGTAACCCTGGTCACGATCCACCATGATGAGCCCTAGCCCCCCCGCCGGATCATCATTGAATCGCGCCAGTAGAAAAAGGAAGTCCGAGTACCCGCCATTGGAAATCCAGAGCTTCTCACCATTGATAACGTAATGATCGGCCTCTTCCACCGCGCGGCACCGAACCGCTGTCACCTGCGAACCGGCATCTGGCTCCGACATACCGACACAACCAAAGCGGTTAACCGCCAGCACATCGGCAGCCACTTGATCTCTAAAAGTCGCTGGCACGAAGTTCAGCAATTTGCCGGTGATCATCTGTATCAAAGAGGTAACCGCGATATCGGGCGATACCCGAGAGAGCTCAAACTGCAGCAAGCCCGACGTCACTGCGTCCACGCCCCACCCCCCCAGCTCGGCAGCAACCACGCCAGCCCCTACACCAAAATCACTCATCGCCCGCTGAATGCGCCGCATCTCTTCAACGGGTATTAGTTGGTCGCGAAAACGCTCCGCCAAGGGCTGCACTTCTTTCTCAAGAAACTTTCGAAACCCCTGCAGGAGTAATTCCTGTTCTTCGCTGTAGTGAAAAGTCATCGCTATGCTCTGGTTCATAACCGCGGTATCCCACGGTTGGGCACGTTACGGCGGCATGAAGGCTGCCCAAATTCAACTAAACGCGAGCGCCATCAAGCCTCTGACGCCCATTATGGAAGATGCTAGGTACCGCACATACCGCCCACCATGTCATTTACGGAACAATTGGGGTCAGCCTAGCGGCAAAAACGGCGCCTTACTGCATGCCTCAATGCGGCTTCAGTCAGCGGTCCAGCCAAGCCTGCAATGCAGACTCAGGCAGACCTAATGAACTCAGGTATTCGGGCGTCGCCGCTTCAGCAACCTTGTGCGGGTTCACCGGAGTTCCAGAAAACCTTGGCGCGGGCATTGGGAAAACGTCGCCCTCAGCTGTCCAGTGTGCCTCTCGCGCCAAAAATTGGGGTTGGCATGGCTCTCGCCATAGGTCAAAACCGGTGACACGCAAGCATCGATCTCCGCAAAGTGTACGGCCCAAAATGCCCGTGTCTCGGCAGCAAATCGCTCTTCGATAACATCTCGCTGCCGCGCCCACAGGTCTGAAGACCACTGTCCTGTTTCTTTGAAGAGCGGGTCGTCTTGAAGTGCAAGCGCAGTGATGAATTGCTCATAAAACTTGGGCTCGATCGCAGCCACCACCATGTAGCCGTCGTCCTTGGTAGCGTAGGTCGCATTCCAAGGCGCCGCGCCATCCAGCCAACGCGCGCCTCGCTGGTCCGACATTTGCCCTGCCTGATAAAAACTCTTCGCGTAGGTTGTCAGGTAATTGGCGGATTCCGCGATTGACGCATCAATGACCTGTCCCTGGCCGGTTTTTGAAACCGTCACCAAAGCAGCAGCTATGCCAGCTACTAATAATGCGGCGGCAGAAGCATCGCCCAGCAACGTGGGGGGCGACACTGGCGGGCTGCCGGGATACCCGGTGTGATAAAGCGCTCCGGTGGCCGCAACGTAGTTGGGATCGTGACCCGCTTTAAGCGCCATCGGCCCGGTTTGCCCCCAACCTGTTAATCGCGCATACACCAAGGCGGGGTGCTGCTTCATACACTCCTCAGGCGCTAATCCTAATCGCTCCATCACACCGGGCCGGTAGGACTCCAACAGCACGTCCGATGCGCCGATGACCTCTTTTAACAGGGATAAATGCGCGGGCTCTTTGACATTCAATGCTAAGCGGCGCTTGTTGCAATTGAGAGGGTCGACGTCTGCTACGTGGATGCGAGCTTCGGCGGAAGGGGGTCCCGGCTTGTCGACGAGTATGACCTCAGCGCCCCAATCGGCGAGCATCATACCGGTAATCGGTCCGGCGCCCAGACCGGCCATTTCGACAACACGCACCCCTTTCAGTGGACCCACAGCAGCTCTCTCGTTCGCTCTCATTAATCCGGCGATTATCCTACCGAGTCGGTTAAAGTTCATGGGTTGTTATACAGGAGATGCCCACGTGCACACTGGTTTGCCGAATAAGACACTGCTCAGCCTTGAGCAATAGCTACCCTGACCCTCTGTTGCGCGATAAACGATAACAACCATGTCCAAGCATAAAGTCTCGTTGAGCGACCGCTACACCCAGAACGATGGACTGATTCATCTCAGAGGAAGTCAGGCCATGGTGCGCCTGTTGTTACTGCAACGGCAACGAGATCTCGCGGCCGGTCGCAATACCGGCGGCTTTGTATCGGGTTATCGTGGCTCTCCCATGACCGCCATTGACGAAGAGCTGTGGCGAGCAGGTGAATTGCTGCCCGAACATCACATTACGTTTTGGCCCGGTACCAACGAACATCTGGCAATGACCTCTATCTGGGGCACGCAACAAACCAACTATCACAACGACAGTCTTTACGACGGCGTTTTCGGTATGTGGTATGGCAAGGGTCCGGGGCTTGACCAGTCGATTGATGCGCTGCGGCAGGGCAATTGGCATGGCGCCGACAAACATGGCGGCGTGCTGGTCTGCGTCGGCGACGATCACAACATGACCTCGACAATCAACAACTACAGCTCCGAGTTGTTGTTTCAGGACCAGTTCATGCCGGTGCTTTACCCGGCAGACATTCAGGAGGTGATTGATCTCGGCTTAATGGGCTACGCGCTCTCCCGATTTTGTGGCGCCTGGATTGGATTCAAGCTCATACCTGAGACCATCGAAACCTCCGCCACCATCGACGCGGACATCAATCGCGTTCAAATCACGTTGCCCGACTTCGAATTCCCTGCCGAGGGTGTCAACGCCTTCCTGACAGATTCCGTTTATGAGCAGGAGGCACGGATCAAGCGGTACCGGCTACCAGCGGCATTGGCCTTTGCCCGGGCCAACCAGCTCAACTATGTCAGTCACGATTGTGCGAATGCCAAAATCGGTATTGTCTCCATGGGCAAGAGTTGGCGCGATACGCTGCAGGCATTGCAAGACATGGGCATCAGCAACGCCGATCTGGCCACACTGGGCGTGAAGATCCTCAAAGTCGGCATGCCCTACCCTGCCGATATCGATACCTATCGCGCTTTTGCCCAAGGCCTAGACAAGGTCCTGATTGTGGAAGAAAAGCGGGACTTACTCGCAACCGGCATGCGCGAGGCCTGCTACGACCTACCCCCAGACCAGCGCCCCATGTTACTCGGCAGGCACGATGAGCAGGGTCAACCGCTTCTGCCGAATGATCAGCCCATCACCACCGATCACATCGCCGGGGCGTTGGCCGGCCTGATCGACCTTCAGCAGTACCCCAGCGCTCTCTCAAGACTGACCTCACTCAAGGTGGCGGCAGGACGCAGCGGCGCGCTGGATCCACTGACCATGCAACGCATCCCCTATTTTTGCTCAGGATGCCCGCACAATACGTCCACCAAAATCCCCGAGGGCAGTCGTGGACAGGGTGGCGTAGGCTGCCACTATATGGTCACCTGGATGAACCGCGAGACCTACACCTTCTGCCAAATGGGTGGCGAAGGAGTGACCTGGATTGGTCAGCAACCCTTTGTCAAAACCGGGCATATTTTTCAGAACCTCGGGGACGGCACGTACTTCCATTCGGGATCTCTGGCGATTCGGGCAGCCGTGAGCGCCGGCATCAACATCACCTACAAGCTGCTGTTCAATGACGCCGTCGCCATGACCGGCGGGCAACCGGTCGACGGGCAACTGCACGTTGACCAGATTACCCACCAGGCCTATCACGAAGGGGTCAAACGCATCGCCGTCGTATCTGACGAACCCGAGAAGTACCGCTCAGGCTATCAGTTTGCCCCGGGCACAACGGTTCACCACCGCAAAGCGCTAGACACCGTGCAACGGGAATTGAGAGGCATCGAGGGTGTCACGCTCCTGATTTATGACCAGACCTGTGCGTCGGAAAAGCGCCGTCGCCGCAAAAGAGGCCTTTACCCCGATCCCGCCAAGCGCTTTGTCATCAACGATCGGGTATGTGAGGGCTGTGGTGACTGCGGCGTCGCCTCCAACTGCACCTCGATCCAGCCATTGGAAACGGTCTTTGGTCGCAAACGTACTATCGACCAATCCAGCTGTAACAAAGACTTTTCGTGCGCTGAGGGCTTTTGCCCCAGTTTTGTGGCGGTTGAAGGTGGAGCGATGAAGACTGCGAAAGCGCGCGCAGCCGAATCAACCCACTCGCTCCCGGCCGAGATTCCGCTACCGACTATCGCGCCCCTGCCTGAGGGGCGCAGCTTCAATGTGCTGGTGACAGGCGTGGGAGGCACGGGCATCGTGACCGTTGGTGCTTTGTTGGGGATGGCCGCCCACATCGATGGCACCGCAGTAAGTGTGGTAGACCAGCTAGGGTTTGCCCAAAAAGGCGGATCTGTCGTCACCCATATCAGGCTTGCGACACACCGATCAGATATCCACGCGCCGCGCATCAACAGTGCTGCCACCGATACGCTGCTCGCTTGCGATATGCTGGTGTCGGGCCACGACAAAATCAATCCCGCGCTGGATACCGATCGAACCGTTGGCGTAGTGAATACGACCAGCCAAATCACGGGAGACTTCACCCAAAATGGTGATCTGGGATTTCCGGCGGATACCCTCGAGTCTCGCTTGCTGAGCTCGACTCGGCGAGATTC
Source organism: Halieaceae bacterium (assembly GCA_038143045.1). Lineage (GTDB taxonomy): Bacteria > Pseudomonadota > Gammaproteobacteria > Pseudomonadales > Halieaceae > Luminiphilus. The sequence goes on from JAYQLF010000012.1 coordinate 656,234, forward strand.
ACTGTTTCTGTTACCGGCCTCACAACTGGCGCTTGCCACCCTCGGCGATACGCTGGCCGCCAATCTCATGATCACCGGTTATGCCTGGCAGAAAGGCATGCTACCTCTCTCTCGGGACGCAATTCTCGGCGCTATCGAACTCAACGGTATTGCCATCGACTGGAATAAGCAGGCGTTTGAATGGGGGCGCGCGCTGGCTCATGAGCCCGAGCTGCAGCATGCACTGCTAAAACCCAAGGCGGACGTGATCACACTGGTTGAGGACGAGCCCTCGCACACGCTGCAAGGGCATTTCGCCAGTGAGCTCGAGCGTTATCACAATCGTGCCTATGCCAACGCCTACGAAAGTTGGCTTGGCGATATCGCTGCAAAAATTGAAGCGCGGGCGGGCAGCCAACCTGAACTCATCGACACCCTGGCCCGCGCGCTCTACAAGCTCATGGCGTACAAAGACGAGTACGAAGTTGCACGACTGCATAGCGCCCCCGAGTTTATGCAATCCCTCTCAAGCCAGTTTGAGGGAGACTACAAACTGGCGTTTTATTTGGCGCCACCACTGATCTCGCGCGTGGATCAAGCCACCGGGAGGCCACAGAAAATCCGTTTTGGCAGTTGGATGCTGCCCGCCTTCAAACTACTCGCTAAATTTAGGTTTCTGCGTGATACCCCGTTCGATCCCTTTGGTTATACAGAGGAACGTCGACTGGAGCGTCACCTCATTGAGGAATACAAAACGACGATCGAGGATTTAGTCGCTCAACTGACACCAGATAAAGTGGACGAGATGGTAACCCTGGCCGGGCTACCCATGACCATCAGGGGCTACGGCCACGTCAAGTTAGCATCGGTAGAACGCTATCAAGCGGAGTTGCGAGAGCGGCTAGCGCGCTGGCAAGACCTTGCAACACAGGCCGCTGCGTGATCGCCGTATTCGCAGGCGCCGCCGCTTCCCACGAAATTCCAGTACTCGGTTCTGCCAGCCGTGAGCACTGAAAAACTGACTCCTACCTGTTCCCACTGGGGGAACTACCGGATCGCCACAGAGAATCGGGCAAGTGACGCGCGTCTTGACCTATGACGTCGATGAGGAACCCTCCGAGATCGGCCAGTCTTTGCTCGATAACAGTGATCCCGATGTCAGAATCGCGCAACCCATGGTTCGCAAGGGATACCTTGAGAATCCAACGGGTCAGCCCGACGGCCAAAGAGGTCGAGACCCCTTTATTCCTGTGAGTTGGGACGAGGCCCTCGTCTTGGCAGCGGAGAGACTCAATCACTTCTGGACGACGCGCGGCCCCAACAGCCTATACGGAGGCTCTTATGGCTGGGCGAGTGCCGGCCGCTTCCACCATGCCCAGAGCCAGATCCATCGCTTCCTGCGCCTGGGTGGCGGCTACGTTTCGTCTGTCAATTCCTACTCCGCCGCGGCCGCCGAGGTCATCATCAAACACGTTCTGGGTTTTCCGCTCCTTGCACTCCTCAGGGAATCTCCCGGGCCCGCCGAGATCGCGGCGCACAGCAAAACGGTCATTCTTTTTGGCGGTGCGGCCATCAAAAATTCGCAGGTGAACGCAGGTGGTCTGGGTAGTCACTCGGCGCAGGCACAACTACGCACTTTGCGGGACGCGGGTGTGCGGGTGATCAACATCAGCCCCCTGAAAGATGATTCGATTGAAGCGTTAGATGCCCAATGGGTGCCCTGTCGACCCGGCTCCGACACCGCCGTGATGCTGGGAATGGCGCACACGCTCTATGTTGAGAACCGCCATGATCAGGCATTTTTAGACCGCTATACCGTTGGTTTTGAGGCTTTTCTGCCCTACCTCACCGGCGAGGTGGACGGACAAACCAAATCCGCCGCATGGGCCAGCGCACTGTCCGGCATCCCAGAAGCAACCATTATCGACATGGCGAGAGCGGCCAGCAGCGCGCCCAGCCTGATCAGCGTCAGTTGGTCACTGCAACGCCAAATTTATGGGGAACAAACCTGGTGGATGATCACCGTGCTGGGTGCCATGTTGGGCTTTATTGGACAGCCAGGCGCCGGGATCGGGTATGGCTATGGGTGCATCCACAACATGGGCTTTGGCGGACGCAAGATACCGAACTTCCGTATTGGTACTTTTGGCGAGGAGGTAGGCGAGCGGGTTGCCGCCGAACACCAGTTCATTCCCGTGGCTCGCATTGCCGATATGCTGGAGCACCCCGGCGAGGCGTTTGACTACAACGGTCAGCGGCTAACTTACCCCGATATCGGGCTCGTCTATTGGGCTGGGGGCAATCCCTTTCACCATCATCAGGATCTCAACCGCCTTCGAGAAGCCTGGCAGATTCCTCAGACAGTCATCGTCAACGAATCCTTCTGGACTGCTACGGCCAGACATGCGGATATCGTTTTCCCGGTCAGCACCTTTCTCGAGAGGAACGACATTGGCGGTAGCGCTTATGACGAATACCTCACACCCATGCGTGCCGCGGTGCCACCGTTTGCTGAAGCCCGCACCGACTTCGCCGTATTTTCAGGTTTGGCGGAGCGGCTAGGATTTGGGGAGACGTTTACTCAAGGTCGCAGCGAAAAAGCCTGGGTGGAACATCTATACGCAGAGACCGTGAATAACGCCGCCGAGCGCGGGATCTCGCTACCTGATTTCGCAACTTTTTGGGAAGGTGAGCAAATACATTTTGGCGACCAACTCCCCGCCGCCGAATTTATGCTGGAAAAATTCCGCCGCGCCCCCGATCAGCACCCCCTCGCCACGCCCAGCGGCAAGATCGAAATCTTCTCAGAGACCGTGGCAAGCTTTAATTATGACGATTGTGGAGGCCACCCTCGTTGGTATGACCGCGACGAGTGGTTAGGTGGTATGCCATCCACCTACCCGCTGCATCTGGTTTCCAATCAACCTAAACACAAATTGCACAGCCAGTTTGATCATGGTCGAACAAGCCGGGCCGGAAAAATTGCCGGCCGTGAAATCGCGCGCATGAACCCGACCGATGCGAGCACCCGGGGTCTCGAGTCGGGTCAAGTCATCAAGATTTTCAATGCACGCGGTAGCTGCCTGGCGGGACTTACTCTTTCAGAAGATGTTATGCCCGGCGTGATTGAACTGCCAACAGGCGCCTGGTTCGATCCGCAACAGGTGGACGGAGAAGCGCTCGAAGTGCATGGCAATCCGAACGTGCTGACCCCCGATATCGGCACCTCGAAACTCGCCCAAGGCTGCTCTGCGCATACCTGTATGGTGGAAGTCACCGCTTTTGTGGGTCAGTTACCGCGGATCGCGGCGTTCTCTCAACCCAATCAGATGGATGCCCAACCCGCCGAGACTGACAACTCATAAATATGTCACGGCTTCGGCCCCTATACGCCGGTCATTAGTCGGTATTCTGTGAAGCAGGTTGTCTAATCGATCAACTGCCTCGCGGTGCCCATCAGAATATAGGCCAGTGCGCCTACGACGCTGACCACCCCTGCCAGCAACAGAACCGAATCGTATGACCCCGTGGTATCAACCAGCCAGCCAGCGGTGGCAACGCCAATGATGCCCGGCAGCGTTCCCAATGTATTCATGACACCGAACAACACACCACCAAAGCGCGGCGCGATATCCAAGACGTTGGGAGCAGAACCGGAGTAGGCAAATGCCAGCAGGCCAAGCGCTCCTGAGAGCGATAGCAATGCCATATCGGGGGTGGTGACAGTGCGCGTGACAAATAGAAAAAAGGCTGATCCAAGCAGACCAATACTTTGCATCAGCTTGCGAACAGTCGTGATGTCCCAATTTCGCGCGATGAGGCTATCGGCAATCCAGCCAGCCACGATCATCATGATGAACATCACCGCCCAGGGCGCCATGGTGTAGACACCGGCGCTGCTGATATCCAAGCCATGTTCCGAAGCAAAGTAGCTTGGCATCCAACTCAAAAACACATAGAGGCTCCAGCTGGTGCAGAAGAACGTAATGAGTAGCGCCCACACCGGGGGCAAGGTGCAAAGCTGTCGCCAGGGAATTGCCGTACGCCCCTCGGTCGGGGTGCTGCTCGCCAACAGCGCCTTCTCCTCTGCAGAGATGCGGGGGTGCGACTCGGGGCCCTCGTAGATATTTCGTTGGAGCCAAATGGCATAGGCAAGGCCCACCGCCCCAAATGCGTAGAAGATCGCCTGCCAACCAAATGTGGCTACCGCAAAACCTGTAATAACCAGAGCCCCAATGGTGCCCGCAACAGCCGCACTGGAATAGATTGCCACCGCCCGCGAGCGCTCATTCTCCGGGATCCAGCGTCCGTAAAGACTCAGTACCGCGGGACTCAAGGGAGCTTCGCCCAGGCCCAATCCGATCCTCACCAAAATCAGCATGGCAAAGGAGGCAGAGGCGGCGATGGGTGTCAGCACCGTAAAGATCGACCACGCCACCAACGACCACAGCATGATGCGTTTGCCGCCGTACTTGTCGGCCAGTACCCCCCCCACGATCTGCATCGCCATATACCCGATGAAAAAAGAGGACAACACAAGGCCTTTTTCGGTCTCTGACCAGCCCAATGATTCCTGCATGGCGATGGCAGCCACCGAAATGTTCACCCGGTCGAGGTAGGCAATAAACATAGCGAAAAAGCTTGCCAGCACGAGGCTGTGTCGCTTCTGCCAGCCAGATGTCTTGATCGCGTCCGTCATTATTATCTCTCTTTAGTTTCAGCAACCGCGCAGACCTAGTGTACACAGGAACCGCTTCGCCAAAGCGCCTGCACCACTAAGTGAAGATATCAATTTCTGCAATTAACACGTCATCCATCACACCGCAATTGCGGATGCGGCGCTCGGTGTTCATCCTTACTGGATCGATGCTTTGGAATGTCTTGTGATGAACGCGCCAGATCTATTCTCAAAAACCTATGCAGAGGCCAGAAATCGCTTTCTTGAGGCCGCGTCCGCCAATGGCTTTGAAGTAACCTCGCACGTTCTTCCTGTAGAAGGCCCGGCAGGTGAGGAGCTTGCAATGGATTTTGCCGTGGGTGGTCCGGCAGATGCCGAATCGGCGCTGGTTGTGATCAGTGGCACCCACGGCCCCGAGGGATACACGGGCTCAGCCTGCCAACTCGGTTTTCTGGAGTCTTCGGACTTGCGCAATCTATTCTCGACTCATCGCGTGGTGCTGGTGCACGCCCACAACCCCTTCGGCTTTGCCTGGATGCGACGCACCACCGAGGGCAACGTTGACCTCAATCGCAACTACGTGGATTTCAATAGCACCCTGCGCGGCAACCCCGAATATGACCGTCTTCATCACGCCTTTGTCCCCGAAGAATTAAACGATCCGGACGCAGCGCAAACGCTTGCCGAGTATCAGGAGCAGCATGGTGCCGTTGCTTACATGGCCGCCATGTTGGGCGGACAGCGCACCCATGCCGACGGCCTGTTCTATGGAGACACTAAACCCAGCTGGTCGAGGGAGACCATGGTCGCTGGCCTGCAAGAGCATCTCTCCGAGCAGAAGCGGGTCGTGATCATCGATATCCATACGGGCCTTGGCCCCTACGGCGTCCCATATCTGGTGCACGGGTACCCGGCGGAAGACTCGCGCTTCAATGTGATGGCGGAGGTCTTCGGTGAGGTGATGCGCTCCACCGCGGTTAAAGAAGAATTTGACGAAGACCTTCCGGTCGATCCAGAAGGGCCGATCGTGTTGGCAATGGATTGGGTACTACCCGGCAAAGAGAGCTTTGCCTACGTGATTGAATATGGCACCTATCCACCCAAGGACGTACTCGGTGCCCACATCGCTGATAACTGGCTTCACGCCTACGGCGATTTGAATTCAGATCAGGGCAAGGCGATCAAAGCCGAGCTACGCCGCGTGATGTACCCCGAATTTGACGACTGGAAAACGATGATTTGGGATGAAGCCGTCGATGCGCTGAAAAAATCCGCTCAAGTTTTGGATTACTGAGCAGTCACTCCCAAGCCACTTAAAATCTGAGCCTTGGCGCTCTCGGCCAGGGCCCTCCCGTCGAGCGCGCCAGAGAAACGGTACCACTCGAGCAACATGCCATCTGTGAGAGCAACCAGTACCGCGGCACGCTCCCGCACGGAGACTCGGTTATCGAACAACCCGCGCGCTTGCCCATCGCGGGTAATCCGCGCCATCTCATCGTGATACCGGTCATACATTCGCTTCAGGTGCGCCGCGACCTCGGCATCTTTGCCCATCGCCTGCAGGGAGACGAGTATCGGCAAAACCAGAAGCTCTTGGTTCTCCGCGCCCGTTTCGGCACACCAATCAACAAACATCTCGAGTTGCTTAATCGGGTTCTCGCCACTTGATTTCAGTTGCGCGAAAATCTCTGCGTAAAGTTGCTCGGCGTCATCGAGGAGCGCGTGCAACAGCGCGGCCTTGCCCTTGAAGTAAAAATAGACCGCGCCTTTGGTAAGGCCTGCCTCGGCAGCAATCGTGTCGATCGTCGCGTTCTCGTAGCCTTTAGAGACAAACAAGCGCAACGCCGCCGACAGCACCTGCTGAATACTGTGCTCCCTGCGCTCCTCATTGCTTCTCCGGACAGGTTGCACTGATCAGACGCCTGTCGCCCGCCGCTCGCTGGGGCAGCAACCAAACCACTTGCGATAGCTGCGGGCAAAATTACTGCAGTCACTAAAACCCAATTGGTAAGAAATTTCGTTGATGGAGATATCCGAGTGCGAAACCAACTCCGCGGCCAGTTCCTGCCGCGTTTGCAGCAACACCTGATGATGACTCAAACCTTCCTCGCGCAATGCCGCAGTGAGTCGCCGATCATCCAACCCCAGCCAGTCCGCGACATCTGAACGCGCGTAGGTGCCCACTGGTAAAAGGTCAAAGAACGCCATCCGCATTCGGGTCTCCAGATCCACCGAACCGATCTTATTAAGATGGTCAAAAACCTGCCGCTCACTCCTGCGGGCCAGTTCTGCATTACCACCGGCCAAAGGCACATCAAGGAGTGCCGCGTCAAAACACAGTGCGTCAGCACTGTAGCCAAACTCCAGCGGGCAACGAAAATACTGCTGATAGTCCTCGACAAAACCGAGCGGCGTTGGGCAAGAAAATGTCACAGCCTTGGGGGCGAATCCCGGTGAAGAGACCATTCTCAGCATGCGCACCCAGGTGGCCGCCCAACCGGAGATACGCGCAAGCCGCGCATTGGGGCTGTCGGTCGCATCGCCATCACAATGGTAGACCAGACGCGCCGTATCACCTTGGATATCGAACGCTACCGATTTATTGGTTGTCACCCAGGCGTAGTAGCGCGACAGCCGCAGGCAAAACTGGCGCAATGTGGGCGAGGAAATGAGCATTAGGCCGTAGCAGTGATAGGTCGTTGCATGAATATTCTCTGCAAACTTGAGGCCAAACAGGGGCCCGAGTTCCGAACTGACAGCGCGAGAGATAATTTGCGACAGGGATTGAATCGGCACGCGCTCGCAGCTCTGACTGACTGAATCGGGCGCCACACCGGCATCCAACAGAATACTGTTGGTCTCAAGCCCTAATTTTTTCAGCGTCAGTGCGATCCCCTGAATACTGCTCATGGAGACCGAATCACCCCCGCTACTTGGCACCGCCAATGACAAATTGTTCATCTGATCCCCTTTATTTTTCTTATCATGAAATTAATTCAACCACACAGGTCGTGGTTTGTCCTCGCTCGCTCTCGCACCACAGATCCAGTGTAGAAATAAGCTCCTGATCACAGGTTTCTACCGCAGCCACTCTGCCTTTGAAGACCAACGTGTCGCCCACGACATTGAAGTTAAGCATCTTCAAGGGACCCATTTTCTTTAACCGAGCCTGTGGCCCTGCCCAATCGCGCACCAAGCGCTCAAACATGCCCATCAGAAAAAAAGTGTTGGCAAAGGCATCGGATGCCCCCGCCGTTCTGGCGATGGACCCATCGTGATGCATGAGCGAAAAATCCCGGTTAGCGCCGGCTTCCATCACCAGGCGCTGCAAGGTGATCGGAATACTGATCTCGGGCAGATGCTCGCCAACAACGGGAACCAGTGGGCCGCTATTCGTCATGACCCGCCCCGTCATCACCGACGTAAAAGCGAAAAATATCAAGCGTCGCGACGGCAACTACCTCGCCCGTCTGCTTAGTGTAGGTATCCTCCTGCCGTAAAAATGCACCCGGCCCGACCTTCAGTGTCTTGCGTTGGATATCAATCAGGCGGCTGGTACAGGTCACTACATCGCCCGGATACAGTGGCTCTTCAAACATCATCTCCATGCTGGTTGCGAAGCTTTTGTTGCAAGGCGCCGGCACATCAAAAATGACGGGGATCTGTATCTGTGTCGGCTCATCGTCTATCGACTGACTCTTATCGCCCGGCGACCAGTAAGCCGCCACACCGTAGGTAAAAACCATCGATGCGGGTGCCACCAGATCTTTAAACCCCGCCGCCTGGGCTGCCGTCGCATCGGTATGAATAGCACTGTGGAATTCCTTAGGTTCCAACCAGCGGCGAATGCTGCCGCGCTCGACCGGATCGGGACCTTCCCATTGCCCCACCACCTGACCGAGGCACGCTTCAGTCTCCGCCCAGGTGCCCCAGAGGCCCCAACCGACGTCACTCACGAAGCAGAAACCGGCCTGAAAAATGGCAGCGTGATCTCATCGGTCACGGGCCGGTAAACGACCTCGACCTCCATACCGATCTGCACGTCCTCCGGCTCACACTCCACCAGATTGGTGTGCATGCGAATTCCCTCAGGCAGATCGATCCAGGCGAGAATGATCGGCAGGTCTTCGACGAACTTCTCCTCAACCCCTTCGTAGGTCACCGAGTAGGTATAAACGGTGGCGCGGCCCGAGGCCTCGATCCAACCCAAATCCTGGCTCCAGCACTCGGGGCAATCGCGTCGCGGATAAAAAATATTGGTATCGCAGGCGTTGCAGTGCTGAATCAGCAACTTACTCTCCCGTGTCCCATCCCAGAATGGCTGGCTGTAGGGCTGAATTTCGGGAAGCGGTTTTTTGTACTCGCTCATCGTAGCGCCCTCCCGAAGACGGTGGTGCAGGTGTTCATCACAGACCCCCCCGATGTCGTCAGAATCGCATGCTCGCAGTTACTGACCTGCCGCTCTCCTGCCTCCCCACGCAACTGGCGGATGGTATCGAGATAAAACGCCATGCTGACCCCGCTGCCCGTGTGGCCGCGGCCGGTAGCATCGCCCATTGTGGTGCAGGGCAGATCACCACCGGGCCCACAGCGGCCCTCAGCCCAGAGCTTGGCTCCCTGTCCGTCCTCGCAGACGCCGTAACCCTCCAGTGCACTGCACTGCGTATAGGGGTAGGCGCCATAAATCTGTCGGAGGTCCATGTCGTGTATCGATAGACCCGCCTGCGCCAAGGCATCCCGACTCGATTCCCGATAAGACTGGCGATGGAAAACATCCTCGCGCAGCATCGGCGTGGCGCTCATAAACCGCGTGCCATGGCCCAATTTGTAAACCGCTTTGTCGCCGAACTCCTTGGCTTTTTCCCACGATGTCACCACCATCGCGCCACCGCCGTCCGCCAGCAGATTGCACTCCTTGGCCTTTAACGGCGTGCTGATCATGCGCGAGTTCATCACATCTTCGAGTGACACAGTCTTGCCATAAAAAATGGAGAGTGGATCGAGCGCCCCCCACGCGCGGAGCGCAACGGTAACCGACGCGAGTTCCTCTTCTGTCGCGCCCGTCTCATACATGTAGCGCTGGGTAATCAGCCCCATGGAGCCGTTGAAGCTCACGCCGTAGGGGTATTCGAACTGTTTGTCGAGGGGTGCGGTGGCAAAAAAGTTAATCAAGTCCTGCGGGGGCATATCTGACTGCACGGTTGTATGCGGTATCAAGACAAAATCCACTTGTCCGCTGGCGATGTGCTGCTCGGCGAGGCGCAAACAGTTGGTAGTGGAAGCACCGCCCGCATTACAAATGGCAATGTCGCGGCATCCCTTGAGCCCCATCACCTCGGGAATCTTGCCCAACGACATGTCGTTCTGCATCGAGGGCTGGGCCATTGGATTGTTGGAGATCACTGCGCCAATCAGGTTTTTATCAATGCCCGCGTCGTTGATCGCTCCCATGCACACGTCGAGCAAGATATCCCATCGCGTGCGCTCTGGATCGCGGCGCGTTGGCACCTCGGCGATACCCACTACCGCCAAACCTGATTTTGTCATCGCATTCCTCCCTTTTTTATTATGCGATCCGAGTCTATGGCGTAACGCTATGCGTAATCTGCGTGCGAGTACTCCGCCCTATCAACCAAATCGAGGTTATCGTCCACGCTCACTGCGAGCGGCCTGCGCAAGGCGACGGTATCGGGGTCCGTGGGAATCATGAACTCCCATAGCGTGGCCGGCACAGTCGCCCCCGGGGATTTCCGCTTCACGGCATCCCAGCCCTCGGGCAGCGAAGTGGGTAACTGCTCGAGCACGTCGGCGTCGCTCAGATCCGTGGCTTTGGTGATGACCGACACCGCATCTTCAAGGAACCCCGCTCTGGCATCGGCAACGCTACTGGCGCGTATCCCTGCCGCAAGCAATGTGTCTTCGCCATCGTCTGCACCAAACCAGCGCGCAATCTCCGCACCGCGCTCGGCAAGCGACGCCTTCATATCGGCGCGCTCCTCATCACTGGCCGCCAGCATCCAACCCTCCAAACCCAGGCGATGAAAATACAGCTCCTTACCGAAATGCTTCACCATGCCGGATAGCGCCTGGTCCGATCCTCCTAGAAAAGTGGAGAACAAACGCCAAACCGCACACTCGGTGAGGAAAGCCGTCATCAAAAAATCACCCCAATTCTGAGGGGGACGCGACAACGCTTCCAAATCATGGAGCGCGTCTGGCTGGCGTCCAAACTCCAACTGATGTTCGGGCAGATCGAGTCGGTCCTCGAGCAGGCGAAAAATCGCTCGAGTGTGGCCCAAGCTATCCTGGCCCATGCCCGCAAAGGCCGTGCAATCCGGCAAGCTCCTGCCATTGAGCATTACCTTGATATACCAGTGCCCCAATACCCAGTCGGTATCGGCGATACACAGTAATTCCTGCATCAACGCTTTATCTGTAGCTGCCACGTTTTTCTCCTGGCTTTGGTCCCCGGCTCATTGACCGGGGAGTTTGTCTTGCCACTTCATCCAACCGAAGGTGGCTTCACACTGATTGCACTGCATGCTCATTTCAGACACGGTGCCGCCGAAAGGATTGGATACCCGGGTATCTTCGGATTCGCACCAGGGGCACGGCACAGAGGCATCGTATTTTTCGCCGAACAGTTCCCTCAGACTGTTGGAACGTGCCGTGCCATTTTTACCCGCGTCACGCATCGCTCAGGCAATCCCGATCATGTCGTTCACCGAGATCACGGGCGTCACCTCGGCCCGCGGGCAGATGCACATCTCAACCCAGGGCTTCTCGGAGTAAACCATCCGAGCCTGGCCTACCGCCGCGGGCTTGTTGGGCGCGCTGACCGATCCAAGATGAAAGAGCGGGCCGTCGGGCTCCTCGCGGGCAAATACCTCGAAGTACTCCCAATCCATGGTGTTGCGCGCAGTTTTTTGCTTTACCAAACCCATGCCCTACTCCTAAATGCAGTAGCCGTGTTCACGGGCAATCAGGCGAGCCTCGGGAACAATGTCCTCCCGACTCCACTCGTGCTGCCATTCGATGCGCACCTTGGTGGAGCGAACGCCTTCGAGCCCACCAACTGAACGCTTGATATCGTTTTGAATGAGATCCCAGGCCGGGCAACCCACGCAGGGGAATACCAGCCCTACATCGACATCGCCCTCTGTCGATACCGTAATGCGCCGCACCATGCCCATGTCAGGGAGACTGACATTCATGTGCGGGTCCATCACGCCGTTGAGCACCTCGGCAACGGCCGCTTCGGTTACCACAGCTGATCTCCCCACTCTTCCCGCTGCAGCCGCTCGTAGCACGACGGACGCATGGGTCCACCCGACTTGAAGTTGCCGATCGCGCGATCCCAGGTTGTCTCTTCCCACTCCCAATCATGATTAGCCGCGTCAAAGGTCATCGGATAGGGCATATCGGTGATGCGATACTCACCCGTCTCTTTGTCTTTCTCGGCCGGTACCTTCAAACCGACCCTGTCGGCGAAATCTGTTGCCGAACGCAGCCACTTCCTACGCATGGTGTCATTGCTCCATGCCCGAACCTTGTAGTTCAACTGGTCCGGGTAGCCCTTGAGGTCATCCGGACGTCCATACCAGTGATAGCCCCAGGGGAAAATCCAGCGCACGGCATCCTCAACCAGCTTTTTGGTCTCGTCGTTCTGGTTGTAGTAGAACTCCGTCCACATTGCGCCATGGCGGAAGTGATACGCCTCCTCGAAGTTGACCTTTTTCAGGGTGCGGCGATACGGCGCGAAGCTACAGTTGAGTTCGATATCCCACGTGGTAAACCGTCCCGCGCGATCCAGAAAAGCCTGCGATACCACGAACTCAGCGTAATTGCGCACCGGAAACTCCATGATCGGGAGCGACCAATACTTGCGGGGATCCGCCTCAAACGCCACTTTTTGCATGTCGAAACCGAAGCGCTCAAACAACATACCCTGTTGGTGGGCATGCCCCACCTCATCCTGGATCGTGCCGCAAATCGCTACCTTGGCGCCGATATCGGGGGCCACTCTGAAGGCGGTATAGGCCCATGTCAGCACTGTCACCTCTGACTGCGCCGCGATTTCGAGCGTGCGCTCTAAAATGGCGCGATACCGGGGAGTAAGTTCCTCCATATCTTCAATCAATTCACCCGCATGAATCCGCTCAAGAATCGCCTGCTCCTGCGCATCGTCCAGCGTTTGCTCTGCTACGGCTTGCTGAGTCATACCTGTTTCCTTTTGGGCACTCGTTGTCACATACCTACTATACGGTATGTTTTTGAAGAGAGATTTGTCAATTCGGGCATTCAAGCCCAGAAAAACCGTTAATTCAGGCTTGTAGGGTGGATTTCAGCGCCTTTTTATCCACTTTTCCGAGATTGGTGAGTGGCAAATGGTCACGAAATTCGAGGGTTTTGGGCGTGAGTAGCGGACCAGATCGCGCCCTGATCGAGGCAATCAGGGCATCGGCATCGCTTTTCGCGCCGTCGGTGAGCACCACAATCGCGTGCACCCGCTCCCCCAGCGCGAATCAGGCAACCCGACGACGGCAACCTCCCGGACCTCAGCCTCTTGCTGAATCGCCTGCTCTACATCACGGGAATAGATATTAAACCCGCCACTGATGATCATGTCTTTCAGCCGATCGACAATGAAGACAAAGCCCTCATTGTCCATCCGCCCGACGTCACCCGTGTGCAGCCAACCATTGCGCAGCGTGTCTGCGGTCGCCTCGGGTCGCCCCCAGTATTGACTCATCACGCAGGGTCCTTTGGCACAAATCTCGCCAACTTCACCGGTCTGAACTGGCTCGCCATTCGGGCCGAGTATCGCAATTGTCATACCGGGCGTCGCGCGCCCCGCGCTCTCTAAGCGCCGATCTGCTGACGGATCGTGATCGGCCCGGGTCATACTGGAAAGATGAATGCTCTCCGTTTGGCCATAACACTGAAACAGAATGGGCCAAAGAGATGCAGCGCCTCCCGAAGTCGATCAGGGGTGATCGGTGCAGAGGCGTAAATAATGTGCTCCAGATTACTGAGGTCTCTACGTTCGACGTCGGGATGATCGAGCAAGGCATAGATCATGCTCGGCACCAGGAAAAGCGTGTTGACCCCCTGGCGTTCAACACAGTCGAAAACCGCGCTGGGTGAGAAAGACGGCATCAAGGACACCGTGCCACCCAAGCGAAGCACCGGCAGCACCAAAAAACCGGCCGCATGACTGATCGGCGAGCACGCCAGAAAATGGGGGTCTCGGGGAAATTCCCACGCCTTAGTCGAGATCTCCGCCGTCGCCGCCATACCCGCCTGAGTGTGCACGACACCCTTGGGTTCTCCCGTGGTGCCCCCGGTATAGGTGACCCAAGCAATGTCGGCGCCTTTGGGTTCGTATTGAGGTGCCGAACTGCCCTCGAGCAGATCCCCCAAATGCCGGCCGTATTCGGCACTCGAGAGCGTGAGCACTTCGAGGTGCTCACATGCCTCAGCCAGCTTTGCGCCTGCTCATAAAAAGCTTGGGAGTCGATAACCAGCGCACTCGCTTCGGCATCACGCACAATATGACATTGTTGTTCGAATGAACCCAGCGGATGTAACGGGGTATACCGAATACCGGCTCGCAAACACGCCGCCATCACCGCAAACGCGTCGAGACGATTGCTTGCCAACTGCGCGAGGCCGTCACCGGGTTGCAAACCGAGGTTGGATAAGAGGCCGGCAATACCATTGATCTTCTGCAACAGTTCGTTTCCCGAAACCGATTGACCATCCACATCCGAGACCGCGATGGCATCCCCAGACGACAGCGCCTCAGACAGCAATTGTGTGTAGGTATCGACGGCCACGAGGATTCCAATCTGATCAGCAGTGACAGAGCATAAAAATCAATGGCGAATGCCGTCATGTCAAAATCGGCAAGATTGGTGTGCGTTAGGGGTTGGCCTGCTCATCCCGCAACGTGGCGAGCTCTCTAAAACCAATGGGAGAATGGCCCGTCCATTTCTTGAATGCACGGGAGAAGTTAGCGGTATCTGAGAACCCGGTCAGATACGCAATTTCGTTGACCGGCAGCCCCTTGAGAAGATAATCCTCTGCGAGCAGCCTCCGTGTGTCGTCCAATACCTCGCGGAAAGTAGTGCCCGCCTCCTCTAGGCGGTTGTATAGCGTTCGTGTGCTCACGCACAGCTCCTTGGCGACGGCATCCTTGCCCGAAACGCCCGTGGGTAGGAGCCAGATCAGCTCATTTCGAACTCTGGCTGGAAAATCAGCTTTCTCCAACTTCGCAATGTACTGTTCTGTGAGCTGCTCGTATGACCGCGCCATGTCCGGGTCGGCACTGACTAATGGGATATCAAGCAACTGCGCGTCAAAAAGCAGTGACGTTGCGGGGGCCTCGAATTGAACCTCGCAGCCGAAAAAAGCAGCATAGTGATCCGCATTATCGCCAGGGTGAGGCCGAGCGAGAGAAACCCAGACGGGCGCGAAGGTATTCTGGGTGGCAAAACGAAGAATCGTGACAAAAATGGCGGCAATACCGTCTTCGCGCACCGAAGGGAATGGCTCGGGATTGTTGGCGATCCAGTTGAGACAAAACACCTCAGAATCTCTGGAATCGCGCTCAAGGGACATCACATCATTGGTGGTAACCACCGAGTAATAGCGAATCATCTTTTCGATGTAGTCACCCAGCGTAGCACTGCAGTAGGCGGCCACCCCCAGCGAGTAAAAGGTGGTGGGATGGATAAACTTTGCGAGATGGAGGCCAAATACGCGATCGACAGGTTGCTCCTCAATCGCGGTCAACAGGCGCCTGAACGCGCCGTCGGTAATACGCGTATTGGGGTCCATCAAGGGGCCCACCTCGATGCCTGCATCAGCAAACAGCGGCCCGGGAGCGACACCCAGATCTTCCAGCGCCTGCCATATCACGACACCAATTGGCCCGATCGTGGAAAATGTCTGCGCAATCATGGTTGGCGGCATCAATTCCAGCGGGAAACAACCCACCCATCATCCGCTTTTTCCCTTTTGAAGCAAACCCTGAGCCGCGCCAAGACTAAAAACGCGCACAATCACCCAGTAAAGCGACAACCGAAATGCATGGAAAGACAGGTGATGAAGCCTATAGCGCCTGTTACGCTCCTCAGTCACTGCTGCTAGCTATCAGCCCTACTTGAGCACTGGCACCACGCGTGAAAACCAAACTACACACTCAAGCAGATTTTAAGGCGCGTATCGGCAAGGCCTTGTTCCAATCTACACCACGCGTCGTGACTAAGGATCAAATTCAGGTTTACTGTCGCAGCTTGAATCAGCTCGACTGGTTTCACTTCGATGAAGCACGAAGCAAAGCTGAGGGCTTTGGCGGCATCATCGCCCCTGGATCTCTCACGTTTGCCCTGGTGCATACAACTTTCTTTGAGCACGTCGAGTTAATCGACCTTAAAGCCCTTTTCGTGGGAAGCGATCGGTTTCGGGTACTACGGCCGACGACGGCAGATGAGGCAATTTCGCTCACCATGAGCGTCGCGGCTGTCGATGATCGGCCCGAGGGATTCCGCGTCCAATACGACTTCCAGTGGCTGGGGGAAAATAATCAGGACCGTATCTCGGAAGGCACTTTTTTGGTCCGCTACTGGCCCGCTTCAGACGGAAAAGAGGCATTGTAATGACGCAGGTCGATCGAACTCCCAAAGCACTTTTAATACCGATTGATTGCAGGCGGACATGAGAATGGCTGGCATAGATCACTGCTTTAACGTCGCCGAATTACGCAAAGCCGCCAAAAAGAAACTGCCATCACCCATCTTTCACTATTTGGATGGTGGTGCGGATGATGAATGGACGCTGCGCCGCAACACCAGTGCGTTTGAGCAATGGGAAATCGTCCCCTCAATGCTGACGGGGGTAACAGACGTCGATTTGAGTACGCAACTGTTCGGTCAAGACCTGGCGCTGCCCTTCATCATCTCGCCCACCGGAATGTCGCGACTCTTTCATCATCACAAGGAACTTGGCGTCGCGCGCGCGGCGAGCAAAGCTAACACCTACTACGGCCTTTCTAGCATGGGCTCCAGCACGATCGAGGACGTGGCCGCGGCAGCGCCTGGACCAAAATTTTTCCAGATCTACGTATTCAGGGATCGCGGGCTGACCCGGCGTTTCGTCGAACGCTGCATTGAGGCCCGATACAATGCCCTCTGCGTCACCGTCGATACCGCCATTGCAGGCAACCGTGAACGGGATATCGTCACGGGGATGACCATCCCCCCTTCTTTCACAGCAAGGTCCATGCTCAACTTTGCCGGAAAATGGTCATGGCTCGCGGGCTTAAGACACAATCGGGATTTCACGCTGGCAAACCTCAATGAAAGCATTGATCCACTCAAGTCGGGCGCTTTGAGCATTTTTGAGTATGTGAATCAACAGTTTGATCCCTCCATCACTTGGGCTGACATCAGCTGGCTGCGTGAGCACTGGGACGGGCCGCTCATTATCAAAGGCATCCTCTCTCCTGCAGACGCGAGGCAAGCAAAAGCATTGGGAGCCTCCGCTATCATGGTCAGCAATCACGGAGGACGACAACTTGACTCCGCGCCAGCCCCTATCGACTGTATTCCGGCGATACGAGATGCGATTGGCAACGACCTCGAGGTGGTCGTAGATGGTGGAATTCGTCGCGGCAGCCATATCGTGAAAGCGCTGGCCTTGGGGGCGTCCGCTTGCTCTGTTGGGCGGCCCTATCTCTATGGCCTGGCTGCCGGCGGCGAGGCCGGGGTGACGCAGGCGATCACGATATTAGAAGCGGAAACCCGGCGATTCATGCTGCTGGCGGGTTTCGACTGGCACCGACCGCCCCTGCCCGTCCCGGGTATCGGCCTGCGAGGCCTGCCCGCCCGCGTCGGCCTGCCTTGAACGCCTGAACGGTATCTTCCATACGCAACTGCACGTAAAGCGAAATACCGATCAGCACGATGCTGGCAATAAAGGGCAGTCGCCAGCCCCATTCAATAAATGCCTCGTCACTCATGGAGGTACTCACGGCCAAAAACGCGAGATTCGCCAGGATGACGCCCACCGCGGCACCCGCTTGCGCATAGGCGCCGTACCAGCCGCGCCTGTTGGATGGCGCACTCTCGGTCACCAACAGCATCGCACCACCCCACTGCCCGCCCACGGCAAGGCCCTGAATAAAGCGCAATGCTACCAGCATGAGTGGCGCGGCAATCCCAATGGACTCATAGGTGGGCAAGAGCCCAATGAGCGTGGTGGCCACGCCCATCATCATGAGCGCGATCACCAAGGTGCGCTTGCGGCCCACCTGATCTCCAAAGTGGCCGAACACCACCCCGCCAAGAGGCCGGGCAATAAAGCCCACGGCGAACGTGCTGAAGGAGATGATCAGCAGCACCATAGGGGGTAAATCCTGCGGGAAAAATGCCTTGGGGAAGATCACGGCAGCCGCCGTGCCGTAGAGAAAGAAGTCGTACCACTCGATACTGGTTCCCGCGAGGGAGGTCAGCGCCACGCGGCGCATGTTTTGTTGCTTGGTCGGCTCTGAGCTCATGTTGTGCTCTCGTTATGATTATTCAGGCGTACAAAGTTAACATGGCTCGACACCCACTGCGCGACGACTGGTCTCCCAGCATGTTCGACCTGCACACCTTCGCTGAGCAATTCGCCAATTTTGTCTGGGGCACGCCCCTTGTCACGCTTTTGCTGGGCGGTGGGCTGTTCTTTCTTGTTGTCTCCAGAGCAGCACCATACCGTTACATGGGACACGCATTCGCGATATTGCTGGGCCGCTATGACACGCCAGATGCCGCCGGAGAAATCTCACACCGTCAGGCTCTGGCCGCCGCACTGTCAAACACGATGGGGCTCGGCAACATCGCGGGCGTTGCGCTGGCAATCGTTGCGGGGGGCCCGGGTGCCGTGTTCTGGATGTGGGTATCGGCGATCGTGGGCATCGCAACCAAATTTTTACCTGTTCACTGGGTGTGATGTACCGCGGAAAAGATTCGCTGGGCGCGTTACAGGGCGGTCCGATGTACGTGATCCGGGAGGCGCTACCCAGGCCTTTCTATTCACTTGCCATGTTGTTTTCCCTGGCGGGCCTCATTGGCACGCTCCCGATCTTTCAGGCCAACCAACTGACGGCACTTATTCAAGGAGCCGCGTTCGGCGGCACTGCGCCCGGCTGGGCATCTCTTGTCATCGGCACCTGTTTGGCTGCTGTCGTGGGGGTCGTCATTTTCGGTGGCTTACCGAGGGTCGCCAACGTCGCGGTCGCTTTGCTACCCACGATGGTAGGGGTGTACCTGCTGATGACGCTGTGGGTAGTTGCCAACAATCTGTCTGCGGTGCCCGGGATCTTGCTCACCATTATCCACGAGGCCTCATCGCCCAGCGCAGTGGGTGGCGGCTTTGTGGGAGTGATGCTGATCGGCATCAGTCGTGGCGCCTTCTCAAACGAGGCCGGCGTGGGAACCGAAGTCATGGCGCACGGCGCCGCCAGACCAACGAACCGATCCGCGAGGGCATCGTGGCAACGCTCGGACCCGTCTTTGACACGTTGATCGTATGCACCTGTACCGCCATCGTGATCCTGCTGGCAGGCAATTGGCAGGAACCCGGAGGGCTGTCGGGCATTAACCTGACTGCCTCGGCGTTTCAAAGTGAGATGGGGCCGGTCGGGCTGGTGCTGCTGGGTTTTGTCGCCCTCATTCTCAGCATGACAACGATGTTTGCTGGCTGGTACTTCGGCGCGAAATGTTTCGGCTTTCTCATTGGCGCCCAGTGGCAGCCCTTGTTCCGCTGGTTCTTTGTGCTGGCCGTTATTTTTGGCGCCACCGTCAGTATTGATGTGGTCTTCAATCTGATCTCGGCAAGCTACGGCTTAATGGCCATTCCCACCATGGTGAGTTCTATTCTCCTCGCGCCGAAGGTACTGGCAGCGAGCCGTGACTACTTCGCCGCGCTCTCGACCAACGACGGAAAGGCCGATTGCTGAGCCACTTGCTCAGGGTGCGGCGGCAATTTGAAAACCAATAGCGCGTTACCCGGCATCTTGCCCGCAAACGCATAACCCGAGTTCAAGATCAGCCGGTCGCCCACAACGAGCGGGGCTTGGCCGCCACCGATCGATCCACCTTGAGCCTTGCGTCCATCTACCGCGGTGACCGGTTGCGTGGTGTCGAATTCCCACAGGACTTCACCGGTATCGATGTCGAAGGCTCTTAACCAGCCCTCATTTGAGCCCGCTAAAACGTAGTCATCGGTCACAGATATTGCGGCAGAGTAGCCCGGGTAGCACCCTGGCCTGCCGTTACAAACGTCTTCACGTGAGGGCGCCTGCGACGCGTACTCACCATTGTCGACATTCAAAGCATACACCCCGGGCCGCGCGGGCTCGTCGTAGTTACGACCATCCGGCACGTCGCTAACCGGCACGAACACTTTGCCATCGTGTGCCGCGAGGAATAAAATTGATACCTGCCACGACACCGCCGCGACCCACTTTGGTTTCCAAAGCGATTCGCCCGTTTCGGCAAGCATCGCTGTGACAACGCCGCCCTTGTCACCAGCCAAGATGATGCGCCTGCCCCTGGAGTCCTGACTGATGACTGGCCCGGCCCCATAGTCGTAATCGGGCCCGTTATCCTCGGGACAATTGACAGGATCCACGTTCTCGCAGGAGCCATTCCACACATCACCAAAGCGCGCCTGCCTAACCCAAACGGTTTCACCCGAGGTTTTATCTAACGCGATGATTGCGTCGCTGGTCTCCGACCCCTCTCCCGAGTAATCATCCCCGGTTGCAATGAAAAGATGATCGGCATCCATCGCCATCCCCGCCCAAATGGGCACCCCGCTCGGACCATAGGTCGGCGTTCCGGCACCATTGGTGCCAGTTTGCTCAGCAGCCGGAATGAAGTGCCTTCGCCACAACTCGCGACCCGATTGTGCGTCAAGGGCGACGATCGACCCCCTGAACGAGCAGCACGGGTAGCCAGCGGCAATCGCTGCTCCCTCCTCGAGTGAAGATACGGGCACGAACAACACCCCGTCAGATAGCTCGGCAGCTGCGGTCAGCGTGGCCGCGCTGTGGTCATCGATACGTTTCCTCCAGCGTAGCTCGCCGGTGAGCGCCGAGACCGCATACTGGTTACCCGTGAGGTCACCAAAAAACAGCAAGGGGTCAGCAGCCTCATCGGCAGTGTCCCATGGCTCGAGGGTGAGGCCATTGCGCACCTCGCTCGAAGCCTGATACTGCCAGCGCGTGCAGCCCGTTTCCTGATCAAACGCGTAGACCAGCCCACTCTGACTGCCGACAAAGATTGCACCTGCGCCAAATGCAGGCTGTGAGCGAGAGCTCGAGTCGCATCGGGATAGGCAAAAGCCCAATCCAGCGCCAGCGAAGAAATATTTTTGCTCGTGATGCGTGACACAGACGGCGGCACGAAATGGCTCGCATCCGCGCTCAACCCCAGTGCTGGAATATGGGCCCCCGCGTCAGATCGAATTCGCTTCTCTGAGCGTCGCATGCCACGCCCGCGTCAGCAGTGTTCGTACCACTGATTTCCCGCTCGGCAATGTACTCCGCTACGGCTGTTTTCTGCTCAAGGGTAAAACCCGCCGCGACTTCACGCATGGGACCATCCACCATGGCCGCCAACAGCGTGCTGGGCGAGACATTCTCCAATACGTAGCGCTGCGGTGCGCGCACCATATTACCGTCATGACACGCAGCGCAGTGCTTCGCGTACAGCTCACCACCCATCGCTTTTGTTTCGGGGTCTAAAGGAACGGTCACTTCTTGATAGGCAGCCGAATTGGGTTCGTCCACATTGGCGAGAACATCAGATGTCCCGCTCCCCTATCGCGATCGACGCCGTCAGCACAATCACTGACCTCAAGTTTTTCAGTCCCACGAGTATTCGCTCTCTCTTTAACTTCATTAGCACCTCCCAACGACGCGGAGAAAACGCTTCAACCAGCAGACTGCCAATGAGCGTATATCGGGTCGGTCTTGCCCCGCTCACCTTTCACCATGTCCTCAAACATACCCAGACCCATTAGATCCTTAGAATCTGCCGTGGTTGTCCAGTCCATCACAAAGGTGCGATGACTAATTTTCCATTCGCCACCCCGGCGCTCGTAGCGGTCTATGTAACGGCCGCCTGTCATCACGTCCTGCGGCACATCGCCCTTCGTCCCCTGAAAGGCGACGACATAACTCTCGCCTACAGCGTTATCGCCATCTACATCAATCCAATGGTTCGTCACTGTATGCGCCACTCGCACTGAGCCCTCATCCAACATGGCACCTATGGCCGTCGCAAACTCGATCGCTGCGCCATTGAAGACACCCGACACAATCGAAGCATCATCGTGGAAAGCGGAACGGATGATCTCTGGATCTCCGCGATCCACACCCCGCGCATAACGGCAGCCGAGCTCAGCGATCGCTTGCTGCGCCACGACCTCCTCAAGTGCAGTCTGTTCATCCATCGGAAAATCCTCATTGGTCGTTTTTTTGGCACTGGCATGTGCCGCCATGAGGGCACCGCCGGCGTCCCATGGGAAGTGAGCCCCTTGGGGGCGAATGAGTTGGCCGCGAACGGCGGGCGAGATGCAGCGGGCGACGCGGCGGGAAATTGAGTAATCCAATCCAGCACATAGTGCCGATGCTGCATTCGCCAGTGACCCATTTTGAACGTGTGTCGATCTAGGTAGCGCCCCCCCACCAGGTGCGGTTGCGGGTCGCTGTCGGTAGGCAGCGTCACCCAAGCCATCAC
>JAYQLF010000013.1:0-179035 GCA_038143045.1 Halieaceae bacterium
ACCGCCATCTCTTCCGAAATCGCTCCAGAGCGAATGCCTGCCAGTGTGTCGGGGATAAACGTTGCGAAATTCCCCAGCCGGGTCGTCAGGCTGAGCGAGCCCATGTTGTCGGGGGCATTCAGGTTATTGTGTGGCTTTGACACATCGTACTGTGAGAACGGCGTGGTGGTATCACCTGCTTCCAAGGCGAGGCCGAGAAACATGGCGTGATCGGTGACGGCGTAAAAATCCAGGGGCGTGGCCATCTGAATCTGATAGCCCGCCGGGTGGTCAATCGCCTCACCCTGAGCAAACCGGTAAGCGTCGTAGGGCGTGGCAGTCGTGCCGAAGTTGTAGGCGTCAAAGGAGTACTCCGTGTGCACATGCAGATCGCCGAAATACGCATTGCGCAGCGGGTTCGCCGGCGGCGGCGTTCGATCCATCACATCCATTACCGTTTCGAGCGGATTACCGCCGCGACCACCGAAGTTGCTGTCCTCGTCAATTAAGCCAACCTCTTCGGTGCAGGCAGTGACCAAAGTCAGCAGGCTCAAACCCAGCAATAAACGTGTACTCATGATGTCTCTCTACCGTTATTTTTCTGTTGGGCGAAGTTTACTCGTCATCACCCGCTGGCGGCACCTCTGAGACGCGCGCCCATTCCACAGTGCGTCGAATAAAGCCGACCTTCACGGTAAACGCCATCAGATCGTCGCTGACCAAAGTGATGGTTGCATTGCGGTACTCACCCAGCTGAGCGGCAAAGACTTGCGCGGACCACTCGCCTGGCTCATCGCTGAGTTCCAGATCAGTCACCACCAGAAAGCCGACGCGATCCGGCCGATTGTCGTTGCGAAGCACCACGCCCTGTCCTGCTTGGGGCTGCATTTCGATCCATACCGGCTCACTCTCGTGCTGCCAGTAGCCAGCTAAATCAACTTCGGCTTTAACGGGCGTCGCAAAGATGGCAGTCGATATCATCAGGATCAGGCTGGGTAGTAAGCGAATCATTGCGGGCGCCTCCATCAGGTTGTCAGTTCACGGGCGGTCAGTTTGCCCAACTGGGACATGTGGACTTCGTCAGGACCGTCCGCAATGCGGCAGAACCGACCTATGGTGAACACCTCGGGGATCATGGTGTCCTGACAGACGCCCATGCCGCCAAAAATCTGCATGGCGCGATCGGCGACGTCCTGTGCCATTTTGGGCGCCACAATCTTGATCATCGAAATGTATGGTCGCGCGCCGTCGAGGCCTTCGCGGTCCATGACCTCAGCCGCCTGCAATGTGAGCAACCGGCACTGTTCAATGTCACAGCGGCTGCGGGCGATCTCGTGCTGAATCGAAGTCTTTTTAATAAGCGGTTCGCCAAAAGCCACCCGGTCCTGGGCGCGGGCGCACATGAGCTCCAAACAGCGCTGGGCCATGCCGACAAAACCCATGGCGTATTGGAACCGACCAGGGCCTAAGCGCCCCTGCGCAATCTCAAAACCACAGCCCTCGCCTTTGATCATGTTGCTGACCGGCACCCGCACCTCGTCAAACAAGAGCTCCGCCTCACCGCCAGGAGAGTGCAGGCTGTCGAAAGCGCGGAGCGTTCTCACCAGCTTGACGCCGGGAGTATCCCGGGGCACCAGAATGGTCGAGTGCTGACGATGCCGGTCGTTCTCAGGGTTGGACTTGCCCATCACCAGCATGATCTTGCAGCGCGGCCCCACGGCGCCAGTGGTCCACCACTTGCGGCCATTGAGCACGTACTCGTCGCCATCGCGTCGGATCTCGAGTTCCATATTGGTCGCATCCGATGACGCCACCTGCGGCTCGGTCATCGCATAGGCGCTGCGAATCTCGCCCGCCAACAGCGGCTTCAGCCACTGCTCCTGTTGCTCTGGCGTGCCGTACTTGGCGAGCACTTCCATGTTGCCGCGATCTGGCGCGTTGCAATTGAACACGCTCTGGGCCCACATGACCTTGGACATGGTCTCAAAGAGCGGCGCGATCTCGACGTTGGTCAGGCCCGGACTCCAGGGCGCGTACTCCTCGGGCAGGAACAGATTCCACAAACCCTCGGCCTTGGCCTTGTCGCGAATGGCGTCATACCAGGCGGGCACCTCCCAGAGGTGCTCCGGGTCGTGACACCACTCATGCCATTCGCGCTCGCGGGGATAAATATGCTCGTCCATGAAGTTCTGTAGCTGTGCATTTAATGCCCGAACCTGATCGCTGATTTCAAAACCCATCTGGTGTTCCTATTGCTGGCGTTGTCGATGAGGATGAAGGCTTTACTCCACCCACCTATCAATATTGGAAAGCGCTGCGTATCTCATCATGATGAGCACGAAGTCGCCATTCACTGTCGCTACCGCGAGTAGACCTGCAAATGACCCAGCGACTCATAAAAACCGGTCATAGTGCTCTGAATGACCTCCGCCACGGGTTGTACCGCATCAATGCGGCCCACTACCTGGCCCGACAGCGGAATCGCCGCCTCCATGAACGGTGCAAACGAGCTGGCGTAGTTCTGCAAATGACCCAGCGAATCATAAAAACCGTCGCCCCCAAAATATGTCGAGCTCTTGCGCGCCGGCTAACTGTTCGCGGAAGTCGAAGGCCCCCAGCGGCTCCAGTGCGGCAGTGCGCTCGGTGCGTAATGCCCGCAATGCGGGACGAGATTGCTGATTCAGGAATACCGTATCGGTCTCCTTCGCCTCGACCACCGCCTGCTTCCAGTTCTGATGGACCGGGGACTCGGCGCTGCTCAGCATGCGGGTACCCATTTGCACACCCTCGGCACCCATCGCAAAGGCGGCGGCCATCGAGGGCCCATCGCAAATACCGCCTGCCGCAATAATCGGAATATCCGTGCGCGAGCGAATGAGCGGCAGGAGCACCATGAGAGAAACCGGGCTGGGGTTTTTAAAACCGCCGCCCTCGCCGCCCTCCACAATCAGGCCATCCACACCGCAGTCGATCGCCTTGAGGGCCATATCGAGCGTGGGCACGACGTGGAACACCTTGATGCCCGCCTGCTGAAAAATCTCGGTGCACACCGCAGGGCTGCCCGAAGAGGTCGTGACAAAAGGCAGGTTTTGTTCGATCACGAAGTCGATAAAGTTGCTGCCCTTCACAAAGGCGAGTGCGACATTCATGCCAAAGGGCTTCTCGGTGAGCTCGCGCATTTTATCGACCTCACCGCGGATTGCGTCGAGCTCGCCGGAGCCGGTTTCGATAATGCCCAGGCCACCGGCGTTGCAGACTGCCGAGGCAAGCTGGGCTCTTGCGATCCAGCTCATGGGCGCCTGAATAATGGGGTAGTCGGTCCCCGTGATTTCTGTCACGCGGTTTTTGATTGGTGCGGCGCTCATTCCACCCCCTCCAACATTGGCTCAATTCCGGTACCGCTAATTAACGCATCAACGCGCGCCTGATCAGCCGCCGACAGCCCCCCGTATTGGTCGCGGGTCCACAGCAAGCACTTGGCCTGATAAGGGAAGGTTCGCTGGTGCCATCTCGCACCATCGATCTCGCATTCCCAGGTTTTCTCCTGCGCCATCACGGCGTGCGCATTCGCGAGTTGCGCGGGCGTATAGACCCGCCCGATTTCTTCTAATAGCCCTCTGAGGCTGGCGGGCTGATCCTCGATGGCGACCCAATCCGAATCCTCTGGCATCAGGCCGCTGCCATCTGGCATGCGATCGACCCAGCCGACCGTGCGCGGCGCAACGGCGTGGGCAATCTCCCGCGAAGTAGGGTCAAAACCCACCAACTGACTAAGCTGACCGAACAGGCCAAAGTCACCCGCACCCGGGCGACGGCCCAGCATGAACGGTTGGTTGGCGAGATGCGCCTCCATCGCCGCAAGGAACCGCCGGTAACTGGCATCAATCATCGGCGCCGTTTCCTCGTTGGAACCCACCACCCAGAGTCTCTCGATCTGTCGCTGAGAAATGTAACCCTTGAACTGCTGAAACTGCGCCTCGGGCATGGAAACGTCCATGCTGAGCGGTAATTTGGTGCCGGCGTTGTCGGCATCGGCCGCGAAATGCCAGCGGTAGTGAAACATGTACTTGGTGCACCACTCGTCGGCGAAATCCTCAATCAGGTAATCGATAAAGGCGAGTGCAGGATCTGCAGGTAATACGGACCGACCGGGGTGGTCTGCTTCCAGTCGACGAATAATCGGCGTGGAATCGCATTGGGCGGTCAGCTGACCGCCTTCCTCAAAAAAGAAGGTGGGCATAAAGGTCGGCTTGGGCGCCTCAACACCCAGTGCCTCGCACCTTGTCTCGGGTTGGTCCCAGGTTATGGCGTAAGGGATGCGTCGGTAACGCAGCAGGGCCACCATCTTCTGGGTATAGGGCGAGCCAGTTCCCCCCACCAGCTGGACGGGTTCAAGAGACGTCATTGGCACTCCTTGCGGCGTCTTGAAGCGATCTATATATTGGCATAAATAGTGTCAATAAGTAAGTGATGGGTTGCTGGCCGGCAATCGTCGCTAAGTGATGAAAGCACTTCGGCCACAGCGCGCATCGGGGTTATGGTGACAGCAGAACAGCGCTGTGGCGCGCCAAACCGGGTGGTTTCATGGCAAACAAACTGGGCTGTCGGCCCTAACAAAGTGACATTGCGGATACAGTTAACACGTGCTGCCTGCGAGCAGCTTTGAAAAGCACCTCTGACAGGCACCTGTGCCAGATATTTCATCAATCACTTGGGAGACTGCCGGTATGACATCACGACGCAAACTGTGGCTGGGCTCCATCGTGCTCTATGCGCTGTTCTTCAGCTGGTACACGGACTTCGGTGGTCCGTTGACTGAGGCCGAAATAGAGGCATACATCGCGAAGACAGAAAACCGCGATCTGGGCGGAGACCCCTCAGCTCGGGGAGCCCTGCTTGAGTTTTTGCGCAATGACACGGGTGGACAGTTTTTGATGTTCAACGCCGTCGACCTGGCGAAGAACCCGCCACCGATGGAGGGCGCACCGCCCGATGCCGACGGGCAAACGCTGATCGACCTGTACATGGAACACATGATTCCCGAACTGCTTTCTCGCGCCAGTCATCCCGTCGTGGTGGGTAAGTCGGTCGCCAACAGTCTGGACCTACTCGGTATTGAGGGGGCTGAGGCGTGGTCGGACGGCGCGATCATGCGCTATCGCAGCCGGCGCACGCTGGTCGACATCATCAGCAATCCGGAATTTTACGCGCGCCATGATTTCAAGTTGGCGGGCCTCGAGAAAACCATCGCCTACCCTATCGAGCCGCGAATTTATTTCGGCGACCTGCGGCTGTTACTTGGGCTTTTCATGTTGGCAATCACCGCGCTCCTTGATGCGCGTCTGGCGCATCGGGAAGTGAGGTAAGCCGAAAACGCCGGGGCAGAGGGCCCTGCGTGGATAACGTGCCGCTCTCAGCGGTGATCAGTAGTCACCGCAGTTGTGCCTAAAGCCCGAATCAAATGGCCCGCGTTATAGCGAGGGCTCACAGTATTCGCGGCACGAGTAACGGCGTGCTGGTCAGATAGGCCTGATAAGCGGGATCATCCCCCCAGAGCTGCTGACCGCGACGCACCAGCGTCGGTATACCGCTAACGCGGGTCAACAACGCGTACACAAAGAGCGGTGAGAGCATGACCACCCACTGCGTGCCCGAGATATAGGGTATCGCCGTGACGGCGATACCGGTCCACAAGAGGATTTCACCAAAGTAATTGGGATGTCGTGAGCGCGCCCACAAACCCGTGTTAATAAAACGCCCCTCGTTGGCAGGATCTGCCCTGAAGCGCGATTTTTGTCGGTCTGCTACGACCTCGATCACGAAACCCACCACCCACATGGCAGCGCCAATCGCAAAAACCGCGCCGACGGCCGTTGGCTGCTCGCTCAAAATAGCTGATACCGCTGCGCAGCTGGTCATCACCACCCAGGCACCCTGTAAGGTCCAGGCAACAAAGAAGCGAGAGGACGAGACCTTGATGTGGTCAAAGCGCTGATCACCACCTGCGGCGTGAATGCGGCGAAACAAAAAGCTGCCAAGACGCCCGGCCCAGACCAAAATCATGGCCGCGATCAGCCATTGCGGACCAGAAGGTGCCGCCGCCGTCACGATGGCTGCCAAGGTGACGGCGATATAGGTCAGGCTCCCGGTGAGGTCATAGAAGCGCTCGGTCTGCAGTAATCTGGCCGGCACAAAAGCCAGCCACTGGATGGCAAAGCAGCCCAGCGCCAAGAGGGTCATCGCGGGCCAACCGCCAATGCGCAAGTCGCCGGGGTTTGCCAGCGTCGCCACCCCGACGGGGAGGCCGACGGCCAATAGGATAAACAGGATTTTCTTCATCGCGCTGACTCTCTTCTCGCACGACCCGCGGCCCATGAAGGCTCACTGACGTCGTGTCATGCTCTCCGCGTTAGATACTCCGGGGCCTGTCTTGTGGTTCAGGCCGAGAAACAAACCATCATCGGTCGTCGGCTCGCAGCGAGAGCATCACGCCGCGCTGACCCGATATCTCATTATCCAATAGTGCTTGCCAAACCCTGTTGCAGGCCTCGGCACCGGTATGCGACTCCATCGCCAACGTCAGCGCCAATTTTTGAACCAATTCGATGCTGGCGGTATAGGCCTTACCCATCATGACTCCCCGCCCCCACTCGGCATCGCGTTTCTCAATTTGTGCCGGCGCGAAAAATACCTCGGGCTCACTGCCGGGAAGCGGCCCACCATCCACTGACTTGGCGAACTGATCCCAATGCGTCGCCCCAACCAACAGCGTGCAGGTTGCGGCCTCATTGAGATGCCGGTGCAACCGGGATCGCACGCCCACATCGCCCGCAATGTCGATGTAGGCCGTCAGGTACCTTGTTGAGGGTCTCGAGATCGCCATAGGGCACCACGCTGTCATAGCAGCCTAGGGCCTCGGTAAATGGCACATTCTGCTCGCCTGTTAATCCCACGATGGCGCCAGTAAAGCCCGCGGCGCGCACAAATGCCGCTGTACTGAAACCGGTCTTGGATGATGCCGAGCCAATCACCACCTGCTCGACACCGTACCAATCGTTATCCAACAGCAGATCAGCGATCACGTAACCGGTCATGAACAAGGGGAAGAAAATACAGCGCTCATCCTCGAGCGCTTGCAACGCATCTGGTTCAGATCGGGTTCGCGCGTACTGGTTGTAGAGCCCGGGCAATGCCTGACGATGCGCCACTGCGTCCGTAAAGCCTCGATTTGTGAGATCGCCGGGCGTCATCAGAACATGGCTGCTCATAGGGAAGAACCCATACAGCCGCTCACCCACCTCAATCGCATCGACCTGGCTGGCAATGACCTCGCCAATGCCCCACACGGTCACCTTGCCCCAGGGATCCTCCCCAGTGGGATAGAACTGCCAGTAACCAAACAGATCGCCCGAGGCGGCGTAGGTGACGTTATTGGCGGTCATCGCAAACTTGTCGATGGCTACCAGTATCTCGCCCGCACCGGGCTGAGGGATATCCCCTCGCACCACTTGAGTGTGGCGATAGTCGGATCGATCAACCCAAAGTTCAGTGAGCACACTCACCTCCAATACAAAACTCAATTCCTGTCGGCGGCGTCTG
This sequence comes from Halieaceae bacterium, assembly GCA_038143045.1. Classification (GTDB taxonomy): domain Bacteria; phylum Pseudomonadota; class Gammaproteobacteria; order Pseudomonadales; family Halieaceae; genus Luminiphilus. Next base: position 7,579 of record JAYQLF010000013.1, read on the forward strand.
CGGTGAATCGACAATCAAGCCGCGCGCGCCCCGCGAGCACGCAATCGCCATCTGCGGTCCGCGGTAACACACCTCACCATCTACTGCGCCTACTACTATGTCTACCACTGCCTCGATCCGCGCTGCCGCTATGACGCTTCCAAACAGCAACTGCTGATACATCACTGTTCTCGATTCAACCGCGCTCCTATATCGCTTCGGTTAGAACAGCTCAATCCGCTTCCCCCGAGGCCGGGGTACTTTGTGCTCCTCAGGTAGGCGACACAAACGCTCCATACGCGTTACCGAGCCGTCAGCATACTCCCAGATCAGCTCGTCGCCCTCCCGGTAGCGGCGTACCACTTTCGGGCCCCAGCCAAAAACATAAAAGTTGAGGATCTTGTCTTCCCAGATCATGCTTGCTGAGGTGCGCATGCAGTGCTCTTTACCACCCAAGGTGAACAGCACCGAACCCTCGGTGTCGTTCGTGTTTAGCCCGCCAGTACTATTGGGACCGTAGTCGTGAATGAGGCCCGCCGCAGTCACAACGACCCGGCTACCGCATTGTTCGACCCGCTCTACGTGCCCGACGTGCCCCCCGGATACCCCACGCCACAGCCCGCGGATGTCGTCTGCTTCCGGCGGCAGGGGTTCCGTGCAGGCGGCCAGAATCGGCAAGGGGAAGTAGTCATAGCCACAGCCGGGCGTGTTGCCTTTGGCAATATCAACGGCCCGCTGTCCGGAGCCATCGAGCACGGGTAACTCGCAGTAATTCAGGGTTGAGCCATCTCCTGCAAGCGCCGCCGGATCTGTCGTAAGTGGAGGCCTTGCCGAGAACCAACCCAGCCAGACAAGCCACACCACACAAAGTGCAATGACAATCAGGGTGCGCCTAATCACTTTTTTGATCATCTGCTGGGGCCTCTAGATCCACGAGTTGACGGGCAACAAAAAAGGCGGCCGAAGCCGCCCTTTCAACACGATCAACCGGAGAGCTTAAAACTCCCAAGCCGCCTGAATACCCCATACCTGACCGCGGGCGCGGTACTGGAAGTGCGAACCGCGCGCCAACGGTACATCCGCAGCACCGGTAGCAATCAGCTCGTCAGTAATGTTGCGGCCGTAAACCATCAGCATCCAGTTCTCACCGCGGAGGCCTGTTCGCAGGTTCACCAGCTCATAACCCGGCTGAACGTCGATACCATCGAGGTCACCGGTCATGAAGTAGTCATCGGTGAAGTTCACGTCCAGCTCAGTGAACCACATCATTGAACCAACAGGCTGCATGTATTGAGCGCCGAAGGAACCTGACCACTCAGCCGCACCGATTGCCACGCCTGACAGGTCTTGAGACTGGCCAGATGGCACACCGTTACCAAGGAATCGCTGCGAGCAGGTTCGGCCATCCACCGTCACAGAGGTCTGTGGAGAGTTCGGTGTTAAGCCACCAGATAGAATATCGAGAGCCTGCATTTCTGCCTGCTGCTGGGCGGTACAGCCGGCGCCCTCAAAGGTGCCGTACTCACCGTCAACCGTACCCAGAGCCAGATTCAAACGCAGCTTCTCGGTGACCTGAAACGCTGCATCCAGTTCGAAGCCCTGAATCTCAGTACTCGCGGCGTTGGTCACCACGAAGCCGAGACCAACGAAGGTCGATACCTGCTGATCTTCGTATTCACTGTTGTAGTAGTTCCAGTTCACGCGCATTCGACCGTCGAGGAAGGTGTGCTTACCACCAATCTCGAATGACCATGCGGTTTCGTCGTCATACTCAAAACCGGTGCCAGGCTGTGTGCGGCAAGCCTGCAGCGGGCACTCCGCCGTGGCAGTGGGCACAAACACTGGGTTTTGATCATCTACCGCATTGAAGCCACCACTCTTAAAGCCCTCTGAGTAGCTGGCGTAGAAGAGGTGATCATCTGCAGGTGTCCAGTTGATCGATACCGCTGGAATCGTCTGGTCAGTGTCACGCTCGCTGACAAAGTGGTGCGCGTAGCTGTCGAAGAAGGCGCCCTGCAACGCTTGCTGCAGGAAGTTACCGATATCAGGCTGGGTCGAGAACAAAGTGTCTTCAGGGTTTGCTGTCTTGGTGGCAAGGCCCTGCGCAGTGCTGTTCAACCAAGTTTGCGCGTCGACCTCTTTGGTTTCCTCGGTGTAACGCACACCCGCCGTGATACTCAGGTTCTCGGTGATATTAAAGGTACCTTGCAGGAACACCGCCCAAGACTCGGTATCTTGCTGCCACTCGGACAGTCGGCCAACCTGGCTCCACATAGAAAGCCCTTCGACCCCTGCCGGGAAAGACCCGGGAGGCAAGCCAAACGATGCGGCGATGCCATCCAACTGCGCGGGACTGTAAGCCAAGATCGTTGGCAGTCCACCGGTAATCAACGATGTGATACCCGGCTGACCGAAGGTGCCGTCAACCGAAACCATTCGATCGATTTCCTGCGAGGAGTCGATGTAGTTACCGCCGACAATCCAGCTAAAACGGCCATCTTGAGCAGAGGCCAGACGAATTTCTTGGCTGATCTGATCGTATTCCTGATTGTCACTTCGACCGATGAATCTCACGGGCAAGAAGTCGGCATCGATGCCGTCTTCAAATTCATACTCTGATAGGCCAGTGACCAAGTTCAGCGTCATGCCGTTGCCGAACTCGTGCTCAATGTTTAATGAGAATTCCTGATTCTGCGTATCAGTACCGTCGAGACGCTCGGAACCGCCACCGCCTTCCAAGGCTTCGTTACCACCGATCGAGAGACCATCGCGATAGGCATCGGTAATGCTCTCGCTGAAGCCTGGGTACGCAAACTGCATCACTGCGTACATCGCAGCGTTGGAAGCTGGTACGAGCGGACCAATGCCGTCCACAATGGTGGGGCTAAACGTTGTCACCGTACCCGTACTGCCTGTTCTCAAGAAGTCTGCATAGGTATAGCGGATGCCCACACTGGTGGACTCCGACGGCTCCCACTGAATGCCAATTCGGGCGATGGTTTCGTCCGTTGCCGGCATATTGGGGTTGGCCGCGTTGGGCGCATTATTGTCGTTGTAGCCGTCGATTGACCGGTCCATCACGGCAAGACGCACCGCGAGGTTATCGGTCAGGCTGGTGCCGATATGGCCTTCAAAGTACTCGCCATTATCGTTTTCGAAGCTCGCCGCGATGCGGCCTGTCAGTCCTTCACCCACTTTCGGCGCAGCGGTGCGAATGTTGACTGCACCAGCCAGCGTATTCTTACCAAACAGAATGCCCTGGGGGCCACGCAGGACTTCCACCTGCTCAAGGTCAAATAAGCCAAGACGCGCCTGACGGCTTCGGCCGTAGTGAACGCCGTCAACGAACATGCCGACTGACTGCTCGAAAGACTGGTTTGCGCCGATAGAAATGCCGCGCATTGTAATAATGGTGTTCACCGCGTTCTCGGATACCGAGAAGTTTGGTACGTAAGCACCCAACTCGCCGAAACTTCTGATCGACGCATTCTGAATCTGTTCACCGCTAATCGCGGTAACCGAAATCGGCACGTCTTGCAGACTTTCTGTCCGCTTCTGTGCGAAGACGACGACCTCTTCTAACGCCTGACCGAAGGCTGTCGCGGACAGGCCCGCTACTGCCGCGCTCAAGGCGACTTTTGCAAATGTTCTAACCATTGCTGTGGACTCCCATGGGTAGGTTCTGTGATCTTTTTATCGACACAGTGCTGTTTTTGCACGGTTTTAACCGCATCTCACTCTTCATCTCATCCGATACTGCCACACCCTGCGGATTTCACAAAGCGGGTACTTATGGTGTTTAAGGCTTGCTGAAGCCACCTATTGGCATTAATACTGCCAATAGGTATGCTCTCGGTCAGTCAGAAACACCCCGAGATGTCGGATGGAAGGCCCTCTAATGAAAAAGCTCTCAATCGTTTTGATGGCGCTTATCGGCATCGCTGCCGTCGGCTACAGCCAGCGAGCGCCCATCGCGGAGCGACTCTTGACGGCGGCCTTGCCCGCCAGAATGGGTACGGATCAAGTCGCCGGGCTGGAAGATGGGTTGCACGTTGCCTTATGTGGTGCAGGCGGCCCCATGCCCGCTCCGAAAGCCTCTGGGCCCTGCATTGCGGTGGTCGCAGGTGACCAGCTTTTTCTCGTCGACAGCGGCACCAACGGACCACGAAACCTCAACCCGCTCGGCTACCCTGCGGGGCGAGTCAGCGGTGTCTTCCTCTCTCACTTTCACTCGGACCATATCGACGGACTCGGTGAACTGGCCACGTTCCGCTGGGCAACGGGCAACGAGCTGACACCTCTGCCGGTCTACGGTCCCGAGGGTGTGGAACAGGTCGTGGCCGGCTTTAACGCGGCCTATTCGCAGGACTTCATCTACCGCAATGCGCATCACGGTGACGACGTGGCACCGATGTCAGCGGCAGGCTTGATCGCAAAGCCCTTCGTCACACCCGCTGACGGCGAACTGACGTTAGTCTATGAAGGCGGCGGTTTGGTGGTAGAAGCCCTGCGCGTAGAGCACGAACCCGTCTCGCCCGCTGTGGGATATCGCTTTAGTTACGGGGGCAGAACCCTGCTCATCAGCGGCGACACGTCGCAATCCGACAACATCACGCATTTCGCCAGGGGCGTCGACCTCCTCCTACATGAGGCACTGTCTCCAAAGCTGATTGGCATGATGGAGCAAGCGGCAGACGCATTAGACAATCCGAATCTAGCCAAAATCATGTCCGACGTGCCGGATTACCACGCAAGCCCCAGAGAAGCGGCAGAAACCGCGCGAGACGCCGGCGTGGGTCACCTGCTGTATTACCACGTGGTGCCACCCATCATCGTGCCGGGACAAGAAACACTCTGGCTGAATGGGTCAGATGACATTTTCCCCGACCTGACCGTAGGCTATGACGGGGTGTCGTTCAGTTTGCCGGCCAACTCAACCGAGATCATTCAAACCCGCAAGGGCCTGTAGATCAGAGACTAAAGGTAAAGCAGGTGAAGGCAGAAAGCGCCTGCTTTTTCCCTGTGTTCCAGAAAATCTCTACCTGCTGAACGGGACAGTTCCACGGACCGCTATGGACCATTCACCACCGGCTCGGCTCAAGAAAGCTCATAAAAAGAGACCTTATAACCTTATAAAAAGTGCACCGGCATCAGTTCGGCACTGACACCCATTCATCACCCGCCTCGAAGGGCTGCGCCAAATGTTTGTCGATCGCGACGGGCGCCTCTATTTCCGGCTCATAAAGTGGCGGCCGACTGTTAGCGGCGTGCGCATCGAGGAGGGCCTTCAATTCCGAGACTTTATCGGGGCGCGCTTTGGCCAAATTCACCTGCTCGGCGGGATCATCGGCTAGATTGAACAGCCATTGGGTCTCGGGCCGCGCGGCAATCTGTAGCTTCCAGTCACCGTGGCGCACGATGCGGTTATGCCCGGAAGACCAAAATAGCGTCCGCCGCGACCAGCCAGCTTGTGCAGCATCTCCCTCGGTCATCAGCGGCAGCAAGCTCTCGCCATCAATCATGCGGCCCGTGGGAAGCGGCTGGTCAACCGCGGCCATCAGCGTCGGCATGACATCGATGTGGGCCGCGGGTGTGTCGATCGCCTGGCCGGGTTCAATCCGCGCCGGCCATTTCACAAACAGGGGCACGCGGATACCGCCCTCGAAGTAGGTGATTTTCCAGCCCCGATACGGGGCATTCACGTCAGCGAGGCCCACGTAACCCGCGCCGCCGTTGTCACTGGTAAACACCACAATGGTGTTATCGGCCAAGCCTTCTTGCTCCAGCGCGGCCGTGACTCTGCCCACGCTGCGATCAAGGGCACGGGTCATCGCAGCGTAAACCCGCAAGCGATGCGGCTCGATATCTCCCACCGCTTCATAGTCGGCGCGGGTCGCTTGAAGGGGTGTATGAATCCCCCAATGGGCCAGGTAAAGAAAAAACGGCCGATTGCGGTTGGCTTTGATGACCTTGATCGACTCATCGGTCCAATAGTCCGTCAGGTAACCACTCGGTTCGAACCGGTCGTCGTCGCCGCTATTAAAGGAGTTGGCGTAGCTCAGTGCTGACCACAAGAACTGATCGATAGGATCAAAGTCGAGCTTCGCATTCACCACATCGGGGTGGTCCTCGGGTAGGTACAAGCCGCTGGCCATGAGCAGGCTCTCATCGAAGCCCTGCTCGTGCGGCGCCATGCCATTTTCACGACCGAGGTGCCACTTACCAATATGCACCGTGTGATATCCCGCTTCCTGAAGCTGTTCAGCCAGCGTCACCTCGTCCGCGGGCAGACCCTGAAACTCAAAAGGCAGCTTGTTTGCAGCCGCCTCTGCGTCATAAATCGGGTCGGGCAAAGTGCGATTCATCTCGGATGCCACCGTGGTGATCACCCGCCCCATAGACGGTGGCATCGGTGTAAAGCCAAAACCTGTCCGCGCTGGGTAACGGCCGGTCATCAGCATGGCTCTGGAGGGAGCACAGGTGGATGAACCCGAGTAGGACTGTGTGAAGACTGCGCCCTGGGCCGCCAGCGCATCGATGTGCGGTGTCTGCAGGCGCCCGCCTGCGACACCGCCGCCAAAGGTCGAGATATCGTTGTAACCCAGATCATCGGCGACGATCAGAACGATATTGGGGGGGCGATCAGCGGAGGCGGTTGCCGGTTGCTCAGGCCCTTGTTGCCAGGCCATCTCGCGCGCCGGCGCGATCTGCATGTCGGAAAAAAACGTCCGCACCTTCACGGCGGTAAGTATGGCCACGCCAGGGTAGAAATAGATCGCACTCGCTGTGAGACCCAGTGCCGCCACCAAAGCGATCAGGGCGTTACGCATGCTTTGCCACTACTGCCATTAGGTGTGACTCTCCGACCAAGCTAACTATTGGCATTTATACTGCCAATAGTCGGTGCGCGCAAACCTATTCGATGGCTATCAGCTTTTGCTGTTCAGTGAGCAGTACTCTCGAGTGCGTTGCGGAGCCTGTGAGCGACCAGCCACAAGCGGTCCTGGCCCCAGGTGGCGAGTAGTGGTTCCCCGGCGGGATCGAGTAGTCGGAAGCTGGGTACACCCCATAACCCCGACGCATACATGGCTTGCCGGTTGTCCTCGAGCATCGCTTCCCACTGTGTATCAGAGCGATGAGCTTGCGCTTCGGACCAATCGAGGCCCGCTGCTTCCACGACCTTACGCAAACCACGGCCGTTATTGGTGTTCACGCCGAGTGCGAAGGCGTGGCGCAAAAAGCTAGAGCACAGCGCGACGCCCTTACCCTGGGAGGCCGCCCACGGATACAGCGCGTAGCATCGCCGCGCCGGATCCCCGATCGGGTCGTAGAAATTGCCATAGGGTACGTCGGCCGCCCGCGCCTCCCGCGCCGCATCCATGAAGATGTACATGCCTTTCTCGCGAGTCGCGGGCACGCCGCGCATCACCATGGGCAGCACGGGCCGGAGATTTAATGTCACACCTGCGGCCTCGGCAAAAGCAACCGCCCGATCAAAAATCACGGCCGTGTAGGGACTTCTCAACGATGCATACAGCTCAAGAGTGTACTGCCCGTCATCCCGGGCGCCCTTCATGTCCTCGGTTGGGCGGGGCGCAATCATCGGCGCGCCAGGGTTTCTGTCCGCGCCCAAGGCCGCCAACCGATTCTCTAAGTGATAAAGCCGATCGACACCCCAGTACCACTCGCCGCCATAGTGGAACATGGCGCCCGAGTAATGCTTTAGATCGCGTCGCTTTTGCGTGCCAGCCTCCAGTGCAGCCTGCGCCGTCTCCGGCGAAGCGCGGCCGTATCGCTCAGCGAGCTCGCTCATCACAGTTGAGTCAGATCGCCATAGGGCATCGCTCACTGCCGACGCCACCTGCGGAAAATTGTCTTGAGGTTGTGCTGCAAGAATTTCGGTCGCGAGTGCAACGAGCTCGGCCTCCCGCTCCTCGGCATCCATCGGAAAATCGAGGCCATAGCCGGGTGCGATCAGTGCCGAGTCATAACGAGCGAGACGCGCCAACAGCTCAGGCTCTGGCGCATTTTTACCTTCCTGACCGCGCACCAAGTGGCAGTGCAGCTCAATGTCGTAGCGCTCAACTAATCTTTGGAGCAGCTGCGATGCCAGAGCGCTGTAACCTTCCTCGACCTGATGAAAGTAGTCGACTCGGTGCGGGTTGCCCGCTTTGAGACGTCCCTGCTCCGCCTTCCGATGGCGCGCCGCGACAGCGCTGGGGGATGAAATCTTGGTCATCAAACGAGAGGTGAGCCAGCGCTTCACATGGCTGGGATCCATGGTGGCGACCCCACCCTGCTCTTTAAACTGCTCCGTCATCGCCAGACCGAAGCTCAGCCCGCGCTGACCAGAGTGAGGATCAGGCTGGCAACGGTCGCTGCACTCGCTTTGGGCGACAGCCCCTGATGCTCACGGAGTCTGTGCCACATCTCAAAAGACGCAAGGGCATGGACTGCCTCGCGCTGATCTTTTGAGAGTGATGCCACCTCGGGCAGCCAGAGCTCCAGCTCCTTGCGCAACCGCTTTTGATGCCAGGCGTAGTTTTCGCGCAGTTTGGGGAAGCGCCACAGCAACGCCTGTGTGCACAAAATAATCGGCCGCAATTTATCGAAAGCGTTGCCGTATAAATCGACCGCGCGCGCCACTCGGTCCGCTAAAGCACCGGCCCGATCATCGACCTGAAACAGCGCCTCGTAGGAATCCATCAGCATTTCGTCGGCCGCCATAAACAGCGCGTCCATGTCGGCGAAGTGGCGGAAAAAAGACCGGATCCCGACACCGGCTCGATCAGCGATCTGCTGCGCGGTGGGCACAAGAATGCCCTCATCCATCAGTGCCAGTGCGGCCTCGATAATAGCTGTTTGACTGCGCTCGCTGCGCTGCCGGCGACCATCTGAAGATTGAACGATGTTCAACGCCACGCTCACTCCTTGCACCGTTTGAAGAACTATTGGCAGTGAGTATGCCATGACGGGGGTGACTGCCCAACCAATCTCATCTCACCTGTCTTATGGCGGCTAGCTCTAGCAATCGGGGTTTCCGGAACCCGGCGTCCCGCAGTGGCCGCCACATTTTCTGCTCTATTTGCTAGATGATTGGTGCAGAGGTAAGCCTCGGCGTTGCTTACCGAGTCCTTTAGGTCCCTCACTTCCGAAGAAAAGTATCCAGTGGGTGCCGCCGCATTCAGTTTTTCGGATCAGTGGCCCGCGCTTGAATCGCAACGAGGTTGGATTGATGCTGCGCGCGGTCTAGTCGATAAAAAGCTAACGCAGCCAACATCACTCCCCACAACGCCCACTGCGATGGCACCAGCAGCGTGCCGAGTTGCGTGAGCGATGCCACAGGCACTTCCGAGGGCGCGGCGCCATCGGGAAAAGCGACCGCCTGCAAGATCAGGCCCGCCACGAAGGCGCCGATCCCCTGATTTGTTTTACGGATAAACGTCAGCGCCGAAAAAAATACACCCTCATTGCGACGCCCGGTTCTCACTTCGGTGTGCTCGACCAGGTCGGCGAGCATGGAATACAAGATCGCCTGCATGGCAATAATGAGGCCGAGGTCAATCGTGTTGACGATCGCCAGAATCGGGAAGAGCAGCGGGTCCCCATTCTCTGGCATCCAGCCCAGCAACCGAAACAGGACGGGCATCGGCTGAACGGTAAAAGCCAACACGCCGAGCCGGAGCGCCGCGCCTTTTTTGCCCCAACGCTTTGAGGCCCAAGGTGCGATGAGCAAGCCCATCACGGCTGAGACCACGACGAGTAGCGTCCAGTAGAAAACCTCCACAGACGAGAAAGCCCAGAAGTAAGTCAACATCATGAAGGTCAGTGCCGCCGTTAAGCCGGTGGCGACTGCACTTGCGATAGTCGAGATAAAGAGCGCAAAAAAACTTTTGTCTCGCAGGGTCTCTATGACCTCTTCGAAAACTCCTTTGAGTCCCTTGCGCGCTCGGGGCGGGGGCGCTTTGAGTGCGCCAATACGGGAGTGTGTACCCAAGGCTGAGACCAGAATGGCAACCAGAATCACACCACCTGAGATCACGCCATAGGTTTCGTAGCCATCGCGATTCAGTGCGCCCACTGGATAGGTTTCGGAAGGCACCAGCAAAAAGGCGTACATGAACACCGCCATGCCCGCGCCACCGGCCCAACCAAAAAATGATCGCCATGCCTGAATGGTGGTGCGCTCGTCGTAATCCGCGGTGAGCTCGGGCATGAGTGCGGAACTCGGTGTTTCATAAAAAGTGATGAGCGTGCGGATCAGAATGGCCAACACAACAAGATAGAGAAACAGCGCGCCGTCGCTCCAGTCGGGTGGTTGCCACAGCAGGGAGTAGCACAATGCCACCGGGATCGCGGCGGCATACATGAAAGGGTGTCGTCGACCCCAACGGGAGCGCGTGTTGTCGGACCAGTACCCGACGACCGGATCGCTGAGTGAGTCAAATACCAAAGCAATGAGCAGGGCCGTGCCGGCCAGCGCAGGCTCAAGACCCACGACAGTGCCGTAAAACAATAAAAGGAAGTAAGCAAAACCGTTGTCTTTGATGCCGTAGGCCACCGCACCAAAGCCGTACGTCAACTTCGTCGCAAGCCCTAGCTTGGCGGCGGCTTCAGTCATGCTCTTAAACGGCGCCTTCTGCACACGACACGTAACGGCGCACTCCGGGAAATAGCGCGGCGAAGAGAGTCACCACCTAAACAGCGGCTACTATTAATAGCAGGCACATAGACGGGCCAACAGCGCGAATCAGCGCCAGATAGCCTGCGTGTCAGCTCAGGGCGCAGCGGGGTCAGCCTCGAGATAGCAGCGGGCGCATAACGCCTCGTAGCGCGCCTGCTCGCCATCGATCATCACCTGATCGCCCTCTCGAATAATGCCCTGCTCACCCAAGCGCGCATTGAAGATCGCTTTGCTGCCACAGCGGCAAATGGTCTTCATTTCCTGTAGCGAGTGAGCGACTTCCATCAACCGTTGGCTGCCCGGAAAAGCCCGCGTCCTGAAGTCGGTACGGATGCCAAACGCCACCACTGGTATGCCGTCGAGCACGGCAATGGCCAACGCCTGATCCACCTGATCGGGCGTTAGGAACTGCGCCTCGTCGATCAAGACGCAAGCAATGTCTAGGCCGGATTCAGTATCGCGCTCGCGCAATGCGGCGCGCAGATCCTGTCCGGGAGAGAGCAAAATGTCTGCTGTGCGCGTGACGCCCAACCGAGAGACGATTTGATCATTGCCCTTGGTATCAACTGATGACTTCACCAATACAACACGTTGGTCGCGCTCTTCGTAGTTGTGCGCGACCTGCAGCATGGCGGTGCTTTTGCCGCTATTCATGGCGCCGTAGCGAAAAAACAGTTTACTCATCGGAACACTTCAACCAATCGCGTTAACGGTGTCAAATGCGCGTAGCGGCCTTAAGTACAAGCAGCTCGCTGGCACCACGGGGCGACGATTAATCATCGCGTCAGTTCAGTCAGCCCAGAAAAAAGCGCCAAGGATTCAGGATTGGCCAGAGCATCCTGATTACCGACGGCCTCCCCGTGAATGACCTTGCGCACGGCGAGTTCGGCGATCTTGCCGCTGATTGTTCGAGGAATGTCAGCAAACCTGAATGACCCGGGCCGGCACATGGCGAGGGGTCGTATTAGCGCGGATCGTCTGCTGAATGCGGGTAATCAATGCATCGTCGAGATCGAGGCCCTCGCGTAACACGACAAATAAAATGACACGCACGTCGTCCTGCCAGTTCTGCCCCACTACCACGCTGTCGACCACCTCGGGCACCTGCTCAACCTGCCGGTAAATCTCTGCCGTGCCAATGCGCACACCGCCAGGGTTAAGCACGGCATCTGAGCGGCCGTGAATAATATAGCCCCCCTCCGGCGTGACCTCGCCGTAGTCCCCGTGGGCCCAAATGCATGGCCAACGATCAAAATAGGCCTTGCGGAACTTGCTGCCATCGGGATCCTGCCAGAAACCGACTGGGCATGAAGGAAAGGACTGAGTGCAGACGAGCTCGCCCTTTTCACCCTCGACAGGCTCACCGTCTGCATTCCAGATGGCGGTCGCCATGCCAAGACCCGCGGCCTGAAGCTGCCCTGCATAGACCGGTAGTGTCGGCACGCCGCCAGCAAAACAGGAGACGATATCGGTTCCCCCCGAAATACTGGCCAGATGCAGGTCTGCCTTGAACGCCTCGTATACCCACTGAAACCCCTCGTGGGGTAGCGGCGAACCGGTTGATAGCACCGTTTTGAGAGATGACAGATCGTGGCTTTCAGCCGGCACCAGACCCGACTTCTGTAAGGCGCCTAGGTACTTTGCGCCCACACCAAATACCGTGATGCGCTCCTCGTCGATGGCGTCTATCAGGCGCCGGCCGTCCCGGGCGAATGGCGAGCCGTCATACAGGATTAAGGTCGCGCCTCTCGCCAGACCGCTCACCAACCAGTTCCACATCATCCAGCCACAGGTTGTGAAGTAAAAAAACCGGTCCTCACGACTGATGTCTGTGTGCAGGGCATGCTCCTTGGCGTGCTGTAAGAGCGTCCCGCCAATGCCATGCACAATGCATTTCGGCACACCGGTGGTGCCCGAGGAATAGAGAATAAAGAGTGGGTCGTTAAAGCGCCGCGGTACAAAGCTGAGCGGCTGCGCATCGCCGGCCTGGCAATCGCGCCACATGATGGCAGAGCGGATACCCGTGATATCGGGGTCGTCGGACAGCTTGGGCACGACAACCACGTGCTTGACGGAGTCGATGGCAGCGGCGATTTCACCGGCGCGCGCGAGTGAGTCACAGGCTTTGCCGTTGTAGCGGTAACCATCCGCGGTAAACAGCAGCCGGGGCGCAATTTGTCCGAAGCGATCCAGCGCACCTTGCATGCCAAAATCCGGCGAGCAGGAAGACCAGACAGCCCCCAGACTGGCGGTCGCGAGCATTGCGACCACCGCCTCAATACAGTTCGGCATGAAGCCCGCGACGCGATCACCCGGCTCGATACCCGCCTCTGCCATCCAGCTCGCCATGTGGCCAACCTGCTCAGCCAACTCGCGATAGGTCACGGCTCGCCGCGATTCGCTCTCATCAATCTCCACCAAAGCCTCGCGCTCATCGCGAAAGCGCAGCAGGTTTTCGGCGTAGTTCAATGAGGCGTCGGGGAACCATCTGCAGCCGGGCAGGCGCTGCGGGTCGTCACACACCGTGTCGCCAGGCCTGCCCCGCACTTCAGTGAAGCGCCACACGGCGCGCCAGAACGCCGCCGGCTGCTCCAGCGACCAGCGGTGCAATGCAAAGTAGTCGCCACCCGCATCAAAATCTTCGGTAGTGGCCAGGCCTTGCATGAACGCCGTGAGTTGCGTGGCCGCAACCCGCTCGGATGAGGGCGTCCACAGTGGCTGCTGGAGCGAGCGCGTCATAGATCGTTAATCGACAGCACGAGCTTGCCGCGCGTACGGCGACTCTCGGAACGGAGATGCGCCTCTACCGCGGATTCTAGAGGCAAGGTCTCTGTTTGGGGAAGCGGCAGCGCGCCTTGATCATACAAGACGCCAAGCTCCGCCAGCATGCTGCCGTCAGCGCGATGATGGATGAACTCGGCACGAATATTCCGGTCGGCGATATCGGGCATGTTTGGCGGCTCGTTGTTCATATACGCCACCGCGCCCCCCGTCTTGGTGATACGGATCGCCGCTTCGTCTGTGCCATCCCCCAGCAACGCCTCGAGCACCATATCCACCCCCTCGGGCTCGGCGGCCAAGATGGCCGCTTCGTAGGACGCGTTCTGGTAATCGATGACCACATCGGCACCGAGGGACTTGACGTAATCCGCGTTGGCGGTACTCGCGGTGGTGTACACCTTGGCACCCAGGTGCTTAGCCATAGGGATGGCCACACTACCCACACCGCCTGCTCCAGCCTGAATCAACACGGTCTTGCCCGGACCCAGCTGACCAAACTCAAGCAGTGACTGCCAGGCCGTGAGGCTGACAAGAGGAATACCGGCTGCCTGCACGAAAGACGCGTTAGCCGGCTTGAGAGCGATCGCAGCGGCGTCGACCGGTGCGAACTCGGCATAGGTGCCATGCTGAATCGACCAGGTGAAGGCCAGTCCCATGATCTCGTCACCGACTTGCCAATCGGTCACCCCAGTGCCGACCTCGGCAATACGACCAGAGACGTCAAACCCAGGCACGACAGGGAAAGTGCGCTGAATGTACTCCGTGAGCTCACCAGCCCGCAGGCGTCGATCAATAGGGTTCACGCCCGCTGCGGCCACTTCGACAAGGACCTGCTCCGGCCCACAGGCGGGCTTGTCCAGCTCGCCGACTTGCAACACCTGAGCATCTCCATGGATTTGGTAAAAGACTGCGCGCACTGCCTGACTCTCTCCGCTTTTGACCGCTCACTATAGCCGCTGAACGCGATCTCCTGAATGACCCGCCGAGCGTTATTTCCGACACGGCGCATGCTCGGTTCACCAGACTCTGTTGAGGGTGGCGCCACGCGCCGGCTGAGGCATACTAGCATCCACTAACGATAAGGAGTCAGTCAAATGAAGAGTCGCGCAGCCGTTGCATTTGAAGCAGGCAAGTCTCTGGAAATCGTCGAGGTAGACGTGGGCGGACCCGCCGCCGGTGAGGTCATGGTTGAGATCAAGGCCACGGGCGTGTGCCATACCGATGCCTTCACGCTGTCGGGCGATGACCCCGAAGGCGCCTTCCCTGCCATCCTGGGTCACGAAGGTGCCGGCGTGGTGGTTGAAGTAGGCGAAGGCGTCAAAGACCTCAAGGTTGGTGATCATGTGATCCCACTCTATACGCCCGAGTGCCGAACCTGCGATTTCTGTCTGCACCCCAAAACCAATTTGTGTCAGGCCATCCGGGAAACGCAAGGGCAAGGACTCATGCCCGATCGCACCAGCCGCTTCTCACTCGATGGCGAACCCATCCTGCATTACATGGGCTGCTCCACGTTCTCTAACTACACCGTGCTCCCTGAAATCGCGCTCGCAAAAGTGCGTGAGGACGCACCCTTCGACAAAATCTGTTACATCGGTTGCGGTGTGACCACGGGTATCGGCGCCGTCGCGTTCACCATGAAAGTGGAGCCCGGTGCAACGGTCGCCGTATTTGGCTTGGGTGGCATCGGCCTCAATGTGATTCAGGGTGCCAAACTGGTGGGTGCTCGCCGCATCATCGGTGTCGATCTCAATGCCGACAAAAAAGAACTGGCCACCCAGTTCGGTATGACTGATTTCGTGAACCCCAGCGAGGTAGACGACGTCGTCGATCACCTGATCCAGATGACGGGTGGCGGCGTCGACTACAGCTTCGAATGCATTGGTAATGTGAACGTCATGCGCCAGGCACTTGAGTGCTGTCATAAAGGATGGGGCCAGAGCTGCATCATTGGTGTGGCGGGCGCAGGGCAAGAAATTTCGACGCGACCCTTCCAGCTGGTCACCGGTCGCTCCTGGCGGGGCACGGCCTTCGGCGGCGCGAGAGGCCGCACGGACGTGCCAAAGATCGTGGACTGGTATATGGAAGGCAAAATCCATATCGACGAGATGATTACCCACACCATGCCACTGACCGAGATCAACACGGCATTTGATCTAATGCACGAGGGCAAAAGCATTCGCTCTGTGGTGACCTTCTGATGTCATCGGAATGTTTGAGCACCGTTCGCTGCTTCGGTGGCGAACAGCATCGGTTTCAGCATCGCTCCAGCGCTCTGAACTGCGACATGATCTATGCGGTGTACCTGCCGCCTCAGGCCGCGGAGAGATCTGTGCCGGTGGTGTATTACCTGTCAGGCCTGACCTGCACCGATGAAAACTTCGTGACCAAGGCGGGCGCACAACGCGCCGCCGCCGAACTCGGTATAGCCATCGTCGCACCCGACACCAGCCCACGGGGCGAAGGGGTAGCAGACGACCCCGAGGGCAGCTACGACATGGGCCTGGGCGCCGGCTTTTACCTCAACGCCACCGAAGCACCTTGGTCAGCGCACTACCAGATGTATGACTACGTGGTGACGGAGTTGCCTCAAGTTGTCGCTGACGCATGCCCAAAGGTGGACACCTCGCGTGCCGCCATCATGGGACACTCCATGGGGGGACACGGCGCCCTGACAATCGGGCTCAAGAATCCTGACCGGTACGCGTCGTTTTCTGCCTTCTCGCCCATCGTGGCACCAACCCAATGCCCCTGGGGTAAAAAGGCATTCAGTCACTATCTCGGTGCGGACGAATCGACTTGGGCCGATTACGACACCTGCGTATTGCTAGGCCAAGCGACGGAACAACGGCCCATACTCATCGACCAGGGGACGGCGGATAACTTCTTGGAAGAGCAACTCAAGACGCACCTTGTTCAAGAGGCCAGCGAAGCTGCAAGGTATCCGATCGAGGTGCGGCTGCAGGAAGGCTACGATCACAGCTATTACTTCATTGCTTCATTTGTGGAGGACCACCTGCGCTTCCACGCGAGTCACCTGGCGAGCTGAAATCGCATCGGAATGCGTGTCGAAAGTCGCGCTGGATTAGAGGCCTGCAGCGACTAACTGCTCTCTGAAAAATGCGATGGGTTTTTTACCCTGCACTTTTTTCACCACCTCACCATCACGATTGAAAATATAGCTGGTGGGCAGCGTCTCGTTCCACACGGGATCAATTACACTCACTAGCGTATCCATGTCGAGCTCGGCGTTAATGAAGGACACCAAAGTAGGAAAATGTTTTGCCTTGAACTCGGTTACCCAGCCCTCGCTATAAGCGTCGTCCATGCTGATCGCCAGCATGCGAAAATCGCTGGCAGGCCACTCCGCTTCAAGGGTCAGCAGGTCAGGGATCTCCCGCAAACAAGGCGTACACCAGGTCGCCCACAGATTTACGAGTACGACGCGACCCTCACTTGCCGCTAATTCCCCTCGCAAGGCATCTCGATCCATCGGCACAAGAATGGCAGGGTCGTGCTGATCAGATGCCAGACTCGCCGTGGTAAAGACAAGAGCGACTGCAGCCAAAATGAAAGCAGTGGGTCGCATCATCTGAGCGCTACACTTTGCGAGGGAGCATCAAGGTGCATCACTTGAATCACCTCATTTTCCTGCCAGGCCAGCACAAAACGACCATCCGGTGTGGTGGCAATAGCCGGGTAACCCACGCTGGCCTCACCGGTGGGAAGTGCTTGCACGGGTAAAAAGTTTTCTCCTCCATCCAGAGAGAAGCGGTAAAAAATACGCCGCGGGCCGTCGACCTTGGCGTGCCACGCTGCCAGCAGCGTGTCACCGATGCTGGCCATTGCCGGACTGTCGCTAACGGCAGCCTCGGGATGAATTTTTTGTGGCGGCAAAAAGCGCATGTCGCGCTGTGCTGCGCGAGCGTAGAGCAACCCTGGTGGATCTTCGGCGCCGTTATGCACTAGAGAGTGGATCGTGTCAGGTGTTGTCGCCATCGCAGTCAGCTTGAGCGGGCAGCCCTCCAGTCGCCACGGTGTCCCACCCGTCCCGGCGGGCGCGCCAAACGAGGCCCCGTTGTCATTGGAGTACATGACCGTGGGGGTGCGGATGTTGTCACCTGTAATTTGCCGCGCCGAGACAAAGAGCGAAGACAGCCCGCTGCTCACGGCACTGACCTGACAGCAGGGACACTGGTCGTTCTCCTGAAGGCGCACCTCTTCCTCGAAACGGGCGCCCCCATCGTCGCTGCGACGATAATAAAGCGCAGCGCGCATGGATTCGGTCATGCCCCGCGTATCAAGCCAAAACGTATGCACCGCGCCCTGTTCAGACACGGCCATGGCGGTAAAGACTTGTGCCTGGGCCAGACCACCCATGATCAGGGCAGAGAGATCCTCGTCGGGATCACCGTTGAGCTGAATAGGTTCTTCAAACCGCTGCCCACCGTCTGTTGACCGGCTGTAAAAGGAGGAGGCAACGGACTTGCCGGTCTTGGGCGAGGTGCCATTACCCGGATAGACGATATGAATACGATCCTCGGAGTCAGCGGCTATCACCGGGCGGCTGATGGAAAAACCCCACACCTGACCTGGCTCGGGGTTGATGCGAATGCTCTCTGAAAACCCCGCCTCCCCCGCTACCCATCGCGCGTAGCGTAAATCGGCAAAAGCCTGATGGCTGTGCCGGCCACCACCCGCATGCGCCCCCTTGCGATCGGCCTCGCCGACCGCGCCCTTGTCGAACCAGATGGCGTGGACGGTGCCGTCCTCCGTGACCGCGACGGCGGGAGCCTGCGCTCGTCGATCCGCAGCGCTGGCGGAAACACTCTCGGCTGCATGGAGCGCCGTCGCGCCAACGATGGAGAACATCGCCGCAGCGGCTACGGCGAGGAAGCGGCTACAGGTACTTTTCAGAGAGCCTCTATGTTCAGGCTGCATCGCGCGGTTCACGACGGAGAGCAGCGCGGCGGGCACTCGCATCAAAAACCGAGCGCTTACTGACCGCCGCGCACTCTCCAATCGCTGAGTTTTGTGGGTCACCATCAGCCGGCACACAGACTCAGTGATGCCCAGACTCTGCGGGTTTTTCGGCCCGTGAATCGATGATCTTCTTCATATAGGTCCAGGACGTCTCGTTCCGTCGCGCGTCATCGAGTGGTGGCGGCGCCGTGTACTCAGGGTAGTTCTCGGCGATTTCTGCCTTCATCAGCTCGGGGAGCTGATCGTAGCTCTGCAGCTTTCGACCCATCGCATTGAAGTACAACATCCCGGCGCGGCCGTTCATCTCCATCCAGGGCAGCCACTGCGCAAGCCGAACCCAGGACACCACCGGATACGCAACAGACTGATCGGGATCCAACAGTTCATCAAGGTCACCGTTGAAATCAAAGATCTCCGTAGCGTGGTAAGTGCCACCAATGTACTTCTGGTAATTGCCGCCCATCGCGTTGTGATAGAACAGCGGGATCTCATAATTGATCAGGTACTGCCCGTTCACATCGCGGTACTCAAACGCCCTCTCACTGCCATCAGCGTTGATACCGAATGTGGGACGTCCGTTGACCGGATCATTGGCGACGTGAATCACCTCGTTTTGGGCGCCGGTCCAGGGATTGTCAAAGGTCCGCATCACCTCGCCGGTCTCCGGGTCGAGATACAGCATAATTTCCCTCGACACCAACCGATAACCCTCACCGCGGTCAGAATCTTGAATGGCACCGCACTGGCGGATGTTCATCCCCAGCAGACCGAATAGTTTGCGATCCCGCTCCCCCGGTACACGGGCGTAGCCGTAACCTGACCACTCAAAAACCTGAGGGGAAGCGTCCTCCGTCGAGCACTGCACCTTACGACTCAGCGATACGAAGCCGGCGGCCGAATCAGGGTCAATCGTGTCTGCTTGTGCCCAGGTGAACGGTAGGGCAAGAGACAGAACCCCGATGACCCTGAATATGTGAGGTAACCTGCGTTTCAGCATCAAATAAGGCTGCATAACCCCATCCTCCATTTGTTCTTATCGTCGGTCGAGCATAGCCCGTTTGAGAAAAGATATAAACGTATGACAATATGCTCATTCGTCCTTTTTTAAGGCTCTTCACCTACGGCCGTGACCTACACCGCATCGCGCAGACACCTGCTTCACGCCGCTGTTACGACCTCCTTGTTTGGTCTGACAGGCAGCTGCAGTCGTTCGAACACGGGACACAAAGTGCTGGTGGTGGGCGCAGGACTATCAGGACTCAATGCAGCCTTAATTCTGGAGCGCTGGGGTTACGAGGTCGAGGTGGTTGAGGCCAAGGATCGTGTGGGCGGGCGCCTATGGACCCTGGACCACGTTCCCGGCTCGCCGGAGGGCGGCGGCAACGTCATCGGCGCCAACTACGGTCGCGTCATCCATACAGCACACACCCTCAATGTCCCGCTGCGGACGCCCCCGCGGGCGTTCCCCAGCGACTACGCGATTGGTGGCCAGCGCATCCATCGCGAGGACTGGGGGACCTCTCCTTACAACCCCCTACCGGATGGCTGGCGAGCCACACCGCCGGGCCGGCTGGTGGGCAAACTGAACGAAGACAATCCGCTACTCAAAACCCGCGCCTGGCACGACCCCGCTCTGATGGCGGCCGATCAACCCGCCGACGAGGGACTGCGAGCACTGGGATTCCCTGAAGCGGCGATCCAGCTGATCAATGCCAATAACAGCTACGGCAATCATTTGTCGGACACCAGTTTGATGGCGCTGTATCGCGTGATGGGCGAGTTCGGTCGGCTTTCGGGCCCCGCACTGGCGGTCATGGAAGCGGTGGCAGGTAACATGCGGCTACCAGAAGCCATGGCGGCACAATTAACGCAGCCGGTCGCCACCGGCGAGACGGTGAAGGCAATCAGCCAATCTGCCGCCGGCGTGCAGGCCACACTGAACTCGGGCCGCACAATAGAAGCCGATGCGGCCCTGCTGGCGCTGCCTGTCCCCGCGCTGCGGCAGATCGCATTAGATCTGCCCGAGTCTCGCCAAGCGGCGTTGAACGGCGTCGATTATCACAAGATTGTGCAACTGCACTGCGTCGTCGATTCGCCTTTCTGGGAGGCATCGGGTTGGGGCGGCTCATGGTGGACCGACGGGCTGCTCGGCAGGGTTTTTACCCGGCCCATACCTGACTCCGAGCGCTACAACATGACCATCTGGATCAATGGTGATAGCTGCGACCTGCTCAACGCGCTGGATGACGAGGCCTGCACTGACACCATCTTGCAGGCATTGTGGAAACTGGTACCCAGCGCACAGGAGGTGACCTCGGTCGGCCAACTTGTGAGGTGGACCAATGACCCCTTCGCCGGTGGCAGCTGGGCGCTGTGGGGACCGGGTCAGGCCGGCAGCGCCCACGCCGCGATCCGCGCCCCCGCCGGTCGCCTGTTCTTTGCCGGCGAACACACCGCCGAGGCCTATCGCGGGATGGAGGCGGCCATGGAGTCCGGCGAACGGGCCGCGTTGGAAATCATGCGAGCACTGACGTGAGCCGCTTAATCCACCACATTATCCTGATGCTTGTCCCAATAGGGTTGTCGATACCGACAGCCCAATCGGAGGCGCTGTCGGGCGAGCAGCTCTACGACATCGCCTGCGAGGCGTGTCACAGCCGGGGGTCGGCCCCCGACCATCGCGTTGGACCGCCGCTCGGGAACCTACTTGACCGAGAGGCCGGTGCGATCGAAGGCTACCGCTATTCCCAGGCACTGAGCGTGTCAGAGTGGTCGTGGACATTACCCACCTTACTCGCCTGGCTCTCTGATCCCGACGCGGCGATCCCGAACAACGCCATGAACTACGTCAACGCATTGACCGCTGAAGAGAGCCAGCGCCTCGCTGAGTGGCTACTGCAGCAACCGTGAGTCACAGTTGATCGATGCGAGCCTCCCAGCCCGCCAACAGCGGCATATGAGTCGTCGGGGCCAGTGCACCGGGACCGATCCCCGCCACCTGCAGGGTCGCCCAGGCCAGGCACAAATTCGAGGACAACACGGGGCCCGGCAGCGTTTCAGACAATTCAGCGACGACGCGCAGGGTAGGGAGACCAGTGCCGGTAATGAGGTAGGCGTCGGCTTGTCTGTTCTGCCAACGGGATGTGATGCGCTCTGCCGCGTCCCTGGGAGACAAACCGTAGATGGCCCGGGTATCGCCCTGACCGGGATCGAGGGAGGCTTGATCTACCACCTCAAATCCCCTGCTCTGCCAATGCGCATCGGCGGCATCCAGCAACCACTGGGGGTACGGGCAGATCAGTGCGATGGAACGGGCGCCAAGGTGCGCCAGCGCCTGCTCGATGGCCGCCGCGGCAGAGACGATCGGCTGCTCGCGATGCGCGCTCAACTCGGCAAGATTTGCCTCCACGACATCGTGGCCGAGGAGATAACTGGAGCCCGTGCAGGCCAACCCCACGGCCTGCATGGCGAGCTTATCGAAGCGGTTCAGCGTGTCAGCAATGTCGGTGAAGTAGGCGCGCAACCGCGCCTCGGGATCAGACGCTTCACTGGCCATGCGCACCGTCGCGCAGCCCACACCCTCTGGCAACAATGCCCGAAACTCGGTCTCTGCCGTCGGGTTAGCCTGCGGCGTCGCCAACCCAAGCGTACCGTTGCGACCGTAGTAACCCTCACCCATTTGCGATGCCCATCGTCTGTTCTAAGGCTGCATCGCAATATAGCATGGGCCTCTAGCAACCACGCCGGCTCACGCCGTGACGAGGCCGTCAGCCCAATGGCACATCATCGACATGAGTAGCGCACCGGTCACAATCGTTGGTGCCGGCCCCTCCGGGCTGACACTGGCCTGGTGGCTCATCCAGCACGGCCATACGGTCACGGTACTGGAGCGCGAGTCGACCGTCCCCAAGGATATGCGGGCGTCGACCTTTCACCCCGCCACACTCGATCTTCTGGCGGACTCCGGACTCGCGGACGAGCTGGTGGCCAGAGGTACGGTGGTCCCGGAGTGGCAATATCTGATTCACGAGAGTGGGGAGCGCGCCATATTTGACATGGCGTGCCTGTCAGACGTCACCGCCTACCCGTTTCGTCTGCAGTGCGAGCAATTTCAACTCACCGAGTTGCTAGCGGCAAGATTGGCCGAGCACCCAAGCTGCTCGCTGCACTTTGGCGCAGAGGTGAAAGCGGTGACACCGTCGACGGACGGCGTCCAGATTCAGTTTCAACATCACACCGAGATTGTCGACGCCGAATGCGATTGGGTTGTTGCAGCGGACGGCGCGAGCAGTCAGGTCCGAAAATCTTTGGGGCTGACATTTGACGGACAGGTCTTTCCCAAGACGTCCATCACGCTGGTACTCGACTACCCGTTTGAGGACGACATCGCCAACCTGCTGGGCGTCAATTACGTGTGGCTACCTGATCGGCACTACAGCCTCATGCGCCTGAGGGACACTTGGCGTTTCACCTTTTCTCCGGCATCGGATCAAGACAAAGAGACAGCACTGAGTGACCGAGTCGCTCGCGAACACATTGCGAGGGTGTCACCGCGCGCCGCACAGTCTGAGATCCGCAGCCGCAACTACTACACTTTGCACCAGCGATGTCTAGACAGTTTTTGTCACGGTCGCGTGCTCTTTGTCGGCGACGCCGCTCACCTCAATAGTCCGGCGGGAGGGATGGGGATGAATAGCGGGATTCACGACGCGCGCTCCTTGGCAGATCACCTTGTGCCGGTCCTACAGGGCAGCGACCCTTCATTACTCGCACGCTACGACCGCCGCCGTCGCAAGATTGCGAGAGAGGAGGTGCAACGTTTATCAGCGAAAAACTATGCCCGGCACCGCGAAACCGAGGCGAGTAAGCGGCGCCTCATCTGGCAAGAGCTTCAGGACACCATCAACGACCCCGTGAAACATCGCGAATACTTGCTTGATGCGGCTATGATTCGATCGCGCGAGCGTGAACTGACTATTGATTGAGCAAGACGTTATGAGCGAACTCGACAAGATCATCGCTACTCAAGGGTTGGTGATACCAGAGATCATCACCGGGCATATCGCGGGTGAATCAGTTGGCGTCGATTCAGGGGCTGCCCAGCAAGCGGTTTACTTTCCTGGTACTGGCGAACAAATTGCAGTGTTACAGGAAGACGATGCGGCCAGCGTCGCAAACGCGGTTGCCACGGCAAAAAAAAGCTTCGAAGCCGGCACCTGGTCACGAGCATCAACAGCGTCGCGACAGGCCATTTTCAGGGAGGCCGCGCGCCTGATCCGAACTCATGCAGAGGAGCTCGCATTTCTGGAGTGCCTTTGCGCAGGGTTGCCCTCTTCTCACCTCGCGTCGCGGCAGGTGCCTCGCGCAGCAGACAATCTGGATTTCTTCGCCGACTACATTGGCGTGATGGCGGGAGAGACTTTCGAACAACTCAGCGGCTATCAGACCAGCGTCACGCGGCAACCCGTTGGGGTGGCGGCACTGTTTGCTCCGTGGAATGCACCCCTGGCATTGGCCAGCATGCAGCTGGCATCCAGTCTGGCTTTTGGCAACACCTGCGTACTAAAACCCTCGGAATTTACGCCGCTCTCCATCCTGAGAATGATTGCGCTACTGGAAGAGGCGGGGTTGCCGGCTGGGACGGTCAACATAGTGAATGGGAGTGGAAGCGTCACCGGCGCAGCGCTCGCCAGCTCCCCGGGCATTGACCGCATTGCCTTTACCGGCGGCGGCTCTACCGCCCGTCAGGTGATGGCAGCAGCAGCGACCCATCTCACGCCCGTCCATTTCGAGCTCGGTGGCAAGTCGGCAAACATCGTATTCGACGATGCCGATTTTGACCGCGCAGTGGACGGCTCTTTGGTGAATATTTTCAGCAACAGCGGTCAAATTTGTATCGCAGGATCTCGCATTCTCGTGCAGCGAGGCATCGCCAAGCGCTTTATCGACGCCTTCGTTTCGCGAACCCAGAATCTGATTGTTGGGGATCCGCTAGACCCGGGGACCGAAGTCGGACCCATGGCATTTGCAGCTCATTGCCACCGGGTTCTCGCCCACATTGAGCGCGCAAAGAGCGAGGGCGCACGGCTTTTATGCGGTGGATCGGCGCGGGAGGACCTGGGTAACGGCTACTTCATTGCGCCCACCGTTTTCGAGGTCCCCAATAATCAGCTATCACTTTGCCAGGAGGAAGTGTTTGGCCCAGTGGTCAGCATTCAAATTTTCGATGACGATGACGAGGCACTGGCCTTGGCCAACGATAGTCGCTTTGGGCTGGTCGGCTACTGCTGGACCGATAGCCTGAGGCGATCACAAGCCTTTCAGCGGCGCGTTGACGCAGGCACCTTGTGGATCAACACCCCGCTGGCTCGGGATCTCCGCGCGCCCTTCGGGGGCTTTAAGGAATCGGGCATTGGTCGGGATGGTCCACGCCAGGCAGCCGATTTCTTTACTGAAGAAAAAGCCACGATATACGCGCTTGATAAGCCACCCATTAGAAAGCTTGGGGTCCCGAATCACTGAGCGCCATATCGCTTTACGTTGCAATGCGCCACAGACTCTAGAACGTAAAAAAAACCCGGGCGATGCCCGGGCTTTTTTAACTTCGCATGTGATTAAAAGTTAAATTGAAGCGTCGCACCAATCTGTCTACCCCGCGGCAAGCTGATGCCAAAGCCGCGAGGCGTTATCGCTCCGCCACCAATGTTGCTGGCGTTTCGAGCAAAGAAGGGGCCGCAGTTAGCTGACTGGTTAAAAGCGGGGCTAATCACCGCGCAAGGTGGACCGCCGACACCCGTGTACATGCGCGTATCGATATATCGCAAGATGTCCATGGCAGTATCGTCATCGGTCAAGTTCTTGCCCCATACCGTTACTTGCCAGCGATCTGTGCGATAACCCGCCTGTGCGCCAATAGTGGTGCGCCCGCCGGTCTCGGCAAAATTGTGCACCTGAGCGTACTTAGAACCCTCGTAACGAATATCACCACCGATAAACCACTCTCCAGCTCCCGCCTGAATGGTGTACATCGTTCTCAGGGAAGCCTGATGCTTGGGTGACCGCGGTGTTTGGTTACCCTCTACCGATCCGTTGGCTTGAATGCAGTCATAGTAATCAGCGGCAGTCACGTTACAGCCAATCAGAATCGCCTGATCAGAGGTGATGTACTCATCGATTTCAGAGTTGATATAGGAATAATTGGCAGTCAGGTCCCAGTTGGGCGAGATCATCATACTGAGCTCGGTTTCGAATCCGGTCACAGAGGTTTCACCCACGTTGTCAATAAACGACGTCAGCGAGCCGTCGGGTCGCTGAGCGTTAAACGTCAATTGCTGATCACTCCAATCGATCAAAAACAGAGACGAATTCCATGTACCGCGACCGTCGAGAATGCGCTTTTTCACACCCACCTCGAAGTTCCACGCTTCTTCCTCGTCATAGGCAACTTGATCCGTACCGGGGTCATTGAATCCACCGGGCTTTGTGCCTTTAGAGATGTTGCCGTACACGGTGGTCTCGTCGCTGGCTATCCAGGTCAATGTGAAACGTGGCGTGAAACTGTCAAATTCCTCTTCGAGGGTTGTATCCGCGGAGAAAGGCAAGTAACCGTAGTAGGTCGATTTGATCTTATCGGTAGCGTGGCGGACCTCTACCGTGCCGGTTAAGGAGTCAGTGAAGTCGAACTCCAAACTACCAAATATCGCCGTGTTCTCAGTTGTCCTCAGCTCTGGGTAGCTATTAGGCCGCTGCTCGGATTGCGATGGGTCAAGCAGATATTCATAAGAAGTCAGCGGCGCAATGCGATCATCTACCGTTTGATCAAAGTCTGAATCGTACCAGTAAGCGCCCACAGACCAGCGCAGGCGCTGATCGGCCGATGAACTCAGTCGCAGTTCCTGAGAGAAGGTTTCCTCCTCCTCGGCCTGAACCCGCCAGAACGAACCGGCCAGATCGAAGAAGGGAGGCGCATAAACTGCAGCAAGATACGCTAACGCGTCGTAGCCGCCGTAGGACACATCGATATTGCGATCGGTTTCAGTTTCCTGGTAACCGGTAATACTCGATAGCGTCCAACCGTTCGCCAGCTCCCAGTCCATATTGAGCGAGGTTCGCATGACATCCCGCTCAATACCCGGGTTGGGCAGAAAATCCGTTCTCAATGTGACCTCATCGTTGGTCATCACAGTACCGCAGTAATACCCGCGCGCAGACGGGCGCGAAGCGTCCGGCTGTAAACAGTTGTTGTACTCAGCGCCCTGCAACCACATAGCAATGTGATCGTCATCATCTTCCTGAACAGTGACACGAAGAGTGGCCTCGAACCGGTCAGTAGGCGTCCACATCAACTTACCCGTGAAAGTCGTGGTCTCTTCTCCACCCACTTTCTCGCCGCTGATAGTGTTGTTGTACTCACCGCCGTACTCGTTGAAACCCGCCCCTAAGTAGAAATAAAGCGAGTCTTCAACAATGGGACCACTCACGTAGGCGTTGGTGTTGGTTGTGCTGTGCTCGGCAACAGTGACGGTGACCTGCCCCTCCAGCTCGTTGGTCGGGCGGCGGGTCACGTAGTTGATTGCACCGGAAAAAGTGGCACGACCATAAAGCGCCGCCTGTGGCCCTTTGATAACTTCAACGCGCTCCAACATTTGCAACTCGGTTGAGGCGATCGTTCCCGGCACGTATACGCCATCGATAAAGAAGGACGCATTGGGCGCACCCAGGATGTTTGACATACCGCGAATCACCGGTCGGTCGGAGTCTCGACCAAACGAGTTGACGAAGGAGAACCCAGGCGTGAACCCGGCAATGTCCTCAGGTGAAAACATGCGGTAATCCTGGAGCACTTTATCGTCAAAAGCGGTCACCGATAACGGCACCTCCTGCAGGTTTTCCTCCCGTTTTCTGGCGGTCACCACCACCTCTTCCAGCGCGAGTTCTTCATCCTGAGCCCAAGCGCTAGGCAGGTGAGTTGTTGCCATGATGGACATGGCGACGGCTAATGTGAGCGGATTTCGCATGTGTTTTCGCATGATTAGGCTCCCCGTGCGTGTTCAGGCGGTCATGGGTACGCCGCCCAAAAAGGCTTTTAATTATATCTTTAAGTGTTTTGATAGCGGTTGGCGTCGAGATTGTCAAGCCAGTCAGGCGGTTGAGCGCCTATCCGCCGCAAAAGTGGGGTGTCAATTGCCCTCGTGCACCGGGAGCTTAAATCGAAAAGCAAGCAGGACTTTGAGTGTATTGGTGACCGCCGGAATCACAGCCATGGCAAGCGTGATGGCCAGCAGTGCGGACTCCGGTTGGGTGGCCGTCCTTGGTAGACCGGGCACGAAACCCATTGTCGACAACAGTATCCCCAATGTCAGCGGCGCGGTGGCAAAGGCCAGTTTCTCAACAAAACTGTATAGCCCAGCATAAAGCCCTTCCCGTCGCAGCCCGGTTTTGCGGTAGTCGTATTCCATGACATCGGGCAGCAAGCTCTGACCCATCAGCAACATACCCCCATTGCTCACCGCCAACACAAACGCGCGCAACATATAAAGCGCAATCGGCTCGCCGGGGCCTGATAGGAGCCAGGTCAGATTGACGCAGGCGGCCAGTGCAGCAGATAGCGCAAGTGTATGCGCTTTGCTGAGGCGTTTGGAAATCAGCACCCAAGGTGTGATCGCCGTCAGCGTGCCAACCATATACGCGAGGCCGTACCACAGCATGATGGCCTCGGACTGCTGCATGACCTGGCGCACGAAAAAGATGTTGGTGGCCACCGTGGCGGATAGCGCGTAAAGGCCCAGATATTTGATACTGAGCAAGATGAGAAAGGGTCGGTTGCTAAGCGCCGAGCGCGCCTGCTCTTTAAAGGGCACTCGCATTGGCGTCCGTTCGGTGGCAGCCGCATCCCGCGTTGCGATAAAACAGGCAACAGACGCGACCAGAATAATCGCCGCAGTGATCAGCGACATCATGGAAAACGCTTCGACCTCCGGTACCCCCATCGTGTCCCGCGCATAGGCCACCAACCGCGGGGCAAGCGCGATCCCGACAAAAGTCCCCACCGCGATCCAGGCGACCCGAAATGACATGAGCTTGGAGCGCTCGTAGGGGTCCTGCACCATCTCTGCGGGCATCGACATATAAGGCACGTTGAAAACGGTATAGGCCGTCGCCGCTACCAGCAACATGGCAAGAATCCAGACCTGTGTGGGTACAAAGGTCACGGTGTGCATCGAGAACAGACCGATGACACTCAGTGCCGCCAGGATGCCCCCCGCGAGCAAATAAGGTCTGCGGCGCCCCCAGCGACTATTGGTGCGGTCACTGATGATCCCCATTAAAGGGTCGGTCACACCGTCATAAATCTTGGAGATAAAAACCAAGCTGCCCGCCAGGGCGGGCGCAACGCCCACAGCACTGATCAGATACACCATGAGCATGGCTGTCTGCGTATTGAGTAGACTCGACATCGCGAGCGTGCCCAGACTCCAACCGAAATACAGGCGCATCGGGCTGGGAGTAGCGCTCACGACGACTCCCGGGACCTCGCGATCTGCTCGAGAGGCTCTAGCAAACGCGCCACCCAATCGGCGCGCTCGGTGTCGAAATCATCGCGGGGTATAAAACGCTCAATGGCTTCGGCTGTGGGAACCACGCCGTCTTCGCTCAACGCAATCAGCGCGTGAAGTTGCTCTCTCGTGGCCGCCAATTCCTCACCCAATACCAGCACCATTTGGTAGAGCGCCTGCAAGGCAGGGTCATGAAAGTAAACGGGCTTGGCCGCAGGCTGCGCCCCTTCCTGCTGGGATTCACTGTCGGTCATGATTTGCGTGCACCAGCCATATACCAAACCAAGGGACCATCAATCTGGGGTTGATACGCCTCAAAAGTATCAGCCTCATCAAACCCTGCAGCAATCAGCGCCTCAGGTACTGATGTGTCGGCAAAGGACTGCCAAAAAGGTTCATCGTTGTGTGCAACCTGCCACTGGGACAGCCATTGCTGAAAAGCCGGCGTGTCCTGCTTCTGGGTCGGTACATCCTGATGCACAACGAGTCCTCCGGGCTTGACGATGCGATAGCTCTCGCGCATGACGGCAGCAAGCAAGTCAGCAGGAATCTCATGGAGGAGGATATTACTGACCACTAAGTCGACAGACTCATCGGCGAAGTCCGTTTGACTCGCACAGGCTTGACGATAATGAATCGGTAATCCCAATGCCGTGGCGCGCAAATGCGCATAGCGCAACAACCCTGGCCCTAGATCAACGCCATGGGTCTGCGCTTCAGGGAAGGCCACAGCATAGTTTGCGGTTTGCCCGCCATACCCACACCCCAGATCGACTATCGAGCCCGGCCGAAAATCAGGAAAAGTTTGCTCGATAAATCGCACCACTGCCTGGCCTTTGCTATCTCTGGCGCCAGTGCCCGCGCCTCTGCTGTACAGGGTGCCGCCCGCCTCCTGCAAGGCGCCCGCCAACCAGTCATCCTCACCACGGTCCAAGCAATATCCACCGGGCTGGCCGTGATAGGCCGTCGATTCGAAATAAGCAGGCATAGATAGGGCAGCATTCAGTGTCAACGAGCCAGCGCTCGACGAGGCATCAATCGCTGAGGCAGCCTCTGCTAATGAGGGTGACTGGCGCTTGATCATATCCCCTAAAGCCCGCCACATCTGCTGCTGAGAGCCGATATTCAGTGCGCTCCATGCCGCAAAGGCAGGACGCTTGGACATCAACGCCGTTGCATTGGCAGCCGCCATTTCCGCGTCGCCTGACTCGACGCGTTCATTGAACTCGCCCTGCAATACCGTCCTGGCAAATTGCCCCAGCTGTCGTTTGGTGTGGAAGATGAAAGATTGTCGACCCCGATCGCGACAGCTCTGCGCTGGCGAAAGCGCATGCACAGTTGAGCGATTCATTTCTGCTGGCTTCGGATTCATACCGCAGATCTCTATTTAGTCCTGCACCGAATATCCTGCCTGCCAGAGGGCGGGTCAAGCCTTTGTGAAACGCCTCACCTTGCCTGAGACGCTATGTCACCACTGGTATCCCAGGCGCCCGGCCATTTTTCTTCCAGTACGGAGAGATGTTTAAACAGTGCGCGGATGCGAGCGGATTGCCGGAGATCCCTGTGGTGCAGAAGCCAGGTATGACCCCAGTGGGCTGAGGGTACGCCGGGTAGCAATATGAGATCGGGATACTGCCTCGCCAAAAAACAGGGTAGTGCCGCCACCCCCAACTTGTTGGTGACCGCCACCGTTCGGGGCGTGATACCGTCAATCAAGTGGCGACCCTTCAAGCCCAATGATTCGGAGTCGGGTAAGTCTCCCAATGACAGCGCTCGGCCAGAGGCCTGAATGCAAGTCAATTCACGGTGCCCCCTGGCGGCTTCACTCAGAAGCTCCCGGTGAACGTAATAAGCCATCGAAATTCTGCCCAGCTTGATGCCAACGATGTCCTTGGGTGGGCGCTTGTGCTTTGGGATACCCCTGACTGCGATATCCGCCTCTCGACGAGCAAGATCGACCGGGTGATCACTCACGGTAATATCGAGCTCAATCCGCGGGTACTGAATGGCAAACTCTGCCACCGCCTCGGCAATGTGCGTCACGGGCACAGCAGGCAGAGAGAGTTTGATCTGCCCGCTCAGTTCGGAGTCTTTGCCAGTAACGTGACGCTCTGCTTCTGACAGCGTCTCCTCCACTTCGCGGGCGGCGGGCAGGAGTTGATCCGCCAGTGACGTGGCACGAAAGCCATCGGGCGTGCGGTCAAACAGGCGGCCACCCACGTGCTCCTCTAGAGATTCCAAGCGGCGCATCACCGTCGTGTTACTGACGGAGAGCGTGGCCGCCGCTTTGCGAGTGGAGCCCGCTCGAGAAAGTGCCAGCAGCACCTTTAGGTCATCCCAGTTCATTGGGTCTATCTCCCCATTGGGTGATGCTGGCTCAAGACATCAGGAGACCAGCGTTTCCCCGTTCTTGTCCTTCAGCACTACGCGGCTGTCAGACTCAACATCACTCGAGCACTGCAGCGTCATGGAGGCTTCGCCTTGTGGCGTCACCTTAAGCTTCAGTGTCTCGACCCCCCGGTAAGACTTCGTGCCGTACATCCTGACACGGGTGTCTTGGCCATACAGGGCCTTCAGCTCTGTTTTGCAGACGGCCAATTGCTCGGCCGTATCGGCTTGAGTCACCCCCGTGTGCGCCAGCAAAACCGGCATAAAAACCAACGCAATTCGTTTAACGCCAACAACCTTTTTCATAACGGACCTCCAGTTTGAGTGAGAAGCAACCTGCTTCAGCTTCACTATACGGAGTTCGATTACGCAACGATTGTAACGTTTTCAATCTCAAAGCGATCCAAATATGCAACAGTGTATCAACCGACGCAACGGTTTTTGTCATTTCCGAAAGGATCGCGGACAATGCTAACGCCACCGAGTGGGGACCATGGCTAGATGACGTCGTTACCCTTTACGTTCCGCAAAATGATTCTGTTAAGCGCTATCTCTCTATTTTCGGCCTGTGGAGGTGGCGGTTCAGACAGCCCACCTCCTCCACCCAGCGACGCCGGCGGTACCGCACCCCCTGCCGATGAGACTCCCGACTTTTCAGCTGTAGACGAGGCGTTTCAGAACTTCCTTGAAAACAGTCCGATATTCGATGGCATCAGCTATGTTGTCGTCGATGCTGACGGCACATTGCACATGGCGGCCTTCGGGGATCACACCGAAGATACAATCGTGATGCTCGCCTCCACCAGTAAGGTCCCTGCGGTCATGACTTTGCTGGCGCTCGAGGAAGACCCGAACGTTGACTTCGTCATGGATCGACCCATCAGAGAAATACTCCCCTTCGACGGCGTGTATGGCGATCGGACCCCCGAGCAACTGGTCAGCAACACGTCCGGCATCCCCGGACTTCGACAGCTGTCCCTCTACGGACCGCATCTTTGCCAATACAGCTTCGACGAAACCATCGGCTTTGAGGCGTGTGGCGAGGTGCTGCTCAGCGTGCCGCTTCCGGACAGTCATGACGCAGGTTCAATTTTTGATTACGGCGGGAGTCAGTGGCAGCTGGCAGGTGTGACCGCGTCGATCGTAGCTAACGCGACGTGGAATCAACTCGTGGATCAATACCTTGGCACGCCTTGCGGCTTGGAGGTCTTCACCTTCGGCAATATGTGGGAGGACCTGACGCAGTGGGATGGCACCGCCAGCAGCCTGCGCGGACAGGGCAACCCCAATATTGAGGGGGGTGCCATCACTAATCTTGCCGACTATGCCACGCTATTGCAGGTCCACCTTAATGGCGGCTACTGCGGAGAGACGCGTGTACTTAGCGAATCAGCACTCGCCGAAATGCGGATAGATCGGGGAGGGGTTGTTGCCGAGAATCCGGTTCCCTACGGCATGGGATGGTGGATCCGTACCGACATGCCTGGCATTTACGAAGATCCCGGCGCCTTTGGCTCAGTGAGCTTTCTCGATATTGAGCGCGGGTTTGGTGGTTACGTTGCCATCGATGATTACACCCGCACCGATGCCGAGGCACCGACCAAGCTAGTTCGTGAAGAGATTATTCCGCTATTGCAATCGGCTTTGGATGCCGTGGCACAATAACGGCGCTGTCTAGCTCGTCGGAGAGAAGCGGCCGGGGCATAAGTTAGCCATATTCACCACGAGGGAACCACGCTACGGCTAGACCCGATACCGAAAGCAGCCACACGATAAAGAGAACACGGCTTATGAATGCACCCCTTACCGATGTCAATGCGATGCCTTTGGAAGCGATTGATGTCAGCGACGCGACCCTCTATCAGCAGGACACGTGGCGGCCCTACTTTGCGCGACTCAGAGCTGAGGATCCGGTTCACTGGAGCGAAAACGACGTGTTTGGCGGCTTCTGGTCGGTCACTCGCTTCGAGGACATCACCGCAGTCGACGGCAACCATGAGGCTTTTTCTTCAGAACCGGCCATTACGATTGGCGATTACGGTGATGACCTCCCGGTCAGACAATTTATTGCCATGGACCCACCGATTCACGACGTGCAGCGCGCGGCCGTGCAGGGTGTTGTGGCACCCCGTAATCTTGCTGACTTGGAAGGACTCATCCGACAACGCGTGGGCGACATTCTGGATGATTTGCCCGTTGGTGAGCCTTTTAACTGGGTGGAAAAAGTCTCGATCAATCTCACCACGCAGATGCTGGCAACCATCTTTGACTTCCCCTTTGAGGATCGACACAAGCTTCCCTATTGGTCAGATATGGCAACCTCTCTGCCTGAGGCAACCGGTGGCGATGGCGATTTGGACGAGCGCACTGCCGCATTACAAGAATGCCTGGGATATTTCACCGAGCTGTGGCATCAGCGGAAAAATAACCCTCCCGGCACAATGGATCTCATTAGCCTGTTGGCCACTAACTCCAACACGCGGAATATGGTGGACGATCCGCTGGAGTATCTGGGCAATCTCATATTGCTCATCGTGGGAGGCAATGACACTACCCGCAATTCGATCACCGGCGGCGTGCTAGCGCTGAACCAAAATCCAGACGAGTACGCCAAGCTCAAAGCAGATCCCTCGCTGATACCGAGCATGGTGTCAGAGGTCATTCGCTGGCAAACCCCTCTCATGCACATGCGTCGCATTGCCACACGCGATATCGAGCTCGGCGGGAAGACGATTCGAAAGGGCGACAAGGTGGTGATGTGGTACCTCTCTGGCAATCATGATGAGACCGCAATCGACCGCCCGAATGAATTTATCATTGATCGTAAAAACCCACGCTACCACCTGTCTTTTGGCTTTGGGATTCATCGCTGCATGGGCAATCGGCTGGGCGAGATGCAGTTGCGCATTCTGTGGGAGGAAATCCTGAAGCGTTTCTCGAATGTTGAAGTGCTGGAAGAGCCCGAACGGGTACTCTCTAATTTCGTGCGGGGATACTCGCGCCTCATGGTGCGCTTACATCCCATCAGCGAGTGAACCTTGAGCCGACGCCATCGACCGCACAAATTAGGCCTCTACCAGATAGATCATCCCTCTTAACCTCAGCTGAACCCCTTTGCACGTAAATGGGTCGAGATTTCCGTCGCGTTGGTTGAAGCTGAGTGGCGACGCCCTAGCCGAAGCCATGCCCGCCCATGCCCTCGATTTCACACCTGCTCTTATCTCTGCTCTTGTGCACCGGCCTACTGGGCTGCGGAGGCGGCTCATCGGGTCAGGATGCGATCAACGACGGGCAAGCAATCGCAGACACAACGCCACCGGTCATCACGTTGAATGGCGCCTCCCCGATGGAGATCGAGGAGGGGGACCCCTACGTCGAACCGGGCGCTACCGCCGAAGATGATGTTGATGGCACCGTCGAGGTAACGATTGAGGGCAGTGTGGGTGCTGCGCCGGGCGAATATGTTCTCACCTACAGTGCATCTGACAGCGCTGGCAACCTCTCCTCGGTGGAGAGGATCGTTATCGTCATGCCAGCAAGCGAGGAAGAGATCTTGGGGAAAAGCCCCGAGGAGATCCTTGAAACGCTGAGCCTTAGGCAAAAAGCCGCGCAACTGATTCAGGCCGAAATTTCCCACATTTCGCTAGAGGACATCCGTCAATACGGTATCGGCAGTGTCCTCAGCGGCGCCGGCTCTTATCCCGATGGTGACAGAGCCGCAACCGTAGAGGAATGGCGTCAGTATTCGGCGCTTCTCAGGGAAGCCTCATTGGATACGACACAGGGTAGCGCCGGGATACCGATCGTTTGGGGAACAGATGCGGTGCATGGGCACAATAACGTTCGAGGCGCAGTCTTGTATCCGCACAACATCGGCTTGGGAGCCACTAATAATCCGGCGCTCCTACGCGCCATCGGTGCGGCAACAGCTGACGCCGTCGCAGCAACCGGAATCGACTGGATATTCGGCCCCACGGTGGCGCAGGCACGAGATTTTCGCTGGGGTCGCACTTATGAAAGCTATAGCAATAACGCCGAACTGGTCAGTGATTTCGCCTTCAGCGTTATTGACGGGATTCAAAGCCGGGGCCTCGCAGCGACAGCGAAGCATTTTATCGGTGACGGCGGCACCGAGCGCGGGATTGATCAGGGCAACACACCGCTCTCGGATGCAGAGTTACTGAATCAACATGGCTCGGGATACGAGGGTGCTATCGCGGCGGATGTGCTCAGCATCATGGCCACATTTAACAGCGTGAGAGGCGAAAAAGTACACGGGAATGAGCCCATTCTGAAAGACATGCTCAGGCAGCAGCTCAAGTTCGAGGGCATGCTGGTCAGCGACTGGAATGGGATTGCGCAGGTTCCGGGTTGTCACACTGCAAGTTGCCCTCAGGCATTCAATGCCGGTATCGACATGAGCATGACACCGTCAGACTGGCGTGCACTGCTTGACAATATTGTGGCTGAGGTCGAGCGCAACGAAATCAGCGAAGCGCGAATCGATGAGGCAGTGCTGCGCGTACTGCGGTTCAAAAAACGGCTCGGCTTGATCGATAAAGACTATGAGGTAGGGCGAGGTTTATCCCCTGACGTAGTCGGCAACACAGAACACAGGGCACTCGCGCGCCGCGCTGTCAGAGAGTCTTTGGTGTTGCTCAAAAATAATGGAGCGTCACTGCCTATCAATCCAAGGCGAAATATCGTGTTAGTCGGGCCAGCGGCAGATAGCATCCCCCATCAGACCGGAGGCTGGTCGGTAACATGGCAAGGCACGGGCACCACTAACGAGGATTTTCCGGGCGGCACCACTATTCGAGATGCGCTGCAGGCAGCCGTTAATGACGCTGGCGGCACGCTGCATTACAGCGAGTCAGGCGACATAGGTGATAACGTATTGCCGGAAGTCATTGTCGTAGTCCTTGCTGAAGCGCCCTATGCAGAGAGTGCTGGCGATCTTGCCGACCTCGACTGGCCGTCGTCACGGTCTCTGCCACTCCGGCAAGTTCAAACGTGGCGTGAACAAGGAGTTCCCGTTATTACCGTACTGATGTCTGGCAGACCACTTTGGATTAATCCCGAAATGAATAAGTCCGACGCGTTCGTTGCGGCTTGGTTGCCGGGAACGGAGGCTCAGGGCATCGCCGACGTCCTCATCTCAGGCGCGAATGGTGACCCCACTTATGAGTTTGTCGGAAAACTCCCCTTCGCCTGGCCGGGTGGTGCCGTGAATGCCCGTAACGCTGACCAAGCCGTCGAAGCCGAATTATTCCCCCGCGGCTACGGTTTAACCTATGAGGACCAAACCGACATCGCAGCGCTGACAGAGAACCCCAGGAATGACAAGGATGGTCTGATCTCTCCATCAGAGGGCGACACTGGTGGCGCTGCAGGCGGTGATCTACCCGACGAACTTTGGGTTCTCAAGAACGGCGCCATCGAGCCTCTGTGGGATCGCGGCATTGGCGCATTTGACGAGGCCATCGGTTGGGACGTCTGCCTCAACGATAACGGCCAGGGCTGCCCAAGCATCGATTGGCAGTTCGTCAGCGACACCCAACGGGGTCAGGTGCTCGAGGTGAGCTACCCAAGCGGCGCGGCCTTTGCGGGTCTGTTCATAGAAAGCCTGTCAGGTCTTGACCTCTCCTCTCATAACACGCTGACCTTTGACGTCGCCCATGTCGCAGGCGACAACCAATATGCGGTGAAACTCGATTGCTTTTATCCATGCTCCTCCGGCGACTATCTTTTGGAGCGGCTCAACGAGGGTTGGCAAACGGTCAGCGTCCCGCTAGCTGAACTGGAAAGACAAGGATTGGAGCGCGGCAACGTCAATACGGGACTGGTGATTTGGTCAACGAGCCACTCCAACAATCGATTCAGAATCGACAATATTAAGTTCACGAAGGAGTCAACCTGAGACTTCAGCTGACGGGATTCAACACTCCAACATAAACGTCACTGGACCATCGTTGACCAGTGCCACCTGCATGTTGGCGCCGAAACGACCGGTCTCGACCGGGACATCACTACGACGTAGCGCCGTTGCCAGTGCGTCACACAGCGCGGACGCCTGCTCGGGTGGGGCAGCGGTCGAGAAGCCCGGCCGGTTACCGCTGGTAGTGTCCGCGGCCAGCGTAAATTGGGACACCAGCAGAATGGCGCCCTCGGCCTGTGCAACGTTCAGGTTCATTTTGCCTTCGGCGTCGGAGAACACCCGGTAGCGCAGCAGCCGCTCCGCCATGCGGGTGACCGTCTGCTCGCTATCCTGAGGTTCAACACCCACCAGCACCAACAGCCCGCGATCAATTTCGCCCAAAACGTCGCCTGCCACGGTAACCGATGCCTGAGTCACGCGTTGCAACAAACATTTCATGACGCGAACCTTGGAAGCGTGAAGCTCAATAAGTTGCCTGTCACGATCGGCGCGACCCCAGACCATGAGTTGATTCGATATTAGCCAACAATCCCTGAGACGCTTCAGTCAGCATATCGAACACCCGGATAAACCCCTCGTCGCCGCCATAGTAAGGATCTGGCACTTCATCGCCCAAGCCCTCCGCCCAGTCGAGCATGAGGCTCAGTCGGTCCTGCGCCGCAGGGGGGCAGGACGCCTCCAGCAAACTGAGGTTGTCTCGATCCATTGCGACGACGTAATCGAACTGCTCAAAATCTGCCTCGCAGACCTGCCGCGCACGCAGATCTGTCATATCAATATCTCGCTCTAGCGCCGTCGCGGTAGCCCTTGCATCGGGCGGGTTGCCAATGTGGTAGGCGTGGGTGCCTGCTGAGTCGACTGCGATTTCGTCGTCTAACCCTGCCGCAGTGACTGCCTCGCGAAACAACGCGTGGGCGGTCGGGGACCGGCAGATGTTCCCCATACAGACAAACAGCACGCTGACGCTCATTTATCAGTTGCCCCAGTCAGGCCCAGTGGCTGCCGTAGCAGACTGCGTAGTTCGCCAATGAGCGCATCGCGGGCGGCGTCGCCATACTGAACAGCGCTACCAATACCCCAGACCGGACCGGGCCAGGCATCGTCGGAGTGAAAGCGCGCAATGTGGTGCACGTGTAGCTGCGCCACCTGATTACCGAGCGCGGCAATATTGAGTTTGTCAGCGGCGAAATGCGCTTTCATCGCCTCGCCCAGCCGCATCGATTCCTGCCACAGCTGCGCCTGATCGGCCTCGCTGAGCCCAAAAGGCTCAGTGACATCGCCTCGCCGGGGCACAAGAATCAGCCAAGGGTAGCGCGCATCATTCATCAGCAACACCCGACAGAGTGGCGTCTCCCCCACAACAACGGTGTCGGCCGCCAACCGCGGGTCGAGCTCGAATTGATCAGACATAACGATTACACACCATTTCTAGAGTCAACTCCTCAGAGCGTCTCATGATCCGTCAGACCCGGATGGACCGTGTTGCGATCGCCACGCGCGATCCAGCGGCTGGCAACGCGGGAGAAACGTCTGAGTTGAGCGATCACCGTCGTATCCATGTGCTCGATCGCGTCATCGCCCATCTGCTCTCGCACCAGAGAAATGATGTCCCGTTCGTGGCCACTACCGGTCCACTCGAAGCTGGGGTCACTGACAAAGCGCGCTGGCACATTTTGCGCGATCGCCGCATCAAAGGCTACCGAGGCGGCTACCGAATCCGCCGTCAGTTTCAGAACAAAAGTGGTGTACGTGATCGGCTCGTGGTTCCCATGATCAGATACCGCTCGCAGCAATGGCGCCTTCCACTCGCGAGCGTCGATTGCACGAGTCAGGCGCTGGTATTGATAGGACTCAATCACGCCGTGACGGTTTGAAACCAATTGAACAAGCTCTCCAGTCTTTCCTTGAACAACTGACCACAGCGCGTCTAACGTCCCGACTCCGGGTAAGGGTATTGCGTGGTAAGGCTGGGTAAGGTCGCCAACGTAGTGCAGCCCCCAGCCGAGAAAGCGCCAACCCCAATAGTCGTGCCCGGTGCTAAACGCCAGCTCGGCCAGCTCGCCAAACAGTGCGATGCGCCACAGCGGGTAGGTTCGCAACAGATCGGGCTGCACCGTGCGGGTCAACCAGTCCAAATGATAGAAACCCATATGAAAGGGCGCCTGGGAGCCGTAGTCGAGGTTGGGATTACCGAAAGGCTGCTTTCCAAAACCATAGCGCTCGCCAAACTCCGTCCCATTGTCCTCGAAGAGACCGATATCCATGCCGAAATCGGGCTCGTCACTGGCGCCGGACACCACCTCAGCAATCGATACCGGTTGCCCTGCCTGCAGCGGCCAATAGCGCGCCGGAGCCTGTGCGCTACCGCCACCTAAAAAGCTCAGCGCAGACCAGTCCAAAGCATCGCCGTCAGGGGCCGTGCTCTCGGGCGACACGTCGACAAAGAGACCGTAGGGCAGTAGCGGGTTCACTCGAATGGCCGCAAGAAAACGGTCAACGGTGGGCTCGATCTCGGCTTGCCACAGCAGGCTCTCTGGCGTTGGCGGGTAATGCGCGATGGTGTCGATCGCCCAGGCCTCGACCAGCGCCAAAGTCTTGGCGATGCCCACCCGCTCTGCGCGGACAAAATCAGCCAGCGGTTCGGCTACCACCCGCTGCTCTACCAGCTGCGGCTGCTCGCGCAGGAGCGGCCAAACCAAGCTTGAGTGGTCTGACCAGCCCCAAACGGCCGGATGACATAAGGTCGATGCCGCGAGTGCCGCTAACAAGGTGCTGGCTCGCCGCGAGAAAGAGGGGTAAGTGATGCGCTTCATTGCCGCAGGCTGACACGGTTAGCCCAGCGGATTCAAGCATCCATCAGGTGTTTGTAATCCACAGCGTTTGGTAGGGCGCGAGCACCCATTCCCGGATGCTGTCATCAATGGGCGTCTCACTGATCAAATCTCGCCAGGGGTGATTCAACACTAAGTTAAGGCGACTGAGGGGCAACACCTGTTCCTCATGTGTGAGGTTGTGGACACAAAACAGACTTTGCTTACGATCCAGAGATTGCCGCCAAAATCCAAATAACGCGTCGCCCAAATGCAACGTGAATTGCGTTGCGTTGGGATGGAAGGCAGGTTGCGCCTTGCGCAGCGCGATCAGTGAGGTGAGCGAATCAAACACCGCGCGGTGATCGGAGCCGGGGTTATCCAGCTCCGCATTCAGGGAGGTCAGCGCCCATTGGTGGCGATTAATCGACCGATTATGGCTGGTATGATCCAGGCGTTCGAGATCATTGCGCGTGCCCAGCAACGAGTGGATATAAAAAGCGGGGACGCCCTCTAGCCCCAACATGATCGCGTGGGCGCAAGTGAAGCGCTCGAGCCACCACTCATCCGGTCCGGCGGTGGTCCCCCGAAGCGCATCGACCAGGGCAATGTTCATCTCGTAGGGTTTTGCCTCACCCTCTGCTCCC
Organism: Halieaceae bacterium; assembly: GCA_038143045.1. Taxonomy (GTDB): domain Bacteria; phylum Pseudomonadota; class Gammaproteobacteria; order Pseudomonadales; family Halieaceae; genus Luminiphilus. The sequence continues at coordinate 48,345 of JAYQLF010000013.1, forward strand.
TCCCGCCAGGAAATACGCCCGCCGAATTGCTCCATCGTCGCCAGCAACTCATCGACCTCAGACTGCTCCAGCAGGCCCTCCACGGGACGCAAGCCGATGCCATCGTGGGAGGCGATGAAATTGAAATAGACCGTGCCGTCCTGCGCGGGGGGCATCGTCATCATCCAGGTCGATAGGTACTCACTGGTGCCGGTCACCAGCGCATGCACCAACAAGGGCGGCAGGGAAAAGTTGTAGATCCCGTGCGCCTCATTCGCATTGCCGAAATAAGACAGATTTTCTCGGTTGGGGACGTTGGTCTCGGTGATCACGATTGCATCGGGTTGCGCACACTCGATGACCAAGCGAAACAACCGAATCAGCTCATGGGTCTGGGGCAGATTCATGCAGGTAGTGCCCGCTTCCTTCCACAGGAAAGCCACCGCATCGAGGCGGAACACCCGAACACCCGCATCCAACAGCTGGCGGATAATGCTGATGAACTCCACCACCACAGTCGGGTTGCTGAAATCAAAGTCGACCTGATCCGGGCTGAAAGTGCACCACACCGCCTTATCCCCTGCTTGGGTCGCGATCACATTCAATAGGGGCGTGGTTCTGGGTCGCACGACGTGACTGATATCGAAGTCTGCATCGGGCACAAAAAAGTAGTCGTGGCCCGGCGACTGTCCCTGTCGAAAATTTTCGAACCAGGCGGATCGGCTCGAACAGTGGTTGAGAACGAGATCCGCCATCAGCCGATAATCATCAGCGAGTCGACTGATGTCTGACCAATCGCCCAGCGCTTCATTCACACTGGAATAGTCGAGCACTGAGAATCCGTCGTCGGAGGTCCAGGGATGAAAAGGCAACACATGAACCCAGGACACGAGCTCACCCAGCCGATCGACCAGGAACTGGTGAAGGCTTTTCAGCGGTGCATCGGTTTCTGATAGAACCGAATCACCGTAGGTGATCACGGCAACATCGCGCTCATCCCAGAGATTTCGGTGCGCCGGAGGCGGAGATTGATCGGCATCCAGCCGCGCAGCGGTCAGTAAACGCTGGACCCAGTCGTCAACTGGCAGACCGCGGGGTGTCACCCCATAGACCGTCGCGAGGTGCTCGCGCAGCCGCTGACAAACCGTCAATGTCATCCCCGAGCGACTTTAGGGATGTCCCGTACGACCGAGAATTCGGCGTGATCCGCCTCCACCGCTGCCACCAATTCGTCAAATATGTCGGGCATGGCGCTGAATACCCGGTTCCAGGTAGGGATAAACGGTGCGTCAGTGGAGCGCTCGAGAAATTGTGTGCCCGCCTCCAAAATATTCTCGGCGAACAGCTCGATCGCTTCCTCTTCCTTGTGAATATCGAAGCTCAATCCGTTCATGATCGCGTCGTTGCGATACGTCTCGATCAGATCGAGCGCCATGCGGTAGTAAGTAGCCTTCAGCGTCCGGAATGTTTCGGGGCTGAATACCGTTCCCTGAATCGCGAGCTTGCGGTAGAGGGACCGTGCAATGTCGAGCGACATGCGCGACAGCCCTGCGTTCTGATCATCCAGCGATAGGTCCTGATGCTTGTGGTCGTAGTTGTCCGCGATGTCGACCTGACAAATCTGCTTGTTGCTGTTGCTGCGATAGACCTCCGAGACCACGCCGATTTCAAGACCCCAATCGGTCGGGATGCGTAAATCCCCGAGCAGGCGTTTACGGAAAGCGAATTCACCGGCAAGGATGTACCGGTAGCTGTCCAAATAATTCAAGTAAGGGGATTCACCAACAATCCGTTTCAGCGCACGAATCATCGGCGTCACCAACAGCCTGCACACTCTGCCATTGATTTTGTTCTCGGACACCCGCGGGTAGTAGCCCTTGCAGAACTCATAACCAAAGAGCGGATGCGCGACCGGATAAATCAGCCGCGCCAGCAAGCTACGGTCGTAAGTCAGGATATCGCAGTCGTGCAGCGCGATCGCCTCCGCTCGACCTGTTGCTAATGCGTAACCCATGCAATACCAGACGTTACGTCCCTTGCCGAGCTCCTGCGGCGCGAGGCCAGCTTCTTGTAAGCGCGCATCAATGGCTTTTAAACGCGGGCCATCGTTCCACAGTACACGGTGATGCTGCGGCAGCTCAGCGAAAAACCTCAGCGCATGCTGATATTCGTCCCTGGTTGCTCGGTCGAGACCGATCACAATCTGGGACAGATAGGGAACCGATTTCAGCTCCTGAATGATGGCGGGCAATGCAGGTGTCTCGATCTCCGAATACAGCGACGGCAATATCAAACCCAGAGGGCGGCGCTCACTGAACTGCAAGAGATCCTTCTCCAGATCAGCAGTAGAGCGTTCACCCAGATTATGCAGCGTTGTGATCGTGCCGTTTTGATAAAAGTCGGCCACGGTCCTCCTCCTCTTCTACTCGCGCAACGAGCGCCTCAATTCCCTCGGCCCAGCCAGCCGGTCCAAAGTTGTCACTAATCACCATGCCCCCCGCACGTTTCGGAGTGGGCGGGTCATGAACAGGCGAGCGGACCATCAACGCCAGATCCGCGATCTCCAACATCTCGACATCATTGTCGGCATCACCGGCGGCAATGCTGACAGCCGCCTCAAAACCACACAGTTCCGCGCGGATCTTGTGATGGAGCCAGCTCATGGCATGCCCCTTACCACCCCCGCCGACGACATGAACAAAGCGTCCCCCCTGCAGACAACGCAATTCCAACGTTTCGACCTGTTCAGCAAAGGCAGACCTGTCGGAAGGGGTACCCAGCCAGACCAGCGTTTCACAGTGGTGTCGATCTTTTGCTCTTGCTGCGCTCTCCGGGTCGAGCCCGGTGATGGCCATTACCTGCTTGTCAGACAAGTCGCACAATGATTGGTAGCGATTCCCCCACTCGATATTCAAAACCGCCAGCTGCCTCCGGATCATGCCTCGCGGGGGACCAAAACTTTGGCACCAGGCATTGGCGGCGACGTCGTCATCTGCGCCCTCAGGTCTGCTGAGGCCCCAATCATGAGGCACCCAGATGGCAGCGCCATTTTCGATAATCATCGGGCCGTCGAGCTCGAGCGCCTGCATCAGACAGACGGTTTCGGCGCGGGTTTTGCTGGTGCACGGCACAATCGGAATACCTCGATCTTTGAGCGCTTTGATCGCTCCCAAGGCTTCATCGAAAGCGTAGGTGTAATGGTCCAGCAATGTGCCATCCAAATCGGTATAGACGACTGCCATGCTCATGCCGCCACCCCCGTCAGATGCATCCTCTGAACGTTGCGATCCGCAGCAAGCTCCCACAGGCAATCTGCTCGGGTCGGTAAGCTTTTCAGGCCATGCTCGGTGAGACGTTGGTAGTAAAGAATGAAGTCGGAGACCTGTGCACGGGTCATCGTTGGGTCAGGCGCATCGGGGTAAGCCTGCCTGAAGGACGCTGACAACTGCGCCTCCTGCTGCCAACGCCAAGCAAAGACCGTCTCGAAATTCGGCGCCTGAAGCACTAACAGAGCATCGAGTTCTGCAAACAGCGCCGCGTATTCCTCACCCAAAGCGCGATTCACCTCGGTGCGCCAGACTCGGTCGGGATCCTGGTCAGCCTCAGTGCCATTAACGGGATTTTCCAATGCGGTGCCAGGTTGCGGTGGAATGCCGACGCACCACCCTTCCAAGAGAATCACCTGCGGTGATGCACCGTCTTGGTCTACTTGCACCATATCGGTGCGATCATCGACAGCTTTATCGAAAACGGGAAGCGATGCAGGCACGCCGGTTCGCAATGCGCTGAGCGTCTGTCTTAACAGGTCAAGGTCATGGGTGCCCGGCACGCCGCGGGTCGCAAACAGCGGGTGTACGGTTCGCGCCAGCAACTCTCGCTCTGCTTTTGTGAGATAAAAATCGTCGAGAGACAGGACGACTACGTTGACGTGGTGAACATCCTCTAACACATGGGCTATCGCCTTCACCAATGTGCTTTTACCCGATCCCTGACACCCGCTGAGACCCACTAGTAACGGGGCGTTTGCCAACATTGCGCGCTCAGCGAGGGCCGTAACAATGCCTGCATACCACTGCAAAAAAACCTGACTGAACTGCTCGGGTAGTCCACGCGCTTCAATGAAATGCGCCAGCGCGGCGCGGCGCGCGGCCCACAATTGTTGCTCATCATCCATAACCTTTAGCTCACCTTGTTAACCAGTGTTTCCGTTTTCGCACCACCCTCCTGGTGATGGTGCCCCACCTGTTGGCCGCTGTGGTTTGTGACACCACATTGCGCCGTCATAGGTGCAATGCAAACACCATGCCGATTTTGATCAGGCAGCGATTGACAGGCCAATTTCGATACACTGAGCCGGACGGAACCTAGACACAGCGACCGGGCGGCACACGCTCACGGGCATAGCCAATGCAGGATGCGATTTCAATTTTCATGGGCCAGCGAGCAGCGGCGACCATCGGCGAATTAGGTTGGTGCGCCGCTCCGTTCACCACGTTGATCGGCGCGTCAGGTGGGCCCAAATGGCTGATCTTGTCCGAGCTCGATCAGGTACTGAGTAACGAATTACTCAGCAATGTCACCGAACCCGTCACACTGCTTGGCTCCTCCATCGGCACCTGGCGGCATGCGTGCCTGAGCCAACCGAATCCCGCTGCCGCGATCAAACGGTTGCAACGGGCCTATCTTTACCAAGAGTATTCCTCCACCCGGCCCACGCCGCAGGAAGTCAGTCAGGTTGCTGAGCTGATGTTGCGAGAGGCATTGGGAGATAGCGGCGTGCAAGCCCTGATCCATCAGCGTCGATTCCAGAACGCCATCGTCACTGCCCGTGCCAAAGGCGTTGCACGGGGCACAGCGGGCTTACCGTTAATCGCTGGCATGACAACCGCAATGACCTTAAACGCGATAGCCCGGCGCGCGCTCGGTCTCATGTTTGAACGGGTCACGTTTTGTCAACAAGGCCTGACCGAGGTGCCTTTTACCGAGGGTTTTAATACCCAACTCGTGACACTCAATGAGCACAATCTGATTCCCGCGCTCAAGGCTAGCGGGGCCATTCCGCTACTGATGCGCTGTGAGGCGTCCATCAGCGGCGCGCCAAAGGGGCCCTACTGGGATGGCGGCATCATTGATTACCACTTCACGCTAGCACCCGATCCAAGCTCAGGGCTCGTTTTATATCCCCATTTTCGCAGCCGACTGACCCCAGGTTGGTTCGATAAGGCCCTGCGATGGCGGACTCAACAGGTGCCCGCACTGGACAACCTGGTGCTCATTTGTCCCAGCGACGCCTTTCTCGCCAATTTGCCCTTCGGCAAGATCCCGGACCGGGGGGATTTTCGCGCTCTGCCGCCCGCGAAGCGCGTGGCCTATTGGGAGACATGCGTGCAAGAAAGTGCGCGCTTGGCAGAGGCTTTTCACAACCTGATTCACAGCGACGATCCCCTTCGGGGCGTGACAATGATCTGACGTCGCCCCCCTAGGTCGAACTGATCAGATCACTGATCGCCACGCTGAGCTCGTGATGGCAGCGCTCTTGAAGGAAGTGGCCGCCCCGAGGGAATACCTGATGCGGAAGCCCTGTCGTGCCCGGCACCCGACCGATAAAGCTCTTCTCCGCTCGAGGAGGAAGTAGTTTGGCGGAGACACACCAACCTGGGCAATACTCCGGGCGATCAGTCGTTCCCCGATGCTGAAAGCGCCCCGAGGGAATACCTGATTTTCCGCTCCCCTGGTCACCGGGTCGTCCCCGGTGAACAGGCAGAGAAACGGCTTATTAAATTGCAGGAAGAACTCCCAAGCCTTTTTTTGCGCCTCAAGCGAAGGGTCAGTGGGTAGCGTCGGGACCTGACTGGGCATGGCTCGCGGACCCATCTTGTAAGAGGCATCGGGGAATGGCGCCTCATAGGCGCGACCTAATGGCGTGATGGGACGGAGGGCGGTTCCCAGATACTGATTCAGCAGCACGCGCGGCGCAACCTTCCAGGTTGCAGGACGATTGATCATCATCTCCATCAGGAAGCCGGCAGGCATGTCTGCCGTGTTCCAGCAGAATTTTTGCCAGTGAGCGAAACCCATGGGGAAAGCGTCAGGCTCATCAACTACGCCCCCCAAACGCGATAAGGCGAATGCCATATCGCGGAAACTCAGTCCCTGCCCGTCCTGCCGAAACGCCATGACCTTGTCGACAAGGTCTTGCTCAAGGTCGGTGTTCAAAGGTAGCCCGGTGTTACCGACCACGACCCGGGCAAACCGATCGGGATAATCAACCACCAGCCGCAAACCAATCAGGCCGCCCCAGTCCTGACCAAAAAAGGTGATGTCACCGAAATCGTTGGCCTCTAGCCAGCGACCCATCCAATCGACCTGCCGCTGGTAGCTGTAATCCTCGCGCGCCGCCGGTTTGTCTGATTTTCCGTATCCGGGCAAGTCGGGTGCGATCACACGCAAGCCCGCCGCGACCAGGAGCGGGACCATCTTGCGGTACAGATAGCTCCAGCTGGGCTGGCCGTGCAGCAACAACACCAGCGGTGCGTGACGGTCGCCCTCATCGATATGATGGATACGGAGCGGCACACCCTCGTCCGCTTCGATCTCGGTGTAGTGTGGTGCGAATGGATAATCGCTCAGCCCCTCAAACTGTGCGTCGGGTGTTCTCAGTACATTCATGACTTAAACCTTTGCCACAGGATCGCCCCCATATAATGACATAAACTATGTCATTATATTTGCAGGGTCAAACCCGACACCCATATCGTCGCGAGAGCCATCTGCTGTATTTTGTTCGACTCAGCTCTGCAGCATCTCGCCCTAAAGAGGAAATCAGCATGGAAGTCACAAACGCCGTATCACCCACGCAAGCGCAGCTTGAAGGCTTTCTCGACCCGGCAGCCAAGGGCCCCATCTATATGCTGAATTTGCTGAACTTCAAAGAGCAGGCAGAGTATGAGGATGGCAGAGAGACTAACCTTTCCGGCAGAGAGGCTTATCAGATCTATGCCGCCGGCGTGTCAAAGGTCATTACACAGGTCGGGGGCCATCTCGTTTTTGGTGCCGAGATAGAGCGGCTGATGCTGGGAGAAGTCGAGACACTCTGGGAGCAAGTCGCTATCGCCATGTATCCCTCACGCGCTGCGATGCTGGAAATGATTCAGATGCCCGAGTATGCCGAGATCAGCGTGCATAGAACGGCGGGACTCGCGGGGCAACTCAATATAGAGACTGTGGCACCGACAGGAGCGTGGCTATCAACCTAGGCGCTTGATACCCCATGGCGCCGAGAGGGGTCTCAGGTTGCACTTCATCTGGGTGCTTTAGATATCCACCATACGTGATGCTGTTTTAGTCCTTCGGATTGGCGTAGCATCCGCGGCGTTTCTAGCGGAGAGTAAAAATACATGCAGTGGCTGAAGCGCGGTCTTCTCAGCATAACCGGCGTGGCGATTTTGGCGGCCGTCGCCGCCTCAATGTGGTTCTGGTTCACGCCCGTAGGTGTCAACAACTACATCAACAAGGTCACCTTCAAGCTGGCAATTGATTCACCGGAACTACTCACTTACCTCGGTGCGATTGATAATACGCCGCTCGATTTTCATAGCGGAAAATTGGCGGACTACACCAAGGAAGAGGAGGAACGCAGTATCGCGGAGCTGCGTGCCGCGCGAGCTGGCCTCGACGCCTACGGCCCGGAAGGGCTTGAGGGTCAGGAGCTCCTGACCTGGAAAATTGCCGCCTGGTTCTTCGACGACCTATTGCGCCAGGCAGAGTTGCGATACAGCGGTTACCGAGTCAACCAAATCTCTGGCGTCACAGTCAATCTGCCCCAGTTTCTAACCGATACCCATGTCATCAAAAATGAGAAAAGTGTTCGGCGCTATCTATCCAGATTGGCGGAATTCGGCCGCGTTTTAAGAGAGACCCATGAGCGCGTGATCGACGACCGCGCCAATGGCGTGATACCTCCCGACTTTGTGATCGAAAAAGCGCTCGTCGGGATGAACAAATTTATTGAGGGTGGTGCAGAACAGAACCCGCTGGTCACCACACTGAAGCCAAAACTGGAGTCACTGGAGGATGTCGACGATCAGACCGCTCATCAACTTGTCGGACAGGCCACCGAGCTGGTCTCGGCGGAGGTGATCCCGGGTTACAGAGCCATGATTACGCTGTTCGAATCAATGCTGCCTGAGGCCACGCATGACGCCGGTATCTGGCGACTGCCGAATGGTGAGGCGATCTACGCCGCCAATCTCAGATCCAACACCACCACCCAATACTCACCCGAGGATATTCACGATACCGGGCTGGCGGAAGTGGACCGAATCGAAGGGGAAATGCTCGACATCCTCGACAGCCAGGGTATTACCGGCGCTTCTTTTGCCGAACGCGTTAGATCGGTCATGGAAGACCCTGCGCACCAGTTCCCAAACACTGACGAGGGCCGGGCCGAGATGATCGCCTACCTTGAGGATTTCGATCAGAAGGTTATGGCTATCGCAGCTGATTACTTCATCACGATCCCACCGCAGCCTTTGGAAATTGTGCGCGTACCCGAGTACTCGCAGGATTCCTCCCCCGGAGGTTATTACAATGGCCCAGCGCTAGACGGCTCGCGCCCCGGACGGTTTTACATCAATCAAAAGGATACAGCGGACAATCCACGTTGGACGTTGCCAACACTGATGATCCACGAGGGGTCTCCGGGACACCACTTTCAGATCTCAACCTCACAACTTATCGAGGGTGTGCCGTTGTTGCGGAGACTGTCACCGTTCAACGCATTTTCTGAGGGCTGGGCGCTTTACTCCGAGCGGATTGCCAAGACCGACATGGGCCTTTACGACGACGACCCACTGGGTGATCTAGGTCGCTTGCAAGCCGAAATGTTCCGAGCCGTCAGGCTGGTGGTCGATACCGGTATGCATGCCAAAAAGTGGAGCCGGGAAGACGCTATCGAGTACATGATCTCTAAGACCGGCATGACGACCGAGGAAGTCACGCGGGAAATTGAGCGTTATGTGGTGTGGCCCGGCCAGGCCACCGCATACAAAACAGGACAGCTGGCGCTCTTGGACATGCGTCAAGACACCGAAGAGGCATTGGGCGAGCGCTTTGATTTGCGAGAGTTCCACGAGGCGGTCCTGATGAATGGCGCGATGCCCCTCGATATCCTGAAAGACAATCTGGCAGAGTGGGCAGCGACGCAGTAACCGGTGGGAGCGGCTGACAGGACCGGAGGGAAAGTGTGCAGACGCATCACATCGGATGTTTGTCTCTTTTTCTCGCCGAGCAGGGCGACCACACTGATCAATGCTGCCTGTGGGGTCTTTAGAAATCCCCGCCGCTCAGTTCGACCAGCTGATGAGTGATACGACCTGCCGCTACAGTGAAGGTATCCGTTCCCGTCAAAGGCGTATTGCCAGCTCCTGACAGATGCCACACGACGCGAGCCTGATCAGCGCCCAAGGCTTCCATCGACTCGAAGGAGATGGCTCGCCCCGCTAAGCGCCCGGGTACGGTATCAAAGTAATCAGCAATGGCTGCCCATCCCTTATAACGCGCACCACCCCGCTCCAGCACGGCGCCCAGAGCGTAGTCCGCAGCCATCGCAATCGAGTCCATGCTCTGCACTGCTTCGATGTGGTGAGCAACAATGTCCGCGGGCGACCGATTGGCCAAGCGGGTCATCACAGGCGCAACCCGATTCCGCCACTCACCTAGGTCCACATAGTCTTTCAGCGCACAAACCGTCGACGTCGCGAGATCAACTTTAAAGACGCCGTTACAGGACACGGCGAACTCCTTACCGTCGATCCAGAAGCGGTCGAGGCGTTCGTACCATCCCGTGTCGCCACTCACCGAGGAGGACAAAATGTCCCACTGAACCTTATCCGACCAGCAAATAATGCTGGCGAGTAGCTGCATCACAGCATCGCGACCCACTGAAGGCGGGTGGGGTACGTTTTGCCAAACGATGTCGGGGTGGAGCGCGCGCTCGACCTTGCGCAGGTCGCGCGACTCGATCGCAGCCAGCAGCGTTTCTATCGCCCGGTGGGTTAGGTCCTCATGACTCATCCCACGATAATAGGCAGAGACACGCGACGAGTGAAAGGGAGCGTGTCAGGGCGTATAAAAAGGGACTCGCTACCCTGACCTCCGGTGACGCCCTGCCGGAGATCGTCGGGCCGGGATAACCGTAACCGGTTCCTGCGCGCCATGTGACAGGTTACCCTTGCCAACCTAATTTGATCTGCACTCGGGAGTCACGTCTGTTATGACCGCCTCAGAAAAATCTTTCGATATTGTTGTATTCGGCGCCTCGGGCTATACCGGACGACTGGTCGCTGAATACCTCCAAGCGGAATATGGCGACACCGACTTGCGCTGGGCCATGGCGGGCAGGTCGCTGGAGAAACTCGCCGCTGTTCGCAGTGAGATGGGTGTTAGTGACTCAGTCGCATTACTCGAAGTCGACGTCGACGATCCTGAGTCGGTCATAGCCATGGTGGATGCCTGCAAAGTCGTCATCACCACAGTGGGCCCCTATCAACTTTATGGCAACGAACTCGTAAAACAGTGCGCCGAACTCGGCACCGACTATGTCGATCTGACCGGCGAGCCCAGCTGGATGCACGAGACGATTGCACAATACAGCGAGGCCGCGAAAGCGTCGGGGCACGAATCGTTCACAGCTGTGGTTTCGATTCCATCCCGTTTGATTTGGGGGTGTACCTGTTGCAACAACACGCCATTAGCAAAACGGGCCAGCCCATCGCCACGGTAAAGGGCCGTGTCCGCGCAATGAACGGCACGTTTTCCGGCGGCACGATTGCCTCGATGCGCGCCACCATGGCATCGGCCAAAGCCAACCCGGCGATTATTCAGGTATTGACCAATCCATTCGCCCTCACCGAGGGGTTTACCGGTCCCGAGCAACCCGCGGGTGCGGCCCCCCAGTACGATGAAGAACTCAAGAGCTGGAGCGCGCCTTTCATCATGGCACCGATCAATACCAAGAATATTCACCGCTCGAATTTCTTGCTGGGTCATCGCTACGGAGAAAACTTCTGCTACGACGAGATGCTCCTGACCGGCGACGGCGATCAGGGCAAAGCCACAGCCGAATTTGTCGCGAAGGATGATTCAGTCGCAAAAAGTGATCTGCAGCCGGGCGAAGGCCCCAGTAAAACCGAACGCGAAAACGGCAACTATGATGCGATCTTCGCTGGTGAATCGACCGACGGCGAATTGATGATCAGCAGCGTGCAAGGTGACCGCGACCCCGGTTATGGGTCGACCTCCAAAATGTTGGCCGAGGCGGCTATGTGCCTGCTTCATAATCCGAACCTCGCTTCCGGCGGCCTTTGGACGCCCGCAGCAGCCATGGGCGACGCGCTCATTGAACGGCTTGAGGCTCATGCCGGCCTGACATTCCAAATTGAAAAAGGCTGATCACCGCATGAGCATAACCACCGCAACCGGTAACAAGCTGTAATGACACCCGATTCGCTCGCTCAGCATCTGAACAAGAACCTGAAAACCCTCCTGGCAGGATCGCTGCCGGGTGAAGAGGTATCCGAGCTGAACCGTCTTTCAGGCGGCGCCAACAATGAGACCTGGCGTCTCAAGTGGGGTGATACACCACTGATACTCAGGCGCCGACCCTTCTCTCAAGACTCGGTGGCGGATCTGGAGGGCAGTATCCTCGGATTGCCACTGACCGATGAGGCTGAGGTGATCCGCTTGGCAGCGTCCACGGCAGTGCCTGTGCCCACGATCCATGCGGTCTTCGATGAGGACCATCCGATTGGTGAGGCCTTTGTGATGGGGTTTATCTCGGGTGAAAGCATCCCGCAGCGATGGCTCACGGATGACGTCTTTGAAACAGCTCGCGCCAACCTTGCCTTTCAATGCGGGGAAGCACTGGCAGGCATCCATGCGATCGATTGCGCGAAACTGCCCCAAAACATTGGCCCTACAACACTGGAAAAGCGCTTCGCGGCGGCGCAAAAGCGTTTGCATGCCTTCGGCGATATTTCACCGGTGATGCAGTTCGGTCTCAATTGGCTAATCGATCACGCACCCGCCAACGCACCCTGTGTGCTCCTGCACGGCGATTTTCGAACGGGAAATCTACTGATCGATGAGAATGGCTTGGCCGGGGTACTTGACTGGGAGCTCACGCATCAGGGCCCGGCAGAAGAAGATCTCGGATACCTCTGTGCGAACGTGTGGCGATTCGGTCATTTGGATAAACCCGTTGGCGGGTTTGGCCAATACGAGGATCTGATCGCGGGCTACGCGTCAGTGGCGGGTTGGACACCCGAGCTCAACACCATTCGCTATTGGGAGATCTTCGCAGCGCTCAGCTGGGGTTTGGTGTGCCAAACCATGGGAGCACTGTGGCACAGCGGCAATGGCGACGTGGAACGGGCGGCGGTCGCGCGCCGTCGCTCTGAGGCGGAGCTCGATATCTTATTGCTTATTGAGGAGTGGGAAGACGCATGACGAACGAGTCTGAACAGTCCACTCAATCTGACGTGACATCAGCTGAGCTCCTCGGCGCCGTGAAAGGGTTCTTAATGGACAGTGTCCTGCCCGCCGTATCGGGGCGAGATCAATTCAACACGCGTGTGGCGGCGAATGTGCTAGGCATTATCGAGCGCGAGCACGCATTGGGCCCTGCCTTGCAGGCACTGGATCGCGAAGCCGCGGAACGATGGCTCCCAGATCAAGAATCGACTGAAGACATCCCGCAACAGTTAGCACGTGCCCTTGCCGCAAGAGCTATTCCCGTTGACCCCGACTTCGTTGACTATCTTAGAGCACGGCAGCTTCTGGTCACGGCTATCAATAATCCTCGCTATGCCTCTCGAGCGGTAGCCGAGGCGAGGTGGCGCTGAATGACGAACAAAGGGTCGATGAGTGCGGTCAGAGACGCCATATCAACAGGCCCATGACACCTACTCAATAAAAACCCTTACGATATGTAGTCAGTGCGTTGAACGGCACGAGCGAGGTACGGATGACCGACTCTTTTCTCTTTGACATACCGCAGTCTATCGAGGACTACCTTGTGGTGCTCGATAACTTCATCGAGAGAGAGATCAAGCCGCTCGAGGCGCAGGACGACAACATCCGCTTTTTTGATCATCGGCGGGAGCATGCGCGCACGGACTGGGATCGAGGAGGGCTTGCCCCGCGAAGACTGGGAAGCATTGCTCCAAGAAATGCGCCGCAGGGCGGACGCAGCAGGTCACTTCCGATACGCGCTGCCGGAGGAGTTCGGGGGCCAAAACGGCACCAATCTCGGGATGGCGCGTATCCGGGAACACCTCGCCAGCAAGGGCCTTGGGCTGCACAACGACCTACAGAATGAATCGTCGATTGTGGGCAATTTGATGACGCCCATGATGCTCCGCGACTTCGGTACCGCAGATCAGAAACAGCGCTGGATGGAGCCGCTTTTAAAGGGCGAGCTGGGCTGGTGCTTTGGTTTAACCGAGGCCGCCCACGGCTCCGATGCCACCTGGATGGAAACCCGCGCTGAACGTGCGACTCGCGGCGGCGTCAGCGGCTGGTTACTCAATGGTGAGAAGATGTGGACGACGGGACTGCACAAAGCGAGCCATGTGCTCGTTTTTGCGCGCCACTCTGGAAACGACGGAAGCCCCAAAGGCATCGGCTGTTTCGTGACCTCCACACAGGCGGAAGGATTTGAGATCGGCGATTACCTGTGGACCTTCAACATGCCCACAGACCATCCTCACTGCACCTTCACGGATGTATTTGTTCCGGATGAAGATGTCATGGGTGATGTTGACCAAGGCCTTAAGGTGGCTATGCACTTTGTGCATGAAAGCCGCATCCGACAAGCCGCCTCATCGCTGGGCGCCGCTCAATATTGTCTTGATGAAACCTTCGCCTATACGAAAGAGCGGGCCCCCTTTGGCGAGCCGCTCTCGACCAACCAAGGCATTCAATTCCCGCTGGTCGAGCTACAAACCGAAGCCGAGATGCTTCGCTTGTTGATCTATAAGACCGCGGCGCAAATGGATCAGATGGACAAAGTGGATGTCGCAAAAAAACTGACGGATAAAGTCTCGATGTGTAATTACCGCGCTAACCGTCTGGTGTGCAATGCAGCCGACACGGCGATGCAATTCCATGGCGGCATGGGTTACTCACGGCACAAACCTTTTGAACACATCTACCGACATCACCGGCGCTACCGCATCACCGAAGGTGCTGAGGAAATCCAACTTCGAAAAATTGGCGGCGTTCTATACGGCTACGTTTCGTAAGATATGGCTAGCGTTGCGAGTTCGTGAAAGCCTCGACCTCGCGCCGCAAGGCGGCAAGCAACATTGTCTCGTAGTAGCCGCTGACCTGCTCGGCTGCTCCATCGAGGAACCCCAACATCACGTCGCTAGAGAAGACCTCGCCGCAGGTCGACCACTCACCGCTCATTGCGTCATCGACATAGGTCAAGCGGGCCGACTTCAGTCCCGCCTCGGCTGCGCCGCGGGTCCATGGCAACGCATCACATGATTGGCCCTCACGCTTCAACATCAATCCGTACACGAACATTGCCTGAGTATGACCTGCCGCTGCAGATTCAGCGAGGTACTGCATGCCTTCTTCGTATGAGGTTCCGCGCCGATCCGCGTGATACACAATGGCGCGAGCCAGCTGATACTGAAGCCGGGCGTTACTCGGGTCACGTTTTAGGTCAGCGCGACATGCCGCCATCGCGCGCTCGGTATTCACCTCAGACGAGGGTACTCCCGGACCCATGCGATCAGGATCTGAAGGGTGAGCCACTTCCAAGTCGCAGTCGGTCAACGACTGTGCAACCGCAGGCGCGACCTGCAGGCCGGTGATGACGCCGAGCACGCCTAGTATCAGACAGGCAAGGCTGCCAGCACGACGACTGAGAGCCACTTAGACTCCTGAATCCTCAGCAATACGAATCACTGGGGGGGCAGCCAGCATCTCTACGAGACGATCAAGCACCCCGGTTTCGGTTCGCCAATTCAAGTAGCGCTGATAATGTTCAGCGCTATCCCAGTACTCTATGAAAACGACCGCATCGCCATCACCCTCGATATAGACCTTGAGCCCCTGACACCCGTCAAACCCGCGTGTATCGGGCAGAATCTCTGTCAGAAAGTCGAGGATAGGCTGACACCCCCCCTCACCCGGCTTCAAATCAACCCAAACCATTGTCATGCTTCAGACTCCTGTAGCGTATCCGAGAAAAGTTGAACGGGCATTGGCTCCCCCGTTTGAATCAATAGCGCGCGCTTGCGCAAAAACCGCGTGAGTCCGGCCGGCCCCATGCGCGATCCACCCATTCCGGAAAAACGGAAACTGTTTTTCTCCACGTCGTTGACGACTCCCGTCAGGGACGCATCATTGACGCTGACCGCACCGACCTGTAATCGCTCTGCCACGGCCAGAGCCGCACTCCGTTCACCGGAAAACACTGCGGCAGATAACCCAAACTTTGAGTCGTTAGCCAATGCAATGGCTTGCTCAATGTCGTCAAAGGTCACCACGGGAATCACCGGACCAAAAGTCTCTTCCTGCATAATCAGCATGTCGTGGTTGACGTCCTTTAACAGCGTAGGCGGGTACCAGATCCCACCGGCCTCCACCGCCGCTCCGCCCAACAGACAGGTCGCCCCCTTGGATAGCGCGTCATCGACTTGCGCCTGAATCGTCTCTAGCTGTTTTGCAAAGATCAGCGGTGCTATGTCGCCAGTGCCGTCCTCGCTGCAAGTCAGCGTGAGCGCACCCAGTTGGTTCATTAGTTCTTGTGTAAAAGCCTCGGCGATGCTCTCGTGACAGTAAATACGCTCCAACGATTGGCAGGCCTGCCCAGTCATTCCAATGGCGCTGCGCACGATCGCGCGTGCCGCGAGCGGGATATCGGCATCGGGCAGCACGATCGCGGGATCCTTGCCCCCCAACTCCAGAAACGCGGGGATGAAACAGGCCGCTGCCTGTTGACTCACCTGACGACCCGTACGCACGCTACCCGTGAAGCAGACGGCATCCGCCCTCTCGATCATCGCCTTCCCAGTTTCGGGCCCACCCGTGACGATGCGCAACACCGCGGCAAGTTCGGGGACCTGATTCAGCGCACGCTGCAGCGGTTCGATAAAACGGGGAGTCACCTCGGAGGGTTTCAACAGCACGGCGCAACCAGCAGAAAGCGCAGCCAGACTGTCAATCATGGCGAGCAATAATGGGACATTCCAGGGACTGATGACTGCGACCATCTGATAAGGAATCAAGCGGTGCTCAAAGTGCACAGAGGGTACTTGCTCAGAAGCACCTGAGCCGCTCATCGCTTCCAGAATGGGTCCTGACTTCTGCGCCCACATTCGAATCAGCTCGATCGATTTAGCCGCTTCGAACTTCGCGAACGTCGTTCGGCCAGTATCTAAATCGAGCGCTTCCGCAAGTGGAACCAGCTCTGACGCTACGGCATCGGCAAAACGATTCAGGCATACGGCGCGACCCTCGGCGCCCAAAGCAAACCAATCGGTCTGCGCCTGCCGAAGCATCTGTGACAGTGCCGCAACGTCCTGCTCTGACGTTTCGGGAATGTGATAGTCGATCTCGCCCGTCCGGGGGTTCCGCACTGGCAGCATCGAAGCCGTCATGTTAGCTGGCTTCCCTCAATGGGATGGCATTAAAGTTTTTAGGAACGCCCGCCGCGGACGTAAAACCAAACCACTCCTCCTCCGGGAGCAGGGTCGCAACCTGTTCTCGCACGGAGAGCAGCTTGCCGAGATCAATGCCCGTTGAGAAGCCCATCGACTCCAGCATGAACACCAGATCCTCGGTGACAATGTTGCCACTCGCTCCGGGTGCGAAGGGGCAACCACCCAAACCTCCCAGCGAGCTGTCCAGAGTGGTGATACCGAGCTCTACCGCTTTCAGGGCATTGGCAAGACCCTGTCCTCGCGTGTTGTGCAGGTGGACCCCCGTGAGCGCCGACTCCCCACATCGCTGCCATATACCGGTAACCAATCTCTCGAGCTGCGCCGGGTTGCCCATACCTGTCGTGTCTGACAAGCCCACTTCGGCCACGCCCAGATCGAGCACACGCTCCGCCATATCGATGACAAAGGACTCATCCACAACACCTTCAATCGTGCATCCGAACGCGGTAGACAAGCCGACCTCAAAATTTGGCCGATCACTCTCGTCCACCTGCTCGACCAGTGCTTGGCACCGTGCAATCTCGTCAAGCATCTGTGCATGATTACGACGTACGTTCTTTAGGCTGTGTGCTTCGCTTAGCGACAAGGGTATGGAGACCTTGTGCGCGCCAGCCTCAACCGCCGCTTCACAGCCCCGCAAATTCGGCACGAGGACAGCAACAACCAGATCCGGGTGAGATCGCGCCCCCCGGACAACATCGGCTGTATCCGCCATCTGGGGTAACAATTTTGGTGACACGAACGACCCAACTTCGATTTCTCTGACGCCGGCACCGTACTCCATCTCAATCCAGGCGAGCTTACCCTCGGTCGATAATATCGTCTCGACGCTTTGTAAACCGTCCCGCGGGCCGACCTCGCTGATCGTAATGTGTCTCATACCACCTCCTCGGATGAGCGACGCAACTTTGGGTTCACTCTCCGACGCGAACCACCACCTTGCCGTGATTCTGTCCGCGCATCAATTGACAAAAAGCCTCCGGCGCCGCCGCAAGGCCTTCATAGATTTGTTCGTTTGCCACCAATTCTCCGGACTCTGCCAAAGGAACGAACTCCGCTTCAAAGGCGGCCCGCTGCGGCTCATAGTCATACACCACCAAACCGCTGACGGTGGCGCGCTTGGTGATCCACAGCCCGGGATGGGGACCTGTCGTTTTATGATCGCCGTTGTAATCTTTGATCAAGCCACACAACACGACACGACCGCCGATCGAAAGCTGTTGGGCCACCGTGGTCAAAGTGGGATCGCCAACCAGATCGAAGTACACCGATACGCCATCGGGCGCGGCTTGTTTCAGTGCCTGCTCAAGATCCTCATCGATACGATCGATGCAGTGATCGTAACCAAGCGTCTCAAGCGCGATGCGGCGCTTATCGTTGCCGCTGGTGATGGCGACCGTCGTGGCACCGGCACGCTTCGCCAACTGAGCCGCCATGGCACCGACTCCTCCCACCGCAGCGGGTATGACAACCACATCTCCCTGCCTAACCTTTGCGAGATCTACCATGCCAGCCCAGGCGGTCAGGCCAGGCATACCCAGTATCGACAGCGCCAACGAGGGTCTACTCAGTGCCTGTGGCACGCGCGCAAGCGCCTCCGGGAGTTGATCACTGAACACTTGCCAACCACTGTGACAACGGACCAAAGATCCAACCGGCCACTGCGGATCGTCACTTTCACAAATGCGGGCAACCGCCTCCCCGGCGATCACGTCGCCGGGATCGACACCGTGTCCCATATGGTTGCCGGCGATTACTGAACGCATGTAGGGGTCGAGCGATAGATACAGCGTCTTGCACCGAATGAACCCCGGCGCCCGGGAACCCAGAGGACGACACGCCACTTCGAAGTCATTGACTGTGGGCAGCCCGTTAGGGCGGCCAGCTAAAATGACGACTGTATTGTCAGCATCATTGGGCATGGATGGTTTTGCTACCGGAAACAGCTTAATGATATAACATCATAACAAATCGATCGGAGAGGTAGTAATGACGGGGTCCCGGGGGGCAGAGGAGCAGTTGGCACCGCTGCGGGGTATTAAGGTCATCGAGTTCACACACATGGTCATGGGCCCAACCGCGGGCGTGATTCTGGGTGATCTCGGCGCTGATGTCATTAAAGTAGAACCATTAAAAGGGGACAACACGCGCCGGCTCAAAGGGTCGGGAGCCGGCTACTTCCCTATGTATAACCGCAACAAACGCTCGATGACGCTCGATCTCAAGCACCCCGAAGGTCGAAACGTGGCACTCAAGCTGATTCAGTCCGCCGATATCGTTTTGGAGAATTTCCGTACCGGCACAATGGCCAAGCTTGGCCTGGATTACGAATCACTGGCGCCTGCTAACCCCGGCCTGATCTACTGTTCACTCAAGGGCTTTCTGTCAGGGCCCTATGAGAATCGGGTGGCTCTGGATGAAGTGACCCAAATGATGGGTGGACTCGCCTACATGACGGGCCTTCCGGACAGGCCGCTTCGGGCGGGCTCTTCGGTCATCGACATTACTGGCGGCATGTTCGGTGTGATTGCCATTCTGTCCGCGCTGCACCAACGCCGTGAGACAGGGCGAGGCAGCCACGTGACCAGCGCACTCTTTGAGACCACCGCGTTTCTGGTCGGCCAACATATGGCTCAGCAAGCAGTCAGCGGCGAGGCACCCCCACCCATGTCCGTGAGGCAGTCTGCCTGGGCGGTATACGATATTTTCGAACTGAACTCTGGAGAGCGACTGTTTGTCGGCATTGTCAGCGATACACTCTGGCAACGTTTCTGCGCGGAGTTTTCACTCGCCGATTGGGCGGCAGACGAGTCGCTATCCGGCAACGCGGGCCGCGTGGCGGAGCGCGATCGCCTGTTACCTGCGATCCGTGAGCTATTCGCGCCGATGACACTCGCCTCACTGAGCGAGCGCCTCGACCGAGCAGGGCTGCCTTTCTCGCCAATCAACACACCCGGAGATCTGTTTGAAGACCCCCACCTGACCGCTTCAGGTGGTTTGCTGCCGATCCATCTGACCGACGGTGACCACGCAGGTCTGCAAACCACCCTGCCACGCTTGCCCGTCGAATTTGGAGACAAAAAACCACCGCTACACCGAGATCTGCCAAGAGCCGGAGCGCATAGTTCAGAGGTATTGAGAGAGCTAGGGTTCAGCGACGATGATATTGACCGTCTAGCTGCGACGGGAGCAGTCGGCAGCTAAGCCTGACCGAGATAAACCCACGGCCGCTTCACCCGGTCCTGCGCTTCGAATGCATCGATGTGATGCAGTGACTGCTCGGTCATACCAATTTCGTCAAGACCGCTGAGGAGCATTTCACGAGCCACCGGCTCAATTGAAAATTCGACGACCTGCTGCTCGGGATCATGTCTTACCGTGCATGCTTCAAGATCAACGCTCAACGGGCACGTCTCAGGGTCGTCACTAACCCACTGAACAAGCCTTTCAATATCGTCACCGTCGAGCTCGATCGTCAGAAGCCCATTGCGTTGCGCGTTGTTTCTAAAAATAGTCGCGAAGGACGGCGCAATGATGACTCGAAATCCGCTCTCGACTAGCGCCCAGACCGCGTGTTCCCGTGAAGAGCCACAGCCGAAGTTTGCGCCCGCCAGCAAAATAGATGCCTGCCTAAACGCGCCCTGGTTCAATACAAAGTGCGGATTCTCCGTTCTCGTATCGGGATCACTGTATCGCCACGGAGCAAATAGCCCGGCGGCGAGGCCTGATCTGGACACCGTGCGCATTTCTCGGGAAGGAATGATGGTATCGGTGTCAATGTTAGGTCGCACGAGCGGAGCCGCCACACCGGTATGTCGGGTAAAAGGCATCACAGCGGGGTATCTGCGGTCAGGTAGCCGGCACAGGCACTCGCCACGGTGGTCAACGGGCTCGCGATATGTGTTTTTACTCGCAGGCCTTGCCGGCCCTCAAAATTCCGGTTGGTCGTCGAAATCACTCGGACACCGTCACCCAAACTCTCGCCCCCCGCAAAAAAACACATGGAACACCCGGGTTCGCGCCACTCGAAACCCGCATGCAGAAAAACCTCGTGCAAGCCTTCCGCTTCGGCGGCACGCTTAACTTGCCCGCTGCCCGGTACGCAGAGTGCCTTGACCCCCTTGGCGACCCGAGATCCAGTTCGCTGAAGATAAGCTGCTGCGTCGCGCAAATCGGATAACCGGCTATTCGTGCAGGACCCAATGAATGCTGCATCAATGGGGTAATCGGCCAATCGGCTGCCGCCGCGAACCTCCATATACCGCTGTGCCCGTGACCACGCAGTCGCCTGATCTTCATCGCTAGCATCAGCCGGCTGCGGTATCGTTCCGTTCCAGTCTATACAGTGCTGCGGGCTGGTACCCCAGCTCAATTGCGGCTTGAGTGAGTCGATATCCATCAGCTGCTCGCAATCAAAATTGGCGCCCTCATCACTCCGTAATGACTGCCAGTAACCGCTCGCGTGTTCCCATACGGCATCCTGCGGTGCGTAACGGCGGCCCATGCAGTATTCGAGTACTTTTTGATCGGGCGCGATCAGCCCGGTAAAAGCCGACAATTCGGTCGTCATGTTGCACAGCGTCAAACGCGCCTCCACTGACAGGGCTTCCACTGCGGAGCCGGCGAACTCGATGGCGTACCCTGCACCACCCGCTGCAGAGAGCTCTCGGATCGTGAACAGGATGAGATCCTTGGCAGTAACTCCTGACGCCAGCTCACCGGTATAGGTTACGCGCATCGTTTGGGGGCGAGTGACGCGCAGCGTGCTGGTCGCGAGCGCATGCTCTGCCTCGGTCGAGCCCACGCCCCATGCGAGCGCACCCAACCCCCCTAAGGTGCACGTATGGCTATCGGGACACACAAGCGTAAGGCCGGGCAAGGCAATACCCAACTCGGGAGAGATCACATGAACGATGCCCTGATCAGCGTCGGCGATATCAAACAGCTGAATACCCGTCTCATGCGCTGCATGCCGGGTCGCGACAATAAAGTCCCGACCGCTGGGCATCAGCGTCTCGTCCCCTCTGCCCGGCCGCGTATCAACAATGTGGTCCATGGTGCAGAAGGCATGCTCACGACGGCGGACTGATCGGTCGCGCTCAAGCAAGCCGTTGAGTGCCACGCTGCCCGTGCGTTCATGCAAAAAAATACGGTCGATATAGAGCAGGGATTGGCGCTCTGAAAGCGTCATCACCTCATGCTCCTGCCATAGCTTGTCAAACAGTGTGGTGGCCACTGTGAACCTACCCATCCCCCACGGCGCCGTCTCTTACAGCACCCGACACATCGATCTTAAACCAACCGTCAGCTTAATTGTTCAGCGCGGGCGACATAGGCGCGGTAAAGCTCACCTCTATTGGCGCACCCGACGGCAGCGTCAGCACGCCGCCACGCACAACACCCTGTGCATCACGATAGGGCAAGGTCCAGGGAAGCGGTGCCTTCAACTGGGTCGGATCGACCTCAAGGCTGACCAGGATCACACCACCCTGCTCACCTTGGGGTGCGGGCATAGAGGAGGCCGTGGAAGGGTACTGGTCGATCTCGATACCGTACCCATCGGCCATGGAAATTAAAGCTAGCGGATGCTCCGTCTCCAGCGGCAAGTCATAAGCAGAGGACAACACACCAATTCGATAAGGAATCGGTCCAACAAGTTTGTTATCAAAGTATTGGCGCCAAAAAGCCAAGCTCGCACCGATATCCTGACTTCCCATGACCATGATGAAGGTGTGACCGACCGAGGCCGGACTCGGCGCGGGCTGAAGAAACGACTTCGAGGGATCGATCATGTGAGTCAGGTAAAACAGCTCCCGATTCGGCCCGCTAACCTGCATAGCCAAGATGTTCTGTTCGTCCGTCAAAAAGTCAGGGCCCTGCAAGTGGTCAAATGCGGAACCGTCCAAGGCCCCTTTCAGTGCCACCGGATCCTTAACCAGCAGCTCTATGGCGCTCCAGCCCACTCTCTGCATGGGTCGATATCCAGCTTGCCCTCCCTGAACGATCCGAATGCCGACCTGAGGGCCGGTCGGTGGCATCAATGTGACATAGGGCTTACCGGTCAGGTGAGGACGTGCAATCGCCCCCGCCAAATCTGCAGACATCACCCCTTCATCCACAGGCACATATCCAAGGTAATCGTGGTATGCCTGCTCGGTGGCAGCCAGATTTTGTGCCAAAACCCACACCATCAGAATCGATTTCAACATAGCGGCTTCATCCCATTAACGTTGATAGAGATCCAGCCGCCCGCCGTCGGGGGCCATCACTGACAAACTTTGGCCACCCAACCTGCCCGGTAGCTGCCGGTTTCGAAGCGGTTGGCAGACGTTTACGGCCCACTCGCTGTTGTCGATCTCCCTAAAAGTGGCCTCGACGTCGTCGCAAGGAATACAAATCGCGCGCAGTCCGCGCCCGCCCACAGGAGGCACCTCCAAGACCGGCAGCGGGTGTTGTGGCACATCAATCAGTTCGATGGAACCGGACATCGTGGCTTCGGGGTGCGCGATACTCAGGTGAATGTTGCTACTTTCGGCAGGATGATGCTCAAGTTGCAACACCTTTGGCCCATCTCCAGGAAGCGGACCGGCATGGTGAACGAATCGCTCAAAACCCAGTAACTGCAGAAATGCCAGCGTCTGCTCCACGTCACGGACCATTTGCGTCGAGTTGAAAATGTCGCTCATACGGTCGAATTCGATACCCTCCAACGGGGGATGCAGGCGCTGCATGACAGCCACCACAATACCGTCGTCCTGAATGTAGAGACCCTCGCTGGTTTGGACGTCACCAAACTGCCAAGCGACGGCGGGCACCAGCTCTCGCCAACCATGCTGCTGCAGAAAATCGCGCGCCCAGTCGCTGTCCCAGGTCCGCATATTCACATCAAAGAGGCCACCCGGCGTGGTGACAGGACAATCCAGTGGGCGCAACGGGGAGGTCGCTCCTGACACAGGCAACAGCAGCACTTCGCAGGACTGGGTAGGCGCCACACAAGCGCTCGCTTCAAGCGCCGCCCGCACACCCCAAAACTCGGCCGCGTCCTCATTAATCGGCATTTTCTCAATCTGCCATCCCAATGCGCTGAAAAATCCCTCCAACTGCGTTGGGTTAGCCGTGTGCATCACAATGTGTGAAAAACCTTTCTCCCGCACTGTATTACCCTTTCGCTGCAACGCCCTTCATCATCATAACGCCATCGCAGGGCAAAGCTTCCAGTGGCGGATCGCAAAATACCCAGAAGGTGCTGGGCACTTCAGCCACGCGAAAATATGCTGGCGGGCAAGCCCCCGCTGAGGTCGGCCTCTTCACAGCTACCAGCGGAGCCTGTCAGGAGGTCTGGCCAAACCTCTGTTACCCTTGGAGAATAAAAGCCCAGACGCTGGGTCAGGAGGCGCTAAATGAACGCTGTGGTATCTAACATCACACAATCACTTCCCGCGGAAATCGTCGACACGGATCCGCAGCAGATCGCGCTCTATTCTCAGGACGTCTTCACCGTAGGCCCGCCCGTTTGTGCCATTGTCAGACCCCGGGACGCTCAGGAAGTTCAGGCGCTGGTTCGCGTGTGCCTGGAGCGAGGCACGCCGATCGTGACACGCGGCGGTGGCATGAGCTACACCAGCGGCTATTTGGCGTCTGCACCAGAGAGCGTATTGGTTGATATGGCCCGGATGAATGAGATCGTCGAAGTCAACCTAGAGGACCGCTACGTGACGGTTGAGGTCGGTTGCAGCTGGCAAAAACTCCATGAGCACCTGACACCCTTGGGCGTTCGGACCCCCTTCTGGGGAACGCTCTCCGGTCGATTTGCCACAGTGGGAGGTGGCTTGTCACAGAACTGCATATTTTGGGGCAGCGGCCAAAGCGGCACTGCCGCCGATAATGTGTTGTCAGTCAGCGTTGTCAACGGCAAGGGCGAGCTCATCGAAACAGGCTCTGCAAGCCAAGAGCATGCACCGCCTTTTATGCGGCACTTCGGCCCCGATCTTACCGGCCTGTTCTTGGGTGACTGCGGTGCCTTGGGTATCAAAGTGCGGGCGACACTGCCGCTTGTGCCGCTCGCCGGTGCCAAAGGCTACACCAGCTTTGCCTTCGAAGCGTCTGGACCCATGCTCCGCGCGATGTCACAGATCTCACGGGAATCGCTGACCACGGAATGTTTCGGTTTCGACCCCTACCTGCAGCATCAAAGAATGAAGCGGGCGAGCTTGGCTGCCGACGCACAGCAGCTGTCGGGCGTCTTGCAAAAAGAAACGGGCATCATCAATAAAGTCAAACAAGGCGCAAAGATCGCGCTGTCAGGCCGCCGTTTCATGGATGATGTCGAGTGGGCCATGTTCACCATTAGCGAGGGCCGGACGGACGCTGAAGCCCAGCATCAGGCGATGAGGATTCGTGACATTTGTTTGGCCGAAGGGGGGAAAGAATTGCCGGACAGCATCCCAAGGATACTTGCCGCCAACCCATTTGGGCCGGTGAACAACATGGTCGGCGCAGAGGGCGAACGCTGGCTACCGGTGCACGGATTGGTACCGCACTCGAAGGGCGAATCTGTGTTGGCCGCGGTCGAAGCCGTTTACGAGCGAAATCGAGCGACGTTGGAGCAGTTCAATATAGAAACGGGATACCTGATTGCAGTTGTCAGTGAACAGATTACGGTTCTCGAGCCTGTCTTCTTTTGGCCCGACGAGCTCAACGCGCTACATAAACACAGCCTTGAACCGGACCACCTCGCTCGACTCAATCAGTTCGAAGCCGTTCCTGATGCCTGGGAGGCGGTATACAAAGTGAAGAGCGAAGTTGTTGATGTGTTTTCCGCCGAGGGCGCCAGCCACCTTCAGCTGGGAAAGGCTTATCACTATCAATCCGCTCTGAAATCCCCGGCGCGCGATCTCATCATCGGCATTAAGGCAGCGCTAGATCCCAAAGGGATAATGAATCCGGGAGTGCTGGGGCTCTCCTGACGGTGAGCAAACACTCGAGGCCAAGTCGTGTGTCTGACCGCGCAGCATGGGTTCATGCGTTGGGCGCCAAAACAATCAACAGCCGTTCAGAGGGAACCTCATGACCGCCTACATTATTGTCGAAGCGGTGCTCCACGATCCGGAGAAATTTAGCGCTTATGCCAAAGCGGTGCCGCCGGTCGTCGCGGAGTATGGCGGCGAGTATCTCGTGCTGGGCGGAGCGCATACGCCGCTGGAGGGCGACTGGGGTGCCACGCGGTTGGTAATGCACAGTTGGCCCTCAGCTGAGCAAGCCAAGGCTTTTTGGTATAGCGATGCCTACGAGGCCCTTAAACCCCTGCGGTATGGGACCGGAGACTTCCGCGTGATGCTGGTCGATGGTTTGCAACAGACACCACTGGAGTAATCCACCATGACACCCTATTCCGCTCTGGCGTTGCAAATGGACTGCCATGCGATTAACCACCTCTCCGACAGGTACGCGGTGGATGAGGCGATGCAAAACACCTTGGCTCGTGTCGATCAGTTAATCGCCGGCAGTAAAGGTTTCATCGGTACCTTCAGTGGCGACACACTGCGACTCGTGGTGCTACCGGAATATTTCCTGACCAGCTTCCCCATGGGAGAGTCGATTGCCGAATGGCGGGAAAAAGCGTGTATTGCGATGGATGGCCCCGAGTATCAGCGGATGGGGCAGATCGCCCAGGAACGAGGCGTTTACCTGTCCGGGAATGTCTATGAGTTAGACCCGAACTTCCCTGATCTGTACTTCCAAACCAGCTTTATCATTAATGATGAAGGCGAGGTGATACTCCGCTATCGCCGCCTGATTTCAATGTTTGCCCCCACGCCCCATGACGTGCTGACGCCATACCTAGAGGCGTATGGAGAGGACAGCTTATTCCCTGTGGCCGATACGCCATTAGGCCGCCTCGCGTGCGTTGCGTCCGAGGAAATCCTGTATCCAGAAGTGAGTCGCGCGCTGGCGGTACGAGGTGCTGAGGTACTGCTTCACTCCTCAAGCGAAGTCGGCAGCCCGCGCCCCACCCCCAAGAACATTGCCAAATCCGCGCGTGCATACGAAAACATGTGTTACGTCGTGTCCAGCAACACGTCGGCAATACACGATTCGCCAGTGCCCGCAAACTCCACACAAGGGCACTCACAGATCGTCGACTTCAAAGGTCAGGTAATGACCGAGGCCTATTCGGGGGAATCGATGGTAGGGCACGGCCTGGTTGATATCGAGCGGTTACGAGAGGCTCGGGCCAAGCCAGCAATGACAAATCTGCTTGCGCGCCAGCGACTATCGTTATTTCAGTCGACCTACGCCGCGGAGCATTTTTATCCGGCTGATAATTTGATCAACGAGGCCGGGGAAGTCACGGTACCAGACAGGGCCCACTTCATGGGACAACAGTCGGCGGTCATCGAGAACCTCAAGAAAGCCGGACTGCTTTGAGCGCTCAATCCAGCGTCAGATCCATCGAGTACTGAAAGTGCTCGGGGTTATACAGCACGATCAGAAAATCCATGATCTGTTCGCTCTCTGACCCCGTTTTGCGATAGGAGCGGCGCGTTAAGCTCAACAACGGGGCACCCTCCGCCACGCCCAGCGCACTGGCGACGGGAGCATCTGCCGAGACAGCTGACAGCGTTTGCGCCACATGTGTGACCTCCAGGCCCTGCTCCCTGAAATAACTCAGTCGGGGGGTATGTTCAAAAATGGCAGGATCTGTTGGCATTTCCACACCAGCCGTCCAGCTGGTGTAGTGACCAAACTTCATGCCGTCCCGCTCGCGGACTCGCAACAGGTGCAAAGCGCTCTCGCCATCTGCAAGCCGCAGGTCGTCGCGAATGGCGCCGGGCGGCACGCGCATACCGAAGTCCAATATGTGGGCAGACGAATTACGCGCCATGCTCTCGATTTCCTGAAGCATGCCGGTCAATGGAGCGTGAACAGGTCTGGGCGAGTACTGATAGATCACGTGTGTACCCCGGCCGCGCCGTCGCTCGACCAGACCCTCGCCAGCGAGGTCATCCATGGCGCGCTTCGCCGTGATGCGCGACACCTTGAAAAGCTCTGCCAACTGCTCCTCAGGCGGCAGGCGCAAGCCGAGCGCCAAGGTGCCATCCAGAATACGTGCCTTCATCAATGAAAATAGTTGGTGATAAAGCGGCGTGGGTGAGGCTTTTGATACCTGGCCGATGAGATGCGGGCTAAAAACATCCTGCATAAAAAGGTCCCTACAAACTCGCCAATCCTATAACGCCTAATGATATATCAAAGTAAGCGTATTCAAAACTGGACAGGCAGAAGTGTTCACTTTTTGTTCCGGTCTGTGGCGCTGAAACTCGGCCATCTTCGGCCTACGTTTTGGTATAATGATATATCTTTATTCTGTGGGGGCAGACGATATGGGCATTACTGAACTGGCCGTGCTGCGCTGGCTACACATCATCGCCATGGTCTACTGGCTGGGGGGTGAGTGGGGCGTTTTCAACACTTCCACCCACGTCATCAATCGTAAACTCTCCATGGAAGAACGGCGCCGGCACATGCAGACGGCGTATCACATCGATATTCTGGCGCGCATCGGCATCATCAGTTTGCTGCCGCTGGGCCTACACATGGGCCACCTCTGGGGGGTTCAACCCTATGGCGGCAACTTCCTCGTCGCGGTGTGGGTACTGGCCGCTGCGTGGCTGACGCTCTGCATCTCGGCGTATTTCTACAGAGAGACTGACACCGGCATTCAGCTGACATTGTGGGACGAGCGCGTCAGATTTGTGCTCATCCCCGTCATGGTCATCGCCTCTATCAGCTCGCTACTGGGCCACGGCCCTTTCAACGTCGGACCGATGCAATACTGGTTCTCAATTAAGATCCTGCTCTACAGCGTGACGTTGATGATTGGCCTGAAGCTGCGATTTATCATGAGGGAATGGACCACATTGTTTAGAGTACTGGCTGAAGGCCCGAACCAAGAGGCGGAAAACCAGCTTGAAAAGAGCCTCGCCTTCGGTAAAAAACTCGCCTACTTCTATTGGGTAACGATTGCCTCAGTCGCGTTCTTTGGCGCAACCAAGGCCATCTAGATTGCGCTAGCTCGTCGCGACTTCGAGGATCGAGCTCCGGCGAAGCGTGCCAAATCTGCTCGCCCCGCTCACGCAACAGCGCTTCAAGAATCTCCCGCACCGTGCGAATGCGGTGCGGCTGACCCACCAACCAGGGGTGAAGATTCAATGACAGTAACCGACCACCCTGCTCTCTCCCTTCTTTGATCAATAGATCTGCAGCATCGATCACCTGCTGCGCGTAGCTGTCCTCGCTGTGCAGGTTCTGGGTCAGCACAAACACATCGTCGAGCTCCAGGCACGAGGGCAGGCAGGTCATGTCGCCCTCGGTGGTTTTGAAGGTGTAAGGCAGTTCGTCGTTCACCCAGTCGCACTGATAGGTGAAGCCGTCTTTTACCAACAGTTCCGGCGTGTTGGCTGTCTGAATACGGCCAGGGCTAAGCCAGCCCTTGATGGGCTGATCAGTAAATTGCTCAAGCGCCCGGCGCGAGTCTGAAATCCAGCCGGCTTCAGTGCCGGCATCCACCTCACCGGCGTGCATGCAGAGCATGTTCCAGCCGTGTCCCAGCCACTCATATGGGGTTTGCGCCAAACGCTCCAGCAACTTGGGATAGCGCTCCGCCAACGCCCCTGAAATGGCCAAAGACGGACTCGCCTCGTACTCAGCCATGAGCTTGAGCAGGCGATAAATACCCACCCGGTTACCGTAGTCCCTGAGCGTGTAATGGCGGAGATCGGGATAAGGCATTGTCAGCGCACCGGGCGGCGCAACCACGGGCTTCTCTCCCGATAACGGGAAATGCTGCACCGAGATATTGATCCACAACGCCAGCGGCTTGCCGTCCGGCCAGGTGACCGGTTTGCGGTTCTGGAGCATGGACCACTCATAGCGATCGTGGTCCATGCCGTAACGGCGCGCTGGGTAATCGAGCAGTTCGTTACTCATGCTGGCAATTCCGCGCCGCCACCGATCTGCTCCTGAAGGTGGGAGAGTGAATACTCGGCGATCTCCCTGCCAGTGGTGACCCACACATCGGAATGACCCGTGATGTACTCGAGCGCTTCCTCAAAGGCGCGCAACCGATGTGGGCAACTAACCTGATAGTTGTGAGTCGGGATACACATCACCGTGCCGCTATCAGCACCCTCGGCATAGAGCTGATCAAACGCACGGCGAATAATCTCGCCGTAACGCCTCGGCTCCATTTTCTGCACCACGTAGGCAATGGTGTCGTTGAGTTCCAGCGAGTACGGTATCGACACGAAGGGCTTGCCGCTCCGGGTTTTCACCCAAGTCGGCTGGTCATCGTGGAACAGATCGCAAGTATATTGCCCGCCCGCTTCGGCAAAAAGATCAATGGTGTGGTTAGAGTGCGACAGCGCCGGCGCCAAGTAGCCGGCAGGTCGCTGACCGCAAGCGCGCTCAATCGTTGCCATGGCATCCTCGATCATCTCGCGCTCTTCGTCCTCGGTGAGGCCATAGGTATAGCGGGTGTTATAGATGCCGTGGCTGAAGAACTCCCAGTCGCGCTCTGCACACAGCGCGATGATCTCGGGGTGGTGTTCACACAGCGCGGCGGACAAACTGATCGAACCGCGCACACCGTATTTATCGAGCACCGCCATCTGACGCTGGTGCCCGACCCGGTTGCCATAGTCACGGATGCTGTAACCGGGCACCGGGGGGTAAGGATGCGGCCAGGGTTTGCGATGCGGATTGGTCGGGGGGTCAAGTTCATAGAATTCAATATTGGGGGCCACCCAAAACGCGAGGCGCGCCCCATCAGGCCACTCTATTTTTGGCCGACCCTCGTAAGCGCTGTAATCGTAAAGATCGAGCTCGGCGTGTTGTGCGCTAACACTCATATTCAGCCCTGCTGAGAGAGCCAGTCGAGCACCTCAGTCACACCTAGTACATCTGCATATTTAATGGCCAGGTCGGTGAGGTTCGCAAAGTGATAGCTCTCGTGTTTGTCCGCGACGCACTCCTCGGGGACGATCGTGCGGTACCCTCGCGACAGGGAATCGACCGCCGTGGCGCGGATGCAGCCACTGGTGGAACCCCCGGTAATAATCACCGTGTCCACCTGATGCCAGACACAGAGTGACTGAAGCGCCGTCTCAAAAAATGCCGAGGGCATCTTCTTGCAGTAAATGACGTCCCGCTCTTTATCGATCTCTAGGCGATCATCAAACTCGGCACGCTCGGAACCAAACTTGATGTTCTGCAGAGAGTCTGGCGTATCGGTGCGGGTACCCCAAACACCGCAGTCCTCACCCGACTCCATAAACGCCACATAGGTCCAGACTACCGGCCAATCCAGCCCCCGAAATGCAGTCGCTAACTGATTGACGTAGTCCAGCTGCTTGGGATCGGTCTCGTACGCCGTTTTGAACAGGTCGGGGCGGGTATACGCCTTTTGTGGATCCACGTTGACGAGGATAGCTTTCTTGCCAAACCCGAAGCGCGCACGGCTCGGGTTGTCCTTGATTTGCTGGTAAATCTGGCGCGCGGTGAGGTCACTGGTTTCCATTGTTATTCCTGTTTTGCTGGAGCGCGAATGGGCATGATATAAAAACATATCATTAATACATAGCCAGATCTGACGCCGCAGATCAGGCCATCAGAACCCACAGGGGACTGCATGGGACACAAGCTTATCCGAGGAGCGATTGAGTACACCAGCCGCAAGCCAGAGCGCATGGGCGAGGTCCGTGGCCGCGAATTTTTCACTTTGAGTTGCCAACCTGACGGTACCGATGTGCTGCTGGCTCACTGTGAAATTGACGACGCACCCAAGGTGACGCGCGACGTCTGTTTAGCGCTGCGGCACGCCGACTCGAGCCCGATTGACTGCTCGGTGCGGCTGTCCGTAGGCGGCCAGTTCGAAGGCTCCGGCTGGATGCGGTTCGCCAAAGACCATGCCGAATGCGAAACCTTCAACGTCAGAGATGGTCGCATCAGTCAGAAGCTTGAAACCGACGGCCAGGTGGGCTGGCTGCAGAGCCATCCCATCATCGGCGATGCATTGCTCATGCGGCTCTATCCGCTGGAGCAAGGTCCCGGGATGCACTCGCTGAAGAACGTCTTCCTGACCTCGCCCGACCATCGCGGCGCCACCGGCCCCCTCTTTTTCGTCATCAATTTCGATCTGGTCTATGTCGGCGAAGAAATCATAGAGGTGGCGGCGGGGCAATTTCCGGCGCGACATTTTCAGGTGACTGGCACAGCGGGCAACCTTCCTGAGGAGCACCCGCCGTATGACGTTTGGTGCACAGCAGACGACGACTATCTCCTGCTCAAAGCGAGTGCCGAGGGCTATATGCAAACACACTATGAACTCGTCGAACTCAGTATTGAGGAGACGCCCTAGTGTTGCGTGCTAGCGCTGACCCACAACCGTCACCGCTCTTTGAACAATAACCACTGACCGAGAGGCTCTGATGTATACCCTACTGCTCTACATTCATGTTTTAGCGCTGGTCTACTGGCTCGGCGGGGATCTCGGCACTTATCTATCAAGCCGACACGTTTTACGCAGTGACCTGACTGTGGAGTCACGACAAACCGCCTTCAAGATTCTGATGGAATGCGACATGGGTCCGAGGTTGGCGATGCCGATCATTCTGGGGTCCGGGTGCCACTTGGCCGCGCTTCGTTGGCCCACGGTGCTACCTGCAGAAGTCGCACTGGTTGGGTGGCTCACTGTCGCAGTCTGGGTGGCGCTGGTATTGGTCATACACAGCGATATCGGGCACCGCATGCCGTCCTTAACACAGTGGGACCTGCGACTCCGTTTCGCTGTGGTCTTCACGCTACTTGGCGCGACCGCCATCGGGTTTATGGAGGGATTACCCGGCTGGATTGCGATCAAGATAGGTGTTTTTGCTGTGTTGGTCGCCTGCGGTATCGCTGTGCGATTTGCGCTGAAACCTTTTGCATTGGCTTACATGCAGATGATCAACGAAGGAGCGAGCGAAGCCGGTGACACCGCCATGATCGATCACATGAGCGTGGTGCGCCGCTACGTTTGGGTGATCTGGCTCGGCCTCTTCGTCAATGCTGCGCTCGGACTGCGTGTGATCGGCAGCTAATACGGCGACTCATTGCCAGACTCCTCATCAATGGTCTCACGCTGGCTTTTGGCGGCCATTAGTAGCCTGTCACCCTTCGGGATCTCGATCATGGTACCGCTGGTACCCTTGCTCAGTGCCTCTATGGGGCGCAGTCTCACAGACTTACAGTATCTCTTCTCCATCTACGTCATCGGGCTCGCGGTTAGCCAACCGATCTTTGGGATCGTCGCGGATAGGAACGGCAGACGGCTCGTATTGCTGCTCGGGTTCGCAGGATTTGTTGCTTCGAGCGTCATGCTCATTTTCGCGGAGACACTCGAGGCGATGGTCTTGCTCCGCTTCCTTCAAGCTGTGGGAGTCGGCGTGGGCACTGTGGTGGCTCGGGGCATTATCCGGGATCATCTCCCACCACCGGAGGCACTTAAAGCATTTGCCCTACTGACCGCAGCGATGGGTTTCACCCCGGTCGTTGCGCCCGTGGTTGGCGGTTTTCTGGCTCCGCTCATGGGCATCAGTTCGGTCTTTGCGCTGTTGGCCATTCTCGGAGCGGGGATGCTGATCCTGTGCTTCCACTCAATACCCCCAGACAACAAAACCGACGGAGCGGGCAGCGACGGCGCCTCGTTCAAAGGGTATTGGTTACTGCTTCGCTCACGCCTTTTCTGGGGCTACACAGGCGCGTTCGGATTTTTGCAGGGCATGGTATTCACGCTCATGGCATCGGGCAGCGTCCTGTTTCAAGAGCAATTCAAACTGTCCGTAGAGCGGTTCAGTTTGATTTGGGGGGGCTCTGCGTTGATTTATGTCCTCGGCTCGTTTTTGTTGAGTCGCGTGTCAACACTTGGATCAACGCGGTGGCAAAACGGCGCCGTACTGATCATGTTGCTCATGTCACTGCTGACTATCGCAGGTAGCCTCTGGTTGGGCCTGACGCTCGCCATAGTGGTGTTGCCGCTGTTCAGCACGATGTTACTCTCGGGCATCCTGACTCCCGCTACGATGTACGGCGCGGTCAATTCAGTGCCGCGATGGAGTAGCAGTGCCGCGGGACTATCGAGTTCTATTGGCATGTCCATGGCGGGCATTTTTTCATGGCTAGGAGCGGTCGCTTATCAGCAACACCCCTCTCTGATCATGGTGTGTTTTGGCCTGGCAGGATGCGGATTTGTAGCGTGCTGGGGTCTCACTGCGAGGGAGTCAGACCGGCAACCACAGACTGGGAGTAGAGTATGAACAAGACAAAGGTTGCAGTGTGCACCGGATCAGGCAGGCATGGCGGTCTGGGAGAGGCCATCCTGAGGCGACTGGGCCAGGAAGGCTATCGTCTGGTGGTGACAGACATCGATGGCACAGGCGATAATCACCTCTCCAGTGAGAGTGAAATGGCGTCTGTCGCCGAGGAACTGAGGTCAGTGGGTACCGAGGTGATGTGCCATCCATGCGACGTCCGCTCTCCCGATTCGGTAAACCGACTCTTCGAGGCGGTCGCATCGACCTTCGGACGGGTGGACGTCCTGGTCAACAACGCCGGCATCGGTTTTGTCATGAAAGACACTCGGGAGGTTTCTCCCGAGGAATGGCAACTGGTCATCGACGTGACCCTGAGCGGTGTCTTTCTCTGCACCCAGGCGGCCGCAAGCCATATGGAAAAAGCAGGCTCAGGAGGTCGGATTATCAATATTGCCAGCCAGGCCGCAAAGTCAGGCTTCCCGCATATGGCGCCCTACTGCGCGGCAAAACACGGCGTCATTGGCCTGACCCGAACGGCGGCGATCGACTATGGCTCGGCGGCAATTACCGTCAATGCAGTGTGTCCGAATCATGTCACGACCGGGCTCGGCAGCGCACAAAACGCCTATTTCTCCGCATTCAAAGGTATGACCGAAAGCGCTTATCTTGAGGAGATGGCCGCCAGAATCCCTCTGCGGCGCATCGGCCTGGCCTCTGATACGGCCGCCGTGTGTGCCTTCCTCGCCTCCGACGAGGCGAGCTTCATTACGGGGGAGGCAATCAATGTCAGCGGTGGCGAGGAGATGCACTGAGACGACCCCTGTCATGCGCTCGACGTCTGTCGCTCCACAGCATGTTAGACGCCTACATCGTTAGAGACCCTATTCGATACCGCACACCACACGCTGACGTACCGCAGCCCGGAAAAGCCAAAATAAAAAAAACCCCGCTCGAGGCGACTCGGCGGGGCTCTTTGACTCGCGTGAAGCTCAGCAGAGCGGATCTGCGCGCTTCACCTGAGCGCTCTCACTTAGCCACCGAAGCGATATTTCAGCGTTGCCAGATAGGTCATGGGCAAGTTGTAGTAACGAGTGAACAGGAAGGACTGCGTATAAGTCTTGTCGCCGCAGTTCTTACACTCGAGGTTCAGCTCCCACCGCGAGTCTGCCATCGACAACTTGACGCCTGCGTTGAGCAGCGTCACGGAGTCGTTATAACCAAGGTTGCGTGTACCGGGGTACTGCGACCCCAAATATCGCACCATGACATTCGGCGTGACCGTCACACCACCGAGAGAGAAGTCCACCGATGTCCCCAGAGTATAGGTCTGGTGGGGGCTACGTTTCGGTTCAGCGACGTTACAATCGGCATCGTATGCCGCGAGGTTCGCGTTGGGCGTTACGCACCCACCGGGCAAGTCCTTGTACTCGGCGTTTTGCCAGCCCAACGCCGCGAAGATCTGCCAGTTATCGGTTGGCAGTGCGGTAATTTCTGCCTCAATTCCTGGCACTTCCAATCCACCGGCGTTGGTTGTGAGAAATTGGCCATCAGGCGTCGCGGACGTCGTCTGGAGATCTTCAAGGTCTGAGTAGAACGCCGTGATGTTAGTGCGCAGGCGCCCGTCCATCCAGTCACCCCGCATGCCCAGTTCATAAGACCAGATCGTTTCCGGAGCAAACGCTTGTAACGCAGATGAGCTGGAGCCACGTGCGTTCCAGCCGCCCGATTTGAAGCCGTTCGTGGCCGAGGCATACATCATGAGGTTGTCAGTGAATTTGTGCGCGTAGGCAATACGCGGCGTGATTTCCTGCTCGTCCTGTGACAGAGGAATTCCAGCTGCAACCATCCCAGCTGAATTCACCGTGCCCTGGAAGTCGACGGTCTTTTCTTCGTCGGTATAACGCGCGCCCAGCGTCAGGGTGCCATTCTCGCCGATCTTGATATCGGCCTGGGCGTAAACGGCGAAGCTTTCTGTGGTGTTACTCAAGATGCGGTCTGCCAGTGTCAAAAACGCCGTAGAAGGCGGCGCCGGAACACCCACAGCGGCCAGGTCGAGATAATCTACAAAATCGACCTCATTATCCTCGTCCATGTAGTAAACGCCGGTCTGCAAGAAAGCGCGTCCGTCCCAGATATCGCCGGACCATTTGAGCTCGGCTGAAAACATGTCGTGCTCGCCCTGATTATCGATGATGAAAAAGTCCGGGAAGAAGTCGAGCGAGAACGGGAAGTTCAACAAGAAGTCCTGCTCGATTGAACGCGATCCCAGAATGAAATTGGCGGTACCGCCCATCGCATCCCAAGCCAGGTTCGACGTAATGTTGAGTGTGTCGACTTCGTTGCCGTAATCCGACATGCCGCCACCCATGGGGAGGCCATCACCCAATACAGACAGGGAGTAGCGGTCGTCTCCGTCGAGGAAACCGTGAATGTTGGCAACTTCAGATTTGCCTCCGTCGACTGCCACATCCCAGGTCATGGAATCGGAGATCAACCACCGCAGGGCGCCGCGGAAACCGGTCAAGTCGGCCTCGTTGTATTCCTTTCCGTCAGTTCGGTTCTGGAGGTACCCATCGGTATCAACGTAGTAGGCAGAGAATTTGGTGAGAACCGTATCGCTGATGGGAATATCGATGCTACCGCGTACCATGGTTTTGCCCCAGCGCCCTGCACCTGCCTCAACGTAACCTTGCATCGTGTCTGAGGGCTTCTTCATCACTACACTGATGGCACCGCCAGTGGTGTTACGGCCATAAAGTGTGCCCTGCGGCCCTCGCAGCACCTCAATCCGTTCCACATCGAACAGTGCGACGTTATTGACGTTCTGGCGGGTGATGTAGACGTCGTCGACGTAGGTGCCGACTGGCGGGTCAAAAGTGGAAATCGATTCATCATTACCCTGAGCCCGCAGGTAGTACATGTTGGCGGTACCCAGACCTGTGTTGTTGCCACCGAACAGGTTCGGGACGACATTGATAAGGTCGAGGGTGTCATCGATTTGCAGGCGCTCGATCATCTCCTCGCTATACGCGCTCACCGCAATGGGAACATCCTGTACCGACGCCTCACGGCGTTCAGCGGTGACCAAGACCTCTTCAAGCTGCGCATCGGCGACACCAGGTAATACGCTGGCTACCGCAGCGGCAAGCACGATCGGCATGCTCGTGTGATAACGATGATTTTTCATTGAAGGGCTCCCCTGTGAGGTTATGGTGGCCGCGCTCAAACTGATCACGCCCGTATTGTCATATCCGTATATCATTAGAGTTAATCAACGATCAAGATCAGTTGATAAGGATTTACACTTTATAAAGACCGACTGATTCAGTGCGACGAAAGGGGCTACAACATGGCGGGACTGCAACATTCCCTGGCGCTTCAAAAAGACCTCGATCAGCGGGCCCGGGAACGGTTCACTTCCTCTATGCGCGCGTGGGTACTCACCGACCTCGCAGCGCAAATGCAAAATGACTACGAGGAGGCACGTGAGGCTAGCGGAGCACACCACGAGTCTGGCGAGGCTGTTCATCAATTTTTGAAGCAACGGGGGCCGTTCAAGTGGTACTCCAGTTTGCGCTGTGCCACGCAGGAACTGGTGTGGCAGTCGGTGTTGCGCGCGATCGAATCCGACCCAACCTCAGTAAAGAGCATCAGTGAACGCCGCACGCCGAAGCACGGTGGCTCACTCGAGCTCAACGAGGCCATCGCGATGCCGGACTACGCCGGGGCGATGGATGTTCACCTGATGCCGGGTAACTACCAAGGCGGGCCGGGAGACGGCGCTGAGGCGGGCGCTGTGTATGACAACGGGCTCGACGTTTTTTCCTTTGGTGTGATGGGTGAAAACCTCGACGACATTGGCCACTCCATGGCGAATTTCTGTCGGCTTAAATGGCCGGAGCTTAATCCCCAACTCGTCGTCGACGTGGGCTGTACGATCGGCCACAACACCGTCCCCTGGAAGCAAACCTTCCCTCATGCAGAAGTGCACGGACTGGATGTTGCCCCCCCTTGTCTTCAATACGGTCATGCGCGGGCAGAAGCACTGGGTACTGCAATCCACTTCAGGCAGGCAACCTGCGATGCCCTGCCCTATGACGACGCCAGCGTCGATGTAGTGTTCTCGTCCATGTTCCTGCATGAGCTCCCGACACATCTCATCAAGGCATTTTTCAGAGAGGCCTACCGCGTGCTCAAACCCGGCGGGGTATTGATCAATATGGAGTTGCCTCCCAACGACGCGTTGGCCGCCTACGACGCGTTCTATCTGGACTGGGACTGTTTTTACAACAATGAGCCGTTCTACAAGGACTTTCGTGATCTCAGCTACCCTAACTTGTGTTCGGATGCTGGCTTCGCGGAGGACGAGTTCTTTCAGGCCACAATGCCGCGCTATACCTATGTGAGTGAAACCGAGTTTTCACAGGCCGCATCTCGTGATGCCGCTTTTGATGCGGATACCGGGCGGCTGTCCGACACGATCACTTGGTACGCCTTTGGCGCGCAGAAAAACGGCGCGTCAGCATGAGAGATAAAAAAGCCGTCAAGGCGGGTAGACCCGCTTTCTTTTCAGACCCGGAAATCGATCGACTGCTCGCGATCACCGTTCGGTTGATGACGGAGCACTCGGTGCTAACGGAGCGCGTCAAGGCGCTGGAGACCTTACTCGTTGAGTCCGGCGCCATCTCACCAGACGGACTGGAGACCTTCGAGCCCTCTCCTGACCAAGATGCTGAGTGGGCGCGGGAACGCTTCAGACTGATAAAAGATGTTTTAGAGTCAGGGGCAAACATCACAAAACAATAAAAAAGGAGAAGGTCCGTGGAGGGCTTTTGGCTCTTTTTACATATCTTGCTACTGGTGTTTTGGGTGGGAACCGATGTCGGCGTTTTCATCGCCGCAAAATGGTCGGAGCGCACCGCCCTGAGCATGGAAACCCGCCAGGCTGTTTTGCAACTCGGCATGGTATTGGACCGACTACCTCGCTCTGCGCTCACCCTCATTATTCCATCGGGCTGCCAGCTAGCGGTCAGCAGTCACTGGATGACTCTGTCGAATGCGGCGCTCATCAGCATGTGGGCCGCATCGGCAGTCTGGTTGGTCATCCTCTGGCGAGGCTTTCTGTCGACTGATCCTGCTATTCAAGAACAGTCCGCAAAGATCAATTGGGTGTTGAATCTGGTGCTGGCCCTATGCGTCAGCGGAGCGGGGATTTACCTCCTAACGGAAAACCTCGTACCTGACTGGCTTGCACTCAAAATACTCGCGGTAGGCGCGATTTTTACGGCCGGCGTTTTGCTCGACCTGCTGTTTAAACCTGCCGTCGATATATTCATCGCGTTAAGCGATGCGCCAGACAACGCCGAGCTCAATGCAGCGTATTCCAGGGCTTTGTCACCCGTTTATATCGCCGTATTGGCTATCTACGCCTTTGCACTGACCGCGGCTGCACTGGGAGTCTTTCAATGACGCGCCTCACCTTTGAGTACATCAACGAGATGGCCCGACGCACCTATCAGGCGCCAGCCATGATACCCGTCATGACATTGGTCATGATCGTAGCCTTGGTATTTGCCCCGCCCCGGTCTTGGGCAGACTTTGAAACCGACATCGCCGCAGAGGGTGGCAAATGGGCCAGTTTCTATGAGCAGGAGGACCTGGAGGGGCTCATGACTCTCTACGTTGACGATGCGATTGTCGCACTACACGGCCAGCCAGCCCTTTTTGGTATTGATGCGATCCGGGAGTACTTCTCGACCCGGATCGGTAAAGCTGAATCGGTATTTGAACTCGACTACGAGCTCAGAGAAACACACGGCGATGTGGCCTACATCATCAGCAAATACTGGCTAAAAGCCACCGATAAAAGAACGGGGCAAGTCTACAAAGATGCCGGTCGATCATTGCTTGTCTATAAGAAGCGAGACGGTCAATGGAAGATTGCTGCGGACATCGATCAGTCAACCCCCGACGTCACGTGGCCAGCGCCTTCAGGTTTAAATTGAATGCGGGGCAGATTGGTCAGCGCAGCGTAATCTGGTGTGAGCTAATACTGAGAGCAATGCCATGACCCCTCCTACCATGATGCAAAAACAATGGTTACTGGCGTCTCGACCCGAGGGAATTCCTGATCGCACACATTTCGACCTGGTGGAGGCGCCGATTCCTGTGCTGGAACCGGGTAAAGCGGTCGTTAAATCACTCTATCTCGGCGTCGCACCTGTCATGCTGCGATACATGCGCAATGAAACGGATTTCGAGTCACCGTTGCCCCTGGGCTCCATGATGCCAGGTCGCGGGGTCGCTCAAGTCCTTGAAAGCGACTGCCCAACGCTCCCCGTGGGTGCGATTGTTCAGGCACGTTTAGGGTGGCAACAGTATGCGCTGATCGACAACAGTCATCGGCCCGCGCCGTTTCTGCTGCCAACAGACCTTCCTCTATCCCACGGCATTGGAGCGGTGTCGTTGTCTGGCATCACGGCCTTAGTTGGCCTGCGCGATATCGGACGTGTTCACACTTCGGATCGTATTCTGGTTTCAGGGGCCGCTGGGGGCGTAGGTAGCCACGTTGCAGAAATTGCCAAGGCGCTTGGTGCCAAGAATATTTCAGGCATAGCGGGCGGGACCGAAAAATGCGAACGACTGCACGCAAACATGAGTTACGACCACGTCATCGACTATCAAAACGACGACGTCAATCAGGCGCTCGACAAACTTTTCCCTGAGGGCATTGATCTGTACTTCGACAATGTCGGCGGTCCGCTACTCGACAACATCCTGGGACGCTTGCGACGTCGAGCACGCATCGTCATCTGCGGCGCGATCTCTGAGTACCTCATTGAGACAGAAAACCGGCATCGCTTCATCAACCTGCAAAATCTGGGTCGCCAGGACGCCAAGATGGAAGGATTTTTTGTCTTTGACTACGAGGCGCAGTACCCCGATGACGTTACAACGCTGGCGCAATGGGTTCGTGAGGGAAAGCTGAATCCCGTAGAAGATATTTCTGAGGGCATTGAGACGCTGCCCGATGCGCTGGCAGACCTCTACCTCGGTCGCAATATCGGCGTCAGGATGGTGCACATCGGTGAGCCCGAGGAGCTGTAGCGATCGCTTTATCACCCATTACCGTTGGTGACTAAAAACACGCTCGCCTCAGCATGGCGCCGGCCTGCTCAATGTGAAACCGGTCGCCTCAATTGGCGACTCACTCACCAGCGCCGGATCTGGCGCGGAGCACAAAAAAGGGCGCCCTAAGGCGCCCTCTCTGACAATAAAGCTGATTAGAACTTCAGCTGCACTTCGACGCCGAAGTAACGAGGTCGGTTTGGCGTACCAAACGACCACAGGCCTGGAGAGTAGACCGGCGTCGTATCAGTCGCGCTGGAGGCAACCACGTTACCACCCACATCGAGGAACGACATCAGGTAGGTCTCATCGGTCAGGTTTTTACCAAACACTGACAGCGTCCAGTTTTCTGTCTCCCAGTTGAGAGAGGCATCGAGCAAGCCGAAGGAATCCACCAGTGAGGGGTTATCGACATAACCCGCACCGCCGAGAGCAGGCGAGATGGTTTTGTCGCCACCGTTCGCACTCGCAGAGATGTAGTAGTCGTCCTTCCAGGTGTAGTTCAGGGTCGCAACAAACCAGTGCCCTTCGGCCATCTGACGCTCAAACAGCAGACCCAAGCCTGCAGTCATGTCAGGAGCACGACGCAGCTCAACCGAACTCAAATCCACCATGCCCGTAGCACTTGAGGCCATGAAGTCGTCGTATGAGGCATCCAGCAGACCCACGTTACCGCGCAGCGAGAGGCCCTCCGTGATGACCCACGTGAAGTCCATTTCGATACCGTCCATGGTGGCGCTGGACGCGTTCTGAACGATCGTGAGCGTTGCCTGACCGTCTTCACCCGGCTTCACGATGTCTTCCTGCTTCTGGTCGTACTCGACCGTGAAGGCAGCAAGATTCAGCTGGAAGCGATTGTCAAACATGGTGAACTTAGCGCCCACCTCCCAGCTTTCCACTGACTCGGGATCGTAGGGTCCGGTATTGCCAGGCGCCGTGGCACGGCCATTGAAACCACCAGAGCGGAAGCCCTCTGAGTAAGTCACATAAGCCATGCCGTTTTCAAAGTCATACTGCGCGCCAACGCGAGGCGTGAACTCACTCCACGAGGCCGTGCCATCAAAGGTCGGGTCGTATACGGGCTGTGCCCAATCAGGACAGTTGGTACCCCATGATCCTGCCACTGCGTTACCGGGTGGCGGGAAGAGCGGATAGGTATCAAGCGTTTTCTGATAACCGGCTACGTCGGTGTACACCACATTGCCAGGAGGCACGACACCAAGGTTAGAAAATACGTTATCGGCATAACCGGTCACGGTCATGCACGCTTCCTTCTCCTCGTCAATCCAACGGCCACCGACGCTCAGCATCAGCCGATCAGTAACATCCCAATCAACCTGCCCAAATACCGCGGTCGACTCCACCTCCTGATGATACAGAGGCGACGTAGTCATATTCAGGAGATTCTTCGGTTGTCCGTCTGAGCTACCGGGAACGAGCGGGTTGAAAATATTGAACAGGCCCGTGTTCTGCTGAAGCGTGTAGTCACCGTCCCAGTAAAAACACCAACGGTCGAGCGCAGGCTCTATCACTCCAGTCAGATTCCAAGCGCAATTCATAGCTGGTCTGATTCTCTTCCGTAGGACGGTCTGTCCAGAACAGATCGGCGGAGACGCCGTCAAATTCCTGTCTGGCCAGTTCGTCTGTCTGCCGATCACCAAAGATCAGTGCGAGCTTATGGTTCTCTGCAAACTGCCAATTGGCGTGGATCGTAATCGAATCCGTGCGCATGGCCGCGTACTGCTCCTGCGATGTGAACGTGGTGTAGAGCGCGTCAGATGTCTTGCCCGACGCGCAGTCAGCCCCACAGAAGGCGCCAAACGCTTCGCCCGGCGCAGTCAGTGCCGCTACCGGACGGGTTGGCGTTTCATTGTCGATGTAGTCGTAGATCAAGCGGAAATCGAAGGTATCACTGGGTGCGAACAGTGCGTCAAACGACATCATAAAGAGGTCGTTCTCGCCATCCGTGGTACCGCGAGTGGGGTTGTCGATGTACTCACCACCCTGAATGCTGGATGCGGACAACTTGACAGACAGGCCACCGATCTCAGGGAAATTGATCAGGCCCTTGAGGTCCTGCTGGCTGTCCTGAGCAAAGGTGCCGACCAGTTTGCCGCCCCACTCGCCCGTAGGCTTGGAGCGAATTACGTGTACCAGGCCACCGATCGTGTTGCGGCCAAACAGCGTGCCCTGCGGGCCGCGCAGCACTTCCACACGCTCAGCGTCCCAAACGTTCAAAAGAGCGCCTGTGGTGGTCGCGAGGTAGACGCCGTCCTGATAAATCGCAACGGCCGGGTCAAAACTCTTCTCTACTTCCGCGTGTTGCATACCACGGATCGAAACGCCGACCGTGCCGTTACCGAGAATCGGGTTGATGATCAGGTTGGGCGACATGCCCGTGATCTCATCGATCGTTCTGGAGAACGTTTTCTCGATGGTATTGGCGTCCATGGCTGACATGGAGATCGCCACGTCCTGCATGTTTTCTTCACGCTTTTGTGCGGTCA
This sequence comes from Halieaceae bacterium, assembly GCA_038143045.1. Taxonomy (GTDB): domain Bacteria; phylum Pseudomonadota; class Gammaproteobacteria; order Pseudomonadales; family Halieaceae; genus Luminiphilus. The sequence continues at coordinate 92,046 of JAYQLF010000013.1, forward strand.
CGACGACTTCTTCAATTTGCGCCGAGGTAGATCGTTGCGCTAGCGCCTGACCGGAAATGGCCATGGAAACGGCGACAGCCAGGATCGAGGTATTACGAATCGTTCTCATGGGGTCCCTCACTACTGCAGTGTTTTAATGATTATGTAACCAGCAACCGGAAGTGGCACGAACGGGCGCTCGCCTACCGACCTATTTTCAATATTGTCCGGACAAAGAGTATCAAAGTCCTCGTAAAAGTAACCCCCAGTAACCTCTGAAAAGCGTCATTAGGTATAGAAAAGTCCGAGTTTATATACCTAATGTTGTGGTTTTTGAGGTGCCCGTTGGCAAGCTGCTGACGGGACTCCCCTCGGAAGCTCTGTCACACTGTGGCGAACTCATTGAAAGACGGCGACTCACTGACATGCTGCCTTCAACCCAAGACGCCGTGTCGGCTGCTAAAGCCGGAGATCTGTCGACCGCCTGCGCCTTGCTCGACCAGTGCATCCAAGAAGAGGCCGATCCGGCGGCACTCTTTCAGGCGGCGTTATGCTACCGGTCTGCTGATCGGGTCAACGACGCGCTCTCATTGCTCAAGACTTTGGAGGATCGGGGCCAGACTCAACCGCCTGCCCTACTACTCAGGGCCGATATTTTTTGCTCACTGGACAGGCACCAACACGCCTTGCCACTGTACAAGACACTTGCCGAGATCGAGCACGCGCCCATGCAGTACTCGGCAGCGCTTGGGCTATTCAACTGCGGAGACATCAGCGCTTGTCTCACGGTGATAGCACTACTCACTGACAACCCCGATCCCACCCTCGCCGCACAGGCGAAGCTATTGGAGGGGCGGGCACTGGCCGCGAACGAAGCGTTTGACTTGGCGGTAGACTCACTCAACCAAGTCGCCTCGCCACCGGCACCACAGGCGCTCCAGCGGGCCGCTGAATATCGACTCGCCAGGCTGGCGCTCCATCAAGGTCAATTTGCTGAGGCGGAACGGGCGCTGCGACAGCTGGCTGTTCAAGAGGGCGGGCCGGACGGCGCCAATGAAACGCTGCTGCAGACGCTGGTCCATAGCGGGCAAACAGAGGCCGCTGTCGCGTTGATCGAGTCCTGTGCCTCGCCCCCGGATAGTCATTGGCTGAGGCATGCGACCGAACTATTGTTTGAGCTCAACGAACCCGAGCCGCTGGGCCTCATGCATCGTCACTGGGCGGCATCACCCAGCCCAAGCATTTTCAGAGAGCTCCTAAATCAACTGTTGATTGCAGGCGACACATCACAAGCCGAGACATTGGTGACTGACTACCGCACCCGCTTCGGCGAAGACCCGCACTGGCGGTGGGGGCATGTTCGATGGCTGGCAGAAAACGGCGCCCATGAGGAAGTCGTCAGGCAACGCATCAGCGGACCGGATGGCGCGTTGGAAACCATCTGTCAGTCTTACTTCGCGCTCGGGGATTACGCTAACGCCCTGGACGCCGCGCAAACTCTCTGCCGATCAGCACCCGGCGATCAATACTTCCTCGCTCTGTTGGTGACGGCGCTCCGCTGTTTGGACGATTCGCGCCACGGCACGCTAACTGCTGTGACTCAACTGGTTCTTGAGACCGACGTGAGCTTGTCGCATCCTCACCTCGGAACCAACGACGATTGGGCGTCGCTGGCCGAGGCCTTGGCCCGTCATCACAGCATGCGTAGCGCGCCACCGACGCAGTCGGTAGAGGGCGGCACGCAAACCCCTGGGAATTTGCTTACACAGACTGCAGAGCCACTGCTTTTGGGTTTGCGAGAGGCCATTCGATCAACGGCCTCGTCATTCTTTGCCTCATCTCAACTCACAGAACTCCCGGAAGCACACCCCTTGAGGCTGTTCCGGCCCACGCAGCCAATGATGCACGCCAGCTGGGCGATTCTCGCGAAGAGCGGCACGTTTCATCGCTCTCATGTCCATAGCAAGGGTTGGTATAGCGGCACATGCTACGTTGAGGTGCCGCCAGCGATCGATGACACCTCAAACGCAGGCTATTTGGCGATTGGCGAGCCGCCGTTTTCGGTCAAAGACGCCCTACCACCCCTCGCCATGATCAAGCCGGAGGTGGGAAGGATGATTTTATTCCCGAGTTACCTTTGGCACTGCACGCGGCCGTTCGCGGGGGTCGGGAGACGCCAGGTCGTCGCGTTTGATTTTGGTACGCCAAATCGATTTGTTTAGAGTCGATACACCTAACCGCAAGGCATTGCGGGAGCCGCACTCCCCTACATCAGGAATAACGACGCGACCTCTGGTCGCCCCCGGTAGCGGGTATCCCACGCTCGTAGCGCAGGATGGTCGGCAATCAAATCACCCCCTGTGTAACGCATAAACTGCAGAAAAGCCGCCACAGTGCAATCAGCAATACTGGGTTGATCCCCGGTGAGAAACTCACGGCCATCACCCAATAACTGCTCAGCGTAATGCAGTCCGGCCTGCATTTTGGACAGCAACTCTGCAGCCTTATCCGGATCCGGTTCATAGTCGATCGGTGACTTGGTGAAGTGCACCCACCAGGCCAAGTCATAGGTCACGCGCATTTCGAGCGTACGCTCGATATTGCGCGCCAGAGCTGCCGACGCGGGATCACTTGGCAATAGTCGACCCTCAGGGAAGGCCGCTTCGAAGTAGTCAATGATAGACAGGGATTCCGTCAGATATTGCCCGTTGTCTAGTTCAAGCACAGGCAATGTCCCAAACGGGTTCCGTGCGAGATGCTCGGCTTGGCGGTGCTCTCCTTTGAGCGTATTCACAATCACCGTCTCAACCGGAATATCGGCGCCCAAGGCGCGTCGTTCCGCCAGATAAAGGGTGACCCGCATCGGGTTGGGCGCCAGCGGCACCGTGAAGAGTTTCATGCCATGACGCTCACGTGATCAATCAATACTCTACTGAGCGGGAATATCGCTCACCCCGCGTGATCTTCAGTCGAAGATAGCCAACGAGCCATATCAGCAGCGCCATCAGGCCAACGGTGACCGGGGTGACGACAGGAATAGGGTGCGGGCTGGTCTCAGCATCAGACGCGACATCGGCATCTCGGGCCGCAGCGTCCGGCGGACTCATCACCGTACCACCCGCTTCTTGGGCAACTTGATTGACCACGGTGCCGAGTAATGCGCCAAACATCTCCTCAGGCCCCTCGGGCGGTTCGGGGTCGGACCCATTGGTGTCGCCATCTCCACCCGTATTGCCACCTGTCCCGTTATCACCACCGTCACCACCCTCGCCAATTTCGAAATACGCCTCGATGGTGCAGTCGTGTTGTACTGCCTCAATAACGAACTGGTTACCTTCCACCCCGCCGCTGCAGCTTCCTGAGATGTCTGCCAGCCGGTATCCACTCTCTGGCATGAAGCGAAACGCCTGGCTGTCACCTAACTTGGCAAAGACAGCGCTATGACCCTCCAAGACGCCACCGGGGGACGTTGCAAGACTGATGCGCGCATACCCTCCCGTATACTCGGCCTCCCACGGGATATGAATCGACTCATAGAGATCACCGGTCAGCGGATCAGCGTACAGGATCCAAGACTCAACATACTCATCACCATAAGGATGTCGCTGATCCTCGGCGATGCATCGATCGAACCCAAACTCCCGCTCCTCTCCGATTGTGAGGAGACTTTTACTGCCTGTATAAGATTCTGATAAGACCTCACCGGCGTCAGTCAAAACCGAAAATTCACGGATTTCGATGTCGTATTGGGTTTCATTCATCACTGAATGGGCCCGTAAAACACCGGGTTTCCCCGCGGGCGTGTCACAACTTCCTTCGTGACGATGATGCACGATCAACTCGTGAGTCAGCCGGTCAGAAAAATATCCTGCCACCATGTGCCGGGTATTGGTAAATCCCGAGGCATTATCCGCAGACGAGGGATCTCCCGCTGTCACACCGCATGGAATATCGTTGCCATACACGTCGGCACAAATAATATTAGGATTGGAGAAAAAGTTTTTTTCTTCTTCCTTGCCGTAACTCATGATGGTCTTGAACCAGCCGTTCCGATAGTGGCCGAAGCTGAATTCATAGGCGCCCGTATCGCCCTCCTCATACAGCCGGCGCTCGTGCATCGAGCCCAGAATATGACCCACTTCATGCGCAAATGTCGTGTCATCGCAGAAATTACCCGTCTCACCCGGTGCCAGTGGGTTCCAGTGCACTGACGACACATATAGGCGTCGCCAGGGGAAACCCTGATCCACACCGATGTAGGCAATGCCACAAGAAGAATCGTCCTCAGGAACCCGATCCCGGATCGCAATCACCAAATCTGCGTTCGAATCGGCCCGATCTCGTTCGATGTTAGAGAAGGGCCCATCGCCATAGAACATGTCCGTCAACACATCACTTTGGGTGGTCTGATTCGAGATGGGAACCCCTGTTAAACCCACCATTCGGAGCTCTATATCAATGTCGCTGTCGATCATTGCCTGGTTGGTAATCGCGACCATTTGATCCGCGATCACAGAGGGAGATTCCGCCATGTCGTCATCGAAATAGATCAGCACATCGATTTGAGCGGAGCCCAACTGATGACTGGGAAACTTCACAGCCTCGACGTTGGCAACAGCCGATGACGCTTTGGGACGCGCGGACTGGGGTGGCAACGCTCTCTGAATCACGTGAGGTGCGAACTGCCTGCTGGGGCGCTTGGGAGGGGAGCTCGTTCTCTCTGGGGGCAATTTGGATTGTCGTGAGTCGGGGCTGATCAGAACAGCACGCGCTAATGTGCCTGCGATGCGGTGCCTCTGCTCCGCATGTTGTAAAAACCCCTCAATCGAGTCGCTGCCAACCACCATGAGCAACCGCTCACCCCTCTCTGTCACAGCTGACAGCACGGTATTGCCCGACGGAGTCTGATGCGCTCTTGCCACCGTAAACTGAAGAGCCAACTGGTCACGCACGGTAATACCTAGGGTATCTCCGGGAACCACTTCGCGAGTTTGTTGTAGGGTCGTAAGATCAATGATCTGGTCTCCCTGCTCTACACCGAACTGTAGTGGCTCAGCGGCAAAGAGTCGCAGCGACACCAACACAAGACTCAGGGCGACTGCGGCGCGCAAACCATGAAACCAATAACCACTCATCTTCATGAGACCCATACTCTGATTACTCAGTACACATCTTTATACTATTTACACTAGAGCCGCGCGAAGGAATCACAGGTCACCGTGCCAGCCCCCGTATCCGCCAGTCTTTTCGCCATCTACAACGCCGAAGGTTCAGTCGCTGGTGAGCTCCGTTATGCCCTGACCAAAGCGCTGGGAGGCGCCACCTGTGCGTTGTGCGACATTACTCACGGGTGGAACCCTCGCGGCAAGAGAGTTTGGCGAGACTGTGCGGGACTCCCTAAAAGGCTGCAATGGCTGCATAAAGATGAAGTCCCACCTGAGCTCTCCGTCGCCATCGCGAACCAAACTCTTCCCTGTGTGATAGCAGATTTAGGCGGGCGTATTGAGCTGCTGCTGGATTGTGCGGAGCTCGAAAGCTGCAATGGGGACTTCGCTATTTTTGAGCAGCTACTCCAAGAGAAGATCACTGAACTCGATATACACCTACCAAGCAGCACGACCAATCACGAGCAAAAAAAGGGAGCGTGCTGACGCACACTCATCATTCATTTAAAAACAGCAAATACCTGGCTATTCGAACATTTTCATAAATGCTTCCATGTCGAATTGGTTGCCATAGAGCATGGAAGAATTCAGCGCCACATCGGCTGCAATAGCGACCGCAGTTTTGATCTCTTCATCAGTTGCACCCGCCGCCCTGGCGAAGGCCGTATGGGCGGGAATGCAATACACGCACTTCATTGCAACTGAAGCAGAGATCGCAGCCAGTTGAGCATGCTTTAAAGGAATGGCGCCGTTGAACACGTTCTTCTCGACCGCTGCATAGTAGGCTTCGGCAGCCGCTTGCTGTGATTCAGGGTGCAGAAGGATAAATGGGTTGGCAGTTTTGACATCTCGCATCTCGCCATCGGCTAGCGCAAACGCGCTCAGTAACGACAAGCACAAAGTCAGTAGCGCTCTCATCAGATTTCTCCTCTTGAAACAGATTGAAAGGCGCGCCCGGGACGGGCGCGCTGCAGCCTCTCTTTAACGGCCGGTGTAATACAGTGGCTCACCCTGAATGGAGGTAATCGGAGTGGCTGCATCGGCAAAGGCAGCCTGCAGGAATCGGAACTCCTCACTCGCCGCAGCTTTATCACCAAAGCTCGCCATCTCCTCCCAACTTCCAAAGGCCAGCACGTAATGTACTTTGCCATTACCGCCTACACCTTCTTGGTAGATATTCACTTTGGCGCCCATCGCAGAATGGAGTTTGGCAGCCTCCGTAAAGGCCGCATAGACTGCGGCGGATTTGCCGGCGTTGGGTTGCCACACGTAGACCCGATAAGGCCCATCCTCAGCAAAATCGGAAGCCTTCACAGCATCATTCCAATTGATGCCTTCGAGCGACCACAGCAAAGTGCCAGAGGGAGATTGGGCAGCCTGACTCCAGAACGCCTGCCATTCTTCATTGAAATTGGTTTGCTTGGTTTTAGCCCAGTCGTCACCTGAATCCCAACGCAAGGCATAGTCAAATGTCGGATAGCCGGAGCTACCCACGTCCATGCGGTAGATTCCCACCGTAGCGCCATATTTTTCGTGGATCTTGGCCGCCGCCATCATGCCCTGCACCAGCCCTTCCGGTGAGGAAGAGTTAGCCTGCCAACGGAACACCTCCAGACGCTCTGCAGATGCCATCGAAGTAAAGACCATTAACGATAAAGTCGTGACCCATTGGATTAAATGTTTCATACGTCATCCCCTTTTCAGTTTTTTATGCGGCTTGTTTATTGTGTTTTGATGAAGCCGGTCATGCACTGTAGCACGTGCCCCCTGACTGGGGCCGCCAGTCTGCGGTGCGAGTGGCGAGCTGTTATGGGCGAGTCCGGGCACCGCTGCGAAAGTATCAGACTCGGCAGAAAGAGAAGCGCTTCAATTTTCACCCACGGCGCTATATCGCAGTGGCACGCGTGTGCGAGCGGGTCGATGCCGATCGACAGGAAAATCAAATCAAACGTTTAACTGGCACACCGCTATCGAGGAGATAGGGTTCCAACGCGCGATACAAACGCCGGTATCGAAAAAAGGGCACCTTCGGATACAGGTGATGGATTGCGTGGTAATTCTGATAGCCCCATATGACCGTCATCAGGGTATCCAAACCCGTTCGGGCCTGATACACAGTGGTCGTTTTCATACGCTCCTGCTCGGTGTGGGGGTGATGTACCGACCAAGCAAACAAAGTCACCAATACGGCATTGCCAACCAGTTGCCCGAGTATCAGCGTCAAGAGTGTGACGCCCAGATCGGCGCAGGCGAACAGCACAATCAGCCGCGTGACAATAATCGCCACAAACTCTCGCTTCACCGTCACTTTTTCCACATCAGTGAAATGGGTAAACGACGCCGCAAACAGCCATTCCTTTGGGACACCCTTCAACCATGCAACAGCAAGCTCGGCAGCATTACTGGCAGACAGGACCATGTCGGGATCCTCAGTGGGGTCATTGGTCGCGCGATGATGTTTGAGATGTGAGCGCCGGTGCGCCGTGAACGAGATTCCCAAGAAGTGCCCTGCGGTATAGCCAACCCACTCGTTGATCCAGCGCCGCTCGACCGACATCCCGGTTACGGCACCGTGGACAGCATCGTGCAAAGGGGTGTACACGGCATAAGTACAAAAACTGACCCCGGCGAGCGCCCACCAGGAAAATACGGGCTCAGAGAGTAAGTAAGCGATGCAAGCCAGATACACCGCCACGCAGGTAGCCAGCAAGATAAGCGTCGGCCATGCAAACCCACCGATATGACGAATCACTATCTGCTGTGCATCTTGGTCGGTGTTAACCATATCGGCCTTCATCAGTTGGCATTCACGATTCGCGCTGAGTGGGTAGACGACGCTACCGGTATTCATGGGTGAAATCGCCCAGAATCGGTGCAAAATGTGACACGTAGTGTCGCCTGTCACAATTTGCTACGCACCCTTCATTTGGGTTAGTCGCTGGCCCTCCGCATCGAGTTGAGATGCTGACTCCAATGGGAGGGGGTTGCGATTGTGTCAGCCGGGCGTAAATTGGACTGGGCGATTCACTCAGAGCAGATCATGGACCCGAACATCACTATCCGGCTGGCAAGACAGGATGATCTGGACAATCTGGCGGTATTGTTTGATCTGTATCGGCAATTCTACGAATGCCCATCGGATCCAGACGCGGCAAAGAGCTGGCTCCAACACAATATGGAAGCACAGCGCTCCATCATTTTTACCGCCGACACTGGCTCAGAACTTCTCGGGTTGACTCAACTTTACCCGGCACTGTGCTCTGTGGATCTCGTGGAGTACTACGTACTTTATGACCTTTACGTCCTAGAGGACGCGCGCCGGCAAGGTGTTGCGAGAGCTTTGATGAACGCGGCCAGTCATTGGGCGAGGGAACAAGGTGCGGCGCGGTTGGACTTGGAGACCGCTCGAGACAACGCGGCGGGCCAAGCGCTTTACCGTGACTTGGGCTACACGCTAGACGAGAAATTCCTGAAATTCAGTCTCGACCTCACCAGACCGCCCGCTGCACGCTGAGCGGGCTGGAGAGCATGACGCTCGCAGGTGCGGTGCGACAAACCCGCCTCTTATCAACGCTAACCCGTTGGCACCTCGTTAAAGGGAATGCCCTTGTCTAACCGTGGCTCCTGCGGAAGACCCAAAACACGCTCGGCAATGATATTCGCCATGATCTCATCGGTGCCGCCGGCAATCCGGAGCCCGGGTGCGCCCATGTAAGCGCGTTGAATGATGCCCGCCTTGGCGGCCAGCGCCTCGTCAGCCACCGCACCGCTCGCGCCAAGAAGGTCCATCAGATAAGACGCCATGGCCTGCATCTTGGGTGCGCCAACTAGCTTACCGATTGAGTTTTCAGGGCCCGGGAGCGCGCCGCGCGACAATGCAGTCAGCGATCGATAGCCCGTATATTTCAGTCCCGACTCCTGCACATACCAGTTGGCAATCCGCGCACGCACTGCCGAATCCTCAAGGGCAGGCCGCCCATCGATCTCTAATTCTTGCGCTACCGACATTGCCAAAGAGACATCCATCTGCCCGAACCCACCGCCAATGGCCGCGCGTTCGTTCATTAGCGTCGTCAGCGACACCTGCCAGCCTTGACCGACCTCTCCCAGCCGCTGGCTGTCGGCTACTCTCACGTCAGTGAAATACACCTCATTGAAATCTGAGTCTCCGGTTAACTGCTTGATGGGCTTGATCTCAACGCCCGGCGCTTTCATATCTACGTAGAAGTAGCTGAGGCCTTTGTGCTTGGGCACATTCGGATCCGTTCGCACAACGATGACGCCGTAATCGGAAAAATGCGCGCCTGACGTCCAGATTTTCTGGCCGTTAATGACCCATTCGTCCCCATCACGTTCCGCGCGGGTGCGCAGCGCCGCCAGATCGGAGCCCCCTGCGGGCTCCGAGAACAGCTGGCACCAAACTTCCTCGCCGCTGGCGAGGGGGGGTAAAAATCGCGCCTTGTCTTCGTCACTTGCCCAGGCCATGAGAGTCGGCGCAATCATGCCCTGACCAATCAGGAAAAAGGTCGCGGGTAACTCATACTTCGACTCTTCCTGACGCCAGATCACCTCTTCTATGGGTGAGGCGCCACGGCCGCCGAACTCCGGCGCCCATCCGATACAGGCCCAACCCGCATCGTACTTTCTCTTTTGCCATAGCTTGGCCTGCTCCAGCGGCGGGAGTGCGCGGAAGGCCTCGTCCGTGGGAACATTCTCTGCAAGCCAGCTCGAGGCTTCCTCACGAAAGCGGGCCTGTTCGGGCGTATCGTTAAAATCCATGTCTCTACCCTTATGCCGCGACGGATTGCTGGGCCAGCGCTGACACCAACCGATCCTGCCATACCGCTTCGCTACCAATGGCAAGACTCAGGAGCTTTGCGCGCCGGTAGTAGAAGTGGCAGTCAAACTCCCAGGTGAAGCCCATACCACCATGGGTTTGAATATTTTCCTCAGCGGCGTAAGTCGACGCCTGAATCGCAGCCACCCTTGCCGTCGCAGCTGCCAACGGTAGCTCGTCACTACCCTCGGCCAGCGCCCAGACACCGTAATAGGCATTGCTGCGCGCCAACGTGTTTTTCACATACATATTGGCCAGCTTGTGCTTGATGGCCTGGTAGGAGCCGATCGCCCGCCCGAACGCAAAGCGCTGCAACGCGTAGTCTCGAGCCTGGGTCAGCGCAGATTCTGCAACCCCTAACTGTTCCCAGGCGTACAGCACTGCCGCGCCGTCGAGCAGGCACAGCCATTCGTCCGCCTGCAGGGTGCGGTCACCCAGCACCTGCGCCTCAGCACCCTTCAGTGTCACGGCACTGTGGCCCCGACTGGTATCAAAGGTCAGCACCGGCTCGATGGACACGCCGCTCTGCTTCATCGGTACCAGGCAGGCCTCCAGTCCTTCACCAGATCGCGCCAATACAACAGCTACATCGGCAATCGCGGCGTCAGCGACCGGTGTTTTACATCCCGTCAGGGACGCACCCTCGAGGCGGGTCTCCAACTGATCGAACACCAATCGGCCAGCTCGCTCGGCCATGGCGACCGTCGCGACACATTCACCGCTGGCAAGCTTGGGCAGCCACTCGGATTTTTGGCTCTCGGTGCCAAACCGCTGGATCGCCTCGCTGGCCAAATACACCGAACTGCTGAAGGGCAATGGCGCCGCGCTGCGACCCATCTCCTCAGCAATAATGGCAAGCTCATAGTAGGAGAGCCCCAAGCCCCCGTAGGCCTCGGGGATGACCGTGGCGGTCCAGCCCATGTCAGCCACTTTTTGCCAAAGCGCGGCATCCCAGTCTTGATCGCCGTCAAGCACGGCGCGCACGGCGGACGTGGGGCAATGCTCTGTCAAAAAACCACGGGCCTGCTCGCGCAACAGTTGCTGCTCGTCAGAGAACTCAAAATTCATCGCAATCGCTCGGTCAAAAACTCGGGTTAGGTTAGCAGAAGTGCTGGATTCCTCATGCCGCGACCAGGAGTCCAGGCGCCTGTTCGCGGAGCCGCCAATATCGATCTGGAGACTCGAAGCCCAACTCGTCTCGCACTTGCTCGAGGGGCTCAGCAAGCATCTGCTCCCACTCGATCTCGGCCATCCACTGGGCGCCTCGTGCAATGCGGGCGCCCTCTTTTATCAGGTCGCGGACGTCGAACTGCGGCACATCGCGGAGATACTTCCATTTGGCAATCCAGATAATGAAGCGGATGCCCCGGTTCGGGGTTTGAGTGGTCATAAAGGAAAGCAGACACAGCTCGCCAACGGGGTCCCTGCCATAACCCGTCATCACGTGTTGCAGGTCGTGGATGTCCCGTAACCGGTCTGCCAGCCAGGCCTCGTCGTCTGATAAACCCTCATAAAGCGCCTCGCGCGACGCCGTCTCGCTGGAGGCAATCAAGCCATCGGCAGAAAGATTCTCGGCATGCACAAAGTCATAATAGGCGCGCCCAATACTGCCTGCGGGCAGGCTCAGCAACGCCTCCTTGTCATTGAGTGCCGGTACGATATGCGGCTTCTTTTGCAGCAAATCCCGGCCGCGGCTGCTGGCACGCAGGCGCCGCACCGCATCGCCGAGGCTGTCGCCCTTCAACGCTTCGATGATGTGAAAGACTTGCGTGGTGTCGTCTGGATTTCTCAAGAGCTCACGCATCGCTCGCCAGGCAGCAAGCGGTTTGATTTGGTTTCTCACCCAGCTTTTTTTCCAGCTTTTCAGACGGCGCGTGATGCTCATTTTGCTTCCTACCAAAGTTGTGACTGAGTCATGAGACCGATCTTGGATACGGCAACCTCGACAGCGACTCCGCACTCCGTCAACAAGATGGCGCTTCTCACGCCACGAGAATAAATAGCATAGCGGCGACCGCGGCACCCAACAATGCATAGGGCAACTGGGTCACCGCGTGCTGATGCGTCGTGCACCCTGCGCCCTGAGCAGACAGCACGGTTGAGTCCGAGTAAAAGCACGCCTGAGACCCAAAGGCGCTCGCGGAAAACAAGGCGCCCATCACCAAAGGAATACTCACATCAAACGTTTGCGCCAGCGGAAAGGCGATCGGCATCGTGATCGCGATCACGCCCCAATTCGAGCCGGTGGTGAACGACAGTGCCGATACTGTGACGAACACGACCACAGGCAACATACCAGCGGTCATAAACGGCGAGACCGCGTCGATGACGTAGGGCGTCAGACCCAATCGGTCATTGGCCTCAACGAAGACAAAGAGCGTGAGCAGCATCGCCAATACGGGCACCATGGACTTGATGCCTTCGATACAGGTGTCGAACACCTCGAGAATTGGCATCACCCGCCACAGCGCGTAATAGGCAAACGTGAACAGAATGCCCGCGATCACGCCGCGCAACAGGTCGACGCTGGGAAACACCGTAAACAGCACCATCGCTAGCATCGGGAGGAAAAACACACTCATACCACCCCGAGCATTTTCTTCCACTGCAAGCGCCTGATCCTCGCTAGCGCCCAGATCACCGGAGTGCTCGGCAAGCTCCTCGGCGCGGCGCATGGGGCCCACCAGCGGGATAACACCTACCGCCACAAGCGGAACAATTAGCAAGGCCACCATGGGGTAGAACAAGTAGGGGATGGTTTCAATAAAGACGGCAATACCCTGGCCCTCTGCGGCGACGCCGTTTTGCTCAAGCAAGCTGGCAAAGTACGCCCCCCAACTGGATAACGGAACGAGTAAACACAACGGGGCAGCGGTTGAGTCGACAACATAAGCGAGCATCGCGCGGGACGTCCTGAAGCGATCCGTCACCGCCTTCATCGTGGCACCTACCGTGAGCGAGTTCAGATAATCATCCAGAAAAATCACCAAGCCCAAGCTCCAGGTCGCCAGGAGGCCTCCACGCTTGGTCTCGATACGACTGATCAACGCCCTGCCCAGCGCATAGGACCCGCCGCCTTTTACAAGGAGAGCAATGAATCCGCCGTACAGGCCACAAACCAACATCACCCAGGCGACGTCTTCGGTCATCAGTGTCGCCAAGGTGGCTTGGGCCATTGCGTCGAGAAACCCAAACCCCTCCATAATGAAAAAGGCGGCCAGCGCGCCAGCCAATACCGACTCCAGTGTGCGCCGACTCCATAGCGCCAGGCCCAGCACTAAAATCGTCGGCAATAATGTGATGAAGCCGTAATCCATCGCGAATCAATCCGTCATAAGACCTTCGCCATACTCTCTGTGAGACGGGCAGGCGGAGAACCACTGTGGCGATCAGTGGTCATTAAAGTGGCCATTAAATAGTAACGCGTGCCGGTCATGATGAACTTCAATACCGCGCTCACGTGGATGCCTTTGCCCGCATAAATGTAGGGTTTTTTCACTTGGAGCGATCACAAACAGCCGTGTAAGGTGCTAGCAAGTACGCCATCAGAATACGCGAAGCGAGAGCGCCCGTGTCACTGCAAACACTGATACATAACATTGCTGCCGCAGAGCCAGGCCCCAAGACCTGTGCCGTGTTTGATTTTGACGGGACGATTATCTCGGGCTACTCCGCCACGGCTTTCCTGAAAGACCAAATCGCGAGAGGAGAAATCGCGCCAGCCGATTTGATTCAGTTAACCCAAGCCGCCACGCGTTTTGGGATTGGGTCGCTCGGTTTCTCCGCGCTGATGGCAGTTCACGCGCAATATTTGGCGGGCCGCTCAGAGGCAGACTATATCGCCAACAGCGAGCGGTTATTCCGGCGTGCAATCGCGAAGCTTATCTATCCCGAAGCGCGGCAACTGATCGAGGCCCACCGGGCGGCGGGCCACAGTATTGCCATCATCAGCTCAGCGACCCCTTATCAGGTGTTACCCGCGGCAAAAGACTTGGGCATTGAAGACATTTACGCCTCTGACCTCGAGGTTGTCGACGGGCAATTCACCGGCGGCGTGGTCACGCCGACCTGCTTCGGCCAGGGCAAAGTCGACGCGGCGGAGCGCTTTATTGAAAAGCAGGGCAGTGATCTCGGGCGTTGCTTTTTCTACAGCGACAGCACCGACGATATCGAGCTACTCGACGTTGCCGGCCAGCCAGTGGTGCTGAATGGCAGCCGCGAATTAAAGGCGATTGCCCGTGAGTCAGGATGGCCCACCGCTGACTTCAGTAGTCGAGGCCCGGCATCGACCAGCGAAGTGTTGCGTTCCATTGCGGCCACCGGCTCATTGGTGGGCAGCTTCATGATGGGCTTGCCCCTATATGCGTTAAGCCGATCGCGGCGAGACTCTGTGAACTTTTCCATTTCGCTCTTTGCCGAGACGGCTAGTGCGCTCATTGGTTTGGATCTTGACGTGCAGGGCAGGGAGCGCCTGTGGAAAAAGCGCCCGGCCATTTTTATGTTCAATCACCAAAGTAATGCCGACATGCTCATCATGGCCAATCTGGTTCGGCGGGATATCGTGGGTGTGGGCAAGCGCGAGCTCAAGAACCTGCCCGTAATTGGCCCATTGATGGGTGCGGCCGGTGTCGTATTTATCGACCGGAGTGATCGACACGCAGCAATAGAAACCATGAAGCCGCTGGTCGAAGCGATGCGCGGTGAGGGGAAAAGCCTCGTGATCGCGCCCGAGGGCACGCGGGCACCAACCCGCAAGTTGGGCGCCTTTAAAAAAGGTGGCTTCCACGTCGCCATCCAGTCAGGCGTCCCGATTGTGCCTGTGGTCATCCACAACTCCAGTGACATCTCACCCAAGGGCGATAAAATTTATCGGAGCGGCACGGTGAAGGTAGATGTCTTGCCTGCCATCGATACCAGCGACTGGTCGGTCAGCACCATCGATGAACATGTCACTGATGTACGCAACCTGTTCCTGAAAACCTTGGGACAGCCCGAACTGTCGGTTGAAGAGACGGTTGCATTGCGTCGCGACACGCCTGAGGACCTCAGGCCGGAAGTGCGGGGTCAGCGCAAGTCAAAGTCAATGAAGACAGCCTTGACAGACAGGTCTCAAAAGAAGCGTTCCGGCGATATACGGCGGTGAACGACTCCCGGAGGCGCTGGCGCAGGTTTTTGAGCAGGACGACGATCCCGAGACACCTGCCACAAGGCATTAAGTGGGCGCGCCAGCCACATTGCAAAATCACATGGCACAAACGCCGTGGCCCGGGAACGCTGATCAGGTCATCTTCTTGTTGGACGCCGATCGCGCTTTCGAAAAGCAAGTCCTGAAAGAGTGGATCAGTCGCCATACCGCCGACACGCCTCACATCACCGTCTGTATTGCACTACGAGATGACCGCAAGACACTCGCGGTGGACGAGCTGGTGCGCGCTTTGGAGCAACAGCCCGATGCGTCGATTGCGCCACTCAGGTTATCGTGGTTACAACGAGAGCGAACCCAAAAAGCAGGTCCGAGGCCGATGGATCTGCTCCGCGGAGGCGACAGCAGGCCATCACGTTTCCTTGCCGGGCGCGTCGCCACGCGACAACCTGAACGCGTGCACTTCACGATGGGGGAGCCCGGTACCACGTCAGCTTTGGCAGACCGCTTTAACGCAAAAACCGGCCTGACTTCTCAGGACAATCTCGAAGATTTCGCGGTTTTCATCGCCCGACAGGCGGCGGTCGTGCTGGATATGGCTGAACGCCAGCTGATTGGCGGTCGCTACAAAGTCCCGCGTTACGTCCACCAAAGCATTCGCAATAACCGCGAATTCAAGTCCAGCTTGGCAAATATCGCGAGCGACAGTGACCAAACGACCAAAGCTGTCAGAGCCGAAGCAAGCGAATACCTGCGCGAGATGATCTCGATTCCCACGCGATTCTGGCTCGATGTCTGGGCCAAGCTCTGTGAGCTCTGCCTGGGGCTCGGGTACGACAAATCCCTGCAATATGATGCCGCCGACGTCGAGCGTATCCGGGACATCGTGCGCCGATATCCCTCGGCGCTGCTGTGGACACACAAGACCTACATCGATGGATTTGTCGTGCCGAAAATCCTGTTCGACAACAACTTCCCTATGCCGCATTTCTTCGGCGGCGCGAACCTGAACATCCCGGTGCTGGGTTTTTTCCTACGGCGCGCGGGGGGCATTTTTATTCGTCGCAGTTTTCAGGATAACGAGGTCTACAAACTCAGTCTGAAGCAGTACATCGGTTACCTGATGGAAAAGCGTTTCCCCATGACCTGGTCCTTTGAGGGCACCCGCTCACGACTGGGCAAGCTCATGCCGCCAAAGTACGGACTACTAAAATACGTACTGGAGGGGGCGCACCATGCTGGTGCCAGAGACATCCACATCATCCCCGTTTCGGTGTCCTATGATCTTGTTCGCGATGCCGAGGAGTACGCTCGGGAACAGTCTGGCGCCCCCAAGGCGCCGGAGTCCGTTGGCTGGATGGTGCGCTACCTAAGAAGCCTCGCGCGCCCAATGGGGCGCATCCACGTCGACTTCGGCGAGCCTGTGCGGCTTGCCTTGGCGCCCGACCCTGACGATCAATTGGCTATTTCCAAGATCGCGTTTCAGGTGGCGGTGGAAGCCAACCGCGTCACGCCCGCTACATTCCCCGCGGTCGTCTCGACTGCACTGCTGGGCGCTTTTCCCCGCGCATTGACGGAACCTGAAATCGTTCGCGAGGTGTCCGTGATGACGCAATGGGGGACATCGCGAGGCGTCCGCTTGTCGCCTGACTTCAATCTCGACTACGCCTCCAACATGGCTGGCCTGCTCGAGAACATGATCAAAGAGGGCATCATTACGCGCTTTGATGGCGGGCCCGAGACGGTTTACGGCATTGCCGAGGGGCAGGCGCCGATTGCAAGTTTTTACCGCAACACGATTGTTCATTTCTTTCTGGCGAGAGCGGTCGCTGAACTCGCCCTCCTCGCAGTGAGTGAACAACCCGATCATCCTGCCCCACTGACCCTTTTCTGGGCAGAAGTGCAGGAACTGCGTGACCTGTTCAAGTTCGAATTTTTCTATCCCGACACAGACGTGTTCGAGCAGGATATCGACGCTGAGCTATCGCGTGAGGAACCTGAATGGCAAGCGCTTTTATGTGATACGAGCGATAACGCGCGACTGATGATAAACCGCATGTCGCCCAAAGTCGGTCACGTGACCTTCTCCATATTCGCCGAGGCCTACAGCGTTGGGACCGACCTGTTAGTGCGTCATCCTCAGAACGAGGCTATCGATGAGGGCACGTTTATCGATCGATGCATGAGCTATGGCAAGCAGGCATACTTGCAGCGCCGGATCAGTAGCGAGGCCTCGATTGGAAAATTGCTCTATGCCAACGCCTGGAAGATGTTAATGAGCCGCGGACTCATCAATTTCAGTGAGGGACGCTTGGAGCAGGCAGAGGCGCTGAATCAATTGATCAGGCGGCTCGAGGTCATCCGCGCGATGAGCATTGCTGATCGCGGCGCCAGCACTTTGAGGGATGTGGCGCGTGGAAAGATCTAAAGTAGCCATTCTGGGCGGCGGCTCCTGGGGCACCACCACCGCCTCGGTCATCAGCCGCCAATGCGACGCCGTGTTATGGGCACGCGATGGCCAGATTGTTGCCGAAATCAACGAACAGCACACCAATCAGCGCTACCTTGGCGACGCACCGCTCAACCCAAAGCTGGCGGCCACAACCGATATCGGCAACGCAGTAGAGGACGCGAAAGCCGTGCTCATCGCCGTACCCAGCAGCCACTTCCGAGAGGTACTGACTAGCGCAGTAGCGGACTTGCCGCCCGGCATCCCGGTCATCAGCTTGAGCAAAGGTCTCGAGAAAGGCAGCCGCATGCGCATGACCGAGATCATTCGGGAGGTGGCACCGGGGCGCATACCCGGCGTGCTCACCGGGCCCAACCTCGCGCGAGAAATTGTCGCCGGTCAAGCAGCGGCCAGCGTCTTGGCCCTGGAGGATTACAACGCCGCCCTTGCCCTTCAACCGCTACTCAACGTCGGGCTGTTCCGGGTTTACACCAACCAGGACGTGATCGGCTGTGAGTTGGGCGGCGTGCTGAAGAACATCATCGCCATCGCCGTCGGGATGGGTGATGGGCTAGGCGCCGGTGATAACACGCGCGCGGCCTTGATCACGCGCGGGCTGGCCGAAATGAGCCGCTTGGGAGCGGCACTGGGTGGCAAGCCGGAAACCTTTGCGGGACTGGCGGGCATGGGCGATATGATCGCCACCTGCACCAGCCCCCAGAGCCGCAATCGCCATGTCGGCATGGAACTGGCGAAAGGCCGGTCTATCGAGGACATTATCGACAGCATGCACATGGTGGCAGAGGGCGTGAAGAGCGCCCCTACCGTCATCGAGCTGGCGCGCGAACACGGCATCGAATTGCCGATCAGCGAGGACGTGTACCGGGTGATCACGGGAGAGTCGAATGCGCGAGGCGTCTATCGGGGCTTGTTGCGCGTGACGGCAGGAGCCGAGTCGGAGCCCGGTTAATGCGCTCCTGCGCCGGGCGGCACGGCGCTTGGCATACGTTGGATTTCGAGCTCAGTCGCAGATCTTTTCACCTTCCTGGCACTCTTAGGCCCCAAGTCAGCCGGTGCAGTGCGGGTTAAATCCTTGGTCCATGTCGACGCGACCTTCGGGAGCTCGAATTGTGGAAAATGCCCTAGCGGCACCTGCCCGAGTTGGCTACGCTTTTCTCACAACGGCGCCGAGCCGGATCAACTTATCGAGTCTGAAACCATGCTCAACACACCCTTCATGCGCACGCCCCACCGACTGTCTCTGATCGTCCTGGTATCACTGCTAGCGGGCTGCGCAACCAGCCCAACCGGACGCACCCAGTTCATATTAATTTCACCCGACGCCGCGATTCTCGAGTCAGAAGCGGCCTACCTCGATACCGTTCGGCAGCTCGACGACGAGGATAAATTGGTGAACGATCCACTGACGGTCGCCCGCGTTGCCAGGATTACCGGGCGACTGGTCTCTATCGCCGTCGACGACTTTCCCGAGAGTGCTGACTGGAAATGGAGTGTCGCGATTGTGGATGACACCGAGACGGTCAACGCCTGGTGCATGGCGGGAGGCCGCATGGCGGTCTATACCGGGCTGTTTGATCAGTTAAAGCTGACTGATGACGAATTCGCCCAGATCATGGGGCATGAAATTTCCCATGCGCTCGCGAATCACACTGCCGAGCGCATGTCTCGCGCGATGGCGACCGCCGCTGGGGTCGCCGTCGTTGGTGCCGCCTCGGATAACAGCGGCGCGGCGATGGCGGGTGCGGCCGTCCTGGCCAATGTCGCACTGACTCTTCCCAACAGCCGCGACGCCGAAAACGAAGCCGATGTCATGGGTATGGTGCTGGCCACCAAAGCGGGTTACGACCCAGAAGCAGCCGTCACCCTGTGGCAGAAAATGGGCGACCTAAGCGATGAACGCCCGGCGGAATTCCTGAGCACGCACCCGGCACCCGAAAATCGGCAAGCGGCGCTTAACATCATGATTCCGCGCATGCTTGAGGTAAACCCGAATCGCACCAAGGCGCCCATTCACCCGGTCACGATCGTCCAGTGAGGAGAGACTGACTAGCGGACGGTGTGAAGGAAGTGTAGATGCTCCTCATACTGATTGAGGATGTCGACAATCACCTGCTCCTGTGACCATCCCATTACATCGTAATCCTGACCACCCTCGGCGAGGTGGACTTCGGCCCGATAAAATCCGGCCACGTCGTCCTCACTCGTGCCTCCTAACAGTGAGGCATCAGGCATCGGATGAAGCCGCGCGCGCACCTCATAGCTGAAGTCGGGCTCGTCTCCATGGGAAACTTCCAGTCGCACCGATAGCGCGTCGTCCTCGGCGATCACTCGCGCTGCCACGCCGCGCTCCGCCAGCTCACCCGCAAAAGACTGCATGGCAGGGCGAATCGTGTTGCGCTGAAACGCCTGCACGGTCTGGTTATCGGGGTAATCCAGCAACACACGAAGTCGCTCGCGCCAGCCCTCGGCGGCCATTGCCGGTGGCGTGTGCGTCGAGTGGGCATCACGCTTGGCGCCGTCAGCCAGAATCGCACGCCCAAAACCCCAAAACGCTCCGAGTAAAGCGACCGCAAAGGGCAGGGCGCTGGCGATAGTGGCGGTTTGTAAGGCCTGCAACCCACCACCCAAGAGGAGCAGCGACGCCGCCAGCGCAATGACAAACGTCCACAAGGTTCTTTGTAATGCAGGCGTATTGTCCACTCCTCTGGCGCTCAGCATATTCAGCACCATGGCGCCACTGTCTGCAGAAGTGACAAAAAAGATCACAATCATCAGCAACGAAATGACGCTGAGTATTTTTGTTGCGGGGAGAAACTCCATGAAGCGGAACAATCCAACAGCGGGGTTCTCTTGCACGGCAGTTCCCAGCTCCGTCACGCCCTGATTGCCAATCAGCTCGAGTGCGCTACCCCCGAGCACACCCATCCAGAGACAAATAAACAAGGTGGGCACAACCGTCACGCCGATCAAAAACTCGCGAATGGTTCTGCCGCGGGAAATGCGCGCCACAAACACCCCGACAAAAGGCGTCCAGCTAATCCACCAGCCCCAGTAGAAAATCGTCCAGCCTCCGAACCAGTCGGTTTGGTCATAGACATACATGTCCAGAGTGCGCGGGATGAGCCCAGCCACATAGGCGCCAAAATTCTGCAGCGTGCCTGAGAGCAAGAGTGCCGTCGGTCCCGTCAGCAATATCAGCAGCAAGAGCAACACCGCGAGCACGATGTTGATTTCCGATAGGCGCTTAATGCCTGTGTCGAGACCAAGAATGACTGACACCGTGGCCAACGCCATCGTGGCGAAGATGAGGACCACCTGCACCCAGACATCAATGGGCAGTCCAAAGAGGTAGTTGAAGCCCGTATTGATCTGCAATACGCCTAAGCCGAGACTGACTGAAATACCGCAGGTCGTGCAGATCACCGCGAACACATCGACCGCGGCGCCCGCGGGGCCATAAATACGCTCCCCGATCAGCGGATAAAAAGCGGAGCGCAGCGTCAGCGGCAGGTCATGGCGGTAGGCGAAATACGCCAAGATCATCGCAACCACCGCGTAAGTCGCCCAGGCATTGAAGCCCCAGTGGAAATAACTGATCTGGATGGCTTCGGTCGCAGCAGCTGGGGTGCCGCCCGGCCCGGTGGGTGGCGACAAATAGTGCATAACCGGCTCGGCGATACCGTAGAACATCATGCCGATGCCGATACCCGCGGAAAACAACATCGCAAACCACGACAAGAAGCTGTAGTCAGGCTCCGCGTGGTCTGGACCGAGCTTGATGTCGCCGTAGCGAGAAAGCGCAAGAACGGCGACGATCACGGCAATTAGCGACACAATCAGCACATAAAACCAGCTTGCCGTGTCAACAATCACTGCCTGAACACCCGCAAACGGGTTGCTGCCTGCTTCAGGGATCAACAGCACCATCGCAATAGCGCCGAACAACAGAATTAGCGCGGGAAAACACACCGCGGCATCCAGCGTGAATCGGCTATTGGGCTGCTCGGTGTGTTGGTGCTCGGACATAACGGGCTCTAGCGGACGTGATGCGGCAGTGTACCCGATAAGGCTGAGCGACTCAGGAACCGCCAAAACACCTTATCACTCCTTGTTATGAACAAGTCCGGCGTTTGCAGGCCAGTCCCATAACAGGTAGGGTGTGCGGTGCGTTTTTTTAACAATAACGACTTTTATTGCCATTGAAAGAGAAGGGAGCCAGTATGTCTCATCCCCAACGTTTTCAACGCACACCACTAGCCGCGGCGCTAGGTGTTGCACTCCTACCACTGGTAGCCAGCCCGGTTCACGCACAACTCGAAGAAGTGGTTGTGACGGCGACTAAGCAAGAAGCCAGCTTGCAGGACGTCCCCGTTGCCGTATCGGCACTGACTGAAGAGTCACTGAACCAACGTGGCGTTTCGAACTTCAACGATTACCTGATCGAGTTGCCGAACGTCTCTGCAGGCGGTGCCGGTCCTGGCCAGAGCACCATGTACATTCGCGGCGTCGCCTCGACCACTCCCAACCTGACGACCTCAGGCGTGGCAGGTTTGAGCCCGAACGTGGCCCTATACCTCGACGAGCAGCCCATGGCACAGCCGGGCCGTAACCTCGATATCTACATCACTGACATCAACCGTGTGGAAGTGCTCGCCGGTCCTCAGGGCACGCTCTTTGGTGCGAGCTCTCAGGCAGGTGTGGTGCGGCTGATTACCAACAAGCCTGACCCCTCCGGCTTCTATGGCCGCGTTCAGGCCGGCGCGTCGACGATGACGGACGGTGAAGCCAACTACAACGTAAGCGCGATGCTGAACATCCCTGTCAGCGATAACTTCGCGATTCGTGGCGTGGTCTTCACGGATGAGAAAGGCGGTTACATCGACAACGTCGCGGGCACGCGAACGGCGGCAGAGAGTGCGCGTTTCAGACCTGGCTCTACTGTGAGATCAAACGGTACTGAAGTAGGGTTCCGCGGCGGCTTCCAGGCCGGTGCAGATTTGAGCAACGTAACGTTCCTTGAAGCCAACAATTCGGCCTCCGGTTTGGTTGAAGATGATTTCAACGACACCAGCTATACCGGTGGGCGTGTCGCGATTCAATGGGACCTCAACGACAACTGGCGCATCAGTGCTGGCGCCATGGCGCAGAAGATCGAGAGTGACGGCACGTTCTATACTGATCCCAACCTCGCCGACGACTATCAGATCCAGCGCTTTGAGCGTGAGTTCGTGGAAGACGAGTACACCAACTTCCACTGGACGGTAGAAGGCCGTATCGGTGCGCTGGAAGTGCTGTACACCGGTGCCTTCACCGAACGAGAAACTGATCAGCGGACTGACTACTCCGACTACCTTTTCATTGGTCAGTACATCCCCTACTACATCTGCGACTACTACGTGTCTTACACCGGATACTCGCCATTAGGTGCTGGCATTCCCTCCGGCACTTGTCAGGCGCCTAATCTGTTCACCACCAACAAAGTGGACAGTGAATTCACCAGCCACGAGATCCGCTTCAGCACAGATCAGGAAGCGCGCTTCCGCGTGACTGCGGGTGGTTTCTTCAGTGAAATGGAGCTGACCGAAATGGTCGACTTCTCCTATCCCGGCAGCAAGTTTGTTGACGCATGGGGTGGCGGCTACAACGGTACCGGATTCGGTTTCGCCGAAAACTCCAACTACCCTTACGACGGTCAGGGCGGTTATAAGGTGGGCGCCGGTCCGTATCCGCGAGACACGGTGTTCAGAAACGACATCCTGCGAACCGATGACCGAATGGGCATCTTTGGTGAGGTCACCTTTGACCTGACGGACACTGTCTCAATCACCGGTGGTCTGCGCTGGTTTGATTACGAAGTGGATCTGGCCGGTAGCGCGAACTCATCGTTCTACAACATGTCGGGAACGGACTACAACAAGTTCGGCACCAACATCAACGACCTGTACGATGGTGACCAGTCTATTCGCTGGACGTATGCGGGCTTCTTCCCATATGAGGCGAGCCCCGTGTACACACCGGACAATCTGCCGTCGCAGGACGATCCCAATTATCAGCGTATCGTCAACAGCATCTACGCGCCGGACAAGGCAGAAGATGACGGCGTGATCGGAAAGTCACCGTGTCATGGCGACCCAACGATGATCACCTCTGGTACCTCACCTGGTCAGAAGGCTTTCGAACAGGATTGCTGAACCGACCTGGCGGTGCGGTGCAATCAGCCACAGGCTATACCGTACCCTTCGACGTGAAGTCAGACGAACTGGTCAACATCGAACTGGGCTGGAAGCTCGACATGCTCGGCAACACGCTGCGCTTTAATGGGTCGTTGTTCTTCCTCGACATCTCAGATCTGCAGACCACGATCTTCGATACAAGCATCGTGAACCTGTTCTTCTCTGATAACGCGGCGGATGCTGAAGTGACCGGCCTTGAGGGTGACATCACTTGGGCACCGACATCTAACCTGACCATGGGTGCGGCGTTCTCCTTCCTCGATACTGAGATCACAGAGACACTCACGCCATCTACCGACGTGCAAAAAGGTCTGGACTTGGCCTACGCGCCTGAGTTCCAGGGCAATCTCTGGGCGCGTTACGAGTGGACCATGGGCAACGGCTGGACAGCGCACATCATGCCCAGCATCAGTCACTCGGGTAAATCCTACAGCGACATCATCACCATTAACCGGATGGAAGTCCCCAGCTGGACAATGGCGAACGTCACGGCAGGCGTGACCTCAGACAAGTGGATGCTGGAAATGTTTGTCACCAACCTAACGGATGAGCAGGTCGTGACCGGCGCGAACTACGTGAACGATCGTGAGCGTCTGGCACTAGCTCCGCCAACCACACTGGGTGTTAGAGTCTCATTCGACTTCTGATCACTGATCAGTCGACACACCTCTTGAAAAAGTGCCCCAATCGGGGCACTTTTTTTATCTCCTTTATTTGTGTTCGCAACAGACAGCATCTATGACCTCGAACGCCAACCAGACCACCGAAGCGCTCACCGCAGCGCAGCAGCTCATCCAGCGCGGCGATGTTCAAACGGCGCTGACAGCCATAGAGGCGCTACCCGGTGATGTGCAGCAATCACTCATGGGCGCCTATATGAAAGGGGTCTGCCTCAGAAATTTGCGCGACTTTGCTGCAGCGGAGCAGGTGCTACTCGCTTTAGTTGAGCAACACCCTTCCTACGGCCGAGCGTTTCAGGAACTCGGCCACTTGTACCGCGACGCCAACATGCCTGTGGAAGCGCTGAATGCCTACGCCACTGCCTGCCATTTGAACCCGGGACTCAAAGCGAGCTGGGCAGGCCAACAGCACTTGATCGGAAAGGACTCTCCGGAGCGCCTTTCTCAGATCAATCAGCGGTTGCAGTGGCTCGAATCCCTACCCCCGAACTTGGCCGCCAGCTGGGATCTATTGCACGAGGGCAAACTCCACAAAGCGGAACAGCTCTGCCGGCAGTTCATGCAACGAAATCCACAGCACATCGATGGCATGCGGATCCTCGCCGAAATCGCGGTCTGCAACGGTGTGCTGGAGGATGCAGAATTCTTGCTGGAGAGTGCGGTCGCTTTTGATGCTGCTCACAGGCAGGCACGTATCGATTACGTTCAGGTGTTGAGCAAGCGTCAACGCTTCCAAAAAGCCGTCGACGAAGCGAAGGCGCTGATGGAACAGGCACCAGATAACCCGCAACTGCAGTCACTGTATGCCATTCAATGCATGCAGCTCGGTGATTACGAAACCGCCTTGACGCTGTTCGACCAGATTCTCGAGCGTGTGCCGCACGACCCGGTCACCAACGTGTCAAAGGGGCATGCCCTCAAGACAGGCGGGCGATCAGATGATGCGGTGGCCGCCTATCGTGCTGCCTTGGACAGTCAACCGTTTTACTGCGACGCCTGGTACTCACTCGCCAACCTAAAGGTGTACCGTTTCGACGACGCCGAGTTAGCCGCAATGGAGGCGCTGGAAAATAATCCGCACCTCGGCGGCCAGGATCGCGTCTATCTGCAGTTTGCACTCGGCAAAGCCT
This sequence comes from Halieaceae bacterium, assembly GCA_038143045.1. Taxonomy (GTDB): domain Bacteria; phylum Pseudomonadota; class Gammaproteobacteria; order Pseudomonadales; family Halieaceae; genus Luminiphilus. Next base: position 117,683 of record JAYQLF010000013.1, read on the forward strand.
ACGAAGACCGCAAAGACTACGCGCAATCCTTTACGCACTACGCCAAAGGCAACGCGATCAAAAAAGCACAGCTGCAGTACCGTGCCGAGGGCACGACCAAGGAGTGCGACGAACAGATCGCTGCCTGCACACCCGAGATCTTCGCGCGAGAAACGGGCTGTCAGGCCCCAGATCCGATTTTTATCCTCGGACTTCCCCGCGCCGGGTCAACCTTGCTAGAGCAGATTTTGTCCTCACACAGCATGGTGGATGGCACCTTGGAACTGCCCAACGTACTGTCGATCAGCGGTAAATTGAGACGTTTGGGCCAGCGACAGGGTAACCAGAAATATCCCTTCAATTTGGCAGATCTCTCAGCGGGAGCAGCTGACCACGCTCGGTGAGGAATATATCCGCGACACCCAGATTCATCGGCAAGGTGCGCCGTTTTTCATCGACAAGATGCCGAATAACTTCCGCCACATTGGCTTGATCAAACTGATGCTGCCCAATGCAAAGATTATCGATGCTCGCCGTGAATCCCATGTCCTGCTGTTTCTCGGGCTTCAAGCAACTGTTCGCAGAAGGGCAGATGTTCAGCTATGACCTCGAGGATATCGGTCAGTACTATCTGGACTATGTGCGACTGATGGACCATTGGAACGCCGTACTACCCGGGTTTGTGCTGAAAGTGCAGCACGAGGATGTGGTTGCTGATCTTGAGACCCAGGTCAGGCGGATGCTCCACTTCTGCGATCTGCCTTTTGAAGAATCGTGCTTGGAGTTTCACAAGACCGAACGCAACGTGCGAACACCTTCGTCCGAGCAAGTCAGACAACCTATCTTCTCAACCGCGCTGGAGCAGTGGAAACACTATGAACCGTGGTTGGGACCGCTGAAGACCACGCTCGGCCCCGATTGGGTGACTCAAGAATAAGCGCCGACTCGGTTTACTGACTCTTTACCCATTCAAGAATCGACGAGAAGTCGCGAGGGCCGTTGCCGTCTGACTGGTGAGCCGAGTAAGCCGCCATCGCCTGCTTACCCATTTGATTATTCAGCCCACAGCTATCAGCTACCTCACAGGCAAGCCCCAAGTCCTTAAGCATCAGATCGACCATGAACCCAGGCTGGTAATCGTTGCTTGAAGGCACGCCTTCCATGACGTCAGGCCAAGGGTTGTAGACCTGCAATGACCAGTTGTTACCGGAGCTGGCTTTCATGATGTCTGACAGCACGGCAGGATCCAGTCCATTGGCCTCGCCCATCGCCAACGCCTCACACGTGCCAATCATGTGTACGGCCAGCAGCATATTGTTGGCGGCCTTGGCCACCTGACCGGCGCCAGCCGGACCTGCATGAAAAATCTTTTCAGGGCTGCCCATGCCCTCGAGGATCAGCCGGGTCCGCGCAAAAGCTTCCGCCGTGCCGCCGCACATGAAGGCGAGGGTGCCCGCCGCAGCTGCTGCGACGCCGCCTGAAACCGGCGTATCCATAAAGTCGATACCCATGGCCGCAGCGGCCTCTCCCACTTCCTTCGCGGTCGCGGCGTCGATGGTGCTGGCATCCAAAATCAGCGTTTCGTTGGAGACTTTAGCCAGCAAGCCGTCGTCGCCCAGAAAGGTGCTGGCCACATGCTTACCCGCCGGCAACATACTGATGATGACGTCCGCGCCTTCAGCGGCCTCGGCGGCAGATGCGGCGACCGACGCGCCCTCAGCAGCGAGCGCCGCACAGGCAGCTTCGACCAGGTCAAAAACAGTCAGATCATGACCCGCCGCCAACAAGTTTTTGGCCATCGGGCCACCCATGTTGCCCAGTCCCAGAAACGCAATAGCGGCCATGTCTTACTCCGGAAGTCCAAGCGCCGGCATGTTGGCCGGTGCGGAAAAGAAAGTATCGACGACGTCAGACGGCACCGATGCCAGATCAGCATACGCCCATGCAGGGTTCCGGTCTTTATCGACCAACAGCGCGCGCACTCCCTCGGCAAACTCGGGGTGGCGCATGATGTTGCAACCGAGCACCAATTCGGACTCGAAAACAGCCTCAAGGCTGGCGTCCCGGGTGTTGTTCAGTTGTCGGAAAATCCACGCCGCAGCCAGTGGGGAGCCATGGGAGAAACCATCTCGCGCCTTACCGAGCCAGGCGTCCTCGCCCTGCCAGGCCATGACCCGCGCGAAAATCGCTTCCAGATCATCACCAGCCATCCACGCATTGATGGTGTCGATATGCGGCTCCAGCTGCGCATCGGGTTGCGCGACTGAGGGGTTCATCTGTGCCAGCAAGGTGGCCACCATCTCGTGGTTCGCCTCTGCGCTGCCCGTCCATGCCGCTCCGCACAGTGCCGTCAACACATCGGCCTTCTGCTCGTTAGCCAGGAAGTGCGTGCCCAACCCACAGTAGAGGGCATCGGTGGCATTGATATGTGAAGAGGTGAGGGCGAGGAAACGCCCCACCTGACCGGGCATACGGTTCAGGAACCAGCTCCCGCCCACATCGGGGAACAGTGCAATCGTGATTTCGGGCATACCAATGCGCGTGCGCTCGCTAACCACGCGATACCGGCAGCCCGCCAAAATCCCGAGTCCACCGCCCATCACCACGCCATGACCCCAACAAATCAAGGGCTTCGTGTACGTATGGAGCAGATAGTTCATGCGGTACTCGCGGGCAAAGAAATGCTCGGCGTACTCGCAGGGACCACCGGGGTTTTCAATACAGGAATTGCGCAAGGCCTGAACGTCACCCCCTGCGCAAAACGCTTTTTCCCCCGCACCATCAATCACTACAGCGACAACCGCGTCGTCTTGTGCCCACGCCTCGAGGCGGTCGGTAATAACGTCGACCATTTCCCGCGTCAGCGAGTTAAGGGTTTTTTCAACGTTGAGGGTCAGTTGCCCAATGCGGTGCTCGCCGGCAGCGTGCTCGGCGACCAGAACACTATCGGTCATCGATTCTTCCACTCAGGCTCGCGCTTCTCGAGGAAAGCGTTGGTGCCTTCCTGTTGGTCCTCGGTGGAGAACAGCGCTACGAATTCATCGCGCTCCGCAACCAGGCCATCTGAAATCGCGATATTGCGCGCAGAGTGGATAAGCCGTTTGCACGCCGCAACAGAGGAGGGCGATTGATTACCCACCTTGGCCGCCAACGCGGTGGCCGTTGCCAGTGCTTCACCAGCAGGCACCACTTCCTCGACCAGGCCCAGCGTTTGCGCCTGCTGTGCCCCGATGCGCTCCCCGCAGAGAATCATGCGTTTGGCCCAGCCCTCTCCCACGAGTTGCGTCAGGCGTTGCGTACCACCGGCACAGGGCAGCAAGCCCACTCGCGCTTCTGGCAGTGCCAATGCGGCCTGCTCTTCGGCTATGCGGATATCACAGGCCAGCGCCACCTCGAGACCGCCGCCCATGGCAAATCCGTTAATCGCAGCGATCGATACGCCGCGGAAATCGGCCAGCGTTTCAAACGCCTCGCCAAAGGCTTCGCCCACCGCGCGCGCCACGTCGGCATCGCCGGAAGCGAATTGGTTCAGGTCAGCGCCCGCTGAGAAAAACTTTTCGCCCGCACCGGTTAACACTAGTGCGTAAACGCTCAAGTCCGCATTGAGGGCCTCGACTACCGCCTTAAGGGCCGGCAGGCTCTCCCGATCCCAGGTGTTCGCGGCAGGGTTGTCGATGGTGACGGTGGCGATGTTGCCATCGATCGCGACTTTGATTTTTTCAGACGGGCTGATGCTCATTGAATAACCTCCAGGGCGCCGTCCATCAGTAATTTACGACCGACAATCACGCGCATGATTTCATTGGTTCCTTCGAGAATTTGATGCACCCGCGTGTCGCGCACATAGCGCTCCATCGGGTACTCCTTGATATAGCCATAGCCGCCCAATAACTGCAGGGCGTCATTGCAGACGGTAAAGCCCGCATCGGTGGCAAACCTTTTAGCCATCGCACAATACGTTGTGGCTTGCGGATCCTTGTTATCCAGCTTACTGGCGGCCAGACGAATCATCTGCCGCGCCGCGACCAGATCCGTCAACATATCGGCCAGTTTGAATTGGGTGTTCTGGAACTCAGCGATTGCCGTATCGAACTGCTTTCGCTCCTGCACGTAGGCCGTCGCATCCTGAATCGCGCGTTGCGCCGTGCCCACTGAGCAAGTAGCAATGTTGATGCGGCCGCCATCCAAACCTTCCATTGCGATCGCAAAGCCCTGACCCTCTTCGCCGAGACGATTCGAGACGGGGACACGCACGTTGTCGAACGTGATCATGCGCGTAGGCTGCGCATTCCAGCCCATCTTGTGTTCTTTCTTGCCGTACTGAACGCCCTCGGCGTCTGCGGGAATCAATAAGGCGGTCACGCCCTTGGGGCCTGCATCGCCAGTGCGGGTCATCACTACCAACACATCGGTCTCACCGGCACCCGAAATAAAGACCTTGCTGCCATTGACGACATAGGCGTCGCCATCGAGTACCGCGCTGGTACGCAAGCTGCCCGCATCAGATCCAGCGCCCGGCTCGGTCAGACAGTAAGAGGCGAGCTTCTCACCCATCACCAATTCGGGGCACCACTCCTCGACCACCGCTTGCTGACAGTACTTGCCGATCATGGCCGTGGCCATGTTGTGAATGGTCAAAAACGCGGCCGTCGTCGTGCAGCCTTTGGCGAGCTCTTCGACAATCAGGCTAGCATCCAGACGGCCCATACCCAGGCCACCCGCCGCTTCCGGTGTATACATACCCATAAAGCCCAGTTCACCCGCAGCGCGCAGGGCTTCTTTAGCAAAGACTGATTCAGCGTCCCAGTGGGCAGCGTGCGGTGCCAATTCATTATCCGAGAACGCGCGGGCACTGGCGATATAAGCCTGCTGGTCGTCGTTCAGTTCAAAATCCACTTGGGGTTCTCCACCACTTTTTTATTTGCGGCACATCGACGCGACCGCTTGCTCTTGAGGGTTGGCACCGACACAGCCGTCTCGCTCGACGGAGCGACCGCGCGGCGGCCTCTAGCCATACTCCTTGCCACAGTCTTTGCCTCACCTGCTTGACCAGGGACTGTGCGGCGGGGACCCTCAAACCGGGTCCAGAGTATAAACCGATTCGGGCCAATACCCATGGCTGTGGCATGTATCACTGCGCTCCTTGGCGTGAGGTTCATCCGCGCCATAAGTCACTGGAATGTACCGCAGTCTCCCAACACATAGTGCCGCTAGCGCGCCGTAACTGCTGGCAACACAACGCACCGCAGTTTACTCTTACCACCCTAATAATTTGTCATGGGGAACACGGCTATGTCACAGGATGCCGTCGACGCAAAAACCTACATCGCAGAGCTCGTCGCACGATCTCGCGCGGCGCAAAAACAGATTGAACACTACTCTCAGGAACAGGTCGACGCGTTGATCAGGGCGATGGTGTGGTCCGTCGCCAAACCCGGCATGGCCGAAGAAATCGCGCAGTTCACAATCGATGAAACGCAGCTTGGCAACTACGACGGTAAGTTCCTGAAAATTCAGCGCAAGACGCGGGCGACGCTGCTCGACATTATTCATGACAAGTCAGTGGGCGTGATCGAGGAGTACCCGGAACGAAACATTCGCGTACTGGCCAAGCCGCTGGGCGTCATCGGCGCCCTCGCACCCTCAACAAACCCCGAGGCGACCCCGGTCATTAAAGGCATTCATGCCGTTAAAGGTAGAAACTCCATCATCGTCGCGCCACACCCCCGGGCGAAGCTGACCAACAAGAAAATCTGCGATCTGATGCGCGCCGCACTGAAAAAAATGGGCGCGCCCGAAGATCTCGTGATTGGCATCGAGACCCCGAGTCTCGATACCACCAATGAATTGATGCGCCAATGCGATCTTGTGTTGGCAACCGGTGGGGGCGCCATGGTGAACGCCGCCTATTCCAGCGGCACCCCAGCGCTGGGCGTGGGCGTAGGTAACGCCGTGATCACGGTAGACGAGAGCGCTGATCTCGATGCGGCAGCAGAAAAAATCCGCATCTCCAAGACTCTTGATCTGGCAGCGTCTTGCTCGTCTGACAACTCGGTTGTACTGCTGGACAGCATTTACGAGAGCATGCTCGACAAACTGAAGGCGCAAGGCGGTTACCTGTGTAACGAGGAAGAAAAGGCCGCACTCCGCAACACACTGTGGGACGACGAGTTACACCTGAATACGGCGATCGTGGCACAGCCACCAGAGAAAATCGCTCAGATGGCCGGCTTATCGATCCCAGAGGAAACGCGGTTTTTTATCGTGCCAGAAGACGGCTGGGGCCGGGAGCATCCGTTCTCGGGAGAGAAGCTGTCCGTGATCATGGCACTGTATCGCGCGCGGGATATCGATCACGCCATTGAGCTCACCCAGAATATTCAGGCGTATCAGGGGCAGGGGCACAGCTGTGGCATCTACTCCAACAACGACGCCAATATCATGAAACTGGCGGAGAACACCTACACCTCCCGCGTCATGGTGAATCAACCTCAAGCTGCCTCAAACAGCGGCAACGTATGGAACGGCATGCGCCAGACATTCTCGCTGGGGTGCGGTTCGTGGGGCGGCAACGGCACCAACAACAATATCTCCTGGCGAGACCTCATCAACGAGACCTGGGTGTCCATGCCCCTCGCTGAGGAGAAAACCATCCCGTCGGACGAAGAGCTGTTCGGTGACGTCATCAACCAATTGGGCTGACATCCAGTCCCGCACCTCCACGAACGCCGGAACCCCGGGTGACTGACTCAGATCACCCGGATCTGATGGACCCGGTGGTTCAGCAGTGCCCCTATGCGCTCTACAAAGCGCTGAGGGCCAGCGCACCCCTCTACAAAATGCCCTCGACAGGGTTTCGCCTTGTTACCAACTATGCGCTGGCGCGCGAGGTCATCCGCGCACCGGATCAGTACCTGAGCAGCGTGAGCCCCATGGCGCTGTCGGATGACGGCATACCGCAAGAAATCATCGACATTTACGAAACGGGCGGCTGGCTGCCTCTGGCCTCGTGCTCGACGTCAGACGCGCCGCAACATCCACGGGTGCGCGGGTTTCTGGAAAAACTGTTTACCGCTGAGCGCGTGCGCGCGGTCACGCCGACTATCGATGCCATTGCTGAATCATTGCTTGACGAGTTGGCTGACCAATCTGAGGTCGAATTCGTTCAGGATTTCGCCCACCCGCTGCCCATGATGGTCATCGCGGCACTACTCGGCGTACCGCAAGCTGATATTGCGCAATTCAAAATCTGGAGCGATGCCATTGTGGAGCCTTTCAGCATGATGGCGTCCCCGGAGCGTCGCATTGAATGCGCACGCCTGGTCGTCGAGATGCAGAGCTACTTTGCCGACATGGTGGCGGATCGTCAGAAAAACCCCGGCGAGGATCTGATATCCGAGGCCATCGCCTACCGGGATGCCGCAGGCGAGCCCTTCACCATGCAAGAACTGATGACCATCATCACCATCGATCTGCTGGCATCGGGTAATGAAACCACCACTGCCGCGATCGGCTCCGGCATGAAGCTGCTGATCGAAAACCCTGACGTCGTCGCAGATATCACCACCGATGCTGGCGCTGATACCCAACTTTGCCGAGGAAGTGCTGCGGCTGGAGTCACCAGCACAGGGGATGTTCAGGCGGTGCGCTGCGGCATCCACGCTGGCGGGCGAGACGCTGCAAGAGGGCGACCTGCTCAATATTCGCTTCGGTGCCGCCAACCGGGACGAGGCGCAATTCCCGAACCCCGACGCTATCGATCTGCACCGCACCAAACCCGGAAGTCATCTGGCCTTCGGCATGGGTCGTCACGTCTGCGTCGGTGCCGCACTCGCTCGACAAGAAATCGTCAGTGCTTTCAGGGCAATCTGCCGTCGTTATGATCGGTTTGAATTGAGCGCGGGAGAGCCCGAGCCACGATATCAACCCAGCCTCTTCGGCCGTAATCTGCTGTCACTGCCTATCAAGTGGTCGTCACGTCCGTAACCGGCGTGTGCTGACCTATACACCCTGCACAAGACGAAAACGCCACATGCGGGTCAACGCACCTGTCGCGCACGACGGGTCGGTAACGGCCTCCGGAACAAGTGGTCACATCCAGATGGCCCCTCTAGAATGAGGTTTCCCGCACTCACATGACATAACAAGAGGAAGATATGAGTCGCATTAGTTTTGTACCCACCGCTGACTGGAGTGATGAGCTCCGAAACTATGTCGCTGCCGACAGCGCGACGGATCTCGAGCTAGGCATTACGCGAATGCTCGCTCACGCGCCTGAACTTGCTATGGGAGTGCTGTCTTTCGGCGGGACGATGGCAACCAAAAGGACGCTTCCAGAACGGCTAATCGAGCTTCTGCGATTGCGCGTCGCATTCCATAACCAGTGCAGAAGCTGCATGGCCATCCGCTATCGAGCGGCCAGTGCGGATATTACCGAGGCGGAGGTCTGCAGCCTGGAGAAACCAGCTGAGGCAGAATCCTTGGATGATCGCGAGCAACTGGCGGTTGAGCTGGGCGATCGTTTTGCCTGTGATCATCTCTCCATCGACGCCGCATTTTTTGAGCAACTCAAAGCGCTGTTTTCTGAAGCCGAAATCATGGAGCTTTTGATGCACTGTGCACTCTATGTCGGAGTGGGGCGGCTCGCCGCAGTGCTGGACATGACAGAGGATCTGCCCGACGGATTCAATTTGCCATTCGGCCAGGACCATCATGTGACACCCACAGCGGGTGAACCCGTCGTGGTGAGGTGAATAACGCCCATGACCATGCTTTTACAGCTTCGCCGCCTTCTCGGTAATGGAACTTCAGACAAGACGATGTCCGCGCGCACTGCCTCTGACAGCAAAGCGGGGCAGAGCGCGGCAACCCGTTTGCTAGCCCAGCTCAGTTCGATCCTGCTAGGCAGTCTCTGGTTATCTGCCCATGCACTGGCAGAGCCTTTTCAGGGTTGGCCCTTACCCGGCGCCGCGGCAGGAGGCGGGCATTTCAGTGCAACGACCCAGATCACGCCTGACAACGTGAAAGACCTGGAGATCGTGTGGACGCATCGCTCGGGTGACTTTAGCGAGGGCGACAATTTCATCGGTGGATTGAGCGGCGAGGCGCCGCTGCAATCATCCTGGCAGGCCACACCGATTCTCGTCGACGATCACTTATATCTGTGCACACCCTTCAACCGGATCCTCGCGATTCACGCAGAGACAGGCGCAGAAAGTTGGTCCTACGCACCTGACATCGACCTGGCGAACTTTCCAATGCCACGGTGCCGAGGGGTGACCCAGTGGACTGATCACGCATCCCACCGACTGAGCCGTGTCATCGGGTGGTGGTGGCCCCGATCATGGATGCGCGTGTGGTGGGTTTGGATGCAGTCACAGGGCAGATCTGTCCGTTTGGTAACAAGACTGAACTCGACCTCAGCGAAGGACTCGGACCCTATCAGGCGGGGTTTTACATGCTGAATACGCCACCGGCGATCGCGGGTAACGCCCTCATTACCGGCGGGTCAGTGGCGGACAACATGACCACCGCTGTCCCGAGCGGCGTGGTGCGCGCCTATGATCTCAACACTGGCGCACTGCTGTGGGCGTGGGAGCCCGTCGTCGCAGTCGAGAAAGCGAACGCGGTATCCGCTGATAACCCAGCTCCAAATGAGACAGCAATGAGCACCGATGATCAGTTGTATCAACAAGGCACGACGAACTCCTGGTCTTATTTGTCGGTGGACCTGGAGCTGGGGTTGGTTTACGTACCGACGGGCAACACCTCTCCGGACTACTACGGGGGGCACCGCGGCAATCTGGACCACTACTCGAGCTCCGTCGTCGCACTGAAAATTGACACCGGTGAAGTCGCTTGGCACTTCCAGACGGTCCATCACGATATCTGGGATTTCGATGTGCCCTCTCAACCCACACTGTTTGAGACACAAATCGAAGGCCGCGACGTCAAAGGTCTAGCCCAAACCACAAAGCAAGGGTATGTGTTTCTGCTCGACCGGGAGACCGGAGAGCCGCTATTCCCGGTTGAAGAAGTGCCCATGCCTCAGGGCACGGCGCCAGGGGATTACACGTCGCCTACCCAGCCAGTCCCCACCGCACCACGCTCGCTGCTGGATCTTCCCGGCGAGAGAGACCCTATCTGGGGCTTGGTCCCCTGGGATAAATGGGCCTGCCAAGACACGCTCGACAACTTACGGTACGAGGGGCCCTTCACACCACCCGCGCTGGAGGGTGCGCTGCATATGCCCAGTGCATTCGGCGGGCAGAATTGGGGGGGACCCGCGATCGACCCCGGTCGGCAAAAGTTAGTCGTCAATACGCTGCACATGGGGACGGTCGTGCAACTCATTCCGCGAGACCAATGCGAAGGCGAAGGCCCAGAACCGGTTGCCGATGGTCCGTTCCTGCTGGAGCCTTCCGAGGGCACGCCCTACTGTAACCGGCGCTGGCTAGGCTTCGTCTCGCCCATGGGTGTGCCCTGCACACCGCCACCCTGGGGCACCCTTGCCGGCATTGACCTACAAACCGGTAACGTCGATTGGCAGGTACCGCTGGGTACCACACGGGATATGGCGCCCTGGCCGTTTTGGTACATCAAGGGCTCGCCCAATCTGGGCGGCCCCGTGAGTACAGCCGGCGGACTCACTTTTATTGGTGCCACCACCGACCACTTCCTGCGCGCGTTCGACACCGATACCGGGGAAGAGCTCTGGAAAGGCCGGCTGCCCACTTCAGGTCACGGCCTACCCATCACCTATCAGCTCACTGAGGGTGGCAAGCAATATGTCGTGATCGCAGCTGGCGGCCATGCAGCCATGGGCACGCCACCGGGTGACTACCTGATCGCCTTTGCACTGCCCGAATAACCATTCATAGCCACACCATGGAGACATCCCTATGAACGCACCGATGGCCCTGACGCCCGCTGGCGACATTCTCGCCAACATCAACGAGATGGAGTGGCTCGACGTGGGCGGCGGCTCCTACTTCAAAGTATTGAGACTGTGCGAGAAAACGGGCCAATGGGTGCTTTACGTGCGAATGGAACCCGGTGCACGCTTTCAACCGCATCGACATGAAGGCTGGGGTCAGTTTTTCATCACCAAGGGTGAGCTCATTTATGACGTCGGCTCGGCACCAGCCGGGACCTACGGCTTCGAACCGATCTTTGCGGTGCATCATGAGGCGGGATGTGAAGTCGAAACCGAGATGCTGTTTATGGGCGAGGGCGCCGTTACGTATTTCACACCCGATGGCGGCATCGACTACGTCATGAATGTTCAGACCCTAAAGGCCGTCACAGAGGGCACTGCGGAACTCGACGTCAGCCCGACATAAAGCGCTAGTTTGTCAGGACGCCGCCTCGAGCTCGGAGCGAATCGTCGCGAGGAAGCTCGCTGCCTGCGCACCATTCACCACACGATGATCGCTGCCCAAGGTCAAAGTCATCATCGATCGGGCAACCACCTCGTCGGCTTCATTGAATACCGGCACACGACGCACTGTGCCCACCGACAGCACCATAATCTGAGGAGGTGTGACCATCGCCGTAAACGACGCCACGCCGTACATCCCCAAGTTGCTGACGGTAATCGCCGCGGGGCTTTGATCCGCGGCGGCCAGGCGCCCTGAGCGCGCCCGCTGAATCACGTCTTTAGACTCGCGAGATAGCTCATCGAGTCTCGCTCCAGCCGCCGTGCGAATAACTGGCGCCAAAACAATGTTCTCATCGGTGGCCACCGCCACCGCCACAGCTTGTCCGTCCACAGCCGTCAGGCGTTCACCGTCAAAGGTCTGGTTGAGCTCGGGGTGCGCCAACAGCGCACGCTGCACGGCGGCGATAATCGCGTCATTCAGCGATGCGTCGCCCGATACCGCCGAGAGCGCAGCGCCTGCGTCCACATCCATCGTCACGTGATAAAGGGGCAAGCTCGACTGCGCCTGAGACAGCTTGCGCGCCACGGTAGCTTGCTGAGAAGAGAGCGGTTGGCCACCACCGGCGGCGCTCTCACCCTGCTCGAGCGCGCGGTCGACATCCGCTTTAACGATGCGACCATGGGGACCTGTCGGCGTGACATTGGCCGGATCAATGCCAGCCTGCTGCAATTTGCGTCGCAATGCAGGCGCAATCCGCACCGAGGCCGGCGCGGCGGCATCAGCCTGATTATCGGCCACTGCTACTTTGGCTTCGCTGGATTCACCGCCAGCAGCGTCACCTCGCTGGGCGCCAACAAAGGCTTCAATCGCCTCCTCTTCCACCGCGTCAGCCGCGATCACACCGATTAACTGGCCGACAGGTAACTCATCACCCACCTCGGCCAGAATCCTGACCAACGTGCCAGACGTTCGCGCCTCAAAGCTGTTCACGATCTTATCGGTTTCGATATCGACAATTTCTTCACCCGCAGTCACGGTGTCGCCGACTGATTTGTGCCAGGCAACAATGGTGCCGTGGGTCATCTCGATGCCCCACTTGGGGATCGTGACCGCGTCGAGCGCGTTACTCATTGATGGACCCTTTTGCCAGCTCCGCAGCAGGCGGCACCGCAAAGACCATCAGCGCGTTGCCCGGCATACGGCCACCAAACTGATACCCGGAATTGACGAGCACATGTCCCTTGTAGAGGACCGGTCCGTCAGACTCGATAGAACCACCCAACGCGGTATCACCCGACACAGACTCAAACTCACCAAACGTGTCAAAGGTCCAGAGCACCTCTCCAGTTTGGCTATCGTAGACATGAAGATTGCCATCGAAGCTGCCAGCAAAAACCAATCCATCTGTGCTGGTCGCAGCAGCGGACATGCCCCGATCACACTCGGGTAAGGGCTTGCCTTCGCAGTCGCCGGCATTGGGCGTATACCACCGGCGTTCGCCCGCTGGTGGGGTCGAGGGCATGCACACCGGGGAAGACCTCACCCTTGAATCGGCCAGTAAAGGTGGTGTCGGCTATCGGTACAAATAGCGATTGCTGATTGGCCGACATCCCCCAGTGCACGCCGCCGGAAAAACCGCCACGACCTATCTTATTACGCCATACAATCGCGCCACCGTCGTCGGGATCCAAGGCATAGACGTCACCGCTCTTTTGTCCTACTAAAAGGTAGTCACGATCCTTACCGGACCACAGAATAGTGGACGCACCAATGTCCAGATCAGGCCCATCCTCAGCAGGGCAGTTCGCGGCCTCTCCAATGAAGCAAGCCATATTCCAGGCGTCGCCCCCAAGAAGCTGTTTCGACCACTTTCGCTCGCCGGTGGCAAGGGAAAACGCGAGCACCGCATCACTGGTATCCGCAGCCGGAGACGTATAGGCCTCACCCGTCCCCACGTAAAGCACCCCGCGCTTGGCATCGATAGCGGGGCTATTCCACACGGGGGCGCCGGCCGGCCCCTTGCGCGGTGCACCGAAGGGGTTGATTTCACCGGTTTCGGCAGGCGCTTGATCAATCACATGGTTGCGCCAGGCGAGTTCACCGGTATGTGCATCCAGTGCCACGACCCCGCCACGAAAAGTGCAGCAGGCGTAACCGGGATCTGCGGCGGTCGCCCACTCAGACGAGGACAGGGGCACATAAAGCCTGCCGTCATGAAGCTTTGGGGATCCCGTAATCGTAGCGTCGGGATGATCCCCAACCGCTGAACGCCATACCGGCGTGCCATCGACGGCGTCGACCGCATGCACCGTGGCACTGAAATCGCCCATAAACACGACTGGATTAGCGCGGCCAGGCAAGGTGCCCAAAGAAAGACTGCTTCTGACTTCGGCACCCGCTGAATAAGTCCAATGCGCGCACCCTGTGTCTAAATCCAATGCGTATATGTCGCCGGATTGAGATCCCACGAAGACCACGCCGTCGTGAACAAGGGGCTGCGAGCGGGCGCGCAAGGCACCCGGGTAGGCAAACACCCACTTCAGCGCCAGCTGGTCGACGTTGTTCCGGCTCAGCCCGGCCGCCTCATTCGACGCGTGGCGATAGTTCTCGACATTGCCGCCCCAACCGCTCATCGCTAGCGGATCTTCAGCAGCCAGATCAACCATAGGGTCGGTGCACGCTAATACCGGCTTGGGCGGTGCCATGGCCTCTCCGGCTAGAAACCCTGCCAACACCTCACGCTCTTGAGGGGTCAGTGCGGAAGCCTGAACACGCATCACACCCTCATTCATCGCCGACAGCACCGCGTCCGCGCCCAGCGAGGCAAAGGTAATCATGTGGGGCGCGCGGGGAACCTTGCCATCGTGACAAGCAGCGCAATGCGCTTGATACAAAGCCATGCCATCAATCGGCGCCTCGACAGCGGCATCTGCAACCGCGCTCATCCACGCACCGGAAGCGATCGCACCGAGTCGCACCACGAACCGTTTAACTTTGCTCATCCTGCCTTCTCTTCTTTATTGACCCGTATCAGTAATCCAAAGTCTCGCGCACCGCCGCCATCACCCGATCAACGTTGGGGACGTACTCCGCCTCCAAACACGGTGTGGCAGGGACAGGCGTATGAGGTGATGTCACGCGTTTCACGGGCGCGTCCAACAGGTCAAAGCCCCGCTCTACAACAAGCCCTGCGATCTCAGAGGCCATACTGCAATAAGGGTTCGCCTCGTCGACCACCACCACGCGACCCGTCTTGGCGAGACTTTCCAGAACGGCCCCTTCATCCAACGGCGACAGCGTCCTCAGGTCGATAACTTCTGCACTCACTCCCTGTTGAGACAGTGCACTCGCGGCCTCTTCGGCAATGACGGCCGTCCGCGACATGCCGACGATGGTGATGTCGGATCCTTCAACCGCTGTGCGAGCCTGCCCAAAGGGTAGCAGGTACTCGCCTTCCGGTACTTCGCACTCGTCCATGTACAACGCTTTGTGCTCGCAGAAAATGACCGGGTCATCGTCGCGGATCGCGGTCGCCAGCAGGCCTTTGGCGTCGGCGGCGTTGGCCGGCGTCACCACCTTGATCCCGGGGATTGCGGCAAGTAGCGGATACAGAATTTGCGAGTGCTGTGGGCCAGTGCCGGTACCCGCACCGATCATGGTGCGGATCACCACCGGTGTGCGGGCCTGGCCGCCGAACATGTAACGGAACTTGGCGATCTGATTGAGAATTTGATCGAGGCACACGCCCAGGAAATCGACGAACATCAGCTCGGCAACCGGCCGCAAACCCGTCAAGGCCGCGCCCCCGGCGGCGCCGACAATCGCGGACTCCGTAATGGGGGTATCGATGACGCGATGTAGCCCAAACTTGGCGGGTAAACCATCGGTGATGCCATAGACACCACCTTGGTCACTGGCGACATCTTCACCCAGCACGATGACGCGCTCGTCACGCTCCATCTCCTGATGCAGGGTCTGGTTGATCGCTTCACGGATCGACATTTTCATTAGCGCAACCTCCCCTCGTACTGGATATACACATCGGTATAGAGCTTATCCGGCGTGGGGTCGGCGGCGGCATAGGTCACTTCAAAGCCGCGATCGATCTCGGCCATGATGGCGGCGTCGATTTCCGCCACTTTTTCAGGCGTGAGTGCTGCCGCGCGGGGATCCGCCAGAAAACGAGGTATCGGGTCGCTCACCGCGCGCTCTTGCGCGAGCTCGTCCTGATCACGATAGGCCTGGGCATCGCCCTCGAAGTGCCCGTAGTAACGATTACAAACCGCCTCGATCGCCGTCGGCCCGCCGCCCTCGCGGCCGCGTGTAATCGCGCGCTGGCAGGCGTCATACATCGCAAAGAAGTCACTGCCATCAATCACTTCGGCTGGCATACCAAAAGCGCCGGCGCGCTCGGCGATGCGGCCATCCGGCTTGGGACTTTTGGTGAATTCGGCGTATCGGTTGTTCTCGTACATAAAGATCATGGGCAGCTGCAGCACCACAGCAAGGTTCAGTGACTCAGCCACCGTGCCCTGATCCGAGGCGCCATCACCAATGAAGGCCATTGAGACCGCACCATTGCCCAGCGTTTTGGCGGTCAAGGCCGCACCCGCAGCGATAGGCGGACCGCCGCCCACGATGGCGTTGGCGCCCAACATGCCCTTCGACATATCGGCGATATGCATCGAGCCGCCTTTGCCGTTACAGAGTCCGTCCTCTTTGCAGGCGAGCTCAAGGAGCATTGCCTCGATCTCGCACCCTTTAGCGATGCAATGGCCATGGCCACGATGGGTGCTCGCGATGTAATCCTCGTTGGTCATGTCGAGGCAGGCCGCCACCGCGATCGCTTCCTGATTGCGATAGATATGGATAAACCCGGGTAACTTGCCCTGCTGATACTCAGAGCGCATGCGCTCTTCGAACTCGCGAATGGTTTTCATCAGCCGGTAGGCATCGGCCAACTTCTCAGGTGACATGTCCATGAGACCTCTCCCGAAGGTGATTCAAAGACCAGACAAAGAAAGGGCCCCAGAGGGGCCCTGACGATACTGCCATGATTTGATCAGAAGCTGTATCCGATCTGGATGCCGTACTCACGCGGCGGCCCGAACCGGCTGAAGTTCCACAGTGTGGCAACCGGGTTGGCCGATACGCGATAACGCTCGTCGGTCAGATTCTTACCGTAGACCGAGATCTCAAAGCCCTCGGTGCCGGTGTAGGTGATGTAGCCGTTGACCAAAGTGCGCTCTTCAAGCTGGGTATTACCCTTTTGCTTGATGACCGGCGCAGCAGCCGTTCCACCCTGGAAGTTAGCGGGGAACGAACTGGTCTGTGCATCATCCTGATAGTGCATGTTCACGTTGTAAGTGATCATGGCGCCGCTGGACAGATCCTGGAAGTAGCTCACGCCAATCCCGTAGTTGAGCTCGGGAGAGAAAGGCACTTCAAGGCTGCTGAGGTCAGGGTTGATCTGACCGCCTGCTCCGGTAATACCCAGATCGGCGGGGTTAATACCGGGACGGTAGTCGTCATATTCGTGGTCCAGCCAACCGAGGTTACCGTCGATACGCAGATTGTCGGTCAACGCCCACTGCATCTCGACCTCGATACCCTGAGCTGTGGACTCACCCACATTAACCGCCTGAGTTTCCTGGAAGTCGTTACCCGCCGCGTCCTTGATCGTTACAACGGTGTCGCGCTGCAGGCTCTCATAGGTCGTGTTGAAGTAAGCGGCGTTCAAGCGCAGCGAGCCATCGAGCAGATCTGCTTTGAAGCCGATCTCGAGGTTTTCATTTTCCTCGGAATCGTATGCCGCACACGAGGTCGGTGAACCACAGGTCTCAGAGAAACCACCGGCCACAAAGCCTGTCGCGAAGCTGACGTAACCCATCATATCGTCAGAGAACTTGTAGTCTGCTACCAGACGGAAGGTCGTCTTGGTCCAGGTATCTGAGTTCTTCTGCACGTTACCAAACGCTGACTCAGGCAGAGGATTGGTAAAGGGACCCTGCCACTGGTCAAGCCCGATGAAGTTACTCACCGGATTGGCCGCCGTACCCAGGTTCAAGCGGACAAAGTCCTTCTCATCGTGGGTATAACGAATACCACCTGTCAGGGTCAGTCGATCAGTGACCTCAAAGGAGCCGTCACCATAAACCGCCCAGGTGCTTCGATCCTGCGAGGTGTACTGAACTTCGTAGGTGTTTCGATAGAAATCTGCGCCTGCGAGCGGCAGGAAGAAGCCGAGGTTACCGAATACAACGAACTCCAGATCGTCGTTGTACATCGCCGCACCACTCACGAAGTTAAACGGTCCGTCGTACTGGCTCGCGATACGCAGTTCGACCTGATTGGTCTCACGCGTGGTGTTTCGGCTCGCGTCGTACAAAGACGTATAGGCCTCACCCGTGTAGGTACTGGCCAGAATCTCGTCCTGATCGCGCATACCTGTGATGGCTTTGACGACGTAGTTGCCCAGATCGAACTCCATGTTCAGATAAACGCCGTCGGCGTCGATCTGGTGGCCACTGGCCATGTCGATAACCTTGTTCTGGGTGTAGCTCTGGCCGGTAATGAAAGGATCGCTGATGCCCTGATCCTGATAACCGGGGAAGCCGATGATCGGCCAGATGTCGCCTTCGCCTGAGGGCGTGTCGTTAGCAGTTGCCGGCGTTTCTGAGTCGTCGTCGACGTGCTCAAAGATCAGGTCGGCGGCCATCCAGTCGTTGGGCTCCCAACGGAACTTCAACTTACCCGCAAAGACGTCTTTACCACCGATATTGCGGCCATCACCCGTGGTCGGGAAGGTCGAGCGGATACTGTCAGTCGATGGCGAGTTAGGGTCACCGGTGACTTCGCTACAGGCAAAGCACAGCAGGTCTCCACCCATTGGCTTGGTGTTGCTCCAGTAGCCGTCTGAGTAATCACTGATCAATGACAGCCGCGCCGCCAAGGTGTCGCCGAGCGGGACGTTGAGGGCGAATTTAAACTTCTCCAGGTCACTGTCGTTGCTCTGGTATTGGCCGTAGTTCACCTCAAACCGACCGGCCAACTCGCCGCCCACTTCTGGCTTGACCGTGGTAAATGCGATCGCGCCACCGGTGGTGTTCTTACCAAACAGGGTGCCCTGCGGGCCGCGGAAGATTTCCACTTGCTCGATATCGAACATCTCAACGAACTGTGACTGCACGTGGTTGAAGGCATATTCATCAACCGTCAAACCAACCGAGGGATCCTTGGTGACAAGAATCGAGATAAAACCCGTACCTCGCATACCGCCGCCGATCGCGTTAAAGCCGTTCTGAGGGGTCAGCGTGACGTTCGGCGACAGCTGCGCCAGTTCGGTGACGTCGTTCTGGAAAGTCTTCTCAAGCTGTGCAGCGGTAATGGTACTGACTGCAACAGGGAGGTCCTGCTGAGAGATGTCTCGCTTGGTTCCGGTTACCACCACCTCTTCGAGAGCAGTAGCAGAGACTTCGTCATCCTGCGCCAGCGCGGGTAAAGCCTGCGAGGCCAGCGCGACGGCAAGCGACAGTGCCATCTTACGGGCGGGGAAGCGCCCGGTAGGGGTTTTGGTCGTCATGGCGTGTTTCCTATCTTTGTTTTGGTTAGCTGTGGCGCGATCCGCATGGCTGCCGCAACGTGGCAAGCCTTGCTGAACGTCAACAAGTTTGAGAATACTGATAAAATAATGTCCGTACAAGCGGGTTTGGGGCCCGCGCGGCTTAACCGCCACCGCCCTCAATAACGTCAAATAATGAGGCAAGGAGTCGATATGTCGAGTGACACCATCGCGCGAATTCGCGAAGAGCTGGCCAAGACCGATGCAGCGGGTGCCGTACTGAGCACTCAGGACAACATTTTTTACGCGTCGGCCTTTGCCTCGGTGATGGACGGCTGGCATTTAATGGAGCCGATTGCGGCCGTCTTTGTGCCCACCGATAGCGCAGGGCCCGTTGTGCTGATCCTGCCGGAGGCCAGCATTATCTCGGTGATCGTCTCCCAGCGTGGCGGATACCCGGTCCACTACGACCGACTCGCCACCTTCGACATGCTCAACTTTTGCGAGACCGCCCGCGCAGAGGATGCGCATCTTGCTCTCCCTGAAGACCTCCTCGCGGAGCTGGGACCCGTGATGGAACAGGTTGAGGGCCAATGCGAGCGGGATATTATCCAAACCATTGCCGCGACGCTCTCACGACACCTTTCATCGGGATGAGCGGGTGTTGTTTGACGACCTCAGGGTCGCTGCGCGGGTGCACAGCATTAGCCAACAGAAGACCGGGGACGCACTCGAGGTCATGCTGGGTGCCAGGGCGGTGAAGACGCCGGCCGAGTTGGCTACCTTGCGTGAGAGCGGGCGCATCGCCGACGAGATCATGGCCTACACCGTCTCACAGCTCGGCGTTGGCAAGAGCTGGTCAGAGGTCGAAAAAGCGGTAGCGCACTTTATGATCGATCGCGACGTTGATCCGCTGCCCGGTAGCCCGATGTTGTTCGGCGGCGCCTATGATCTGGTCTTCCGCCCGGACCTGTTCCGCACCCCCGTCAGCCGTCCGTTTGCGGGCGGTGAAATCGCCATCCTTGAAACCCAGGGGCGCTACAAAAATTTCTGGATTGATATCAACCGCACCGCGCACATTGGCCCTGCATCGCAAGCGTATAAAGAGCAGTATGCGGCCGTGCGCGAGACCTTTGAGGCCATCAGCGCTCGCCTCAAACCGGGTGCGAATACCGCAGAGATCTGCGACTTCCGTGGCATCCCCGCAGCAGCCCAACTGGACCCGCCAGAAAAATTGCTGGTCGTAGCGCATTCGGTAGGGCTCGTGCCCCTCGAAAGCCCGGTGCCCTACCCGGGCACGGGGTTACACGGCGCGAAAGAGGGCTTTATCGCCGAGGAGGGCATGGTCATTAGCATTGATTGCCTGTACTTCGGCAGCAAGCTCGGCCCGTCGCATATGGAGAATGTGTTTATCGTCACCGAGGACGGTGCCGAACCGCTTTATCAGTTCCCACTACATCTTTTCGAGACAGCTTAAGCGAGCGCCGCGCGCTAGGAACCCAAGCTGAGGTGATAACCGAAGCGCGGGAACCATACCTGCGCATCGACCCCCTCCAGCGGCGTTACCGCTAACACCACCTGCTCGTGATCAACCGCCAATAGGCGGCCCCGGGCGCCACCCCGATCTGCAGAACCTGCTGAGATCTGAACGCTTTGGCCTAACCACGCTTTCAGTGGCTCATCCGCAGGCGTTGCAGGAAGTGCTCTGGGTTCGGCAGCGTTAAGGGACTCCCACGCGACCGCGATCTCGGCATCCGTTCGCGCACCCGTGCCCAGCGCCACCATGCGCTCGTACCACGCCAGAACGCCGGAATACCCTTCAACGATGGGCACCAAATCGGGCAAGGCACTGTGGATCATCCAGACCATGCCCCACACATGAATATCCCAACTATCCGCGTGCTCACCGCCAAGGTAGTTCCCGCAGAGCGCGAGCTCCGCCTCCACCGCACCGAGATAGGCGCGAACCTGACTGTGGCGGTCAGGATCGCCAACTGCCAGCGTGTCAAAGTCGACATCAGGAAAGACACGCTTTCGGTCAGCAAGGAAGTCAGCGTCCCACTGATTCTGATAGGCCGCCAGCGCGGAATGCAGCAGGGGCGTGAACAATCGCTCGCCCCAGGCGTATAAGGCCCCATCACTCAAAGGCCCCCTTGCGTTGATGGCCGGCGCATCGGGCGCGGCATCATCCAGCGCTCTGGCAATCATCCAGTTATCAACGAATACATCGGCGCCCATCTGCAGCACTGGTGTGCCGCGATAGCCCCCCGTCAGCGCCTCGACATGGGGCTTTGGCGCAATCATCGGCATCTCAACGCTGGTCCAGGACAGGCCCTTGAGCGCCAGCATCTTTTGCGCCTTCTGTGAAAAAGGCGAAATGTCGTATTGATGAAGAATGATCGGCGTTGCGGTCATACTGACGGCTCCTATCGGCGTTCACGGTGTCTGCGCACCCTGAGGGGATGTGCGGTGCCCGTCAAGCCGGTGCTCCATGCACCGTAAAAAGTTTGAGCGACGGGATGCTCAGCCGCTAAGCTTTAGTGATGAGCGCACTGCCTGAATTCTCCCGCGTCGTCGCTGAAGCCGTCTCTGCATTGGGTAGCAGCGCCTTCCCTCGCGCGCTGAGTGACGGCGTCCGGGAACTCATGTCTGCGGATGACATCTCACTCATCCGCTACTACCAGTCAGGGGCGCCCACGATCGAATATACCGGCGCCCCCAATCGACGCGGCAAAACCACGTTGGACCGTTACGTAAAAGGGCCTTTTCTCCTAGACCCCTTCTACCGTAGCGCCGCCGTGCACCAGCGGTATGGCGTCTTCAAGCTCTCCATGCTCGCGCCCACGGGCTTCAAGGAAAGCGAATATTTTCGTACCTGGTATCACGACTGCGGGTTTACGGACGAGTGCGGGATGTTGATCCCGTTGAGTGATGGCTTCGTGAATTTAGCGCTGGGCATGACAGACAGTGGTCATAAATTCTCGAAGCGACAGTTCGATCGACTGGAAGAGATCTTCCCTGCGATCGAAGCACTGATCCGACAGCACTGGACCGACGTCTCACCCGCTACCGGCGAATCCACTCTACGCGATCGCCTGCACTCCGCGCTGGGCGCCTTTGGCTCTTCCCTCCTTACGAAAAGAGAGCAGCAAGTCATCGAGCTGGTGCTCTTGGGGCACAGCACCCGGTTGGTGGCCGAAAAGCTGGGCATTTCAGCAGAGACTGTGAAGCTCCACAGGAAACATGCCTACGCCAAACTCGATATTTCGTCGCAGGCTGAACTCTTTTATCTCTTCGTTGACGCGCTGGCGAGTCATACCGGCATCAGCGGTGAGGACCCTCTGCTGTCTTATCACTGAGGTTTCGCTCAATTCAAACGGGTAGATCCACCTCAACCTGCCGGGTGAGTCTGCGGTTTAGCCGCCCGCGCCACTGATGAGCTGAGATCTGAGCGCCGGCTGCGGGGTATCAGCATCGAGCCAGATGCCACCAAAGAGCGGACCGAAATCCTCATCCTGAATCGCACCGATGTATTCACCGTTGAACCAGAACCCGCTGTGGCCGCTGGCGGCGACGCTCAGCACCAAATTGTCGCCCTCGGTGATGTCAGGCCAGATGTCCGCCAGCTGCGCTAGCCACTCCGCCTGACGCGGATGAGTACGTCCCTGTTCCCGCCAGGCTTTATCGGTCTGCTCGATCAATTGATGGACGGGGATGTCGCGGAGGTAGTGCAGTGAGAGCTGGTAGGGCCCCTCGCCCTGCCATGTTCCACTCGGGGTGTAGAGCGCCGAGTCGTAGATATTCCAGAACAGCACCTTCAAACGTGCCTTACCCACCATTGGCCAATCTTCAATAGACAAGGGAAGCGCTTCTTGCAGGGACGCATCATCAGTCGCTTGGGCGACTTGAGCGTTCGTGCTGGCCGCCATCGCAACGCTGACTGAGGATACCGGTGCGCCGTGTGATTCAAACGAGCCTGATACAAGCGAAGAATCGGCGACCGTATGACTGCTCACCCAACACAACAGAAGCGGGATCCACACAACGACTCTCACTGCGCCGGCGCCATTCGATGACTGATGCGATAGAGGATAGGCAACAGCGCAACCCATACGGCGACCAGTACTGCTGCGCTGACCGTCGTGCCGAGTGGCAGTGACACCGCGCCAAAACCTGCACCGACCATATAGTTGAACGGCACCGCGACGCCGCCGAGGATTGCCGCCAACCACAGTGACTGTCCGATTTTGGCAAAGCTTCGATAAATCGCCGCCGCGAAGACCCACCACAGCACAATTAGCCAGAGGGGCACCAGCGTCGCGACGCCGAAATCAAACACGCCTGCCAACGTTAACAGTACATCCACGGTGATCCCTGCAGCCGCAACGGGCAAGAGCCTGCGCGCCTCGACCAAGCGATCGTCAACAAGAAAAAAATGTAGTGCCAGAGATAACAATGCCACGGGCACCCAAGGCTCGCGCCCCAGCACACAGCAAAACCACGTGGCCTGAAACCACACGGCGTTAAACCAGAATCGATCAACCAGCTTCATAGCGGGTTAGATACGAGGCCCCGCAGGGCCCAGATCAAGCGGCAGTGGGCATCACACCATAGTGCTGGGCGGTACGATCCAGCGCGACAGCCAGTTGATCGACGAGGAAGTCTATCTCTGCTCGCTCGGTGACAAAGGGCGGCGCCATGATCATCGCATCGCCTGTCTGCCGCACCATTAAGCCCTGCGTAATCGCTGTATCGCGGCAATGAACCGCTGCGGCTGAATCGGGCGCCAGTCGCTCCCGGGATGACTTATCGCGCACGAGTTCGGCAGCGGCGAACAATCCCTTCACGCGCACTTGGCCGACAATGGGGTGATCAGCCAACTCATTCAATCGACTCGCAAAATACGGCGCAAGCTCAACAACACCCTGCTCGATGATGCGTGTCTCTTCGAGAATATCCAGCGTCGCCAATCCGGCGGCGCAAGACGCGGGGTGCCCTGAGTACGTCAGTCCGTGGGCAAACTTCCACCCACCGGAGAGCAGGACGCATGGAAATTTTATCGCTAACCAAACAGCCACCCAGCGGCATGTAGCCGTTGGTCACGGCTTTTGGCAAACGTCACGAGATCGGGCTCAACACCATAGGTTTCGAAACCGAACCATTTACCTGTGCGGCCGAAACCACAAATGACTTCATCGGAAATCAACAGAATGTCGCGCTCATCGAGAATGCGTTTGACCTCCGGCCAGTACGACTCGGGGGGGACAATGACGCCGCCGGCGCCCTGTACAGGCTCGGCAATGAATGCGGCCACCCGGTCTTCACCGAGCTCATCGATTTTGCGCTCCAACTCACGCGCGGCAGCAATACCGAATGCGTCCGGATCTAGGTCAGCACCCTCTTCAAACCAATGTGGCTGCTGAATATGGTGAACATAGTCGAGGCCCATGGTTTGCTTATGCATCGCCGACATGCCGCCCAGCGATGACGCACCGATGGTGCTACCGTGGTACGCATTGTGCCGACTAATAATCAGTTTCTTTTCAGGCTTACCCAGTAAGTCAAAGTAGCGATGCACAAATTTGATCTGGGTGTCGTTAGCCTCAGAACCGGAATTCGTGAAAAAAACATGCTGGAAACGCTCTGGCGTGACCTCGCATAGCCGTGCCGCCAGCTCTGCGGCTGGCTGGTTCGAGCATCTGAAGAAGTTGTTATAAAAAGGCAACTCGGCGAGCTGTTCCGCAACGGCCTGCTTGATGCGGTCCTGACTGTATCCAAGATTGCAGCACCACAAGCCTGACATGCCGTCCTGAATTTTGTTGCCGTCAGAATCGTAGATATAGATATGCTCGGCGCGACTCACAATACGCCCACCGTGCTGCGCGTAGTCCTCAAAGTCGGTAAAGGGGTGCAAATGATGCGCCTGATCCAGCTTCTTGAGTGCTTGCGTATCGAGCGTCGCGGTCATGGTGCTTTCCTCTGAGCAAACTGCCCTGTCATAAGGTTTTTGCGCCGACACTTAAACAATGTCTGGCGTAGCTAAATGTAGCGCAATCGAATCTGGCGCCGCTGTTGTGACGTGCGATCGGGAAACACTGCACGCCGCAATCAGATAGCTGGATTGAGTATCACACCCGATGCTGTTGCTGTCAGTAACCCCATAGGGAGAGGTTTCTGGACAGCGCGGCCGCTGACGCGCACACTTCCGCATCACCAAGTGAGGGCCTATGTCACTGCAACGTGTCGATGAACAATACCGCGGGCTCGTGTATCCGTGGGGCAGACTGGAGCACCCGGGCGACGAGCCTTTTGAGGTGGCTCCAGGGGTCTGGTGGGTGCGGTTTGCCATGCCCGGACCCCTCAATCACATTAATTTGTGGCTGCTTGAAGATGGCGATGGTTGGACCATTGTCGACACCTGCCTCAACCTCGATTCCGCCAAAGCGCAATGGGAAAGCCTGTTTGACGGCTTCATGGCAAGTAAACCCGTTAAACGGGTGATCTGCACGCACATGCATCCAGATCACATTGGCCTCGCAGGCTGGCTCTGTGAGCGATTCAACTGCGATCTACACATGACGCAGGCTGAGTTTCTCACCGGCAGCCTCATCATGGGCTATACCGGCGAACAAGCACCTGAAGCGGCGACGACTTTTTACCACCGGACCGGTTTTTCCAATGCGCAGCTGGATAACTACCGCCAGCGCTTCGGCAGCTTTGGCCAATTTGCCACGCCGCTGCCTCATAACTATCAACGCCTGAGTGACCGACAGACGTTATCCATAGGAGGTCGTTACTGGCAGATTGTGACCGGACAAGGCCACTCTCCGGAGCACGCCTGCCTCTATTGCCCTGCACTGCAACTGGTGATTGCCGGCGATCAAATTCTGCCGCGCATCACGCCCAACGTGTCCGTGTTCCCCACCGAGCCCGATGGCAACCCCCTCGAAGCATGGCTGGCCTCGAGCACGCGACTGCTCGGTATGTTGCCCGAGGATTTATTGGTGCTACCCGCGCATCAGGCGCCGTTCACGGGTGTGCGGGTCAGGCTCAATCAGATCATTGACAGCCATCGTCTCGCGCTGGCTAATTTGTACGACTTACTCATGGAGCCGAAGGTACTCCCAGATTGCTTCAACTGCATGTTTGGGCGTGAGATTGGTGATGACGAAATCCAGATGGCGACTGGCGAGACGGTGGCGCACCTGAATTATCTGTGGCACCGCGGTAACATCAGACGCGGCATCAATTCTGATGGCCGATACGAGTATCAATCGGATCCGGAAGCGCGGTATATCGACGCAGAGTAATGAGTTTTGGCGACACTCATAAACCAACTTAAAGTCCTCGCTTTTCGCTGGTACTACCGGCGAATGAACCGGCTCGCTTGGGAGAATACGCAGCTTCCCGAAATCAACACGAGCTCTCTTCAGCTTCCCCTTCCCGAATGCACGCTGGCATCGAGGATGTATCACGGCTCGCCCCAACGCCCTCTGATCATTTATTTCCACGGCGGCGGCTGGACCATAGGTGACTTGGAGACCCATCATCCCTTTTGTCACCTCTTGGCAGCGCGGACAAATTGCTCACTTATGTCTATCGACTATCGGTTGGCGCCGGAGCACCCCTTTCCTGCTGCCCATAAGGACGCCATGGCCGCGTCGCGATGGATTATTGATAACCTCAATGCGCTGGCGCCAAACAATGGCGAGGTCATCATAGCGGGGGACAGTGCCGGCGGTAATCTGACGCTGGCAACTGCAGCGCGAATGCCGGACGAACCCCGTCTGAGGGGCTGCCTGATGATTTATCCCGCCACACAGCACTACCACGCTGAGGTGCGCTCCTATGTTGAACATGCGAAAAGCGGGCCTCTCACGACGCCCATCATGCGGTGGTTTACGGATACCTACCTAAACGGCATGGCGCCGGCGGACCCGTCCATTGAAATCATGTTCCCCGGGCGGCGCACGCCTTTCCACGGATTTCCTCGCTCACTCCTGATTACCGCTGAGAAAGACCCCCTGCGGGATGACGGTAGAAGACTCGCGAAAACGTTGGAATTAGCGGGAGTGAACGTGCAGCACGAGCACTTTCTTGAGGAGGCTCATGGGTTTCCCTGTTCCGAAGGACCGACCCCCGCGCACGAGCGCTTCATGTCGCTGGCGGCGGAGTGGATACAACAAATTAGCGCGCGGTAATGCGCTCCAAGGTACCCATCATTTCGGTTTTTGTCAGAAGTCTCGGCGAGACGTAGCCATCGCTCTCATCCATCGCAGCGTGGGCGATCGCTGTCCAGTCTGCTGGCTGAATCCGTGCATCAGTGTCGGCAATGCCAACTTTGGCGATGAGGTCGGTGACCGCATCGACAAAAGCCTGCGCGCGAGCCGCAGGTGACGCTGCATCCGACACCTCGGTGACCACAGCCAATTCTGCGAGTGCCGTCTCGGCTTCAGCCACACAGGCCCTCAAAACATGGGGCAGCGCCATAGCGTTAGCCTGACCATGCGGAATGCCATAGCGCGCGCCGAGTTGATGAGCAATGGCATGAACATTTCCGACGCCAACTTGATTGATCGCAATGCCTGCATGATAGGCAGCCACCGCCATCCCCTGGCGCGCGTCAACGTCATCAGGATGATTAACCGCCCGCTCAAGCCACCGGAATACACCCTGTATGGCCAGCCGACCATTTTCTTTGCGTGTCCCCCGATCCCAGATGCAGATATAGGCCTCAATGCCATGTGTCAGCGCGTCGATGCCAGTCGCCGCTGTGACAGGAGCGGGTAATCCCAGCAACAGATCGGGGTCGAGTGCGACTGCCTGAGGCAGCAACCCGTCTCCCACAATGATGTGCTTGAGCTGCTCTTCGGGGTCCTTAATGACAGCACCCATCGTGGCTTCACTGCCGGTTCCCGAGGTCGTAGGAATCGCATAGATTGGCAGAACATCGTCCGGGATCTTATTCAACCCAACCCACTGATCTGGCGACTCATCACTGGACCGGGTACAGGCGATGATTTTAGCGGCATCCATTGACGACCCACCGCCAACGGCAACAATGGCAGTGCAGCCTGCGGACCTCAATGCTTGGCGTCCTTCGATGACATGTGCAAAGGTGGGGTCGGGATCTACTCCGGCATACCAGTGGAGATTCACGCCAGCGTCCACCAAACCGCTCAACGCACGCTCAGCCAAACCGAGTTCTTTCAACGCTTTATCGGTCACGACCAACACATCGGTATGGCCGATATCTGCAATGCGACGACATAAATCCTGTGCCGAACCTCGCCCGACGTACGAGAGATGAACACCCGCGGCCTTGTTACCAATCAACAGCTTGATCAATCCCAATTTGAAGCCACGTTTTAGTCGCCTGACCGGCATTGAACGCAACATGATGCATGCTCCCAGAAACCCGATTGTCGGGGTAGTCTAGCGACACCGAATTGCCAGTGACACCCCAGAACGCGTCACGATACGCCAAGCAGGCCCATTTATGAAAAGACACTACATCGCATTTACAACGCCGGAGACCGCCGACATGGTTACCGATTCGGCGCCGGCGCCTGCCTCCAATGAGGTACTGATCAAGGTCAGCTGTGCGGGCGTCAATCGCGCCGATGTGTTGCAACGACTTGGTCTGTATCCGCCCCCCGAGGATGCCTCGCCCATACCCGGGCTCGAAGTCTCTGGCGAGGTGGTCGCCGTAGGCGCGGGATGCCAGCATCTCAGTGAGGGCGACCGCGTCTGCGCCCTGACACACGGGGGAGGTTACGCATCGCTCGCCATTGCACGCGAGGATCACTGCCTCACGCTACCCGGAGCGCTATCGGACGAACAGGGTGCGGCCTTACCTGAGGCGTTGCTGACCGTTTGGTACAACGTCTTTGAACGCGGCCGACTGACGGACGGTGAGACAGTCCTTATTCACGGCGGCAGCAGTGGTATCGGTTCGATCGGCGTACAAATGGCAAAGGTCATGGGCGCCACCGTGCTCTCCACTGCTGGTAACGCAGAACGCTGTGAAGCGGTGCAAGCACTGGGCGCGCAGTTCGTGGCCAATCACCGTGAAAACGATCTCCTCGAACAATTTGCATCGGCCGGGTTTACGGGAAAAGTCGACGTGATCTTGGATATTGCCGGGGGTGACCTGATGCAGACGAATCTGGATCTGGCCGCGCCCGACGGCCGGATAGTCTCTATCGGCGTCATGCGCGGCATGCAGAGTGAAATCAACCTCGCAACGTTGTTTATGAAACGCCTGACCCTCACAGGCAGCACGCTGAGGCGGTTGGAGGCACCGGAGCGGGCGCGATGCTTTAACGCCATTCGCGATCGCATATGGCCTAGCGTCGTGTCTGGCGCTATCCGACCCATCGTGGATACAGCATATCCGCTGAGTGACGTATTGAGCGCCCACGAACATATGCGATTGGGAACACATTTTGGTAAGTTGGTGCTCGACTGCCGAACGGATTAAGACACCGCTCTAAACTGGCAGGTCAGGCCGCCAATCGATCGGAAAGCGTTTTTTTGTATGACATGCGTCCACTCCTAGCTGACAGATCTGCCAACCTCGCAACGATGAGTGCGGTGATCCTTCTGTCAGCGCTAGCCGGGTGCGGCGGCGAGAGCGTAGCGGGCGGCTCGGCGCCTCCCCCCGATGGGGATACGACCTTTCAGACCTTGTCGGCCGTGGATCCCGACAACACACCCTCACCGCACAACGTCACGAGCGCGAATGCCTCAATTAACACCAATGAGACTCTGAGGTCGGCACACACAGAAACCCGAGCGAACCCCGGCGATCTGAGACGTTTTGGGGTGATGCCGCATTTTGGTGACCTCGATACGCTGGTGGAGCGCAGAACTATCCGCGTCTTGACCGTCTTCGGGCCAGGCCGCTATTTCCTTGAAAACGGCCCCCGCGGCACCGTCCATGAATATGCTCAAAAACTCCAGAAAACGATTAACGCAACTTACGAGACCGGACTGCTGACTGCACAGGTTGTCGTGGTGCCCGTGTCGCGCGACCAGCTCTTCCCTGCCCTCAAAGCCGGATATGGCGATATCGTCATGGCGGGGACGACCATTACCGATAGCCGGCGAGAACGAGTCGATTTCACCGACCCGGTGAGTAAGCCGCTCAGTGAAATTCTTATCACCGGCCCCAGCGCTCCAACGCTACAGCGTCTGGAGGACCTGTCTGGCAAAACGGTGCACGTGCGCTTATCGAGTAGCTACGCGGAGAGTGTGCGCCGGTTGAGCGAGAGGCTGACAGAACAGGGCAAGGCCGGGATTCGAATCGAACCGATCGATGAATCACTGGAAGACGAGGATCTGATCGAAATGGTAGACGCCGGTCTACTACCCTGGGCAATTGTCGACAGTTATAAACCTCAAATGTGGCAAGCCGTCTTCACCCGCGTCTCGGTGCGCGAAGACCTGGTTCTGCGTGAGGGGGCAAAATTGGCGTGGGCAATCCGACCGAACAGCCCTCAACTGAAGGAATTTCTCAACAATTTCCTCGAGAACAATCGCGAGGGTACGCTATTCGGCAACATTATCCGCAACCGTTACATTCGCGATTTTAACTGGGCCGAAAACGCCGTCGGCGCGGCAGAACTCAGTCGCTATCGCGCTCTGTCAGCACTGTTTCGAAAGTATGGGACAGACTACGGTATGGACCCTACTTTGCTCGCGGCACAGGGGTTTCAGGAGTCACGCCTCGATCAAAGCATGAGGAGCCACGTTGGCGCCATTGGCGTTATGCAACTCCTTCCCAGCACTGCCAAAGACAAGAACGTTGCCATACCCAACATCGATGAATTGGAACCCAACATCGAGGCAGGCGCAAAATATATGGCTTTCCTAAAGGAGCGGTATTTCACCGGCCCCGAGCTCGATGAGTTGAACGGCTCGCTGCTGGCTCTCGCTTCATACAATGCAGGGCCGGGTCGCATCAGGCGGTTGCGCCGGGTGGCGGAGGAGCGTGGTTACGACCCCAACAAATGGTTTGATAACGTCGAAGTCATCGTCGCCGAGCAGGTGGGACGTGAGACGGTTCAGTATGTCAGCAACATCTTCAAGTACTACTTGACCTATCGTTGGATCAACGCGGCGGATGCAGAGCGTGCCGCAGCGAGACGGGCCTCAGGAATCGAGGATTAGGCCGCAAATCACGCAACGGTAGTGAGACGCTCGGTTTCCTCACACCACTCCAACCGCCCCACTTCGGCAAAGCGGCGACGCACGCCCGGGGTTGGGCTTAAGTAGAACAGATCGCCGTTACTTCCGGTTAGGGTCGCACCCACACCGGCCCGTTTAGCCACTTGCGCATTCGCCGCCATATGGGCTGCTTCCCCATGTACCGGAATGACCAAGGCAGGCCTGAGTATCTGATACAAATCTGTGAGCTCACCCTGGCACGGGTGACCGGAGGCATGCAACGGCTCAGTAGATTCGTCGGCGGCAAGCACCGTAATACCGCGGGCGCGAAAACCCTCGACGAGCCGTGTCACGGAGGCCTCGTTACCGGGAATGGTTTTCGACGAGAGAATGACCGTATCGCCCGCGTCCAATGACAGATCAGGATGGGTCTGCGTCATCAACCTGTGCAGCGCCGCACCCCACTCGCCTTGACTTCCCGTTGCCACGGCCAGCACCTCGGAAGGCGGCAGATATCCCAGATGCTCCGCGTGGATAGGCCGAAACTCGGGCGGCAATAACCCCACCTGCTGTGCGCAACGCGCCATGCCCGATGCAGAGCGGCCTAGTACGCCCAAGTACCGCCCGGTCTCTGCGCCAATCTTCGCCAGCGTGCGCATGCGCGCAACATTGCTTGAAAAACAGCCGACAACGACACGACCCTGACACGCAGCCACTGCGCGGCCAAGACCCACAGCGACCTCTCCTTCGGAGGGCGAGCGTCCGGCCTGCAACGCATTGGTAGAATCACAGATGACGGCATCAATACCCGCATCGCCCAGCTCTTGAAAGCGCCTGGCCGACCAGGCCGCTCCCACCACCGGGTCAGCATCAATCTTCCAATCAGCAGTGTGCACAATGCGTGAATCACCCACCGTGATGCTGAGCGCGCAGGTTTCGGGAGTCGAGTGCGTAATTGGCAACCATTCCACAGAGAAGGGTCCCAGACTCGATGGTTTCACCAGGTTCTACTTCGATCAGCGGTTCAGGGAGCGTGCCGCGCCGACCCCGTGTCTTATGCCGCAAAACGGCGGCCGCGAAAGGTGTCGCATAAACCGGGCACTGTAGCTGCTCCCATAAGTAAGGAAGTGCACCGAGATGGTCTTCGTGGGCGTGTGTGACGATGAGTCCGACTAAGTGCTCACGGCGCGCCGCGATAAACCCAAGATCCGGCATTTGAACCGATGGACGCACCGCTCCAGGGGCCTGCTCTAGCGTAATGCCGCAGTCCACAGCAATCCATTGCCCATCATGCCCGAAGAGGTTGAAATTCATGCCAATCTCTCCACAACCGCCGAGCGGGAGAAAGGTGATGTCACTGCGCTGGGAGGCGTTCATCGGAGGTGTGGTTTACCAGGTATAGCCGACCCTGAATTTTAGCGCTTCATCGAGCTTGTCCTTACCCTCTGCGGCACCGCCGTCGTAATCCGCTGAAGCCTCTGCAGCCGCCTCAAGTCCGAACAAGAGTGGGAAGCGCATACCAATAGTGGTGCGATAAATAGATTGCTCCATGGAGGATAAATTCACGATGCTCACCTGTCGAAAATAGAGCTTGAGCGCACCGTCAAACAGCTGGGTCTCGCCGGTCAGGTTTAAGTTGATACCCGTATACGAGTCGTCCTCCGACGTCAGAAAATCGGTGTCGACATAAGAGACACCCAGTTCCGCATCGAATTTGAGATCCTCTCTTGTTAGGAGTTTGCGCCCAAAATAAGGGCCGATATAGGAACGTCGATCAATATCTGCAAACTGATCGTGGCTGAACCCAAGATTGACGCCAAGATAGTTGCGGGGATCCTCCAGAAAATAGTCGTACTTCCCGACAACCTGCCAGTTGTCCGCGGTGGGTTGGCTCTGGGACACGGCCGCACCCGAATCGTCGAGCACTTCAACAATTGAGCTGGTGTCCTCGTAGTCGGCGCGAACCGTGATGCGATCGCGGCGGCTTTCCAGAATCGTCTCTAAATCGAGATTGAGTTGATCGGTATCCGTATTACCCCGGTTAAATTCAAAGGCGCTCGTGACACGGCCAGTGATGTGATATCCCTTGCCTGTCTCCCACTCCTCAGGGTTGGCCACGTCCACTTCATCTATTGATAAGTGATGGTCATCATCCAAAACCACTTCACCGTTAACGACTCTCAGTGAGGAGAGCGCAAGCGACTCTTTATCGGTAGTGAGCAAATCAATGGACTGATCTGACTCGAGACGCGATATGGCGCTGAGTGGCATATCGACCTCACCCATAAATTCCGTCGCCACCCACACTCTGCCGTCGCTGATATCCAACACCTCCCCTAAGATCACAGAGCCATCAGCCAATTCAATTTTGGCGGAGGCGAGACCGGCCGCTTCGGGAAGATCCGAGTCCGCAAGTACCGCTCCAGTGGTCAGCGCAAGCAAAAGTCCGATGGCAAGGATTCGGTGTATCCTTCTTAAAGATCGATATTCCAGCATTGTTCAGTGTCGCATCCAGCAATCGAAATGACGTGGCGGACTCTAAGCCAAGCACTCTGTTATTTGAATTGCACGGCGCGACATAAGAGTGTGATTTCTTGGTGAATTCATGACGAAAACTTTTGACTACGACCTTTTGGTGATTGGTGCAGGCTCGGGCGGTGTTCGCGCAGCACGGAAAAGTGCCGAATTCGGTGCTCGCGTCGCGGTGATCGAAGAGGCGGCCTTGGGCGGCACCTGCGTGAACGTGGGCTGCATACCCAAAAAGCTTTACGTGTATGCGAGCGAGTACGCCGCCGCGTGGGAAGAGGCCACCGGGTTTGGCTGGCGGTCAGAGGGCACTACTTTTGACTGGTCGGTTCTACGGGATAACAAGACGAAGGAAATCGCCCGCTTGAATGCTATCTATGAGCGTCTCCTGGAGGCGCCCGGCGTTGACATCATTCAGGGCCACGGCAAGTTGACCGGTCCGCAAGAAGTCGCGGTGGGAGAAACACGCTATCGAGCAGAAAAGATACTGCTCGCGACGGGCACCTGGCCCGCCCTGCCAGAGATCCCGGGCATTGAGCTTGCGCTGACCTCCAATGAGATATTCGACTTACCCCAACTCCCCGAGCGCCTGCTGATTGTCGGCGGCGGCTACATCGCAACCGAATTCGCCAGTATTTTTTCAGGCCTCGGTAGCAGTGTGATTCAAAGCTACCGAGGCGATGTGTTTTTGCGCGGCTTCGACATGGACGTGCGGGGCTTTCTAGCAGAAGAGATGCGAAAAGCAGGTGTCGACCTGCGTTTTAATCATCACGTGGAAGCGCTGAAACGCGACGCGTCGGGCGCGATTACCGCTCAGCTTTCTGACGGTGATGTCACGGTCGATGCGGTGCTTTATGCCACAGGTCGACGGCCCAACATTGCCCAACTCGGTTTAGAAAATACCGGGGTCACGCTAACTGACCAAGGTTACCTCTCAGTGAACGCAGACTTCCAAACGAGTGAACCCAGTATCTATGCGCTGGGGGATATGACAGGTGGCTGGGAGCTGACGCCTGTCGCCATTGGAGAGGCGATGGCCTTTGCTCAAACCCAATTCGGTGGGCTACCCAGCCGCATGGATTATGACTGCATCCCCACTGCGGTATTCAGCCAGCCTCCGATTGGTACCGTTGGTATGACAGAGGAGGAGGCAACCGCAACCGGTCACCAAGTGGTGGTGTATGAATCGAACTTCCGACCGCTCAAACACACGGTCAGTGGCTCCGAAGAACGAACCTACATGAAGCTGGTTGTAGATCGGGAGAGTGATCGCGTGCTCGGTGCACACATGGTTGGCAGCGACGCTGGCGAGATTTGTCAGGGGCTGGGCATCGCCCTGAAATTGGGTGCGACCAAGGCCGATTTCGATCGTACGGTCGGTATTCATCCCACCGCTGCGGAAGAGTTTGTCACGATGCGCAGGCCGCGAGCCTGACTATGGACTTGGCGGTCTGGGAAATCGCGGTGCTGATCGTTGCCGGCGTGGCAGGCGGTTTCATCAACGTGATGGCGGGCGGTGGGTCAGTCATCACGGTTCCAGTGATGATCTTTTTGGGCGCGCCGGGACCCGTCGCCAACGGGACGAACCGACTGCCTATTTTGGCGCACAACATCACGGCTGCGCTCACTTATCTCCGCCATGGACTCCCGCAATCAGGCATGATCCTGTCATTAGCGCTTTGCGCCATACCCGGCGCCGTTGTCGGCGCGCTGGTGGGGGCTCGACTGCCCGCCGAAACGTTTAACCTGCTGCTGGCAGCCGTGATGGCGGCTGTACTGGTGCTCATGCTGACCGGAACGGGCAGAACCGAGCCCTCCTCCGCAACAACGATTTCGTCTGGACGACGCGCCTGGGGGCATCTGCTGATGGTTTTGGCGGGCTTTTGGGGCGGGTTTATACAGATTGGTATGGGGTTCGTGCTGCTGCCCATTTTGAACAGGGTGCTTGGCATGGATCTGGTGACCGCCAACATTCACAAGGTGTTCATCATCTTGCTCTACACGGTTTCCGCATTGCTTGTGTTCGGTAGCGAACTGGAATTGCTCTGGTGGGTAGGCGCAGTCATGGCAATGGGTAACGCTGTGGGCGGCTGGATGGGCGCGAGGCTCACGCTGAGCGGTGGAGAGCGCATCGTTCGCGTGATGGTAATCCTCGCCATCGCTGGCATGATAGTGAAACTGATATGGTTTACCTGAGGAACCGATCCGGGAGTGGACTGCTCATGACCCACCTCGCAACACGAATAAGCCGGCTAGCCGCAGCGATTCTATGTTTCGCAATGGTCGGCTGTGTGACCATGGATGTCGATACCACCTCGCCTAAGCGCTTTGCCGACAAGAACTACCAGACATTCAGCTGGCGATCGGAGGTGCCAACCGGCGTACCGCAATCCATGGAGGGCCTTTATCAGCTGTCCACCACCGTTCGCGAGGTTGTTGCCGACGCGCTCCAGAAAAAGGGTTATCGCTATGAGGCTTCGGGCGGCGACTTTCTGGTCAGTTACAGCTTCGGGACACGGCTGGAAGGTGGCGAGGAGCCCGTGACGCCCGGGGTCAACATGGGTGGCGCCGTGATCAACCGCAACACCGATGGCGCAATGATAGACAATGCCTACGCGCTGAGCGGTCCGCGCGAGGTCGCGATGCTAATGCTCAGCTTTGAAGACGGAAGTAACCTGGCGACGGTTTGGACGGCCAGCATTAGCCAGATGGTTGAAAACCAAAATCAGGCGAATCTGGATAAAGTGCAGCGCCGACTGGAGACGGGCGTCGCAAAAGCGCTCAGAGGCCTCCCCGACGCCTGATCATCTGGCGTCGGCACTCGCTCCATAAACCTCGGGATTCGCGCAGTAGGGTAACCGCTCACCCAACATGCCTGTGTGAAGATTCTCCAAGGCGCGCTCCACCATCGCCATACGAGTTGCTACGGTCGCGCTGCCGACATGAGGGAGTAACACAGCATTATCCTTTTGCAGTAACGGGTGATCAGCAGGGAGTGGCTCCACCGAAAAGACGTCCAGCCCTGCCAGCAATCGTCCCGCGCACACTTCCTCTGTGAGCGCCTGCTCATCGACCAGCAGGCCACGCCCCGTATTAATCAACGCCGCCCCAAAGCGCATACTGGCGAGCCTTGCCCGGCTGGCAATATGCGTCGTCTCTGCTGTGAGTGCCGTGTGAAGCGTGACGATATCTGACATTGCGAACACCTCGTCCAGCTCGACCATTTGGACGCCATCAATTGACTTGGGTGTGCGATTCCAGGCAACCAGCTTGCAACCAAAACCCGCGAGGCGTCGGATCACTGCCTCACCGATAGGGCCAAGACCGACAACCCCGACCGTGGCGCGACTTAAATCCGTGCCGAGCAGCAGGTCGGACTGCCAACCTTGTGCCCAATTCCCGTCACGCATCCATCGATCTGCTTCAGCCATACGTCGCGTCACCGCCAGCATCAATCCAAGTGCCAGATCTGCTGTGCTATCCACCAGCACCCCGGGCGTATGCCCCACTGGAATGCCCGCTCGGGTCGCCGCCGTCAGATCAATATGGTCGACACCGACAGAAATCGTAGAGATCACCGATAGCTGGCTAGCCGATTCAATCACCGGCGCCGTGATCGGTGTCGACAACGCACAAAGCAGGCCTCGAGCATCGGCGAGCCACTCCCTGAGTGTGGCTTCGGGCATCGCGAATGGCTCAGACCAATGCATGACCTCGTAGCGTTCCTGAAGGGCAGCAATCAGGTCGGAGGGAAGTCCCAATCCGACCACACATTTGGGCTTCAAGGTGAGACTCCAGGTGCAGGGTCATTGCCCTCTGGCAAGGTCGTGGGCAACTG
This sequence comes from Halieaceae bacterium, assembly GCA_038143045.1. Lineage (GTDB taxonomy): Bacteria > Pseudomonadota > Gammaproteobacteria > Pseudomonadales > Halieaceae > Luminiphilus. The sequence continues at coordinate 155,139 of JAYQLF010000013.1, forward strand.
TCGACCTAAGGTGAACGCCCAGACGACGACCATCAGCACAACGGCACTGGTGCCCATCCAGGCAGCACTAAAGCCGCCCTGACTCAACAACATGGCAGCAATAAGCGGCCCCACGATGCGCCCGAGGGCAGCTGACGATGCCGTGATACCAAAAAAGCGCCCGCGCGAGGCCGGCCCCACCAAATGACTGGCAATGGTGTTGAGGATCGGGAGACACAGTGTGGCGGCGGAAAAAACCATCAGGCCTAACGCACCCATAAACCATTCGCCCGATGCGACGGACGACAAAGCCAGCGACACACTAAAGCACAGCGCAGCTCCCCGCAGAACGCGCAGTGGGCCAAATCGGTCTGTCATACGTCCCAGTAAATTACCCTGCGTCATGACCATTACCAGACCCACCAATCCAAAAAAGAGCCCTACCTCGCGAGCCTGCCAACTCAGGTCGTGGGCCATCCAGAGAGGGAACAAATAAACGGCGGCACTGACCGCGCAGGTGTGGAACCCAAACTGAGCAATAAATAGCCAGCGCTCCGGCGCCTTAACGGGTTTGTTGTCGACAGGCTGCGTGGTTTGATCTGCGCTGGCATCCCCTGAAGCGCTGCGTGAACTGCGAGCTGGCAACAACAACCATGCCAATAAGCCTGCCAAGCTGGACAGGGCACCGGCCACCAGGCAGGGCACGGCGAAATCTGTCTCGCTACGCGCTAAAACACCGCCGATGACGGGGCCTAGAATCAAGCCAATGCCAAAGGCACGTCCGATGAGACCCATGGCCCGCGAACGCTGATCTGGTGTGCTGGCATCGGCGATCAGGGCCGTCGCCACCGGCACACCACCAGCCATCATGCCCGCCACTGCCCTCGACACGTAGACGAGCCATAACTCATCGGCAATGGCCAAAACAAAATGAGAGATCGCCCCGCCGAATAGGCATAACCCGAGAATCGATCTGCGGCCAAACCGGTCAGAAAGCCGCCCCCATATCGGCGCGACGATCGCCGCAGCAACGCTATAGGTCGCGAGGATAAATGCAATGTCATCAGTCGTGCCGCCTAACTGCGGCGAGAGAAATGGCAGGATGGGGATGACAATGCCGAAGCCGATCAGATCAACAACAATGACAAAAAATACCAGCCACGCCAGCGACTGCTGTCGCACGCGTGTAATGAACGACATCACGTCTCAGTCCAGCGATGGGTCTCAGCTAAGGTGATGTCAAAAAGATCCAGTGCGCGCGCGACACTCTGAGTGATCATGTCGTCTATCGAATCCGGCTTGGCGTAGAAAGCGGGCACCGGGGGTGCGACCACAGCACCCATTTCGGTGACGGAGACCATATTCCGCAGGTGGCCAAGGTGTAACGGCGTCTCGCGCACCATAAGGACGAGCCGCCGCCGCTCTTTCAACACAACATCCGCTGCGCGCGTTAATAACGAAGAGGTCACGCCGGAAGTGATCTCGCCCAGCGTGCGGATTGAACAAGGTGCGATCAACATACCCATCGTACGGAACGAACCGCTGGCCACCGCAGCGCCGACATTGCGAACAGGGTGCCACTGATCAGCCAGCTCGCGAATATCCTCTACAGAACACGCCAGCTCATGGTGAACCGTCAACTCGGCCGATTTACTCATAATCAGATGTGTTTCGATCGGCAGTGGCTTCAAAAGCTCCAGCGCGCGCATGCCATATTGCACACCTGATGCACCACTGATACCGATGATGAGCCGTTCCATTGATTACCGTACCGTCTTCCGCGGGTCGTTAGTGTAACGGTTTAGGTGGTCGTTACCGAACCCTTCTCAAATCGTACAGGCGGCGCTGACTGGATGTTGTGCATTCGAGGATGAGCTCTCGATTGGCCTGCAGTGCCTACCACCTTACGTGCCTACCACCTTAAAAGCCGGTGCCGATTGATTGGGATTGATTAAGTGAGTTGCCGGGCACTTTGCGTTGAGTGCTGAGCACTACTCGCCCTCTGGTCGTGTAAAACCAACCGGAGCCCAGCGGAAGTGGGGCCTTAATTCAGTGAAAGGCACCTCACAGCCAAACGTGAGCTGGACGGACTCTCGACTTTTTGCATCCAGCATGACCTGACCCGAGTCACCCTCCACAGCGTCGCCTTGATCATCTTCGAGCCAAAAAAAATACTCTACGTAAGAGGGCGCAAAGTTGTTATTGACGATATCCAGAGCCCAAAACCCATCTTCACTGCATTGCACCGCTTTGAAATGAATGTTTTTCAGCCCGGTATTCGTGACTGGTGCCAATGTGGTGCTCGCACCCACTACCGGCGCTGACCATAGGCATTGCCATGGCAGCAATATGAGGCACGCATAGCGACAGGCTTCAAATCGTTGCACAGCGGATCTCGCTTCGCGGTACATCGCACATCTTGGCTGTTGAACGTTTGGAGCTCAGTTCAATCATGGGTGCAGCACTCAAAGCATTCACTTATTCAGGTGGGGGTGGCGCTAAGTTTAATAAAATTGACGAAAAAACAATAGTTTAAAGATCGGTAAGTTAATGGCAATCGACGGTAAAGTTCGGGCGTATTCTGCCGATACTTAATGTATTCGTTAATGATGTTTTCTGGGGTAGAAAATGACTCGTATTAAAGCCGCGGCCGCCTACAAGCGGGTAGACCTTGAATCTGCCGTCGCATCAGCTGACAAGCACGAGCTGATCACGCTTCTTTTCAAGGGTGTCATCGGTGCCTTGGTCGGCGCTGAAGTCCATCAGCAGCACGACAACAAAGATCAAGTTCGTGAATGCCTCAGCAAAGCCAGCCGAATTTTGGTCGGCTTGCAGGGAAGCCTGGATTATGAGCGCGGAGGTGACATCGCGGAGAATCTCGGAGACCTTTACGGATACTCCGTCCGGAAGCTGTTTGCCGCTAACGTGAAACCCGACACCACCCTCGACAGCGTCGCAGAAGTGAAGAGGCTGATCGAACCCATTGCAGAAGCATGGGAAAACATGGAGCTCCCCAAACATCGTCAATTAATGGTGGGTTGAACGTAAGCCAAAATTGCTTTTGAAGCGTTACTCTGCGGTACAGCAGATACAAACACGTGACTGTGAGCTCGGCTGGCCTCTTTAACGCGGCCCCCAGAACATTCCGATGCGGGTTTAATCAGCTTCGCGCAATACGTAACGGCCCCTATTTAGGGAGCATGAAGTCAGGGCAGGCTGTCTAATGCGCGGAGACAACCGCGCACACCCGATGCCTCACATTGAGACAGAACGAATAATGCATCCTGCGTTTCTCTCTCATCGATTCTCATCGAGGCCGCATCACGGATTTCTTCAGCCTGTTGCTGGATCCTGTATCAACGCCAAAGAAGCCCAGACATACGCCTGTGCTGATCGCCTTTTCACGTCCGTCCCGTCGAGCAACATAAATGAAAGCATATACTGGCTGTCGGCGTAGCCTTCAGTCGCTGTTTCTCTGAAACCCTCATAGGCCAGACGGCGATTTTGTATTTGCCCTTCACCCTGGAAATAACTCAGGGCGATCATGTAACGACTCTCAGTGAGACCCTTTTCAGCCGCCTTGCGGAAATAGATCAAACCCTGCGCCCAACTCTTTGCGACGCCGCGACCATCAACGTACATCATGCCAAGGTTGTGCTCTGCCTCTGCTAGCCCCCCATCTGCGGCGCGGCGATACCACTCCATCGCGACATCGTACTGCTGCGTCACGCCTAGCCCCTCTTCGTACATGTACCCTATGTTGTGCTGCGCTTCAGGGTCTCCCGCCTCTGCCAAGTCCGACCAGGCTCGCATTGCTGTGGCGTAGTGCTGCCGCTCCATCGCGGCCAGACCCGCTAGGAGCTTTTCCTCGCGTGAATCAGCAATGACGATTTGCGACAGAAGTAATGGGATGCAAAATACAATGAGCTTCATAAGGCCCAGCGTCTGGGTTTGGCTAGTTGCGTTCACGGCCCTTTACCTCTTCCTGACGATCAAGGGTACCGCCAAGAATGGCGCCCTCACTCAGGCATCCGACAAGCTTGCCGTCTTCGTCAATCACGGGGATGGCCTCACCGACAAACTGTCTCGCAACCGCAAGTGCCTCCTGCAAGTCATCCGCCATATTGAGAACAAGGTACTCGCTTTCGATCAATGACTGGGCTGTTTGAGCGCTATTAGCGAGGGCTGTCAGTATGGGTACCACGCCGACCAGCGTGCCTTGCTCATCCACGACATAGGCCTCGGTTCTGTGGGCCTCCCGAAGATGCGCAACGAGATCATCACCGGTCATGTTTCCTGTCACGGGCGCCACAGGCTCCACTTCAAGATCGGATACTGCGATATCCTTCAGTGACAGAAACTCCCGGCCTTGCCTTAAGTCGAAGCCTCGCGCGATGAGCTGCCGGTCAAAGAATGAGTAGCAGAACAAGCGCGTGGAAATAAAGGACGACATCGACACAGCCAGAATGGCTGCGACGGCAAATTCGTAACTCCGAGTGAACTCGAACACGATCAGCACCACGCCGATCGGCGCGCCGATGACAGAGCCTGCAACCGCCGCCATACCCACCACTGTGAGCATGACAATCGCCGACGGATCAAAGCCCAGGCCTACCGCAACAGAACCCGCGAGATACCCCAGTGACGCACCGAGAAACAATGCGGGGGAGAACACCCCCCCCACCAGTCCGAGACCAATGCAGATGACCGTCGCCGCCAGTTTGGCGATCAACATGACCGCTGCCTCGGTCACCAGCTTCTCTCCTGCCAACAGATCATTCACTGACTGGGTTCCCAGGCCAACTGCCTCTGGCACCAGCATGCCAATCACTGCCATGAGCGTGGCAGCCAACAACAGCATGGCCAAGTCATTGTTGCGCGCCTTCGCCCAAGCGGCGGTTCGCAACAGCGAGCGCATGAAAACAATGGCCAACACAGCGGCACACGCGCCGAGGCCCAACACAACGGGAATGAGGCCCCAGTCCGTAGGACTCGCAGTCACCGAGTAAGGTGACACCCGATCAAAAAAGAGTGGCGTGACTGCCGCGGCAACAATCGCCGACACGGTGATAGGCGCTACCGCCCGAACGGCGAAATGCCGCAGAACCGCCTCTGACACCAGAACCACTGCAGCAATGGGTGCACCAAAACCGGCAGAAATCGCTGCCGCGACACCGCATGCCAGGTAAATATCCGGAGTCAAACGGGTGGGGAAGAGCGCCCTGACTTGAGCACCAACCGAGGCACCAAAATGCAGTACCGGCCCATACTGTCCCACGGAAGCGCCGGCACTCGCGGAGATAAAGGCAGCGGTGGTCGAAATAAAGCCCTCACGTGCGGGGAAAGGTGCGTCCGGGCGGTGCGCGCCCAAAATCGCGTCGGCCGGCCCATGCCAGCGGTCCATTTTGAACGCCTGCTTGAGTCCGTAGATACCAAAGGCACCTGCAATGAGAGCGGCCCAACGGATCAGCCCAGAGCTCAAAGCACTCTGTCCCGCCATCTGTTCACGAATGAGGCCATCAATGGCCCCGACACCCAGCACGAAGAGATTGGCGGCGAGGCCGCCCAAAATACCGATGACCAACCCCACAAAGAGCACGCGGACCAGTTCAAGGCCCAACTCCTTTGGAGAGGTCGTCAGGAGTAGCATTTTAAAGCCGCCGTCTTCTTGAGTGTTTCCACGGGATACTCCGCCTGATGCTCACGGATATAGCGATCAAAACACTGCTTACGCTGTGCGTCAGTGGGTTCATCCTGAGCGCAAGCCCCCAGCAATAAGAGCGTCGCAGTGGCCGCGAAACGGCGCCCGCAGGATTGTCCAATCGTAATCAAGGCTCGCTGCCGCCATCGGGTGACGTATTCATATTGGCCTCGTCCAACACCTTGCCCAGCCGAATCATTGCGCTGGCCATGGCATCCTCGACATTAGCCGCAAACGCAACGCGCCTGTCCACCGCCGATTGATATTCGCCGATCAGCGTTGCCGCGTCCTGCGTTAATACATCAAGGCGAGCTTCTGTCTCTTCGGCATCTTTGTTGGCACTATGGAGCGCATCCTCAAGGTTTCGTGTCAGCTCCTCTTTGCGGCGCTGAACAGGCTCGAGCCGACCCGCGTATTGACGATCCGCGTCCCTCTCAGCGTCCGCCATCTTCTGATCCAGCTCTTCGATTCTTCTGCGTTGCTCGCGAATCGCTTCCCGTTGTTTTTTCATCCACTCGATGTACTGATCAATCGAATCCTCGTAATCCACCTCGGGCTCGCTTTCACCCTCCTCAGCGGCAAAATCGCCACCTGTGAGTGACTGCAACACCGTTGCGGGGGGTTCCAGCGTTTCTGCGCCCAGCTTCTTGATCAGTTCATTAGCCTGATCCGCCTCGAGTTGAATCTCAGCGATCTGCCCTTTGATCTGCTCGCCTTTTTGCGCTGCAATCGCTGTTTGCTCCCGCGTCACATTGGCCAGCTCATTCGACAAAGAGCTGAGCCATTGATTCTCGGTGCCTGACAGATCATCGCTACTGGCTTCACCTCTCAGCCCAGCATCAATAAACGTGATGCATCGGCGGGAATCGATTAGGCGTTCGCCACCTTGCTCCAGCTCGGCGCAGACGTCCCGGTAATGCGACAAGGTGTCGAGCTCACGGGAAAAGCACGTATCCAGAGCCTGTAGGCAACTTGACGTGACGCCACCGAGGGCGGCGACAAACTCCGCCATATCATCGCCATACTCACCAAAATGCACGGACGCATCGACCGCTCGTTCGCTTTGCAAGCCCGCGCGCGCTTCACCTACTGCGCTAATCAGCTGATCTGCATGCGCAAGCTTGCCAATCAACTGCTGCGTTTCAGTGCCGGAGTCGTCGGGAACTTCGTATTCTTCGTCAATCGCAGCGCTTGTGTCATCCTCAGACAATCCGACTGAAGTTTCCAAGCCGGTCTCCACCCTTTGCGAGACGTCAGTCAGCGCTGCGGTAGGCTCAGAGGGAACAAACTCTGATGAAGCTTGAACGGCAGCGCTCTGATTGTCATCGTCGCCTGAGAAACCGATAGACGCCGCGCTTGCTTGATCAGCTGACGGCTCGGCGTCTGACGCGACACCCAGTTCCGATGCTGTGGAGGTCGCAACCGAATACTGTGCAACACCACTGTCTGCGCTCGGCGCAGAAATATCACTGTTGGCCGCCTCTCCCGTCAAGAAGCCCTCTTTCAGTTCCTCAGCTAAGATTTGCAGAGCGATACCGTGTTCGGCGAGATCTGGTGAGTCTTCAATAGAGGTAAGACATTTATCCAAAACCACAGCTCGCTCGGCGAGGCTTTCTGCCTCGCCTGTCATCAAGATGGCATGAAGCACTTCATGACGGAAGGAGGTAAAGCCCTCTGAGAGCGGCGACATGCCCTCAGGAATCTGGCACAAGGCTGCGCCGACTGCGCGTAAATCTGCATCGCTATCGACATTGATCAGCGCAAACTGATCCGTCACAGCTTTGATTACATCACTCATGGTTGCCCCCCTATCAGCGGCTACTGGGGACTGTGAGGAGGGTGTTTGTTCGGGCGGGTCATGTTCGTCGGGTTCATCAGGCGTCGTCGCCTCCTCGGCATCGGCGACTACCTCGTCATCTGACGATTTACCAAAAAAACCAAAGAGCTTCATCGTGCGCCAGTCCCCCAGACAGTGCCTCACAGTCTGCTTCTAGGACATCATAGAACCCAGCCCGCAATACAGGCAAATGGCAAAAAGGGAGAAAATACAGCCGAAACGCAGTTTAAGGCGTCAGTGCCTCACAATCAGCTTCGGTCACATCGTATTCAACGGCTTGAGAGGTTGGAGCGCCTTCGTAACACACGCGAACGTACCGCAACTTACTCAGGGGGTCGGTGTACTCGCTGCCGCGGCGGGTATACAGATCAAATCGAACAACGCTGTCGCTGATGCCGCTCTGCAAAATGAGCATCAGCCCGGACTGCCCAGAACCGGTCGCCTCGCCAACAGACACAGCGTAGCCGTCCTGATCGGACAGATCGCAATTATCGATGGTGATGGCCTCAGCTGGAATGATAGAGCCGTCACCCTCCGTTGCCGTGATGAGGTCGGTGTCGTAGCGAGACAGTGTAGCGGTGATACCGCAACGCGCGGTTTCCAGATTGTAGCTGTCCCCTGCCAACGTGTTCTGCGTCACGCGGAGATAGTCGAGATTATCCAGAAGCGACGAGCGGTAGATACCTGATATATCCAGGTCGGGGGAGACGTAGGCTTCACCCGCGACCGCGAAATCAATATCAAAGGTGTCGCCGGTTTCCTCGTAGGAATAAGTCAGACCTAGCGCGCCTGTCTCTTGATACGTCACCAGCAGCCCCGAAACGGTACGTACCGTGAGCTGGCCCTCGACTATTTCTTTACATTGCCCGGCCCCTGCGGCTTCGTCACCACTCACCTCCACATCCGCCACGCAGAGTAGATTGACGAACGCCGTCTCATCGGTGGCCTGCGAATGCCAATAGAGCGTTCCTGCTCTCGTCAGCACGTAATTGTTTTCGTCGGTCTCAGTGATCTGGCTGCGCCCCATCGTCAGCGAATATTCACTTTCTCCACCGCCGCCATATTGCCCGCCAAAGTTGGCGTCGATAAACAACGAAATCTCACTCTCGGCAGTGGCTGATCCGGCGGTAGCCGTCACTTTCACAACATAGGTGCCGGGCAATAATGCCGTCCCGGTGACCGTTTTGGCGTCGCTATCGAGGGTCAGCTCAACAGGGCCGTCATAAGTGACCGTGGCGGAATCTGCGCTGGAACCACTCAGGGTATAGCTCAGTGAGACGCCCTCGTCAGCGCGGTATTTAGTTTGACCCGTGATCTCGATGGCAAGCTCGTCCGCCGGCGTGCCAGCTCCGCCGTCCGCTCCCGTGCCTGAGCCCGCATCATTTCCACCGGACCCCACACCGCATCCGGCCAACAGCAGAAGGAAGAGTGACGCGAGGCAGCGACCCTGACTGCCTCGCAATCGATTCATCCAGCCTTTTGTCATGTGTGCCGTGTGCGCTTGCACTAGGCGTCTTCTACGCAGACGTAGCTCTGCAGCATGACCATCTCTGTATCGCGGCGATATTTGGAGGAATCCATAAACCAGATGACAAGATAGCCATAGGTTTTGTACTCAAGGCACAACTGCTCGCCCATCGCTTCGTAGTTGAGGCCGGACTGCACATCGGGGGACGGCCAGATCACCAGTGCATCCTTGGAGAATTTCGCGTCATCTATCGTAGATACCGCCTTGACCCGCTCCAAAAACGCTTTTTGAGCCTTGGTCTGGGCTGCGGCGCCGCCTGAACAGACGAGCAATATTGCCAGCATGACTCCTGCAAGCACGTTTGAAGTGTGACGTGACATCATCCCGCTCCCCTTTGACCGTGATTTCAATACGTCTATTTTGCGCGCGCCCCGCTGCCGTGTCATTGGACGCGACCGGTACGGTATCGGCAAAGCCGGTCACCGTCACAACACCGGGCTCAATGAAGCCTTCGCCGACGAGATAATCGGCCACTGAAGCGGAACGTGCCGCGGACAGATCCCAATTCGATTGAAAGCGCTCGCTGAACGCGACAGGCACGTTATCGGTATGCCCCGCGACGGTGACCTGGCCAGCGCTTTCAGCAAGGGCCTGACCGACGCTGGACAGCACGCTATAAAAACTCGTACGAAGGTCCGCGCTGCCACTCACAAAAGCGCCCTGATCAGCGAGGCTGATCTTTACCTCGTCGTCGATACGCTCAACATTCACCTGACCGTTGGCAATTTCTGTGGTCAGTCGGCTGCGGATCTGCTCGTATTCACTCTGCGCGACATCCTCACCCTCCTGAGAATCAGAGCCTTGCGCGCTGTCGAAGGATTGCTGCTCTGTAGAGGGTGACCGCAACACCTGCACCTCGGAAACTACCTCGGCTTGTGCTTGCGCGACCTTGGCAAATACGGCGACCGTATCGTCATCAAGCCGCTGCCCGGTATCTAATCCCTCCGCGCCCTGATTTTCACCATCCTTTTGATCGGCAGTCATCACGACACTGATCTTGCCGTCCGTTTCCGTCACCTCGACCTGGCCGCGCGTAATCTCGTCTTTCAGTGCACTTCTCACTTTTTCGAGATCCGAGGAGTTCGGGTCATTGGAGGGCTTGGTGGTGATCTTTAATTCTGGGTCAGGCGGCTGCTCCTCGTCGGTGGTTTGCTCACTGATGGTACTCAGTGCCGTGGGCTCAACCTTGGCCTGCATGAACTGGTCAGCAATGATGTTGTCGGCCGTCGGGGGTTCCACCACCGGCACCACGCGCTGTACACCCATGCTGTCGTTCATGGAACCACTGACTTCTTTGAACTTCGGTACGTTCATTTGCGCAAAAGACAACAGCAATACAAAAAACGCCATCAGGAGCGTGGCCATGTCGGCAAAGGTCGCCATCCAGGCTGGCGCACCACCCCCCGCGCACTTGGGGCATTCGATTGGCGGCAGCTCCTCGGGTGGTTCGGGGGGAGGGCCGAGTTCAACCTCTTCTTCAGGGGCTTCAGGCGCGGCAGCCTCGGGTTCAGGCGTCTCGGTGGCCTCTGACTCGACGGCCTCAGGCACCTCGCCCTCCGGGGTTTCAACGTTGACGCTGTCTTCTTCAGCCACGACTACGCTCTCCGGCTCACTCAGTTATCGTCCACGATCACTTCAATACGGCGATTTCGGGCGCGACCCGTCAGCGTATCGTTAGTGTCGAGTGGGCGCGTGTCAGCAAACCCCGCGATTTGCACATTGCCACCCTCAAGGTTGGTTGAGTTCAGCAAAAAGTCGGCGATGGATGCGGCGCGAGCCGCGGACAAATCCCAGTTGGATTTAAATCGCTCGCTGAAGGCAACGGGCACGTTATCGGTGTGCCCCTCGACCATCACGCTACCGGGATATTGAGCGAGACTGTTGCCAAGTCGTGTCAGCGTCGGCGTAAACGCCTGCCGTAAATCAGAGGATCCGGACGTAAAACTGCCCTGGCTAGCCAGTCTGACGATGATCTTGTCACCATCTTTCTCTACCTCGGCGAGCCCCGCTGCGATTTCATCCGATAAGTCAGCACGCAGTCGGTCGTATTTGGACATACCGGAACCGTCAGCGCCCCGTGATTGTCGTCGGTTCGCGTTGGCGCCAGTTTGATTTCCCTGCGCCTGATCTGCCAGGTGGACCCCAACCTTGGAGCTGAGCGTGGCGGAGACTTCAGCGACTTTGGCAACCGCGTCCAGTGTTTCCTGAGCCACTTGTCCACCCTTACCTTCGCCCGCCGAACCGGCTTTACCGCCTGCCGAGGCGGGTTCGACAAGGGTCACCTTAATCTCTCCGTTCTCAATACGGACGTCTGCCATCCCTTTATTCAGCTCTTGCTCGAGTGCTTCCTGCACCTGCTGAAAATCACTCTCGATCGGATCTTCGTATTCGCCCTCTTCGGTTTTCTTCTCGATGAAGTCCCCCCGCACAAAATCGGATCGCTGCTCCTTTACATCCAGCACAGAGCGCTCGGCAACCGCCGGCGTGAAGTTCTCCACCACAATACTGCGGGCCATCGGGATGGTGACCTTGGGCACAATTTTTTCGATACCAAACGCCTGCTTCAATGAACCGGCGACCTGCTTGAATTTGGGAACCTCCGTTTCAGCGAAGCTCAGCAGCAATACGAAGAACGCCATTAGCAGGGTGGCCATATCGGCAAAGGTCGCCATCCATGCGGGTGCGCCACCGCCGGCGCATTTTGGGCAATCGTCTTTGGGTTCCTCGGGCTTTGGCGGGCCGGGTGGCGGCAGATTCTCGGCAACCGCCTCTTCATCTGCCTCCTCTTCTGTACCCCCTGAGCCTTCGGGCTCGGACGAGTCCTCCGCTTCACTCGAATCGGCTGATTCGGCTGATTCAGTCGCGACAGCGTCGACCCCGTCGCCACTAGCGCCTTCTTCGGCTTCAGATTCGTTTGCGCCGTCCCCGTTATCAATCAGATTCGAGTCTGCTGCCTCTGTATCGGCGGCATCAGCCACTACAGCAGGTTGCGCCTCATCCGTATGGGGCTCCGCAGCAGCTTCTTCAGGTTGTTTCGTGCCCGCTTCTTCAGCGCCCTGGTCACCTTCTGCTGCAGTCTCTTTAGCAACGGCATCGAGCTCTTCTGCCGATTGCTCTGCGTCAGGTTTGATGTCGTCGTCAGCCACGGGGTGTTATCTCAACTCATGCCGGGCGTCAAAATCAGGCTGCAGCAATCTTGTCGCGACTCTTCGGCGAGATAAATGATGCCAACATGTCGCCCAGCACTCGTGGGTTGCCGCCCTCTTGCATAAAGAGCACGCCCTCGATAACGAGTTCATTGTTGTTAGCTTCCAGCACCGACGCGTTTTCGAGCTTCTGAGCAATTGGTAGACAAATGACGTTGGCCAGGATTGCGCCATACATGGTGGTCAGCAGCGCTACCGCCATGGCGGGCCCAATGGCCTTAGGGTCCGACATGTTCCCCAACATAATAACTAGACCCGCCAGCGTGCCAACCATGCCCATGGCGGGGGCAATTTCACCCCAGGCTCTGAAGATGTTAGCCCCCATCTCATGGCGCACCTTCATCATGTCGTTATCGCGATTAAGAGAGCTCTTGATGATGTCGCCATCGGTGCCATCCACCAACATCGATACGGCCTTGGCCATAAAGGGGTTGCCAATATCCTGTCCCTCGAGGGCGATCATGCCGTCTTTCCTGGCGATGTTCGCCAGTTCAACGATCTGGGTGATCAGCTCCACAGGGTCATCGATCTTTCGGGAAAACGCCTTGCCCATCACGCCCACGGCACCCAGAAACTCGCCCAAAGAGGACCTCGCCATGACGACCGCAATAGAACCCGCTACCACAATAAGTAGCGAGGCTGTATCAACGAAGGCCGCAGCATTCTCGGAAATGGCCATGAAAATGAGGCCAAAAGCCCCTACCAAGCCGACAATTGTTGCAATATCCATGAACCGCTCCTCAAAATTGACTCGGGTAAAGTCGCCCTCGCGTAATATAGCAACACCACTTGCACAGTTGATAGACAACAAATGGTGATTACTCGCCGTTGGGTGGTCTCTAGCACCAGATACCGGCGGGCCCCAACTCACAAGGAAGATATCGGTTTTTTAGTGGGATTCTTGACCCGCGAGGCCCTTGCCCCGGAAGCAAGCGCAAGCTCGATCTCGATAGCAATGTGGTAGCGTAGTAAAGTAATGGGGAATCGGCGCAGACCGATAATAAGAATAGAGATGACGCGGGTAAGACGGGCGAAGCAAAGCCCCGCGGGCTGAGGGAAGCAGTAGCGAGTGACAGCATGACTATCCGCCAAATGTGCGTGACCTAGTCGCTCTCATGTACCAACACATAGCAACATATAACAACGCGGAAGCGCTCGAGAAGCGAATTAGGGGATGCGCACTATGGGAGAGTCATTCAGTCGAGTCACACGAGTATTGCTACCCGGCGCAATTATTCTCTGCCTATTGGTGGGATGCAACGACCAGCGCAACCAGCCCGAATGCGCAGACGTGTATAAAAGCCGTATCGATGAGAATGATTTTGAGGTGTTCGACGGTGGGATGGCGCTCCATCGACCAACAGGCTTAACCGTCACGCAATGCGCCGTGGGTCAACGGATGAGCAACTACCGATGCCGCGGCGACTCACTCAAGCTGAGCTGGGATGAGGCCATGGCCTACGCAGCCGAGGTGGCTGAAAAAACTGGGGAGCCGTGGCGCTTACCTGAGAGCGATGAGATTCCAAAAATCCTCGAAAATAAGTGCATTAACCCAGCAGCCAACCCCTTTGTATTTCCGGATCTGGAAGTTGCCAACTTCTGGACAGCCTCCAAAGGGCTCCATCAGGACCAGTTCCGTTGCTCAATCTATACCTACCAAGGGCGGGTTTTCTGCAGACAGGCGCGGATCATCGAGCAGCCGTTCTTATTAGTAAAAGAGAATTGATACTCACCTGAGTGGTCCTGCGGTACAAGCTGGTCCGGGCTGGTATATCAATCGCACCGGCGCGGACATCCGCCACCTCACACGTCTGGCCGAGCCTTCGGGGCAAACCGGCGGCATTCCCGACCATCAACACGAAGCACCTCTAAACAAGGAAGCTGGCGAGACTTGAAACCAATTACCTCACATGCGTAGGGGAACGGTTTTTGGTGGGTAATTTTGAAGTAGCGGCAATGCCAGCAGTTGGGCTTATCACTCATCATCTTTTGACGGAGCGGCGCCGGCAGCGTTCCCTAGTGACTCATCCTCTTCATGCGGTCTCTCCAGATCTCTCTTGAGTGCTTCCAGCGCCCGCAACCGTCGACGGGGCAAATAGTACTCCTCATACGCTCGGTATGACGTGATGGCCAATAAAGCTACCAATGCCCCCCAGGCGAGTATGTCGATGAGCTCGACACGCGCCAGCCAGAAACGGGCCTTTTCGCCACCGTCCATGGTGCTGACACCAACCAGCGCCAGCAAGGGCACGGCGAACAACAGGTAGACCCGCTGCTGTGCACATGATCTACACAAATTAATGTGGTCGAGTTTAGTCTGGGGTCGTCGACCATCCATTCAGAGAAATCTGTGACATCTACGTGCAAAACAAAGTCAGGTACCACATTTTGCATCAGCAAAGCCGGTAGCGACCTTACGGTTGCCAAGACGATAAACGATTGCCTGAAGTCAGATAATGAGGTCAGAGAGTCCTCCAAAGATGGCCCGGGAGACGCCAGCAGTACATCGTGATCCTTGAAAATCCCCATTATTTCGATGGCACTTCGAAATCGGGTCATTAGGGGTAGCTGACCCAGCCATTGCTCAACAAAAATAACGGGCCACTCCTTCAGCGAATTAAGCCCTACAAAAGTAGCGCCTAAACGTCTAAAGACCGCTTGGTAGGCCTGGGGAGTGATGTGGGGCTCGGGCGTAGAGCAGTGGATTAATTGTAGGTTGGGAATATCATCTTTGACGATATTACTTAGAACCGGCTCCGCAGGAGGCCGATCAACATTCCAAAAAATTGATACAAAACCATTTTCTTTATCAATCTCTGGCTCGAGAATTGTTTTTTCTTGCTTTGCCCACGATGATTCATTATCAAATAAATGAATGATAATTTTTGACCCCGACTCCGAAGCGATTCGAGCACTGCCTCTTGCTCTGCGCCCCAGAGCAAAAGAATGTCTTGCGAGAAATCCCATACCTCAGGTAAGGAACAGTCAATGAATAGATTTATCCCTTCGTCACTCTGGACCAACTCGCTAAATTGAAAAGGTTCTATCGACTTGCCCAGCCATTCCCTGATAGTACTGAGCGACATGTTCAGCTTGGCCACTTCACCACGATACTGCAACACCTCCTCCATCGAGACATCCGGTAAAGAAGCATCCACTTCGTCAATGTAACTATCTGATCCGACTTTGTTTTTTAACAGTTGCTGTGTTGGCAACTTATAGTTCTGCAGAGACCGTGCGAGACGCGCCCTGAGCACTCGAACATGGTCAAGACGCTCACGGGCGGTGATGATGTCACCCGCGAGCGCTCGCTCAATAACTTCAGCACTTAAATCTGTAATCGGCTTAATAGTAGGCAAATACACGGGGCCCCCGAGTTTGTCTAAACGCTTTCACAGATTATCAGCAACCCTGAGTCTTCTCATCCACGGCATTTATTTTTCACGTTCCTCTAAAGCTGATGATCCTGAGTCCGATATAGGCTCTGTACGCGGCAGATAATGTCAAAGCCAAATATTGCAAAGTCTTTCGCGCGATCAAGAGAACACTGGAGGCCTAACATGGCAATAGTAAATACCAACGTAAGCGCATCGATTGCGCAAGCCGCCTTGCAGCGTAACGAGCGGGCTCTTGGCTCAGCCATGGAGCAACTCTCAACGGGCCGTAAGATCAACTCCGCAGGCGATAACGCCTCCGGATTAGCAATCAGCACCAGGATGACATCACAAATCCGGGGACTCGATCAGGCAGTGCGCAACGCAAATGATGCTATCAGCATGATCAACACAGCAGAAGGCGCCCTCGATGAGGTCACGGACATGCTGCAGCGCATCCGCGAACTCGCCGTGCAGTCCGGCACAGGCACTACATCATCAAATGATCGCGTCTATCTGGATGCAGAATTCGACCATTTGATCGCCGAGATCGAAAGGGTTGCTGCGAATACACAGTGGAATGGACGAAATATACTTAACGGGGATGCAGGAGGCGCCTCCACAGCGTCCACCGTAGCCTTCCAGGTTGGTATGGATCCTACTCAAACCGTGAGCCTAGCGTTCGGCAATATGTCCAGCGATGCCACCATGGACGAACTCAATTCGCTGTCGCTCAATGCAACTACCATCGCTTCTGCGATAGCAAAAAGTAGTCTTGTCATGACATTCGCTGATACCGCCATTGAGGAGGTATCGACTCAGCGTTCCACCTTCGGTGCCGTCTCCAACAGGCTGGAGCATGCTATCGACAACCTGACCAACGTTAAGACCCAGTCCGAAGCTTCTCGCAGTCGTATCCTCGATACCGACTATGCAGCAGCAACGTCTGAACTCGCCAGAACGCAGATTATCCAGCAGGCTGGCACAGCCATGCTCGCTCAGGCGAATCAGCTGCCAGCTACGGTACTTGCTCTGCTCCAGTAAGGGCTGGGTTAAAGCTAAAAAGCGATGTTTACAAAAGAGCCGCAGTAATCTGCGGCTTTTTCTGTTTGTTGCTCTGTCAGGAGGGTGGCCATTTCCGCGTCCCGAATTACCCCATCCAAAAGGTTGGTCACGCATCTTGTATGGCTTTTATAGTAAAGCTCGTCCACCGGCAACACTAGACGTCTATGTGATACCGTGAGGTGTCAGCGCAAACATACGGTGAATCCTTTCCATAATTCGCTACTTTACGTAGCCAAGTCTCGCCTAAAACTGCACTAAGCTTCGCAAGAAGTTTTGAAGTCATTGCATAGAGGGAAGCCATTGAATGACACACAGTCAGCGGACCCTACTCTAATGTCAACAGCCGCAATGCCTCAAGAGGCCAAATTTATATGCTTGAACCTACCTACTAACGCTCCTAACACGATGTGTGTGCAACTCTCGCTGTACATGCCTAAATTAAATATTTTTGATAAGTGAGCTACTCTGATAAATGGCTCATGGCGTCGCGAAGTAGAATGGAAATTCTATGAAACAGTTTTTATCTCCAAAGCACCTCATGCTGGAAGATTAGCTGTAAGCTAGGTAGTCATTCAATTGCATGTATTCGCACCAATTGACCGCTTACCCCGAGTTGTCCCAAAAGGCCTTTCATAGCACTGACACGCGACGCTAACTTCCAGTGATAGGCAAATCGTGATCGATTACTGATGTGAGTTCGCTTGATAGGCATTACGATCGATATCAAGCAACTCTCCTTAACAGACTCTGCAAGACATGAATTCTTTGATAAGAAACTTTAAATATTTGCTAAAGGTTTTAGCCTTCGAGCCGATATCTACTGAGCACATAGTTAAATCTCACAGGGGTATCGGAAATGAGTGTAGTCAACACGAACGTAAGTGCATCGATTGCGCAAGCCGCCTTGCAGCGCAACGAGCGGGCTCTTGGCTCAGCCATGGAGCAACTCTCAACGGGCCGTAAGATCAACTCCGCAGGCGATAACGCCTCCGGATTAGCAATCAGCACCAGGATGACATCACAAATCCGGGGACTCGATCAGGCAGTGCGCAACGCAAATGATGCTATCAGCATGATCAACACAGCAGAAGGCGCCCTTGATGAGGTCACGGACATGCTGCAGCGCATGCGTGAACTCGCCGTGCAGTCCGGTACCGGTACCACCGACTCCGCGGATAGATCATCATTGAACACAGAGTTTCAGGCGCTGATAGATGAAATAGATCGTATCGCCGAAAACACCCAGTGGAATGGAAGGGACATCCTTAACGGAACGGCTGGCGGAAGCAGTTCTACCGTAGCTTTTCAGGTGGGTATGGATCCGACACAAACTATTTCACTTTCTTTCGGAAACTTCTCAGATACAACGGGCAAGGTGATGGGTAGTCTAGCGCTTGCCGCCACCACACTAAGCGCGGCAAACGTCGCCTTGGGCATTACCAACGCGAGCACTGCCATCTTAATGTCTGATATTGCTATCGAAGCTGTATCGACTCAGCGCGCCACCTTCGGTGCCGTCTCCAACAGGCTGGAGCATGCTATCGACAACCTGACCAACGTTAAGACCCAGTCCGAAGCTTCTCGCAGTCGTATCCTCGATACCGACTATGCAGCAGCAACGTCTGAACTCGCCAGAACGCAGATTATCCAGCAGGCTGGCACAGCCATGCTCGCTCAGGCGAATCAGCTGCCTCAGACTGTTCTCGCCTTGCTACAGTAATCCAAATATCTGCCCTAGCCCGGCAGCACCATCAAAGCCGCACTGTTCACAGTGCGGCTTTTTTTTTGCCTTTAATTAAACTTATTACCAGAACGCCACGGATGTGGGCGGTCCGACTTCGCTCAAAATATACGGGAAACCACTAAAGTTTTTTGCACTCAAGCCGATATTTACTGAGCACACGGTTAAAACTCAAAGGAGTGTCGGAAAATGAGTGTAGTCAACACGAACGTAAGTGCATCGATTGCGCAAGCCGCCTTGCAGCGCAACGAGCGGGCTCTTGGCTCAGCCATGGAGCAACTCTCAACGGGCCGTAAGATCAACTCCGCAGGCGATAACGCCTCCGGACTCGCAATTAGCACCAGGATGACATCACAAATCCGGGGACTCGATCAGGCAGTGCGCAACGCAAATGATGCTATCAGCATGATCAACACAGCAGAAGGCGCCCTCGATGAGGTCACGGACATGCTGCAGCGCATCCGCGAACTCGCCGTGCAGTCCGGCACAGGCACTACATCATCAAATGATCGCGTCTATCTGGATGCAGAATTCGACCATTTGATCGCCGAGATCGAAAGGGTTGCTGACGAATACACAGTGGAATGGACGAAATATACTTAACGGGGATGCAGGAGGCGCCTCCACAGTGTCTACCGTAGCCTACCAGGTTGGTATGGATCCGACTCAAACCGTGAGCCTAGCTTTCGGCAATATGTCCAGCGATGCCACCATGGACGAACTCAATTCACTATCGCTCAATGCAACCACCATCGCTTCTGCGATAGCAAAAAGTAGTCTTGTCATGACGTGGGCTGATACCACCATTGAGGAAGTATCGACTCAGCGTGCCACCTTCGGTGCCGTCTCCAACAGGCTGGAGCATGCTATCGACAACCTGACCAACGTTAGGATCCAGTCCGAAGCTTCTCGCAGTCGTATCCTCGATACCGACTATGCAGCAGCAACGTCTGAACTCGCCAGAACGCAGATCATCCAGCAGGCTGGCACAGCCATGCTCGCTCAGGCGAATCAGCTACCAGCCACGGTACTTGCTCTGCTCCAGTAAGGGCTGGGTTAAAGCCAAAAAGCGATGTTCACGAAAAAGCCGCAGTAATCTGCGGCTTTGTCGTTACAACATAGCGATAAAAAAGTTCTTCAGATCCCTAAAGTCCCCCTTCTTGCGACCGATCTTCTAACTAGCGAGTGGCTATCACCAGTAACGCAGTGGAGAGCTCAGCTATCGGAACTCAGGACAATGGAGGCCTAACATGGCAATAGTAAATACCAACGTAAGCGCATCGATTGCGCAAGCCGCCTTGCAGCGCAATGAGCGGGCTCTTGGCTCAGCCATGGAGCAACTCTCAACGGGCCGCAAGATCAACTCCGCAGGCGATAACGCCTCCGGATTAGCAATCAGCACCAGGATGACATCACAAATCCGGGGACTCGATCAGGCAGTGCGCAACGCAAATGATGCTATCAGCATGATCAACACAGCAGAAGGCGCCCTCGATGAGGTCACGGACATGCTGCAGCGCATCCGCGAACTCGCCGTGCAGTCCGGCACAGGCACTACATCATCAAATGATCGCGTCTTTCTTGATGCAGAATTCGACCATTTGATCGCCGAAATCGAGAGGGTTGCAGACAATACACAGTGGAATGGTAGGAACATCCTGAACGGGACCGTGGAGGATCATCTGACAGCGTCGATTTTCAATCAGACGATTACTGCCACATTTGGTGACAATCCACCGGCACCATGGCCAGCTTGTCAGCGTTTGGCTTAGATGCGACCACTATTGCAAATCGATAAAGCTAGCAGAGTCGCTGACGTGGCTATCTGTATCGACAGCGTGCCACCTCGGTGCTGTCTCCAACAGGCTGGAGGCTATCGATCCTGACCAACGAGTCCGAGCTTCTCGCAGTCGCATCCTCGAGACTATGCAGCAGCAATGAACTCGCCAGAACGCAGATTATCCAGCAGGCTGGTGCCATGCTCGCTCAGGCGAATCAGTCAGACGTTTCGCCTTGCTACAGTAATCCAAATATCTGAGCCCGGCGCGACTTTGCATTCGGATGTGGGCGGACCAAAAATCGGGAAACCATAAAGTTTTTTGCAGCGATATTTATGGCACAGTTAAAACTCGTCGGAAAATGAGCGTTTCAACACGAACGTAAGTGCATCGATTGCGCAACCAGCTATCGATCGGGCTCTGGCTCAGCCATCGGCAACTGCCACATTCGGTGATCAACTCCGCAGGCGATAACGCCTCCGGACTCCAATCAGCGCCAGGATGACATCACAAATCCGGGGACTCGATCAGGCTGCGCAACGCAAATGATGCTATCAGCATGATCAACACTGCAGAAGGCGCCCTCGATGAGGTCACGGACATGCTGCAGCGCATCCGCGAACTCGCCGTGCATCCGGCACAGGCACTACATCATCAAATGACCTTCAAGAATTCGACCATTTGAAAGTCAATACACAGTGGAATGGACGAAACATACTTAACGGGACTGCAGGGGGTCGGCTGACAGCGTCGATTTTCAGGTAGGGCAGGACCCTACCCAAACGATTACAATACATTCGGTGACTTAACTCAATCCACCGGCACCATGGCCAGCTTGTCAGCGTTTGGCTTAGATGCGACCACTATTGCATCGGCAATCGATAAAGCTAGCAGAGTCATGGTTGCTGCTGACGTGGCTATCGAAGCTGTATCGACTCAGCGTGCCACCTTCGGTGCTGTCTCCAACAGGCTGGAGCATGCTATCGACAACCTGACCAACGTTAAGACCCAGTCCGAAGCTTCTCGCAGTCGTATCCTCGATACCGACTATGCAGCAGCAACGTCTGAACTCGCCAGAACGCAGATTATCCAGCAGGCTGGCACGGCCATGCTCGCTCAGGCGAAACAGCTGCCGGCTACAGTCTTAGCGTTATTACGATAAATCTTAAGCATTCCTCACTTATGTTTTTTAGAGCTCGCAGTGCAATAAATAGATTTCACCCAACCCAAGAGGCTTGGGGCTTTTTGGGATGCTCGCTGGCTACTAATAAGACATGGTTTTTCATACACTTTGGATTTTAGTTGAAGGTTAAAGTATGGCGCCACCTTCCGACAATGTAGCTCCGATCAACTTCCCGAACAGGCCAATGGAACAGGCAGCACCTGCCCCCCAAGTTCGCGAGCAACTGAATACGGCCAGGCCAGATGAGGAACTGGCAGGGGCCCCCTCAAAGCCGCCGCTTGCTACCGTAAACTCGATCGCGTCAGAAACAAGCAAACAGCGGGCCGCACTCGTTGACAGCCTACAGAGCATGTCTGCGGAGGTGGCTGAGGCGATAGATACGCTTAATCAAGCCCTCGCGCGCAGCCCAACTCTTAGCGCCATGATTTCGCGCGACGAGGAACTAAACCGTTATATAGTAAAGATAACCGACGAAAGATCTGGTGAAGTTATCCGAGAAATACCTAGTGAGGCCTTGCTAAAGTTCGCTCGAAATCTTAGAGAGTTGAAAGGCCTTCTCTTCGATCAAGCACTTTGACATCACATCTGGCTCTTGGAGTGAAAAGTCAGTGGAACTCCCTGCAGGTATGCACGTTTTCAACACGCTTAAGGTTGTCAGTTTAGGGATTCCACTTAATAAGACGCGTTGTCTCTTCCCAATTTGGTTGGCGATGGGGATATACTGCTTCAACACTTTCGGCGGCAAACTTACCAAAGCGCCTACTATTCTGCCTCTGAGTACATACCGTGCGCTCGTTTAGATTTTAGTAATATAGAGGGTTCAGCAAATCTGGGTAGTCTATTAGTGAGCTTGTCTCAATTGAGTAATGTTGAGTAAGAAATTCATTAGCCACCTCATCAGTGAAGTCAGAATTCCTGGTATACCTCAACTCTGCGTTCTTATCTTGTACTACCGGCTCCATAGAAAATATGGAGCCATCATTTATTGATTTGCATAAGCCATAGTGCGCAGCAAGTACTGAGCGCATTGTGAAATCGAATGGCGAATCCCCGTTAACAAACTTAGGAAGACAATGAAACAACATATCGCCACTATCCAAACCTTTGCTAAGCATGTGAATGGTAGCGCCGACATAGGACGGATTATCGTCATAAAGAGCCCAAAAATTGCATGATGAACCCCTATAGAAAGGGGAAATGCCCATATGTATATTGAGCGCACCTTTGTGCACTAAAAAATCAATTAACCAACCTTTTATGTAACTCGCTCCAAACACAACATACACGTCCGAATGCAGCGCCTCTTCTAATTGGCTTCTATCTAAACGGTTTAAGTCACCACTCTTTATTGACAGCGTTCGAATGTTGCTTGGAAGGAATGCTATATCACCAAATACCTTTTTTTCGGAGTTAATTACATTCAAGAAATACCTTTGCATTACCTCTGTCTTCTTGAAGAAATCGTCGATTTGACCAGGAAAAACCGTATTAACCTCGGATACAAAGAAAACCTCATCTGCAATTTCACCAAGCCGGTTTGCAAGGCTGATATGTCTAGGCTGGTTGCTTGAGAATACTGTGATTTTCATAACCGCATTGCCTTATGAATGTTTGCGTGATCATCTCTAGGGATTTCAAATTTACTTTTGATCGTGGTTTCACCTAGGCTTGAGCGAAACCCTATCCGTATCCCCAATTCGTCGAGAATTTTAAGCGTATCATCGTTATAGTCCCCACAAGGATGGGACATGCAAACAACTTCACCTATAACGGCATTCAGATGCTCAAGGTTTTTCTTGTATTGCTGACGCTGTTCTTGATAACTAAGTTTGCTCATTTGGGTTGGGTGGCTATATGAGTGCAGACCAACAAGATGTCCTTGTTTAGAAATCTTTTTAAGGTCATCTTCAGACATCCATAAATCTTTGATAATTTCGCTTGGCGAAAAACTCCTCGAAGCCATAAGATCTAGCATTAGTTTGCTCATATTTTGCAGGACCTAATACTTGATCTCGTACATATCTAAACCACTTATCATTCTCCGTATAAAATGGAAATGAATTTAAGTAGTCTTGTTTTTGGTATTGCGAGAGATGCTGATCTAGCTCTCCTTCGTATTCGATTTCAACCAACTTAAAAAACTGACTATAAAACTCGTCTATTTCGGGAAATTCATTAGTTCGGAAATAGCGAAACACTTCTAGGTTATCTGCCGCACCACAAAAAACCGAAGAGTACACAAAAAAGAAAGCATCAATACCACGTTTTTCTAGTATTGGTATCGCTATATCATACTGACACAGTAAAGCATCATCGAACGATAGGCAGATATCATTATTAGTTAATTGAGATTGTTCGAACCTCTTTAGATACTCTTTCGCACCAATTAAATTGAACTTTTTGCTCAGCCAGTCCAGCATGTCAGAAAAGTCACTTGCACTGAGACTGCCTTGAGCTGGCAGATGCTTGTTACTGTGCAAGTGGTGGAACATTATTGAGTGCGTT
>JAYQLF010000014.1:0-274207 GCA_038143045.1 Halieaceae bacterium
CGGTATCACCCTTCAGTCCCGGATCGGTTTCGGTGATTTCGAGCTCAATAAAGTTGGGCGGCGTGACGGCCAGCGGCGAGCCGTTGTAGAGCGTGATCTCATAGCGCTCCTGCTCCTTCAGCCACTTCTCGGCGTCACCCACCGCATCGCGGTCAGCGCCGTACTGTTCATAAGTGGACGGATCCATGAAGTGCCAGAACTCGCCATCGGTATAGGAATACTCGAGGTCCACATCCATCACGTCGGCGCCTTCAAGAGTATCGCCCGACTTGAACGTGCGCTCCCAAACGCGGCCTGATTTCAGGTTGCGAAGTTTGACCCGATTAAATGCCTGCCCCTTGCCTGGCTTGACGAACTCGTTCTCAAGGATGGAACAAGGCTCGCCGTCGAGCATCACCTTGAGGCCGGGCTTAAATTCGTTGGTTGAGAAGTTTGGCATCGTGGATGACCTATTGAGCAAAAACGCGATGATACCTCAGGGCATGATCTCTGGGCATGATCTCTGGGTAGTCTGTCCGGGTGCTCTGTTTGAGTATCGTGTCTAACGCCTCACTGCAGATGCCCTATCCGGATAGGCTGTCTGACTGCACTACGAAATTGCTGCTCTCAGGCGTATTCACGCCGCCATGGTAAGCATCTTCACCAACACTCAGGTCTCTGCAAATTCGCCTTCACTGCCCAACAAATAGCAGACGCCATCGAGTCCACAGTGCGTGACTTCGATCGGACTCGCGGCACGCACAGCGGGTTTGGCATGAAAGGCCACACCCATTCCGGCAGCCCCCATCATCGACAGGTCATTGGCACCATCGCCCACCGCGATGCAGGCTTCCAAGGGAATGCTCAGTCGCTCAGCCAAATCTCGTAGGGCGGTAGCCTTGTACTCGCGGTTAACAATGGGCGGCACCGCCCGCCCGGTGATCTTCCCATCTCTCACCTCAAGCTCGTTCGCAACGACCTCGTCAAATCCGTAGTCGGCCTGAAGGCGCTCGGCAATCGGTGTGAACCCGCCGGAGAATATCGCCAACTTCAAGCCTTGAGCGCGCAAGGTTGTCGTCATCTCTCGAAGACCTTCCTTCACGGGAAGTCGGTCAGCCAAGGTCTGCACGGCGCTGGCGTCCAGACCTTCGAGCAACGCGAGCCGGGTGCGAAAACTCTCATCAAAGTCGAGTTCACCGCGCATGGCACGTGCTGTGATATCGGACACTAGCGCACCTACTCCGGCGGCGATCGCGAGTTCATCAATCACCTCACAGTCGATCAAGGTGGAATCCATATCGAACACCGCGAGCCGGTAAGGCCGGCAACGTGCGCGGCGGGTTTGAAGCGCGATGTCGACGCCTGTTTGGTCAGACAGCTCGCGAAGCAGTGTAGAGAGCGACTCGGCATCATCACAGCAAATGAACAGGGTATGCACCTCGCGCCGGTCAGCAAGGGAGACGGGCACCGGCACCTCGCGCGACGATACGATCCGGGCGCCGGCGTTTTTCCGCCACCTCCGACACGCGGCGAATGTCCAATTCAGTGCCCTTAGGCGCCATTAAGACGATCGCATGTGTCGCATTTGCCACGCGCTGGATTCCTGTTTTATGAGCCGATGGGAATGCGACAATCACGCAACTGTCGCGTCGCGCGAAGTTTATACTGATCTCGCAGAAAGCGGAGGATCTCTTTGGACAGGTTTTTACATCGATTACGTAACCAGCCGCTGTCGCAGCAGCTTGCGCTCTCAGCCGCGGGTTGCTGTCTGCTCGCGACGCTAACGCTCGTCATGGTCTCGGTGCAATCGACCCAGTCCATTCAAAACACAACACTCACCGAGCACGCGGAAGCCGCGGTGGTGCAACTGGCGGAGAGGGCGGCAACAGAATTATCGGCGGGTGACCGCCTTGGACTCATTGCCGAATTACAGTTCTACACCGACCAGAGTTTGTTTGCCGCCGCACGCGTGCTCGATATAGAGGGCATAGATCTCGCGATGCGAGGTCAGATCTCAGCCCATAGCGTGCCTTTCCAACGACCTGTAATGATCGACGGCAACACTGCGGGCTGGGTAGAGTTGTACTTGGATCTCAGTGAGCAACGCGCCGCCCGACAGACCCTCATGTGGGGACTGATCGGGCTCGCTGGTCTGCTCAGCATCGCGGTGTATTCGGTCACCAAACCAATGGGCCAGCGACTGGCGAGCAACATCAGCGCAGCCGTTGCCCAACTTGACGCCGTCACAAGTGAAGCCTCCGCGTCGATCAATGAGGTCCATAAGCTTCAAGACAGGATCAACGCGCTTCCGCTCGACCTGCTCAAGTCCAGCGTCGCTGTTGCAGACGGGGATGATCACTACACCGACACAGCCATACTGTGCATCTCGCTCAGACACTTGCCTGGTTATCTCGACACACTGGACGAGGCTCGGTTGCAACGATATGTGTCAACCTTGCATCGCATGGCTTATGGCTGCGCGGGATTTTACGGGGGTAATCTGACTGTTGTCCGGCAGTTCACGCTGGCGATTTATTTCTCCGGATCCCGCGCCGCCGGATCGCCCGTTTTTCGCGCCGCGAGCTGTGCCTGGCTGTTATCTCGCATAAGCGACATCGCGGGGCAACGGGATAGACTCTCGTTTACTTCCGGAATGGCAGTGGGCATCAGTGAACTGGGTCACGGTGATGACAAAGACATTTATCCCGGACTCTACGTTCAATCCACATTAGACGACCTGCTACATTTGGCAAATCAGCCCGTGGAGGGCGTTCTACTCTCCTCTCATGCTGCGGAGGACGCCGGGTTAACAGGCCGAATCGGCATTGATGTCATTGACGAAAAGTGGATGGCGCTTGGAGAGATCAGTGGTGCACATCTCGATTTGCTGGAACGGCAACTGGGCCTGATGAGCAGGCTGATCACGCCTGCAGATGACGAGACGCCACAGGGGTTGCTTCCTTTCTAATCAGTCGGCGACCACCTGAAGCCGCGTTACGCGCTGATATCCTTTCGGCAACTTGCTCACTCGCCGGCCCCGCTCTCCTCGGAAATGCTCTAGCTCCGACCATTTGAAGTTGCGGTAATGGCCGCCAGAAGTTACCTGAAGGGTATCGCCCTCGGTAACCACGCAAAGCCCTGCAACAAATTCTTCTCGAGCCGCAGCCCGGGCCGATGGAATACCGATCAATTTGTTACCTTTGCCGCGAGCGAGCTCCGGCAACTCGGCGAGAGGAAAGACCAGCATACGGCCCTCATTTGTCGCCACCACAACCAGCGGTTCCTCACCCTGAGCGATCATCGCAGGCGCCATCACCCGCGCATTTTTAGGTAGCGTCAATACCGCCTTACCGGCCTTGTTTTTGGCATGTAGCTGCGAGAACTGCACGACAAAGCCATAACCCGCGTCAGTGGCGAGCAAAAAGCGGTCACTCTCAGCACCCGTCAGCAGACCCTCGAAGGTCGCGCCCGATGGGGGGTTAATCCTTCCTGTCAGGGGTTCGCCCTGACCCCGCGCTGAGGGGAGTTGATGTGTTGGCAAGGTGTAGGCGCGCCCAGTGGAGTCCAGCACCACGGTAGGGAGATTCGATTTGCCCCGCGCAGCGAAACGAAAGCCATCTCCTGATTTATAACTTAACGAAGCCGGGTCAATATCGTGGCCTTTGGCCGCACGAATCCACCCTTTTTCTGACAAAACAATAGTGAGGGGGTCAGCTGTGGTGAGCTCCAACTCGCTGAAAGCTTTGGCTTCCTCGCGCTCCGTTATCGGTGCACGCCGGCTATCCCCGTGAGCGTCAACAACCGCTTTAAGCTCACGCTTAATTAGTGTTTTGAGCCTTGCATCACTACCGAGCGTCTTTTTGAGTGAATCACGCTCTTCGGCAAGCTCATCCTGCTCACCGCGGATTTTCATCTCTTCCAGTTTGGCCAGATTGCGGAGTTTCAGATCGAGGATCGCCTCGGCCTGAATATCGCTGATCTTGAAAGTCTTCATGAGCACCGCTTTGGGCTCATCTTCCTCTCGAATAATGCGAATCACTTCGTCAATATTGAGGTAGGCGACAAGGTAACCCTCGAGGATGTGCATTCGCCGCTCGACGCGCTCCAGGCGATACTCCAGGCGTCGTTTGACGGTTGCCTTTCTGAAGGTCAGCCACTCCTTCAGAACCGTGACCAATGACTTGACCGCCGGGCGACCGTCGATGCCGATCACGTTCAAGTTGACTCGGTAGGTACGCTCGAGATCGGTTGTGGCAAACAAGTGGCTCATCACGCCATCGAGCTCGATGCGATTGGAGCGCGGCACCAATACAAGCCGCGTTGGATGCTCGTGATCTGACTCGTCACGGAGATCAGAAATCATGGGTAGTTTGCGGGCCTGCATTTGCGCCGCGATCTGCTCGAGCACCTTGGCACCGGAGACTTGATAGGGCAGCGCATGGATGATCACGGCGCCGTCCTCAATCTGATAGGCAGCGCGCACACGCAACGCGCCGCGACCAGTCTCATACAAGGTCTGTAGCTCTGCAGCGGGGGTGATGATTTCGGCCTCCGTTGGAAAGTCGGGGCCCTTGATATGCTCGCACAAGTCGGCAACCGTCGCCTTTGGCGAATCCAGCATATGGATCGTGGCCGCCACGACCTCATTCAGATTGTGAGGAGGAATATCGGTGGCCATACCGACTGCAATACCGGTCGTGCCGTTGAGGAGCAGATTGGGCACTTGCGCCGGGAGTACGGTGGGTTCATCCAGGGTGCCGTCGAAATTAGGCTGCCAATCCACCGTGCCCTGGCCCAGCTCAGAGAGCAGTACCTCGGCGTACGCCGTTAGGCGCGACTCGGTATACCTCATTGCAGCGAAAGACTTGGGGTCATCTGGAGAGCCCCAGTTACCCTGACCATCGATCAGCGGATAGCGATAGGAGAAGTCCTGTGCCATCAGCACCATTGCCTCGTAGGCAGCGCTGTCCCCGTGGGGGTGGAACTTACCGATCACGTCACCCACGGTGCGAGCAGACTTCTTGTACTTGGCAGATGCCTTGAGGCCCAGCTCACTCATGGCATAGACGATGCGCCTTTGAACCGGCTTCAACCCGTCACCAATGTGCGGGAGCGCTCGATCAAGGATCACATACATTGAATAGTCGAGGTACGCTTTTTCCGCGTAATCCCGAAGCGACAGCTGCTCGACATCAACGGAGGGCTGCATCATATCTGTCATGGTGAAGGCATTCTCTCTGGGGCAAGGGAGCCATGCCTTGCGGCGTGGCCCGTGATCCGCGATATGCTAACGCACCCGGACTCGACAACACCACGGGAGCTCGAAAATTGGCATGAAAATTTTAGGCGCATTGGCATGACTCCGGGCCTCCAATCCGTTGGCAAGACACTGAGCTGGCGCTGGCGTCACTTTGCCCTGTTCAGTGGCCCCGAATGGCACCGGGTGCTCGAACTCAGAACCGCCATTTTTGTGGTCGAACAGGAGTGCCCGTATCAAGAGGTCGATAATAAGGACACCAACAGCTGGCACCTGGAAGTCACTCACGAGGACGAACTGATCGGCACACTGCGCGTACTGCCGCCGGGAGTCTCTTACCCGGAGTGCTCGATCGGCCGAGTCGCAGTGCGCGAGGACTTCCGCCACCTCGGCCTCGGTCGCGAGATCATGGACATGGCACTGGCATTTTGTGACGCACGCTGGCCCACTGTGCGTCTCAGCGCACAAACGTATCTACAGGCGTTTTACGAATCGCTCGGGTTCACCCCTGTGGGTGAGTCTTACCTTGAGGACAACATCCCGCACATCGAGATGCTCAGAGCAGGTGCGGGCAAAGTAACCTAGAGATGCCCGCTATCAGGCAGCTTTTCTCGATGCACGCTTGCGCTCATGCTCCAACAGCAGTTTCTTCCGTAACCGGATGCTTTCCGGCGTCACTTCGACCAATTCGTCCTCGTCGATGAACTCCAGTGCCTGCTCAAGGCTGTGCAGTACGGGGGCGTCAAAATCACCGCTTCATCGCTACCTGAGGCGCGGACATTGGTCAGCTGTTTCGCTTTAGTGGGGTTGACCACCAAATCATTGCCCCGGCTGTGCAGCCCCATAATCTGGCCTTCATAAACGTCAACATTAGGCTCGATAAAAAGCCGGCCCCGCTCCTGCAGGCTAAACAGCGCGTAGGCCAGGGTCTTACCAGAGACCATTGAGACCAGCACACCGTTATTGCGGGCACCAAGCTCGGATTTAGCGACGGGGCCATAATGGTCAAAGATGTGGGTCATTATGCCGGAGCCGGAAGTCAGCGTCAGAAACTGTGAACGAAAGCCGATCAAACCTCTGGCCGGCACAATGAATTCCAGCCGAACGCGCCCGGCGCCGTCAGTCACAAGGTTCTGAAGATCAGCGCGGCGCAGCCCAAGCTCCTCCATCACGCCACCCTGGTGAGCTTCTTCGCAATCGATCACGAGGTTTTCGTATGGCTCGCAGAGTTCCCCATCGATTTCTTTTTGAATCACCTCAGGGCGTGAAACGCCTAGCTCGAAGCCTTCACGCCGCATGTTTTCGATCAGCACTGAGAGATGGAGTTCACCGCGGCCGGATACCTTGAACTTATCGGGGCTGTCGCCCTGCTCAACCCGCAGCGCGACGTTGTGAATAAGCTCGCGCTCAAGGCGCTCCTTGATATTACGCGAAGTGACGTACTTGCCCTCACGCCCTGCAAAAGGCGAGTCGTTGACCTGAAAGGTCATGCTCACAGTAGGCTCGTCGACGGTTAATGCAGGTAAAGCCTCGGGCGAGGCAGGATCGCAGAGCGTGTCTGAAATGTTCAGCGCATCGATCCCAGTGACACACACGATGTCGCCCGCCTCGGCACGCTGGGCTTCGACGCGCTCCAAGCCTAGATAACCCATGACTTGCAGCACCTTCCCGTTGCGCTGGTTGCCCTCACGATCGACGACCGCCACGGGCGTATTCGGCGTCAGTTCACCCCGCGTGATGCGACCCACGCCGATCACCCCCACGTAGCTACTGTAATCAAGCGCAGAAATCTGCAGTTGTAATGGCCCGTCAGCATTCACCTCGGGTGGTGCGACTTTGTCGACGATGGCTTGGAAGAGCGGCGACATATCGTCGGCCATGGCCTCGTAATCCTCGCCCGCAATGCCATTGATGGCAGAGGCGTAGATGACTGGAAAGTCCAGTTGCTCTTCCGTCGCCCCCAAGGTATCAAACAAATCGAACACCTGATCAATCACCCAATCCGGTCGCGCGCCGGGGCGATCGATCTTGTTAACGACCACAATCGGGTTGAGACCCCGCTCGAAGGCTTTGGCGGTCACAAACCGGGTTTGCGGCATCGGACCATCAACAGCGTCGACCAGTAGCAGCACGGAATCCACCATCGACAGCACCCGTTCAACCTCGCCGCCAAAATCGGCGTGCCCCGGGGTGTCAACGATATTGATCCGATAATCGTTCCACGTGATCGCAGTATTTTTGGCCAGAATGGTAATGCCACGCTCACGTTCTTGATCATTGGAATCCATGATCCGCTCAGCGCCCGCATTTTTGCGATCCAAGGTGCCGGATTGTTGCAGCAGGCAGTCGACCAGCGTGGTTTTGCCGTGGTCAACGTGGGCGATAATGGCGATATTGCGAAGCGATTTCATGCTGAGTCCAATGAATTGAGATGCGCTAGACGCTTAGCGGGCGCGGAGTGTACACCACTGGACCATCATTGGTTCAATCGACTAATTGGCTAAAAGACCGTTTCTCGCAAAAAGAAGAAGGAGGCCGACTGTTCATGCAGCGCGGTGCCGGGGATAAATCTGCGCCTCAAAAACAAAGAACCGCAGTGGACTCAGGTCACACTGCGGTTCTTTGTTTTAAAACGCCCCTCGGACCACCAAGGGTGCGGTACGTCTTTGTTTGGAAGCCTTAGGCAAGTGCTTCCTTGGTTGTCTTGACGATCGCCGCTGCGACTTTATAAGGATCAGCGTTTGACGCTGTTCGCCGGTCCTCTAATCGACCAACCCAACCATCGGTGTGTGTAGAGACCGGGATTCGGATAGAAGCGCCCCGGTCAGAGATGCCGTAGCTGAAAGTATCAATCGACTGCGTCTCATGATCGCCGGTGAGCCGCTGATCATTGTCTGCACCATAAACGCTGATGTGGCGTTCAATGTTCTTTCCGAACTCTTCACAAATCTTTGTGAAGACGGCTTCTTCACCGGCGGTTCGCATCACTTCGTTGGAGAAGTTGGCGTGCATACCTGAGCCATTCCAATCCAGCTTGCCAAAGGGCTTAGGGTGCCAGTTAATGGAGAATCCATATTTTTCACCGACACGCTCAAGCAAGTACCGGGCTACCCAGGTTTCGTCACCCGCCCTCTTCGCGCCTTTCGCAAAGACCTGAAACTCCCACTGGCCGGCAGCTACCTCAGCGTTGATTCCTTCGACATTGATTCCTGCCGCGAGGCAAAGGTCAAAGTGCTCTTCCACACACTCCCGGCCAAAAGCATTACCCGCACCCACTGAGCAGTAGTAGGGTCCCTGCGGGCCGGGGTAACCGTTTACCGGAAAGCCCGGAGGTAACTGAGTGTCGACATCCCACAAAAAGTATTCTTGTTCGAAGCCAAACCAAAAGTCGTCGTCGTCATCGTCGATGGTAGCGCGACCGTTCGACTCGTGTGGCGTACCGTCTGCATTCAGTACTTCTGTCATGACCAAAAACGCATCTTTCCGACCCGGGTCGGGAAAGATTGCTACAGGCTTGAGCAGGCAATCAGAGGCGTTGCCATCGGCTTGCTCAGTCGAGCTACCATCGAATGACCACATGGGGCATTCCTCTAGCGTACCGCCAAAGTTGTCCCTGACCTGGGTTTTACTTCGCAGACTTTGGGTAGGCTTGTAGCCATCAAGCCAGATGTATTCAAGTTTTGCTTTCATTTCTACTTCGTCTCCGCATGGTGCGCTAAGCAGCGCACAATTTGCTTACAGTGGTTCATTCATTGATGTATTAGTCGGGCGAAATGGTCCTGACCAAAACACCTGCACCTTCCCTACGCAAAAGCCGTGCCACCTCGGGCGGCGTAGCAAACCATTGATTAACCTAATTTTTCCCACGAACGCTGCAACGCACCGCAGTAAATTGCACTAAAATAGTGCGCTTGCCTTGGCTTTTGCACTATAGTTGTGCGAATTGGGCGCTAAGGTCGAGTGTTCAGCCCGCGACAGGCGCTCATTTACGCCGTGACTCCGCTGTATGGCGTGTAATAGTTGCCGCCCTCGGGTTTGGCACGTCCCTTGCAAACGCACAACCACTTAAAAGCTTTACACCCCTGCGAAGGGGGTAATCCATGAGAGGAACCACACATGTCAGAGCGAACGCTCAACCTAATCCAAAACAACGACATCCGCTGGGTAGATCTGCGATTCACCGACACCAAAGGCAAAGAACAGCATGTCTCGATTCCTGCTTCCGCAGTGGACGAGGATTTTTTCGATGGCGGCAAGATGTTCGACGGGTCTTCGATATCGGGTTGGAAAGGGATTAACGAGTCCGACATGATTTTGATGCCGGACGACAGTACCGCCATTATGGACCCCTTTACTGATGACCCAACGGTCATCGTCCGCTGTGACATCGTCGAGCCTGCGACCATGCAGGGCTATGATCGTGACCCCCGCAGCATCGCCAAGAAGGCGGAAGCTTATCTGGCGTCAACAGGCCTCGGCGACACGGCATTCTTCGGCCCGGAACCCGAGTTCTTCGTATTCGACGACGTCAAGTGGGACGTCAATATGAGCAGTGCCAGCTACGCGATCAATGCGGAGGAAGCGGCTTGGTCATCAAACCTGGATTTCGAAGACGGCAACACCGGCCATCGCCCACGCGTCAAGGGCGGCTATTTCCCCGTACCTCCGGTTGACTCACTGCATGACATCCGAGCGGCCATGTGCTCGGCAATGGAGCAAATGGGCCTGGACGTCGAGGTGCATCACCACGAGGTGGGTACGGCGGGCCAGTGCGAAATCGGCGTAAAGTTCAACACTTTGGTCTCAAAGGCAGATGAGGTGCAGATCCTCAAATACTGTGTGTTAAACGTCGCACATGCCTACGGCAAGACCGCAACATTCATGCCCAAGCCGTTGGTCGGCGACAATGGATCTGGCATGCACGTCCACCAGTCTATCGCCAAAGGGGGTGACAACACCTTCGCCGGTGACGGGTATGCGGGACTGTCTGACACAGCCCTCTATTACATTGGCGGCATCATTAAGCACGCTCGTGCGCTCAATGCTTTCACCAACGCCTCGACCAACAGCTACAAGCGCCTGGTTCCCGGCTTCGAAGCACCCGTGATGCTCGCGTACTCGGCGCGTAACCGCTCTGCATCGATCCGGATCCCATATGAACCGTCGCCCAAGGGTAAACGTATCGAGGTTCGCTTCCCCGACCCCACCGCCAATCCTTATCTCGCTTTCGCCGCGATGTTAATGGCCGGTATCGACGGTATTCAGAACAAGATTCATCCTGGCGATGCAGCGGATAAGGATCTATACGACCTGCCCGCTGAAGAAGCGGCAGACATCCCGACGGTCGCGTCAAGCCTGGAGATGGCGCTCGATGCACTGGAGGCCGATCGCGACTTCCTCACCGCCGGCGGCGTCTTCACTGATGACATGATTGACGCGTACATTGAACTCAAGCGGGAGGACGTCGAGCGCCTCAACATGACGACGCACCCCGTCGAGTTTGACCTGTACTACTCGCTCTAAATGGCTTTGACCGCGAAGAGTCGCTTCTCAAAAGCCCGCAACCAGCGGGCTTTTATTTCTCAACCAGCGTCGCAACTTTGGCGCTCCGTTGTGGTGCAAGCGATCTCGCCGCGATCCGCTCACCGTAAGCGTTCAGAAACATCCCTGAAAACACTCAGCACCATACGGAGAATCAGTGCGCGTTTCACTTGCGCGCGAGCCCAGGGAGGAGCGCTTCCGGAGTAATTTGGACACCCCCGCTAGATCACCACTCTGAGCGGCCGTCGCGACTCGTTCGAGGCGCAGTTATCGGCTGTCTTTTCTTGTCAGACGCAACTGTGGCCACAGCGCAGCCGGTCTACAAAGTGGTGGATGAGCAGGGCAATGTCACCTTCACCGACACACCTCCCTCTGACGCAGCTGTAGAGGTGCAAACCCTCAACGCAACGAACACAACACCGTCAATGCCGGTCGGTGACGCTGCCACCGCAGACGATACTGCAATGCAAGACACCGAAGCACCCGCGGCATACTCGACTCGCATTACCTCCCCGGTAGATCAGTCGACAATTCCCATGGGGCCGGGTGACTTTGTGGTCGAAGCCGCAGTGCAGCCCAGACTGCGCATTGGAGAACACCTGGTTCTAACACTGGATGGCATATCGGTTGGCGCTCCCCAACGGGCCGCCAGCTGGCAACTGACCAACGTGTTCCGGGGCGAACATCGGCTGCAGGTTTTCCGACTGGGTGCGGATGACACTCAACAGGACGCCTCTCCCGAGCAGGTTGTCTTTGTGATGCGTCCGGTCATACGGAACTAACATGATGTCCGCCGACCCGCTGATAGACCTGACAGCCGACTATTATCTCGACCTGTTGGCGACCGGTGTCGTTCTGCTGGACGATCAACTCCACATTCGGGCGCTCAATCTCTCTGCGGAAAATTTATTGGAGGTCTCTGCGAGTCGCGCTTTGGGGAGCGCACTGGACGAGCTCCTCGATGAGTCCAATGAATGGTATCCACTCCTGAATCAGGCGCTGTCAGACAACTTCCCAATGGTGAGGCGGGCCATCCCACTCACCACGCGAACGGGGCAGGAGCGCTCGGTCGACATCACACTCAGCCCCATCGCGTCAAATTCTGAGCAGCGGTGCTTGCTGGTCGAGCTGAATATGGTTGACCGCCTTCAGGCCATCAGCCGCGACGAGAGCGAGTGGCAGGCACAAGCAACGCTTAAAGAGATCATGAAAGGGGTCGCTCACGAAGTGAAAAACCCGTTGGGTGGCATCCGTGGTGCCGCACAATTACTCGCAAGCGAACTGGCAGACGAGGACCTGCAGGAATACACCGACATCATCATTTCAGAAGTCGACCGGCTCAAAACGCTGGTCGACAGAATGTTGGGGCCGAGAGAACGATTGGAATCGGAGCCCACGAATATTCATGAGGTGACAGAGCATGTCCGGCTGCTCATCGAAGCAGAGGCAAAAGGCAACCTCAGTATCGAGCGAGACTATGATCCAAGTCTGCCCGATTTTTTAGCGGATGGCGGACAGCTCACCCAGGCCGTACTGAATCTCGTGCGCAATGCCTGGCAAGCCTGCGGCGAGGACGGATTGATTACGCTCAGGACCCGTGTTCTCCGACAGTTCACCGTCGGCGGAAACCGACACAAGCTGGTCTGCGCACTGCAGGTTAATGATGACGGGCCCGGTGTTCCTGAAGATTTGTTGCCGCGCCTTTTCCTCCCCATGGTCACAGGCAATGCTCAGGGCACGGGTCTAGGGCTGTCCATCGCACAACGTATTGCCAATCAGCACGGTGGTTTGATCCAAGTCCAAAGCACACCGGGAGAAACCTGCTTCACCATGCTCTTACCCATGGAGATTTGACATGCCGATAAATGAACAAATCTGGATTGTCGATGACGACAGCTCGATTCGCTGGGTGATGGAGAAGGCGCTCACCCGTGCCGGTCTGAACTGTCGAGCATTCGATTCCGGTGACGCAGTGGTTGATGCATTAGAGAGCGAAGTCCCCATGGTGGTGGTAAGTGATATCCGAATGCCCGGCATGGACGGTATTGCCTTGCTGTCCCAAATCAAAGCGCGCCAGCCAAACGTACCCGTCATCATCACCACCGCGCATTCTGACCTCGATAGCGCGGTCAATTCATATGAAGAGGGTGCCTTCGAATATCTTCCTAAGCCTTTCGATATTGATGAAATGGTGGCGACGGTAGCGCGCGCTCAAGCGCAACATGCAGGGAAACCTAGCAGCACAGAGGCAACACAGGGCCGGCGCACAACGGAGATCATCGGCAATGCACCGGCCATGCAAGAGGTTTTTCGCGCCATCGGGCGCTTGGCGCAAAGCCATATTACTGTGCTGATCAATGGCGAATCTGGTACCGGGAAAGAGCTGGTTGCGCGCGCACTGCACCGCCACAGCCCCAGAGCGAACAACGCCTTTGTTGCATTGAACATGGCTGCCATTCCCCAGGAACTGATGGAGTCAGAGCTATTCGGCCACGAGAAAGGCGCGTTCACGGGTGCCAACAATCGTCGGGAAGGCCGGTTCGAGCAGGCTCGCGGTGGTACGTTATTCCTAGACGAAATCGGAGACATGCCGGCCGCTACGCAAACTCGCTTGCTGCGCGTGCTACAAGACGGGGAGTTCTTCCGGGTTGGGGGTGTTGATTCTATCAAGGCCGATGTGAGGATTATTGCAGCAACCCACCAGAAGCTGGAGTCTTTGGTCGAGTCGGGCGCTTTTAGAGAAGACCTTTTTCACCGCCTGAATGTCATACGAATTCACGTACCGAAGCTGTCCGAACGCCGAGAAGACATCCCTCAGCTGCTCACTCATTTCTTAGCCGCTGCGGGCAAAGAGTTGGGCGTAGAGGCTAAAGTGCTGACGGCGGATGCGCTTGATTTACTCACGCAGTTGCCGTGGCCTGGCAATGTCCGACAGTTGGAAAATACCTGTCGGTGGCTAACGGTCATGGCCGCAGGGAGGGAGGTGCTACTGTCCGATTTGCCGCCAGAACTCCTTCAAAACCAAAGCGCCCAGGAAACTGGACAAGCGGACAGCTGGCACGAACAACTCTCTGGCTGGGCAGACCGGCAGCTCTCGGAAGGTCACTCCAACGTGCTCAGGCAGGCGCTACCGCTATTTGAGTCCATTATGATAGAGGCCGCTCTCAAGCACACGGGGGGCCGCAAGGCTGATGCCGCAGAGTTATTGGGATGGGGCAGAAACACCCTGACCCGCAAATTAAAGGACTTGAATATACCGGCCGCGTAAACGCGACCGGTTGATTGTCAGTGCGTTGACGTTTCAGAGGGGATAGCGCCGGCCTCGCCTGCTTCCGCCGCCTGTTGCGCCACGGCTTGCCGGAATAGCGCATCGAAGTTGACTGGCGCAATCATCAGTGCCGGGAACCCACCCTTGACCACCAAATTATCGACAGCCTCCCTCGCGTAGGGGAATAAGATCGTCGGTGCGACCGTAGACAGTAACTGCCTTAAGGCTTCATCCTCGAAGCCAGCGACGAAGAAAATCCCCGCCTGCTGCACCTCCACCAGAAATGCCGTCTGCTCCTCCAGCTTCGCTGTAATAGTGAGCGTCAACACGACCTCATGGTTACCCTGGTCATCGATGCGACTGGTTTTCGTGTTCAAGTCCACATTAACGGCGGGCTTCCATTCCTGGCGGAACACATTAGGGGTAATGGGTGACTCAAAGGAAATGTCCTTGGTATACACCCGCTGAGTGACAAACTGCTGTTGCGCCTGTTCTTCCTGTGCGGCTGCGGTTCCTTCTTCAGCCATGCTGATACTCCTTCATTATCAAAATCTTCGCAGCAGATAACGTTAAGCAAGCAACGGGTCCAGCCCGCCTGCTCGCTCAAGACCATATAACTGGTCACATCCGCCAATATGTTGTTCGCCTATCCAGATCTGCGGCACCGACGTTGCCCCTGCCCTCTCAGCCATTTGTTGACGCGTCACGGGATCGCCGTCTACCGCTATCTCTTCGTACTGAATCCCTTTCTGCTCCAGCAAGGCTTTCGCACGAATACAGAACGGGCACCAACGTGTGGTGTAGATCACGACGTTGCTCATTCGGTGACGACCGGAAGCTTTTGCGCGTCCCACTCCATCATGCCGCCTGAGAGCTTTTGTGCGCGACTAAAACCTTGCGCTCTGAGTGACTTGGTCGCCGGACCCGCGGACTGCCCCATTTTACACACGACCACGACGGGTTTATCGCGGTATTTTTCCAATTCATTGCTACGCTTGGCCAAGGCCGCGGCGGGTATGTGGACAGCATCAGTAATATGGCCTCGGGCATAGTCAGTCGCCTCCCGGATATCCAGAAAGATGCCACCGGCGCCATTGACTAGCTGCACAGCTTCATTGATCGACAACGCCGGCCCCGCTTTTCGACTCTCATGAAGCATCAACATGGTCAGGGTCGTGGCCAGTGCCGCTACCAAGATCCACTGCTGTGCGAGAAACTGAAACACTAAATCTGCTGACACGCTCTCTATGCCCCATCATGCCCCGCGAAGTCCGGGTTATTCACCACTGATTGTCCGGGGGGATCTTGCTTCAGAAACTCGCCCCGTCTGACGCCCATGTAGCGCGGGGGCGGAGTATATCGGTTCAATCACAGCGTCTCCAGTCGGTGACGGGGCTGTATCAGAGCGGCTCGGTGATCGAGCCCAGCGTCCTCAGAGTGCATCTCTCGGAGGCCATTTTTATCGCAACGATAAAATCTGCGCTCACCAGACAAACAACAGGGCAGCTTTCCGAATGCGATGGCCGTCAAACGCGATCAGAATTTTCAGCGGCCTCAATCTTCTCGTCTAGCTGCTCTTCCGCGAGACTGACGGGATCGAGGTGAATCATGACGTCCGCTTGAGGCAGGGTAGCGATGATAGCGCCCTCCACATCATCACTCACCTGATGGGCAACCATGAGCGGCATATGATCATCGAGCTCGAGGTGTAGCTCAACGAAATCCACCCTGCCCGCACTCCGCGTTCGAAGGTCATGCACACCGAGAACACGTGGATGTGCACTGGCGATGCCAATAATCTGCTCGCGCTTGGTCTCTGGCAGCTCCTGATCGAGCAATTCGCTGGTGGCATCAGTAATAATGTCCCAGGCCGCTTTCAAGGTATACGCCGCAACAGCAAGCGCGAAGAGTGGGTCGGTGCCGGACCAGCCGAACTGCGCCAAAACGAGCGCCGCTAGCACAGCTGCATTCGTGAGCAAGTCCGTTCGATAGTGCAGCGAGTCTGCGCGAATCGCCGGCGAACGGGTACGCTTGATGACATAACCCTGAACAGCCACCAGGCCCGCAGTCAAAGCAATCGTCAGCACCATTACTGCCACACCAATAGAGAAGGCGGCTAATGGCTCAGGATGGGCGAGCCGCTGAACTGCCTCGCTCACGAGAAACAACCCGGACGCAACAATGAACACCCCTGTCCCAAACCTGCAATGGCCTCCGCCTTGCCGTGACCCCATCGGTGGCTTGCATCGGCTGGCGCTAGCGCATATCGCACCGCAAAAAGGTTAAGCAGTGAAGCGCCGGCGTCCATCAGCGAGTCCACAAGCGATGCGAGTACTGCCACGGAATCGGTCTGCCACCAAGCGTAGCCTTTGGCGACAATCAATATTGCCGCAACAGTTACTGAGAGATTGGTCGCGAGCCGCAGGAGGCGAGCATGCTCCGCAGGGTCAAGCGTCACTGACGCTACTGCGCCGTTGGATTTGCCGGGTTCATTCATCATCGGTTACCGAACACTCGCTCCGTTGCCGCCCGGATCGGTCGGCAGGCTGGATCGCTGGCTCACCTTAACATTCCCAAAAACAGGTCGCACCGCATAGCCAACGTGCTCGAGCGGACCCTCATTCGCAGGCCAGGCGTGCCCTCATTGGCAGGCCGCGGTACAATTAGGCTTCCGTTATTCGAGCCCTGCATCCGTGTCACCAGAGCGACGCACAACACTGCTTGTCATTCTCGATGGTTTTGGTCATCGCACCGCGACTGAAGACAATGCCATTCTTGCAGCACACACACCTCATCTCGACAGGCTGTGGCGAGAGACGTCCCACACGCTGGTGTCGGGCTCGGGTCTAGATGTGGGCTTACCCGACGGACAGATGGGCAATTCAGAAGTGGGCCACATGAGTCTAGGCGCCGGGCGAATTGTTTATCAATCTATTACCCGCATCGACCAGGCCATCTCGACTGGCGAGTTCAAAGCGAACACTGCCTACCTCACGGCAATCGATGCCGCAGTCGATGCCGGCAAGGCCGTCCACATCATGGGCTTGTTATCACCGGGGGGTGTTCACAGCCACGAAGCCCATCTGTTTGCCGCATTACAGTTGGCGGCAGAGCGCGGCGCGACGAAGCTGTACCTACATGCCTTTTTGGATGGTCGCGACACCCCCCCGCGAAGCGCCGAGCCCTCGTTACGACGTGCGGAAGCCGCGCTAAGTGCTTTGGGTATCGGTCGCATCGCCTCAGTGCATGGCCGCTATTGGGCCATGGATCGCGATAACCGCTGGGATCGCATCGAAAAAAGCTATGCGCTCCTCACCGAGGGCGCTGCCGATTACCGGGTCGATACCGCGGCAGAGGCGCTGGAGGCGGCCTACACCAGAGGTGAAGATGACGAGTTTGTCGCGCCCACCGGTATTGGTGAAACCGTCACCCTTGATAGTGGCGACGCGGTGCTCTTCATGAATTTTCGCGCGGACCGCGCAAGGCAATTGTCTCAGGCGCTGATCGACCCGGCCTTTAGCGGATTTATCCGCAACGCGATGCCCGATATTCATCTGGTGACCACGACTGAATATGCCGCCAACCTGGCATGCCCGGTCGCTTTCCCGCCTGATTCACTGGAAGACAGCTTGGGTGAAATCTTGGCCGATTGTGGCCGCACACAGCTTCGCATCGCAGAAACTGAAAAATACGCCCACGTCACCTTCTTCTTCAGTGGGGGAAGGGAAGCCGTGTTTGAAGGTGAAACGCGAACACTGATCCCCTCGCCCGATGTCGCCACTTACGATCAACAGCCAGAGATGAGTGCTCGAGAGGTCACTGACGCACTGGTCAGCGCCATTGAATCTGGCGACTACGATTTTATTGTCGTGAACTACGCCAATGGCGACATGGTTGGCCACACGGGCCAATTTGACGCGGCGGTCACTGCGGTCGAGACCCTCGATGAGTGCATTGGCCGTATTGAACGAGCGCTGCTCGCGCACGGCGGAGAGGGTTTGATTACCGCAGATCACGGCAACTGCGAGCAGATGCGCGATTACGAGAACGACCAGCCTCATACCCAGCACACCACCGAACCGGTGCCGCTGATCTATCTTGGCGGCAAACAACGAAAGCTGGATGCTGAGGGCGGCATTCTGGCCGATATCGCGCCGACGATTCTGGCCTTGATGGATATCGACGCGCCTGACGCCATGTCCGGGCGCAGTCTGCTAACGACCTGATCGCCGATGGTGGCAGGACTCTGCAGGCTCCGCCCCCCCCTGCTTTCACTCTTTCTCTTCATAGTGCCTTTCGTGCCCGCTCTTCACGCGGCGGCCGATATCAACGATACCAGCGAGCAACTGTCTCAATTAAAAGAGCAGATCGATGCCATTCAGTCTCGACTGGATGCGAGCGAGGTGGAACGCGACAGCCTGCAAAAAGACCTGCGAGATATCGATCTGCAAATCGGCGCCTCGGACATCAAGGCGGAGAAATTGAGCCGTGAAAAGCGCGCTCTGGAGGAACGAGTTCAGGCGCTTGAAGAGGAAAGTCGATCGCTTCGAGCCGATCAAGAAGCACGTGAGCAGCTGATCCAACAGAGCATCCAGCGCATGTGGGCAATGCAGCAAGGCGGTGAGCTCCGCGTATGGCTTGGCGATCAAAGACCACAGGATGCCGCACGCCACATGACCTATCTACAAATACTTGTTGAGGATCAGCGAGTATTGATTAATGAATATCAACGCGGACTTGAAAAAATTGAGCGCAATGTACTGAGCCTTGCTGAAGCGCAAAATCAGCTTGCTTTACAAATTGCCGCGCAGGGCAGCTTGAAACAGGAGCTGGCGGAACAGCGCAATACCAGACAGCAAACCCTGCAAGCAATTAACGCCCAAGTCAGCAACGACGAACAGCAGCTGTCGAAATTGCGCCTCGACCAGCAGCGGCTGAATCAGTTGTTCGAGGAACTGGCTAGCGTCATGCCGGAACCCACACCAGCGCCCGCCGTCCAACCGTTTGCCGCGTTGAGAGGCACGTTATCGATGCCGGTT
Organism: Halieaceae bacterium; assembly: GCA_038143045.1. Classification (GTDB taxonomy): domain Bacteria; phylum Pseudomonadota; class Gammaproteobacteria; order Pseudomonadales; family Halieaceae; genus Luminiphilus. Next base: position 19,085 of record JAYQLF010000014.1, read on the forward strand.
TCTGGAGTGCCCTCCAACCAATTCGGCACTCGCCGCAACGCAGATATCCGTTGGCAGGGCTGGCTGATACCGGCGGCAGAAGGTGAGCCCATTCGCGCAGTTCACGCCGGGCGAGTGATCTACGCTGACTGGTTGAGAGGTCAGGGTTTGCTCATCGTCATTGACCATAACGATGGCTGGCTGACGCTCTATGCGCAAAATCATAGTTTGATGCGCCAAGTGGGAGATCGCGTGATAGCGGGTGACGTCATCGCCAGAGCCGGCGCCAGTGGCGGTCGCGACGTTACGGGGCTCTACTTTGAGATTCGGCAGCAAGGGCAACCGGTTGACCCAGCGCAGTGGATACGGCGCTGAGCGAAGCGAAAATAATCGGGTACCATTACCGGCCCGTCTGCATTTGGATCCTTTCATGCTCTCTCGTGCCAGCACTTTTGGGTTACTGCTCACTGCCCTGACCTCGCTTTCTATCTCAGCGCAGGAGTCTGTGCAGGGAGGGCAACAAGACGCTATTTCAGAGACGTCCCACCCCCATAGCGATAACCCCCATGCAGGCATCGCTGCTGATACCTCCGCATTACCACTGGAGGACTTGCAGATGTTTGCTGATGTGTTTAACCAAATCCGGCAGGGTTACGTTGAGCACGTCCCGGACAGCAAGTTGTTTGAGCTGGCGGTGCAAGGAATGTTATCGGGGCTGGACCCACATTCTGTCTTCCTGAAAGAGAAAGCCTTCGACTCTTTGCAAGAGACCACGAAAGGAGAGTTTAGTGGGCTGGGCATTGAGATCGGCCAGGATCGGGGCTACATATCGATCATCGCCCCCATTGACGGCTCACCTGCCGAAGCCGCGGGCCTTAAAGCCGGTGATGTTATTCTCAAAATCGATGGCGAATCCGTTCGCGACATTCCCGTCAATAAATCTATTGAACTGATGCGAGGGCCGATCGGCTCTGAAGTACTGCTGACGATTGGCCGACGCGGCGTAGCAGACCCTTTCGACGTCACCGTCGTGCGCGCCATCATCAAGGTGCCCAGCGTTCGTAGTCGTGAGTTGATGGAGGGCTACCTGTGGCTGCGTGCCTCCCAGTTCCAGCGGGATACTGGTCAAGAGGCGATTGCCAAACTGCAGTCAGCGATGATGGAAAGCCCGATCAAAGGCCTCGTCCTCGACTTGCGGAACAATCCCGGTGGCGTGTTAGGGGCCAGTGTCGATATGGCCGGTGCGTTCCTCGATGGCGGACTCGTGGTTTATACCGAAGGCAGACATCCTCAATCGAAGGAACGTTATCAGGCGAGGTCAGGCGACCTGATCAACAGCGCGCCAATTGTCGTTTTGATCAACGGTGGTTCAGCAAGCGCCTCGGAAATTGTGGCGGGTGCCCTGCAAGACCGCCGCAGGGCGGTCATCATGGGCACGCGCAGCTTTGGCAAAGGGTCCGTGCAGACCATTCTGCCTGTTAACGCGACGCGTGCAGTGAAGCTCACCACGGCTCTCTACTACACGCCAAACGGCCGATCGATTCAGGCCGAAGGTATCGTTCCCGATATCGTTGTAGAGCGTGCAGAGGTTAAGAGCGTTGAATCCAGCCGCCGCACCAAAGAAGCTGATCTGCAGGGAAGCCTAAGTGGTGGCGACCCGGCGGATAGTCAGTCCGAGAGCGAGTCATTGACCGAGTTAAGAAATTCTGACAACCAACTGTACGAGGCGCTAACCTTGTTACGCGGTATCAACTTGTTGACGCCCCAGGCTGCCCCCGACAACAAATCGATGGTGGGTGCAGAAGCATCGGAAGCGCAGACCAACGAGAATGGAGAGGCTTAGAGCCTCATCGTGATGCCCTCGCCAGCCATGAAGGCTTTTGCCTCACGCACGGTGTATTCACCGAAATGAAAGATACTGGCCGCCAGCACGGCATCTGCTCCCCCCTGCGTCACACCGTCTGCAAGATGCTGTAATGAGCCGACGCCGCCTGAGGCGATCACGGGAATCTCCACCGCGTCACTGATCGCGCGTGTAATCGTCAGCTCGAAGCCGTCTCGAGTGCCATCCCGGTCCATGCTGGTTAACAGGATCTCGCCCGCTCCATATTCTGCCATTTTAGTGGCCCACTCCACCGCTTCGATGCCGGTAGGCTTGCGTCCACCATGGGTGAAGAGCTCGTAGCGGGATGGCTCGCCTTCGCCGGAAACGCGCTTTACGTCGATCGCGACAACGATGCACTGCGACCCAAAGCGCGCCGCCGCCTCACGCACCAAGTCCGGGTTATGAATAGCCGCAGTATTGATGCTCACCTTGTCGGCGCCAGCATTCAGCATGGTGCGAATGTCCTGTAACGCCCGAATACCACCGCCCACGGTCAGCGGGATAAAGACTTCCCGAGCAATCTGCTCGACGGTGTGAACAGTGGTGTCTCGCTCTTCGTGGCTCGCGGTGATATCGAGAAAAGTGATCTCATCGGCGCCAGCCTCGTTGTAACGACGTGCAATCTCGACAGGATCACCGGCATCACGGATACCGACAAAATTGACGCCTTTCACCACCCTGCCTTGGTCGACATCCAAACAGGGAATAATCCGCTTGGCGAGCGCCATCAGTCAGCCCGCAGGAACGCGTCGACCTCCGCCTGCGCAGCGGCGAGATCGAGGGTTCCTTCATAAATAGCGCGGCCCGTAATAGCGCCGCAAATACCATCACGTGCGTGAGGCATAAGACCCCTCACATCATCAATATGGCTAATGCCACCCGAGGCAATGACCGGCAGTCCAGATGCTTTTGCCAATGCCACGGTGGCGTCGACATTCACGCCCTGCATCATGCCGTCGCGGTCAATGTCGGTATAGACCACCGCACTGACCCCCGCATCGGCGAAGCGCTTGGCCAGCTCGGTCGCATCGAGCTCACTCTCGCTGGCCCAACCTTCCACCGCGACCTGCCCGCCACGGGCGTCGATACCGACAATGATATGCCCCGGGAACTGCTTGCAGGCGTCGTATACAAATTCCGGGTTCTTGGCCGCCATGGTACCGATGATGGCGAACTGCACACCCGCCTCAAGGTAGCGCGCAATGGTGCCTACGTTGCGGATACCGCCACCGATTTGAATAGGCAGGTCGGGTAACGCGCTGGAGATCGCCTCAATAATCCCGGCGTTGACCGGCTTGCCTGCAAACGCTCCGTCGAGATCAACGATATGCAATCGTCGAGCACCCTCGGCATGCCAGCGCTGAGCCATGGCGACAGGGTCGTCGGAAAAAACCGTGCTGTCCGCCATATCGCCCTGACGCAGCCGCACGCATTGGCCGTCTTTTAGATCGATTGCAGGAATTACGAGCATGTGCCGTCCCAACTCAAAAAATTCTTTAGCAGGGTTAAGCCCGCCCTGTGGCTTTTCTCGGGATGAAATTGCGTGGCAAAAAGGTTGTCTCTAGCCAGCGCAGCACAGCCCGTCAGGCCGTAGTCAAATGTGCCGGCGATCACCTTGTGATCGGTGGGCACCACGTGATAACTGTGCACAAAGTAGAACCGTTCGCCGGGCTCGATGCCCTGCCACAACGGGTGGTCTATGACGGGCTCGACCGAATTCCACCCCATATGCGGCACCTTGAGCCGATCACCCCTCTCATCGCGGTGAGCGTCGCCAAAATACCGCACCTCTCCGGGTACCACATCCAAACAGGCGATACCTTCGTTTTCTTCCGAGCGCGTCATCAACGCCTGCATACCGACACAAATTGCCAGAACCGGTTTGCCGGCTCGATGCAGTACGTCGTCCAATACGGCATCGCAACCCAAGCGGCGAATCGCCTCCATGCAATCTCGTATACCACCGACACCGGGAAATACCACCCGGTCCGCTGCCGCAATAGCCTCCGGTTTATGGCTGACAGTGACCTGGGTGGCCCCCACGTGCTCCAAGGCGCTGGCCACTGAGTGCAGATTTCCCATGCCGTAGTCGATTACGGCAACGTGATGGGTCACGACTTAAAGGACCCCTTTGGTCGACGGACTGGTACCTGCCATCGCGGGATCCGGCGCTACGGCCATGCGCAACGCGCGACCAAACGCCTTGAAGACGGTCTCGGCCTGATGGTGGGCGTTATGCCCGCGTAGGTTGTCGATGTGGAGGGTGACATCAGCATGGTTCACGAAACCTTGGAAAAACTCGACGACCAGATCCACATCAAATTCGCCCACCTTGGCGCGGGTGAACGGCACGTGGAATTCCAGACCCGGGCGGCCACTGCAATCAATGACAACCCGCGACAAAGCCTCGTCCAGCGGCACATAGGCATGCCCATACCGCACGATGCCTTTTTTGTCGCCAATAGCCTCACTAAACGCTTGCCCGAGGGTGATGCCGATGTCTTCAACGGTGTGGTGCGCATCGATGTGCAAGTCACCCTTGGCTTTGATGTCGAGGTCAACCTGACCGTGCCGCGCAATTTGGTCCAGCATATGCTCAAGGAAGGGTATCCCCGTCTCCAGATCACACTTCCCCGTGCCATCCAGGCACAATTCAACCGCGATCTGAGTTTCGAGGGTCTCGCGATTAATCGCGGCCTTTCTGACCATCGTATTCTGCTGACTCATGTTGTCCTCTCCGAAACGCACCGATTGCTTCAGCGGGCGCTACACTTGGGGGCGCCATTGTATAGAAAGAGCCCCCTTACTTCATTGCGAAGCTTTACCACTCCATGAGCGCAAAAACCGACATCGCCACCCCCCTACTCGACTGGTTCGATCAGCATGGCCGCAAAGATCTGCCGTGGCAGGTAGACCGCACGCCGTATCGGGTCTGGGTGTCGGAAATCATGCTGCAACAGACTCAGGTGAGCACGGTCATTCCGTTTTACGAACGGTTTATGGATCAGTTTCCCGATGTCGTCGCCCTCGCCAGTGCGGCCGAGGATGCCGTGCTACACCTCTGGACGGGGTTGGGTTACTACGCCCGGGCGCGAAACTTACACCGCTGCGCGAAGCACATTTGCGACGCGCACGGGGGTGTCTTTCCCAGTGATCTGGCAGGGCTCGAGGCGCTGCCCGGCATAGGGCGTTCTACCGCCGGAGCGATTCTCTGTTTGGCCATGGACACCCGGGCACCCATTCTCGACGGCAACGTCAAACGGGTACTCGCGCGCTATCATGCCTTTGCGGGCTGGCCGGGGCAGCGAGCCGTCAGTGAGCGCCTCTGGGCCTCTGCAGAGCAACATACGCCGTGGGATCGGGTCGCCGACTACACCCAAGCGATCATGGACCTCGGCGCAACGTGTTGCACGCGCAGCAAACCCGATTGCGCGCGGTGCCCCCTCACCCGAGACTGTCTCGCGCGTAAACAGAACAACCAAACAGCCTATCCGGGCAAGAAACCCCGTAAAAAGGTACCCGAGAGACAGCGCTGGCTCGCGGTGGTCACGCGAAGCGCAGGCGATGTGCTCCTGCAGAAGCGGCCACCATCCGGCATCTGGGGGGGGCTCTGGGCACCGCCGGAGTTCGACAACGAGGCCAGTGCCAGAACATGGATTGAAGCGACGTTGGACGTGCCGGGCCGCGATTGCTCCGTCGCGCCACCCTTTCACCACACCTTTACCCACTTCAAGCTGGAGGCCTTTCCGGTGCGGGCGTATGCCGCAACGAACCGCATGGCAAAAAACCCCGTAGAATTTGACGCTGAGGGCTTGCGGTGGTTCAGTTTGCACCCCCCACCCTCCGTGGGTCTGCCCGCACCCATCGTGCGGTTACTAGAAACATTAAGCATTGAAACCGAATCAGGGAGAGACTGATGGCGAGAACCGTCCACTGCCGACGCTACGGAGAAGAGCTCGAGGGACTGGAGCGCGCGCCCTTACCCGGAGTCAAGGGTCAGGATATCTTCGATCATGTCTCCAAAAAGGCGTGGCTGGAATGGCAAAGCCACCAGACCATGCTGATCAATGAAAAGCACCTTAGCCTGATGGATCCGGAAGCGAGAAAGTATCTGATGGGTGAGATGGATAAATTTCTCGCTGGGGAAGATTTCGATCAGGCAGAGGGTTATGTGCCACCGAGTGATTAAGCCGTCGATGGAACCACAGCGATGAACATTCGATCCTGGCTCGTAACCGGAGCAGTTTGCCTTGGCGTGACCGCGACGCTGACGAGCATCAAATTCGCTCAGATTTCCAAGGCCATGGCGTTCGTGGAAAGCTTCCCGCCCCCCTCTGAAGCGATTACGGTCGCCGAAGTGCAGCCGGGGCAATGGGAACCCACGCGGCTACTGAGCGGAACGGTCCGCTCGCCAGAACATCTGGTGATCTCGGCGGAGAGCCCGGGCCGGGTAGTAGCGCTGCCCTTTAAAAGTGGTGAGGTGGTGCCTGAAGGATCGGCGGTGCTTGTGCTTTTCGACGACGATCTCGAAGCGCAACAAGAGGCATTGCGGGCGGACCTTAACCTGATCAACACGCAGCTAGACCGCAATCGGACGCTCGAGGCTGACGCTCTGGTTTCGCAGGATCAGCTCGATACGCTGTCGGCGCGCAGCCTGTCGCTCAAAGCGCAAATCGCCATGCTGGAGGCGCGGCTGAGTCGCATGACGGTGCGCGCGCCCTTCACCGGGAAGCTCGGTATCTATCCTCAGCGACTTGGCGATCTCATGCGCTTTGGTGAGGTGCTGACGACGCTGACAGGCATTAATCCAACCCGCTGGATCGATTTCAAGGTCCCACAAGGGCTCACCGACCTCAATGTTGGCAATACGGTTCAGGTCCGCGATATCAGCGGCGCCCCCGTTGGCACGGCACGCATCATCGCGGTGTCAGACGCCTTCGCTGAAGGCACGCGCACTTATGACGTGCGAGCGGAAATTGAGGCATCTGCGCTACGGCATGGCGCGCTGGTGCAAGTGGCTGTCCGAACCGGCCCGACAGAAAATCTCCTTTCGGTACCCGCGCGCTCCGTTCGCTGGGATCCCGAGGGCGCTCACGCTTTTGTGGTGGTCGCGTCAGAAGCCGGTTCGCATTTACCCAACAAGGTATCGCTCAGAAGAATCGAGGTTCGCGGAGAACGAGACAATCGCTTTTTTGTCAGAGGAGAGCTGAACGCCGGAGACCGCATCGCTGATGAGGGCGCCTTCAAACTGAAAGAGTCACTGCTGGTCGATATTCAAGCGGCGGCTCGCGGGTGAGCGCAACTGCTATCCGTCCTCGCTGGACCGACATTTTCATTCGGCGACCCGTCGTCGCAGTCGTACTGTGCGTTTCGCTCCTTTTGATCGGCATTCGTTCTGCAATGACGCTACCGGTTATTTCTTTCCCGGTAATTGAAAGCTCCTCCATCGCGATCGTCACCGCGTACCCGGGGGCCAGCGCAGAAACCGTTCAGGGGTTTGTCACCGAGCCTATCGAGCGTGTCGCCAGCAGCGTGCCAGGGCTCGACTACGTGGAATCGGTGACAACCGCAGGCGTCAGTACCGTCACCTTGTGGTTGAGGCTCAACCAAGACACAACAAAAGTCCTCGCCGAGCTATCGACGCGTCTTAGCCAAATCCGCTTTGAGTTGCCCGAGGGCACGGAAGATCCGGCGATCGAAATTAGCCGCGCCGATACGCCCTACGCCAGTTTTTATCTCGGGGTGCTGATTCCACCCACACGCACCTACGCCGAAGTCAGCGACATCATTCAAAGGGAGATCTTGCCGCGCTTGTCTGCGATTCCCAACGTTCAGCGCGCAGTGAATTACGGGCTGCCACAGGCTATGCGAATCTGGTTAGACCCCTGGCGCATGGCAGCGTTGGATGTCGACACGAATGATGTCTACAACACGCTACAGCGTAACAACGTCATCGGTACGTTTGGACAATCCGAGAATCTGTCGCAACGCATTAATCTGCAAACCAACAGCGAAGCTCGATCACCCGAAGATTTTTCCAACATGTTGGTTCGCCGAGAAGCTGGGTCGGAAGTCAGGCTCGGTGACGTCGCCACCGTAGAGGTGGGCACGATGGAAGTTTCGCGGCTTGCTCGTTACAACCAGGATCAAGTGGTTTTCATTCCTGTCTATCCAGAACCCGGCACCAGTGAAATTCTGGTGGGTGATCGCGTCTACGAAGCCGTCGCCGAAATCAACGAAACGCTGCCATCTGATCTAGAGCTCACGATTCCCTTCGACAATTCGCGTTACATGCGCGAAGCAGTAACCGAGATTTTCCTCACCCTCGGCGAGACCGTATTGCTGGTAGGTCTGGTGGTCATTGCGCTGATGGGTTCGTTCCGCAGCGCGCTCGTACCACTACTTACGATCCCTATTTCGATTCTTGGTGCCGCGGCAGCCATGTCGCTGATGGGGTTTTCACTGAACCTCTTAACGATTCTTGCTGTTGTGCTGTCGGTAGGTCTGGTGGTAGACGACGCGATCGTCGTCGTAGAGAACGTCGCAAGAAATTTACGCGAAGGCATGTCGCGACGAGAGGCAGCTTTGAACTCCTCGAGACGATTGTTGTCACCGATCATCGCAATGACGATTACGCTGGCGGTGGTGTATGCGCCAATCGGCTTTGTCTCCGGTCTGTCGGGGGTCTTATTCAGAGAGTTCGCCTTCACGCTGGCCGTCGCAGTATTAATATCGGGACTCGTTGCGATGACACTGTCGCCGCTCATGAGCGCTTATGTCTGCCCGGATCAAGGGCATGAAACACGAATGAGCCTATGGGTGAATCGGCGTTTCGAGCTTATTGCAAAACGCTACGTTGCCTTGATTGATTTCTCTTTGCGTTGGAGGTGGCAGCTGGTAACGGGAGGTGCGTTCTTCACGCTATTGATCGTTCCGCTCTACCTTTTTTCTCTCAAAGAATTGGCGCCAATTGAAGATCAAAGCGCGATCAACCTAGTTGTAGACGCCGCTCCCGAATCGTCAATTGATCAAACACTGGAGGGGTTCACTGAGGCCGTCAGCGTGCTGCTGGAGAGACCCGAAACAACCTACATTTGGCAAGCCATGGGTCCATCTGGTGGTTACGGTGGCCACGAATTCGTGCCGCCAGATGAGCGTGAGATGAGTACGCATCTCATGCTCCCTGAGATACGAAATGACCTTGCCAAGGTGCCCTCAGTCAGGGCGTTTCCTGCAACCACGCCTGCACTCCCCACCGCAGGCCAGTTTGATTTGGAAGTCGTCGTCACGTCCTCAGACAGTGCAGACGAGATGCGCGGCTTCGCGCTAGAAATGGTCAACAAAGCGCAGGCCTCTGGACTCTTTCTTTACTTCGACACCAGCTTGCGACTGGACCTGCTATCGGTCGAGTACAAGCTCGACAAAGACAAGCTTGCTGATTTGGGGATGAACCTTAACGACCTGACCTCGCAAATGAATCTCTTTGTCTCTGAAGGCTACGTGACCCGTTACGACGAGCGCGGCAGAGCCTACCGGGTGATTCCGATGCTGAAACGGGAACTCAAGGTCTCCCCCGAGGCGCTGCTGGATACTCCCATTACATTACCCTCCGGTGATCGGGTGCCCTTTGGCACCTTTGCAACACTGGAGCGCAAGACCGAACCACGCGCGCTGACCCGCTTTCAACAAAAGGGAAGCTTCAAGCTATTCGGGGGTGTGATTCCTGGCTACACCAAAGAGCAGGCGCTCAGTGAGATTGAGACCATCGCCGCCAAGACCTTGCCTGCAGGTTATATCCTTGATTACACCGGTGAATCGCGAGAGATCCGGCGCGAAGGCAACACCATGGTCAATGTTCTGGGTGCGTCGTTGGTCATGGTGTTCTTGGTGCTGGCGCTACAATTTGACAGTTTTCGTGATCCGCTAATCATCCTCTTGGGCTCAGCCCCGCTCGCGCTCTTCGCAGCCATGGTGATCACCTTCACCGGGTTCACCACCATCAATATCTACTCGCAGGTCGGCCTGATCACGCTGGTCGGATTGATATCCAAAAACGCCATCCTAATTGTAGAGTTCGCAAATCAAGCCCAGATCGAGGGCATGAACAAATTAGACGCCATCAGGGCCGGTTCGATGAATCGCTTACGACCAGTGTTGATGACTACCGGCGCCACGGTGTTTGGCCACTTCCCACTCGTGCTGGTCGAGGGTGCCGGCGCCGAGGCGCGCAATAGCATCGGGTTTATCCTGGTAATCGGTATGCTAATTGGCACCCTGTTTACGCTGGTGTTGTTGCCTGCAATCTATGCCCTGCTGGCTTCAGATCACGTGGACACAACGACCGTTGCCTCTGCGGATCAATTGGAAGGAGACGACAACGTCGTCTCCGCGTAAAAACGATGAAGCGTGAGGTTACTTGACGCGTGAGAAGCGCGCGGGTTTAATACGCGGCCTTCACGCTGTAAGCCCTTTTCTTGCCCAGGTAGCTCAGTTGGTAGAGCAGTGGATTGAAAATCCTCGTGTCGGTGGTTCGATTCCGCCCCTGGGCACCACTTAAAGATATTTAAAATATCCATCCTCTTGAAAGACCTCTGAAATCTCAGATGGCTTATGAATTTCAGGAGGGGGTGATGCACAAACAGTCGCACCAAAATACTCATCCGACCTTTACTTATCGTAAGGGTCGTATCTTTTATTTCAAAAGAAAAATCCCAAGTGATCTGCGGTGTCGTTATAAACGGCCAGTCTTTGTTCAGTCGTTGAGAGCCACATAAGTCCTCGTCTGGTACTCCAAACGCGTTCACCTGTGCGAATCCAAAGCCGGCTGCCGCTAGACAATTTCATACTTCCTACACAAGGCATCGACAAAATCGTTGCTCTCGCGCATACCAGTCAATAGGTCACGTGAAAATGCGATGGGCCAGTCCGGCGCGGTGGGTGTTGGCTCAGCTGGGCAAATGGCTGTCCAGAAGTCTTCAAAGGACAACTCGAGTTCGGTGGACTTAACGTGGCAGACATAGGTGTAGGCCGCGCGACGAACCTTATCTTCTAGACGTGACACGCAGCTTTATTCCTTGGAAGCAAGCGCTGCGCATCGGTCTCGATCTTGTGATGCGTAGGTCTCGCACAGATCAATGACGTCGACCGGCCCGGCTGTGGCGTTGGGGTACTTACCCGTCTCGCGACATTGCCACTGTGCTTTTTCGACCTCAAACAGACAGCGGTCATAGCGGGTTTCCTCGTCTGTAATGCGCATCTCCTGAGCTAAACCTACAAACACAGCGGTTAGAAAAGCACCTATGACGATCTTGTTCAGCAACAGTGATGTTCCCCAATCGAAGTGCTGTCACAGTACCGATTGCGTCAAGTGCTTTCAAACCACCTGCCATTGGCATGACTCGGATGCGCCCTTTAATTGCGTTGGGCTGCACCCCGATACTTCCGGCGAAGGCCACCGCGAGACAGGAGTCCTCGCGCACGATGCACGACGTTGCTCGGCTTCGATGGAGCCGGGGAGATGTTTTTGAGCGGATAAAACCTCGTCCAACAAAGGGACAAATTTGCCCTCAAACTGCTGGCGGCCGGACCCTGCGTTGGTTATGTTTGTGTCGTTTTCAATTCGGACGCAGACTCCGTCAGGGTTTAGTTCCAATGATTATGTCTTACCTGCTGCGCAAAATTTTTCCATGGGTCGTTGAAATCAGTCTATGGCTGACCTTGGTAGGAGGCGCCATCGCGGGTTATGAGGGTAATTATCTGGGCTCGGCTGCGTTGTCAGCACTACTGGGCGCTGCCATGGGGTTTTGTGCGGGGGTCATTCCTCTGGGGATGCTGCAAACCATGATCCGCAACAATCTGCTACTCGAGTCGATGGTCAAAGAGGGCTACGGGCGGCCGCGGTTAAGTCTGCACAAAGGGCAGGTCGTGGAGATGCCTTACGTGTCTTCTGAGGATCAGTTGTAAATCGGGGTTAGTACGAAACCCGTCTCTGCCGCGTCAGCTTGTCCCAAGTCGACTTCACTTCTCTCGCATCTTTCACGTACGGCATATTGAAGGTTTGGCCTGCCGACGAAATGATGAGGGTGCCATAACCGAACAGCTTGCCGACGATAGACGGGCGGACTTCCACATCACTCACGGTGTCCGCATAGAGGTCTTCTCTCGGAAAGAGGAAAGTGGTGCTCTGAACCACGCGGTGGTTGGTGATAAACCGATCAGAGCTACTGACATATTCGACAGTGGCATATCCCAGCGCCAGCAAGGGATAAACAACGCAACAAAGGAAAACGACATCTGATTCGGCGCTGGCATTGTCACTCCAAAGCAAAAATGCCATGGCAAACACTGCTAACACGGCAGCTCTGGTGGCATGCTCCCAAAGACAACCCACAGGGCGTCCTAGGTTCATGAAAGTGTGTTCGCCACTTTCACCATGTTCACGGGGCGTAAACGCGCGGTCCTTCATAATGGCCAATAACCTCTTGCGTTCGTTCACCTTTTCTACTCTGGGCAGCGTATAAGGTAACGCAAAGAGAATGGACAGCAAAGCCGCGCCAATAAATATCGAGAGAATAATGTCTACACCGAGCGGCTCGTCATCTTCCATCAGTGCCTCAAACGCGTCGCTCGACGCGTCAACAGGGGCGACCGTCGGGTCAATGGAAATCGATAAAGCTTTAATATTGTTGAGATTTTCGTCAATCGACAGCACCAAAGCCTGCTCATAACGCTCAATAAACGCAATCGCGTCGGTGGTCATGAGGTCGAGACACATCCCGAGATACAGCGCGTCGCGCGCAAATTCCCAAGAACCCACAAAGTCAGGCAGTCCTAACCGGGCTCGAATGTGGTTCACGACGGTCAGTAACTCGCTGCCGCTGGCCAGGGTCGTATCGCCCAACTGGGCACACCGCGTCTGAGCGAGAAAGCCTTTGCCATCACGGGGCGCGCAGCCAGAGATGGACACCATCACAGTCGAAAGGACCAGACCGAGGATGATCAAGGTCTTGCGCGTCCTCGGTAAGCCCGAATCCGGCCTGCAAATGCGCGTTTTGTTATTTTTATTCAACACCAATATCTAGTGGTTCGCTGCCATAGAACCATCAAGATAGGAGGGTAAATGCTACAGATCAATAAAGTGTTTCACGAATTTTTCCCGTAAAAATGACCACTTGCAACGTTTAGTTGATTTGATAGGTAGGCAATGTGATGCAAGTTTGATTTCTATCGGAGCAGCACTCTGCGTTATCAGGCACCGGCAGGGTTCTGTCGCGACTTTAGACGCGTCCGCGCCGTCGTCAGCGATCTGGCAGCGGGCTATAGACGTATGCCCTGAATAACGGCCACAGTGAGGCGCAGGACATGGAATTTTGGTTTTGGACGGTCGCGGCCAGTGGTTGGCTGGCAATCAGCGTCGACTCGGCCCGGCGGCAAACGCCGCTGTTATTGCTAGACCAAGCCCGCTCTTAGTAATCGCCAAGGCGGAGACATCGCAGTGTCTTGGTTGATGATTGGCTTCTGGGGTTGCGCCGGCATGTGGCTCATCAGTCTGGCTGGAGACATAGGGCTGGCGCGCAACCCCGACGTTGCACAGGGCCTTCAATGGCTGCCTTTGATCAGCGCCATCATTTCTTTCATCGGCATGTGTTTTTTCGGCAACGCCACATCGATGTTCGGTTGGTGACGCTCGATCCCATACACCCTGATCGAAACACAGACATCGACCTCACTTTTCCCATTTGTCAGCAAAGAAAGACCACTTAACACGGCCTTTAGTTTCCCTCTGATAGCAGTAAACTGAAGCGCAAACAAAAGCAGTGATCCTAGGGAGTCACTTCACATGAATGCGCCGATTCCGACTTTAGATTCTTGGCCCGAGCAATCGATTCGAGGGCACCGCATCCCCGGGTCTCGCTATACCTCTCGCGAGTTCATGGAACAGGAATGGGAGGGCATGTGGACGCGGGTATGGCTCTTATTAGGCCGGGAGTCTGAACTCCCCAATCCTGGCGACTGGCAAATGGAACCAGTTGGTCGCGAGGAGATCCTGATGGTGCGCCAGCAAGACGGCAGTATCAAAGCCTTCTATAACGTCTGCCAACACCGCGGTAACCCACTGGTAGATGAGGCCAAGGGCAGCAACCCCAGGCGCTTTGTGTGCCGGTATCACAGCTGGGCCTTTCTGCCCGACGGTGCGCTCCAGTTTGCACCCGATAAGGAGGATTTCCCTGAAGGCAACCCCTGCGGCAAATTGCGACTCGCAGAACTACAGTGCGAGACTTTCGCCGGCTTTGTGTGGGTCAACATGGACCCGGAGTGCGGACCGCTGAAGGATTACCTCGGGCCGATCTGGGACGAGTGGCAAGCGAGAGAGGTCCACACCTGGCAACGAACCATGGCGAATACCATGTGGCTGCCTTGTAACTGGAAAGTAGTACTTGATAACTTCAACGAGTCATACCATGTGCCCACGGTACATATGGGCGCGACACCTTCCACGGACCGCACTGCGATCGCCGGCGGCATCAACACTCACTTCAAGGAAACCCAATTCGATTTGGCCAATGAAGGCCATGCGCGAATGGTCATGAAGGGCGGCTACGGCGCAGGCGTCACTGATCCCGACGGCAATATCGTAGAGCCTCTGGCCTCACTGCTCAGCTATTGGGATCTCGACCCAACCGACTTCAAGGGGAAACCCGAGAATACGCGCGAGGCGCTTCAGCAAGCAAAACGCAAACGCGGGCCAGAGAAAGGCTACTGCCACTACGCCGCCGTGCCAGACGAACAGCTCACCGATGCCTTCCATTACACGCTCTTCCCCAACTTCGCGGTGTCGCTGTGGTCCGATGGGTTTCATTTCCTGCGGGCCCGCCCCCATCCCACCGACCCGGAACAGTGCCTGTTTGATAATTGGTGGTATGCCAGTCCGGCCGGTGTGGCAGCGGAACTCGATGATGGCACCAGCGCCACTGAATCGTTGACCGGAGAGGGTTCAGGCGATGTGCCCGTCAAATGGCTGACCTGCGGCGAGGACTCCATTGGTCCGGCAATCGAAGACGATGTCGCGGTATTCATCACCCAGCAGCGTGGTGTGCGCTCACGAGGCTTCACCGGCGCTTATCTCTCGGGGCAGGAAAAACGCATTAGCCGGTACCATGAGCGTATCGACGACTATATCGACGGTCGGCTGTAATCCATAGGGGTATCCAGACATGAGTGAAGCCGATGATCGCAGACAATTACAGGATGTCATGCTCTCTTATGCGGCGGCTGTTGATGACCGTGATATGGCGCGCTACCGGGCTTGCTTTGCAGAGGATGCAGAGATCGTAGGGTTCGGAGAAGAGACGGTCACTGGCGCGGATACCTGGACAGCCTCAGTGGAAAGTCAGCTAGACGCTTTTTCCTCCACCCAGCACCTCATGAGCCCGCAACTTGCTTCAGTCACTGGCGATACAGCGTCAGCACGCACTGACGTTCAAGCGTTGCATGTGCTGAAGGACGGCAATGGCGCTATGTTTACGCTGTGGGCGACATACCTGACTGACTTTGTGCGCAACGATGACGGTTGGAAAATCAGCCGCCACGAACTGGTGATTCGGGGCACACAACACACCGCCTAGGGGTCTCTCACATGTCCAGGGCTATCGTTGCTCGGGCACTCCGAGCGGTGCCACTTGCCGCAGCGCTAGTGACTGCAGCCGTAACCGGATACGGCGTCTGCGCAGCGCCGGCCGCGATTCGAGCAGATGACACTGCAACGTGGCCACTGATCGTTACGGCGGATCGAACGGAAGATTGTGCACAGACACTCACCACCGCACAACATGCGGACAACATCGCAGGTCTCGGCACGTCGTTCGCTTTACTCAACTGGAACGTCGAAAAGGCAAAAGACCCGGGTCTGCTCGGCGAGTTTGCAGAGCTTGCCAAGCGTTCCGACCTGATCTTCCTTCAGGAAGCCGTGCCACTCAAAAAAGCGCAGACGCTCATTGAGCAATCTCTGTACGAGGCGTTTGTTCGCGGCTATGTTCAAAACGAAATTGAGACAGGCGTCCTGACTCTAGCCCGGACACCTCATATCGTGCACTGCCAGCTACTGGCAACAGAACCTTGGCTGAGAACGCCTAAAGCCACAAGTGTCACCCTGTATCCCCTCGAAAACAGCGATAACACGCTGCTCACTATCAACCTCCACGCGGTGAACTTCAGCTTCAGGGTCAAGACCTACCGCGAACAGTTAAACAACGCCGTCGAGCTGATTCGCGGCCATAAAGGGCCCGTCATTATGGGCGGCGATTTCAATACCTGGAGCAACAAACGGCAGCGAGTGCTCGATTCACTTGCCAGTGAGCTCAGGTTGATTGCTGTGCCTTTTTCGCCGGACCATCGCACCACGCAATTCGGCAAGCCCCTAGACCATATCTATGTCCGCGAGTTGGTATGGCGGAGCGCTGAAACCAAGCAGGTCAGCACGTCAGACCATAACCCGCTGCTTGTCACTTTCCGCCGCGTAGATCCATGAACCGCATTCTGCTTTCATTGACCTTGCTCACCACATCGAGCTTTTCAAGCTCCGCACAGACGGAGGCCGAAACAGAAATCAGATGGCTGATTCAAGCCGTTCGCGATAGCGATTGCCAATTTGACCGCAATGGCACGCTTCACTCGGCCGAGAGCGCGGCTAACCACCTGGAGCTCAAGTACTCACGTGGTAAACGTTACGCTGACTCTGCAGAGGCGTTTATTGAGCGCTTAGCGAGTCAGAGCTCGTGGACCGGCGAGCCTTACAGGATGATCTGCGAGGGAAGCGCCATGCCTGCGGCAAATTGGTTGACGACGAAACTCGACGAAATGCAGACCGGGTTGTGGCGACCGGAGCACATAACACCCTGATACCCCTCGCTCCCGCAATAGCAGACGTCGAAAAAAGTGGCCAACGCGCGTTAAGCGCTGCGAAACCGATCAAGATTGGCGAGACTAGCTGGCGCATCCGGAATCAACGGTTCGACCCCACACCATAGTGCATGATTGGCAAGTGCCGTATCGAACCCCTCTATCAGCGCCTGTATCTGCCCGTCCCTTATCTTGAAAACGTGCAGGTAGGTCTGATCGTAGCGTTCGCCCGTCCGCCCGCAGCCATGATTTTGCGCCATGGCAACCACTACCTCGCCAGTGTCGACCACGACCTGATGCGCCTGGCAAAAGGTGATGTCTTCGGGGTTTACGCAACCAAATACATGGGGCGTTACCTCCTCAAAAAAACGTCGTTTTCCCTCGTAAATGCCGGAGAGCACGTGATTCTGCGTTGGGCAGATCAGGCAAAATTCGTCAGCGATCACGGCATCCAAAGTCGCTGTATCGCCAGTGCGGATCGCCTCATAAAACTGGTCCACAACTTCGCTCATCGCTATTTCCTCTTTTGACGTGGCTCGTCAGAATCGCCTCTATACGGTTGCCGGCTATTCGCTCTCGGTTGCGCTCTCATCAGATCGCAACGACTGCAGACCCCGCATCACAAAGTGAACGAAAGCAACCCATAGGGCCGCGTAAGCAACGCTAAACCCCCACGGCCAACCCGCGTAACCCAGTATCACCCCCAACACGGGCACCATCGCAAGCCAGTGCCCGGTTACCCATGCCGAGTGTTTCCACGAAAAGTACACTGCGCTCACGGCAGCGACGATCATCAACAGCGCGAAGACATCTTGGGCCCAGGGCCGGGTAAACATAAGCCCGCCCAGTATGACCGCCGCGACGCCCGCAATCGCATGAGCGAGGGCTCCCCAGTCGATTCCTGCTTTCACCTGTGGCGAAGCGTCGCTCACGGGGTGAGATCTCGAATGTAGCCCAGCACGTTGGGGTAATGCGTCGTCGGAGTGCCGGTCGCCCTCAACGCCTCGACGGCTTCCTCAGAGACCGCGCCATAGAGCTCAACCACGAATTCATCGAGCATCGGCGACACCGCCTCAAGGTAGGCGCCCAAATCAGCGTTATTGAGATGGAACACCAGCGCATCGCTATTTTCATAAACCTCCGTCCAGACGAACCCTCGGGAGTCGTCCGGATCTCGATCAAAAGTATGGAGCAACATGCCAGGCTCACCAGCCTCGACTTTCTTATCAACCTCAGCTGAGAGCGCCACAACGCGATCCTCATACCCGGGAAGCGCATGCAGCCGGCCGATCAGCACAAAGGCAGAGGAGCCTGACGGCAAAGGCTGTTGTGCTTGCGCACTGAGGGACAGGCTGCCGATAAGGGATAAAACAACGAGTAATTTTTGGCCCATCACAATTCCACCTTCATAGAGTTTGAGCACAAATCCTAGACTAATCTGACACGTAATGCTGAAGCGCGAGCGTGGCGAAACCCGTATCCTTTTATGCATGGTGCAGCATTCGCTGTCATCCACGCCGCGGCGTTATACACAAAGAGAGGGCCACGAAAATGGCTGAGCATACAATCGCAGAGCACATCGGCAACTTCAGCGTGATCTGTTTGGCGGTCATTCTGGCCACGGCAGTTCATTACGCGGTACTGAAGCGTCTCAATGCCGGCGGGCAATTTATCGGGCGATATCCCCGATGGCGGCTACTGTATGGGGTTGTCATGTCTCTGATCGCGCATGTCATAGAAATCGCGATATTCGCAGGCGCCTACAGCATATCGGCTGCGTCCGACTTTGGTTATCTTGAGGGCAGTTTCTCGGCCTCGATCGCCGACTATCTTTATTTTTCTTTCGCCGCGTTCACCACCGTGGGTTTTGGCGACATCGTACCTTTGGGACCATTGCGACTGTTGGCGGGGATGGAGGCTCTCACCGGCTTTGTGCTGATTACGTGGACCGCTTCCTACCTCTACATCGAAATGAGTCGAACGTGGGGCGTCGAAGACTGAAAGCTAGCTGTCAGCTGTTTCCCCTGACTCGATGAGAGCAAAGCGCGGCTCACGCCCTCTCTGCGTCTCTACGAACTCAGTGAACATCGACTGAGGTCTGACCCAGAGGTCGCGCTCACCGTACTCGGGCCGATACACCACCAATAACTCATCGGTCTCCGAGTGACGCGCGACACCGAATACAGTGTACTCACCGCCTTTGTAATGCCGGTATCGACCCGGCGCTACACGACTCATTCGGCGATCCCGCCGAACGCCTTAATCAAGTCGGTCTGGAACCCCGC
Organism: Halieaceae bacterium; assembly: GCA_038143045.1. Taxonomy (GTDB): domain Bacteria; phylum Pseudomonadota; class Gammaproteobacteria; order Pseudomonadales; family Halieaceae; genus Luminiphilus. Next base: position 38,132 of record JAYQLF010000014.1, read on the forward strand.
CAGAACCTCGCAAAGAATCAAGAAGTCGGCATCAGCGCGAGCCAGCGGGTCTTCGATCAGCTCGTCATTGGCTTCGCGGATCGCGTCGCTGAATTTCAGTCGTCTCAGTGACAGGTCTTTATCGACTATGGCAGCGACTCGCGCACCCCACTCCAACGCCACTTTTTCAACCTGATGGCCAGAAGCGAGATGCGCCAACACTTCCTCACTATCCAGCGGCACGCCCCGCACCTTCACGGAACTCCCCTCTTCGCGCTGATCCGCAAAATCCGCTTCGTCGCCCAACTCAATGGCATCAGGAACACCGCCCTGCATCAGCCACTGCGTCATCATATGAGCCGGCGATTTTTGAGTATCCGGTAACACGGCGGGCAGGTTACCGAGTGCCTCGCGTAAGTGATTAAGTACCTCTTCCGAGCGCCCAGCGCTGCTGCTGTCGATCCAGATCCAACCCGCTTGATCGGCAATGATCGCGCGGATGGTACTGGAGCGAGAAAACGCCCTTGGTAGGAGATCTTGCGTCACCTCATCCGTCACAGCCAGCCGCTCACGGCGACTGACCTTGCGCCCCTGCGCCTTGGCAATCTGTGCGCAGCGCTCATTGGCTTGCTCACGCACCACCGTCGCGGGCAGGAGCTTCTCCTCTCGCTTGAGACGCACCATCCAGTAAGGCCCCGCCGCATGCACCAGCGCCGACGCCGAGTCATCTAGGGCCGGCACCCACCCCAAGCTACTCGCCTGCGCCGGCGTGCAATTTGAGAAAGTACGGGTCTGTAGGCGGCGTTCCAGCTCCTCTGCGTCGATGCCGAGGCGGTTGGGTAAACGGTAAGGTCGAAGCGCGCGAAACCACATAAAGCAATTATCCAGGGGGTGTCGTGATCGGGGGCCGCGCAGTGTATCGCAGTCTTCGCCAGCAGGTGGGACTTGACCTAAAATCTCATTACCGAAAACGGGAGCATCCCATGCGATACCTTCACACAATGATCCGCGCCGCCAATCTCGATGACACACTCGACTTCTTTGTTGACAAGTTGGGACTGGTCGAGGCCTATCGGTATGACAATGACGCCGGCCGCTTCACGCTGGTTTTTCTCAGCGCCCCGGATGATCTTGAAGGTGCTAAATCCAAGCAGGCCCCGCTGGTGGAGATCACCTACAACTGGGATCCCGAGACCTACGATGGCGGGCGCAATTTTGGGCACCTGGCGTATCAGGTCGACGATATCTATGCGACGTGCCAGCAGCTTGTCGATAAAGGTGTGACGCTGAACCGCCCACCCCGGGACGGACGCATGGCGTTTATCCGCTCACCGGACGGGATCTCGATAGAGTTATTGCAGTCCGGTGACGCGCTGCCACTGCAGGAGCCGTGGCAGTCGATGGAGAATATTGGCGAGTGGTAACACTCAGCGCGCGAGAAAGGCCAACATCCAGCGCGCCACGCGATCGCCTTCGTGCTGTCGCGACTCAAAGCTCGCCATGCCTTCTGCCACCCGCTCGGCACCGATCATCTCGTGGCGGAAGTTCATAATCTCGCGCGAGTATTCTGGAATAAATTCAGGATGGCCCTGAAAGGTCAGAATGTGATCTCCCAGCGTCATACCCGCCACCTCGCAGTGATCATTGGTGGCAATCTGTTAGCGCCGGGAGGCATAGCCATCACCTGATCCTGATGTGACGCCAGCAGACAGAACTGATCGCCATCGGCCAAATCGAACGCCGTTTGGTCGACGTTGTAACAATTCACGCCCACGCCCCAGCCTTTATCTGACTTACCGACTGCCCCACCCAGTGCCTGCGCTACGAGCTGGTGACCAAAGCAAATACCGATCACTTTGCGCCGTGCAGCGTGACACTCGCGCACAAAGCCTTCCAATGCGCGGATCCAGTCCTTGTCATCGTAAACGCTGCTCTTACTCCCGGTAATCAAGAAGCCGTCGGCCGCCTCCACGCTGTCGGGCAGTTCTCCCGCCTCCACATTCCAGGTGGTAAACGTCAGGGTGTCATTTTCAGCCAATAACAGGCGTTCGAACATGTCCGGGTACTCACCGTAGGTGGGGACCCACTCTGGCCTGACGGAATCGGTGCGAAAGATGCCGATGTGCATGAGAGATTTCTCCATTTTTGCCCGTTCGCGGAGCATTGACCGCTAGGCACGCCACCTTACGCCAACTGCCGATATTTGCCAGAGTGATCCATGCTTTTTCGATGCGCTGTCTCAGCAGTACGCTTAACAGCCAACGCCCGTCAGGGGCAGAAGCCTGTCTTCACCCCCCGCGTGCTGACTGACCTTGCATGCGTCCACCGGGTTGTCTGTAATGGCGGCAACACCCCTTGCGGAGAGAATGGCTTGAGCAAAAGCCTCCGTCACATATCCGGCAGGCAAGCGCCCAACGCGTTTTCACGACGTTGCGCGGCGCAGCTCGCATACCTGACTACGAGCGCTACGATCGCCTTGCTCACCGTGCTTGGCATGTTTGCCTCTCCGCCGATGGCAACTGCCGAAGCCACCTACCTTGGCAATGCCGCCTGCACTGGCTGCCACGAAGAGGCCGCTACAGACTGGACTAACTCTCACCATGATCTGGCGATGCAGGAAGCCACGCCTGAAACGGTATTGGGAGACTTTAACAACGCGACCTTTGATTATTTTGGCGTGACCACTACCTTCAGCCAAAAAGAGGGTGCATTTTTCATCACGACGGATAACGCCAAGGGTGAGCTGAAAACCTATCCAGTCGAATATGTGTTTGGGGTTGAGCCACTGCAGCAATATTTACTGCCCCTCGGCAACGGCCGCTTGCAGGCACTCTCAATCGCTTGGGATAGCCGGCCTGAAAGCGAAGGTGGGCAGCGCTGGTACCACCTTTACCCTGACGAATACATCGAGCCTGGTGACCCCTTGCACTGGACGGGTGGATTCTTTAACTGGAATACCAGCTGTGCGGAATGCCACAGCACCGACGTCAAGAAACGCTACGACGCGGTGGACGACCGGTTCGATACCCACTACGCACAAATCGATGTGGGCTGCGAGGCCTGTCACGGGCCGGGCGGTGACCACGTCGCGCTCGCCGATGCGGGTAGCCTATCTCCTGCCCAGACCGGATTTGCGATGAGCCTAAAGGCGAGGGGCACTGGCAGTGGGCCGAGGGCGCCGATATCGCACAGCGGAGTGAACCGCTGACCTCAAACCACCAGATTGATAGCTGCGCGCGATGTCACGCCCGGCGCGGCACCTTAGGCGAGTACCACCCGGGCAAGCCACTACTCGATACTCACCGCTTGGCGCTGATTGAAGAGCCACTCTACTGGTCAGACGGGCAAATCCGCGACGAGGTCTACGTGTACGGCTCCTTCATACAGAGCAAGATGCATCAAGCCGGAGTGGTTTGCACCAACTGCCATAACCCACACAGCAACCAGTTGGTGGTGGAAGGCAATGGCGTATGTGCCCAATGTCATCTTGCCAGCACCTACGACAGCACCTCACATCACCGGCACCGAGTGTCGTCAGCCGGCAGCGCCTGCGTGGACTGCCACATGCCTAGCCAGATTTATATGGGGGTCGATTCGCGGCGCGACCACAGCATGCGCATCCCGCGGCCCGACCTTTCTATGAGCACAGGGGCGCCGAATGCCTGCAATCAATGCCATACCGATCAGAGTGCAGACTGGGCGTACTCGGCTTTGGTGGATTGGAGTGTGCGCTTTGCAGACCGGAGGAACCACCCTGCGCGCGCGTTTCACGCAGCTGGCCGCGGTGACGTGCGCGCCGCGCCGGTGCTGCTAGAGACCGCTAACAATACGACGAACGCCCCTATGCTGCGCGCCTCTGCGATTGCGCACCTAGGCCGATTACTGCCCGAGCGGCTCATGCCCGCTCTCCCGCTGTGGCTGGAAAGCGACGACCCCTTGATTCGTTTGGCAGCGGCAGAAGCTGCAGGTCAACTGCCGCCGGCGCAACAACTGGACCGCTTAATGCCGCTAAGCCAGGACCCGGTACTTGCGGTGAGAATGGCAGCGGAACAATTGGCGGCGCTCGCGCCGACAATGAACGTCTCGCCTGAGCCAGCTCCGCCAGACCTGTATAGACCGTCAACGTCTGGGACGAGAGATCCGCAAAAAATGGACCAGCTGGGCGAACTTTTTGAGGAATACCTTCACGTGCAGTCTCAGCATCTCGACATGCCGTCAGTGCTTACTCAATTGAGTCGCTTCCAGCAGGTTCGCGGTGATGCCACGGCCGCCAAGGCGCTCCTCTTAACGGCTCTTGAGAAAAACCCTCAGGCGAGTGCGGCCCGGGTGAATCTTGCAGACCTCCACCGCGCGCAGGGCGACGAAGCCGCCGCGCGCGCGACCTTGGAACAGGGGATAGCGCTGAATCAAAAGGATGCGTCACTGTGGTTCAGTCTGGCGCTACTGGAGGTGCGCGAAGGCAATGGTGAGGCGGCTCTGAGGGCTTTGGAGAAAGCTGCATCACTGGAGGAAACGCCGGGCTATTACCACTACGTTTACGCCGTCGCCCAGCATGATCAGGGACGTCATGCGGAAGCAATGGCGACGCTCAAAGCAGCAAACCGTGTCGCACCGGGTCAACCCAATGTGATCGCGGCTCTCATGCAATACAGCCAGCGAGCCGGCGATCTGCAAGCCGCTCGGCGCTATCAAGCTGAGTTGCGCAACACGGCGCAGGCAGCCGGGGTGCAGTAGGCGAGCGTCAGTCTGCGGGAATCAGTCGCAGTGCCACCGTGACGGGAATCACCCGGCTAATGGCATTGAGGCCGGCGACCTCTTGAAGCGCGGCCACACCACCTTCTAATCCGAACTCCGCGGCAGTCAGCAAAATGGGTTGAGTGGTCGTCGCACTCACTCCCTGATCCGTGACCGCCACGTTCAGTTGCGCATCCTTGGTCACCTTCTGGCCGTGCAAATCAATGAGAAGCGTCACGTTTGCAATGCCACCCTCGGACATTGCGGCAACGGCAACGTCGTCCAACTGCGCGCTGATGATTGCCTCGGGGTAAAGCCCGACTTCGAACAGCATCTTCTTCATGCGCTCGTTACGGATACCGATATTGGTTTCCACCGAATCAAGCGCTACCCGGACCTCGACCTCACCGGTGTTGGCCACGGTACCCTGAAGGGTGTCGAAATGACTGACCTCGCCAATCACATTGTTTTTGATCGATACAAACTGTATGTGTGAAGCGGGTCCAATCTGCCAATCTGCCGCCGCCAGCGGAGACAGCAGTGCCGCCACAGTACAGGCCAATGCCAAACGCGTTTTCATCATGTGTGCTCCTTTGCGCGCCGACTTAACACTCGGCGACGAATGCTCACTATACGGGGTCTTGGACGCTCCGGACTCGGCGGCACCGTATCACCGCGCGATAACGGTAAAGCCTGTGTCACCCGCCCCCTTACCACCTCACTCTAGTCAAAAGTGTTGATGAACAGTGGATGAATCAGGGAGTAGCGTGCTCGTCCCGGGCCCTGCCGGGCCAACGGATCTAGATCTCAAGCCTAACCGCTGGGCCAGGACGTCGGGCTCTGGGCTATTAAGTGTTGCGTCTGGTTCTCGGACCGCGACCTGATCTCTAGCGTGTAATGCCTGCCGACTGATGCCGATCGTGTGGGGCGTCAATTCTTAGATTGGATATGAATTACCCGAGAGCAAGACGATAAGAATTGCTTTACATCAGCTAGCGACGTCGGCGAGATCCCCTTTTGCCTCGAGCCACGTCTTGCGGTCGCCGGCACGCTTTTTCGCCAGCAACAGATCAAATGTGCTGTCAGTGTCGCCGTCCTCGTCGAGGACCAGCTGCACCAAGCGCCGCGTGTCGGGGTGCATAGTGGTCTCGCGCAGTTGCGGGGGATTCATCTCACCCAAACCTTTAAAACGCTGCACGGAGGGCTTGGCACGTTTATTTTCTGCTGCCAGACGCTCAAGAATGCCATTTTTTTCCGATTCATCGAGGGCGTAGTACACCTCTTTACCCACATCAATTCGGTATAGGGGCGGCATCGCGACAAACACATGGCCTGCTCTGACCAGAGGCCGGAAGTGCCTGAGAAACAGCGCGCAAATCAACGTAGCAATGTGCAGCCCATCGGAATCCGCATCCGCCAATATACAGACCTTGTGATACCGTAATTGACTGAGGTCTGAACTGCCGGGATCGATACCCAGCGCAACCGAAATATTATTCACTTCCTGAGAGGCAAGGATCTCGAGCGCGTCCACCTCCCAGGTATTCAGAATCTTGCCCCTGAGCGGCAGAATTGCCTGATAGTCGCGGTCCCGAGCCTGCTTGGCAGAGCCGCCCGCAGAATCACCCTCGACCAAAAACAACTCGCCACGTTGAGGGTCCTCACTGGCACAGTCCGCCAGCTTGCCGGGCAGCGCAGGGCCAGAGGCCACTTTTTTGCGCACCACTTTTTTAGCCGAACGGAGCCGGCTTTGGGCGCGCTCAATGCACAATTCCGCTAGCCGCTCCGCGTCGGAAGTATGCTGGTTCAGCCACAAGCCAAACGCATCTTTCGCAACACCCGACACAAACCCGGCCGCTTCACGGGAAGAGAGACGCTCTTTTGTTTGGCCCGAGAACTGTGGATCCTGCAACTTTGATGACAGCACGAAGCAGCACCGGTCCCACACATCTTCGGCAGTGAGCTTGACACCACGGGGTAGGAGATTGCGCAATTCACAAAATTCTCGCATCGCATCCAGCAACCCCGATCGCAGGCCATTCACATGGGTGCCACCCTGAGGGGTAGGAATGAGATTGACGTAGGACTCGGCGACGACCTCACCGCCCTCTGGCAACCACTGTATGGCCCAGTCCACCGCCTCGGTTTCTCCCTCGAAATGCGACCTGAAGGGCGTCTCGGGGATGACCGGAAAATCGATCGTGGCGTCTGCGAGATAGTCCGAGATGCCATCCTCATAGTGCCACTCGGTTTTCTCTTTTTTCTTCTCATCGGTCAGAGTGACTTTGAGGCCGGGGCAGAGTACCGCCTTGGCACGGAGTGCATGGCTCAGCTTGGGTAATGAAAAATTGGCGGAATCGAAGTACCGAGGATCAGGCTTGAAGCGAATCCCGGTACCCGTGTTGCGTTTTCCGCAACTACCCGTGACTTTCAGATCAGCAGTCTTGTCACCCCCTGAGAACGCCATGCTATGCACGTTGCCGTCGCGGCGGATAGTGACCTCTAAGAGCTCTGACAGCGCGTTCACCACCGATACGCCCACACCGTGAAGACCGCCACTGAATTGATAGCTCTTGTCGGAAAACTTTCCCCCTGCGTGAAGGGTAGACAGGATGACCTCTACTCCAGGTAATTTTTGTTCCGGATGTAAATCGACGGGCATACCGCGTCCATCATCCGTCACGCTAAGCGCGCCATCGGCATGGAGCACTACGTCGATCTGGCTGCAATGGCCGGCGAGCGCTTCATCGACCGAGTTGTCGATCACTTCCTGCGCCAAATGATTGGGGCGGGTGGTGTCGGTATACATACCAGGACGCTTGCGAACGGGCTCCAGCCCAGTGAGCACCTCAATGGCGTCAGCGTTGTATTTCGTCATGCTTCTTCAGAACATCCAATCAATCGATGCGGGTCAGCTTCGCGCTTGTCTTCGGCGCGCCGGCCCGTCTGCCGAGATGTGCGAGCTTACACTCAAAGCGCTTAGGCATAACCCGGAGAATTCAGATCAACCGAGAATTTTTCGTCACTAACGCGTCGTACTGCTGTTTCCCAAAAACCACCAGCGCTCAGCGTCAGCTCGCGGCACCCCGGCGCCAGCGCGTCAACCTGAAATTCGGCTGACCCAGGCGCGAATTGTACGCAAGTGGAAGGCGATGTCAGGCAATTCACGCCTTGATACACCTGCGCGGACTCCTGATGCACATGCCCGGACACGACAACTGCCCGCTCTCCAAGAACCGCTAACAGCTCGAGCGCTTCTGCAGCATTCTGTACACCGATGTCGTCGAGCCACTTAGAGCCGACCGGCAGCAATGGGTGGTGCGTGGCAACCAACAACGGTCGATGCGTTGTTTCGGCCTGCGCGATAGCGAGTTGCAGTGCCTCCAATTCACCCGCATCCAGATAGCCGGCGACCGCGCCCGAGTGTTGGGTGTTGAGCATCAGCACATCCCAATGTGGCAGATGGATGCTTCGCTTGAAGTAACGGGACAATGCATGTCCCTCAGACCACACTGCGTCGTGATTGCCGGGCAACCAGAAGCTCGGCACACCAAGCGATGAGACAGCCAGATCGAGCCGTTGGTAGGCTGAATCTGCCTCGTCACCAGCCAGATCACCGGTGAGAAGCAAAGCATCGATTGGCTCGAGAGACGCCAACAAACGGCATACAGCCGCCAGGGATCGATCAGTATCAAGCCCGAGCAAGGTGCCGCCCTGCGACGCCATGAGATGCGTATCGGACAGTTGGACAATGCGGGACGTATTGGCCGTATCGAGACGCGTCGCCCCAGTCAGCGCAGTCATGATTAGCGCCGCGCTGGGCCAGTCACCGGGGCGTCCGTTGATCGACCATTATTCAGACAAAATTCCATCAGCTCCGCGGCAAAGCGGTTCTGCTGAAACTTCTCGTCACGTTGCAGCATCTCCGGATTCGGGTACCGGTAACGCGCCTCGAAACGACGCGAAGTGCTGCAATGGACGACCTCCGCCATGCGGGCATCGTGATAAAGCCGCAGATCCAAAGCGCTCGTTGAGCCCGGCTGGGAGATCGCGCTCTGGTAGCGTAGCCGCATATCCGTGGTATAGCGATCACGGGCAGTCACTTCGAGTTCTATTTGCGCATCACCCGCCTCAAAAATGCACCGCGTTTTTTGTTCATACCCGGGGAAAAGGCGCATCAGTCGGTGATAATTTGCCTCGCATTGTGCGTGCAGATCCGACAGGTCTATGTGATAGCCCTTGCGGAGGCGACGCGGCGTGCCGGCATGCTTGGTGCGGTCTGTCATAGGCACAAGTGTAGCAAGCCGACTCTGTCGCGAAACTGCCAAATGTTGTCGGTTTTGTTGCCGCCAAAAGGGCCGACAGAATGATAGACTCGCCCTCCGCAAATCACTCAGAACCCGACGCTATGCCTACATTGCATCGTCCCATTGGCACTTTGCTATCCAGACTCTGCATCAGCCTGGCCGCCAGCATCCTGGTGACCCATTCCCAAGCTGAGACGCTGGTCGATATCTACGAGCTGGCGCTTGAAAATGACGCCCAGCTGAAGTCCCAGATCGCGCAATACAACGCCGACATCGAATTAGAGAAGTTGGCGCTAGCTCCCCTACTCCCTCAGGCCCGGGCGGGATATTCCTTTACCGATTCTGAAAACGACTCGACCAGACCCAATTTGGTGTTTGTGGAGAATCCCGCTCCTGGCGCGCCCTTATTCGAGCAGGTCGACGTGACCACGATCACCAATACCGAAACCGATGGCTATGACGTGAGCCTGTCGCAGACTCTCTTTGACCTGTCTGCCTGGTTTGGCTGGAAGGCTGGAAAGGAAACCTCCCGACAAGCGGAAGCAAATCTCTCTGCAGCACAGCAAGACCTCATCGTCAGGGTGGTGCAGGCCTACTTTGGTGTACTGAGAGCGCAGGACAATCTTAGGGCATCGCAGGCTCAGGAGCGTGCTTTTGAGCGTCAATTAGAGCAGACTCGCCAGCGGTTCGAAGTCGGCTTAATCGCCATCACAGATGTCTATGAAGCCGAGGCTGCGCGCGATCTGGCGCAAGTGACTCGCATTGTCGATGAGAACAATGTGGCTGTCGCGAAAGAAAACCTGTCGGTATTGACGGGTCAGGCGCCAGGTACACTTTTTGTAGTGGGCGAAGAATTTAATCCGCAAACCCCTCAGCCAGCCGATCGCGCAGCGTGGGTCGACTTCGCCATGGAGAATAACAACCGCCTCGCCGCAGCGCGATTCGCTGAGGAAGCTGCCAGGCAAAACGCTACCTCGTTACGAATGGGGCACGCGCCAACCGTGACAGCTAGCTATCGTTATCAAGATAACGAAACGACCGGCACCACCTTTCAGGATTCGGACAGCGATTTCGTTTTCCAGCCAAATTCAGAGCAGACCAACGAAACCTGGCAGATCCGCTTTGACCTTCCACTGTCAGCAGGAGGCGCGATCAGTGCAAACCGACGGCGCGCCGCCGAGCAATTCAATGCAGCACGGGAATCGCGCATCAACCTGACACGCAATACCGTGACGCAGGCGCGGTCACTGCATATGACAGTGGTATCTGATGTATCGCGCGTCATGGCACGCAAGCAATCCATCGTCTCAAGCCAGAGTGCACTCGATGCCACGCAGGCAGGCTATGAAGTGGGTACGCGAAATATTGTTGATGTGCTGAACGCGCAGAACAAGCTATTCGCTGCACAACGTGACTACGCCAACAGTCGCTATGACTTCATTATCAATTCATTGCGCCTGAAGGAAGTCGCGGGCACGCTGTCACCCGAGGACATCGCGCGACTGGAGGGCTTTCTACTACCTCCACCCGCGCCAACCGCCTCTGGCGCCGAGTAACGCGAGGCGCGACTCAACACCGGTCGCCGTGTCTGAGCCCGCGCCTTACCCTGCCCCTAAGGCCCCTGACGCGTCAGTCAGGGGTTTTCTGCCTGACCACGAAGGCCGGCAACTCTACGACTGGGCCGTCACGGCTGCAAAAATCGGCCCCATACTGGAGATCGGTAGCTACTGTGGGCGCTCAACGCTATGGCTCGCGCAGGCAGCGCGGATTCATGACACCGTCGTATACGCCGTCGATCATCACCGAGGTTCGGAGGAGCACCAACCGGGCGAGAGCCATCATGACCCGGCCTTGACTGATGCGACAGGCCAAGTCGATACGTTTACCGAGTTCAGACACAACATTGCCCAAGCCGGTATGGAAGAAGTGGTGGTACCGATTGTCGCCAGCAGTCGCCAACTCGCACTCGACTGGCAAACAGGCTTGGGCATGGTTTTTATTGATGGCGGCCACAGTCTCGACGCGGCACTGACCGACTACCGCGCCTGGGCACCACAGGTTCGGCCGGGGGGCATCTTGGCCATCCACGATGTTTTTCCAGATCCTGCCTTGGGCGGCTTAGCACCCTTCACGATCTGGCAACTAGCCTCTCAATCAGGCCTTTTTGAACCCCTGGGCATCGCAGACAGTCTCAGAGGTCTGAGTCGCATCGCACCGTAGCCACATGCCCGCCATGATCGAGATCCTGTTAGCGAGCGGTGGCCGCAATGAGTCACTGCTATCGGTTGGTCAACCGGCAGTTCCCGTCCCCACCGTCACAACGCACAGAGACTAACCCACAAAACAAAGCCTGCCAGCGCGCGCTGCTCACGCTCACTCGTCAAGCGACGTTTGCAGAAACAGCGCGTTGGCGGGAGTGTGCGCAGCGAGGGCATCAGCTGCCAACAATACTGCGCCGGCCGTCCAGGTTGGCTTCTCTAACGGCCACAGCACCTGCTCTGCAAACTGGTAACCCGTCCACCAGCCACCATCGGTATCGCGCCACTGGACCAACCAGCCGAAGAGCTCCATGGCCTGATCTCTCTGGCCCGCGGCAAGTAAGGCTAGGGTCAACTCACAGGACTCCGCGACCGTCGCCCACGGCTGGTGGTTTTCACACCGGCAACCAATGCCCGGCTCGACAAACTCATCCCAACGATCTGCCAACCGATCTCGCGCCGCCGCCCCTGTCACCCAACCCGCAAGAATGGGATAGAACCAGTCCATGGCATAACGCGACTTGCTCTCCCATGTTCGATCAAAACGGGCCGGCCGATGCCGCAATGCATCACACAGTTTTGCTCGAGCAAGTCGCCATGACGCTGCGGTTTGGCCCAGCGCCTCAGCGATTAATATCGCGCACTCGAGAGACTTATAGATTGAGCTACAGCCAGTGACTAACGCATCGCCCAAAGGTGGGCCAGTTGGATCCACCGCCCAATCTATCTCACCTTCCGGACCCTGATACTGCAGAACGAAATCGATGGCTCGCTGCACAACGGGAAACATCGATCGCAAAAACGCACGGTCACCGGTGATCAGAAAATGATGCCATACGCCAGTTGCCACGTAGGCCACGTAGTTAGTCTCGCGCCGCGAGACTGATGTGTCGGGCTCCTCATCCCGATAGCAAGCCCACCAACTGCCATCCTCAAGCTGCTTGTTGGCTAACCATTCGTAGGCATGCTCGGCGGCGGCCCATTCCCCTGCGATACTGAGACCCATCGCCGCTTCGGTATGGTCCCAAGGGTCGGTATGACCACCTTCAAACCACGGAATTTCACCCGATGGCCGCTGAGTGGCCAACAAAAAGTCTACCGTAGGTCGCAGCCATTCTTTGGGAAACACGCCAGCGGCAAGAAACGGCGCATTCATGTGACAGCCCCTTGCGATGCGGGATCGTCGAGCGGTGGCTTGATGAAGTACAGCACGATGCTTTTACCCAAAATCGGGTTGAGCAATGCATCGAATATGCGGGTCAACCACGGACGACGCATAAGATCCCATACAAGGAGTCTGTGATAGGCACGCACCACCCAAGGCTCCTGCTCCCGCTTCCAGAATAAGCACTCCAGCCACCAGTAGGGCGCATGCAGCGCGTGCGCACTGCCTCGATCAACATATCGAAACCCCTGCTGCTGAATTTCTTGGCGCAAGTGGGTCGAATCGAAAATACGAATGTGGCCGCCAGGGGTCGTACGATATTCCTCGCTGAGCTGCCAGCAGATCCATTCCGGCCATTGCCTTGGCACACTCACGCATAGACGCGCCCGGGCTTCAACACGCGCATCGCTTCCTCGAGTACCGACAGGTAATTGGGAATATGCTCCAAGATTTCACTGGCGATCACCACGTCAACGGTCTCGTTAGCCACCGGTAACGACGTCGCATCGCCGGCCGCGAACCCCACCACACCCTTCGGAGCGTGAGGCTGCATGTCTTCAATACGTCCTTTTGCAGTGGCGAGATCCTGCTCGCATAGGTCGACACCGACGGCCAGCACACTGTCCATTAAATAGGTAGCCAGTGTGTGTCGCCCCTCACCGCAGCCTACATCCAGGCAGATCTGCCCGGGTGCGAGACCGAGTTTGTCGAGATCGACAGTTAGCATGCGGCGATACTCACGCGATACAGATCCACCATCTGGCCCGCGCACACTGACCAGCAGAACTGTTGCCTCGCGCGCGCGAGCCCTCGCTGCGCCAATGCCTGCGCCAGTTCCGAATCGCTGAGAACATGTTGAATGGCGTCGGCCAGCGCGGCACTGTCGCCAGCCCGCACCTGTAGCCCACCCTCTCCGACAACTTCCTTCAGCGCGCCACCATCTGTCGAAACAAGAGGAATACCGGCGGCCATTGCTTCAACCGCCGGCAAACCGAAACCCTCATAAAGAGACGGCACAACCGCCACGGCACTCTCCGCATAGAGCCGGTTGATCTGTTCGTGGCTGGCGTCCCCCACAAAGCGAATCCGGTCTCGCAGACCGAGCTGTTCAATCAGCGCCTCCGTATCACCGCCTGGCTTGGGCCGCGCAATCAGCACCAGTTCGGTGGACGGGTCGGCATCGACGAGATTTTTGAACGCGCGCAGTAGCACCGCGAGCCCTTTTAGCGGCGCGTCAGCAGAAGCCGTTGCGATCACCTGACGAGGGCGCCGCGACACGCCGGGCAGTGGCTTGAAAAGCGCCGTATCTACGCCATTCGGAACGACGCTGATAGTGTTGGGCATGACCCCGAAATCGGTCGCGATATCGGTGGCGGACAACTGCGAGACCGTCACGATGTGATCGAGCTGAGACGCTACCCGAGCTTGCATCGACAGAAACCCATGCCAGCGGCGGATCAGCAATCGCCACCACCACCTAGGCTCGCCAGACAGTGCCACACGACGGTCCCGGGTAATCGGGTGATGGATCGTGGTCACAACTGGCACGCCTGAGCGCTGGAGATCAAGAATGCCATCGGCGAGGGTTTGGTTGTCGTGCACGACATCGAAGTCGTTGGCATGCTCGAGAATCCAGTCCCTGGCGCGCTCACCGAAGGTCCAGGGCTCTGCGAATCCCCCCGTCAGCTTACTGATCCATTCGCGACGGCCCAGGGGATCCCGTAATTCAGATAGCGATACCGCCATGGACTCTCGGGCATACAAATCGAGGCTTGGCAGCTTGACCAGCCTGACCCCTTCCACCAGTTGCGGATAAGGTGGCCCTGAAATCACTGTGACCTGATGGCCGAGCAACATTGAGCGCCTGACTCAGATACCGCAGGTAAACGCCCTGACCCCCCGAGAACGGCGCGGAGCGATAGCCCAGTAACGCGATCCGGAGAGTGTCGGCGTCGGCAACATCCGTGCGGGCCGAGTTGATCTCAGACGTGTGAATGGGTGCGTTGATAGGGCGCTCCGGGCGGGAAATCTAATGGCAGTCGCCGTGCCACAATACTGGCGCGACACGGCAAAGTACAGGAGCGAGCAGTCTAGCGGTGCCTCGCAAACTCTGCCAACGGGCTGTAGACTCACCCGCAGCCTCGATAGACTCCGGAAAGATGATAGAAAAAACCGCGTACAAAGGCATCATCCTTGCTGGCGGGTCGGGCACGCGACTGCATCCATTGACCAAGACCGTCAGCAAACAGCTGATGCCGGTCTATGACAAACCGATGATCTATTATCCCCTTGCCACGCTAATGCAGTCCGGCATTCGGGATATTCTAGTGATCACCACGCCCCGTGATCAGATCGCCTATGCAGATCTTCTGGGCGACGGTAGTCAGTGGGGCCTCAGCATTCAGTATACGATCCAGGAGAACCCCGATGGCCTGGCCCAGGCATTCATCTTGGGCGAGCACTTCATCGGTCAGGATCCGGTTTGCCTCGTGCTGGGCGACAACATCTTTTACGGGGCCGGCTTCACATCCAAGCTTCGGCGCGCTGCGCAGCGAACAGAGGGGGCCTCTGTATTTGCCTACTACGTTCAGGATCCGCAGCGCTACGGCGTGATCGAATTTGACTCTGAGGGCCGAGCCGTTGGCATAGAGGAAAAGCCCGCCAAACCGCGCTCACATTACGCCGTCACCGGCCTTTACTTCTACGACAACGACGTCATCTCGGTCGCCAAGAGCATCACGCCCTCGCAACGCGGTGAGCTCGAGATCACTGACGTTAATCGGCACTACCTGGAGCGCGGCGCGCTCCAGGTTGAGGTCATGGGATTAGGCACGGCCTGGCTGGACACCGGTACCCACCAGTCACTACTGGACGCTGGGAATTTCATTCGTGTCATAGAGGAGCGTCAAGGCCTTAAAGTTGCCTGTCTGGAGGAGATTGCCTACCGACAGGGATACATCGATGCAGAGCAGGTTCTGGCACTCGCAGGCCCGCTGATAAAAAGCGGCTACGGTGCTTATCTGGAAGCCATAGTGAGCGATGGCGGGCCCGTCTTCGATGAAGATTGAGTCGACCCCGCTTGCGGGTGTCAACCTCGTCACCCCCACAGTACATGGCGACGAGAGAGGGTTTTTTCTCGAGACCTGGCATGCGGATCGCTATACCGAGGCGGGCATTACGCTACCTTTTGTGCAAGATAACCACAGCCGGTCTGCGCGCGGCATTCTTCGCGGCCTACACCTCCAAGCCGAAAAGCCGCAGGGCAAGCTGGTGCAGGTACTGACGGGCTCAGTATTTGATGTTGTGGTGGACTGCAGACCAGACTCGCCCAGTTTCGGCAAGTGGCATGGCGTCACACTCAGCGCAGAGAACCATCAGCAGCTGTGGGTGCCACCCGGATGCGCGCACGGATTTTATGTACTGAGCGACCACACCGACTTTCTTTATAAGTGCACGGATTACTACCACCCGGAGAGCGAGCTGACGCTGGCGTGGGACGATCCTGACATCGGTGTTGTATGGCCCATTCCAGCCGGTCAGAAACCTCAGGTCTCTGATAAAGACCGCGCGGGCGAGAGCTGGT
Source organism: Halieaceae bacterium (assembly GCA_038143045.1). Taxonomy (GTDB): domain Bacteria; phylum Pseudomonadota; class Gammaproteobacteria; order Pseudomonadales; family Halieaceae; genus Luminiphilus. Next base: position 54,158 of record JAYQLF010000014.1, read on the forward strand.
ATGAAATGATCTCTGCACTGCAAGCCGTCTGAGCGCGGCGCCCATCCAACACTTAGGGCTTAACAAGCGGACGCCACCAGGCCTCGTTATCCAGATACCAGTCGATAGTTTTAGCCAGTCCCGACTCGAAGGTTTCGGTCGGCACAAAACCCAGTTCGCGCTCGATCTTGGATGCGTCAATCGCATACCGCCAATCGTGCCCCGCGCGATCGGTGACGAATTCGATCAGCGATTCGCTCTGCTCGCCGTGCGCCTGTGGCGCGCGGGGAAAGCGCGCGGCCAGGTCGTCGCGCTGGGCAAATCGCTCATCCATCGCGCGGCAGAGTAATCTCACGATATCAAGATTCGCCCATTCATTGTGGCCGCCGATATTGTAGACCTCGCCCGGCGTGCCGGAGTCGATAATGCGAGCGATGCCGCGCGCGTGATCCTCAACATAAAGCCAGTCGCGGATATTGCTGCCGTCGCCGTAAACAGGAACCTGGCCACCGTCCAATATGCGCGTCAGGCACAGCGGGATCAGCTTTTCAGGGAAGTGATACGGGCCATAGTTATTGGAGCAATTGCTGGTCGTTACCTGCAGGCCGTATGTGTGCTGATACGCCCGCACCAAGTGATCGCTGCCGGCCTTGCTCGCCGAGTAGGGCGAATTGGGCTCATAACGCGTGGTTTCGGTAAACGGAGGATCGTCTGCCGCGAGGGAGCCGTACACTTCGTCGGTGGATACATGGTGAAAACGATGGTCACTTCCCGACCCTGACAGCCACGCCTTTCGCGCTGCGGCGAGTAACGTATGCGTCCCCTCCAGATTGGTCCGGATAAATGCATCGGGGCCTGCTATTGATCGATCGACGTGGCTCTCCGCGGCGAAGTGGACAATAGTGTCAATCGAATATTCGGACATCACGCGGTCAACCAGCGCCGCATCGCAGATGTCGCCCTCGACAAACACGATACGACCGCCCTGCTCGAGCGGCGCCAAACTTGCGCGGTTGCCCGCGTAGGTCAGCGCATCCAAGACAACAAGTTGATCGTCAGGGCAGGCGTTGGCCCAGTGGTAGACGAAGTTCACACCAATGAACCCCGCGCCCCCGGTGACCATGAGTGATCTGGTCATGCCCCGCCCTCCTGTTGATCTTGGAGAGACCGTAGCACATCACAGAGCGATTCCCGCCACGGCCGCTGGGACACACCCATTGCCGCACAGGTCGCTCCGACGTCCAGTACGCTGTATGCCGGGCGCCGGGCTTTCGTCGGGAACGCCTCGCTGGAAATCGGCTCGACAACCACTGGTTGCGAGAGTAAACCGAGACTCAAGGCCTCATCGCGAATGGCACAAGCAAAGTCATACCAGCTGATCGCACCCGCATCTGACCAATGAAAAATCCCCGCCGCCTCCTGGTGTAGGGCGAGCGCCCAACAGATCTCAGCAAGGCTCTGCGTTGAGGTGGGGGAACCAATCTGATCGTTAACCACCTTGACCTCCCCGCGGTCGCGCATGAGCCGCAACATCGTCAGCAGAAAGTTATGCCCGCGGGGCGCGTACACCCAGCTGGTTCTTAATATGGCGCCGCGAGCACCGCGCTGCAGTACAGCCGCCTCACCCTGCCACTTTGTCTGGCCATAAACCCCCAACGGTGAGGGTTGAGCATCGGGCAAATAAGGTCTGTGGCCTTTCCCGTCGAACACAAAATCGGTAGAGAGATGAATGAGACGCGCGTTGTGTTGCACACACAAATCCGCAATCAGCGCCGGGGCGTCGGCGTTTACTGCACGTGCCGCATCGATATCTTCCTCGGCTTGATCCACCGCGGTATAGGCCGCGGCATTGATCACTACCTGTGGAAGTAAGTCACCCATCATCTGCTTCAGTGCGGCGGCGTCTGTGATGTCGCATTCAGACCGCGTCAGACCCTGAGCAGTGACCTGCTCAGGCACGCTCTCCATGCACGCCCGACCCAGTTGACCGCCGGCGCCCAATACCAGCGCCCGGAGATCACTCACAAACGGGCCTCCAACCAGTCCACATAGCGAGCAATCACCTCTTCCGCCTCCGGCTCATGAAAGATTTCATGATAGAGACCCGGCCAGAAATCGAGCGTTTTATCCTGTGAGAAGAGACCCTCAAAAAAAGCGCTGGACCCTTCGGGCCCGGCCATGACATCCGCATCGCCGTGGGCAATATAGACCGGCAATGTCACCTCGCCCGCTCGACGGATGGCGGTGTCCATTGCGTCCAATATTTCCAGCCCCAGAGACGTCGTGATTTTGCCGTTATAAACCAGCGGATCGGCGAGGTAATCTGCGACGACTTCAGGATCCCGGCTGACTTCCTGCGCGTTAAGGGCAAGCATACCCATCTTGGGTAACAGGCGGCGAAGCAACCGACCTATCCAGATGGTGAAAGGCGACACAGGGTTGACCGCTGTGAATGCGGGGCCCGAAAACATGGCGCCACGGTACGCCGCCTGTGCCTCCAGCAGTGCGTGGGCGCTGATCAGCCCGCCCATACTATGCCCCAATAGGAACACCGGCTTGTCCGGGTACCAATCAGCAATTTGTGCTCTCAATGCCGTTATGGGGGCCAAATACTCATCAAAGCGATTCAGATGACAGCGCACTCCCGGGGAGGCTCCGTGCCCAATATGGTCGGGGCCCACCACTGCAATGCCCCGCGCATTAAAGCGCGCCGCCACACGCTCGTAACGCCCCGTATGCTCAGCGAGGCCATGCACGAGCAATACGCAGGCCCGCGGATTGTCAATCGGCCAATGTCGATACTGAATGCCGCTTTTAAGACTTTCCATATTGCCCTCCTCCGAGTCGCTCCCAAGCATCCGATGAAACCCCGATGACAAAAGGCCGCCGATTCAAAGCGACGAACGCAAGAACCGATCTAAACATGTCATGGCCGTAACGGCTCAATTTTTAGCGACAACACCCGAGCTCATTTCATTGGAGCCCCTGCAACAATGTCAGGCATAAACGAGAAAGCTGGGTGTCGCGACAACGGGTGCTAATTACCGACGGGCGCTAACCATTCTGCGTAATCGGGCTGTCCGCCTCGCACGGCCTCGAAGTAAATGCTTTGCAGTTTTTCTGTAATCGGACCCCTAACGCCGTTGCCAATCGCGCGATTATCCAGCTCGCGGATCGGGACGACTTCAGCCGCTGTCCCGGTAAAAAAGGCTTCATCAGCGATGTACACCTCATCCCGCGTAATCCGCTTTTCCTTTACCGTCAGACCTTGATCCGCAGCGATGCGCAATATGCTGTCACGAGTGATGCCCTCTAGGCAGGAGGTCAACTCCGGCGTGTACAGCACGCCGTCGCGCACGAGGAAGAAGTTTTCTCCGCTGCCCTCTGCCACGTAACCTTCGTTATCGAGGAGCAAGGCCTCTTCAAAGCCGGCGTCCATGGCCTCGCGAAGCGCTAGAATCGAGTTGATGTAGTTGCCGTTTGCTTTGGCTTTACACATCGTGATGTTGACGTGGTGGCGCGTATAGCTAGAGGTCGCGATGCGAATACCGCGGTCTCTTGCTTCGGGATCCATATAAGAAGGCCACGCCCAGGAGGCCACCATGACGTGCGTCTTGAGGTTATCGGCGCGCAGACCCATGCCTTCGGACCCAAGAAAACACATCGGTCGAATATAAGCTTCGTCCAGCCCATTGGCCCGGACCACTGCACGCTGTGCCTCGTTCAGGGTCTGCTTATCAAATGGCATGTCCATACGCAAAATGTGCGCAGAGCGAAATAAACGGTCAGTATGCTCGTTCAAACGGAAAATCGCTGTGCCTTCCGGGGTCTTGTAAGCGCGCACGCCCTCGAAACACCCGAGGCCATAGTGGAAGGTATGCGTCAGCACATGCACTCGCGCATCCTGCCAGGGCACCATTTCGCCATCGAGCCAGATGTGGCCAGTAAGTTGTGAGAGATCCATATCGCTTCCTTTGTTTCTCCGCCAGCGTCCAACGATGGTGCTGTGGGGCGTTTCGCGCCAGGGTGCGAATTCTAACCTGACTGGAGCCCTGGTAATAATGATTCTGTGATTTGCCGAACCTGATCACGCATCACCTGAAATCTCTCCGCGGTGGCTTGAAGCGAGGATCCTTGCAGCGTGAGGACATGAATCGCTCCGCGGTAACTCAGATACGCGCTGGAAAGTGTCTGCGCATCCCGTTGCGAAATCCTCCCCGAACCTTCGAGGGCCTCCAGCAACCGGACGACATCAGACCACTCTGTGAGTTGGTCGCAGTCTTGCGCGTGGGCCAGTACCAGAAACTGCACGACAAACTCGATGTCCACAATACCGCCGGGATCGCGCTTCAGATCAAACTGACCCGAGTCGGGAGGCGATGCACCACTGTGTGAAACCTTCGACGGACGGCGCTGCGAAGCGTGTTCCGCACGCATCTTGGCACGCATAGCGCATACTTCAGCGGCGAGACTGTCAACGTCGCGGGGCTTCATCAGCACATCCCGTCGCAATGCGATCAACGCATTCTGCAGCCATGCGTCCCCCGCCACCGGCCGTGCACGCACCAAGGCCTGATGCTCCCAAACCCATGCCGATTCAAATTGATAACGCTGAAGTCCTCGAAAGCTGGTCGCTACTAAACCCGAGTCACCATCGGGCCTCAGGCGCAAATCGACCTCGTACAACCGACCCGCATAAGTTTGGGCAGACAGGACGTGGACGATTCGCTGTGCGAGTCGGGTATAAAACCGCGTGTTATCGATGACCTTCGGCCCCACCGTTTCCCCCTCGGCGCCATCAAAAACGAAAACGAGATCCAAATCGGAGGCATAGCTGAGCTCCAGTCCACCCAACTTGCCATACGCCATCACGGCAAAACCCGTGTTAACGCCCTGCGGCTCACCATGGCGCTTTACCAATTCCGTGCGCGCCACCGCTAAAGCGTGCGTGATCATGACTTCCGCGAGGTAGGTCAGATTGTCGCTGACCTTCATCAATGGCAGCGTCTCCATTAATTCACTGGCGGCGACGCGCAGCACTACCCCATCCTTTATACGACTGAGCGCGTTCATTTGCGCCTCAAGATCATCCTCGGGAATGCGCAGTAGCTGCTGCCTGACGAGTGATTGGAGCTCACCTCGATCGGGCGCACTGTAAAGCGTCGATTCATGGAGGAGCTCATCGACCAGCTCCGGGCGCGCCGCGAGACGATCGGCGATCCACTGACTCGCGGCCACCAGAGAGAGCAGATGGCCCAATGCCCTCGGGTTCTCCTGCAGCAATACGAGGTACGCGCTCCGGCGACACACCGCTTTGACAAATGGCAAGCTCCGAGTCAACGCGAGGTCGGGGGCGCTCTCATTTGCCGCTGCGACGCATAGCCTCGGAACAAACTGCTCCAAGCGACGGCGCCCTTCTGGTTGAAGCGCGGCCACCCAAGCACTGTCCAGCACGCCCTCCAACGCAGACCAGGTGGTTGCGGATTCTTGAAATCCAAGCTCATCCAGCACTGCTGCGCTCAACGTGGAGAAGGTGATGCTGGCACCTCGTTCCAGCGCTTCAACACCATCTGCTGATCGCGGTGCGGGCTCTGCGATTAAGTTATTGAAGAGTTCCGCCACCTCTCGCTGCGCTTCTGACAAGTGCGTGTCCAGCGTGTCCCAGTCGACGTGCCCGGATAAAGCAGCTAGTTGCGCTCTGGCAATCTCGGATGCCGGTAAGGTCTGAGTTTGCTTGTCTTGCATGGCCTGGAGCGCATGTTCGACACGGCGCAGTAAAAGGTAATGGGTCGCCAAGCGATTGGCCTCACCTGAGGACAAGACTTCTTCGCTTGAGAGCGCCGCGAGCGTATCCAGTAATGCCCGGTAGCGCAGCTCGGGGCGTCGTCCGCCATGGATAAGTTGCAAGCTCTGGGCAATGAACTCCACCTCCCGAATGCCACCGGCGCCGCGTTTGAGGTCGGTGTCCATGCCGAGCCGCGCCACCTCGGCGCGCATCAAGGTTTTCATTTCACGCAATGCGGAGATCACGGAAAAATCCGTGTATCGACGATAAACAAAGGCGGTCAGCATGCTCATCAGCGCGTCTTGCGCTGCGGCATCCCCCGTCACAGGGCGCGCCTTCATCATCGCGTAGCGCTCCCACTCCCGACCCTGCTCCTGGTAATACACCTCAAGAGCGTTGAAAGCACCTACCAACGCACCGCTGTCCCCGTAAGGCCGGAGTCGCATATCCACGCGAAAGGCGAAACCATCTTCCGTGACGGCATCCAGCAAACGAATCACCATCTGCCCCAGCCGCGTGAAATAGGATTGGTTGTCGAGCTGTTGGCGGCCACCTTCGGTGACGCCTCCCTCTGCATAGGCAAAGATTAAGTCGATATCAGAAGAAAAGTTCAGCTCACGACCGCCCAGTTTCCCCATCGCCAAAACCACCAACGATTGCGGCTCCCCACTCTCGGCTCCGGTAGGCACACCGTGCTTGGCCTGCATCACTGACTCGGCGTAGCGAACGGCAGCACGGATGCAACAATCCGCTAATTCGGTGAGCTCAGCGTAGGAGACTTCCGTTGGGGCGCACCGCGCGGTCTCGCGCCACAAAATACGAAGCATCTGCTGGTGACGAAAGCGCCGCAAAACAGACAGCACGTCGGCCTCGGTTGGGCGTTCACCGAACATGCTGCTGAGCGCTGTGTCCCAGTGCGTGGCGTCCCAGCGACGGTCCTGAAGCAAAGCGCCGGTGTCAATTTGCGCTAGCAGCCAGTCAGACTGGCGAGCACTTTGCTCAACAAAAAATTCACTGCTCGCCAACAGCAGGTGCCATTCCGGGAGCCATCCCTGTCGTGTCGCCGCCTCGGTCAACTTATTGAGTGTGGCGTCTCCCACCCGGGCAGCCAGTCGGGTGACGGCCTCGTCCAAACAGCCACGCTGCCATTCAGTTGTATCGGACGGTATTGGCATCAATTCATCAGCACTGTGGGTGAGGAATGACTAGCCTATCGACAACATTGCCTCCCGCCAATCGTTGACGGGCGGCCCGCCGCAGCGCGACTTTTCCCCTTTCTTGAGGTGTGCTGACTCGGGTAGGATGCCGCCTCGTTTAACAGCCGACACGGTACCGCAGGGCAGCCACCCCTTGTCGACACGTCATGATGAACACTGAAGATCACATTGCCTGGTTTCGCCATACGGGGCCTTACATCAAGGCGCACCGCGGGCGAACATTTGTGGTGTATCTGGGCGGCGGCGCGCTGGAGTCCCCCAACCTCGTCACGCTGGTGCATGACCTCGCGCTACTGCACTCGCTGGGAGTCCGGCTGGTACTGGTTCATGCCTCCCGTGAAGCCATCGACTCGGCACTGCCAACGGACCATTCTGCCGTATTGAGCAATGGCCTCCGCGTAACCGATGATCTGACTCTGGCCACCGCCATTGATGCCGCTGCCAAACAACGAGTGCAGCTCGAACGGCTGCTGTCGATGGGGCTGCCCAACACGCCCCTGAAAGACGCGCACATTCGGGTCATGGCAGGGAACGTCGTAACGGCCCGGCCTATTGGCATTCGCGACGGGGTTGATTACCTCCATAGCGGCGCGGTGCGGCGTATTGACGCTGAAGGCGTGCAGGCCATTTTGGATAGCGACGCCATCGCGTTGATTTCTCCGCTGGGGTACTCCCCAGCTGGAGAGCTCTTCAGTGTGAGTGCGAGCGACGTGGCGGAGGCCGTCGCGGTCGGAATCGGTGCCGACAAGCTGATTTTCCTTGACCGACATGCAGGGCTCATAGATCAAGAGGGCCAACTGATCAGACAGTGCACCGTTGCCTCCGCTCAAAGCCTTCACGTTCTGGATGCAGAGCAGCAGCGCGTTCGAGACGCGGCTTGTCGAGCCTGCTCACAGGGTGTGCCCCGCAGCCACCTGCTCACTTTCCATCGCGAAGGTGCCCTGCTGGAAGAACTCTTCACCCATGACGGCGGCGGCACACTGATTGCCCAAGATCCCTACGAGCAAGCCCGGGGAGCGGAAATCGATGACATCGCGAGCATTATGGAGCTGATCCGCCCGCTGGAAGAGAGCGGCGCGCTGGTCAGAAGATCTCGGGAACGTCTTGAAGAAGAGATTCACCATTTTTCAATTCTCGAGCGTGATGGTCGCGTGATCGCGTGTGCGGCCCTCTACCCCTTCACAGACGCCGGGGTGGGTGAGATCGCCTGCGTAGCAACCCACCCTGACTATCGTGGTGAAGGCCGCGCCCAACAACTGCTCACCGAGCTCATCAATGACGCCTCGCGGCTCGCCTTAGCAGAAGTCTTTGTCCTCACGACGCAAAGCACCCACTGGTTTTTGGAGCAGGGCTTTGAGCCCGCTTCACCGGAGCAACTGCCGGTTGAAAAACAGCAACTCTACAACTGGCAGCGCAACGCGGCGGTATTGAAGCGGGCGGTCTAACCCCATCACCGCGCCAGTGTTAAGCTAGCCGCCCCTTATCTGACCACCATCGGAGAGATCGATGCCGCAATATCGTTCCCGCACCTCTACCGCCGGCCGCAATATGGCAGGCGCCCGCGCGCTGTGGCGGGCCACCGGCATGCAGGACGCGGATTTCGAGAAGCCCATCATTGCCGTAGTAAACTCCTTCACCCAGTTCGTGCCAGGGCATGTTCATCTGAAGGATCTCGGCCAGCTGGTAGCGAGGGAAATCGAGGCAGCGGGCGGTGTCGCAAAGGAATTCAATACCATTGCCGTCGATGATGGTATCGCTATGGGCCATGACGGCATGCTGTATAGCCTGCCTTCCAGAGACCTGATTGCCGACTCGGTGGAATACATGGTCAACGCGCACTGCGCCGATGCGATGGTCTGTATTTCCAACTGCGACAAGATCACCCCCGGCATGCTCAATGCCGCAATGCGACTCAATATTCCTGTCGTGTTTGTCTCAGGTGGCCCAATGGAAGCGGGCAAGACGGCACTGTCTGAACACAAGCTCGACCTCGTCGACGCGATGGTCATCGCGGCGGATTCGAGTGCCGACGACGCGACGGTCGAAGCCTATGAACGCTCGGCGTGTCCCACCTGCGGCTCCTGTTCGGGCATGTTCACAGCCAACTCCATGAACTGCCTGACCGAGGCTCTGGGCCTGAGTTTGCCAGGCAACGGCTCGCTGTTGGCGACGCACGCAGATCGGGAACAGCTGTTCCTGCGGGCGGGTCGCCTCATTGTCGATCTGGCCCGCCGCTGGTACGAACAAGATGACGTCACTGCTTTGCCGCGGGAAATCGCCAGTCGCCGCGCCTTCGAAAATGCCATGACCCTCGATATTGCAATGGGCGGCTCCACTAACACCATTCTGCACCTATTAGCCGCCGCACAAGAAGCCGGCGTCGACTTTGATATGGCAGCCATCGACAAGCTGTCACGCAAGATCCCACAACTCTGTAAGGTGGCGCCCAGCACTCCCCTTTACCACATGGAAGACGTACACCGCGCGGGTGGCGTGATGGCTATCCTCGGTGAGCTGGCGCGAGGGGATCTGCTTCATCTCGACTGCCCGACCGTACACAGTGCCAGCCTCGGTGACGCACTGACCCATTGGGACATTATGCAAACTGAAGCCGAGGAGGTCCGCACACTCTATGCAGCGGGACCCGCAGGCATTCCGACGCAGCAGGCATTTAGCCAGAACCTGCGCTGGCCCAGTCTCGACACAGATCGCGCGGGAGGCTGTGTGCGAGAAATGGCGCACGCCTACTCCCAAGAGGGCGGGTTGGCAGTGCTGTTTGGCAACATCGCTGAGCAAGGCTGTGTGGTGAAAACCGCGGGCGTCGACGAAGCGTCATTGCGCTTCACGGGCCCCGCTCACATTTGTGAAAGCCAGGAAACCGCCGTTGCCGACATCCTCGAGGACCGCGTCAAAGCCGGAGACGTGGTGGTGATTCGCTATGAAGGACCGCGCGGCGGACCCGGCATGCAGGAAATGCTCTACCCAACCAGCTACCTGAAATCCAAGGGGCTGGGAAAAGCCTGTGCGCTGATCACCGATGGTCGATTCTCCGGCGGGACCTCGGGCTTATCGATCGGCCACGTCTCCCCGGAGGCGGCGGGAGGCGGCGCGATTGCCCTCATTGAGCCCGGCGACCTAATCGAAATCGATATCCCGGCAAGAAGCATTAACGTGAAGGTCGATGACGCAACGCTGGCTGAGCGTCGTGCGAACATGGATCAACGTGACCGCGCCGCCTGGCAGCCGATGGAAGATCGACCCCGACAGGTCTCTACCGCACTCAAGGTCTACGCCAGCATGGTGACCAGCGCCGACAAGGGCGCGATCCGCGATCGCACGCTGATCGACGGCTAACTATCGAATCGCTTAGCCACTCAAAGAAATCGACGATCGCTACGGATTGTCATTCAGTGTTGAGGCGCCCGGCGATGCCAACGCCGCCAGATCGTCGCGGAGCGCCAGCAGCTTGCCACGCAGTTTTCGGTCCTGCTTCTCGGTTCGTGATACCAGCACGTCCCGGGACAATTGCAGAATGACTTCGCCGTTGTGGTCGATGCCCTCTCGATAGGCAGGCAATAGGGCATCTTTGCGCCCCGCAATCAGTGCGCGAACCTGTTCAGGCCAATTGGATTCAGCTGTAAGCAATATCGTGGATAGCGCCTCGATCCAAACGCGACGATCCTCCAACCAGAAGCGATCAAGTCGCGTCATGTCCCCGACGCCCGCTTCGATGCGCTCGGTTTGAGCGATCGTCAGTGGGCCCATGTATCGGCTGAGCTGTTTGTCGAAGCGTTTCTCCAAGTCTTCACGATATTCGTCATCACTTCGCGCCAGGCGGTCGGCCTCGAATTCCTCCTGCTTCGCCATCATGTTGGCGATAAATTCCGCCCGCTGCTCCGGACGCAAATCTTCGCCCGTGCTCAACAAAAGCTCTAAAAACGGATCTTGAAAGCGTATGGCAGCGAGCTCGATGCGATCTGCCATATCGCGTGTCGCACCCAATGGCACCCCATCATCGAGAATGGTGAGCGCATCATCGAGGAGCACAACATACTCGGGAAGCTCCTCTCTGCGGTGCCATTCGAGAAAGGCATCGAGCCGCTCATCGAATTGCGCTCGCTGATCGCGGTCGAGGGATACGTAATCATCTAGATACCAGCGCACCAAAATATCGACCCGGTTATAGATAAATTGCGTCGCAGAGCAACCGGTCAGGGTCAAAAGCAGCAGGCACCATGCCACGAGCCTGACGCCGCGACGGCGTGCTACTTGTGACCAAGGCTTAAAGGGAACTGCTGAAGCCGGGCTGCGATGCCCGGCTATGCGCTTGGAGCTCTCAAAGAAGAAGCGCGGGAGAGGATGGTTGAGCGTACGGCTGAGAGCCGTGTGAAACATGCCTCGACAATGATTTTGCCTCGCAAGCCTCATCCGGCGAGGCTCGCGAAACGGTGTTTAAGCAGATGCCTCAGGCGGCGTCGGCCAATACCAATCCACGCGTGTCGAGGGCTGACAGAATGGCCGCGAGCGATGCTTGCACAATGTCGTGGCTGCGGCCCACGCCACAGGGTCGTTCGCCATCGATGTTCAGTTGCACGTAGCACACAGCCTCCGCATCTGCACTCTGACCAAGCGTATGCTCAGAATACTCCACCACCACAATGTGACGGCCAGTTAGCTTCTCCATCGCCTGCACGAAGGCATCGACAACCCCATTGCCCTGCCCGGTCAGCGCGACGTCACCCTTCGGTCCATGAAGCGTCACCTCCAGCCCATCAGACTCATCTTTGCGCGATAGCTGATAGTTGCCCAGTCGCCACCGGTCAGCCGTGCTCAGATAGGTATCGCTAAATAGCTGAAAAATATCCTCGCTCGACACTTCTGCTTCGCTGTCTTCCGCCAAGCCCTGCACCGCGGTACTAAAGTCCACTTGCAACCAGCGGGGCAGCTCAAGCCCGTAATCGCGCCGCAACACATGCGCAACACCACCTTTTCCAGATTGGCTGTTGATGCGAATCACTTCTTGATACGTGCGACCGATGTCAGCGGGATCAATTGGCAAATAAGCCACATCCCAGGCGGCATCTTCTTCACGTTTAGACAAGCACTTGTGTATCGCATCCTGGTGGCTTCCCGAAAACGCGGTGAAAACCAACTCGCCGGCGTAAGGGTGGCGAGGGTGCACCGGCAACTGCGTGCATTCTCTCGCGACGGTACAGATCTCATCCATGCGCGCAAAATCAAGTTCGGGGTTTACGCCTTGGCTGTAGAGATTCATCGCCATGGTCATAATGTCCATATTGCCTGTCCGCTCACCGTTGCCGAGCAAAGTGCCCTCGACACGGTCCGCGCCCGCCATGACGCCAAGCTCTGCTGCCGCTACTGCGCAGCCGCGGTCGTTGTGGGTATGCAGAGAAATAATCAACGCATCACGGTTTTTGACATGGTCACAGAACCACTCAATCTGATCTGCATAGATATTGGGCGTACTCATTTCAACCGTTGCCGGCAAATTAATGATGACTGGCTTTTCCGGAGTGGGTGCCAAGACTTCGTTAACGGCGTCGCACACCGAGACGGCAAAATCCAACTCGGTCCCGGTAAAGCTCTCCGGGCTGTACTCAAAGACCCACTCCGTGTCAGGACGGGCGTCCGCCGCCTCTTTGATAAGACGGGCTCCATTGACAGCGATATCCCGAATGCCGTCTCGATCGAGGCCGAACACAAACTCCCGCTGCACGGTGGAGGTACTGTTGTAGAAGTGAACCACCGCGCGCTTGACTCCCTCGAGCGCGGCAAACGTTTTCTCAATCAGGTCTGGCCTGGCCTGCGTCAGCACCTGAACGGTCACGCCATCCGGAATCCGGTTCTCCTCAATCAGTTTTCGCAAAAACGCAAAGTCGTGACTCGAAGCAGACGGGAAGCCCACTTCGATTTGGGTGAAGCCGATTGACAGCAGGAGCTCCCACAGACGCAATTTTTGCTCCGCGTTCATCGGCTCAACCAGTGCCTGATTGCCGTCTCGAAGGTCGACAGAACACCACTGCGGCGCCTGCGTAATCATCTGGTCGGGCCAGCGGCGATCGGTTTTCGCAATCGGCGTAAATGCGCGATATTTGCTGTGGTCAAAGCGCTGTCCGGTGATGGGATTTGCCACGGTTCTATCCTGTTGTCCTCACAAGGCCGCGTAGTGTAGCGGTACCCACGAAGAGATAATCACCAAAAAAACCGTCTTTTGGCATTTATTCAGCAGAATTCTCCAAAATAAATATCCAAAATGAATTTTTAAATTATTGAGTGGTGACTTGGTGGAGCATTCCCCTTCTGGCTTTGACAGACTGGATCGCCGCATTCTTCGCGTGCTGCAGGAGGACGCTGGGCTCAGCAATTTGCAGCTGGCAGAACGGGTGGGCCTGTCACCCACCCCCTGTGCGCGCCGCGTAAAGCGCCTCATGAACGAGGGTGTCATCACGCATCAGGTGGCGATGGTGGACCCAAAGAAGTTGGGCCTGAACCTGACCGCGCACATCAGCGTCACGATGGATCGCCATACGCCAGAGCGATTCGAGGCGTTTGAAAGCACGATTCAGGGCTTGCCGGAAGTCGTAGATTGCTGCGTGGTGACGGGGCAGAGCGCGGACTACCTGCTCAAAGCCGTGGTCAAAGACATGACGCACTACGAGCAGTTTTTGCTGGGTCAACTCACGCGCATTCCTGGCGTCACTGGCGTGCACTCCAGCTTCGAGCTGCGTCGTGTTGTCACACGCACCGCGGTGTCGGTGCCAGATGACTGACTAGCGCGCCGCGAGCTCCTTCTCGACAAGGTAGCGTGCGATGTCGAGCATATTGGTTTGGCTGCCAGCCGCCCGCGTTTCGATCAGATACTTACCCGCGACCATTAACGAGGGAGTGCCTGATATTCTAGCTGAGCGCGCACGGGCGTCGGCTTGACGAACCTGAGAATCCACCCCGAAAGAATCAAATGCCTTATCAAACTTCTCAGGGTCGACACCGTTATCCTCAAAGAGATCGCGTAGTTCCAGCCGCGACGTGAGTCGCTTCCTCTGCACATGCATGGCGTCAAAAATGACCGGATGCATGATCTTCTTGACGTCAAGCACCTCAGCGATGAAGTACGCCTTGGCATGCATGCGCATCGGCTCATTCCAGACAGCAGGAGAGGGTTTGACAACAGCGCCCTCGGGCAACTGCTTGCCCCATGCGGTCAACATGGGCTCAAAGGTGTAGCAGTGGCCGCAACCGTACCAAAAAAATTCCGTCACGATGACGTCGTCGCCGCGCCCAACCGCAACTGGGGGATTGAGCGCTTGGTAATGCTCTCCCTCTACCCAACGATCTTCGGCATAGGACAGCGCAGCAGACAACGCGAGGACGAATGCGACAACGGAGCGAGCCACCAACTTCAGATCAAGAGTACTTAATCGCTTGGCCCTATAAAAGCTAGCGGCATTGTGAGGAATAGCCGACATTGTCTTTCCCTCCTTGGAATCTTCTGTGGGCGAATCAACGCCCTAGAGCTTATGGGGTGGGTTGTAAGCCCGCAATATAGCTGGCGACCGCTTCGATCTCCATATCGCTCATGCGGAAAGCCGTCGTTCGCATAATCTTGGCCTCGCCGCCATTAGTTCGACCAGTGGGATCTTCGTATCCTTTACGAAACATTTTGAGCTGCGCTGCAATGTAGTCAGCATGTTGCCCACTGAGTCCCGGATAACCCGCTGGGCCATTACCGTTGCCGGTCGGGCTGTGACAACCAGAGCACGCGGGGACCTGTCGCTCTGCGATGCCGGCGAGATACACCTTGCGACCCAGCGCCACCTTATCGGGGTCGGCCGTGCCACCTGTGCGAGGCTGAGCGTCATAGAAAGCGGCGATATCGGACAAGTCCTGATCTGACATGTTATCGACCTGTCCCGCCATCAATGCGACAGGCCGGCGACCGTCGCGAATATCCTTCATCTGCTTCAGCAGGTACTTGTGGCCCAGACCCGCTAATTTGGGGAATGTGGGCACCGCGCTATTGCCATCTACACCGTGGCACGCCACGCACGTAACCGCTTTGGCTTGCCCGGCCTCAGCATCGCCACCGGCGAACGCGTTCGCACCCCCTAGCAACAACACCAGGGCCAATGTCGATTTGATTACCAACTGAAACATAGAAATACCTGCCAATTTAAAATTTTGGGGTATCCGGGAAGTGTGCCTTGTCAATCGCGTGGCATGTATTCCGGCAGTACCCCATCAAAAGCCGATAAACGGCTTTTACTGCGCGGTGGACATATAAGTGATCAGCGCCGCATAGTCCTCGTCGCTGCAGCTGTTGCACAGCCCGCCCGGAGGCATCGCGTTCAAGCCATTGCGAACCGAAGCAACCAGCGCTTCCATACCTTTCTCCAAACGAGGAGCCCACGCTTCAGCGTTGCCGGTTGCAGGCGCACCCGCTACGCCGACAGCGTGACAAGCACCGCATGAGGCGGCGTACTGCGGGGGTGGATCTCCAGCCAAAACTGCCGGAGCAGTGGCCAATGCGGCAACGGCAGCACCGCGAATAGCGATGGTGCGAATGAAGGCTGATGTTCTCATGGTAGAACCCTCTGATTGTCCGTTGGGGTGTCGCGCTAACGACGAACACCCGCCGCGCCTCTTGGGACGCATTCGTATCTGACGAGTGTGAAACCCGTAAGCAACACACGCTATCGTCATGCTTCTCTCGCCGACCTTCGTGGTCGCTACCGCCGCATCTATTTCACAGCATGCTGCTAAAAATTACGGTGGTTTCGGGCCTAGTCACCCGGAGAGCGTGGCATTATAGACGTTCCGTGTCGTGGCACAAATCACAAAATGACCGACTTTCAGGCCGCCTCGCAGCCCGTCAACTTCCGTAAAGCCGCCTTCTTACAGAGCGCCAGCGCCATTGAAAATGCGCCGGCCGATGTGGGCTCGGAGGTGGCGTTCGCCGGTCGGTCCAATTCGGGCAAATCGAGCGCCATCAATACCCTGACGGAGCAGGGAAAACTTGCGCGGACCTCTCGAACACCCGGGCGCACGCAACTCATCAACTTCTTCTCGCTCAGCGATCAGCAGCGATTGGTGGATCTGCCGGGCTACGGTTTCGCCAAGGTGCCCCTGGCTGTGAAAAAGAAATGGAACCAGCAGCTAGAGCGTTACCTGCAATATCGCGAGAGTTTGCGCGGTCTCGTCATGCTGATGGACATCCGCCATCCGCTGACAGACCCCGATAAGCAAATGTTGGGCTGGGCGGTCACGGCCAGTATGCCAGTTCACATCCTGCTGACAAAGGCGGACAAGCTGAAGCGTGGGCCGGCCCAGAGCACGCTGCTTTCCGTTCGCGGCGAGCTTTCAGCTCAATCCGAGCTGATCAGCGTACAGCTGTTCTCGTCTTTGAAACGGCAGGGAGTCGATGAGCTACGTAAGCAGCTCAATCAGTGGTTAACGGATGATTCCGTTTTTGAAGACGCGCCGGATCCCGCTGAAAGCGACTAGGTGAGCAATCAGTGCGCCTGGTCCCAGTTATCGCCAGTGCCCGCTTCCACCAATAACGGCACGTCCAATACGCCCACACCCGACATCAACTGGCTCACAGTCTCAGACAGCTCTTCGACTGCGCCGGATTCCACCTCGAAAACCAGTTCATCGTGTACCTGCATAATGAGCCGGGCGTTGATCTTTGAGTCCATCAACCACGCATCAACGGCCAGCATCGCCATCTTGATGATGTCAGCGGCCGTGCCCTGCATGGGCGCGTTGATCGCGGTGCGCTCCGCGGCTTGCTGCCGCTGACGATTACGCGCATTGATCTCGGGAAGATAGAGCCGGCGGCCGCGCAGCGTCTCGACGTAGCCTGCCTGGTGGGCCGACTCGCGTGTGCGGGCCATATAATCTGCCACGCCGGGGTAACGTGCAAAATAGAGGTCGATGTACTCTTGCGCTTCGTTTCGTCCGATACCCAGCTGCTTGCCCAAACCAAACGCCGACATGCCATAAATCAAACCGAAGTTGATGGCCTTGGCCTTCCGCCGTTGGTCTCCGGACACCGCATCAATCCCCACGCCGAACACTTCCGCAGCGGTCGCACTGTGTACGTCTAAACCTTCCGCGAAGGCGGTCAGCAGGCCGGCGTCCTGAGAGAGGTGAGCCATGATGCGCAGCTCAATCTGAGAGTAGTCCGCCGCCACAATCTGGTGCCCCGGCGCGGCGATAAAGGCCTGTCGTATCCGACGGCCCTCCTCCGTCCGGATCGGAATATTCTGCAGATTGGGATCAGAGGAAGACAGACGGCCCGTCGCCGTCACGGCTTGGTGATATGAGGTATGGACCCGCCCCGTTCGCGGATCGATCATCTCTGGCAACTTATCCGTGTATGTCGATTTCAGTTTGCTCAGACCCCGATATTCCATCAGCACTGCCGGCAGCGGATAGTCGAGGGCCAGCTCCGCGAGAACGTCCTCTGCCGTCGATGGCGCGCCCTTGGGTGTCTTTCGCAAAACCGGCAATTCGAGTTGGTTAAAAAGAATTTCACCGAGCTGCTTTGGCGAACCCAGATTAAAAGGTCCACCCGCCAGCTCGTGAGCTTGAGATTCCAGCGCAAGAATACGCTCACCCAACTCTTGGCTGTGTGCTGCCAGCCTGTCGCGACAAACCAAGGCGCCGTTGCGTTCGATCCGCGATAGGAACCGAGACCAACGGAATCTCAAGGCCCCGATAAAGCGTTGCGAGCGCGGGTTCCTGATCGAGCTTCTCAGACAAGAGCTGATGCAGCCGGAGCGTCACCTCTGCGTCCTCCGCCGCATAGGGGGCGGCCTGCTCAATCGGCACTTGATTGAAGGTGAGCTGTTTGGCGCCCTTGCCCGCAATATCCTCAAAATGAATGGTGCGCTGGCCGAGGTATTTCAGTGCCAGCGTATCGAGATCGTGACGGCTCCCGGCGGCGTCGAGCACATACGACTCAAGCATGGTGTCGTCATGTATGCCGCGCAATGTGATGCCGTGGTTGGCCAAGACATTGGCATCGTATTTTAAATGCTGGCCGACTTTGGCGACCTGCTCATCCTCCAATAGCGGTTTTAACGCCTCGAGTACCGCCTCCCTATTTAGCTGGTCCGGCGCACCGGGATAATCGTGCGCCAACGGCACATAGGCCGCCGCACCGGCCTCCACCGCGAAGGAGACCCCAACGACCTCGGCAACCATGTAATCCAGGCTCGTTGTTTCAGTATCAAAGGCAAAGAGTGTGGCGCCCTGCAGTTTCGCAAGCCACTCATCAAGAACCGCTTGATCAAGCACCGTCGTCACCTCGACGGCGTCGCTGGCCCTCGCCGGTTCTGCGGCCAGGGTGGCATCGCCAACGTCCTCACCCGAGCCGGAGGATGCCGCGCCATCAGTACCCTGCAACAAGGCATCGAGCCAGGTTTTGAACTCCAGCTCACGGAACAACCCGATCAAAGCCTCCTGATCGGGCGGGCTGGAATCGAGATCGCCCTCGTCCAGACCCAGATCGCAGTCCGTTTTAATCGTCGCCAGCTTGTAACTCAGCTCGGCGTCTGCCTTCGCGTCGGCGAGCTTGGTTGCCAAGCTTTTGGCGCCGCGGATCGGCAAGTCGGGCACCGCTTCCAGCTCATTAAAAATGGCGTCGATGCCACCGAGATGTTGCAGCAACGCTGTCGCGGTTTTTTCGCCGACGCCGGCGACACCGGGAATGTTATCGACCTTGTCGCCCATGAGTGCCAACAGATCAATAATGAGATCGGGGGGCACGCCAAACTTTTCCACTACGCCATGGTGGTCCATGGTCGTGTTATTCATGGTGTTGATCAGCGTCACGTGATCATTCACCAGCTGCGCCATGTCTTTATCGCCCGTGGAGATCACAACCTCACGCTTTTGGGCGGCCGCCTGAACAGACAGCGTGCCAATGACATCGTCAGCCTCGACACCACCGATACAGATCAGCGGCAACCCCATGGCACGAATGGCCTGATGGATAGGCTCGATCTGCTCGCGCAGCTCGTCAGGCATCGGCGGACGATTTGCCTTGTACTCGGCATACATGTCGTTGCGAAAAGTGGGGCCCTTGGCGTCAAACACCACTACCACCTGATCACCGGCATAGTCCGAGACCAGTTTTCGGATCATGCCAATGACCCCCTTGGCGGCGCCCGTGTTCAGGCCTTTTGAATTCGTGAGTGCGGGTAGCGCGTGATAGGCCCGAAATAAATACGAGGATCCGTCCACCAGAATAAGGCGATTCGACATGGGGTCAGTGCTCCCACAAATACTGAGTAGAGCGTAAGGTTACCCGCATTTTTGGGATATCGAGTGGCGCGCGAAAAAAGCCGTGATAATCGCCGCGCGGATTCATCAGCATGACATTCGCGCTGTGTTCCATTTGATAACCACCGCCAGGCTCGCTGACCTTGCGAAAGGGAGCGTTAAGCCGCTGTGCCACACTCAGAATGTCGGCGAACTCACCGGTCACGCCGATGAAATCAGGGTGAAAATACGGCACGTACTGGGCGAGACGATCAGGCGTGTCCCGCGCCGGATCAACGGACAGCATCACCACGCGCGCATCGCTGGCCTCGGTGTCAGCAAGCTGCGACTTGAGCTCAGCGAGCTCCGCCATCGTCGTCGGGCAGATATCGGGGCAATGGGTAAAGCCAAAGAAGATCAGCGTCCAGCGGTCCTTGAGGTCATCCCGGGTGAAAGACTGACCACGGTGATCGGTGAGTGAAAAATCCCCGACGTCTCTGGGCGTGTCGAACAGGAACAAGCCATTTGCCCGCGTCTCGGCCAAACTCATAATGCGAGGCTCGCCTACCCGGTGGATAAAGCTCGCCACCACAATGGTCATGAACAGCAGAACGCCCGCTATCGTCCAGCGAACGCCCGGTTGATTGGATGCAGCCACGATGGTTCAGCCTCCCGAATGCTTCAATAAAAAGCGCAGGTCACTGATAACGTCTTTGTAATGCAAGTCGTCTGCGACGCGCATCATGATCCAGCCCGCTGGATCCACGACATACCATTGCCCGGGCTGGTCAAGGGTTTCTGGCACCAGCGTATCGAGCTGATTGCTGGCCAAAGTCAAAGGCGTTAGACCGAGGTGCTCTCGTTCCAGCCAAGGCAATAGGTTCTGGACTTCACCATTGTGTGCGTTGGTAGCAGATATGGCCACAGAGGCGGCTGCCACTTCGCCGAGTAACACGCGGCCGACACGGTTGAAGTCCTTGCCCAACGCGAGGTGAATTTGTCGCGTCTGGTAAAGCTGTTGCTGGCAAGTTTCGTCGCAGATGTCACCACGCTGCACGACCACCAGATGCCACTTCGTTGGCAGGTCTGCCCACAGCGTCTCGGCCACCCCTTCATGTTGAAAAACCACGTCTGATAACGATCGGGGCGGGTCAACCAGTTCACCATGGTTCGCGGTGCCGACACTACCCAAGATGTCGACATAGCCTTGCTGGACCGCCCACCACAGTGCCGTCGCGGCCAGCATCATGCCGACCGGGATGCCGGCAATCAGCAACAACACGCGCCGCGCCTGTCGCTGGTTCAAATCGGTTGCTTGCTCCGTCATGCTCTATCGCGCCTTCCCAATAATTCGACAACGTTGGTAAGCCGCCAAACGCCAATCAAAAAGAGTACGCCCGCCATCGCGAACCACTGCACGGCGTAGCCAATGTGTTGCGACGAAGACTGATTCACAACGGGCCACTCGGCAGTCAGCGCCAAAGGTGAGTCCGGATCAATGCGCACCTCGAAAGGGAGCAGAGACCGACCTGCCAGCGCCGCCAACTCCTGCTGCCAGTTATCCCAATAGAGGGTCTGTACCGGCGCAGGCAGGGCAGCGGGGGCGGTTGGCTTCTGCATCATGAGCGGTTTGCCGCTGGGCACATAGATGCGACCAGACAAAGAGACTGCGCCCTCGGGCAATACCGGTGCTGGCAAGGTTTGACGCGCCGGGTCACCCGCGATCCAGCCCAAATTGACAGGGACTAACGATGCATCGACTGTGACAAGCGCGATCACGTGATAACCGGGGCGCCCGCGGTGTAAGCGATTATCCAGCAGCAAATATTGGTCTGGGGCGAACTCACCTTGCCACTGCACTTGGCGATCCGCTCGCGCCTCAGGTGACGCTGCAATGAGGCTCGCCGGCGACACCGGTGGTAAGGCAGCGCGCTCCTCCCATCGCCCCTGGAGCGCAGACTTTTCGGCAGCACGGCCCAGCTGCCATGACCCTAGGTTCAACAGGAGTGCCATCAGCACAACACCTGCAAGCACAGCGCGCAGATCACCCCTTATCGTCAGGGGGCCGAAGCTTCGATTAAAATGCATGGCACAGACCTACCGTTTTCTACTTTTCGCGCGCTGCGGCTAACCCGATGCATCAGCGTGAACCACAGGGACACCGCCGATGCTCAAGACACTGATTGTGTTGCTCATGATAGCGCTTGTCGCCAGTCTCGCATCGGGCCTGGTTTTTCTCATGTCCGACCGGGGCAATCCTGACAAAAAGCGCCTTTTTACCTCTCTGGGTGTCCGCCTGGGGCTGGGAGCCTGCTTGCTGTTGGTCATTCTCTATGGCGTCATCACCGGCCAGCTCGGACACCAGAACCCTTGGGATCCCGGTCCGACAGTCGCCAACGAGTAAACCTTCCTACAACACAATCCCTGCTCGCCTGCCGCGACGTCGATTCCACCACCACAACACAGCGACACTGCCAGCAGATCGATAACCTGAAAGCGCAAGGCATCTCACACTGCCGACTCCCTGGCGCGCAATAGCACTCAGAAAAAAGGACGCCGAAGCGCCCCTTTTACCGTCTGCTCCCCGCTACAGAATGTAAACAAACAGGAACAGGAATACCCAGACGACATCGACGAAGTGCCAGTACCAGCTGGAAGCCTCAAACCCGAAATGATCCGTCGCAGTAAAATGCTGCCGCCTGACGGAGCGCACCAGCTGGATCAACAACATGGTCATACCCATCGCCACGTGAAATCCGTGGAAGCCAGTCAGCATGAAGAAGGTGGAACCGTAAATGCCGGAGTTCAGGGTCAGGCCATACAACGCGTAAGCCTCGTAATACTCGGCAGCCTGCAAGCCCAGGAAGATCAGCGCGAGGCCAACGGTGATACCGAGCCACACGTTAAATTTTTTGCGATTATCAGCCAGGATCGCCGTGTGCGCGACGTGCACCGTGGCGCTGGATGACAACAGAATCAGGGTATTCCACATGGGGAGCCAAGCGTACCAAGCGTGCGCGTCAGCGGGCGCCATGGACGTTTCCTGGGAGACAAACGCACCGTTGTTGGCAATCACCTGCGCATCGACTCCGCCAACCACTTCCTGCGGGGTTGTGACGGGGGGCCAAGCAAACTCAAAACCGGGCCACAGCAGACCGTTCATCCGGCCACCCTCTCCTTCGCCCGCAAGCCATGGGCCCGCGAACTGTCGCACATAAAGCAGCGCACCAAAGAACGCCGCGAAAAACATCACCTCGGAAAAGATGAACCAAAACATGCCCAGCACATAGCTCTGATGTAGCTGGCCGCTATTCATACCGGCCAGATTTTCTCGAATCGCCGTGCCAAACCAGCTCGCCAAGGTAAACACAAAGAACACAAGACCTGCAGTGAGCACCCAGACCGAATTGCTCGACTCACCGCCACTGCCATAAGTCATGTCATTCAGTACCAGGGCGGCACCAAACACAGACAGGATCAGGCCAATCGTTGCTCTGACCGCCAAACTTGACGACTCGGGGACGTAATATTTTTCGTGGCCGGCTGAAGCGGATGATGAACTGGACATTTTTCTCTCCTCAGTCGGGCTAGCGCGCCGCGAGCCCGTCCGTCACCGTGCCGGTAACGTCAAACAGTGTGTATGAAAGCGTAATCGTGTGGATGTCGCGAGGTAGCTCCTGATCCACAATAAATTGCAACGGCATGTCGGCACCGTCACGCGCCGCGAGCGCTTGCTGATCAAAGCAAAAACACTCGGTCTTATGAAAATAGGCCGCGGCTCGACTCGGCGAAATGCTCGGTATAGCCTGAGCCACCATGCTGTGGTCTGTGGGATTCACCGCGGAGAAGACAACGCCATTTGCCGCGCCCGGGTGAACATGCATGACGCGGGTTTCTGGTGCAAACGACCAGGGCATACCGTCGTTATTGATCGCAACGAACTGAACGGTCACCTCGCGGCTCTCGTCGACGGCGACCGGCACAGCGGTATACGCCTGACCTGACGTCTTGCCGTTGATGCCCAGCGCGTCGCACAAGACGTTATACAGCGGCACCATCACGACGAATACAAAGGCGAACATCGCCACCGCAACCGCCACCAGCTTCAACGCGGTGTCGATTGCGGGTACGCGACTCAATCGCAAACTGCTCACCTCAGACCCCCACCTGACCGCGAGCGTTAGATGGTGCCCGCGGGCTTAGGCACCAGCGGTGGCTCTTCGAAGGTGTGATAAGGGGCTGGCGTCGGCACGGTCCACTCCAAACCCTCTGCGCCGTCCCACACTTTCTCATCGCTCACGGGCTTGCCTGCAACAATGGTGGCAATCACGTTGTAGAGGAAGAGCAGCTGAGAAGCGCCGTAGATGAAGGCGCCGATCGACGACATCATATTGAAATCTGCAAACTGCAACGCGTAATCCGGAATACGGCGCGGCATGCCCGCCAATCCCACAAAATGCTGCGGGAAGAAGGTGATGTTGAAACCGATGAAGGAAATCCAAAAGTGCGTCTTACCCATCGCTTCGTTGTACATACGGCCACACCATTTGGGTAACCAGTAGTAAACGGCTGCCGTCATCGAGAATACCGCGCCCGCCACCATCACGTAGTGGAAGTGCGCCACCACAAAGTAAGTATCGTGGTATTGGAAGTCAGCTGGAGCAATCGACAGCATCAGGCCGGTGAAGCCGCCCAGGGTGAACAGGATCAAGAATCCGATGCAGAACAACATCGGTGTCTCGAAGCTGAGCGCACCGCGCCACATCGTCGAGATCCAGTTGAAGACTTTGACACCGGTCGGCACCGCAATCAGCATCGTCGCATACATAAAGAACAACTCACCCGCGACCGGCATGCCAACGGTGTACATGTGATGCGCCCAGACGATGAACGACAAAAAGGCAATCGAAGCCGTCGCGTAAACCATCGAGGCATAACCAAATAGCGGCTTACGAGAGAAGGCCGGAATAATCTGCGATACCACACCAAATGCCGGCAAGATGATGATGTACACCTCGGGGTGCCCAAAGAACCAGAAGATATGCTGGAAGAGTACGGGGTCACCGCCACCCGCGGCGCTGAAAAAGCTAGTGCCGAAGTGGATATCCATCAGCATCATGGTCACCGCGCCAGCTAACACTGGCATCACCGCAACCAACAGGAACGCGGTAATCAGCCAGGTCCAAACAAACAGCGGCATCTTCATGTAAGTCATGCCCGGGGCGCGCATGTTCATCACCGTTGCGATGATGTTGATCGAGCCCATGATCGAGGACACGCCCAGAATGTGGATGGCGAATATAAAGAAGGTCACCGAAGGCGCCGCGTAGGTCGTGGATAGCGGCGCGTAAAAAGTCCAGCCAAAGGCCGGCGCGCCACCTTCCATGAAAAGTGTTGAGGCGAGCATCAGAAACGCGGGGGGCAGTATCCAAAAGCTCCAGTTGTTCATGCGCGGCAGCGCCATATCAGGCGCACCGATCATCATCGGGATCAGCCAGTTAGCGAGCCCCACAAAGGACGGCATGATGGCGCCAAAAACCATCACCAGGCCGTGCAATGTCGTCATCTGATTGAAAAAACCGGGCTCCACC
Source organism: Halieaceae bacterium (assembly GCA_038143045.1). GTDB lineage: Bacteria > Pseudomonadota > Gammaproteobacteria > Pseudomonadales > Halieaceae > Luminiphilus. The sequence goes on from JAYQLF010000014.1 coordinate 79,018, forward strand.
AACTGCATGCCGGGCTGAAACAGCTCGGCGCGAATAACCATGGCGAAGAACCCGCCAAGCAGGAACATGGCAAAAGAAAACCACAGGTACATCGTGCCGATGTCCTTGTGATTCGTGGTAAACAGCCAGCGCGTGATGCCCTGAGCGGGTCCGTGATGATGATCACCCATCTTGTGTTGCCCCCTTAACCGTTGTTCATGCCGGCAATATCGCCGGGCTGGACGACATCGCCCGTGTTGTTACCAAATGCATTGCGCTGATAGGTGAGCACAGCCGCCATATCGACATCGTTAAGCTGACCACCGAATGCCTGCATCGCCGTACCCGAGACACCCTTGGCGACGATAGCCATATGGGTTGCAATATCGCCCAACACAACAGGGCTCCCGGCAATCGCATTACCAATACCACCTTGGCCTTGCGCGCCATGGCAGGCGAGGCAAGAGCTGTCGTAGACCGCCTTGCCCTTAGCCATCAGGTCGTCGACAGACAGTGTTTGCATGGCAAGCTGGCTCTGGGCGACAGCGGCACCGCGCTTTGCCGCCATCCACGCGTCGAACTCGGGACGAGACACGGCGTGAACTTCAACGGGCATAAATCCGTGGTAGGCACCACACAACTCGGTGCACTGACCGCGGTAGATGCCCTCTTCTGGGACGCGGGTCCACGCTTCGTTAATGAAGCCCGGGATAGCGTCGCGCTTAACGGCGATTTCAGGCACCCACCATGAATGAATGACGTCGTTAGCGGTGATGAGAAATCTGACCTTGGTGTTGGTAGGAATCACCAGCGGCTCATCGACCTCGAGCAAATAGTTCTCGCCCTTTTGCGCGGTGTTGTAAATCTCTTCCTGAGCTGTCGCGAGGTTAGAGAAGAACGCCACGGGTTCGCCAGACTCATCGAGGTACTCGTACTTCCACTTCCACTGATAGCCGGTAATCAGAATATCCAGCTCTGCTTCGTCGTTGTCGTAAACCTCGAGGAGCGTCGACGTCGCGGGAACAGCCATCGCAATCAGAATGAGAAAAGGCACGACCGTCCAGGCCACTTCGACCTTTGTGCTCTCGTGGAACTGTGACGCCTGATGGCCCTTGGACTTGCGATGCGCGTAGATGGAGTAGAACATCACGGCAAAGACGGCGATACCGATCACCACGCAGATCCACATAATGAGCATGTGAAGCTCAAAAATGTCGGCGCCGATTTCCGTCACGCCAGGCGACATATTGACCTGATTCTGTGCAACCAACATCGGCGATAACAACGCCAAAGCCAGCCCTGAGACACGTTTCCCCATTACGCGCGTACTCCAAATTTGTGCGTGGCGCTTGACCCCGTGCCACTGAGGGGGCTCAAAAAGCGCCGGGATTATAGCGAAGTTGCTGCAAAATCCATGGGCAAAAGATCACAGCCCGCGAACGGCGCGTATGGTCGTGCCAAGTGCACATGAATGCCAATGCTTTTTACGAATTCTCCCCATAAGCGGGGGTTATACCATAAGATTATATAGTTATAATTTTTTCTAATTATCAAGCAGTTTCACCGCCTCTGAGGGTGTTTCAACGCGGCGCGCTGATGCGCGCGTGACGCGGGTGGCGGGTAGCGCATCGGGTGCCTCAGGGCGTGCTTCGATAAAGTCGCAGGCGATGCAACGCCGATGGTCCCCCTGGGCATCAATCACCATGCGATCAACCGCCCGACAACTGGGACAAACTGCCCCAGCCACAAACCGGGGTCTCGATTTGGGTTCCGTGTCTGAATCCGACATACTCGCTCCGCTTTCCTCAGGCGCCTGGTAACAGAACGCTTAGAAAGTGTAGCAATCTTGAAGCGACGGCGCGCAATCCGCTCGCCGCCGATAGGATGAGTGGTAGCTGGGTTCCGTCCTGGCGCAACATTGGAGACAAAATAGTGAGCACGGGCTCTTTTCGCGGAGAAGACAACATTCGCCACGTCATTGGCGTGTCGCCAACACTGGGTGAGCGAGTCATGGTGGATCCCACCGCCGTCGTGATGGGTGACGTCTCACTCGGCGATGATGTGAGCGTGTGGCCGCACGCAGCGATGCGCGGTGACGTTCAGGTTATCCGCATCGGTGCCCGCACCAACATTCAGGACGGAACGGTCCTGCACATCACACACGACGGGCCGTACAACCCAGGCGGCTTTCCCCTGCATATCGGCGAGGATGTGACCATTGGGCACCGGGCATTGCTGCATGGTTGCACGGTGGGCGACCGGGTACTGGTGGGCATGGGTGCGATCATTATGGATAACGTCACCGTGGAAGATGAAGTCATGATTGCTGCCGGTGCGCTAGTGACGCCGGGAAAGCGGCTACGCAGCCACACCCTTTACGCAGGCAGTCCCGCTCGAGAGGTTCGCCCACTGACAGAGCAGGAAATACAATTTTTACCCTACAGCGCTCAAGGCTACGTGTCGCTCAAACAACGCTACTTGGACGACAATCCTTAACCTCGCCTTAAACTAAGCTCTCGCGCTTGGGTGTCGCACGCAACAACTCGATGACCGGTCGGGTCTCGGGGTAAAGGCCAAGCCACAAGTAAAAACTCTCGGCAGCCTGCTCAACCAACATGCCCAGCCCGTCCCTCGCGTCGGTGGCCCCACTTGCCTTCGCCCACTGCATAAAGGGTGTCGGCTCATCGCCGTAGGCCATGTCATAACAACAACAGCCCGACGCCAATTCCAAAGCGTCCGGTAACGTGGGCATTCCTCCGGACAAACCGGTACTGGTTCCATTAATGATGACATCCCAGGCGCCAGATGCTGCGGCCTCCAACCCCGCCCCCTGCACCGGGGCGCCCTGTGCGCGCCATCCATCAGCCAGTGTTGCGGCCCGCGCAGCGGTACGGTTAACGATCAAAATATTTTGCGGGCTGGACTCGAGCAAGGCTGGTATCACACCTTTCACTGCGCCGCCGGCGCCAATGACTAATATGCGCCTGCCTGCCAGTGACCAACCCGCGCCCGCCGTCATATCGCTCACCAGCCCCTTGCCATCGGTGTTGTCAGCAATGATCCGGCCCTCGGGGCTCTTCATCAGAAAATTCGCCGCGCCCGCCGACTGCGCACGGGCAGACGCCTCATCTGCCAGCTCAAAAGCGCGCGTTTTGAAGGGCAGGGTCACATTCAGCCCGCTGCCATCCTGCGCAAAAAAATCGGCGACCCAGCGCTCAAAATCATCGATTGCGACCCATTCAGCGCGGTAATCAATGCGACGATCCGTCTGCTCGGCGAAGCTCGCGTGGATAAAAGGGGAGCGGCTGTGGGCAATCGGGTTGCCCACAACGGCATATCGTCCTGGAAAGTGATCAGCCGCCACGATGTGCGTGGTGTCCGTTCATTGAGCCGGGCTTTTGTTGATAAAGAAGTTCATGAGCTTGCAGCTAGCGCGCTGCTGCCGAGCCCTCCAAGCCCAACCAGTCGCGTGGCCGCAAAAAGTCGGACATCAGCCGTGCTTCGTCCGTGCCCTCCTCGGGCGCGTAGCCGTACTCCCAACGCACAAGAGGCGGCAACGACATCAAAATCGCCTCGGTGCGGCCGTTGGTTTGCAATCCAAACAGGGTGCCCCGGTCGTGAACCAAATTAAATTCCACGTAGCGGCCACGTCGATACAACTGCCATTGACGCTGTGCCTCGGAGAAGGGCGTGTCTTTGCGACGCTCAAGTATGGGCGTATAGGCACTCAAGAAACCATCCCCCACACTGCGCATAAAGGCGAAGGTTTGCTCAAAACCCCACTCGTTTAAATCGTCATAAAAGAGGCCGCCCACGCCGCGAGGCTCTTGTCGATGGGGTAGATAAAAATAGTCATCACACCATTGCTTGAACCGCGAGTAGGTGTCAGCGCCGAAGGGGTCACAGGCCGCCTTTGCAGTCTGATGCCAGTGGACAGCGTCTTCCTCGTAACCGTAGTAAGGAGTGAGATCGAACCCTCCGCCCATCCACCAGACCGGATCCTCGCCGGGCTTCTCGGCCATGAACAGGCGAACATTCGCGTGTGACGTCGGGGCATGGGGATTGCGTGGATGAATGACCAGGGACACCCCCATCGCGCGAAAGCTGCGGCCAGCGAGCTCCGGACGATGCTGCGTAGCAGACGCTGGCATTCCCGCGCCCACCACGTGGGAGAAATTCACCCCGCCCTTTTCTATCACATCACCCTCTGCCAGCACCCGGCTGATCCCGCCACCACCCTCCGGGCGATCCCAGGACTCTTTGGCAAAGGTTGCGCTCCCATCAATGGTTTCAAGCGTCTCACAGATCCTGTCTTGCAAAGCTCTGAGATAAGCTTCTACTGCCGCCGCATTCATCGAATGCTCCTCGTCTTTTTATCGTTCTCTCTATCGACTCATTTAAACGCGAATGACCATGCCATCACCCGCTCGTCGTATTGTTGACGGTTTGCCGTCAGGGTCAATAGCGCCCGGCATCGCAGGCATCGCTGGACCGAAGTACCGCCGAACCTCCCACATCGTATGAGGCGGCGGCAAACCTGATGGATTGGCACTGGTCGACACCAAAGGCCCACCGAAGGCACGACACACGGCGGACAGTGCAGGCGATGACGTCACGCGAATGGCGACCTCCTCACTGTCACCCGTGATCCACTCGGGCAACAGCCCACAATGGGGGACAAGCCAGGTATTCGGGCCCGGCCAGGAAGCCATGATCACATTGCGCTGACCAATAGGTAATGCATCCAACAATGGGCCAAATACCTCGGGTCGATCTGCCACCACAATCAAACCCTTACTCACTGAGCGATCTTTGATGGCCAGCACATCGTAGACAGCTGCCTCGTTATGGGGATCACAGCTCAACCCCCATACACCCTCGGCAGGACAAGCGACCACAGCACCCTGCTGCAACAGCGATGCAAAGTACGGGGCACGCCAATGGGCATGGGCAATGGCTAACGACTCACTTGTCATAATTCAGCACGTGTCAAAAGGTCAGCGCGTCCGCAATGGGAGACTCACCTTACCCTAGAGGTGATGAGCACCGCCATTCATGCCGAACATCCAAAGCAGGTTCAAGGCAGTGCGCAGTACCCATGGGGCCCCCTTACCACCCTGCCGGCTATCTCCAGCTCGGACAGACCCTGCAAGCACCGATCCACGTGCCACCCCAATGCGATCGAACACGCTTCAGCCGAATGCGATTCTTCTCCCAAAAGCCTCAGCAGAATTTGCTGGTCCGACTCGACCACATGCCGCGCGAGTTTGGGCTGATGGGCAGAATCAGAGCGGGCGCTCGCCTCGCCGAGGGCGTCGCTGACCGCGACATCAACATGAGCAACGGCGTGAACACCGAGATGGATTAGCAGATCCTCTGCTGACTGAATCAAGGTGGCGCCGTCCGATAGTAAATAACGACAGCCTGCTCCACCGACGTGGTAGATAGACCACGGCAGCGTGAGGACATCACGACCCTGATCAGCCGCTGCGGATGCGGTAAGCAATGTGCCACTGGGTCTGCCCGCCTCCACGACCAGCGTCGACATACTGAAACCCGACAGCGTGCGATTGCGTCGATGAAAGTGATGTTTCCGTGGGGGCGTCCCCAAGGGGAACTCGCTGACGACGGCGCCGACCTTGATCAATCTCTCGGCCAGCGCGGTGTGTCGTCGCGGATACACTCGATCGATACCACAGGGCAAAACCGCAATACTGGCGCCTCCTGCTTGTAGTGCGGCCTGATGCGCAATACCGTCAATCCCCAACGCCAGCCCGCTGACAATGACCTGGCCGGCAGAGACGGCAGCAGCGGTGAGCTCCGCAGTCGCTTTGCGCCCGCCAAGCGACGGTTTCCGTGTTCCCACGACTGAAAGGGTCCGCGCTCCGAGACACTCAAGCGCCCCACGCACGAACAGGAACGGCGGCCGGTCCTCGCATTCAGCCAGCAGCGGCGGGTATTCGACATCCTGAGGCGTCACTAGCCACAGTGGGACTTCGGCCGTCAGGCCCCGCGATAACAAATTAGGAGTACTCTGCCTAAACGCCTGCTTGATAGCGATCACCACATCCCGGCCGGCCTCACAATGAAGGCCCTTGATGATCGCTTCGGGTGTCGGGAAAGATTCCAGCAGCCGGTCTAAATAACGAGCGCCCTCTATGTGGAGTCTGTTTGTCAGCGCCAGCCATCCGGCATCCAGCCTCTGGTCGTGTCCAAACTGATGTGCCATCGCTCTTCCTTGAGACGAGCCCACACATTCTTTGCGTAAAGCAAAGGGTTATCGAGCTACCTTCCTTAACCTACTGTGTCCCGCACAGGTGTAAGTCGCCTGCAAATCAGGAACTGCTAACTTTGTCCCCCACAGCAAGCGGCCGACTCGCCTCTAATACCAGGCCAAAACTCGCTCGCTCGTAGACATCAAAAATGACCAACACGCCAGCTTCGCTATCTGGCATGCGAACTGCCGTTTGACTTAGAGGGTCTATCACAGTCTGCCCTGTTTGATTAACGGCCAGGAGATCACCGGCCTTAAGAGAGTCGCGATGACCGCGGTTGACCACGACGACATCTGAAGTACCGATGTGTGTCTTGCCACTTCGCGCGGCGATAATGTGAGCATCGTCGACAGGAAAATCTGGTTGGCCCAGCTGAAATCTTGCCGGTACCCCGCTCTCATGCACCGGCAACAGCCTGTCACCAACGCGTATCTCTTCTCGCGCCTCAGTGATTACCAGCCTGATCAGTTTTGAGTCCGGGGTGCCCGCCATCAGACGGCTGTTCGTATCCAGCACGATCGCCTCTCCCAATACCTCCGCGAAGGTCCCGAGATCCTCCCCTGATAACGGGTCTTTCAGCGACTGAAATGGCCGCACCAGTTGATAAGGTCCCTCGCCTGTTAGCGCCCCCGTCGAATAAACAGCATCGCCGGGTCCGCTGATTAATCTTCCGGCACCACCCGAAACAATTTACGCAGCGCTCAGCAGGGTATCGACATCAACCATGCGATATTCGCGACGGAAGGACGCGATACTGTGTTGCGGTACAGGGGGGATGGCCGAACCCGCAAGGCCGACGGGCGCGCTCGGAGATAGCTTGACCTCCCTCGGCGCGGACCGTCTCAATCGAGGCATCCCATCGGTCCAGACAAGTTTGAGTTCATCGCCGGGGTAGATGAGATGAGGGTTATGAATGTCAGGGTTTTCTGACCATAACTCCCGCCACCGCCACGGGTCTCGCAAATAAATAGCCGCCACACCCCACAACGTATCGCCAGGTTGAACGGTGTAGGTCATTGGAATATCCGGATTGAGCTTTACCGGTTGATCGACAGGTGCTTCCGCCACCGCGGCAGTAGCAAGACAATACAACACAGCGGCAAAGGCGAGGATGACAAAACGGCTACGATTTGAGGCCACGCCGCCACGAGCCGCCATCCATTGGCTTAAGATCACAGTACACACTCCCTTGTTTACTGTTCACGTCGCGCGCCGTCACCCTATAGCATCCGAGCAAAGAGATCGTTCGCCCACTGCTCACAGTTAACAGTTGCGGCCAACGACAAAGACGGCGCGGTATAATTCAGCGTGAGGTCGGGCCGTTCAGGTAGCAATACCAAATGCGAACACTTTTCACCGACACTAAACCGACAGACCGGAACTTCTCTATGGCGCTACTCCCCATTCTTGAATTTCCCGATCCGCGGCTACGCACCCGGGCAAAACCCGTGTCCGATGTAGACGCGAGAATCCGGCAATTAATTGAAGACATGTTTGACACCATGTACGCGGCGCCAGGCATTGGCTTGGCGGCAAGTCAGGTTGACGTGCACGAGCGAGTCATTGTGATGGACTTGACCGAGGACCAGTCCGAGCCGCGCGTGTTTATTAATCCCGAGATCACGGTGATTGACGACGCCTTGGGCACCTACGATGAGGGTTGTCTCTCGGTGCCAGGGTTCTATGAAACCGTTGAGAGGCCCAAGGCCATAGAGGTTTCCGCGCTTAACCGCGAGGGAGAGCCCTTTACGGAGCGCTTGGACGGGCTGATGAGTATTTGTTTGCAGCACGAAATTGACCACTTGGAGGGTAAATTATTCGTAGACTACCTGTCACCGTTAAAGCGACAGAGGATCCGCAGCAAACTAGTGAAAGACCAAAAGCGCCGCGCCTAGATAATGCCCGCACCTCTTAAACTGGTATTCGCCGGCACACCTGAGTTTGCGGCGCGGCACCTCGAGCAGTTAGTCGACAGCCAGCATGAAATTGTCTCGGTGATGACTCAGCCCGACCGCAGGGCAGGCAGGGGAAAACAGTTGCACGCTTCTCCTGTGAAACAGCTTGCTCTAAAAAGCGAGCTGCCTATTTGGCAACCTGACTCACTCAAATCTGTGGAGGCGGCAGCAGTACTCAGCGATCTCTCTGCAGACCTGATGATCGTGGTGGCCTATGGCCTCATTCTGCCCGCTGCAATTCTAGACATACCGCGGCTCGGTTGCGTCAACGTCCACGCCTCTTTACTTCCGCGTTGGCGGGGTGCGGCACCAGTGCAACGCGCAATAGAAGCAGGAGATATCGAGACTGGTATCAGCCTTATGGCAATGGAGCCGGGGCTTGATACCGGGCCTGTGCTGTCCAAGCATGGCATGCCTATCCGCGATGACCATACCGGTGGCAGGCTACTCGATGAGTTGGCTGCTCTTGGCGCATCGGCACTATTAGAAAACCTTAGCCACATCGAATCGCTTCTCGCGGCAGCGACACCACAGCAACACGACCTGGCTACCTACGCCCACAAAATCGATAAGGCCGAGAGCGCCATCGATTGGAGCGAGAGTGCCGATACGATTTGGCGGCGTATCCGGGCTTTTCACCCCACTCCAGCTTGCTACACCTTACTGGGTGAGGACCGGCTCAAAATCCTCGCAGCACACACTGAAACGGATACGCCTTCCGGTGAAACAGGTGAAATTCTATCGGCGGATGAGCGCGGCTTACGGGTGCGCTGTGCGCTCGGGGTGCTGGTTATCACCGAAGCACAACTGCCTGGCGCGAAAGCACAACCTGTCACGACGCTGATTAATGGGCATCGTGAACGCCTGAGACCAGGTGTACGGCTCAGCCCCGGACCGATCCTATGACAATGGGCTCACCACGAGCCGCGGCCGCCCGGACCATTTATCGCGTACTTTGCGGAGAATCCCTCAACCACTTTTTTCACGACATGCTGTCAAAGCTGGATGAGAGACGGCGTCCACTGTGTCAAGAACTGGTATACGGCACCTTACGAGAGTGGCCCTACCTGATATCAGTAGTGGAGCGGTATCTAGACAAACCGATCCGCAGGAAAGATCAAGACATATGGGCACTTATTTGCATCGGCATCTACGAACTGGATCACCTGCGGACACCAGCCCACGCCGTCTTATCGGAGACCGTGAGCAGTACTCGAGAGCTTAAAAAGCCGTGGGCGAAGGGTCTGGTTAATGGTGTACTTCGGTCTCACCAAAGACAGGAGTTCAACTGGTCTGACGAACTGACAAAGGCAGCAGAATACGCCTTACCCGACTGGCTTTACGACAGTCTGGCTGAACAGTATCCAGAAAACATCGTTCAAATTGCCGAGGCTGCGCGCTGCAAGCCCCCCATGGCCCTGCGCGTAAACCGTCAGCGGACAGACAGGGATCACTATGCCGCCACCCTGACCGAGGCCGGAGCCACTGTATCGACAGCAAATGCCGGTGATGACGGGCTTGTGCTCTCATCACCTATGGATGTTGCGGAGCTCCCCCACTTTGCTGAGGGCTGGGCGAGCGTACAGGACATTTCTGCTCAGTGTGCCGGCGCGTTACTGGCACCAAAAGAAGGCGAACGTATCCTTGACGCCTGTGCGGCTCCGGGAGGGAAAGCTTGCCACCTTCTAGAGATACAACCCGCACTCAAAGAACTTATCGCTATGGATATCTCTGAATCTCGAATGCAACGTATCCAAGAAAACTGTGACCGGCTGGGCTTACGCACGACGATGCTAATCGCTGACGCCAGCAAACCACCCGCGGCGCTCCTACCCGAAAGCCTCGATGCGATACTGGCTGATGTGCCCTGCTCTGCAACTGGGGTAATGCGGCGTAACCCTGATATCAAGATTCTCAGGCAAGCTGGAGACATCGCCTCTTTTACGAGCCAGCAGCTCGCGATCCTGAAGGGTTTATGGCCGCTCTTAAAGCCTGGCGGCCGCTTGCTTTACGTCACCTGCTCGCTGCTCGAACAAGAAAACGATAGCGTCATTGAGACATTCAACTTGGCAAATGACTGCACTGTAGAGAACATCTCGCTAGGGCAGGGCCTGGCAACAAAGAAAGGCTGGCAATTATTGCCCCACAAAACCGGGGGCGATGGCCTGTTCTTTTCCCTGATAAGAAAGCCCAAAACGTAAAGCGCATGTCGTTCTGGCGACTAACGTGACTAATCCACATGGCGTGGCAGGATTGAGATGGTTTAAGGTGGCGGCGGGTCGTTGGGAGGGTCCAGAGGCCGGTGAAAATCATTATCCTCGGAGCGGGACAAGTCGGCGGCACGCTTGCCGAGCACCTTGCTGACGAAAAGAACGACATCACCGTCGTTGACGAGCAAACGTCGACTCTCAAACGTCTTGCAGAGCGGCTGGATGTTCGGACCGTTTTAGGAAACGGCGCACATCCCAGCACACTCATGGATGCAGGTGCTGAAAATGCCGATATGCTCATCGCGGTAACGGACAGCGATGAAATCAATATGCTCGCCTGCTCCGTTGCTTTTACGCTGTATCGAACACCCACCAAAATTAGCCGAATCCGCTCCGCAAACTACCTCGTTGAGCATCAAGCTCTGTTCGAATCCGGGGCCATCCCTGTCGACGTGATCATTGGGCCGGAGCAACTCGTCACGACTAACATCGAGCAGTTAATAGCGAACCCGGGTTCGCTGCAGGTGTTGGATTTTGCTGGTGGGCGCATCCGTCTTGTTGCCGTCAAAGCACTGGACGGCGGGCCGATAGTCGGCCGCGAGCTTCAGGAAATTCGAGAGCACATGCCAAGAGTTGACACCCGTGTGGCAGCGATATTCCGTGCGGGAGGTGACCCAATTATCCCAGAGGGAACAACCGTAGTTGAACCCAACGACGAAGTGTTTTTTATCGCCGCAAGGGAACACATCCGCGAAGTCACGTCAGAGCTTCGTAAAATCGATAAGCCCTACCATCGGGTCATGATCGTAGGAGGAGGAAACATTGGGGCAACCCTTGCGCAACGGCTGGAGCGGCGATACCAAGTTAAGGTTATTGAGCGCTCCTACGAACGCTGCAGGACGCTTTCCGACTTACTGGAAGACACCATTGTGCTTCATGGAAGCGGTAATGAGCCCCTGCTATTAAAACAAGAGAACATTGAGAACACAGATGTCTTTTGTGCGCTGACTGATAACGATGAATCCAACATCATGATGTCAATGCTCGCCAAAAGACTCGGCGCTAAAAAAGTCATTACGCTGATAACCAATGCTGCGTATGCGGACCTGATAGGTGATGACATAGACATTGCCATCTCTCCACAACAGGTGACGATTAGCAGCCTTCTCATGCATGTGCGGCAGGGAGACATCAGCGCCGTCCATTCGCTTCGCAGAGGCGCCGCAGAAGCAATTGAGCTGACAGCTCATGGTGACGCCCGGTCTTCCAAGGTGGTCGGACGAAGATTAGACGAGTTAAACCTGCCTTCGAGTGTGACCGTTGGCGCAATCTTGAGAGGCGAAGAGGTGCTGATCGCCCACGGCGATGTTGTAGTTGAAGCCAACGACCATGTGATCCTTTTCCTCACCGACCGCACTCAGATCTCAGCTGTAGAGAAATTATTTGCGGTGGGTTTCGGCTTTATTTAATGCAGTTCGCAATGGCCCTTAAAATCATCGGGGTGCTGCTGATTTTATTCAGCACGACGATGTTGCCGTCACTTTTTATAGGGTTAATAGCGGGTGATGGAACGGACGCGGCATTTGCTACGGGGTTTGCTACCACGCTCTTTTCAGGGGTCATCATGTGGCTACCAACGCGGCACCTGACGAGAGACCTCAGCATACGCGACGGCTTTGTCGTAACCGCTTTATTTTGGCTGGTCCTTGGCTTGTTTGGCGCCATACCGTTGTGGCTTGCCCCTCAGGTCGATCTCTCCCCCACCGAAGCCATTTTCGAGTCGATTTCCGGACTGACAACAACAGGCGCTACCGTTATCACCGGCCTCGATGCGTTACCGCAGTCCCTTCTTTTTTATCGCCAGTTCCTCCAGTGGCTGGGAGGAATAGGAATTATTGTTCTGGCAGTGGCCGTTCTGCCCATGCTCGGCATCGGCGGCATGCAGCTTTATCGTGCAGAAAGCGCAGGTCCATCCAAAGACCGCAAACTGACACCACGAATAACCGGTACCGCCAAAGCGCTGTTCGGTATTTATTTGTTACTGACCATCGCCTGTGCGCTAGCTTATCTAGCAACGGGGATGCCGGCCTTTGATGCGTTGTGCCACGCTTTTTCTACGGTGGCAATCGGAGGCTTCTCAACTCACGATGCCAGTTTAGGCTATTACCAAGAAAATGCCGTGCTTCTCGTGAGCTCTGTTTTCATGTTGCTGTCAGGGATCAATTTCGGATTACATTTTCTGGCGATACAGCGGCGTGATATCCGTCTTTATGCGCGTGACTCGGAGGCAGCTTTCTTCATCGCCGTGATCGGCCTGGCCACCGCTATAGTGTGTTGCCTCCTGCTTTACACCGAAGCACTGAGCTACGAAGACAGCCTCATCCACGGTGTATTCCAGACGGTATCGATTGCCACCACCACAGGCTTCACCACGCAAGACTTTTCAGTCTGGCCGTTGTTTTTACCCGTCTTTCTATTGATGCTGAGCTTCATGGGCGGCTGTGTCGGATCCACTGGCGGAGGCATGAAGGCTATGAGGATTTTGCTCATCTTCAAACAGGGCGTGCGAGAGTTGCGGCAGTTGCTGCACCCTAACGCCGTAATTCCTCTGAAATTGGACTCACGAAGAGTCCAAACAGAGGTCATCAGTGCAGTGTGGAGTTTCTTCGCGGTTTATATGTTTTGTTTCGTATTGATTTGGCTGGGGCTACTGGCCACCGATCTGGATTTTATCTCGGCTTTTTCTGCTGTAGTCGCGACCATGAACAATCTCGGCCCAGGTCTCGGTGAAGTAGCAAGTCATTACGCTACGGTGAGTGAAACGGGGAAATTGATCCTCTGCCTCGCCATGTTAATGGGACGGTTAGAAGTATTCACGCTGTTGGTATTACTTACTCCCGCTTTCTGGCGAGACTGACGCACACATCGCCGGTGCCAACAGGGAATACGATTACTTTAAACCCCGAGCACTCTGTATGACGTCGTAAGCAGCAGTGATTTCCTGAGAGCGTTCCGTCGCCACCTTGAGTAGCTCGTCGGGGACCCCCTCTGCCATGAGCTTATCGGGATGGTTTTCGCTCATTAATTTCCGATAACGCCGTTTAATCTCTGAATCACTGGCACTCGCGTCAATCCCCAGTGCGGCGTAGGCAGTTTCAAGCTGCGACGCTTCACGACTTGCAGCAGAATAACCGTGTCCACCACCCGTACTTCTGTACCGACCCTGCTGAAACTGAGCCTGAGCATTGGCCATAGAGATAAGCTGAGCAACATCTTTGTGCGGCAACCCCAGCAAGTCAGCTAAACGGTAAATCGCGGCGCGCTCTTTCTCAGAAAAGCTACCATCAGCGAGCGCTATACCCACTAACATCGCCATGAGTGTCCGCTGTGCCTGACGACGGGGGCCGAGACACTGCGTAAACTGGTGGACGGTCGGTGCCGGATCGAACCCGGAAGCTGAGCCCGTCTTAAATCGTTCAATCGCCGTTCGACGTTGTGCAGCAGTCAAACGAAGTTGTGTAAACAAAGACTCTGTCTGCGCGATTTCAGCCTCAGAAACCCTACCATCCGCTTTCGCGACGAAACCCAGCAACGTGAAGGTGGTCTCAAAAAACTGCTCGCGCATAATGTGCACAGCCTCGGGCCCTGACAGCTGTAGCGCCCGCCACAACCCCTGATCAAAGGCGTGCCCGAGCACGAGGCCAAACAGCAATCCTGCTGGTCCAAAGGCCAAAAAACCAATGAGACCTGCAATAACCTTACCTGTGAAGCGCGTCATGCTGATCTCCTATTGGCAATCAATGGGAAAAGCATTCCAGTTGTAATGCTCAACGCCATCGGCGGGGCGACATCGAAAACGTTTGTACTGCCATTGATATTGGGCCTCATTGCCTTCAATCAACTTCTGCACGCTCAGATTGATCGCCGTGACAGCTTCAACTTGGTCAGTGCTGGCAACGCCTGGCTCGGCAGGGCGAAAAACCCCGCGGAAACCAGAAGGCGTGCGAAACATCGCGCCAGTGACGGGCGCAGCACCCGACTTTTTGATCAGATTACTGGCCAAAGAGGCCGTAAAGCAGGGCACGCCATAAAAGGGAGCGTTAACACCCGCATTTTCATTCGCGGGTACCTGGTCTGGCAGAATTCCGGTGATTCCGCCCGCGCGAACAGACTGCACGAGCTTGGCGATGCCCCGCGGCGTTGTGGGCACCAATTCACCGCCAGTCTGCTGCCTGCCACGATGCACCAACCGATCCAACTTTTTAAACGCCAGCGGTTCATAGAGGGCAACCAGATCTCCGATGGTGGCGAGGTACATCCCCAAGAGCTCCCAATTTCCCAAGTGCGGTCCCAAAACGATGACACCGCGACCTTCTCTCAGCGGATTTTGCAGACACTCAAGCCCGTCAAACTCGATCATGCTCTCAGTTCTTTCCCAAGGCTGGTCCCATAAACGGCCCATTTCGGCCATGAGCTCACCCGTCGCCTGAACGCTCCGCTTCGCGACCTCGGTGCGCTGTGCTGTGAACCATTGCGGGTACGCAAGCTCGAGGTTTCTGATCGCCACCCATCTCATCCGGTGATTGAAACGATACAACCCCGCCCCGACGAACCGGCCCAATGCGCGCGACCACCGAATGGGGAGTCGAGTGGTAACGACCAGCATCACATGAATAAGCGAGATAACGGTCCATTCCAGCCACATCGGTTTCGGTGAATTGGGCATAACAAAGGGCAACCATGGCGGTGTGTAACTGGAAAATTGATTATGGCGCGGGCAACGCAGTTATACTAACGCCCCCCATCAAGATTGGATCTTTCAGTGGCGCCTGCGACATTTCAAGAGGTTATTTTACGGCTGCAGGAGTACTGGGCCCAGAAAGGCTGCGTGGTCTTGCAGCCTCTGGATATGGAAGTCGGCGCTGGGACCTTCCACCCCGCGACCTTTCTCAGGGCACTGGGGCCGGAAAACTGGAACGCGGCCTATGTTCAACCTAGCCGGAGGCCCGCTGACGGGCGTTATGGCGAAAACCCTAATCGGCTCCAACACTATTATCAGTTTCAGGTTGTCATGAAACCCTCACCGGCTGACTTCCAGGATCTCTACCTGGGCAGCCTCTACGCGCTAGGTGTCGATCCGCTGGTACACGACATCCGCTTCGTTGAAGACAACTGGGAATCTCCCACACTCGGCGCATGGGGTTTGGGCTGGGAGGTCTGGCTGAACGGCATGGAAGTCAGCCAGTTCACCTACTTCCAGCAGGCCGGTGGACTTGAATGCTATCCGGTCACGGGCGAGCTCACATACGGCCTTGAGCGAATCGCCATGTATTTACAAGGGGTGGAGTCGGTCTATGACCTCGTCTGGGCCAACAGCCCAAATGGCACCGTGACCTATGGTGATGTGTATCACCAAAACGAAGTCGAAATGTCGACCTTTAACTTTCGCGAGGCTGACGTTGATTATCTGTTTTCACAATTCGAGTTCTGCGAAAAAGAGGCGACCCGGCTGGCGGAAAACCAATTGCCCTTACCAGCATACGAGCACGTTATGAAAGCCTCTCATACCTTCAATCTGCTCGACGCTAGGCATGCTATCGGTGTCACTGAGCGTCAACGCTACATCTTGCGCGTGCGCACACTCGCGAGAGCCGCCGCGGAAGCCTACGTTGCTGCGCGCGGTGCACTCGGATTCCCGCAAGCCGACCCCGATCTTGCCGCGGCGGCACTCCAACAGCTGGAAGCAAAGCAGGCAGGTGAAGCGTGAGTACCGCGGACTTACTGTTTGAACTGGGCACCGAAGAGCTCCCCGCAGGCGAAATAACAGGAATGGTGCGTGCGCTGCGCCAGAGCATTACCGAAGGCCTGACCGGGCATGGGTTGTCCTTTGACTCGGTCGACGACTTTTCGACCCCACGTCGGCTCGCGGTACTGGTGCAGGGGCTGGTCACAAAGGGCCCGGATCTGAATAGCACTGTGGTCGGACCGCCGCTATCCGCCGCAAAAGATGAAAGCGGCCAGTGGACCAAAGCAGCGGAAGGCTTCGCACGAAAACAAGGTGTCGCCCCTGAAGCACTGGAAATCATCGAAGAGCAGGGTATAGAGCGCATCGTTGCGCATGTGTCACAGCAAGGCGCCGAGGCCGCCTCGGTCGTTCCCGACATTGTCGCGCGCGCCGTCACCGGGATTCCCGTCTCCAAGCGTATGCGTTGGGGTCGGTCCCGAGACGAGTTCCTCAGGCCGGTGCAATGGCTTGTGCTGTTATTGGGTGATGAAGTGCTACCGCTGTCGCTGTTTAATTTGAGCAGCAGCCGGGAAAGCCGCGGACACCGGTTTCACCACAATATGCCGGTCCCGATCGCATCACCCGGTGACTATCAGGAGACGCTGAAATCAGCGCGCGTGCTCTGCGCTACCACGGAACGACGCGATCTGATTGCGCAACAGGTCAACGCATTGGCTGCGCCCGGGGAGTCTGTTGCGCTGGCCGATGATCTTCTGGATGAGGTAACAGGGCTGGTCGAGTGGCCGACTGCTCTGCGCGGCAGCTTTGACGAAGCGTTTCTCGAAGTGCCCTCTCAGGCGCTGATCTCAGCCATGAAGACTCACCAGAAATATTTTCATCTGACCCGCGAATCAGACGGCGCATTGTTACCCGCGTTTATTACGGTATCCAATATCGATAGCCAACAGCCCTCTGAAGTGATCTCCGGCAACGAGCGTGTCATCCGACCGCGCTTGAGCGATGCCGCCTTTTTCTTCAGCAATGACAAAAAGACACCTCTCGCCTCGCGGCAGAGCCGTTTGAGCAGCGTGGTCTTTCAACACAAGCTCGGCAGCTTGCTTGATAAAACCGAGCGCATCACGCAGTTGGCCACGGAGATCGCTAAGGTGATCGGCGCCAACCAGCACATCACCGCGAGAGCGGCGCAGCTCTCAAAGTGTGATCTTGTCTCGGAGATGGTGCTGGAATTTCCGGATCTGCAGGGCATTGCCGGTCGGCAATATGCGGTGCATGACGGTGAAGATCTCGATGTCGCTGCAGCGATTGAGTCGCACTATTACCCGCGCTTTGCGGGGGATTCACTCCCGGATACGGCGGAGGCCGCTGCCGTGGCACTGGCAGATCGACTCGATACGCTGGTTGGTATTTTCGGGATAGGTCAGCCGCCAACAGGATCAAAAGACCCCTTCGCGCTCCGTCGGGCGTCTCTGGCTGTAATCAGAATACTGATCAACCTACAAACACCCGCCTCATTGCAAGCGCTGCTAGAAACAGCGGTCTCTCAGCACGCCGCCGAACTGGAGCCAGACACGGTCGCCACCGTCTTGCAGTACACCCTGGACCGCCTGGGTAGCTGGTACGACGAAGAGGGTATTCACGTGTCGGTGCTGCGCGCGGTACTGGCCACCGAAGCAACTGACCTCTTCGATATTGACCTGCGCGTCAGGGCGCTCGCGCAATTCGCGCAAACGGAAACCGCAAAGCAGCTGGCCGCTGCCAACAAGCGCGTTGCCAATATGCTCGCGAAAGCCGATTCGCTGGACGATGAAGACGCGGATGCCTCACTCTTCACAGAGCAAGCCGAGACCGAACTCCATGGCGCAGTAAACGCCGTCGATACGGCCATCAAACCCCTTCTGGCTGCGCGCGAATATCAAGCGGCACTCGATGAGCTGGCGAAGCTACGGGATCCGGTTGATGCGTTCTTTGAACATGTCATGGTGAACAGTGACAACCCGGATGAAAAACGAAACCGGTATCGGCTGCTGAGCCGGTTGCGTCAGCTCTTCACCCAGCTTGCAGATTTGGCGTTGTTAGCCGCCGCCGAATGACAGGCTCTGCCCTATTCTGGCTCGGCATCACCGCGGCTTGTGTCGCCGGTTTAGGCGTCTCCCTCGTGCAGCTCCGCAAACAAAGAGTTGAACGGGATGCGCTACAGCAGGAGGTCGCCGCGCAACGCACAGCCGCGTCTTTAGCAACAGAGCGGGCTGAAGCGGCGGAGGCAGAGCGCACACAATTATTAGAAGACTATTCAACGCTCAAAGCGCAGCTGAGCGCTCAAACCGCAACGCTGGCAGAGCGAGGAATGCACCACGAATCGCAGATGAAGTGGGTCGAGGAATCCCGCGCCGCTCTGCGCACCGAGCTCGAGGTCATTGGACAAAAGCTGCTGGCCTCTTCTGGTAAGGCACTGGAGACAACGAATCAGAAAAGCCTTGATAGCTTGCTTAAGCCGCTCGCCGAAAAGATTGATCAGTTTCAAACGCGAGTGAACCAGGTTCATACGGACATGGTTCGCAACAGCGCTTCACTCTCTGAACAAATCAAACACCTCGAATCCGTGGGTGTATCGATGTCAGGCGAAGCACAAAATCTCACCCGCGCTCTGAAAGGAGACAAAAAGCTTGTCGGGAATTGGGGCGAGGCCCAGCTTGAGAAGACGCTGGAACTGGCTGGCCTTCGGCGAGGTGAGCATTACGACGCCCAAGTGTCGATCAAGGATGAACGCGGGGACCGCCATTTGCCGGACTTCGTGATTCGGCTCCCGGAAGGCAAGAATCTGGTGATCGACAGTAAAGTGTCGCTGGTCGATTACGAGCGTGCGGTGACGGCAGAGAGTGATGCTGCGCGGACTGCAGCACTCGAAGCGCACGGGAAGGCGGTCAAACAGCACATCGATGCCCTGTCCGCCAAGGATTACGCAAACCTGCCAGGTATGGAGAGCCCGGACTTTGTACTGATGTTCATGCCTGTCGAGCCTGCCTATATTGAAGTCATGCGTAGCCAGCGAGAATTATTCAATCACGGCTACCAAAAGAACGTGGTCCTAGTCTCTCACACCACTTTAATGCCCATTTTGCGCACGGTCGCCAACTTGTGGATGATCGAACACAGCAATCGCGAGGCGCGTGAAATCAGCGAGCGGGCGGGGGATATTTACAACACAGTTTGTCTGCTGGGAGAACGGTTGTTGTCGTTAGGTGCCTCACTTTCGACGACAGCCAATAAATACAACGATGCGGTCCGAGCGGTGCAAGGTAAACAGGGGCTGGCGGGAAAAGTCGCCCGGTTTCAGTCGCTGTCGAATCGGGCCAATAAAAACTTTCCCGAGGCGCTCGCTCCAATTGAACCCGATATTGAAGTGATGCGGGTAGAAGAACTGGACGGTGCCAGGCAGGGCCGTCTTTCAGACGACAGGAAACGAATAGCATCTGGCGACCAACAGGATGCTGCGGACAATTCGAGACCCCTGCCCGCGGCGGGTAGCAGATCGAAAACGCTTGCTAATGACGGGTAACGCTGCAGAAAGCCACTATGAGCGAGCGCCGTGTTCAATTTGTTTTTGAACAAACTCTGCTCGGTCTCGTCATACTTTCTGATGCATAGGCCACGCCACTGACAAAGCGACCGGCACAATCAATCGGTCTCTAGATATCGAGGTTAGCAACCGCCAATGCGTTTTGCTCAATAAACTCGCGACGCGGTTCAACGTCATCACCCATTAACGTGGAGAACATTTGATCCGCCATAAAGGCGTCCTCAATCGTGACCTGCAACATGCGCCGAGCCTCCGGGTCCATCGTGGTCTCCCATAGTTGCTCGGGGTTCATTTCACCGAGTCCCTTATATCGCTGAATCGAGCAGCCTTTTCGGGCCTCTGCCAACAGCCAATCAAGACCAGCCGCAAAATCTTGCGCCTCGAAGCGCTTCTCACCACGCTGGAAGTACCCATCGGGCTCGATGAGGCCTGAGAGTTGATCCCCTAAACGACGAAGGGCGAGATACTCTGCGGAGCCAAAAAAGCCCCTCCCCAATACCGTGTCCGACGCAACACTGTGAGCGGTGCGACGCACAACCGGATAAAAGAATCCACGCTCGGGATCCTGCCGCATAAACACGTCGTACCCAACTGTCTTGTCTTGAGAGGTAAGTAAGTGCTCACTTAACACCTCACAGAAGGCCTGAACCTTAGCCTCTTCCTGAAGGTCTTCGACAGACAGGGCCGGCACTATCATCATTGGCCACATCACGTCACGCGGATAAACCCGCGCCAATCGCTCCACGTCTGCTTGCACGCCCTGGTAAGACGCCACCAGTTCGGCCAGAGGCTCGCCAGACAGTGGTGGTGCGCCTTCCGTTGTCACAATTGCTGCGTCCTCTAATGCAGACTGAGTGAGGTACTCCGCCAACGCAGGCTCATCTTTCAGATATCGGCTCTGTTTGCCACGGGCCAACTTGTAAAGAGGCGGCTGTGCGATATAGACGTGCCCACGCTCGATCAACTCAGGCATTTGACGGAAAAAGAACGTCAGCAACAGAGTGCGAATGTGCGATCCGTCCACGTCGGCATCCGTCATGATGATGATGCGGTGGTACCGCAACTTATCGGGATCAAATTCATCTTTACCGATACCGCAACCGAGCGCCGTGACTAACGTGCCAACCTCTGCCGATCCCAACATTTTGTCGAATCGCGCTTTCTCTACATTCAGGATCTTTCCCTTCAAAGGAAGGATCGCTTGAAACTTACGGTCACGACCCTGCTTGGCAGAGCCACCGGCCGAGTCCCCCTCGACAAGGTAGAGCTCGCTGAGCGCCGGGTCACGTTGTTGGCAATCCGCTAACTTGCCGGGCAGACCTGCAATATCAAGCGCGCCTTTTCGGCGCGTCATCTCACGAGCTTTGCGGGCAGCCTCACGCGCGCGGGCGGCGTCGATCATTTTTCCCACAACCAGCTTGGCATCTGACGGGTTCTCCATCAAAAAGTCACTGAAGAACTGGTTCATCGCCTGTTCAACCGCACCTTTCACCTCGCTCGACACCAACTTATCTTTTGTCTGAGAAGAAAACTTGGGGTCGGGCACCTTCACCGACACAATCGCCGTAAGCCCCTCGCGCGCATCATCGCCCGTTGTCGAAACCTTGGCCTTCTTCGCAAGCCCTTCTTTTTCAATATAATTATTTAAACACCGGGTGAGAGCGGCGCGGAACCCAGCGAGGTGCGTACCCCCGTCTCGCTGAGGAATATTATTGGTGTAGCAATAAAGCCCCTCCTGAAATCCATCATTCCATTGGAGTGCCACCTCAACTTCCACACCTTCTTCGCCCTGTGCCTGAAAGTGACACACCTTAGCAATCGGCGTTTTACTCTGGTTCAAAAACTCAACAAATGCTCTGAGTCCGCCCTCATAGGCGAATAAAGCTTCCTCACCGCTGCGCTCATCCTTCAAAAAAATACGGACGCCACTATTTAGAAATGCCAATTCCCGAAGGCGCTTCGCGAGGATGTCGTAGTGGAAAGCAATATTGTTAAAGGTCTCGGGCGAGGGCGTGAACCTCACGGCGGTGCCTGTCTCGACCGTTTCGCCCACCACCCGCAACGGTGTCTCTGGCACACCATGAGCGTACGTTTGCTCAAAAAGCTCGCCCTTACGGCGGATGGTCAGTTGCAGGTTTGACGATAGTGCATTGACAACCGACACACCGACACCGTGCAGGCCTCCAGACACCTTGTAAGTATTGTCGTCGAATTTACCACCGGCATGGAGCACCGTCATGATGACCTCGGCGGCCGAGACCCCCTCCTCATGTTGCTCCGTCGGGATTCCCCGCCCGTTGTCTGATACCGTGACCGACTCATCAGGGTGGATAACCACATCAATTTGGCTGCAGTGCCCTGCTAACGCCTCATCAATACTGTTGTCGACCAGCTCAAAAACCATGTGATGCAAGCCGGTACCATCGTCTGTGTCGCCGATGTACATGCCAGGGCGTTTTCGAACGGCATCAAGCCCTTTCAGCACCTTAATACTTGAAGAATCATAATCTTCAGTACCGGAAAGCTGGTTGTTATCGTCTGACATGTCGCCTCACTTACATCCTAAAACCGCTTTGCGGAGCGTTGCCCAGTTAAAACGGCAACGCGACTCCCTATATAATACCGCTATCTCTTTGCTTTGCTATGCTCTTTCAAGTGTCGATCTCCCGCATTCTGGTTCAGCGCCATGGCCAGGCTGTCAACTAACGCGCTTAATCTGGCCTTGTTCCACGTGGAACAACTCAAGGGGCCCATCGCCCCAAGCAACCTCCAGTGAACCCCGGTCTACTGCCGTTAATATCACTTGCCGCCCCATGCCAAGCTGCGCGCAGACACTGGCACAATGTGCCCGATCCAGTTCAGCAGGCAGATCGTCCACAAGGTAAATTGGCCGACTGTTACCACCCTCCTCAATCAATCGCCCCTGCACCAGCTTTAACGCCACCAGCAGCAACTTTAGCTGGCCACGGGATAACACATCAGCCGCCATACCGCCGCCCACCATAAACCGCAGGTCTCCGCGATGTGGCCCAACCTGAGTGAAGCCCTGGTTCGCATCGCTCTGAGCGTTGCGCTCCAGCGCCTCAGCAAGCCCTATCTGGCGATCCCACCCCGGCCTAAACACCACCGACACACCCGCTAAATCAGCAGATAGCTCTGACGCCATGCCCGCGAGCTGCCTGGACAGCGTGTCTGCGATTCGCGTCCGACTTTGTGTGAGGCGTTCACCCGTTTCAGCCAGCTCTTGGCGCCACGCCGAATCGGCATCCAGTATACCACGGCGCAACCCACCATTCCTCTGCCTCATGGCCTGCGCATAGCGCCGCCACAAGGGCAAAAAGTTTTGTTCCACGTGGAACAAAGTGCCATCCAAAAGTTTGCGGCGGCCCTCTGGCGGGCCGGTCACCAGCCCAAGGCTATCGGTATCCAACAGCACAATTGGCATGGCCCGCGCCAACTCAGACAGCGACGCCACGTTCTCGCCACCGACTCGCGCCCGAGCCGTGCCATCCCGGTGTTTTTCGATGCCCATCACCAGCGGGCGACCCTGTCGCCTCAACCGGCACACCACCCGGCAGTCATCCTGCTCATGCTGGATCACGGGCTTGGATTGATGGGTTCGAAATGACCTGCCCGTGCCCAGGAGATGGATCGCCTCTAGAACACTGGTTTTACCTGATCCATTGGCGCCGAATAGCGCGGTTGCGCCGGAGTGTAGTTCAGCCGAAATATGTGAAAGGTTCCGGATGCGCTCTATGGAGATGTGCTCCAGCATTGACGGGGTAGGGCGCAGATCAGAGCCGCATTGGCATTACGACATAAAGTCGCTCTGGCTCCTCTTCAGCAGGGGACTCAGCATGCTCAAGTAGTGCAGAGCTCGCCTCATCTGAAAGCGACAAACGCACTTGAGACTGGTCAAGAACGCCTAGCACGTCAAGTAAGTAGCTGACATTAAAACCAATTTCCAGATCTGAGCCAGCGTACTGCACTGCCACAACCTCCTCAGCCTGTTCCTGCTCGGGGTTGTTTGCCGTGATTTCCAAATTGTTGTCGGTTAGCTTTAGCCGAACACCACGATATTTTTCGTTCGATAAAATAGCAGTTCGGGTGAAAGCCTGGCGGAGCTCTGCTCGATCACCGGTCACCGACTTGTCGGCATTTTTCGGTATCACGCGCTCATAATCGGGGAACTTGCCGTCAACAAGCTTGGAAGTGAAGGTAAATTGCTCATTCGCCGCCTGAATGTGATTGCTGCCTATCATCAATTCCAAAGGCGCATTACCATCAAGCAGACGGGCCAGCTCAAGCACCCCCTTGCGGGGAATAATCACACCGATATCGTCAGCGTCCACGCGTTGCGGAGCTGTCGCAAGCGCCAACCTATGGCCATCCGTCGCCACTACCCGAAGACGACCGCCTAAAATTTCGAGGTACAACCCATTCAAGTAGTAACGGACATCCTGCTGAGCCATAGCGAACGCAGTGCCGTCAATGAGGTGCTTGACCAGAGACTGATCCAGAGACAAAGCCACAGAACCTGCTCCACCTTCCACGGCAGGGAAATCGGCTGCAGGCAAAGTCGATAACGTGAAACGGCTGCGTCCCGCCTTGACCATCGCCTTTCCCGAATCCAGGGAGAATTCTATTGTGGAACCCTCGGGTAGCGACTTGCAGATGTCGACCAGCTTGCGAGCGGGCACCGTGACCTCGCCATCAACGCCGGCTGACTCAAGTTCTACACGACCAACCAACTCCACCTCTAGGTCCGTGCCGGTAAGCGACAGGGTTGTCCCCTCCAGCACCAGCAAAACATTGGACAGAATAGGCAGGGTCTGGCGTCTTTCCACGACTCCCGCTACGAGATTAAGCGGCTTTATCAGTGCGTCACGGGAAATGAAGAATTTCATGTCTTTCAGCTCGTTGTGTCGGTAATTGGCAAAGTGGGGGGCTAACCCGAAGCCTCGGCGGCAACCGATTGGCCCCGATAATCAGGTCGTCAGCGCTCTGAGCAAGTTCTGATAATCCTCACTAATATCTGGACTCGTATCTCTCAGCTCCCTGATTTTACGACAAGCATGAAGGACTGTCGTGTGATCTCGTCCACCGAAGGCGTCTCCGATTTCGGGGAGGCTGTGCTGGGTGAGCTCCTTTGCGATAGCCATCGCCATTTGTCGCGGTCTCGCAACAGATCGATTGCGCCGCTTAGACATGAGGTCTGCCACCTTAATCTTGTAGTACTCGGCGACCTTGCGCTTAATGTTATCAAGCGACACCTGCTTATCTTGCAACGCGAGCAGATCTTTGAGGCTGTCCTTGATCAGCTCCACATCAAACGGCCTGCCGGTAAAGTTGGCGCTGGCAATGACCCGCTTCAGCGCGCCCTCCAGCTCGCGAACATTAGAGCGGATCCGTTGAGCAATGAAAAAGGCCGCGTCCGGAGAAAGTGAAATGTGGCTTTGCTCTGCCTTTTTCATCAAGATGGCCACTCGTGTCTCAAGGTCTGGTGGTTCAACGGCCACGGTTAGGCCCCAGCCGAAACGCGACTTGAGCCGCTCTTCAACACCATCAATTTCCTTCGGGTACCGGTCGCAGGTCAAAATCATCTGCTGGCCACCCTCAAGCAGCGCATTAAATGTGTGAAAAAACTCTTCTTGCGAACGATCCTTGTTAGCAAAAAACTGAATATCATCAATCAGTAAGGCGTCAACAGATCGATAAAACCGCTTAAAGTCATTGATCGCGTTGAGTTGCAATGCCTTGACCATATCGGCAACAAACCGCTCCGAATGGAGATAAACAATCTTCGCGTCTGGGTTTCTCTGGCGCATCGCGTTACCAACCGCATGCATAAGATGGGTTTTGCCTAAGCCGACGCCGCCATATAAGAAAAGCGGGTTATAAGAGTGGCCGGGATGTTCCGAGACCTGCTGTGCCGCAGCCAGCGCTAGCTGATTGCTCTTACCCTCAACAAAACGCTCAAAAGTGTAGCCCTCCACCAAGTTCGAGGGCGACAGAAGCCCTGGCGGTGCAGGCCGCGGTGTAGCGCTCATGGGTCCCGGGGTAGGGTGCGACTCTCCAGCTCTGGCTGGCGAAATCGGTCGGATCACGGGAGCGGGCGTCTGCACCCCTTGCACTGTTACCGATGCCTGTGCAGAGGCCGGCGCCAACACGTCCAGAAGGTAAGCATTGATCATTGGCAAGTACTTGTCTGACACAAAATCGCGGATAAAGCGATTCGGCGCCGCCAGCAGGAGCCCGCTATCCTGCCATTCGGCCTGAAGGGGCCGAATCCAGGTATTGAACTGCTGCTGTGGGATGTCACCGCTTAATCGATTTAGGCAGTGTTGCCAGGGGTCGGTTAGAGGCTGCGGGGCGACCAAAGGTGTTACTCCAAATGTTGTTGTTACGTGCTTACAATCAGCGACTATCGGTTTGGCTGGCTCCTGCCGCTCGTGAACATCCCCAAAACTGTTCCGCCTGCCCAGATGCGTCGGACGGTAGTTATCCACAAAGATATATTTCTATCAACTGGTTTTTAAGGCTTGCAAAATCAATGACTTACAAACCATCTCGCCGCTAAACCATATTTTACGCCGACGCAAGAAAAATTTATTTTGGTTGTGGATAACCTGTGTCTATCTTTTGGTCAACTTGTGGCTTCTATACCAGGATTCATCGCGGCTTACGCGGCGCCGGCGGATGACTAGACAGCGCCCTGGGCCCACAACCCGCATAAAGTCTCGCGTTGTGTGACTCTTCCGGCGTAATTGCTCCAGCTTCACCGGTGGCCTCCGATCGTGGATAAACTTTTTTTAACTGTGACGCCTGCACGATAGCTGGCCCAACAAAGACGCTTGCCAAGGCTCATGAGCACCCCTATACTCCGCGCCCCTTAAGAGTTGTGGGCGGTTATCAACAGCGCTCCACAAGCGATCACCTAAGTTGATTGGCGCACCGCAGCATCTACGGCGCCAGTGAAAAAGGACAACGTCATGAAGCGTACATTTCAACCCAGCGTCCTGAAGCGTAAGCGTAACCATGGCTTTCGTGCCCGCATGGCCACTAAAAACGGTCGAAAAGTGCTGGCTCGCCGCCGAGCACGCGGCCGACGTCGACTGTCGGCGTAAACGTCTTCCGCACGGGTCATCACTGACCCATGCCTGGTTTCCCCCCATCCGCCAGATTACTCCGACCCGAGGATTATCGTCGGGTCTTTGACACACCCGCATATAAAGTGAGCAGCGCAGCGTTCTTACTGCTTGCGCAACATAGCGATACTAGCAACTCAAGAGTTGGCATCATCGTCGCAAAGAAACACGTGAGACGCGCCATTCGTCGCAACCGCATTAAACGGTTAATACGAGAACAGTTTCGGCTCAATCGCCCCTCGCCCAACCTGGACGTTGTTGTGCTCGCCAGATCGGCCGCGGACACCATGGACAACGCGCAAATCACGAGTGAGCTCGGGCAGCTTTGGTCCGACCTTCAAAAAAAGGCCATCGCCAAATGAAAGCATGGAGGTGGTTGGACCGTGGCGCGAGACGCGCGCTCATCCAACTGATTAAAGGTTACCAGCTGGTGTTGAGTCCTTGGCTGGGAAGAAGCTGCCGTTTTACGCCGACCTGCTCACAGTACGGCATTGACGCCCTTGAGAGCCACGGTACCCTAACGGCCCTGTGGCTGACCGCACGCAGACTGCTGCGTTGCCACCCCTGGTGCGAAGGAGGTTATGATCCCGTTCCGCACCGCGATCTACCACCACACTCTCATTGAGGACCAAGATGGATATCCCGCGTTACGCCCTGATTGCCGCCAGTCTGCTACTGGGTCTTATGCTGTTAGGGGAATGGACGCGCTTCAGCGAAGCCCAACAAGCGGCAGCGGCGCCCGCGACCCCGATGGTGACACCATCCTCATTGGACAGTGACCTCTCCGATGCGTCGGCACCCGCCACCTCACCCAGCCAAGGCGACCTGCCAGTCAATGAAGACATCAACCTCGCAGCCAGCGGGAACGCAAATACCATCAGCAGCGATGATGTCTCCAGCACCGGACAATTGATCACAGTCAACACCGACACCCTCAAAGTGATGATCGACCTACGCGGTGGCGACGTCGTGGGTGCCGCGCTTAAAAACTACCCTAAAACTCTCGACGACACTGATGATCCGTTTGTATTGCTGGAGAGAAACGCGCAGCGGACTTACGTTGCTCAATCAGGGATCGTTGGAAACAACGGCATCGATAATACAGAACGCGCCCCGTACCGAAGCAAGCAGACCGTCTATGACCTTGACGGAGCAGACGCGCTGGAGGTCGTTTTAACCTACGCGGGCGACAACACCGATCTCAATGTTGCCAAGCGGTTCCTGTTTACCCGCGGCAGTCACGTTGTCACCGTTATTCACGATGTCACAAATGTGTCGTCAAACAGCGCACAAATCACGCCTTTTATGCAGTTAAAGCGGGATAGCACCAAAGCTCCGGCAGGAAGCGACTCCAGCATGGGTATGCAGCCATTTCTTGGCTCAGCATTAACACAGCCGGACCAACGCTTTAATAAATTTGATTTTGAAGACATGGCTGAGGATCCCTTTAAAGCTGACCTTTCTGGCGGCTGGATTGCCATGTTGCAGCACTACTTTGTCTCGGCCTGGGTCCCGGAGCCCGATCAAACCTATCGATATCGCACACGCCAAACGCAGTCGGGATTCAATATTATCGGCTACACAGGTCCTGCAATCTCTGTAGCGCCAAACGAGACGGTCAGCATTCCTAACCGGCTTTATGCCGGACCGAAAAACCAAACCGTTCTGGCAGAGCTCGCGCCCCATCTTGATCTTGTTGTTGATTATGGCTGGCTGTGGTGGATTGCCCAGCCGCTGTTCTGGTTGCTGACTTTCATACAAAGCATTGTCATCAACTGGGGTGTCGCCATTATCATTTTGACACTCTTAGTAAAGCTCGCCTTCTTTCAGTTGTCGGCTGCCGGCTATAAATCCATGGCCCGTATGCGCAAAGTACAGCCGCGTATCATGGCCATCCGCGAGGAATACGCCAACGACAAAGCAAAACAGTCTCAGGCCATGATGGAGCTGTATAAAAAGGAAAAGATCAATCCTTTGGGTGGCTGTTTCCCCATCCTCGTCCAAATGCCCGTTTTCATCGCCCTGTATTGGGTGCTGATGGAGTCCGTTGAGCTGCGCCAGGCGCCGTTTGCGTTATGGATTGAGGATCTTTCCGTGATGGATCCGTATTTCGTACTGCCCATCCTGATGGGTGCCAGCATGTACTACATGCAAAAGCTCAACCCCGCACCACCCGATCCGATGCAAGCAAAAATCATGCAGTGGATGCCGATTGTTTTTACTTTCTTCTTTTTGTGGTTCCCGGCCGGCCTTGTCCTCTACTGGCTGTGTAACAACCTGTTGTCTATGGCACAGCAATACCTGATCAATCGCCGCATTGAGAGCGGTGCTTTGTAACGGGTAAAACGGAGAAAGAAGCTTTGATCACGACGGACGGTGGGCTGGATCTCGATACCATCGCCGCCATTGCAACGCCTTCCGGCAGGGGTGGTGTCAGTATCGTCCGGATCTCAGGGCCTCAGGCCTGGTCGATTGCCCAGCAGATCTCTGGGAAATCACCTCAACCCAGGGTACCCACCGTCTCCCAGTTTAAGGATGCTGCGGGCGCCATCGTGGACGAGGGTATCGCTCTGCTGTTCAAAGGCCCAGCATCGTTCACTGGTGAGGATGTTGCTGAGCTTCATGGCCACGGTGGCATTGTTGTTACGCAGTTATTGTTAACCGCCTGCCTAGATCGCGGCGCAAGACTGGCGCGACCCGGAGAATTTTCTGAACGGGCGTTCCTGAATAACAAGTTTGATCTCACCCAGGCCGAGAGCTTGGCAGACCTCATAGACGCGCGAACCGAACAAGCCGCAAGACAAGCCTCTGCCTCTTTGCGGGGTGTTTTCTCTGACACCGTTAATGCGCTAAGTGAACAAGTCATCGCACTCAGAGTCTACGTTGAGGCGGCAATCGACTTTCCCGAGGAGGACATCGATTTTCTCACGGAAGGAAAGGTCAGTGAGTCGCTCGATTCTCTCAAAGCCGAATTAACTGGTGTGATTGAGCAAGCCCGGCACGGCGCAATCATGGGACGCGGTGCTCGCGTTGTTCTCACAGGCGCACCCAACGCAGGAAAAAGTAGCTTACTCAACTGTCTTGGCCAAGAATGCCGTGGCGATCGTAACAGACGTTCCTGGCACAACGCGTGATGTCATTAGACAATCCATCACGTTGGGAGGTGTCGCGATAGACCTGTCTGATACAGCAGGCATCCGTGATGCAGTTGATGCCATTGAGCAGGAAGGGATTAACCGCGCCAAAACAGAACTTGATAGCGCCGATATGGTGATCGAGGTGATCGATGACAGCGCACCCGTTTACGTTGCAGAGCTCATCGAGGAACAACGACGTCCGGTGATACGGGTCTTCAATAAGATCGATCTTTCGGGCCGGCCTGCCGGTCGATTGTCTTCGGATTCTGTCGAAGTCGAGAGCGATCAACTCGCCGCTGAGCTACCTCGAGCCGACGCGACCACCATCACCATTGCACTTTCCGCCTCTACAGGGGAGGGTGTCCCAGCCCTAGAGCACGCCATACTGGAAAGTTTAGGGATGGGTGATGCCGCCAGCACAACGCCTTTCTCGGCCAGAGAACGACACGTCACCTGCTTACAACATGCGTCTGCACTTCTGGATGGCGCAACAACACGGTTTCTGGAAAGTGGCGCTGGAGAGCTGTTAGCTGAGGATCTCCGCGATGTGCACCACACGCTGAGCGAAATCACCGGCGAATTTGGTGCCGATGCGCTACTAGGGGAAATTTTCTCATCCTTCTGCATCGGAAAATAAGACCACACTGAGAAGACGTGATCACACGTTAGCCACAGCTTTATCACCATGATGTGCCTTCCCACTGCTCTATGCCAGGAAACAAACAAGCTTTGTGGAAAACGCAGCCTGAGCACTGAGCATAAGTCGTGCACGGTTAAATCGGCTGGCTTAAGTTGAGACTTATCCGCAACTCTTTCACACGATGCGGTCAGCTAAATGGGGCTTTACCAAAAGGCTTATTATTTTTATAGATTGTTGATATCTATGGGTTTTACAGATTTACCAACAGCGGTCGCTGGCCTTAAATACAACAGTATTAAAGTACTCTTCTCTATATATTCTTATTTATATAAATATTAAGTGTTGTACAGATTAACCTGCCGAAACGGGTGTTCTTTACCGCGTTCCCTGTGAAATTCCACAAGGCAAGCCCAATAGAATCGCCAAAACTTCCCATATTGCCCTCGCCCTGAGGCGTTTATACTTCTGCGCCCTAATAATCGTAATGCTGCAGCATGATTAAGCACCCCGAGCAATATGATGTGATCGTCGTTGGTGGCGGCCACGCCGGTACGGAGGCCGTGTTGGCCGCTGCGCGGGCGGGTGCACGTACACTGTTGATTACTCATGCCATCGATACACTGGGGCAGATGTCGTGTAATCCGGCCATTGGCGGCATTGGCAAGAGTCATTTGGTTCGTGAAATTGATGCCTTGGGCGGTGCCATGGCCAAGGCAACCGACCTCGCCGGCATTCAGTTCCGAGTGTTAAATGCTCGGAAAGGACCAGCGGTGCGGGCGACGCGTGTTCAGGCCGACCGTGTTCTTTACCGCAATGCCATTCGCTCAATGTTAGAGAGCGCAGACAACGTCACGATTTTTCAAGACGCGGTGGAAGATATCGTCCTGTCCGGCGAGGCGGTCTCCGGTGTGATCACGCGCTCCGGTATTGTGTTTAATGCCCACTCCGTTGTGCTGACAGCGGGCACTTTTCTCCACGGCAAGATGCACATTGGCGAAGAGAACCGGCCAGGTGGGCGCATGGGGGATCAGGCGGCCATTGGATTGGCGGACCGCCTCAGAGAGCTCTGCCCCAGGGTTGGCAGACTAAAGACCGGAACGCCACCTCGGATTGATGCCCGATCAGTCAATTTCTCGGTTTTGACGGAGCAATGGGGTGATGAGCCGCGTCCTGTCATGTCCTTGACGGGACACCGTGATGATCATCCGGAGCAACGCTGCTGCTGGATAACTGAAACCAACACCCAAACCCACGACATTATTCGTGCAGGCCTTGATCGATCACCGCTCTTCAGCGGCACGATCGAGGGTGTCGGCCCGCGCTATTGCCCCAGCATAGAAGACAAGATCCACCGCTTCGCAGATAAAGCTTCCCACCAGATTTTCCTGGAGCCTGAGGGGCTGACTTCTACCGAGTTGTATCCCAACGGCATCTCTACGTCGTTGCCTTTTGATGTTCAACTGAACCTGGTTCGTTCGATCCAAGGTTTGGAAGCAGCTGATATCACGCGGCCCGGCTATGCCATCGAGTACGATTATTTTGATCCCCGCGATTTGCGGCACAGTTTGGAAACGAAATCCATACGAGGGCTCTTCTTCGCCGGCCAAATCAATGGCACAACAGGGTATGAGGAGGCGGCGGCTCAGGGGTTGATTGCGGGGCTTAACGCGGCCCGACAAACGCAAGACTTACCCGCTTGGGAACCTCGGCGAGATGAAGCCTACATCGGTGTGCTGATAGACGATCTAGTAACGCTTGGGACCAATGAACCGTATCGAATGTTCACCTCGCGCGCTGAGTATCGACTGCAGCTTCGAGAGGACAATGCTGATTTGCGCCTAACGGAGATAGGTCGGTCCCTGAGCCTGATTGGAGAGACCCAGTGGCAATGCTTTAACGACAAGCGTGATGCCATGACGCGCGAGCAGACGCGCTTAGAAAAGACGTTTATCCAAGCGGGTAGCGCCGAGGCAAAAGCGCTCGAGAATGTTCTCGCTAAACCGCTGTCCCGGGAATATTCAATCGCTGAGTTACTCAAACGGCCCGAACTGGATTACGGAATCATCGAGAGTGTGGCTCCCGCCGACTCAGCCGTTCCGGAAGCCGTTGCAGAGCAGGTGACCATTCAACTCAAGTACGCGGGTTACATCGATCGTCAGCAACAAGATATTGATCGTGTCCAGCGACATGAGGCGATGTCGATACCCGCTGACCTTGATTTTATGTCTGTAGACGGCTTGTCGAACGAAATTCGTCAAAAACTGTCCGAAAGCCGCCCGAGCAATCTCGCTCGCGCATCTCGTATACCGGGCGTGACGCCGGCAGCCTTGTCCCTGCTATTGGTGCATCTGAAGAAACGAGAGGTCAGTGAACACCAGCGCGCTGCGGCGCATGGTTAAAGCAGAGACACAAAGGCTTTTATCGGCAACGCAAACGATCGGACTTTCCGTATCGTCAGCTCAAATAGAACAGCTGGTGACTTATGTCGACCTGCTGGAAAAATGGAATCGCACTTACAACCTCACGGCAATCAGAAGTCGACGAGAAATGTTCGATCGTCACCTCATCGAAAGCCTGTCCATTGCACCTTTTTTATCAGGCCAGCACCGTATCGATGTGGGGACGGGCGCAGGATTGCCCGGATTACCGCTGGCCATTGTGGAGCCGGATATTGATTACGTGTTGCTTGATAGTAATGGTAAGAAAACGCGGTTTTTGGCAGAGGTGAAAAGGTCGCTGGGTTTATCTAACATCACTGTCGAAACCGTGAGAGTCGAGACCTGGCAGCCTGACAGACTGTTCGATGCCGTGGTGACCCGCGCTTTTGCCGATTTGGCAACAACCTTTGAAAGAATAGATCATGTGCTGGGCCCGCAAGGTATGCTCTTTGCTATGAAAACAGAAAGCGTCAATCAGGAAGTTGCTGAGATGCCCTCAAACATGGCGCTAGCCGGCAGTTGGGATATCTCTGTTCCCGGGAGGGACTGGTCGTTTCAGCTCCTCGGCGTGAAGCGGTTGCCCGGAGATAACACGTGAAGATTATTGCGGTAGCCAATCAGAAAGGCGGCGTCGGTAAAACCACGACCAGCGTCAATCTTTCTGCCGCGCTGGCGGCCATGGATAAGCGTGTCCTCTTAATCGATATGGATCCGCAGGGAAATGCCACGGTATCTGTCGGCTTGAATAAAGCAGAGCTGAAAGCCACCGCATTTGAACTGATGGTCGAGCAACAGCCGCTGTCATCGGTGGTGACGCGACTCGATACATTGCGGATGGATTGCATTCCCTGCAGATGGCGACCTTACCGCCGCCGAGGTGGCCTTACTGTCTGCCGAGAGCGCGAGCAACGCCTGAAAAAGCGCTTGAGGCTGGCTCTGAGCACTATGACTTTGTGATTATTGATTGCCCGCCATCGCTCAACATGTTGACCCTCAACGCCCTGGTCGCCGCCAACTCAGTCTTGATTACCATGCAGTGTGAGTACTTCGCGCTTGAGGGGCTCTCCGCCCTCATGGAAACCATCAACAGTGTCCGCCAAACCGTGAACCCTTCGCTGCACATCGAAGGCATCCTTCGCACTCTCTATGACCCGAGAAATGCGCTGACCAATGAGGTGTCCGAACAGTTGCATCAGCACTTTGAGGGCTTGGTGTATCGCACAGTCATCCCGCGTAATGTCCGACTAGCGGAGGCGCCTAGTCACGGCGTACCCGGCATTGTTTACGATCGGCTGTCCCGAGGCTCCACGGCCTATATGGCCTTGGCCGGGGAATTCATGCGCAGACAAGAGCAGAACCAAAAGGGAGCCAGCTAATGGCGCAAAAGCGAAAGCTGAATCGAGGCTTGGAAGCCCTCTTGGGGTCGGGCTTGTTGAATAACCCGCAAACTGATGAGGTAAAGCCCCAAGCTGAGGCCACATCACCACAGGCGCTCAATAACCTGCCGGTCGAGCGGCTTCAGCAAGGTGTTTTTCAGCCGCGTAGAGAGTTTGATCAGGAAGCCCTGCAAACGCTCGCCGACAGCATCAAGGCACAGGGCGTCTTGCAACCCGTTGTTGTCAGGCCTGTCGCCGCAGACCGGTTCGAAATTTTGTCTGGCGAGCGTCGTTGGCGAGCGGCTCAGTTGGCGGGCCTGGATAGCGTCCCGGTTGTCATAAAAGACGTTAACGATGAAGCCGCAATAGCGATCGGCTTGATCGAGAATATTCAACGGGAAGACCTGAACCCGGTCGAGGAGGGATTGGGGCTGAAAAGACTTCAAGATGAATTTGGCCTGAATCAGGAGCAGGTCGCAGCCGCTGTTGGACGTTCTCGCTCCGCAGTCGCTAATTTGCTCAGGCTACTCAATCTGGAAAAGGACGTTTTGGCGATGTTGGAGCGAGGCGAGCTGGACGCGGGTCACGCGAAAGTGCTGCTGGCGCTGACCGGCGGTGATCAGGTGCGGGCAGCCCGCAACGTGGTTAAAAGGGGTTTATCCGTGCGCCAGACTGAGACGCTGGTGAAGGGCTGGGACGCGAAAACACGGACGCCTGCAGCACATGACCCCAATATCAGCCGACTGGAGCAAGACCTCAGCACCCGGTTGGGCGCAAAAGTGCGGATCCAGCACCAGCAAAACGGACGTGGTCGCCTTGAGGTTCATTACACCAGCCTCGATGAGCTTGACGGCGTATTGAGTAAAATCCAGTAAATCCCACGTATTGAAGGGTTTAGGCCTTTCCTCTACACTCCGTCCCGCATGAAAGGGGGGCTGGGTTTATCTTGGCCAAACAAAACGCTTCTGCGCCTTTCTCGACCACAAGAGCGCACCTTCTGAGTGCGGTGGGGTCGACGGCGGCACTCGTCATCGGGTTGGCGTTATTGGTCGGTTTCTTGCAAGGCCTGGAGGCCTCTATTGATATCGTGTTGGGCGGCACCATTGTGCTGTTGCCCACGTTTTGGGTGGCGGTCAGCCTGACTTCAGGCCGGTCTGTCGTCAACCCCGCCTTGATGGGCTTGGCCCGTTACACTCTGGCGGGAATAGGGTTTGCCGCACTGTTTTCGCTGCGGCCAAATAGCGACCCACTGCCGGTGTTGGCCGGGAGTTTGGCGGCGCTGGTATTGCCCTCTGTTTTCCTGATGTGGAGA
This sequence comes from Halieaceae bacterium, assembly GCA_038143045.1. GTDB lineage: Bacteria > Pseudomonadota > Gammaproteobacteria > Pseudomonadales > Halieaceae > Luminiphilus. The sequence continues at coordinate 114,811 of JAYQLF010000014.1, forward strand.
CAGAGGCACTGAGACGCGGCGACCAAAAACGGACGCCCAAGTTGTTCGCGAGGCGCGCAAGTGATCGTGACGCGAGGGTCAGCGGCAAAGCTGGCCACAAATAAAGCCAATAAAGGCTCAGGAGTAAAGAACAGATCATGGCGGCGAATGGCGACAGTCAGACCGTATCGGAATATATCGTCCATCACTTGACGAACCTCACCTATGGCAAATTGCCAGAGGGCTTCGAGCGCTATGACGGTAGTGTCGTCGCTCAGGGCGGCCAGTGGACGATGGCGCATGGCGCAGATGAAATTACCGCGATGGGCTTCAATGCCATCCACGTCGATTCGATGATGTGGTCCATCGGCTTGGGTTTGATTTTCTGTTGGTTGTTCCGCCGTGTGGCGGTTCGGGCGACTTCCGGCGTGCCAACAGGAATGGTGAACTTTATTGAAATGGTCGTCGAATTTGTCGATGGCACCGTGAAAGACACCTTCCATGGCCGCAACCCGCTCATTGCGCCATTGGCGCTCACGATCTTTGTGTGGGTCTTTTTGATGAACCTGATGGACCTGATTCCGGTCGATCTCATCCCGCATTCTCTGATGCTGGCGGGGGTCGAATACCAAAAGATCGTCCCTTCTACAGACCCCAATATCACCATGGGCATGGCGATTGGCGTGTTTGTGTTGATGCTGTTTTATTCCATCAAGGTAAAAGGCTTTGGCTTCGTTAAAGAGCTGACGCTGAACCCCTTTAATCACCCGCTGTTTATCCCAGTGAATCTTTTTATGGAGGTGGTGGGCCTCCTCGCCAAGCCCTTCTCGTTGGGATTGCGGCTGTTCGGCAATATGTACGCCGGTGAAATGATTTTTATCTTGATAGCAGCGCTGTTTAGTGTAGGCATTTTTTGGATGTTACCGGCGGCGCTGTTGCAAATAGGCTGGGCGATCTTCCACATTCTGGTGATTACCCTTCAAGCGTTTATTTTTATGGTTTTGACAATCGTGTACCTGAGCATGGCTCACGAAGACCATTAATTTTTGATTGACGAAGACCTTTAGGAGACAACCATGGAACTGATTTACGTTGCCGCCGCCATCATGATGGGCTTGGGTGGAATGGGCGCCGCGATAGGCGTTGGCATTCTCGGCGGGAAGCTGATTGAGGGCTCTGCCCGTCAGCCAGAGCTGGCCCCCAAGCTTCAGGGAACTTTCTTCCTCGGCGCCGGCCTGGTGGACGCGATTCCGATTATTGGTGTGGGTATCGCTATGTACCTGATTTTTGTGGTCGCGGGTTAAGACACCTCTCTGACAGCGGGGGTGGGTGAGTTAACCGCCCCCGGCACAACAGGAGCATAGAGTGAACATTAATCTCACGCTGATTGGACAGCTAATCGCCTTTGTGGCCTTTGTTGCTTTCTGCATGCGCTACGTGTGGCCGCCGATTGCCGGCGCCATGGCTGAGCGGCAAAACAAGATTGCTGATGGCTTGGCCGCTGCTGACCGCGCAGGGCATGATCTTGAGGTGGCGAAGCAGCAAGCTGAGGAGCAGCTGGCTGAAGCGAAGCGCGAGGCTGCTGGCATCATTGAGGCGGCCAACAAGCGCGCACAAGCGGTGGTAGAGGAAGCCAAAGAAGCCGCGTCGGCTGAGGCTGACCGCGTCAAGGCGGCCGCTGCCGCCGAGATTGAGCAAGAGCGCGCTCGCGCTCAAGAGCAGCTCATGGCGCAGGTCAGCACGCTGGCGCTTGCCGGCGCTGAAAAAATTCTCGGGGCTGAGATCGACGCCGATAAACACGCCGACCTGCTAAAAGGTCTGGCGGCGGAGTCTTGATCGATGATTGAACCGACCACGCTTGCGAGGCCTTACGCGCGCGCTGCGTTCGAGCATGCGCGTGGCGCTGACCAACTGTCTGATTGGCAGGCTGCTCTGGCAGAGCTTGCTGCGATTGCGGCCGATGACAAAGTCGCGGCCGCGTTGAAAGACCCCAATCAAACCGCGGCGCAGCGGGCTGCCACCTTGTCGGCACTGGTGGGTGATGGCTTACCCCAGGCGGTGAGCAATCTGCTGGCGATCATGTCGGATAACGGACGCTTGTCGTTGCTGCCAGAGGTATCGGCACTTTTTGATCAACTGAAGCAGGCGGTCGAGAGTAGCATCGCTGTTCACGTGACCTCTGCTTATCCGCTCAGCGACAACGAAACACAAACACTTTCTGAATCGATGCAGGCCAAGCTCAACCGAAGCATTACCCTGACATCAGAAGCCGACCCCTCACTCTTAGGAGGGGCAATCATTCGGGCCGACGATCTGGTGATCGACGGCTCTGTTCGCGGCCGCCTGAATAAGCTGGCGGGCACGCTGACCCAATGACAGAGGACTAGGTCATGCAACAGCTCAACCCCTCGGAAATTAGCGACCTGATCAAGCAGCGGATCGACCAGCTTGATGTCGTTTCGCAGGCCACGAATGAGGGCACCATTGTTTCCGTTACCGACGGCATTATCCGTATACACGGCCTCACCGAGGTCCAGTACGGTGAGATGATCGAGTTTGATGGAGGGGTATTTGGTCTCGCGCTGAACCTCGAACGCGACTCCGTAGGCGCCGTCGTACTGGGTGATTACAAGCAGTTGGCGGAAGGTCAAACCTGTCGTTGTACAGGACGTATTCTCGAGGTGCCAGTCGGCCCGGAGCTTCAGGGCCGCGTCGTCGATTCCCTCGGTAATCCGATCGATGGGAAAGGCGCCATCGATACCAAGATGACCGACGCGATTGAAAAAATCGCACCCGGCGTGATTGCGCGGCAGTCGGTAGATCAGCCCGTGCAGATTGGCCTGAAAGGCTATTGATGCGATGGTGCCGATTGGCCGCGGTCAGCGAGAGCTGATCATTGGTGATCGACAGGTGGGCAAGACGGCCATCGCTGTCGACGCCATCATCAATCAGAAGGGCACCGGGATTAAATGCATCTATGTCGCGGTAGGCCAGAAGGCCTCGTCCGTTGCTTCAGTGGTTCGCAAGCTCGAAGAGCACGGCGCGATGGAGCACACCATCGTGGTAGCGGCCAATGCTTCTGATCCGGCCGCAATGCAATATCTCGCACCGTTCGCGGGTTGCACCATGGGTGAGTACTACCGTGACCGGGGTGAAGATGCGCTGATTATTTATGATGACCTTTCCAAGCAGGCGGTAGCCTATCGACAGATCTCTTTGCTCTTGCGTCGTCCCCCGGGTCGGGAGGCGTATCCAGGAGACGTCTTCTACCTGCACTCGCGACTGCTTGAGCGTGCAGCGCGCGTTAACGCTGATTACGTTGAGCAATTTACCGATGGCGCCGTGAAAGGACAGACAGGTTCGCTGACGGCACTGCCTGTTATCGAAACGCAAGCGGGCGACGTATCGGCGTTCGTTCCGACCAACGTCATCTCGATTACAGACGGTCAGATCTTCCTTGAAGCTGACATGTTCAACGCCGGTGTGCGCCCTGCGATGAATGCCGGTATTTCGGTCTCGCGTGTAGGTGGTGCTGCTCAAACCAAGATTGTGAAAAAGCTCTCAGGCGGTATCCGAACTGCGCTGGCGCAGTATCGTGAGCTGGCCGCGTTTTCACAGTTCGCGTCGGATCTAGATGACGCGACCAAGGCACAGTTGGAGCACGGGGAGCGTATTACTGAGCTGATGAAACAGAAACAGTACGCGCCACTCTCTATCGCTGAGATGGGTGTGTTGCTGTACGCGGGTAATGAGGGTTATTTGCAAGATGTGGAGGTCGCCAAGATTGGTGATTTCGAGTCTGCGTTACTAGGCTATATGCGTTCTGAATGTGGCGATGTGATGCAGGCTATTGAAGCTGATGGTGGCTGGGACGATGATCGCGAAGCGGCGTTTAAGTCTGCGATCGAAACCTTCAAATCGACCCAAACCTGGTAATAGCTGATGGCCGTTGGCAAGGAAATCCGCACCAAGATCTCGAGTATTCAAAGCACTCAAAAGATCACCAGTGCCATGGAAATGGTGGCGGCGAGCAAGATGCGCCGCGCTCAGGACCGGATGGAGCTAGGTAAACCCTATGCGCAGCGTATGCGGGCCGTAGTGGGCCACATTGCGAACTCCACGCCAGAATATCGCCACGCCTACATGCAAGAGCGAGAGGTCCAACGCGCAGGATATATCATTGTTTCTACCGATCGCGGTCTGTGTGGCGGCCTCAACATCAATTTGTTCAAGGCGGCGATTCAGTCGATGAAGGCTCAGCAAGATGACGGCGTTGAGGTGGAGCTGTGCCTCGTCGGCGCCAAGTCGGCCGGGTTTTTTGCCAGCGTGGGCGGCAACGTGACGGCGTCAGTGAGGGACCTTGGCGAAGAGCCCTCGCTTGAAGATCTGATCGGCGGAGTGAAGACGATGCTAGACGCTTACACCGAAGGCCGCATAGACGCACTTTATCTCGCTAGCAACGAATTCGTTAATACGATGACTCAGGCGCCTCAGGTAGAGCAGCTGCTGCCGCTCAAGGCGGAAGAGACGGACTCCCTGTCTCACCACTGGGACTACATCTATGAGCCTGACGCGCGGGAGCTGTTGGATGCGTTGATGGTTCGGTACATCGAATCACAGGTGTATCAGGCAGTCGTTGAGAATGGCGCCTGCGAGCAAGCGGCGCGCATGATTGCGATGAAGAACGCGACCGATAACGCCGGCGAGCTGATCGAAGAATTGCAGTTGGTTTACAACAAGGCCAGGCAGGCTGCGATCACGCAAGAGCTGGCTGAGATAGTGGGTGGCGCCGCAGCGATCGGCTAGCGGGCACCCGGATTAGAACAGAATAGGCAGCGACCAGTCGCTGCGCAGGTTAAGCAACGAGGACCGGAAAATGAGTAGCGGAAAGGTCGTACAGGTTATTGGCGCCGTCATCGACGTGGAGTTCCCCCGTGACAGCGTGCCGCAGGTGTATGACGCACTGATGGTGGGCGATAAAGGGCTCACGCTTGAGGTGCAGCAGCAATTGGGTGATGGCGTCGTCCGCGCGATTGCAATGGGCCCTTCCGAGGGCGTCAGCCGCGGTCTGAGCGTGGAGAACACCGGCGCGCCGATCTCGGTTCCGGTGGGCACAGAGACCCTAGGTCGGATCATGGATGTGCTGGGCAATCCTATTGATGAGAAGGGCCCCATTGGCGAGCAGGAGCGTTCTGCCATTCACCGCGCTGCCCCGACTTATGAAGAGCTTGCCGCGTCTGATGAGCTGCTCGAAACCGGCATCAAGGTGATTGACCTCGTTTGTCCGTTTGCTAAAGGCGGCAAAGTCGGTCTGTTCGGGGGCGCCGGTGTCGGCAAGACCGTGAACATGATGGAGCTCATTAACAACATCGCGACCGAGCACTCCGGTCTGTCGGTTTTTGCGGGCGTCGGTGAGCGGACTCGCGAAGGAAACGACTTCTACTACGAGATGCAGGAATCCGGCGTCGTGAATGTGGAAGAGATGGACAAGTCGAAGGTGGCGATGGTGTATGGCCAGATGAACGAGCCGCCCGGTAACCGCCTTCGTGTGGCCTTGACCGGCTTGACCATGGCTGAGAAGTTCCGCGATGAAGGCCGAGACGTGCTGCTGTTCGTCGACAATATCTATCGTTACACGCTCGCGGGCACCGAGGTATCAGCGCTGCTGGGCCGTATGCCGTCTGCGGTTGGCTATCAGCCCACGCTGGCGGAGGAGATGGGTGTCTTGCAGGAGCGCATTACCTCCACCAAGACTGGCTCGATCACTTCGATTCAGGCGGTCTATGTACCGGCGGATGACTTGACTGACCCGTCACCCGCGACCACCTTCGCCCACCTCGATTCGACGGTGGTATTGAGTCGCGATATCGCTGCCAAGGGTATTTACCCCGCGGTAGACCCGCTCGATTCGACTTCTCGTCAGCTGGATCCGTTGATTATTGGCCAGGAGCACTACGAGGTCGCGCGGGGCGTACAGACCGTTCTGCAGCGTTATAAAGAGCTGAAGGACATCATCGCGATTCTGGGTATGGACGAGCTTTCTGAGGAAGACAAGCTGATCGTGGCACGCGCTAGAAAGATTGAGCGCTTCCTGTCGCAGCCCTTCCATGTGGCAGAAGTCTTTACGGGTTCACCCGGCATCTATGTATCACTAAAAGATACGATTGCCGGTTTCAAGGGTATTCTCGACGGTGAGTACGACCACCTACCTGAGCAGGCGTTCTACATGGTTGGCTCGATTGAGCAGGCAGTGGAGAGGGCCGCCAAACTGTAAGTTTGGTGGGAGACTGAGAAATGGCGACGACCATGCAGTGTGACATTGTGAGTGCTGAGGCCCAGATCTACTCGGGCGCAGTAGAGCTTCTTGTCGCAACCGGTATTGAGGGTGAATTGGGTGTATGTTTTGGACATGCCGCACTCCTCACTCGATTGATTCCCGGGCCCATCCGTGTTGTCGAGGCGAGCGGTGAAGAGCAGGTCTATTACGCGTCGGGTGGTTTCATCGAAGTTCAAGGTGATGTCGTGACGGTTCTGGCAGACACTGCGGTGCGGGCCGACGATATCGATGAGGCGGCTGCGGAAACGGCTCGTAAAGACGCTGAAGAGGCACTGGCTAACCAGCAGGGTGAGATAGATTACGGTCGAGCCTCTGCTCAGCTGGCTGAAGCCACGGCCCAACTGGCCGCACTGCGAAAGCTGAAAAACCGCGCCGGACGGGCTTAATCGCCCTAACCCCGCTAAATCAAGGCTAATTTTGGTGTTTGTTTGCGCATCGGTGTGCCGGTGCTTGCAAACTGCCTGTGGTTGTCAATGATGACCTTTCCCTAGCCGCCTGAGCGGACACCCGCATGCTGGAAGTGATTATTTTGGCCGCCGGACAGGGTAGCCGGATGCAGTCCTCGCTACCCAAAGTGTTGCATACACTTGCCGGCCAACCGTTGGTAGCGCATGTGCTGCAGACGGCCCGCCAGATCATGGCTGATTCCATCCACGTAGTTGTTGGCTACGGAGCTGAGACGGTCGAGGCTGCGGTGGCGGCGCCGGATGTGCAGTGTCACCTGCAGGTTGAACAGCGCGGTACGGGTCATGCTGTCGCGCAGGCTATTGGGGCCTGTGACCCAAAGAGCACAGTCCTGGTTCTGTTTGGCGATGTCCCCCTTATTTCCAAAACAGTTTTGACAGACGTGGTCGCGGCTAGTGCATCCGGCATAGCCATGCTGTCAGCGCACCTTGAGGACCCTACCGGTTACGGGCGTGTTGTCCGCGATCGAGACGGCGAATTCATGGCCGTTGTAGAAGAAAAAGATGCCACACCAGAGCAGCGCAGCTTACAAGAGATCAATACCGGCGTTTTGGCCGCAGACGCGGTGAAATTAGCGGCATGGCTCGATCGAGTTGATAACCACAATGCCCAATCAGAATACTATTTACCCGATGTGCTCAGGTTGGCGCGGGAGGATGGTGTACCGGTCACGGTGGTGTGTTCGGATAACGATTTCAATGTTCAGGGCGTCAACACACCTCAGCAACTTGAGACGTTGGAGCGCCGACATCAGCGGGTATTGGCCGACGACCTCATGACGGGAGGTGTTCTGATCGCCGACCGGTCGCGATTGGATGTTCGTGGTCGTCTGCAGTGTGGACGTGATGTCAGTATCGATGTGAACGTCCTGTTTGAGGGCGATGTCGCCTTGGGTGACGGCGTCTTGATCGGCGCGAACTGTATTGTGCGCGACGCAGCAATTGGCGCAGGCGCGCAGATTTTGCCTTTCTCTCATGTTGAGGGTGCGGAGGTTCAAGCGGGCGCTGTGATTGGGCCCTATGCGCGACTCCGCCCCGGTGCGGTGATTGGCGAGCAGGCCAAGGTGGGAAACTTTGTTGAGGTGAAGAACGCGCGGTTGGGCTTCGCGGCGAAAGCCAATCATCTGGCATACCTTGGAGATGCCGATATCGGTCAGCACTCTAACGTCGGTGCTGGCACGATTACCTGCAATTACGACGGTGCCAACAAGCATCGCACCACCATAGGCGAAAATGTTTTTGTGGGCTCGAATAGCACTCTGGTGGCACCTATTACTGTCGAGTCCGGTGGCTTTGTTGCAGCAGGCTCTACCGTGACCAACGATGTGGGAGCCGATCAGTTGTCGGTAGCCAGAGGACGTCAGCGCAACATTGATGGATGGAAGCGCCCAACGCGACCGGAAGAGACCGACTGATGTGCGGCATTGTCGCCGTCACGGCGAGAAGGGATTGCTCTGAGATTTTACTAGAGGGGTTGCGCCGCCTTGAGTACCGGGGGTATGACTCCGCGGGATTTGCTTTAATAGATCGGCAGGGCGGGCTGTCTAGCCACAAGTGCCTCGGCCGTGTATCGGCGCTCGAGGAAGAACAGCAGGCTTCACCGATACAAGGTGGCACCGGCATTGCGCACACGCGCTGGGCCACACATGGCGAACCCTCTGTGCTCAACGCACACCCCCACATCATCAACGAGCGTATCGCCGTTGTGCACAATGGAATCATCGAAAATCACGCTGAGTTGCGAGAACAGTTGGCGCAGACCGGGCGAGTATGTCTTTCAGAGACAGATACCGAGGTTGTAGCCCAGCTGATTGAGTTGGCTGTAGCGTCAGGTGCGAAACTACTTGATGCCGTGCGCCAAGTGCTGCCACAGCTCCAGGGCGCTTACGCGCTGGCCATCGTCGATCGTGAGGCGCCTGATACTGTTGTTGTCGCGCGGCAAGGCAGTCCGTTGGTATTGGGCATTGGTATCGGTGAGCACTTCGCGGGATCCGATACGCTCGCATTGAGGTCCGTTACGGATACGTTCATTTATCTCGAGGACGGCGATGTTGCAGAACTCTCTGCGGACGCTTATCGGGTTTTCGATGCATCAGGTGAGGTGACCGCCCGAGTTCCGACCCGGCTCGCCCTAAAGGCTGACGAAGAGGGTTTGGGTAGTCATGAGCACTATATGCTCAAGGAAATTTTCGAGCAGCCCGCGCGTTTGCGCGACACGAACAGCCAAAGTATCTTTGGTGATGACGCGTTTGGCGGGGTTGCCGCAACAGTATTTCCTCGCGTCGCGGCCGTCCAGATTCTCGCATGTGGCACGAGCTACCATGCGGGCTTGGTGGCAAAGCATTGGATAGAATCTTTGGCGGGCCTGCCTTGTCAGGTTGAAGTAGCCTCCGAGTTCCGCTACCGAGAGTCCGTCCTCCTCCCGAACACACTGGTAGTCGGTGTCTCGCAATCGGGAGAGACGGCTGACACGCTGGCTGCGCTTGAGCATGTCGACCCGGAGCGAGTGTTGGCCAGGCTTGCGATATGCAACGTCGATCACAGCGCCATGGTACGGGCGTGTGAGCTGGCGTATTTGACGCAAGCAGGCGCAGAAATCGGCGTGGCTTCTACAAAAGCTTTCACCACACAGCTCGCGGCGCTTCTCCACCTCACAATGTGTCTTTCGCGGCATCACTCTCCCGGCAACGAGCTGGAGTCGGAGATCAAAGCAGCTTTGGATGAGATGCCCGATACTGTTGAAGCCGTATTAGCTCATGACGCACAGATCAAAGCACTCTCTTATCACCTCACCAACAAGGACCACGCGCTGTTTCTCGGCCGGGGGATCTACCACCCAATTGCGATGGAAGGAGCACTAAAGCTTAAGGAGATTTCCTATATCCACGCTGAGGCTTATCCTGCTGGTGAATTGAAGCACGGCCCTCTCGCGCTGGTTGATGAAAATATGCCGGTCGTGGCAGTGGCCCCAGATGACAGGCTGATGGAAAAGCTTCGCTCAAACCTTGAGGAAGTCCGCGCCCGCGGCGGGCAACTCTTTGTCTTCGCCAGTGAAAATGCCGGATATCAGTCTGGTCCGGGTTGCCAAGTGCTGGAAATACCACCTTGTAGTCCACTGGTGGGGCCGGTCGTCTACACAGTGGCGCTTCAGCTTCTGTCCTATCACGTCGCGGTGGCGCGAGGTACCGACGTGGATAAGCCGCGCAACCTCGCCAAGAGTGTGACAGTAGAATAAAAGTGGATCGTGCGGGCAATGGCATTGGTGTCGGCACAGCCATAGGGGCTGTCCTTTTTGTGTTAACCAATGACCCCGTGTGGATAGCGTTGGGCGTCGCACTGGGTGCAGCACTTGGTTGGCGAAAACCCATTGCCCGAAATTCAGATCAAAAAAATTCGGATCAGTAGCGCTCAGAGGCACTGTGCCAAGAGTAGGACATTCAAACTAGACAGCTTGATATTTCACGCTGAGAAGGACACTGCCACAAGGAGTCGATACCGTGAAGGACACGAAGCTGGTGCTATCTCAGGCCATTCTGTGGGCTGCGGCCATTCTGGTAGTGGCCATGGTCGAGGATCAGGGTGATGCGGTGCCGCTTTTGGCGGTATTGGCGACGATGGCGATTGGATTGGTGAGCAGTCGCACCAGGGCGAGAGAGAATCCGTAGGTAGCGGGCTACCATCCAATGGTCACACTGTAGCCAGTGTCGACGTCAACCATCTTGTTGCCATTGTCGGTGTTTAAAGCTAACGGCATTCGGGCATGGTTATGGCACTCCGTTACGATCTAACCAGACAGGAAGTCTTGATTTATCAGGAGGATAAAGAGAGTGAAGTTATGGCGAATTTGGGCAAAAGCGCTTGGCGAAAAAGCCTCACTGGATACTCAGGAAGCCGACCGCGTAGCGATGATTCGCACGCTCATCGTCGGCGTGAACTTTATTACCTGCTTTTTCATTATGGCCAACACCATTCGGCACTGGTAAGGACGATGGGTACATCCTTGCGCTCAACAAGGCTGTATTGATCTCAAGCGCACTGTAGCCGCTCTCATGGAGGTCAGCTTTCTACCGCTACCGCTGGTACTACCGACAGTGCCGGCAGGTATCGCGCGGGTCAGTCGGGATTAGCCGCCTTGTAGGCTTTGATCGCCGAGTTGAAGTCAGCGGCTACCTGTTCTTCACGCGAGACGGCGGCGTTGTAATCAGCTGCGGCCAGTGCATAGCGCTCCTTGGCGCTTTCATCACCCTCGTCGATAGACGCCTGTTCGGCCGACATTTGGTTGTCGACACATTCCAGGTACTCCGCATTCGCACCCTGAAAGGCTTTGACTTCGCCTTGCGCTGCGATCATTTCTTCCAGCGTTGCACTACCGCCATCGGGGCTGGGTGGTGCGACGGGCGCATCACAAGCGAAAGCGGCCCCTAACGGCATCACTGTCAGTGCCAGAAGGAGGGGGGCAGTTTGGATTTTCATCTTGATTTCCTCGTTATTGTTGAGACGCGGTGTTATCGCCTTTTTGAGGTCACAATCCCACGAAACGTCACCGAGATCGTTACAAAACCTACCCGTAAAGGTTTTAACGTTATACCAATGAAAGGGACTGGACGAAACCGCCAATCTCGCGTTTTCGCACTCTACCGATTTCTGCTCATTCAGCCCATTCCGTTACACTGCGCGCATGGACGTTTCCGATATTTTAAGCCCTCTCAACACCGCTCAACGTGAGGCGGTGACGGCCTCTACCGGTAACCTGTTGGTTCTGGCTGGGGCGGGCTCAGGCAAAACTCGCGTGTTGGTGCATCGCATTGCGTGGCTGATCCGCGCCGAAGGTTTTTCAGCGCATTCTGTGCTGGCGGTGACCTTCACCAACAAAGCTGCGAGAGAGATGCGCGGCCGTATAGAGGATATGCTGCAGATGCCGACCCACGGATTGTGGGTGGGCACTTTCCATGGGTTGGCGCACCGGCTCCTCAAGGCTCATTGGCGTGAAGCCGGATTACCCCAGCAATTTCAGATTCTAGACAGCGATGACCAGCTCAGGGTGGTAAAGCGAATCTGCCGGGAGCTGGATCTCGACGAGTCGCGATGGCCACCCAAGCAGGCTCAATGGTTTATCAACGGACAGAAAGATGAAGGCCTGCGCGCTCGCCATGTTGAGGCACCGGAGGGCGATTTATATGCCAAGACCATGGTGCGTATTTATGCCGCCTATGAAGAAACCTGTGAACGCGGCGGGCTTGTTGACTTTGCAGAGCTGCTCCTGCGTGCGCATGAGCTGTGGCTGAAATCGCCCGAGACGCTGCAACACTACCAACAGCGGTTTAAGACCATCTTGGTTGATGAGTTTCAGGATACCAACACCATTCAATATGCCTGGCTGAGGGTGCTTGCGGGCCAGAGTATTCCGGTTGTTGCCGTGGGTGACGACGATCAGTCCATTTACGGCTGGCGCGGTGCGCGCGTCGAAAATATCCAGCGGTTCGCAGAGGACTTTAGGCAAACAGAAACCGTTCGTTTGGAGCAAAACTACCGCTCCACCGAGACCATTCTCGAGGCGGCCAATGGGCTGATTGCCCGCAATGCGGGACGGTTGGGTAAAAGTCTGTGGACGGAGGGAGAGCGTGGCGACCCGATTACCTTGTATGCGGGTTTTAACGAACAGGATGAGGCGCGCTACATTGTCGAACAGGCCGAGACTTGGTTCGGCGATGGTAACCCTCGCCGTTCTATCGCTATTTTGTATCGCTCCAATGCCCAATCCCGGGTGCTTGAAGAGGCTTTGTTGCGAGAGGGAATTCCCTATCGGATCTATGGTGGCCAGCGGTTTTACGAGCGCCTTGAGATTCGCAATGCGCTCGCCTACCTCAGACTGGCACAAACCCGTGATGACGACCCTGCGCTCGAGCGCGTGTTGAACACCCCGCCCCGCGGCATTGGTAGCAAAACCGTGGAAAAACTACGAGAGGTGGCCCGTGCTGATCAAGTACCGATGTGGCAAGCCATTCATCGGACTCGCGAACAGAGCCTACTCCCCGCTAGGGCATTAACGGCGCTGGGCAACTTTCAGGCGCTGATCGAAGACCTTGACCGCTCATCTGAGACACTCCCGCTCGATGAGCTGACCGAGCACGTTATTGAAGTGACGGGATTGCTGGATTTTCATCGCTCAGAGAAAGGCGAGCGAGGACAGGCCCGGGTTGAAAACCTGCAGGAATTGGTCACCGCTACGCGGATGTTTGAGCCTGAGGACGAGGAGATCTCACCGCTTCAGGCGTTTCTGGATAGTGCGGCACTCGATGCGGGAGAGGGTCAGGCTGACCCTTACGAGGACAGCATCCAAATGATGACGCTGCATTCGGCGAAGGGCCTCGAGTTTCCGCTGGTGTTTATTGCTGGCATGGAGGAAAACCTCTTTCCTCATCAGATGTCTCTTGAAGAGCCGGGCCGACTCGAGGAGGAGCGGCGCTTGGCCTACGTCGGTATTACTCGCGCCATGAAGAAACTGGTCGTCACCTATGCCGAAAATCGCCGGCTCCATGGCAGCGACATGTACAACACGCCATCTCGGTTCATTCGAGAGATTCCAGGCGACTTGATTGAAGAGGTTCGCCTTAACGGGTCGGTGTCCCGACCACTGGGTTCACTTGCGCGCGGCTCGTTGGCTGAGCCACCGCCGGAAGGCATCGATCTGGGCAGACGCGTCATTCATCAAGTCTTTGGCGAGGGGGTTGTTACGCAGTTCGAGGGCCAGGGTAGCAATGCCCGGGTTGAGGTGAGCTTCAGTGAAGGCAGCAAGTGGCTTGTGCTTCAATACGCCAACCTGACAGTCCTCTGAGGAGTCGCGATGCGTGAAAAACAGATTTTGCCGGTCGTCGTGGTTGGTTTGACAGCGATGTTGGTCTCGGTGGTAGCACTGTGGACGCTCGATCGCGTTGAGGGTGCTGGCATCGCTACCGTATCCGAGTCAGGCCCGGTAGAGGTCATCGAATGGAAGTTGGTAACCACTTGGCCTAAGGGGTTGCCGGGGCTCGGTGCCGCGCCAGAAAATTTTGCGCGCCGCGTGAATGAGGCATCGGGTGGGCGATTGCGCATCAAGGTGTTTGGCGCGGGGGAAATTGTCCCGGCCTTTGAGGTTTTTGATGCGGTCTCCAGAGGCGTGGCGGAGGCCGGGCACGGCGCTGCCTACTACTGGAAGGGCAAGATCCCTGCTTCGGTGTTTTATACGGCGGTCCCATTCGGCATGACGGCACAGGAGGCGAATGGATGGCTTCACTACGGTGGCGGCCTCGAGCTGTGGCGAGAGCTTTACGCTCCTTTTGGTGTGGTCCCCTTTGCGGGGGCAGCACCGGCGTTCAAATGGCGGGTTGGTTCAATATTCGGCTGAATGACCGCACCGACTTGGATGGCCTTAAAATGCGGATTCCCGGCCTCGCTGGTGAAGTGTTTGATGCGGCAGGCGGGTCCGCCGTGCGGATCGCAGGCGGGGAGGTCTATACTTCTATGCAGACCGGTGTGATTGATGCCGTTGAATGGGTGGGCCCCTATAACGATCGGACGCTCGGGTTGATGGAAGTCGGTGAGTACTACTATTACCCGGGCTGGCACGAGCCTGGCGCAATGCTCGAGACCATTGTGAATGCCGAGGCGCTGGCTGCGCTACCGGCGGATTTGCAGGCGATTGTAAGAGTTGCCGCGCGGGCCACGAATACCGACATGCTCGACGACTTTACCGCCAACAACAGCGAGTCGCTGCAGATTCTCTTGCGCGAATTCGACACTGAAGTGCTGCCGTTACCGGACGATGTGATGGATGCGTTGTATGAAAGCAGCCAAGTGGCGATTCAAGCATTGGTGGATTCAGATCCGATGGCAAAAAAAATCGCAGCGTCTTACTTCGACTTTGCACAAAAGGTGCGCACGTATCACGAGATCTCTGAGCGCGGATATTTGAACGCGCGCGACCGATTGTTGCCGCCGGTCTCGCTTACTGCGGAATCGGTCGAGTGAGCTTGTTCTCGTCAATGGCAACGTAAATGAACTCACCCTCAGTGACTTTGAGGGGTTCGCCGTCGTGTTTGGCGTTGATCCACACCTCAACCAAAATGCGAACGGAGCTGCGGCCCGTTTCCAGCACGTCGCAGTAACAGCTGACCACTGCGCCGACGTGGACCGGCGTCAGAAAAGACATCCCCTCAATGGCTACGGTGGCGACACGCCCCTCGGCGAGCTCCGAGGCGGTGATACTCCCGGCCAGATCCATTTGAGATAGCAGCCACCCACCGAAAATATCGCCATTGGCGTTGGTGTCTTTGGGCATCGCAATGGTTTGTAAGGCCAGCTCACCGAAAGGCAGTGGACTGGTATCAAGCTCTTCTACAGACATGCCGGGCTCCTTCAGTGGGCGCTGATGTTGCATGCCACATCATCAGCTACAGCGCTCGCGATGGCCAGTGCCTTTATCGGCCCAGTGCAGTTGGTAGCCAGAGCACGAGGTTAGGCCACCACCACATCAGGAGTAGCAGCAAAAGTTGAATCAAAACAAACGGCAGCACACCGGCGTAAATCGCGCGCGTGCTAACGGTTTCTGGCGCCACGCCGCGTAAGTAGAACAGTGCAAAACCAAAAGGCGGCGTGAGAAACGACGTCTGTAAGTTCACGGCAATCATGACGCCCAGCCAGACGGGATCGAAACCCATGGAAAGGAGCACGGGCCCCACGACGGGCACCACAACAAAGGTGATCTCAATAAAATCCAGAATAAAACCGAGTAGAAACATCACCAGCATGACCACGAGAAGCGCCATATGAGGGCCTCCACCGAGCTCCTCGAAAAACTGCTCAATCAGCGCATCACCGCCAAACCCGCGAAAAACCAGGGAAAAAACCGCTGCGCCAATCAAAATCAGGAACACCATGCTGGTGGTGTAGAGCGTGGAGCGTGAGATGTCCTGCAGCATCCCAAACGACAGCGCACCGCGCATCAAAGCCAGCAGCAGCGCACCAGTCGCGCCGACACCCGCAGCCTCTGTGGGGGTGGCGGCGCCGACCAGAATGGATCCCAGCACCAAAGTGATCAGCGCGAGTGGCGGCAGGACTGCTTTAATGACCGCACCGGCTCCGTCTTGTCGACCGAGACGGCGGGCGGCGCGCTATGCGGTTGAATGGCCGCTCGTGTTAATACGTAAGCGAGATAGAGGAACACCAGCACCACACCCGGCACCATCGCACCCACAAACAGGTCGCCCACAGAGACGGTATCGGTATTGATGACGTTCATGCGAAGTTGGGCCTGTTGGTAGGCGCTGGACATAATGTCACCCAGCAAAACCAACGCGATTGAAGGCGGAATGATCTGCCCTAACGTGCCGGTGGCGCAGATGGTGCCGGTGGCCAACTGGGGTTGATAACCCGCCCTCAGCATCGACGGCAGTGCGAGCACCCCCATTGTGACCACTGTCGCGCCCACAATGCCTGTGCTCGCCGCCAAAAGCGCACCGACGAGGATGACTGCCACGCCTAATCCACCCGGGCGCTCCCCGAACAGCCCGGCCATATTGGCCAGCAGGTCCTCTGCAATTTTGGCGCGCTCAAGTACCACGCCCATCAGAATAAACAGCGGCACCGCAACGAGCGTCTCGTTGCCCATTGTGCCGAAGATGCGGCCTGTCAAAGCCGTCAGGTAGTCAGGGTCAAAGTGGCCAATCAGGATACCGAGGGCAGCGAAACCCAGCGCCGTGCCACCCAGAGTGAGTGCGACGGGGAAGCCTAGCAGTAGCACAACACAGACCACGACAAACATCGCTAGTGCCAGTTGCCCTTCCATCAGCTACGACCTCGCTCACGCAACAAGTCGATGGCGCGATAGATCTGTGAAACCGATTGGAGGGCCAGCAAAATCGCCATGGCCGGTATGAGCGTCTTCAGGACGAAGACAAGCGGCAAACCGCCCGGCTCAGGCGAGGCTTCTCTCGCTGACCAGCTGTCTGTCACGTAATCCCAACTGCCCATGCCGATCAGCCCGCACAGCGGCAATGTGAACACAATATGCCCCAGTGCATTGACCCAGGCTTTTTGGCGTGCATTGAACTGCCGGTAAAAAATATCCACACGGACATGCTGGTCGGCGCCGAGCGTGATGGCCGCTCCCAACATGAAGAGTGTCGCGTGCAGGTATTGCACGGATTCCTGTGCGGCGATTGCACCGGTATTGAACCCGTAACGCAGGACGACGATGAGTAGCACCAACAGCGCCATCGCTGGCACACACCACGAAATCGCGCTGCCCAACCAGGCCATGCTCTTGTCCAATATATTTGCGGGGCGCGCGCTAAGGGGCATGAGAATCCCACGGTTTTTATCGCAGACGCGCAAGGTTATCATTCCGACCCTATAGATTGCAGGAGAAGCGAGCCCGTGCTGTCCATTCTATCGCCGGCAAAAACGCTGGATTACGAGACCGCGCCGACGACAAAAAAGTCGACCCAGCCGCTGTTTATCGAGCAGGCCGCCTCATTGGTGGACAGTGCGCGCGCGCTCGGTCCCGATGATATTCGTGCCTTGATGGGTGTTTCTGAGAATATCGCGACGCTGAATCACCAGCGATTTATGAACTGGCAGCCCGACTTTTCTCTCGATAACGCTAAACAGTCGGTGCTCGCCTTCAAGGGCGACGTTTACACCGGTCTTCAAGCGGACACCTTGACCAAAGATGAACTGGCCTTTGCACAAAAACATCTGCGGATTCTCTCGGGACTCTATGGGCTGTTGCGTCCCCTTGATCTGATGCAACCCTACCGGTTAGAGATGGGATTGCCCTTTGCGAATGCGGGTGGGAAAAACCTCTATGAGTTCTGGGGTGACCAGATTACCGAGACTTTAGGTAAGCACCTCAAAGCCAGTGGAAGCCCGGTATTGGTCAATCTGGCCTCCAACGAGTACTTCAAAGCGGTTAAGCCGAAGCAGTTGGATGCGGAGGTGATCACCCCGCAGTTTCGAGACTTGAAAAATGGTCAGTACAAGATGATTTCGTTTTTCGCCAAAAAGGCGCGCGGGGTGATGGCGCGGCACATTATCCAGAATGGTCTGAATGATCCGGAGGGCCTCAAGGATTTTAATGGAGACGGCTACTATTACAGCCCTGAGCACTCAGATGGTACGACGTGGGTGTTTTTACGCGACGCGCCACCTCAGGGTTGATCTGGCTCTTGTTTAAAGGGCAGCAGTGTTGCGGCATCACGCTGGTACGCCCGCACCTGCTCAGACTCCTGCTCCGCGAATTGCGCCACCGCTTCGCGTAATCGCTCATCTGCAATCCAGTGGTTTGAGTAGGTGAGCACTGGCTCGAAGCCCCGCTGAATCTTGTGCTCTCCCTGCGCTCCCGGATCGAACCGGCTGAGCCCTTTCTGAATACAATATTCGATGCCGAGGTAATAGCAGGCCTCGAAGTGCAGGTAGTCGAACTCTGCAAGGCAGCCCCAGTAGCGGCCGTACAGCGTGTCTTCTCCCTCGAAAAACAGAGCGGCTGCGACGGGTTGGTCCCCGTGATCTGCGATAACCATGACGGGGGTTTGCCCGAGGCTGGGACAAACGTCATTAAAAAACGACCCGGTTAGGTAGCCGCCATGCCCAGACCGCTTCGCGTAGGTCGTTTGGTAGCAACGATGAAAAAATTGCCAATCCTCAGCTTGTATCTGCTGACCCTTCAGTGTGCGCAAAACCAGTCCCTGCTTGGCGATGTGCTCACGCTCCCGCCGTAAGTTTTTGCGTTTGCGGCTACTGAAGCGGTCAAGAAAATCCTGAAAATCCCGGTAGCCTTGGTTGAACCAATGAAACTGGGTGGTGAGCCGTTGTGACATGCCGGTATCGATCAGTTGCTCAGAGCTTTTTTGATCGACAAACAGCAGGTGCCAGCTTGAAATTTCCAGCGATTCACACAGGGCTTTACCGCATGCAGCCAGCGCGGCCGGGTCGTTGGCAGCGTCCTCAACCAGTCCCCAGCGCTGCCCTGTGGCGGGCGTGAAAGGTACGGCCGTCACCAGTTTGGGGTAGTAGCGTAAGCCCATTCGCTGCCACGCATCTGCCCAGGACCAATCAAAAACGTACTCGCCGTAACTGTGTGTTTTCAGATAAGCGGGCAAGAAGCCAACGGGCTCCCCGTCGCGTTCGAGTCGCAAGTGCGCCGGCTGCCATCCGCTCTCGGTCGTTGTGCACCCTGAGGTTTCGAGTCCGTGCAGAAAATCCCACTTCAGAAACGGATCGTGCGTGCCGAAACAGGACTGCCATAACGTGGCATCGATCTCGGTCATGGACCGATGCACTCTGATGTCATAGGAGTCCATATTGTTCAGCTGACACCACTACTGAGCCAAAAGTGACCGCAGAGCCCCGCAAGGATCATGAGGCCAATCCACTTACTCTGGTTGAAGGCCGCGAAACATTGCGTGGTATCTCGGTGCCTGATCAGCCAAAGATGCCGCATAAACATGACGCCGACTGCCGCCACGGCACTGAAATAAATGGGGCCTAAACCAAAAGCAACGCCGCATTGCCAGAATGCAATCAGGCAAAGGGCTTGTAGTAGGCCGATGATCCGTACATCTAAATCACCGAACAAAATGGCCGTGGATTTGATACCGACAGACAAGTCATCCTCTCTGTCTACCATGGCGTACTGTGTGTCATACACAACCGTCCACAAGACATTGGCTGCAAACAACCACCACAGTTCATTGGGCAATGAATTGGTGCTGGCCGCGAACGCCATGGGGATGCTCCAGGCAAAAGCGAGACCCAAGACGATCTGCGGCCAGTGGGTGACGCGCTTCATGAGGGGGTACACCATCGCCAAGGCAGCGCCCACTACTGATAGTTGAATCGTCAGCGGGTTGGTTAGGGCGACCAGGCCTAACGCCGCTGTCAGCAACAGCAACAATAAGACCAACGCCTCTTTAACGGTTAGCGCGCCCGTTACCAACGGCCTTAGTCGGGTCCGCTCGACGTGCCCGTCCAGATTGCGGTCAGCCAGATCATTGGCAATACACCCTGCAGCGCGCATCACGACGACGCCAACAACGAAGATCACCAGTAGTCGCGCACTCGGCTGACCTTCATTAGCCAATATGACACCCCACAATGTAGGGGCCATGAGCAGAAAGGTGCCAATGGGCTTGTCGAAGCGCATGATCTCTAGCGCCGACCGGATCTTTCCGGAGACGGGGGGTTGAGGTGCGGTGGGCGAGACAGATTCGGTCACGGCGTGGGTCTTAAGCTGTCGGCTCAACAGTCTAGCGGCCTGCGCAGAGTGATGCGATACCCGCACGCTCAAACCCTGGCGAAATCCGCCCGGGCGCCTGCCCAGCGCTGCATGAGTGCCTGTGCCCGCGGCAGATCTTCCTCGTAGAGTTGCGCCGCAATCTCCTGTGCCTCGGTCAAAAGATCCTCGTGCTCTGGCAGAAGCGCAATCCGGAACGCTGCCAAGCCGGTCTGTCTCGTACCTAATAGCTCGCCCGGTCCTCGAATGGCCAAATCCTTCTCGGCGATGAGAAAACCATCAGAGGAATCCTGCATCGTTGTCAGTCGCTGTTGGGCGGTGTCTGAAAGGGGTTGCTTGAACATCAGTAAACAATGGCTCTCGGTGGCGCCCCGGCCGACGCGGCCGCGAAGCTGATGTAACTGGGCGAGACCCAAGCGCTCCGCATTATCAATAATCATCAAGCTGGCATTGGGCACATCGACACCGACTTCGATCACCGTCGTCGCCACCAGCAGTTGGATCTCGCCGGCTTTAAACGCCGCCATCACGTCGGCTTTTTCTTGAGGTTTCAACTTGCCGTGCACCATCCCAACCCGCACGTGCGGCAGCGTGCTGTGCAGTTGATCACGGGTCGCCTCCGCCGCCTCGATATCCAGTGTGTCGTTCTCCTCAATCGCTGTGCATACCCAGTAGGCCTGTCGACCGTCTTGGCACGCAGCGCCGACTCGTCTGATAACAGCGTCACGACGTCCGCTGTCGATCAAAGTGGTGGTGACCGGCTGTCTGCCCGGGGGGAGTTCGTCAATGACCGAGCAGTCGAGGTCGCCATAAGCCACCATCGCTAAAGATCGGGGAATCGGCGTTGCGGTGAGCGCCAATTGATGCGGGTGCTGGCCGTCGGCACCTTTGTCGGCGAGTGACAGTCGTTGATGAACGCCAAAACGATGTTGCTCGTCAACGATGATTAGTCCAAGTCGATGAAAGTGGACGTCATCTTGAAAGAGCGCATGGGTGCCGACGACGATTGGCGCCCGTCCGTCCGCCAGCTGGTCGAGCACGTCTTGCCGGCTTTTTCCCTTGGTTCGGCCGCTTAACCACGCGACCGATAAACCTAGCGACTCGAACCAGTTGGCAAGATTCGCGTGGTGCTGCTCCGCCAGTAGCTCAGTCGGTGCCATAAAGGCGACCTGATAGCCCGCAGCGATCGTGTCCAGCGCTGCTCTTGCCGCGACCAGGGTTTTGCCGGAACCGACGTCGCCCTGGACCAGCCTCAACATTGGCTGTGTCATGGCCATGTCGGCTGCGAGCTCTTCCGCGACACGGACTTGCGCTGCGGTGGGGTGAAACGGTAGGCCGGCAATGAATGCCTGAGTCAGCGGCGCGGACGCCGTGATCGCGGGTGCATGGTATCGGCGCTCTTTGTCCCGCACGCCCTGCACGGTGAGCTGATGCGCGATCAGCTCTTCCCGCGCCAACCGAATCTGAGCCGGATGAACGCCTTGGTGGATATGATCCAGGCGGGCGCCAGGGGGCGGGTTGTGCAAAAAGGCGATAGCTTCAGCCAGCGTAATGCGATCGTTGGTAATGTTCTGAAGGAGATCCTCGGGTGGCTGTCGGTTGAGCGCGGCGAGCGCTTGCCCGCATAAATTTCGCCATGTGCTCTGCCCGAGGCCGCTGACGGTGGGATAAACCGGCGTTAACGCCGCCTCGACCAGATCCGCTTTGTCGCCCAGGCGATATTCAGGATGAATGATCTCAATGCTGCCGCCAAGCCATCGAGGTGTCCCGAACAGTTGTACGTGAGCGCCCGTTTTGAACTGGTTTACCTGTGCCTGGCGGAAGTGAAAGAAACGAACGGTCAATATGCCGGTACCGTCTTCAACTTTGACCAGCAAAGTGCGTCTGCGGCCCATTGTGACGGCCGCGCCGCGGACGGTGCCCTCGATGACCGCATCGACTTGATCGCGCAGTCCGGCGATGGGCGTGAGTTGTGTTCGGTCTTGATAGCGGAGTGGAAAGTGGAACAGTAAATCTTCGAGAGACTGAATACCGATATCCGCCAGCCGGGATGCCATTTTTTCGCCAACGCCGCGCAATGTGGTGACGGGTTCTAGCAGTATGGATTGGCTCAAGCGTGCCCCGGGATGGAAACCTGTCATGCTACGCTCTTATCTTAGCCATTCTTGAGCAAGGCCGTGAAGTCATGCATCTCCTTATTCTCGGTTGCGGAGATATCGGGACACGAGTGGGCTTGTCGCTGATCCAGCAGGGCTGGCGGGTCTCCGCAGTCCGCCGCCAGCCGCATCTCTTGCCAGACTGCTTTGAGCGGCTCGGGCTGGACATCACCGACGAGGAGCGTCTTGCCGACCTTGCACCGTTGGCGCCCGATTATGTGCTCGTCACCCCCACCCCGCTTACCTACGACCCTGCGGGGTATCAGGCCGGTTTTGCTGATGTGGCGGCATCACTGGCGAGCCAGGATTGGGTCAATCGATGCCGGCGGGTGATCTGGGTGTCCTCTACTCGTGTGTATCGTGAGGCAAACGGTGGTTGGGTGGATGAGCATGCCGCGCTGAATGTGGCAGAGCCGCAGGCCGCGGCGATGGTGGCCGCCGAGGCGATTATGCGACGCGGTGGCACGGCGACGATTATTCGACCGGCGGGTGTCTATGGTGATCCAGAAGGCATGTTGATGCGCCGTGTCAAAGCAGGGGAGGGAGGTAGCACCGCCGCAACCTTTGGTAATCGCATCCACCGTGATGATTTATCGCGCCTGATTGTGCATTGCCTTTTGCGTGACCAGCGCGGCGAGGGTGTGCCACCGACTTTGGTTGGGGCCGACAATGACACGACCCCCACACATGCGATAGAGGACTGGCTGGCCGCTCAGCTTGGCGTGACGCTGAGGCGGTCAGCTGAGGGCGGGGTGGTTCGCGCCCACCGTCGCTGCGTCAATGCGCTACTCGCGCAGATCGGCTTCACACTCGAATATCCGACTTGGCGTGAGGGATATCAGGCCTCTTTAGGGGCTTTGTCCGACCCATAGCAGTGATACTGCTTCGTGCACAGCTCAAGTCTAGAGCGCTAAAACAGCTTCAATCTCGATATGCGCGCCTTTGGGCAACGCAGCAACCTGAACACAGGCTCGAGCTGGATAGGGTTCTTCAAAGTAACTCGCCATGATGGCGTTTACGGCGTCAAAATCACCGAGATCCGTTAGTGAGATATTGATTTTCACCGCGTCATTCAGGGTGCCGCCCGATGCTTCTGCGACCGCCTTGAGATTCTGAAAGACTTGCTCCGCCTCTGCGCTGATGTCGCCCTCGACGAGGGTCATGGATGACGGGTCTAAGGGGATTTGGCCCGAGATCCAGACCGTGTTGCCTACTTTGATAGCCTGCGAGTAGGGGCCAATGGCTTGCGGTGCAGATTGGGTCGCGATGATGGCTCTGTTCGACACGGGAAACGCTCCGATAAAAGACCGAAGGTGCATTGAATAACGGACATCCAAGCGCCGCAAGACCAGAGTGGCTTCGTTACCGTTTGTAGCACTTGAGCTGAGATTAGCGGCGCGCGGCCCTCACGACTTTCAGCACGCCATCGACGCTTCGTAAGCGCTTCATGGCATGCGCGAGATGGGTCCGGCTGGTGACCTGAAGCTCGAGATCGACAAAGGTGAATTCCACGTCTTTGTTCTGCGTGGCGATGCGCTCAATGTTCAGCCCCATCGCGCTCAGGCGCGTCGCGAGTACAGCAATCATGCCCCGGCGATTCTCAACCTGAACCCGGAGACCCACCGGATAGGTGCGCTCCACCACGTCATCCCAGTGCAAAGAGATCAGTCGATCAGGTTGATCCCTGTGCTCGACCAGATTACGGCAACTTTCCCGGTGTACCATCAGGCCTTTTTCCTGGCTTAGGTACCCGTGAATTGGATCGCCTGGGAGTGGGCAGCAACATTTGGCGTAGGTTACGCTCATGCCCTCGGTGCCCCGAATGCCAAGGGTAGCGCCCTCGCCGGCCACGACGGATTCGCCGCTGGTTTGTGTCAGCTGAGCTACGGCAATATGGGGCAGTGTGTTACCGAGCGCGACATCAATGAGCAGCGAATTGACGTCATTTTTTCCCAGTGCCTTCAAGGCCGCCTGCATGGTGTTTTCATCGATCGCACTGAGACGCAGGTCGTGTGCCATGAGCGCGCGATCCAGCAGGTTGCGGCCCAAAGCGAGGGAGTCTTCCTCGCGCTGATCTTTCAGGAAATGTCGGATATGGGTCCTGGCCCGAGCTGTCACGACCCAATTCAACCAGGAGGGGCTGGGTCTTCCCGTTGGAGACGTGACGATCTCAACTGTGGCGCCACTCTCAAGAGGTTCGGATAACGGCACCAATTGATTGCTGACACGCGCGGCAACACATTGATTACCAATGTCACTATGCACGGCGTAGGCAAAGTCAACGGCGCAGGACCCTTTCGGG
Source organism: Halieaceae bacterium (assembly GCA_038143045.1). Classification (GTDB taxonomy): domain Bacteria; phylum Pseudomonadota; class Gammaproteobacteria; order Pseudomonadales; family Halieaceae; genus Luminiphilus. The sequence goes on from JAYQLF010000014.1 coordinate 139,319, forward strand.
AGCTCGAGAATGTCCCCGCGGGGAGTAAAGACGTACACCTCATCAGGGAACAGATCGATTTTGACGTTCTCGATAAATTCAAGCGAGTCGCCCGCCCGCTGCTGCATTTCAAGCAGGCCCTGAACCCACTCGCGGGCGCGGGTATGCGAGATATTCGCGCCCGTCTCTTCGCTCTTGTAGAGCCAATGGGCGGCGATGCCGTTATTGGCCATATCTTCCATTTCGTGCGTGCGAATCTGGATCTCGATCGGTACGCCGTGCATCCCCTTCAGCACGGTATGCAATGACTGATACCCGTTGGCTTTTGGGATGGCAATGTAATCTTTGAATTCACCCGGTACTGGTTTGTAAAGGCTGTGCACCATCCCTAACGCGCGGTAACAGTCATCAACCGAGTCCACCAGTAGCCGAAAGGCGAAGATATCCATGACCTCCGAGAAGGATTTTTTCTTCGCCTTCATTTTGTTGTAAATGCTGAACAGATGTTTTTCTCTGCCCACCACCGTCGCGTTCAAACCCTCGCGGTCCAATCTTTGGCTCAACTGGCTGCGGATCTGGTCGATCAATTGTTTTCGGTTGCCACTGGCAGCCCGACGTGCTGCTTCAAGGCGTCTTGCGCGCATGGGATACAGCGCTTTTAAGCCGAGGTCCTCAAACTCCATGCGCACTTCGTTCATTCCGAGGCGCATGGCGATCGGCGCATAGATATCCAGCGTTTCACTCGCAATCCGTTTAATTTTTTCGCGGTTTAAAACGCCCAGCGTGCGCATGTTGTGCAAGCGGTCAGCGAGTTTGACGAGAATGACGCGGATATCCCTTGCCATGGCCAGCGTCATTTTCTGGAAGTTTTCAGCTTGTCTGAGCTCAACAGAATCAAACTCCACATGGGTGAGTTTGCTGACGCCATCAACGAGTTCAGCGACTTCTTCGCCAAACTGCGCGCCGATGTCTTCCTTGTTCACGCCGGTGTCTTCGATGACGTCGTGCAAAAGCGCCGCCATCAGGCTTTGCGCGTCCATGTGCATGCGCGCAAGAATGCTGGCCACCGCCAACGGGTGCGTGACGTAGGGCTCGCCACTGCGGCGGGTCTGGCCGTAATGGGCTTGCTCGGAGTAATAGTAGGCGCGGCGGACCTGCTGCGCTTGATCCAGCGGCAGGTAATCGGCGATCAATTGCTCAAAGGAGGCCAACGAACTATTGGCAAATTGGCCCGTTCGCGATGCCGTGGATGGATCAGCCGCCCGGAGAGAGGATACGCCGGGGAAGGACCCGCTAAGCGCTTGGAGTGTTGTTGCCACCACCGCCAGCGGGACCGTGTATTAGAGAATGGGCGTCTCGAAGCTGGCCGCCAACTCTTCTTCTGCTTCGATTTCGCTTTCGCGTGCCAGGACTTCGGGAGTGATTAACCCTTCTGCAATCTCTCGAAGCGCGATCACAGTGGCCTTATCAGAATCGTCTTCCACGAGGGGGTCTTTGCCGCCAATCGCCATTTGACGAGCGCGCTTTGCAGCCAGCATCACCAATTCAAATCGGTTATCGACGTTATCCAGACAATCTTCAACAGTGACTCGTGCCATGACCGTATGGTCTCCTTTGTTGCTGCCGCCATGTCAGGCGGCCGCGCAGTATACCCCAGTCGCCCCCGGTTTTCCGCGACGACAGCGTAAATAAGGCGGTTTCACAATCCTTTACGGCGTTTTCAGCCGACCAGATGTTCAATCAGGTCGTGTAGCGCAGACTGTTGCTGATGGGTTCGAAGTCGCAGCGAGCGCACGAGCGCCCGCAACTCCTCGAGCGCTGCATCAAAGTCGTCGTTGATAATGAGGTAATCGGCTTCATCCCAGTGCGACATCTCGTCTCGCGCTGCCCGCATCCGCACATCAATGGTATCGGCGTTATCCTGGCCCCGAGTTTGCAAACGGGTTTTTAGCGCCTCGATAGACGGCGGTAAAATGAAAAGCCATGCACTGTCTGGCAATAGATCGCGTACCTGCTGAGCGCCCTGCCAGTCTATTTCAAGAATGACATCTGCGCCTTCCGCCAACCGGGATTCGAGCTGCGTCAGGCTGGTGCCGTAGAAATGCCCAAACACCTCAGCCGACTCGAAAAACGCGCCCGCCTCGCGCATTTCCTCAAAGGTGTCGTTAGAAATAAAAAAATAGTTCACCCCTTCGGTCTCGCCCGGGCGTTGTGGTCGGGTGGTATGTGACACCGAGACTTCAACGCGCGGCTCCTGCTCAACCAGGGCTTTGATCAAGGATGTTTTCCCTGCGCCACTTGGGGCCGAGATGATCAGTAATTGTCCTCTGGATGGGCTCACACGCTACCTATTCGATATTCTGAATTTGTTCACGCATCTGTTCGATCAACACCTTGAAGTCGACCGAGGTGTTGGTGGTGCTGAGAGCGGTGGATTTTGAGCCCAGTGTATTGGCTTCACGATTGAGTTCCTGCATCAGGAAATCCAATCGCCGACCACAAGGCCGTTACATCGCTAGTGCCGTCTCGATAGCGTCGAGATGTGCATCGAGACGATCCATCTCCTCATCCACATCGGCGCGCTGCAGGACGTATACAACTTCCTCTTCTAACCGAACCGGGTCCGCTTCAATGTCGAGCACGTTAAGGCGTTCCAGCAGTCGCGCCCGATGCGCAACCTGCAACCCGGGTAACCGCTCCCGAAGCTCGTGCAATTGCGCTCTCATGGCGTGTGCCCGCTGTCGAACCATTGTGGCCAGTTTCTCTCCTTCCTGAGAACGCTGCTGCTGGAGCTCTCTCAGACAGGCTTCAGCGGCTTCCAAAGTAGCGGCTTGCAACGCCTCCGCGTCTTGCTCCTGCTCGATCAGCACGCCCGGGGCCATCAGCAGCCCCAATTGATCTGGCTGGGCGGCGCTTGGAAATTGGTCGGCAATGCTCGCCAAGGCACCCTGCAACGCTGATAAGCGCTCTGCGTCAATCGCGGTAGCGGTTTTGTCGCCAGTGTCTGAGGCGCGAATGGTGAACTCAAGTTTTCCCCGCGTGCAGTATGCCGAGGCTTTATCCCGCAGCACGTTTTCAATGCTGCGCAGCGCATCCGGCATACGAAAGTGCAGGTCGAGGAAGCGGTTATTCACCGAACGACACTCGACGGTGACCGAAATAGCCCCTGTTGTTACACTCCCGCGGGCGAACCCCGTCATGCTCTGAGTCACGATCATTCCCTGCTAAAGAACGACGCTGATTGTAACAGCAGTGTTCAGGGCTGACTGTGCTGTCAGTAGGAGAAACACTATGGACCAGATCCCCAGCCGACCCAGCGGCCGACGCCCACAGGACATGCGGCCAATCCAATTTGAGCGCGGTTACACCTGCCATGCCGAGGGTTCTGTTCTCGTTTCTTTCGGACAAACCAAGGTGATATGTACCGCCAGCATCAGCGCCGGTGTGCCGGGCTTTCTGCGGGGCAAGGGTGAGGGTTGGTTAACGGCAGAATACGGCATGTTGCCGCGCTCGACCGGATCGCGCATGGATCGCGAGGCGGCCCGCGGTAAACAAAGCGGGAGAACCGTAGAAATCCAGCGTCTGATCGGACGCTCTCTCCGTGCTGCGTTAGATCTCAAACTGCTCGGAGAGCGCACACTGACCGTTGATTGTGACGTGATTCAAGCGGATGGCGGCACGCGAACTGCCTCGATTTCGGGGGCCTGCGTGGCCGTAGTGGATGCGCTGAATACGTTGCAGCGTAAAGGGGAGTTGGAAGCGGACCCCTTAAAGCATTTGATCTCCGCTGTGTCAGTCGGTATTTGGCGGGGTGTTCCCGTCGCCGACCTCGACTACGCAGAGGATTCCAGTGCCGACAGTGACATGAATGTGGTCATGACCGAGTACGGTGGTTTGATTGAGGTGCAGGGTACGGCGGAGGGCGCGACGTTTACTCAGGAAGAGTTGAGTGAGCTACTGGCACTCGCATCAGACGCTAGCGAGTCGATTACTGCTGCCCAACGGGCCGCGCTCAGCGAAGGCTAGAGCGTCAGGTCGTAATCGATTACCACCGGTGCATGACGAGAGAACGCGTGCTCGTCATAAACGAAGCCCCGCTCAACCTGACCTACCAAAAGCTCAGAGATGATGTGAGTGTCGGTGCGTAGCCCTCCGGCGTCATCTCCGTCAGGCCACCAGGTGAAGGCGCCTGGTTCGGGGTCAGCCTCGGAATAGGCATCCGCATAGCCACTGCTCAATAAATCCAAGAGCCAGCCGCGCTCCGAAGCTGACAAGCCTGGCAGGGATGTACTGTTGCCCGCGTCCTCTGCGTCGGCATAATGCGCCATGAGCTCCCAGCCGCCGCAGAGTATGTATCCGCGGCGTTTGTTGCGAATCTTCTCGAGGTGGCTGCCGAGCTGGGACAGAAATGCCATTTTGTTTGCCATGGCCTCAGGGCTACTCGAGCCGCTGGGTACGAGCACGGAGCCGACACTGACGTTGTTGTAATCAGCTTGGATATAGAGGCCCTGGGAATCGAATTGGTCGAACCCCAGACCCCAAATGATGGCTTTGGGCATTTGCTTGCAATAGATCGCCACGCCGTTTACCCGAGGATCTTCGTAGTGATCCAGAAAATAGGGGTGGTAATCATCGGGAAAGAAAGCGTTATCCCGAAGCATGTGTTCGGCACATCGCGTGTCCTGCAGGCAAATGATGTCCGCATCCTGAGCAAAAAGCCACTCCAGGCCGCCCACTTCGGCCGCCCGCTCGAGCCCCTCTGTGACGAGGCTGATGACTCTCATTGCTAGTCCCGATTGCTGTGATTGCATATCATACGGTGAAAGGACGCGCGTAGACTGCGGCCTGACTCGTATTAGAGCCCATTTGTCGCAGGCAGCGCGACTCATCAGCGCCAAGGAGCTGGGTGTGAATGACATATTGCCGACTTATCAGCACAACTTTATTGAGCTTGCTCTGGAGTGCCAGGTACTTCAATTTGGTGAGTTCGAGCTGAAGTCGGGTCGAATCAGTCCCTATTTCTTCAACGCCGGGAAATTTTCGACAGGGTCGGCACTGGCGCGTTTGGGCAGATGCTATGCAGCCGCGCTGAGTGAGGCGAATTTGGCCTTTGATATGTTATTTGGGCCCGCATACAAAGGCATCCCATTGGTCGCGAGTACGGCCATGTCGCTTGCTGATCAGCATGGTCGGGATGTGCCCTTTGCGTTTAATCGTAAAGAGGCCAAAACACATGGTGAGGGGGGCAGCCTCGTCGGTGCGCCCCTTTGTGGCGAGGTGGTAGTTGTAGATGACGTGATGACGGCAGGTACGGCGATCCGTGAGTCTATGGCCATTCTTAAACAGGCTGATGCTCTCGGAGCGGGCGTTGTCATAGGCCTAGATCGATGTGAGCGTGGTGACGGGGAACTGTCTGCTGTGCAACAAGTTGAGCAGGACTGGGGGTTGCGGGTAGTGAGTGTCGTGACCCTCCACGACATCATTGCATGGGTGAAGGATGCGCCCGATATGGCAGGGCATCTGCAAGCTCTCGAGCAATACCGGGAGCGGTACGGCGTAGCGTAGTGTCTCGCCTCTCAGTGACGGCTCAAGGCGGTCGCGCTCGTCACAAGTCTCGAAATTCAAGTCACGCTCGCATTAAAACCGAACAGGTGGCAGCACCGCATGAATTGATGATTCAGGTGCCGTTTTCAGGCCCGAGTTGATGTTGCCGGCTTCATTAGCTCTGCGGTCAAGAAGCCCCACTGTTCGGCCCAGCCTTCTGAGGGTAGACGCCTAAAATCGCTGCGGCAATATTGATGAACCCGCCCTTCGGCAGCGGACAATAGTAAATTCGCAGCAGCAGACACAGGAATGCGCGTCCGGATGTGCTCTCGTATTTCGGCCTCGCGAAGGGTCTGCCGGAGCTGCGTTTCCAATCGCTCGTAAAACTGGGCCACCTGCTGGTGCAAACGCCCGGATTCGCCAGTTAGTGCCCGACCGGTGAGTAGCCGGGTGATACCAGGATTACGCTCGCAGAACTCGATGTACAAGCGCAAAAACCCCTGACACTGCACTATGGCACCAGAGCGTTCTTCTGCAAGCCTGCCAATACGTGTGAACAGGGCTTCCTCGGCAAATGCGATCAACGCCTCGAACATCTTCGTTTTGGAGGGGAAGTGGCGATATAGCGCGGCCTCAGACACGCCGACTGTTGCAGCGAGCTTGGCCGTCGTAATGCGTGTGTTCGGCGCCTCTTCAAGCATGCCGGCCAGCGCTTCGAGGATCTGCTGTTTGCGGTGAACCGTTGTTGATCCGTCGCTATCTGACATCCGGTTAGGCTCGGCTTTAAATCCCGCTGATGCTAATCAGCACAAGCCCGGCAAGCAAATACGAATCGCTGTGACGACTCGCCCGCCCAGCTAGGCGCCTCGGTTGCTTATCAGCGTGCCGATACCCTCGTCGGAAAAAATTTCCAGCAGGGCGGCGTGTGCAACCCGCCCATCGATGATGTGTGCACTGGTGACACCGCTTTGCACCGCATCAAGCGCGCACTGGATCTTGGGCAACATACCACCGTGAATCACACCCGCTTGAATGAGATCTTGAACCTCGGTCGTGTTCAGCCCTGTCAGGATGTGACCGTCGGCATCCAGCAATCCGGGCACATTGGTGAGTAACATGAGCTTCTCGGCCTGGAGCACTTCCGCTAATTTTCCCGCAACGAGGTCAGCATTGATATTGTAGGTCTGACCAGTATCGCTACCGGCCACGGGAGCAATCACCGGGATGTAGTCACTGCCGCTCAGCATGGCGAGAATATCCGTGTCGATGCTGTCGACCTCGCCCACCTGGCCAATATCCTTTTGTCCATCTGCGCCCCAGCTTCCAGACAGTTTCTTTGCCTGAATGAGCTGCCCGTCTTTGCCGGTGATCCCGATGGCCCGGCCACCATTGCGGTGAATACTGTCGACAATTTCTTTGTTCACGGATGCGCCGAGGACCATCTCGACAACGTCCATAGTGTGCTCGTCGGTGACCCGCATACCATCGACAAATTCCGTCTCGATATTCAGGCGTTCGAGCAGCTGGCCGATTTGTGGGCCACCGCCATGAACAACGATGGGATTCATGCCTACCAGCTTCATGAGTACCACGTCCCGCGCAAAGCTCTCCTGCAGGGCAGCATCGGTCATGGCGTTGCCGCCAAATTTGATGACAAAGGTTTTCCCCGTGAAGCGCTGGATGTAAGGCAGCGACTCGGTGAGGATGCGCGCGAAGTTTCCGGCTTCGCCTTGATTCAGTGACATGGCGCATGTCCGAATAAAAACAGACGCAGGAGCATGAGGCGGCCGTGCGGGAAAGGCAATGTGAGAATGCCGCAGCCCAACAGCGCGATGTTCAGCTGTGGAAAGTGCTTATGCGCTCAGTTGAGCGGCTAGCGCGGCGACGATCTGCTCGGCGATCACCCGCTTGCTTGCGAGAGGAAGTGGCGTTTCTTCTGAGTCGGTGATCAGAAAAACCGCGTTTTGGTCGGATCCGAACGTCGTCTCCGGCGCGCTGACGTCGTTTGCGATGATCATGTCGAGTCCTTTGCGGATCCGTTTTTCTCGTGCGTGGTGAAGGACGTTATGCGTTTCCGCGGCGAAGCCCACCAGTAATTTGGGCCGTCCGGGTAATTGAGCAACGCGCGAGATGATGTCGGGATTCTCAATCAATCTCAGCTCGATGGCGCTACCCCTTTTTTTGATCTTCTCATCAGCAATGATTTCCGGGCGGTAGTCCGCGACCGCGGCTGCACCGATAAAACAGTCCGCATCATCAGCGAGGCTCAGTGCCGCCGCGCACATTTCTTCAGCAGAGGTCACTCTGTGCAATGTCACCCGTTCAGGGGCTTGAAGACCGACAGGTCCGGAGATGAGTGACACGTCCGCACCAGCAGCTGCGCAGGCTGATGCGAGCGCATAGCCCATTTTTCCCGAGCTGTGGTTACTGAGATAGCGCACGGGGTCGATGGCCTCTCGCGTTGGGCCCGCGGTAATGACGACGCGCTTCCCGTCAAGCAGCCGGCTTTCAAAGCGAGCGTCGAGTGCTGACACGATGCCATCGGGCTCTAAAAGTCGACCGGGTCCGACATCACCGCAGGCCTGCTCGCCCGCGTCAGGTCCAATGATCTGGATACCGCGTGCGCTCAGGTGTCCAATATTGTCCTGCGTGGCCGCGTGCGCCCACATCTGTTGATTCATGGCGGGTGCAACGGCGACCGGAGCGGGCGTCGCGAGGGCCACGGTGGTCAGTAAATCATCGGCTCTCCCCTGTGCAAGGCGCGCGATGACATCGGCGGTCGCCGGAGCAATGATCATCAGGTCAGCCCAGCGAGCGAGCTCGATATGGCCCATCCCTGCTTCAGCGGACTCATCGAGGAGCTCCGTGTGCGTGGGCTCACCGGACAATGCCTGCATGGTCAGGGGAGTGATGAACTCTGTCGCGCCTCGAGAGAGGATGACTTTAACGGTCGCTCCCTGCTTTTTCAGCAGCCGCACGAGCTCTGCACCTTTATAGGCCGCAATCCCGCCTGAGATGGCCAGGAGAATGTGACGTTGGCTTAAATGCCCCATGGGCTCTCATCACCTCACAGAAAACGAACGCACCCTAGCATTTGCAGGGGTTTTTGCACACTTGGCGTGACACCTGACCGAGGTTGCTTGCGCCTCCATGGCCCCTCTGGTATAAAACGCGCCCCTTGGAGATCACGACGAGTAATATCATGTCACGTGTCTGTCAGGTAACGGGCAAGCGGCCCGTCACCGGAAATAACGTTTCGCACGCCAAAAATCGCACCAAGCGACGGTTTTTGCCCAACTTACACAACCATCGTTTTTGGATAGAGTCCGAGAAGCGCTTCGTATCGCTGCGGGTATCCTCTAAAGGCATGCGAATTATTGATAAGCGCGGCATTGAAGCGGTCCTCGAGGACCTGCGTGCTCGCGGCGAAAAAGTGTAAGGATTGAGCCATGCGTGAAAAAATCAGAATGAATTCAACGGCGGGTACTGGCCACTTCTACACTACCGACAAGAATAAGCGGACCATGCCCGATAAGCTGGAAATGAAAAAGTACGACCCGGTTGCGCGCAAGCACGTGATCTATAAAGAAGCCAAGATCAAATAAGTTTGGCGACTCTGACATAAAAACCCCGGCTCTTAGCCGGGGTTTTTGTTTACACCTTCCACACGTCAATCTGCTGGGCTGTGACATTGAATATAGATCTCGACATCAAACCTAGATATCGAACATGACTCACCGTCATCTTTTCACTCCCGTTAACAGTCCGTTCATTGCGCGTTACGACCATGCCTGAGTTACCCGAAGTCGAAACGACCTGCCGTGGGATCGCGCCGCACATCCTTGATCGCAACGTGCTGGACGTGATCGTCCGCGAACCGCGGTTGCGATGGCCGGTGCCGCGCCGGTTGCGGAAAATTTTGAGGGGAGCGCGTTTTACGGCGGTGAATCGCCGCGCCAAATACTTGTTGCTGGAGACGGACAAGGGAATTTTGATGGCGCATCTGGGCATGTCCGGAAGCTTACGGATTATGCCTGCCGACACACCGGCGCTGTTTCACGATCATATTGATCTCGTGCTCGATGACGGCCGCTGCCTCCGCTACCACGATCCGCGACGGTTCGGCAGTTTCCATTGGCTGCGGACTCTTGACCACCCCCTGCTTGATCATCTTGGTCCAGAGCCGTTGGCAGCATCTTTTGACGGCAGCTATTTATATGAGCGCTCCCGAGGCCGGCGGATACCGGTTAAACAGTTCATCATGGACGGAAAAATTGTGGTGGGTGTGGGCAACATCTACGCCAATGAGGCCCTTTTTATGGCGGGTATTCACCCCGCCCGCGCTGCTGGGCGGGTGGCGCTTTTGCGATACGAATCATTGGCACAGACAATCAAAACCGTGCTCGGCGATGCTATCGAGCAGGGCGGTACGACGCTACGCGATTTCGTGGGTGGGGACGGCTCGCCCGGCTATTTTGCGCAGCAACTCCGGGTTTACGGGCGTCAGGGCCAGCCCTGCAGGGTATGTAAATCAGCGCTCAAAGAAATTCGTCAGGGCGGCCGCAGTACCGTCTATTGCCCCGACTGTCAGCGCTGAGGGTCTCAGCCCACGGCCTGTCCAAAACAACCGAGCTATCGCTCCACAAGTGACGCCGATGGCATCACTTTCCCGCGAACGTCTCTTTGAGTGCTGCCGCCACGGGCTCAGGGACAAAGCCGCTGACGTCTCCACCCAGCCCTGCGATTTCTCTCACAAGGGAGGATGAGATGTAGGAGAGTTCAGCGCTGGGAGTGAGAAACACGCTCTCGAATTCCGGATTCATGGCGCGGTTCATATTGGCCAGCTGGAATTCATATTCGAAGTCTGCAACGGCGCGCAGCCCACGCAGCACGCAATGGGAATTCTGGGCGGTGACAAAATCGATGAGCAGGCCGTTGAAGGGGACGACCTCTGCCGCCGGCACATGCTCCAGCACAGATTTCGCCAGCGCGACACGGGTCTCGAGGTCAAAAAGAGGCGCTTTTTTTTCGCTGGTTGCAACGGCCACGACCACCCGCTCAAACAGCTTGGCGGCTCGCTCGACCAGATCAACATGGCCATTGGTGATGGGGTCGAAAGTGCCCGGGTACACCACGGTATGGGTCAACACGGTGTTTGTCCTCCAAATAGTGCTTTCAGCGTACACAAGTCCGTCAGAGCGGACAAACGAAAGGCTTACTACTGCGCCTTCGGCGTTAAGAGCCGGTACAACACATCTCCCGCAGTTTTTTCTCTGTGCAGGGTATAAAGCGAGTCAGGCACGGCCTCTGGTGCCGACCGTCGCGTTTCAAAATAAATCCAACTGTCATGACTAAGGCAGTCATGGGATGCGAGGTATTCCAGTGTCCGAGTGCCGATGCCTGAGTCGAACGGCGGATCAACAAACACGACATCCCAGTGCCGGTGCGCAGCGTCTATGAACTTCAGCGCGTCAGTCGTTGTGACGTGTCCGCGAGGCGAATTGTCCCCGAGTAATCTGAGATTGCCCTGAATGGACGCCGCTGCCAGTTGGTCTGATTCCACAAAGTCACAGTAATTCGCGCCTCGAGACAAGGCTTCCAAACCCAGCGCGCCTGACCCGGAAAATAGATCCAGGCAATCGGCGCCGACAATGGTAGGTGCCAGCCAGTTGAACAAGGTCTCCCGTACCCGATCGCTCGTTGGCCGTAAACCGGGTCGCGCATGAAAGCTGAGTTTTCGCCCCCGCCACTCGCCGCCAATAATGCGCAGTTGCGAGGGCTTCTCTTTGGTTACTGCGCCTCGGCGTTTCATACAGTTACCTTGTTGGGGGTGCTAGACTCTTTCTGCATAAGGGTCAGGTTAGGAAGTGCAGTGGACCTGATGCCCCCAACTGAGTCAAACAGATCATGAAGCTATTCAAACGCCGCCCCAAAACTGACAGTGGCGAGCGCGCCCTGCCGGCTGAGGTTGACCACGCCGCGGATGGCCTCGCCAATGAAGCAAAAGACGCCACAGAAGAGCGCGTCGCTATCGATCCGCAGACTGCGTCCAACGCGACCCTGCTCGAGGCATCAGGCCAGTCAGTCGAATCTCAAGGTTCCGAGGCATCCAGTGGCGTCTTCGAACGGCTCAGGCATGGCCTAAGTCGGAGCCGCGGGCAATTTACCGAGGGCTTGGCATCGTTGGTGCTCGGTAAAAAGCAGCTGGACCCAGCACTGCTGGAAGCCCTCGAGGAACAACTGATCATGGCGGATCTGGGGCTCGAGGCAACGGACCGGGTTTTGGAGTCGCTCAGACAGCGGCTGGATCGAAAGTCTTTGGCTGAAGAAGAGACCGTGATGTCGGCGCTCAAGGAGACGCTGGTCGAAATGCTGGCAGATCAGGAGCAGCCGCTCAATGTGTCGCGCCGCCGACCCTTTGTGATGCTCGTCGTGGGTGTTAACGGCGCGGGTAAAACCACCACGATCGGCAAGCTGGCACACCGGTACAAGCAGCAGGGATTGAATGTGATGCTGGCCGCAGGCGACACGTTTCGCGCGGCGGCAGTCGAGCAGCTTCAGGCCTGGGGAGAGCGCCACGATGTGCCGGTGATTGCACAGCATACGGGGGCTGACAGTGCTTCCGTTCTATTCGATGCGCTGGCAGCCGCGAGTGCCCGCAATGTCGATGTCCTGATTGCGGACACCGCGGGACGACTGCAAAACAAATCCCATTTGATGGATGAGCTCACCAAAGTCGTGAGAGTCATGCGCAAGCAGGACGAGACCGTGCCCCATGAAACCCTTCTGGTGTTGGACGCGGGAACCGGACAGAACGCTGTGTCACAGGCGGTGGAGTTTGATCAAGCGGTGGGTGTCACGGGTGTGGCGGTGACCAAGCTAGATGGCACCGCGCGTGGGGGCGTGTTGTTTGCGATTGCGCATAAGTTGAAGCGACCCATCCGGTTTATTGGTGTTGGGGAGCAGCCGGAGGACCTCCGCGATTTCGCTGCCCGTGACTTCGTCGATGCCTTGATCGATGAGCGTTGAGGCGCGCTCCAATTGATCGAATTTGATCGCGTCAGTCGTCGTTTTGGTGAGGTTGATGCGCTGCGCCATCTCAACCTGACGCTTGAACAGGGAGAGATGGCCTTTTTGACAGGTCATTCGGGGGCGGGGAAAAGCACCCTGTTGCGATTGTTGCTCCTCTTGGATCGACCTTCCGGTGGCGATATCCGCGTCTGCGGAGAGAGCACCGCCAAAATTCGACAGCGATCTGTGCCTCGTTATCGGCGCCGATTCGGCGTGGTGTTTCAGGATCACCGCTTATTGTTTGATCGAAGTGTGCATGACAATGTGGCGCTGCCGTTGGTCATGGCGGGTTACTCGCCGAGGGAATCACAGCGTCGTGTGCGCGCCGCATTGGATAAGGTTGGCCTGTTGGCCTTTGAACACGCGCAACCCGCCAGTTTGTCTGGTGGGGAGCAACAGCGCGTGGGTATTGCCAGAGCGGTAGTGGCGCGGCCTGAGTTTTTGATCGCTGACGAACCCACCGGCAACCTTGATCCTGCGCTGTCCAGCGAAATCATGTCCTTGTTTGAGGCTTTCAATCAGGTGGGGGTGACGGTGTTGGTCGCAACGCATGACTTACCGCTGATCTCTCGCATGCGCCACCGCATCCTGACGTTGGATTCAGGGCGTCTGGCGGGTTCAGAGGCGGATTGATGACGGTGGCGCGAGCTTCAGCGGAAAAATGGAATGCCGCGATGGCGTGGCGGGCGCAACATCGCGTCGCTGCGAGCAGCAGTTGGCGGAAACTCATAGCACGCCCTTTTTCCACAGTGCTGATTTGGCTGGTCGTCGCCATTTCCCTGTCGTTGCCCAGTTCCTTGCTGCTGACTCTCGATAACCTGAGTCGGATCGTGCCGGATTTGGCGCAAGGCGGGCATATGTCCGTGATGTTGATGTCGGAGGTCGACTGGGAGACGGCGCAGCACGTTGAGCAGCATGTCAAGGCATGGCCAGAGGTGGCCGGGGTCGACCTCATCTCTCGAGACCGCGCACTGACAGAATTTGGTGAACAAACCGGATTGTCCGATGTGCTGAGGTCGTTGAAACAAAATCCACTACCTCACACTGTGCTAGTGGTACCGGCACCGGACCTGAGTGAAGTCTCGGTCACGGCGTTGGCTGAACGCTTATCACAATTGCCCGAGGTCGAGCAGGTAATCCGCGACACGCGCTGGCTGGCGCGTCTGCAAGAAGCCCTGTTAGCTGGATGGCGATGGGTCACAGCACTAGGCGTTGCCATGGTGTTGGGCGCGGTTTTGGCACTGGTGAATACCTTGTATCTCGCCATCGACGCGAGGCGGGAGGAAATCGAGGTGGCGAGCCTCATCGGCGGATCTGCCGCTTTTATCCGCCGCCCATTTCTCTACACCGGACTGTATTTCGGCGCCGGTGGTGGTGTCTTGGCGGCCCTGTGTTTATGGCTTTTCAGTATTTGGCTGTCTCAACCTCTGGAGGCGCTATTTGGTCTCTACGACATGGCTAGCCCCCTTCGCGGGCCGGGCTTGCTGTATCCCGCAGGCCTTGTCGCAGCGGGGGCAAGTGTCGGCTGGTTGGCGGCGATTGTTGCCCTGCGTCGTTACTTTCAGGGACTGGAGACCCTATAAACACCTGAAAAACGGTAATTTTCTGGGTTTAGCACTCTGCGTGGGAGAGTGCTAAAATAAGGCCCAATATGGCCTTCTGGAGGCTTCAAATATGACACAGTCACAGCAAGCAGTCGCCGTACCGAACAGCGCGGTACTCAATATGGCACCCGGCGCCAATCTGTCTGCTTATATTCAGGCGGTGGGCGGTATCGCCGTGCTGTCTGCAGAGCGTGAGCGCGAGCTCGCTGAGCGGCTCTATTACGAAGAGTGCGTCGATTCTGCCCGCGAGTTGGTCCTCGCCCACCTTCGTTTTGTCGTACATATTGCCCGGAGCTACTCCGGATACGGGTTGGCCGAAGCTGATCTGATTCAGGAAGGCAATGTCGGGCTCATGAAAGCGGTGAAACGCTTTGACCCCAATAAAGGGGTGCGATTGGTCTCATTTGCCGTGCACTGGATCAAAGCGGAAATGCACGAGTACATCCTGCGCAATTGGCGCATTGTGAAAGTCGCTACGACCAAAGCTCAGCGAAAGCTTTTCTTCAATTTGCGAAGCCAGAAGAAATCACTGGGATGGCTGTCCGCCGAGGAAACCCGCGCCATCGCCGCCGACCTGGGGGTCGATGAAGCCGAGGTGACCCGAATGGAAGGCCGTTTGTCGGGCCGTGATATCGCCTTTGACGCGCCGGCAGACAGCGATGAGGAAGACAGTTGGCAGGCCCCCCAGTATTTTCTGGCCGACGGGCAAATGGATCCAGGCCAGTTGGTTGAGGCTGAGGATTTTGCTGAGGACAGTACGTCCAAGTTGCAGATGGCGCTGGGCGATCTAGATGATCGCAGTCGCGACATTCTCGAGCGGCGATGGCTGCTGGACGATAAATCGACGTTGCATGAGCTGGCGGCTGAGTATCAGGTCTCGGCTGAACGCATTCGGCAACTCGAAGCGAACGCGCTGAAAAAAATGCGCGCAGCCATGATTGCCTGAGCGAGACGCGCTCAACAAGGCATGATGTCGTCACTGCACGGCCAGTGGTTTCGCCAGATTCTCCTCTAACGTCTCGTATCCGCAGCTTCGTGATGCGGGCCGGGCGTATGACGCCCGGTCAGCAACGCGGCTGGGATGAGGGCTTCCCGCAATACGGGCTCTCCGCAGAGCAAGGTGCACTTGATTGGGATGACCAGTTTGGTGCCTCGGGCCGCCGTATTGTCGAGATCGGCTTTGGTATGGGCGACAGCCTCATACAGATGGCTCAGGCGGACCCTGGTGCGCAATTCATCGGGATAGAGGTACATCGCCCAGGTGTTGGCCGGTTGTTGTCGCGAGTGCTGGCTGAAAAGATACAAAACGTCAGGGTCTATGCGGAAGACGCAGTCGATGTTTTCGCGCAGTCTCTTGCGCTGGAATCGTTAGATGCCATCCACATTTTTTTCCCGGATCCCTGGCATAAGAAACGGCACCACAAGCGGCGTTTGATCCAACCTGGTTGGGTGCGCGAGATCACGCAACGACTGAAGGCCGGTGGTTATCTCCATCTTGCCACTGACTGGGAGCCTTATGCGGAGCATATGTTTGATGTGCTCGACGACGTCCCGTCACTTAAGAATGCGTCTGGCGCACCGCGCACTGCTGTACCCCGGCCCGACTATAGACCGCTCACGAAATTTGAGGCGCGGGGGGAAAGATTGGGACATCGTGTGCAAGACTTGGTGTATCTCAAGCAACCCCTTTAGACAAACGTTCCTACCACGCTGTCCAAAAACCGATACCCCAGAGCTGAGGTGGCAAAACGTCCATTGCTTGGGTCGGACAACCACCCCTTCGCGGTGGCCTCCGCTGCCGCGGTCATCAATGCATCGACTGGCAGGCCTGTCCGCTCGGAGAAGTCACTCAGCGGGACACCCGATTTTAAGCGTAGCGCGTTCATCGCAAACTCAGCTGGCAGTGCCTCGGCCGTGATCGCTGCCTGTGGTGGTGGTGCGAAGCCCTCCGCTTGAGCTTGCGACAGATAGTCGAAAGGTGATCGGGTTCGTTGCGTGCGTTGGATAAGACCGGAAGGTAGGGTGATTTTCCCGTGAGCCCCTGCGCCGATTCCGATGTAGTCACCGAACTGCCAATAGTTCAGATTGTGAAGACTTTCCTCCCCGTCGACGCAATAGGCTGATACTTCATATTGGTTGAAGCCAGCGTGACTCAGCGTGTTTTCGCCCGCTTCCTGAATCATTTCCAGTGTTTCTTCATCGGGCAAGCTGGGCGGTGTAGACCAGAACCGCGTATTGCGCTCAATGGTGAGCTGGTACCATGAAATGTGACCTGCACTCAGCGCAATCGCGTCCGCAAGATCGGCTTGTGCCATATCGGCTGTTTGCCCTGGCAGCCCATGCATCAAATCAATATTCCATCGGTCAAAGCCGGCATGCGCCGCCATATCGAGTGCTCGCCGCGCGTCATCACCGCTGTGAATGCGTCCCAAGGACTGCAACAGAGGGTCATGAAATGTTTGGACGCCAACGCTGAGCCGGGTGATACCACCCGCTTTGTAGTCGACAAAACGCTTCGCTTCAGCGCTACCCGGGTTGCTTTCCAGCGTGATCTCGGCGTCACCGGCGATGGTGAGGCGTTGCCCAATACCCTCAAGTAAGCGCGCGATCCACACGCCCTCAAACAAGCTCGGCGTACCCCCACCAATAAAAATGGATTGAATCGCCCGCGCTGACATCCAGTCTTGCTGGCTACTCAGATCGGCAAGTAACGCCTCGATGTAGGGTTGTTGCAGGTCGGAGGAAAACCCCTCATGGCTATTGAAGTCGCAGTAGGGACACTTGCGGGTACACCAAGGTAGATGAACATAAAGCGACAGCGGAATGCTCGCCGGTATCATCACGCCTGCAGTTGCTGGATCAGGTTGCTAACAGCTTGTGCGCGGTGGCTGACCGCGTTTTTTTCTTGCGAGGAAAGCTCGGCGGCATGGATCTCGCTCCCCTCTGGAATGAACAGTGGGTCATAGCCAAAGCCACCCTCGCCTCGAGGGGCTTCGGCGATTTTGCCGAACCAGCGGCCCTCGGCAATGACGGGTGTCGGATCTTCTGCGTGTCGCAAGAGCACCACGACCGCCACATAAAACGCTGCGCGGTGGTGTCCTGTTAGCGACGCCATATTTGCCAGAAGCAGCGCGTTATTGCCCTTGTCTCCTTCACCGGAGTAGCGAGCAGATCGCAGTCCCGGTTCGCCTCCTAGTGCCGGCACCACCAGTCCTGAATCATCAGCCAGCGACGCGCACCCGGTGGCGATACACGCGTGCCTCGCCTTAAGGAGCGCATTTTCGACAAAGGTGAGCCCGGTTTCGGCGGCTTCCGATACGCCGAGTTCGCCCTGAGGTGTAATTCGCCAGCGATCACCCAGTACCTCATGGAATTCTTTAATTTTCCCTTGGTTATGACTGGCAATCACTAACCTCGGTCTTTCCGTTGAATTCACTGTCTAGCCCTGCCGCCAAAGCTGCACTTTCATTTTGTGTTCAAAGGTCGACTCGGCGCCCTCGGGCTGGAAGGTGAATTCGAAGAAGCGGTATTCCCGATCCAGAAATTCAAAGGGGATAATGTAGTAGGTCGCCCGACCTTCTTTGATCTCTTTGATCTCCATCTCGCCGCCGGTGATTAAATCCCAAGTGCGTCCCTCGATGGCCATCGGGCGTCCAGCAATTTCTCCTGAATCCACATCGCGAACGGACAGCGTCAAAATGGCTTTGTCAGCCCCGCGTGCGATACCGTATTCCGCTGCCACCTGAGGAGACAAGAAGGTGGTGTAGACGATGCTGTGATGGAGCTCGTACTGATCAAAGCGTGTCGATTGTTGAGCAAATGCTGAGGCGGTAGCGGCGAGGCATAGAACGACACCCGTAATCAGCCTCCCGAACGACGAATGCGATAGATGGCGCTGGTGGCAAAAAGGTTGGGGCGCCACTTCGCCAGCAGGTGCTGGGCATTCCCTGAGATGGTCGCCCGCTCGATGATGTCGATCTCTAATGCTAAGCACAGCGCTTCAAAATCCCTGACGGTACAAAAGTGGATGTTCGGCGTGTCATACCAATGTAGCGGCATGGCGCGCGACATCGGCATTTTACCTTTGATTCCCAAATGCAACCTGCAAGACCAGTGGCCAAAGTTCGGGAAAGAAACAATCGCTTCATCGGCAATGTCGACCATACGTTGCAAAGCGATGTGTGGATGGGTGAGCTCTTGAAGGGCATGGGCCAGCACCACCACATCAAACCGATTGGCGGTGAAGCAGTGCAGGCCGTCATTGATATCTTCCTGAATGACATCCAGTCCCTTTGCTACTGCGGCGATCAGATTGTTGGGATCAATATCGACGCCAACGCCGATCGCGGCGCGCTCATCTCTAAGACGCGCTAAAAATGTACCGTCACCGCAGCCGAGATCCAGCACGCGACTACCTGTGGGCACCCAGTCCAGCACCGTCCTCAGATCAAGCCGATTCATGACGGTCCCACCCGGCGCATCCACTGTGCGAGTAAGGCTTCATAGGTGGGATTGGGCAATAGGAAACCATCGTGGCCGTCATCTGTCTCGATGTTCGCGTATGTCACGGATTTCCCCGCCGCCATCAGCGCGTCTCGGATCTCAATGGATCGCTGAGGCGGAAAGCGCCAGTCAGAGCTGAACGAGGCAATAAGAAAAGACGCTTGGGCTTGCGATAAAGCGGCAACCAGATCTCCCCCGTGTTCCGAGGCCAGGTCAAATAGGTCCAGCGCGCGTGTCATCAGCACATAGGTGTTCGCATCAAACTGAGTGGAGAAGCGGCTACCCTGATGCCGGAGATAGCTCTCCACCTGAAATACCCATTCACGGTTATCCCCAGGCGCAAAACTGCCTTCACGGAGTTCTCTACCGAATCTGTCGCTCATCCCATCAGCCGACATGTAGGTGAGGTGCCCTACCATTCTGGCCAATGCAACGCCTCGAGCCGGCAGCTTGTTCTGCGCAAGGTAATCTCCCTCGCACCAGTCCGGGTCAGATAAAATGGCGTGGCGAGCGATTTCGTTGAACGCAATGTTCTGCGCGGTGAGACCGGGCGCCGCGGCGAGCGCTACGCAATGCTCCACCCAGTCTGGAAAGTCCACCGCCCATTGCAGCGCTTGCATGCCGCCTAAACTACCGCCGATGACCGCGGCCCAGCGACCGATCCCAAGAGACTCGGCGAGTTGTTTTTGACTACGCACCCAGTCGCTGACCTGTGGCTGCGGAAACGTCCCGCCCCACGCGTCCCCTGTACTGTGGTTAATCGTGTTGGGGCCTGACGAGCCGTCACAACAACCCAGATTGTTAGAGCACACAACGAACAGTCGATTCGTATCAATGGGCTTACCAGGTCCGATTGCCAGATCCCACCAACCCGGTCGGCGATCGTCTGCGGAGTGGAAGCCCGCTGCATGGTGAGACCCTGACAGCGCGTGGCAAATCAGGACCGCATTGTCACCGGCATCATTAAGCTCACCATATGTCTCATATACGAGCTCGTGTTGAGCCAGTATTGATCCGTTTGCAAGCGTAAACGGCGCGTGAAAATGAGCCGTCTGCGGCTTTACTAGGCCAACGCTATTTGCGGGGAGCTTGTTTGTCACCACTTATAGCCCGAAGACGAGCCCAGTGGGCAATCCGAGGTTCATCGCGAGGTGCCGAAGTCCTATTTGCAGCACATTGAGGCCAACGAAAAGCAGGATAGGCGAGAAGTCAATGCCTCCCATGTTGGGCAGTAGGGACCGAAATGGCGCCATTACCGGTTCAGAGACTTGCCAAATGAGCTCTATCGCTGGATGCCGACTGCCCGGCGCGACCCAGCTGACGATAATCATGGCGATGAGAATAAAGAAATAAACATTGACCAACAGGCCCATTGCGCCGACGGCACCCCAGCCAATCAGGGTGGGTAAGCCTGGCAGTGACCAGCTGTCTCCAGCTACCCATGCGATGGCGGCGAGCATCGTTGACTGGAGCAGCACCGCAAGGAGAACCACCGCCCAGTCAATGTGCCCTCGGGGCGGCAACAATCCTCTGAAGGGTGCTAACAGCGGGTTCGTCAGTCGCACAATGAGTTGTGAAATGGGGTTATAAAAGTTGGCGCGCGATGTGTGCAACACGCCGCGCAGCACCACAACGATCAGCAGTAGCGCTCCGATATTGCGAATCAGATACAGCAGGATCTCAGTTGTAGCGTTCATTAACCAAACTCCTTGCCCAGTGCCGAGGCGCGTTGAGCACATTGCTTAACGGCGGCGCTGATCACTTCATCGAATTGGCTCGCCTTCAGGGAGCGTAAAGCTTGCTCAGTAGTGCCACCAGGGCTCGTCACGTTCTCCCTGAGTTTAGCCACACCCTCCTCAGAGCGTAATGCAAGGGCCGCGGCCCCCATCGCGGTTTGTAATGTCAGCGCCGTGGCGACGTCCTCGTCCAGACCCAGCTCTGTTCCTGCCTTTGCGACGGCCTCGATCAGCGCAAAAAAATAGGCCGGACCGCTACCCGATACAGCCGTTACGGCATCGAGAAGCTCTTCACGTTCAACCCAAACAGTCATGCCGGCAGCATTGGTAACACGCTCTGCCAACGCTCTTTGCTCCTGACTGACTGCGTCCTGCGCAAACAAAGCGCTGGCCCCCAGCCCTATCATGGCTGGAGTATTGGGCATACAGCGAATGATGGGCACATCACAGCCCGCGGATCGTTGCAGCGATTCAATAGGGATCCCTGCGGCGATGGATAATAGCGCCGTCTCAGCACTCAATTGACTTGATATTGACGCCAGCGCGGTAGGCATAATCTGAGGCTTGACCGCCGCTACAACGAGATCAACGCCCTCGAAGAGATCGTCGCCCACGGTGCTCAACTGGCTAAGCCCCAAGCCGCGCAGATTTTCCAGAGCTTCTGCGCTGGGGTCACTGGCTCGTAGCTGCTTCGGCGAAAAACCTTCTGCAATCAGGCCGTTGATCATGGCGCTGGCCATATTTCCTGCGCCGAGAAAGGCTATCTGAGGCGACATGGGATGACCGTCTTTTAGAGAGAGGGGCTAATTATACTTCTACCGAGCTCCAAAAAGGTCCGTCCCGATGCGGACAATCGTGGCTCCCTCGGCAATGGCCGACTCGAGGTCTCCTGACATCCCCATGGAGAGTGTGTCGAGGTCAGGGTATGAGGGTTGCAGTGCTGACATCAGATCCCGCAATTGACGGAAAGGGGCTCGTTGTTGCTCTGGTGTGCTGGCGGGTGCCGGTATTGTCATCAGGCCACGTAGAGAAAGGCGCGGTAGTTCAGCGATCTCGGCGGCCAGCTCCGGCAAGGCTTCCGGCGTGACGCCCGCTTTAGTGTCCTCGTTCGAGGTGTTGACCTGAATAAGGACATTGAGCGGTGCTTTTTCGGCGGGTCTGTGCTCATTTAAACGACGCGCGATTTTGATCCGGTCGATACTATGCACCCAATCGCTGACCTTGGCGATGAGGGCCGTTTTGTTGCTCTGGATCGGCCCTATGAAGTGCCAGGTGAGGGGCAGGTCTGCCAAAATTTGCGACTTTTCCGCCATTTCTTGGGCGTAATTTTCACCAAATTTCGTTAAACCCTCGCAATGCGCTCGCCGGATCGCTTCAGCAGGCTTGGTTTTGCTGACTGCGAGCAGCGAAACCGATCCGCTTTTGCGGCCGGCGAGTGCTTCAGCAGCCCGGATACGCTGGTTTACTTCTGTTATATTCGCGGTCAATTCTGTTGGAATCATGTGCGCATCATAAGGAAGTTGATTCGCCATGTGTTAACCCGACCCTTGAGAGGACTGTGATATGGACATCACTGAACTACTCGCCTTTAGCGTAGAGCAAGGCGCTTCCGACCTTCATTTATCTGCCGGTTTACCACCCATGATACGCGTGGACGGTGACGTTCGCCGCCTCAACGTAGATTCGCTAGACCACAGCGGGGTGCAAGCCCTGATTTACGACATCATGAATGACCGCCAGCGAAAGGATTATGAAGAATTTCTCGAGACGGATTTTTCTTTTGAGATTAGCAATCTGGCGCGATTCAGGGTCAATGCTTTCAACCAACATCGTGGCGCAGGCGCTGTTTTTCGGGCTATTCCGTCCGAGGTGTTATCGATGGACAAGTTGGGTATGGGTCAAGTATTCCGGGACATTGCTTCGTTACCCAGAGGCTTGGTTCTCGTCACGGGTCCAACTGGCTCTGGCAAGTCAACGACGCTTGCCGCAATGATCGATCACATAAACGACAGCCGCGAGGATCATATCCTGACGATCGAGGATCCGATTGAGTTTGTTCATGACAGTAAGCGTTGCCTGATTAATCAGCGCGAGGTGCACCGCGACACACTGGGGTTTTCTGAGGCGCTGCGATCCGCGCTGCGGGAAGATCCCGATATTATTCTGGTAGGGGAAATGCGCGATCTTGAGACCATTCGCTTGGCCCTCACCGCGGCCGAAACGGGTCACCTGGTATTTGGCACACTGCA
Source organism: Halieaceae bacterium (assembly GCA_038143045.1). GTDB lineage: Bacteria > Pseudomonadota > Gammaproteobacteria > Pseudomonadales > Halieaceae > Luminiphilus. The sequence goes on from JAYQLF010000014.1 coordinate 162,005, forward strand.
TACGACTTCAGCTGCAAAGACCATTGACCGACTGGTTGATGTCTTCCCGTCAGGGGAAAAAGCGATGGTGCGCTCAATGCTGTCCGAATCGTTGCAGGCGGTGATTTCGCAGACCCTTCTTAAGAAAAAAAGCGGAGGGCGTGTGGCCGCTCACGAGATCATGCTCGGCACGTCGGCGATAAGAAACCTGATCCGCGAAGACAAAATCGCGCAAATGTACTCCGCAATTCAAACCGGCCAAGCGATTGGAATGAAGACGATGGATCAAAGTCTGCAAGCGTTGGTTCAGAAGCACGTTGTTTCGATTGAGGTGGCGAGGGCAAAGGCTAGGCAGCCAGACGCCATTACAGCTTAACCGTTACGCTACCGCTCGTTGAGCCAAGTGGCCAAAATAATGGCTGCCGCCTGGTCATCAATAGGATGAGCGGCAAAATCTCCGCGATGACCTTGCGCCAGCGCGTTCGCCTTGGCCTCGCGGCTCGATAGTCGCTCGTCTACCAAGGTGACGTGAATACCAAAACGTCCCTCCAACTGCCGGGCGAATTTTTCCACTCTCTGGCCAAAATCGCTGTCCGAGCCGTCCATATTGAGAGGCATTCCGACTAAAAGCCTGTTGGGTAACCACTCTTTAACTACTCCAGCCAATGTCGTCCAGTCTGGCACACCATTTTGGGCGGAGATGATGGCTAGAGGCCTGGCTGTACCGGAGACCGTATTGCCCACCGCCAGACCGATATTGCGGAGTCCATAATCTAGCGCAATGACAGTTTCGTGATCGGATGAGGTCACGCGTGACCTGCCTCGGCTGAGAGTAGATCCACATCAATCCCAAGCTGTTGCCCCGCGGCCGCAAGCCGCTCGGCGACATCGTGATGGAAAAGAATGTCTTCATCTGCCGCAACGCTGAGCCAACTGTTTTCTGCCATTTCTGACTCCAGCTGGCCCGGCGACCAGCCCGCATACCCCAGCGCCACGAGATATTCTCGCGGACCTGTGCCGCAAGCGATGGCCTGCAGAATGTCTCTGGATCCTGTTAGGCATATGCTCGAATTGACCGCCTGACTGCCTTCCCAGTCGGCAGGCCCTCGGTGCAGGACGAAGCCATGATCAGTAGCGACAGGCCCGCCTGCTAATACCGGTGTGCCGGCGCCTTCCGAGGATTCAATCTCGAGGTGAGCCAACATGTCGGCCAGATCTAGCCCCAAAGGTTGATTAACCACAATCCCCATCGCCCCCTCTGTGGAGTGTTGGCATAGGTAGGTTAGGGATCGATTGAAAAATCCGCTGTCGATAACCGGCGTGGCGATCAGGAAGTGACCGCTGAGGGAGTGACTGTCTGTGCGTTCAGTAGATGAGCCTGAAATCATAATGGAGTCCCTCAACGGCGAAATTGCCAGGTGCGGATAATCTCCAGTTCTGGTGTTTTTTGGGCCAGTTCCTCGGGAAAGGGAGAGAACGGGGCCGATCGCTCCACTGTAGTCATCGCCGCGGTATCCAATGCCTGAATGCCCGAGCTGGCCAGGATCTCTGCACTGTTCAAAGCACCATCCGAGGCAATGACCACCCTAAGTCTTACGTCGCCATCCCCGTAACGTTGCGCCACATCTGGGTAGAACCTGTTGCCAAATCGCTCGATGCTTACCTGCCATTGGCGAATGTACTCCGCGTCTATGGCCGCCCGAGCTGCGGCCGGAAACCCTACCGTCGAGTCAGTTGTGCTCAATAACCTTTCGTCGATGCTGCCATTAGTGCTCAACTCCCGCGATGCGGGCTGAAAAGCCGGTTTAGGCGGCTGCTCAGACAAAGCCTGATTATGAATGCCCTGCTGATGATTGGCTGCTGTCATGGCACTCACTATTGGGGCATGGCGGCTGGGCGTCAACAAGACCGTCACCTCGCGGTTATCTGCCTGCAGTACATCATCACCCATCGGTGCTATCAGCAGGCCAAAGATCATCACCAGATGGATACCTGTCGACAGCAAAAGCGCCTGCGGCAACGCGGGCCGGATGGTGGCGTAAACTGATTTAACGAGGTCGTCGTTCAGCGTGACGCGCTCTCGGTCACGACAAAGTCGAGTAGCTGGCCTGCGATGTCCAGCCCCGTTTCGGCCGCGATCTCCCGAAGGCAGGTCGGACTCGTGACGTTAATTTCCGTGAGGTAGTCGCCGATGACATCGAGGCCGACGAAGTAGAGGCCACGCGCTTTGAGTGTGGGCCCTACTTGCGATGCGATCCACTGATCTCGCTCCGTCAGAGGTTGCACTCTGCCGGATCCCCCCGCCGCAAGATTGCCGCGACTTTCGCCTGCAAGAGGAATCCTTGCCAAGCAGAATGGCACCGCTTCGCCATTGATCATCAGGATGCGTTTATCTCCCTCGCTGATCTCGGGCAGATACTTCTGCGCCATGATGGTCTGCCGGCCCCTGAGCGTCAGGGTTTCGAGGATCACACTCAGGTTGGGGTCGTCCATCCGTGCCCTGAAGATGGCGCTGCCACCCATGCCATCAAGTGGCTTGAAAATGACGTCTTGGTGCTGAGCGTGAAACGCCTTCAACTGCGATTGATTGCGACTTACCAGAAGGGGGGGGCAGCACTGGGGAAATTCAGTCGCAAATAACTTCTCATTGCAGTCTCTCAGGCTCTGGCAACGATTCACGATCAAAGTCCCCTGCTGCTCCGCACGCTCCAACAGATAGGTGGCGTAGATGTATTCCATATCGAAAGGTGGATCTTTCCGCATCAATATGACGTTGAGGTCCGTCAACGGTATTGAGGCCGCTTCGCTGAGCTCATACCAGCGCTCGGCATCCCGATAAACGGTCAGTGGCTGAGCCTTGGCCATGGCCACCTCACCCTCGAGAAACAAGCCGTCAGGCTCGATATAAAAGAGTGCGGCCCCGCGGTCCTGAGCGGCCCATAGCAGCGCCAGCGTCGTATCTTTTTTAAAGTGGATGGACTGGATAGGGTCCATGACAACGCCAATCTTGAGGCTCATGCCGTGGTTCTCTCGCTACTGGGCCGGATATCTTGCGATCATGGGCAAATCCCCGCAAGCTTTGCCCGCCGGAAAAGCTGGGTAATTTGGAGCCTATAAAGCACCTCTCATGGACTATTTTTTCGTTGTTGTTGCAGCACTGAGTGCCTTGGGTGCCGTCATGGCCGTGACGCAGGTGCGCTCGATTGGCTGGGCCGTCTGGATATGGTTTGGCGTTGGCATGGTCAACGGCGAGCTAGCCATTACGCTTATCGGTGCGCAACTGGCGTTTATTGCGCTGTGGGTCGCAACCCTGGGCGCGGATACAGCCGGCTTTGCACTCGGTTTGTCGCTTTTTATCGGCGCCTGGATTTTATTGGGGATCGCTCTGAAGGACGGGTTTGATGCGGGCGCGGCTTTCAATCGAGCGCTCGGGGTGGCGCTTGGGCGAGACTACCTGGCGTCTTTGCCCGCTTCGCGCCGCGTCAAGTTGCAGCAGCATATACACAGTCGCGACTGGTTAAGGCCCTTCCGCTTTCGGCGCCCGGGTGTGCGCTACGTGCGTAATGTTGCCTATACCTCCGCGGGCAAAAGGGGCCTTTTGGACCTTTACCTGCCGGTAAAGCAGGGATCTCGTCGCCCCGTTTTGCTTCAGGTGCATGGCGGCGCCTGGATGATGGGCCACAAATCAGAGCAGGGTCAGCCGCTCCTGCATCGTATGGTTGAGATGGGATGGATGGGTGTGTCGATCAATTATCGACTGGCGCCACGCGATGCTTATCCCGCGCAGATCATCGATGTGAAAAAAGCCATCGCCTGGGTGAAGCAGAACATTGCCGAATATGGCGGTGACCCAGATTTTATCGTTGTGACGGGCGGCTCTGCCGGTGGCCATCTGTCTTTGCTTGCCGGTTTAACACCCGGGCATGCCGATTGGCAGGAGGGTTTTGAGGGCGTCGACACCGCGGTTCAGGGCGTGCTGGCGATGTATCCGGTTGTCGACCTGACCAATCGTCACGGCATTCGGCACCAAGACCGGATGGACAGTTTTATTACCCGACGCATCGTTCAGCAGACCCGCGAGGCGGTGCCCCATATTTTCGAAGATGGTTCACCCAATTCGTGGATCCACCGCGAGGGTGTGGCCGCCGCTGCACCGCCTTTTTGTATCGTTCAGGGAACCCATGATTCGCTGGTCTGGGTGGAGGAGGTGCGGCGTTTTGTCGCCGAATTCAGTCCGCTGACCAGCCATCCGCTGGTGTATGCGGAATTGCCGGGTGCGCAGCACGCCTTTGAAATTTTGCACTCACCCCGCACCAGCCATTTTCTGAATGCCGCAGCGGCGTGGTTGGAGTGGGTGCGTGCGCGACAGTGTCATCATGATGTGTCTCCAGAAGGGAAGCCCGAGGCGTCTATAAGCCAAGCCGATAGGAGGTCAGAAAATGATTGATGCGTGGATGCAGCATCCCACAGCACGTCACTCGGCTGACCCGATCTTTGATTCATTGCGGCGCTGGACGCGCTCGGAGCTGAGTGCACCCCCTTCAGTCGGCGATACGGTCGCAGTGCTCGATGAGGCAGGTATCTCTCGAGCATTGACGTCCGCCTGGTACGCCCCACGCAATGTGATGATTTCCAATGATGAGGTCGCGGCTTTTGTCGAAGAATCCGGAGGTCGCTTGATTGGTGTCGGGTCAGTTGATATCAGCCGGCCCATGGAGGCCATGCGAGAAGTTCGGCGCTGCATTCATGATTTGGGGTTCAAGGCGATCCGCGTCTTGCCCTGGCTGTGGTCAGTACCGCCCACCGATCGACTGTTTTACCCCGTGTACGCTGCATGCTGCGAGCTGGGTGTGCCTTTCTGTACGCAGATAGGCCACACCGGCCCGCTAATGCCGTCTGAAGTGGGACGACCCATCTACCTCGATCAGGTGGCACTCGACTTCCCGGACTTGGTGATCGTGGGCGGCCATATCGGGTATCCCTGGACGGATGAGGCCATTGCAGTCGCGACGAAGCATCCCAACGTGTTCATTGATACCTCGGCGTACACCGCAGACCGCTATCCGACACAGTTGGTGGAGTTCATGCGCCATCACGGTAGTCAAAAAGTCTTGTTTGGCAGTAACTACCCGATGATCACCCCGGCCAAGGCGCTGGCAGGCCTGGATGCCCTGGGACTAAATGCTACGGTGCGACAGCGATTTCTTGAGGGTAACGCCAAACGCGTGTTTGGGCTCTCTTAAGCGGGCGTTAGCCCAGCATCTCGCCCCACTGCATAGACAGTGCGGTAAGCGCGACAACTGGTGCCGTCTCGGTACGCAGCACCCTCGGGCCGAGTTGCAGAGGCATGAAACCGTGACCCGTAGCGGTGCTGATTTCGCCCTCAGTCAGACCGCCTTCCGGGCCGATGAGCAGTGCCGCGCTAACGGGTGCTTCGGCATTTCGTGATGCGGGCGTGTTGCCCGCGACGTCCGCGCAGTGCAGCACCCATTTTTCATCCGCCGAAACGGCCTCTGTCCAATTTGCCAATGGCGTCGGTGCCGCTACCGACGGGACTTTCACCCGTCCACATTGCTCGCTTGCGCTGATAGCCACCTGCTGCCAGTGCTGAACGCGCTTTGCTATCCGGTCTTCCGGAATCGAGAAATCGACCCGTGCGCTATACAGCGGCACGATGGCGCCCACCCCCAACTCCGTTGCTTTTTGCACTGCCCAGTCGAAACGATCCCCCTTGCTCAGACAGAGACCGAGCACGGTCAGCACGGACGATTCGGTGTCGGGAGAGGATGCCTCGCCGAGCGTCAGCGCAATTTCGCGCTTGCTTAGCCCAGTGATCGTCGCGAGGAATTCCTGACCGCTGCCATTGAAGAGAGTGGCGGTATCACTTACGCGAGCGCGAAGCACGCGCCCCAGGTACTGTGCGGCGTCGCCTTGCAGCGTTACCTGTGCACCTGATGCCAGCGCTTGATCGGTGAAGAGTCGCGTCGTTCGCACTGCGTAGCCTCCGGAAGATTCCGGAGTGTACGACTTTTACGGGGGAAGGCCTAAGCGGCACGCAGTGTGCCGCTCGGTACTGGCCGGTAAACGATTCGGGTCTTAGTACTTGTAGCTGTCGGTCTTGAAGGGCCCGTCGACACCCACGCCAATGTAATCTGCCTGTTTCGCAGTCAGCTTGGTCATGACGCCGCCAAAGCCTTTCACCATGTAGCTCGCGACCTGCTCGTCGAGATGCTTGGGTAATACCTCTACCGTGATGGCTTCTTGGCGCGCATCCCCGGACAGATCCGCGAACCGCTTCTCGTACAAGTGGATCTGTGCGAGTACCTGGTTGGCGAAGGACCCGTCCATGATGCGAGAAGGGTGTCCAGTTGCGTTGCCCAAGTTGACCAGACGCCCTTCCGAAAGCAGGAGTAAATGATCATTGTCTTCGGCGTTGCGCACGACTTTGTGCACCTGTGGTTTGATCTCTTCCCACTGCCACACGTCGCGCATGTAGGCGGTGTCAATTTCGTTATCAAAGTGGCCGATATTGCAGACCACTGCCCCCGACTTCAGGGCGCGCAGCATCGCGGCGGTGCAGACATTAAAGTTACCCGTCGCGGTCACCAGCATGTCGGTCGTGCCCAACAGCTCGGTGTTAATGCAGTTGTCAGAACCGTCGTCGACGCCGTCAATAAAGGGTGATACGACTTCGAATCCGTCCATGCAGGCTTGCATGGCACAGATCGGGTCGCATTCGGTTACGCGCACGATCATGCCTTCCTGGCGCAGCGACTGTGCCGAGCCTTTGCCGACGTCACCATAGCCAATTACGAGGGCGCGCTTGCCGGCTAGTAGATGGTCGAGGCCGCGCTTGATGGCATCGTTCAGACTGTGGCGGCAGCCGTACTTGTTGTCATTCTTAGACTTGGTCACGGCGTCATTGACGTTGATGGCGGGCACCTTAAGCTCACCGTTGACCAGCATCTCGTAAAGTCGATGCACACCCGTGGTGGTCTCTTCTGTAATGCCGTGGATGCGCTCGAGCATTTCGGGGTATTGCTCGTGCAGCATCGCGGTCAGATCGCCACCATCGTCGAGCACCATATTGGCGTCCCAGGGTTTGCCGTCTTCGAGGATGGTTTGCTCGATACACCACTCGTACTCTTCCTCAGTCTCGCCTTTCCAGGCAAAAACCGGGATGCCTGCCGCGGCGATGGCAGCGGCGGCGTGATCCTGAGTTGAGAAGATATTGCAGGATGACCATCTGACTTCGGCGCCCAGCGCGACGAGCGTCTCGATGAGCACGCCAGTTTGTATCGTCATGTGGATACAGCCGAGAATTTTGGCGCCTGCTAAAGGCTGTGAATCGCGATAGTGTTCCCGCAACGCAATCAGTGCAGGCATCTCGCTCTCGGCGATTTCCAGCTCTCTTCGGCCCCAATCAGCCAGGTGAATGTCAGCGACTTTGTAGTCGGCGAAAACGCTTTGCTCAACGGCAGTGTTCATAGTGTCATCTCTCTTGGGGTCGATGGATTACAGGCCCGCGGCTGCGCGCAGTGCGTCAGCTTTGTCGGTGCGTTCCCAGGTAAAGCTGTCGCCTGAGCGACCAAAGTGTCCATAAGCGGCGGTATTACGGTAAATCGGGCGCTTCAGATCGAGCATATTGATAAGGCCTTTCGGGCGCAGATCAAAGTGCTCTCGGATTAATGCCACGATGGCGTCATCAGTCAGTGTGGCAGTGCCAAAGGTGTTGACGGAAATCGACGTGGGTTCGGCGACACCAATGGCGTACGAGACCTGTACTTCGCAGCGCCGTGCGAGGCCCGCTGCTACGATGTTTTTGGCGACATAGCGTCCGGCGTAAGCGGCAGAGCGATCGACCTTGGAGGGATCTTTACCCGAGAACGCGCCACCTCCGTGACGTGCCATGCCGCCGTAGGTATCGACAATGATCTTCCGGCCGGTCAGACCACAATCGCCCTGCGGCCCGCCAATCACGAAGTTGCCCGTCGGATTGATATGGAAAAGCGTATCGGCATGCAACCATTCTGCAGGCAGCGTCGGTTCAATAATCTCTTTGCGCACCGCCTCGCGCAGGTCTTCCTGCGAAATATCGGGGCTGTGCTGGGTAGACAGCACCACCGCTTCCACCCGCTCCGGCTTGCCGTCTGTGCCATAGCGCATCGTGATCTGACTTTTCGCGTCAGGTCGCAGCCACGGAAGCGCTCCTGACTTGCGCAGCTCGGCTTGTTTTTCGACCAGACGATGGGAGTAGTGAATGGGTGCAGGCATGAGGACGTCGGTCTCATCCGAGGCGAAACCAAACATCAGGCCCTGATCGCCAGCGCCCTGATTGGCCTCATCCGCCTCGTGGGTGCCCAGGGCGATGTCCGCTGATTGCTGACCGATGGCGTTGATGACGGCGCAGGTGTTGCCGTCGAAACAGACGTCAGATGAGTCAAAACCAATATCCAGCACCGTCTGACGAATGACCTCCTCGAGCTCCCCGGTGGTGACAGTGCTGGAGGTCGTGACCTCGCCCGCCACGACAACCATGCCGGTTTTGACCAGCGTTTCGACCGCGACACGAGCGTCCGGGTCCTTTGCCAAATAGGTATCCAGAATGGCATCTGAAATTTGGTCCGACATTTTGTCGGGGTGTCCTTCAGACACCGACTCAGAGGTAAAAAGAGAATAGTCGCTCATAGTGGAGATTCCTGAATCCGATTAGCACCGTTGAAAGTGCTGCACTTGTATTTGAAAACCATTGCGTTGCGCCAGAAAGACGCTGGCGCTTAATGTGAGGTCGGCGTCCTGTGCCCAGCCTTCCAGTTGTTCCGGCGTAAAGCCCAACCACAGGTCGCCGCAATGCTCGCGCGCCCAGACCTGATCATGGGCACAGAGCTCACTGACGATAAAGTGCCCGCCTGGCTTCAGCACGCTCGCCGCCTGCGCCAGCACTTTTTCAGGGTCGGGGGTATGGTGAAGCACCATGTTCGCGATGATCGCGTCGGCATGACGATCACGTTTTACCAACACGTCGGTGCTGCCCTGAATGAATGACACGTTCGACAGGTGGCTGGCATGTTGTTGCGCCAGGCGCAGCATGTCTTGGGATAAATCCAGAGCAGTGACGTTGCGTGCACGGCCAGAAAGATCAGGCAGTAACCACCCCTCACCGACACCCACCTCGATGATGGACTCAAACGTGTCCTGCTCCAGCCTGTCGAGCAGTTGCAGCGTGATCTCGCTGTAATCCGCCCACGGAGCGATCAGTTCCTGCTGTTCCCTGAAGCGATCGGCATTGCCTTTGAAGAAGGCGACGGAGTTGTCTTCGCGTTGCCGCTGGACCCGCTCAATACCGAGGCTGTTATGTCGGGTAACGGGCGTTGCATCGATGTGGTGCAGAATCTGCTCTTGAAGCTGCTGCAATGGGCCCTCTGCTAAGGCACGGCGATAAAAAATGGCGGTGCCTTCTTTTCGTCGGTTCAGCAGTCCCGCATCGATCAGGATCTTGAGGTGGTGACTGAGGGCGCTCTGACGGAGGTCAAAAATAGTGCAGAGCTCGGAGACACTGAACGAGTCCTGAGCCAACACCCTGAGAATATGCAGTCGCAGTTCATCGCTGGCAGCCTTTAAAAGGATCGCCAGTGGTGCCCCGGTTTCTGTCGGGACAAGGTCAACAATGTGGGCAGATGCGGCCATGGCCGCGAAGCCTACCAGCGCGCCTGTCTTATATCAAAATAATTTGATGGATCAGGCGGTCAGGCTGAGCACCCCATTGGGTGTGCCCAGAAGCAAGACATCTGCAGGTCGCATGGCAAATAGCCCGTTGCAGACGACGCCCGTCATATCGTTAATCTGCCGCTCCGTGTCGAGAGCGTTGCGAATCTCGAGGCCGTGGACGTCGAGAATGACATTGCCGTTGTCAGTGATGACACCCTCGCGCCAAACCGGCTGTCCGCCCAGTTTGGCTAGCTCCCGTGCAACGTGGCTTCGCGCCATCGGAATCACCTCCACGGGGAGCGGGAACGCTCCGAGGACTGTTACCTTCTTGCTTTCGTCTGCAATGCAAATAAATTGCTCTGCCACGGCCGCGATAATTTTCTCGCGGGTCAGCGCGGCGCCACCACCCTTAACGAGCTGCAAGCGCTCATTTGCCTCATCTGCACCGTCGACATACAGGTCGACGCGCGGGACGGCATTGAGATCGCTTACAGTGAAGCCCAAGTCGCGCAGTAGCGTCGCGGAACGCTCCGAGCTGGATACTGTGACATCGATCCGGTGACGGATACGCTCCAGCCCTTTGATGAACCATTCGGCGGTGCTGCCGGTCCCGATGCCCAGCACCAGTTGATCATCAGGATGGCTTGCTACGCGCTCGATTGCGGCTTCCGCCACTTGTTGCTTAAGACGGTCTTGGTCCACGTGGCCTGCCTTTTGTTTACGTTGCGCTGCGCAGAGGTTACGGCGGTCGACCCGAAGTTACCAGCGCCACCGGGAAATCAGCCGCCAAACTGGGAACAACTCATCGAGTTTTCGGTAGGTTGCGGTGTGCATCCGTCGAAGTGCCGGCATAGTCGCTTGAAAAGGCGCATTAGATTCCGCATGGTTGGTTTGTGATGAATCACTCGGGTTCACGCCCTGAAGGGGATCCCTATGCTCAAGCCGTCGAAGCGTTTTATTGACAGTTCAGTGATGTTAAAAGCCCTCCGACTCTCGGTCTTATCGTTCTGCCTACTGCCACTTAAACTTTGGGCAGAGGATACGCCTGCCATACCGACCTACGAGCAATTGGCCGCTCAAGCGGAATTTCGTCAAGCCGAGATCTCTCCGGACGGCACCTACCTGGCCGTCGACGTGGTCCACGAGGGGCGTCGCGCCCTGGCCGTTCTCAAAACAGAAGACCTCGAAGTCATCAAGGTGTCAGGTTTTTACGATGCTGAGGTGGGGGGCTTTGGTTGGATCAATAACGATCGTTTGGTCCTTACGATTGTGCGAAAGCGTTACGGCCGCGAGGCGCCCGGCTCGTTTGGTGAGATCTACGCTGTGAACGCCGACGGCAGTGCACCCAAGTACCTTTATGGCATCAACGCAGATGAGCCGGCGATCGCCTATGGCGATGTGCTAGGCAAGATTGATGATCGGCACATTCTGATACAAAGCTACCCCTATGGCGTGAAGGACGGTATCCCCGAGGCGCTGAAGATCAATATTTATAGCGGCCGTATCAGTCGCGAGGCGAGATCTCGCCTGCGGGGTGCTGCGTTTGTTCACGACGAGGACATGGCGCCTCGTTTCGTGCAGGGTGTCGATGACAATAACCAGCAGGTTTTTTCCTACCGTCCCCGTGGGTCCAGAGACTGGCAGGATTTGAAGATGCCGTTCGGCGATCGGGCGCAGATTGTGGGGTTCGAACCTGAGAGTGACGTCCTGCGCGTGATAGGCTCACATACCGGTGATAAACGCATCAGAGGTTTGTACCGATTTGACCCGAGCTCCGGTGAGGTAGAGCAGGTCTACGCCGCTGCCGATACGGACGTTGAGTGGGCGTACACCGACGACGAACATGAGGTATATGGCGTGCAAATCAATCGCCACTACCGCGAGTTCGTACCGCTCAATACGGAGCATAGGCTCACAAAAATCAAGCTCGCGCTGCAGAGCAATTTCCCCAATCACAATGTCTCATTGGTTTCAAAGACCGATGACAATGAGCAATTTGTGATTGCCTTATCGGCACCTAATGACCCGCCCAGCTTTTATCTCTTCAATGTCGGAACGGGGTCGCTGCGTTTCCTGATGCATGTCTATCCTGAGGTAGAAGGCACATTGCTTGCCCAAACCGATGGCATTAGTTTTCCAGCGCGTGACGGCCAGATTATCCACGGCTATCTCACGACGCCGCCAACGGGGGAGGCGCCGTTTCCTTTGGTCGTGCATCCCCATGGCGGGCCGCACGCGCGTGACGGTTGGGGTTACAGCAGTTACGTGCAATCTATGGCCACCCGTGGTTATGCCGTGCTGCAGGTCAACTTCCGCGGGTCGACCGGCTTTGGCGATGCCTTCATGGAGGCGGGTTATGGCGAATGGGGCCGGGTCACGCAGCAGGACATTATCGATGGCACACGATGGGCGATAGCAGACGGGGTAGCCGACCCGGCGCGGATCGGTATTTATGGCGCGAGTTTTGGTGGCTATTCGGCGTTTCAGGCACCGCTGGTGGCGCCCGGTCTATTCCGCGCGGCTATTGGCTATGTGGGCGTTTATGACCTCGACCTGCTCTACACTTCAGGTGATATCAAGACGACGCGCTGGGGCGGCGCTTACTTGGATACCACGCTGCCCAGTGACCCTAAAGAGCGTGAAGCGCAGAGCCCGGCAAGGCGAGCTGACGAGTTGAACCTGCCGCTGTTTATCGTGCACGGAAAGGATGATTTCCGGGCTGCTTTCGAACACGCCGAGGTCATGCGCGATGCACTAGATGAAGCCGGTAAATCCTACGAGTGGCTGGTTAAAGACGGAGAGGAGCATGGCTTTTATACCCCGGAAAACACCGTCGAGCTTTTCGAGCGCGTCGAGCAGTTTTTTGGTCAGCACTTGAGCGCGGATGCAGCCGAGGAGTGGTCCCTCGAGTAATGCAGGGCGATACTGAACAAGCGATTGCCGACGGCTTCAAGGCGTTATCCGCGGGCCAGCCGTCAGTGGCACTCGAGGCTGTGGCGACTATCGATGCAGATATGTACCCACGGGCGAATCTGCTGGTGGGCCACGCCCATAAAGCGCTCGGTCAGCATGCCGCCGCCGAGGCCGCCTACCGGGCGCTGGCTGCGAAGCCTGACAGACGTCACAGTGCAACAGGATGGTGGAGTCTCGCCGGGCTGAAAACAGCGCAATTTTCTGCGGCAGATGCTGCGCATCTGGACAGCCTGATCAATGGCGATGAGCAGGACGGTTATCTAGGCTTGCTGCATATGGCGCGTGCCGAGCTTTGGCATCAAGCGGGCATGCCCGATATGGCCTTCGCTCACCTGAAGGCTGGTAATGACCTGATTGCCGCTGCCAGGCCTTTTAACGGAGAGGCTTATCGTGCCTTAGTTGACGAGCTACTTACCGTGGAGCCCTTCACTCCTGATGCGCCCAGTGACTCGGCACAGCAACCCATTTTTATTGTGGGGCAGCCACGATCAGGCACGACTTTAGTAGAGCAGATTCTGGCGTCCCATCCAGAAGTCGATGCCACGGATGAACTGTCCTTCATGGGACACCGTGGCGCTGATCTGCAGCGAGAGGGTGGCTATGCGGCGGTTCTTCAATCGTCGGATGAAGATCGCTGGTCAACTTATCAAGAGCAGTATCTGGATATTGTGGCGTCCTATTGCCACAAGGGCGGCGCGTATTTCCTCGACAAAACGCCAGAGAATTTCCTGCATATCGCACTGATTCTTAAAGTGCTGCCGAACGCACGATTTGTGCATGTGATTCGCGACCCTCTCGACAATATCGTTTCACAGTACCGACACTTTTTCCCCGAGTCTCGGGAATACAGCAACAGTATCGGAGGGCTTGTGTTCTATTGGCAGGGTTACCTCATGTTGATGCGACACTGGTCAACGCTGTTCCCCAATCAAATCCATCATCTGCATTACGCGTCATTGGTAAACAACCCCGAGGGACACATTACATCGCTGCTCGAATTTTGTGGGCTGTCAGCTGCCCCTGAGTGTTTTGTCCCCCACGAAAACGAGCGGCCGGTGATGACCCCAAGTGCTGCACAAGTGCGTCAGCCCATCAACACCGCGGGGATGGGCAGTGGTCTCGTTTATGGCGGCGGCCTAAAAGACTGGTTGAAAGAGATCGGTAAGCTAAAAGAAGCCAGTGTCAGTCTCTTTGGTAAGGGGTGACTATCGCTCCTTCACCTTGATTCTGACCCCTTTCTCCGTGACGAGAAAAATTGAGCCGAAAAACCCATCCTCAATCGCGACCCGTTCGCCGGGCTTAATCTTGATCTGAGTATCAGAGGTCTTTTTAAACAATCGCCCATCCTCGGCGACATAGATGGTTTCACGACGCTGGGTGTACAGCACATCCTTGATCACAAAGGTAATCTGCTCGGGCACCTCTTCGACGATTTCCGGCGCGGCCTCTTCACCGAAAACGATTGCCGCTACCTCCGCATTGCGCTGCTCCTGACGTTGCTCGCTGGAACCTACCTGCGGCTTCTCAAGAGACTTTCTCATGGCCGCTGCTGCCGCGTCGTAGCAGTCCAGACGATCTGAATCGGCCTGAATATTGGCGCATTCCATGAATGACTGTGCGTGGGCAGTTTGCGTCAAGAGAACACAAGTGAGTAGCGTTAAGCAGAGGCGGTAAGCGTCCATCCGATGATATCTCCCTTATGCACCAATTCGGTGTATTGAGCGTCGCGCCATCCCATTGTACGCATCTGGTCAACTAATTCTTCCATCTCTGCGCTCGTGCTGGCCACGGAAAGCATTTGTTGGTGGCGAACTCTCGCCGCGCTGGCTTCATTTTCAAGCTCAGCAATGAAATGCGTTCGCACCTCATGTTTCTGGCCGAGCAACTTGAAGAATCGCAAGGCAGCGAGAACGTGATCGGCCATGAAGGCGTTACCGGTCTCAAGCGTTGCGCCGCGGACATACTTATTGCCCATGCCGTTAACGAATTTGCGCGCCGCCTCGGCATCGGCATCCGCCTTTAGAGCCTCGACATTACCGAGCTTTAAGAACGTGTCGTTGATCGTGGTTAGCGCCTCTCGGATCGCCGCAATGTCTTTTTCATCATATTCGCTGACGGCTCGCGCAGACATTCGCGCCACAACAGAGTCATGGTGGTGCAGTAACGCAAAAAGCTGACCATCTGGGATCATGCGTGGCAGCACGCCCGCGAGTGTCTTGTTGAGGTCGCTGTACTCCAGACCGTAGATGGAGAGGCACGTCGAAATATTTTGGGCGGTGTCGGGAAGGTCTTCTACCGGCGTGTTACCAACCAGCGCGATGCGACCTTTCGCCTGGCTGACTGGGCCCTGCAGTATGTCAGGTAGCTCTACACTTGCGGCATCAAAGCCCAAGTAGTCGAAGGGCAGGTTCAACGAGAGTAAAAAAGGCAGAAGTGAACCATTCCCGCAGCAGAGCTCGACGACATTCAGCGAGTCGCGATCTTTTAGCAGGGCCGCTGTCATGCCATCTAGCCAGTCCTTGACCGGGCCGGCATAGCCGTTACTGAAGTAATCACCAAAGGTGGTGGTGTGCCCCTGGCGCCAAAATCGACTCCACTCTTCCATTGATCTCTCTGATTTATACGAGGTCGCGCCGATTAAGCCACAACACTCAACGGGGATACAGGTCATCTAAAAAAAAGGCCCGCATAAGCGGGCCTTTCTCGTTCTATCAGAGGTTTTACCATCAGAACTCGATGGTGTACTCCGCGTAGACAACGCGACCAACCTTCGGATACTGGTACTCGTCAACTTCGGTGCCGAAGTCGTTGAGCAGCGGATCTTCGTCGGTGATGTTGTTCGCACCGATGGTGATCTGGCCCCACTCGCCGAAGTTATAGCCGACAGAAGCGTTCAGCTGATCCCACGAGTCGTACTTGTCATCGCTCGAACGCGACTTAGACTCGCCGATGAAGTCCCAAGCGACGTTGGCAAAGAAGTTATTCCAAGCCCAGCTTGCTTGAGCATTCGATCGCCACTCAGGGAAACCGAGGGTTCCCAACGACGTCAATCAGCACGCCGTTACCGTAAACCTCTTCAGTCTCATACTTGAGGTACTTGGTACCCGTGTATCGGAGGCTGAAGACACCAAACGAGGTGTCGATGGTTCCGGCAAGACCCAAGTCGAGTGCTTCACGCTTTTGCTCAATGGCACCATTAACAAAGCCTGCAGTGATTTCCACTACTTGACCCGTCGCACTACGCTCGACGTATTGGCTACCCGGGCCACCGGATGACCTGGATGAATAGTCTTGGTTCAAAAGATCCTGAGCAGATACCTGATCAATGGTGTTGTCCAGTGACAGGCTGACCCATGTTGCGCTGGCTTTCCAGCTCATCATGTCACCTTCCCAGAAGTCCCAGTCGACACCGAAAGACAGCGACTCAGATTCCTCTGCGTCCAGGTTCGGGTTCGATCCCGTATAGGTATCAAACTGCCGCGAGGGGCAAGGAGACTGGCCAGTTTGCTCACAGCCCCAAAAGTCTGTGCCGGTGGCTGCCGAGAACGACGTCGCACCATACAGGTCCGACAGGTCCGCAGCGCGGAAGCCTTCGCCCCAGGATGCGCGGAAGCGCAGCTGCTCATAGCCCGGTACCGCCAGGTTAATACCCAGGCGGGGTGAGCTCGCGCTACCGAAGTCTGAGTAGTCATCGCTACGGATAGCGGCTGATACTTCCATCCATTCAAAGATCGGGAACACGGCCTCAGCCATGTACGCCGTGACGTCGCGATAGCCCTCAGCCGAGTTACCGGCTGAACCACCGACGAGCCCAGCCTCGGACTGCGCATCAACCAGAGCGGAGTACTGAATCTCGTAGTACTCGGCACCCAGATAGACGGCAGCAGTACCGCCAGCCATGTCGAACATATCCCACTGCACACCACCGGACCAGCGCGTCAGCGTCTGACGGTCGTCGTTGTGTGTGGTGGTCTTGATGTTGGCGACGAAGGAGTCGAAGTCGTCGATGCCATACGCCACGTTGTACGCCAGACCGCCGTAGCTCAGGTAGTACATACCGACTGATGACGAACGGTACTCCGAGTGTGAGTAGTTCACGTCGACTTTAATGTTGTCGTTGACTTCCCACTTCAGGCCGGTGTTGATGTCCACCATGGTGTCGTTGACGAAGTTGTCACGCGTGCCGATGTCTACCCATCGGAACCAACCAGATGCCGCGCCGACGTCGTTACGGGGATCGCCCGGGATAGTTGGGCCAGGCGCTGCGGGCGGCGCGTAACGGCCGAAGGACTCGTTATCCGAGATGATCGCGTCCATATAGACTTCGAGGCTGTCGTTGATCTCGTATTCAGCAGAGACCCAGGTATTCAGACGCTCGAGGCTTGCCCGGTTTGCTGATACCAGCGCGTAAGCGTAGCCACAGTAGTAACCGGTATCCGGACCGAAGACCAGATCGGAGCGCATCTTGCCCACAAAGCCAGTGCCCTGCGGGTCATCCTGACAGTCTGCACCGGGGTACACCAGCCAAGTGTTGGGATCGTTGCGGTCAAAGGGCTGCCCGTTGTACTGGGGGTTGATGACCGTATAGCCGTAGAAAGAAACGCCCACGGTCTCGGCGTAACCGGTGATGTCGCCATCGCCGTCGAGATCTGAGTAGCTGGCCTTAGTAAAGTCGCGGTCCGCATCAAAGATGGGGTCGCGCCTGTCGTATTCGATGCCGAATGTGACGCTACCCCGGTCGGAGCTGGCACCAAACAACATGGAGAGCGACTGCTCTTCGCCGTCGTCACGGTCACGATCGCCGAAGCGGCCAGAAATCTTGAAGCCATCGTAGTTGCGCTTCAGGATGATGTTCACAACACCGGCTACCGCGTCAGAACCGTAGATCGCTGACGCACCGTCAGCAACGATCTCGATACGGTCAACCGCTGAGAACGGAATCATGTTCAGGTTGACGGAGCCACCGCCACCTAATGAGGGTGAGCCCGCGACACGACGGCCGTTGACCATGACCAGTGTTCGGCCAGCGCCGACACCACGCAGGTCAATCGTTGCGTTCGATTGCGCGCTGTTACCTGATGATTCACGGAACGAACCGAGTGAGTTCAGGTTTGAGCTTCGCAGGGCGTCCGCTACCGAGATATCACCCTGAATCTTCATGTCTTCCGCAGAGATGACGATGGTCTCCTGCGAAATCGTGTTCAGCGTAGAACGTGAAATGCGTGAGCCGGTTACCAGTACTTCTTCGGTTTCCTTGACTTCCGCATCGTCCTCTTGCGCCGAAACAACCCCCATGTTGAGGGCCAGTGCACCGGTCGACGCAAACAGCGCGTAGCGAACCGCATCGTGCATGACGTTTCTCTTAGTCATTGAGTTTCTCCTCAAGTGTGTCAGACGCGAAAAAACGCGGGTAATAACTTCCCCCGCGTTCAATACACGCCTGTTACTGCTTCGTTTCTATACGTATAGATCCTGACGCTCCCGAGAAGACGGGAAATCGAGCGTCACGATGGCAAGAGCATAACCTAAGACATATCTGTCATAAAACCTTCACAGTGTTGGAATCTGGTAATAATGACGGTGACCGCCATGGCGTCTGGGCAGTGATTCAGGCAGACAAAAACAAACTGCCTTGCCGGTTTTGGTGCGGGTCTCGCGCCCCTGCTCTCGGGCAGATCGGCGCGTGCTCGCCACCCTGACGCTTTGTGAACACGGGCCGAGCTGTCCTGTCCTCTGCCCCTGGCCTGAAGTTATCGGCGCCGTTGGGTTCAGTACGGCCCCTGATTTACCGAAATGCGCTGAAAACTCGCCTAAAATTTGCCGATCAGGCCTGCTTGGCGGACAATAGCGCCCGCCCACTTACCGACACGCTCCCGGAGCCCTCATGCCCTCTCAAATTGAACTGGCCAACGCCATTCGCGCCCTCGCTATGGACGCCGTCCAGGCCGCCAACAGTGGCCACCCCGGCGCGCCGATGGGCATGGCGGATATCGCAGAAGTGCTCTGGAACGGGATTATGCGCCACAACCCCGCCAATCCCGACTGGCCGAACCGCGACCGTTTCGTGCTGTCAAATGGGCATGGGTCGATGCTCATCTATGCGCTGTTGCACCTGACGGGTTATGACCTCTCGGTCGAGGACTTAAAGCAGTTCCGGCAATTGCACAGCAAGACGCCCGGTCACCCGGAGTATGGCTATACCCCCGGCGTCGAGACGACGACCGGGCCTCTGGGGCAGGGAATTGCCAATGCCGTGGGCATGGCGCTGTCAGAGAAAACCCTGGCCGCCCAGTTCAACCGGGACGGCCATGCGATCGTCGACCACCACACCTGGGTGTTCCTCGGTGACGGCTGTTTAATGGAGGGCATCTCCCATGAGGCGTGCTCGCTGGCGGGCACGCTCGGCCTGGGCAAACTCATTGCCGTTTATGACGACAACGGGATCTCCATTGATGGAGAGGTGGAAGGATGGTTCACCGACGACACCCCGAAACGGTTTGAGTCCTATGGCTGGCAAGTCATCCCCGGCGTTGATGGGCACGATCCCGCCGCGGTCGAAGCAGCCTTGCTGGCGGCGAAAGCGGAAACAAGCAGACCCACGCTGGTGTGCTGCAAAACGGTCATCGGCAAAGGTAGTCCCAATAAGCAGGGGACTGAGAGCTGTCACGGCGCGGCGCTAGGCGAAGATGAAATTGCCTTGACCCGCGAGGCGCTTGGCTGGACCCATGCGCCCTTTGAAATTCCTGATGATATTCGCGCTGGATGGGATCGGCGGGCAACGGGTGCCGAGCAGGAAGCCAGCTGGCAGGCGGAGTTTGATGCTTATCGCGAGGACTTTCCCTGACCTGGCCGATGAGTTCCTGAGGCGTCTTGAGAGGAGAGTTACCTGCTCGGTTTGATGAGCAGGTTGATGCGTATATTGCCCAGTGTGTGTCAGCCGGTGCCGATGTCGCGTCGCGCAAGGCGTCTCAGCAGGCACTGAATGCCTTGGGTCCCTTGCTGCCCGAGCTCTTGGGTGGGTCAGCGGATCTAGCCGGCTCCAACCTCACTTTATGGAGTGGCGCCCGCGGCGTCTCCGCAGAGGATGCGTCGGGGAACTACGTGTACTACGGCGTCCGCGAATTCGCGATGGCGGCCATCATGAATGGCGTCGCCCTTCACGGTGGCTTCATCCCTTATGGGGCGACCTTCTTGATATTTATGGAGTACGCGCGCAATGCGGTCCGGATGTCGGCTCTCATGGGGCAGCGCGTGCTCTATGTTTTCACGCATGACTCGATCGGCCTGGGTGAGGATGGCCCGACCCATCAACCCGTCGAGCAGTTAACCGCGCTACGGGCTACCCCTAACTTGTGCACCTGGCGCCCCTGCGACGGGGTGGAGTCAGCGATTGCTTGGAAGCACGCCGTGAAGCGAGAGGCGGGCCCCACGGCACTGATTTTCTCCCGGCAAACGTTGCCTGCTCAGGTGAAAACGGACGACCAAGTTGCGGGTGTGCATCGGGGCGGCTACGTGCTTGTCAGAGAGCAGGGTGATCTCGACGCGATTCTGATTGCCACGGGTTCCGAGGTGGCGCTGGCGGTGGAGGCTGCCGAGCGACTTCAGGCCGACGGCCGCGGCGTGCGTGTGGTCTCCATGCCCTGCGCTGAGCTATTTGATAGTCAGGAAGCGGGCTACAAAGAGACGGTGCTACCGAGTGACGTGCTGGCACGTGTCGCTGTCGAGGCCGGTCACACGGACTTCTGGTACAAGTATGTCGGCCTTGATGGTCGTGTAGTGGGTATGAGCGGTTTTGGCGAATCAGCGCCAGCCGCAGCGTTGTTTCAGCACTTTGGTTTGACCGCTGACAGTGTGGTCACCGCGGTCCAGGATGTGATCCTCGACTGACCCATGATGCGTTTCGCTATCAACGGTTTCGGGCGCGTTGGCCGCACCTTGTTGCGGGTATATCACACGCGGCCAGATGCGCGAGCAAAACTGGAACTGTCCGCTATCAATGAAATTGCGGACGCCGATACGGTGGTCCACCTGGCACGTTATGACTCCAACTATGGCCGATACCCCGGGCGCATCGCGCGCTCAGATCATTTGCTGGCCATCGATCAGTATCTGGTCCCGCTGAGTCACGAGGCAGACGTGTCAGCATTGCCTTGGGGCTCGCTCGGGATTGACATGGTGTTCGAGTGCACCGGTGCCTTTACCGATCGCGCCACTGCCGAGCAGCACCTGCACGCCGGCGCAGACCGAGTGTTGTTTTCTCACCCCGCCGAATCAGATGTCGATGCCACGATTGTTTATGGGGTCAATGATGAGGCACTGTGCCGTGACATGCGCGTTGTATCGGCAGCGTCGTGCACAACCAATGCCGTCGTGCCGGTGCTGGACACCCTGGTTAAAGCATTCGGTATCGAGGCCGCGACGATCACCACTATCCACTCGTTGATGAATGATCAGCCTGTGCTGGACGCCTACCACCATACCGACCTCCGCAAGACCCGTGCGGCCTCCCAGTCAATCATTCCGGTGGATACGGGCCTGGCTGTCGGTATTGAGCGTATTCTGCCCAGCTTGGCTGGCAAGCTGTCCGCCCACGCGCTGCGGGTGCCCACCACGAAAGTGTCAGCCATTGAGCTGACTGTCGCGACTGAGCAAATCTGCAGCAGCGAGCAGATTAACGCGGCACTGCGGGCTGCCGCTGAGAGCAGCTTAGCTGGCGTGTTGGACTATTCTCTGGAGCCATTGGCGTCGTGCGACTTCGCGGGCGAAGCCGCCTCTGCCATCGTCGATGCGAAGCAGACCCAGGTGGCGGCGGGGAAGTTGGCCAAAATATTGATTTGGTTCGACAACGAATGGGCATATGCCAGCCGTATGATCGATGTGGCGCTGGCATGGGAGCGGCAGATTAACCAATCTCTGCCAACCTCTAAAGAGCAGATCCAATGAAATTGATGAGTGACCTCGAATTATCCGGCAAGCGCGTTCTGATTCGTGAGGATCTCAATGTGCCGATTCGAGGAGGTGTGATCACTAACGATGCGCGGCTGCGCGCGGCCGTTCCCACGTTGAACGCTGCCTTGGATCAGGGCGCTGCAGTGATGGTGATGTCGCACCTGGGCCGACCTGTCGAGGGGGAGTGGCAGGAAGAGGTTTCACTCGCACCCATCGCGGAGCATTTGTCCGATCTCCTCGGGCGCGACGTGCTGCTGGCCAGAGAGTGGCGCCGGGCGGCGCCGCTGCCGGGCGATGTTGTGTTGCTGGAGAACGTGCGTTTTAACTCTGGCGAGGCTGCCAACGCGGGCGACTTGGCCACTGACTATGCGGCGCTCTGCGATGTGTTTGTGATGGACGCCTTTGGCACCGCGCACCGAGCGCAGGCATCGACGCACGGGGTGGCGCAGTGC
This sequence comes from Halieaceae bacterium, assembly GCA_038143045.1. Taxonomy (GTDB): domain Bacteria; phylum Pseudomonadota; class Gammaproteobacteria; order Pseudomonadales; family Halieaceae; genus Luminiphilus. The sequence goes on from JAYQLF010000014.1 coordinate 184,066, forward strand.
GCGCCAATTGCTTGCGCCGGGCCCCTCTTGCATGCCGAGCTCGCCGCGCTGGAGCGTGCTTTAAATGAAGCAGAGCGACCGATGCTGGCGGTAGTGGGTGGATCCAAGGTTTCCACGAAACTGGAGGTTCTGGAAACGCTGGCCGATCGTTGTGACAGCCTCGTCGTTGGTGGCGGGATCGCCAACACCTTTCTTGCCGCGGCAGGCTACCCCGTGGGCCAATCCCTGTGCGAATGGGATCTTATCGATACGGCCCGTGCGTTCATGGACAAGGTGGATATTCCTTTGCCGATCGATGTGGTGGTCGCGCCCGGTATCGAGGCAGGTGATCAGGCAACCACCAAGCTGGCGGCGGAGGTGAGCGACGACGATATGATCCTCGATGTCGGCCCCAAGACGGCTGCCAGCATCGCGGAGCGAATCAGTAAGGCTGCGACGATTTTGTGGAATGGGCCACTAGGAGTGTTCGAAGAGGAGCCATTTGCCGGCGGTACGAAGGTGTTGGCCGAAGCCATTGCTGCGAGCCCCGGCTTCTCGTTGGCGGGTGGTGGCGATACGCTGGCCGCCATTGATCAATTTGGCGTCTCTGAAGGTATATCCTATATCTCAACAGGCGGTGGCGCTTTTCTGGAGTATGTAGAAGGAAAAATCTTACCCGCTGTTGCGGCGCTTAACGCCCGCGCCAACGATTAGATGGGATTCGGCACTATCGAAAACATGACACAAGGAGACGGCTCATGGCATTGATCAGCTTGCGGCAGCTACTGGACCACGCGGCGGAGTATGGCTATGGCGTGCCGGCGTTCAACGTCAACAACCTTGAGCAGACCCGGGCCATTATGGAAGCGGCTGATCAAACGGACTCTCCAGTCATCATGCAGGCGAGCGCTGGCGCTCGGAAGTACGCCGGTGCGCCCTTTTTGCGAGCCCTCATGGAAGCGGCGATGACCGAGTTTCCTCATGTGCCGGTTGTGGTTCATCAAGACCACGGCACGTCGCCAGCGGTCTGTCAGCGCTCCATCCAGCTTGGGTTCAGTTCCGTCATGATGGATGGTTCTCTCGGCGAGGATGGTAAAACGCCAATGGATTATGACTACAACGCGAGTGTGACCCGGCAGGTTGTAGACATGGCCCACGCCTGCGGCGTCTCTGTTGAAGGCGAGATTGGTTGCCTCGGGTCGCTGGAAACCGGTGAAGCGGGTGAGGAAGACGGTATCGGCGCGGCCGGTAAATTGAGTCACGACCAGCTGTTAACCGATCCGGAAGAGGCGGCTCGCTTCGTTGCTGATACCGGCGTCGACGCGCTGGCGATCGCCTGTGGTACGAGTCATGGCGCCTATAAGTTTACCCGGCCACCGACCGGCGATATTTTGGCGATGGATCAAATCAAGGCGATCCATAGTCGGATTCCTGACACCCATCTGGTGATGCACGGTTCTTCCGCGGTGCCACAGGATTGGCTGGCGGTGATTAATGAATACGGTGGCGCGATACCCGAAACCTATGGTGTACCTGTGGAACAGGTTGTGGAAGGTATCAAGCATGGTGTCCGCAAGGTCAACATTGATACTGACTTGCGATTGGCTTCCACCGGATCGATTCGCCGTTTCCTCGCCGAGCACCCGGCTGAGTTTGATCCGCGCAAGTACTTCGCGGCCAGCTTGGAGGCGATGAAAGCCGTATGTATTGATCGTTACGAGGCTTTCGGGACCGCCGGTAATGCGTCCAAAATCCGGCCGTTATCCTTGGCTGAGATGCAGACGCGATACGCGGCTTAGGGCCCGCGATACGCGACATTGTGCTAATGGCCGCCGAATCAGAGCGGGCATTTTGCCAAGCACGGCCCGTGTCTTGGCTCCCTGCAGTCCGTATCATCCAACGTTTTGCGATAGTACTTAACGCTCATGGCGCAGTCCTATATCAAACGAATTCTGAATGCGCAGGTCTACGACGTGGCGCGGGAGACGCCGTTGCATGCGGCACCGCTTCTGTCGGGTCGCATCGGTAATCAGGCGTTTCTAAAACGCGAAGATCTTCAGCCCGTCTTTTCCTTCAAATGCCGAGGTGCTTACAACAAGATGGTGCACTTGGGCCAAGAGGCACGGGACGCAGGCGTCGTCGCGGCGTCCGCTGGCAATCATGCCCAGGGTGTTGCGCTGGCCGCCGCCAAGTTGGGCATTCAGGCCAAGATTGTGATGCCGGTCACGACGCCTGCCATCAAGGTCGATGCGGTGCGCGCACTAGGTGCCAAGGTCGTGTTGAGTGGCGATTCATTTGATGAAGCCGCGGTTCATGCCGAGGCATTAGTTGAAAAAGAAGGCCGTACCTTTATCCACCCTTTTGACGACCCAGACGTCATCGCCGGCCAGGGCACCGTCGCGGTTGAGCTGGTCAGACAGGCGTCTAAACCATTGGATGTTGTGTTCATTTGCTGCGGCGGCGGCGGGTTATTGGCAGGTATGGCGGCCTACCTTCGCTACGTATGGCCAGACACTCGCATTGTTGGGGTGGAACCCGAAGACGCTGCTTGCGTGCAGGCAGCGCTGCTCAAAGGCCGCCGGGTGACCTTGCGCGAGGTGGGCTTGTTCGCCGACGGTTGCGCCGTCGCACAGGTCGGCAAGGAGACTTTCCGACTCATTCGCGACCATGTGGACGATGTGATCACTGTGACGACAGATGAAATCTGTGCGGCGGTGAAAGACATTTTTGAGGATACGCGCGCGATTGCCGAACCCGCTGGCGCGTTAGCAGTGGCGGGTATGAAAAAATATGCAGCAGAGCACAACCTGTCCGGTCAGACCATGGCGGCGACGGTCAGTGGCGCCAATACGAATTTTGATCGTTTGCGCTATATCTCGGAGCGGACGGAAATTGGTGAGCGGCGTGAGGCGGTGCTCAGCGTCACCATCCCAGAGCTGCCCGGTGCTTTCAAGGCGTTTTGCAGCGCGATCGGTAAGCGCAATGTCACGGAATTCAACTATCGGTATGAGAGCGCGACGGAGGCACGGGTTTTTGTCGGTCTGACCATCACTCCCGGAGATGAGAGCGTTGCCGATTTGCAGGCAAACCTGTCACAGCAGGGTTATCAGGTGCTCGATATGACTGACAACGAGACTGCGAAGCTCCACCTGCGGCATATGATAGGGGGCCGGTTATCTAACGACATCGCTGACGAAATGGTTTTCCGGGTAGAGTTTCCTGAGCGCCCTGGGAGCTTGCTACAGTTCCTCAGCGCACTGGGTAACGAATACAGTATCTCTTTATTTCATTATCGTAATCACGGCGCTGCCTACGGCCGGATCTTGGTGGGCATGGAAGTGCCTGCGGGCAAACGCGCCGATCTGAAAAAAAGACTCGTCAGTCTTGGGTACCGGTATTGGGAGGAAACGGCCAACCCCGCTTACCTCGAGTACCTCGGTCGAGGTTGAACAGCCAGTTACGCTGAGCGCTTAGTCAAACAGCACCAAGCCTGATTCGCTGAGGTATCCGTTGAGACGCCGGTCATGGGGTTCGACAGGCCAGTCCGCCACCCTCTGCATATCGAAACCCACGCCCAGACGAAACCCCGGCGCGTTGGCAAAGAGCCGGTCATAGAAGCCCCCACCATAGCCCAGCCGAATCCCACTGGTGCCACAACCCAGCAAGGGAGTGAGAAAGAGGTCGATATCTTCGATTGCACAGGGCGCTGCTGATGCCAACGGCTGCAATACCCCGCCGATCGTGCCTTCCGTCGCGTCGCCTTCACGCCAGCTATGAAACGCCAAGCGCTCGTTCACAACTCGGGGACAGACGAGTTTTTTACCCGCGGCGATGGCTGCGCGGGATAGGAAACTTGGGTCAAATTCTGACTGGTGGGGTAAATAACTCGCCACGATGAGCGCGGACCGCCACATCGCATGATCGCCGACGGTGTGGCTTGCTTGCTCCGCGCAGGCCGTGCGGTACGCGACGTCCAAGGCATCACGCTGAGCGCGCAATTGTCGGCGTAACCCGCGCTTTACGCTGGAAGGGCCGTCTGTCACGGGCGCTGTGTCGCCGCGAATTTTGCACCGGTCCCGAAAGCAAAGCGCTCCAGGAGTAGGCGTTCGAAGTTCAGGCAAAAACGCGGTGGACTGCAAGTGCGTGAGGAAATGACCCGCGGTACCGCTGACGAATAGGCCCTTGAACCCTGCGGCTCAAGGTGGTGCCCACCACACGACTTCAGGCTTCCCGGTTCTGGCCAGGCTTGCACAACGGTCACGGAAGTGAACTCCGGGTACTGCATTATCGGCTCGAGGACGAATCGTCTGGCGAATACTTCAGGCCGACGTCAGTATAACGTAAAGCGGGATCAGTTGATTTCAAGCTGCCGCAGTTGGTACAGCACTTCGTCGAGCTGACTGTTCAGTGCCGACAGCCGCTGCTGCTCTTCGTTTGACTCGACAGGGCCGTCGCCATTTTTCAGGGACAGCAATTCATGGCTGATGTTGAGTGCCGCCATGATGGCAACGCGCTCGAGGCCGATGACCTTCCCTGTTGAGCGGATATCTCGCATGTGCTGATCGAGATAGCGAGCTGCCTGAGTCAGTGCGAGTTCCTCATCTGGTGGGCAGGCGACCTGATATTCCTTGTCCAGAATATCAACGCTCACTGTGTGGGGTCGGCTCATGAGCTACCGTCCAATGACCGAAGGCGGGAGATGGAATTTTCAACGTGCTCCGTCGCCTGTCGTTGCCGCTCCAGCAGCTCCCTTCGCTCTCGCTGTAACTCGGCCGCCCGGAGTTTTAGTGCCCGATTCTCTCGATTCAAATCTCGGCTGAGAGCGATCAGATCATTCACTTTTTTTTCAAGCGCTTGGATGAGGTTGTCAGCCACGAGGGTTACACTGCGTCGGTTGCAAGCCAGCACTATAATGCTCGTCCTTTCAGTGGGTCAATGCGCGAGCGGCCGTCTACCGCGAGAGATCTATTACGGGGAGTGACTGGCCTATCCTTCGATAGTGCGGCCGTAGGGGGCCGATCAAAGATGGCTGACTAACTTGGGTGGAGGAGCTACCAATAGTGTTACTTGATGCCCTGGGTGCATTTGAAGATATGCCGACATGGGACGATGCGGCAGACAGCCTGTTCAACGCGGGCCTCACTCTCAATCCGTCTGCCCTGCACGGCGCCATGGCAGGACTGCTAGGAGCCGGTTTCAGTCCCCATAGCGAGCAGCATTTTTCTGCGACAGTAGCGGCTCTTGAAAAAGCCTTGGCAATCGAGCTGACCGGCGAGCTGGTTGATTTTGTATCTCGGTTGAGTCTGGCCACCCTGTCAGCGATACAGGATGCCGACTACACGTTCCAGCCGCTGCTGCCCGCAGATGACGGTGCGTTGGATGAGCGTCTGATGTCGGTCTCTGAGTGGAGCCGAGGTTTTTTATCAGGATTCACTCAAGGCATCGCACAGCGAGAGGCCTCCGGCGAGCCCATACCGGGCATGACCGCAGAGGCGCTGAAGGATATGGCTGCCATTGCCCAAGTCGACCCCGATGAGACCGATTCGGAGGAAGCCGAACGTCAGCTAGAAGACGTGATTGAGTACCTTCGGTTTGCCGCCATCAATGTTGTTAACGAAGCGCAATCATTACAGGAAACTGACAGTGAAGATTTCAAAAGCTGAATTTGCCCGCCGTCGCAAGAATCTAATGTCTATGATGGACAAGCACAGCATTGCCATTATCCCGGGTGCGCGAGAAGTCACTCGCAGCCGCGACACGGAGTACCCATTTAGACAGAACAGTGATCTGTTTTACCTGACGGGCTTTGAGGAGCCCGATGCGGTACTGGTTCTGGTGCCCGGGCGGCGGCAGGGACAGGTGGTGCTCTTTTGTCGTGAGCGAGATCCAGAAATGGAGCTATGGAATGGCTACCGGCTCGGTCCTGAGGGTGCGGTCGCATACCTCGGGGTGGACGATGCCTTCCCCATTGACGATTTGGATGACATCTTGCCGGGCCTGATTGAGGGGACGCACCGCATCTACTATTCCATGGGCCACGATGACGTCTTTGATCAGCGTGTAATGGGTTGGGTCAACCAGATCAGGCGACTGGTGCGCACAGGTGCGGCCCCGCCCGCAGACTTCACCGACCTGGCATTTCTGCTTCATGAGCAACGCCTGATCAAATCTGCTGCCGAGGTGCGCGTGATGCGCAAAGCGGGTGAAATCAGCGCTGCCGCCCACATCAGGGCCATGCAGGAATGCCGGCCGGGCCGCTATGAGTATCATCTCGAAGCGTCTATTCAGCACACCTTTGCGGAGCATGGCGCGCGCTTTCCGGCCTACAACTCTATTGTGGGCTCGGGCGCTAATGCCTGTGTGCTCCATTACACCGAAAATGCCGACAAAATGCGTGCGGGTGATCTCGTTCTGATTGATGCGGGTTGTGAGTATCAAGGATATGCCGCGGACATTACGCGCACCTTCCCGGTTAGCGGCGAATTCTCCGCGGAGCAACGTGCCATCTACGATCTAGTGCTTGAGGCGCAGCGCGCCGCCATTGCCAAAGTCCGTCCTGGGAATACCTGGAACCAGCCCCACGATGCGACCGTTCGCGTGATTACCCGCGGACTGATAAAGCTGGGATTATTGAAGGGCACTGAACGCGAGCTGATAAAAGCTGAGGCCTACAGAGATTTTTATATGCACCGAGCTGGCCATTGGCTGGGCCTTGATGTGCATGACGTGGGTGAGTACCGGGTCGGTGGCCGCTGGCGTCAACTAGAACCCGGTATGGTGCTGACCATTGAACCCGGCATCTATATCGCCGCAGACAACACCAAGGTGCCGAAACGTTGGCGCGGTATTGGTGTCCGTATCGAGGACGATGTGGTGGTCACCGAAAAGGGCTGTGACGTGCTCACCGAGGATGTGCCGAAGCGTGCCGACGAGATTGAGGCCCTGATGAAGCGAGCTTCATGACTGACGCGACACGCGTGCTGATATTGGGCGGGGGCCTAGCGGGCTTATCCTTCGCCATTGCTCTGGCGGCTGATGCGCCCGATCTCGATGTCACTGTGATCGAGGCACACCCGTTTCGCTCGGGCACCCCGAATCCGCTGGATACACGCGCGTCGGCATTGAATCTGCATTCTATTGATCGCCTGCAGCACTGGGGTGTTTGGTCTTCACTGCAAGCCCAGTCAGGACCGATTCAGGATATCCACGTTTCGCATCGGGGACATTTTGGCAGCACCCTCATGTCCGCTTCGGATCTCAATGCCGAGGCGTTGGGTTACGTGGTGGAAAATCATGATTTGGGGCAGGCGCTGTTGGCGCGCGCCGACCAGTTGGGAGTGAACGTGAGAGCACCGCTGCGATGCGCCTGCTTGCGTCGTGACCACGATTTCCCGGCTGTAGAGACTGAGGAAGGGGAATTACTGTCCGCCGATCTCGTGCTGCTCGCGGCCGGCGTAGCGCAGGATTGGTTTGATGATCTCGGCATTACCGTCGATGAACGTGCCACGCAAAATCATGCCCTCGCCTTCAATGTGACGTTCCCAGGGCGGCAACCCGGGCGGGCTTTCGAGCGATTTACGTGCGAGGGGCCCTTGGCGGTTTTGCCCCTACCTTCTCTGAATCGCTCGGAGCAGCGCTACAACGTTGTCTGGTCAGTGTCGGGTCGCGAGGTGTCAAGGCTTGCGGACCTCGACAATGCCGAATTCATTGATGCCTTTCAGGCAGCCTTTGGGTGGCGCTTGGGCCGCGTTGCCAACGTCGGCAAGCGGAGTCAGTGGCCACTGGTTCGATTGGCGGCAACGGAGCAGTTCCGTGCAGGTTATCTGTTGGTGGGCAACGCGGCGCATACACTGCATCCGGTCGCAGGCCAGGGTTTGAACCTGTCGATACGAGAGGCAGACCTTCTTGCATCAGCGGTATCGGCTGCGCGGGACCGCGCGGAGCCGATAGGCCATCTGAAGAGTCTGCAGTCGTATTTGACGGAGGCATCAAGAGAGCAGCGCCTAGTTACCAGTAGCACGGACTTGCTTTCGACGCTCTTCGATCGACGCGGCCCTTTGCTCGATACACCACGAAATCTGTCGCTGGCTATGTTGGATCTGATCCCTGCTGCGCGCGCCAAAGTCGCCGGAGTGGGCACGGGTCGTCGTGGTGCCGGCGTCTGACATGGGATCGAATGCTGATGTCATGATTGTGGGTGCCGGCGTAGCCGGGTTAGCCCTGGCTACAGCATTAGGGCGTGAGGGGTTGCAGGTCGCTGTGATCGACGGCGCCCCTCGCCCGGACCGTCCCCCTCAAGGTAGGGAGATCGCTGACTGGGATCTCAGGGTGAGTGCGCTCACACCAGCTTCTATCAGCTTTCTCACCGAGCTTGGGGCGTGGCAGAGTATTCCGGCTGATCGCACTGGCTGTTATCGCCGCATGCGGGTTTGGGATGCTCAGGGAACGGGATCAATTGGTTTCGATGCCGATGACGTGCAGGCATCCTATCTCGGCCACATTGTCGAGAACCGACTGACCCTCCAGGCATTGTTGCAGTGTGCTGATCACTGTCCAAGCGTCGAAGTACTGTGGGGGCAGGGGCTCGCGTCGATGGTTTATACCGAGGCAGGCTGGGAAATTGAGAGCGATAGCGGGCAGCAGTACTGCGCCCCGCTCACAGTGGGCGCAGATGGCGCGCGATCTCGGGTCCGAGAGCTAACGGCCATGCCGACACGACAATGGAGCTATCATCAGAAAGCGATTGTGGGCACGGTGGCGCTCGAGTCGGGGCATCAAAATACCTGCTGGCAAGCGTTTCTGGATACCGGGCCGCTCGCCTTGCTGCCGCTGGCGGACCCTGAAAAAGTCGCCATTGTTTGGTCACTCGATGAAGGACAACACGAACGCATTGCCGCCCTTCCTGATGAGGCGTTTCTTCAGGCCCTGAATCATGCTCTCGGCGACGACGCCCCGGCTGCCACGGCACCTGGACCGCGCGCGAGCTTCCCCCTGCGGCAAGCCCACGCAGTTGACTACATTGATCAAGGGCTGGCGCTTGTTGCCGATGCCGCACACAGCATTCATCCACTCGCTGGGCAGGGCATTAACTTGGGCCTGTCGGACGTTCGGGTGCTGGCCGCCGAGTTGGTGTCTGGTAAAGCCCACGGTCTCAATGTATCCGACCCCGGGTTACTCAAGCGCTATCAGCGCCAGCGAAAAACCGAGAATCTAGCGATGATGACTGCGATGGAGGCCTTCAAGCGGGGCTTCGGTAGCCAAAACCCGGTCGCGGTGCTGGCGCGCAACATCGGCCTTACCGTTGTGGATCAACAGTTATGGATGAAACGGTGGTTCATGCAGCAGGCGCTCAGCTAGCCGGCGTGACGGCCTGTTGTGCCTGAGGTTTTTCAGCCGCGCAGCGACATCACGGCCCAGCCTGCTGATTCGGCATGTGCACGCAGTGTCGGATCCGGGTCCACGGCGACGGGATGCCCCACACTCATCAACAACGGCAGGTCGTTGTGTGAGTCCGAATAAAACCAAGTGTGCTCTGGCGGCGCCGCTTCCGGGTGTGCTAGCCGCCACTGCGCTAAATGGGTGACCTTTCCTTCCTGAAAGCAGGGCGTACCCTCCGCACGACCCGTGTAACGATCCGCCGATAACGCCACGCCGCTCCCCAGCCAGTACTGAAAGCCAAGCCGCGCGGCGACTGGTTCCGCGACCACGGCATGCGTCGCTGTCATCATGAGGAGTGTGTCGCCTGCCACGCGGTGCTCGTTTAACAGATCAAAGGCTTTATCCAGCAGCATGGGCTCAACGCAGTCAGCGATGAACTGGCGCTGCAAAGCGCGCACTTCGGCCCGCGTTTTGCCTGCTAACGGCGCCAGAACAAAATCAAGGTAGGCTCGCATATCCAGTGTGCCTGCTTGATAGTCCGCGTAGAATTGATCATTTCTGGCCCGAAAATCTGCCGCCTCCGCCAGCCCCTTCTCACAGAGAAACTCGCCCCACCGGTGATCGGAGTCACCGGCCAGCAACGTGTTGTCGAGATCAAAAATTGCCAGCGCCATGCCAAGGGTCCGTAGCCAATATCAATCGATCTGAACTGAATTGCTCTGCTATTCAGATCAAGAGTGCCGAAGAAGAAGGATGTGTGGAAGAATACGGAGTGTGGGTCCGTGCCACAATACGGACCCGTCTTCTTTATCTTGATCCGGATACCCAGCTTGGCGTCATTTGCAGACAACGAACGCGTGATCGACCGTGATGGTTTCAGGCCGAATGTGGGCATCGTGATTTGCAATGCAAAGGATCAGGTGCTTTGGGGTCGCAGAATCAATGGCCGAGACTCTTGGCAGTTTCCCCAAGGTGGTATGAACCGCGACGAGGACCCCGAGCAGGCGATGTACCGTGAGCTCGAGGAGGAAGTGGGTCTTCGCCCTGAGTCCGTGCAGATACTGGGCCGGACGCAAGGTTGGTTGCATTACCGCCTCCCGAAGCGCTTTATTCGGCAAACAGAAGACCCGGTGTGCATCGGTCAGAAGCAGATTTGGTTCCTGCTGAGGCTCACTGGCGCCGACAGCGATATCCGGCTGGATGCACATGATGATCCTGAATTTGATGATTGGCGCTGGGTGAGCTACTGGTACCCGGTTCACGCCGTGGTTGATTTCAAACAATCGGTATATCGTCAGGCGTTGGCACAATTGACCGGTTCGCTGGGGCCCAAATCTCGGCAGTCTGGCCGGCGCAGGAGAAGCCGATAATGCTCGAGGTGCTGCGACGTCTGATTCAGGACGTGAACGCTGCCGACTCGCTGGAGGATGCCTTGGTGCTGATCGTGGCGCAGGTGCGCGCCGCGATGCAGACCGACGTTTGCACGATCTATCTTCACGACAAGCCCTCTGAAAAACTGATTTTTCGGGCGACTGAGGGTTTGAACAAAGACAAGGTAGGCCAGTTTGGCCTGTCTTTTGACGAGGGTCTCGTGGGTTGGGTAGCGACACGAGAGGAGCCTCTGAACCTCGATGACGCAGGCGCCCATCCACAGTTTCAGTGGGTCGAGGGCCTCGGTGAAGAGCCTTTCAACGCGTTTCTTGGCGCACCCATCGTGCATCAGCGTGACCTGCTGGGCGTGTTGGTGGTGCAGCAAGGGGACCATCGACGGTTCTCTGAGGATGAGGAAGCTTTTTTAATCACCGTGTCGGCACAGTTGGCCGGCTTAATCGCTCACGCGGAGCTCGCGGGCGCGATCAGTCAGAGCCATGCCTCAGAGCGGAACGCAGAGAGTGCCGCGCGCTTTTCGGGGATCGCTGCCTGCTCGGGTATCGGCATCGGTAAGGCGGCCTGGGTGTCCCCTCATGCCGACTTACAAACGGTGCCGTCGCGGCAGGCCAGTGACCGGCGAGCCGAATTGAAGGCGTTCCGCGATGCACTAGCCAGTGTCCGGACGGACATTCAGCAGGTGGCAGAAAACCTGGAGGACGAGCTAGGTCCCGAAGATCGGGCTCTGTTTGGTGTTTACCTCAATATTTTGGATGACTCGACGCTGGGCGGTGAGGTCGCCGCGCTGATCAAGGGAGGTGAGTGGGCGCAGGGTGCGCTGAGCCAAGTCATGCTCCGCCACATCAGACATTTCGAGCGCATGGAGCACTCATACTTGCGGGAGCGAGCGGTGGACGTGCGAGATCTTGGGACCCGTGTGCTGGGGTATTTGCAGGACGCTAATCGCCAAAAGATCGATTACCCCGATGCCACGGTGCTGGTTGCTGAGGAGCTGACGGCGTCGACTCTGGGAGAGATTCCCCGCGACAAACTGGTCGGGATCGTCTCTATGCGAGGCAGTGCCAACAGCCACACGGCCATACTGGCTCGTGCCATGGGGATTCCCGCGGTGGTTGGTGTCGAGGATTTGCCCCTGAAACGTCTACCTGATCAGCGCCTGGTCGTAGACGGCTATAACGGGCGTGTTTACGTTAATCCTCATGCCGACTTGCTCGCTCGGTTCGAGGGTCTGTTGGCCGAGGACGAGGCGCTCTTCGAGGAGTTGGCGCCACTTGCGCAGCGACCCGCTCAGACCGCTGATGGTATAGCTGTGCCTCTTTGGGTCAACACGGGTGTTGCTGCTGATGTGCAGCGAGCCCGGGAGTTTGGAGCCGAGGGCGTTGGCTTGTATCGCACAGAGGTGAGCTTTCTGCTGCGGGATCGGTTTCCGAGTGAGGAAGAGCAAAGGCAGCTCTATCGGGAACAGCTGGAAGCCTTCCATCCCGCACCCGTGACGATGAGAACACTGGATATAGGGGGCGATAAAGCGCTTCCTTATTTCCCGATCGAAGAATCCAACCCCTTTCTTGGTTGGCGTGGTATCCGCGTGACTCTGGATCATCCCGAGATATTTTTGACTCAGGTGCGTGCGATGCTCAGGGCCAACGAAGGTTTAGACAACCTTCGGATCCTGCTGCCGATGGTGACGGCCATCGATGAGTTCCGCATCGCGCGTGATTTGATTGTCCGGTGTCATCAGGAAGTACGCAGCGAGGGTTGTTCCGTGCCGTTGCCACCGATTGGCGTGATGATCGAAGTGCCGGCTGCGGTATATCTGGCGGGCCCTTTTGCCGAGGAAGCTGACTTTCTCTCGGTCGGGTCAAATGATCTGACCCAATATTTATTGGCAGTAGATCGGGGAAATTCGCGCGTTGCCGAGCTGTATCAGGCGCTACACCCTGCTGTGTTGGCAGCGCTGGAAGACATCATTGAGGCCGCTCACCACAGCGGCAAGTCTGTGAGTATATGTGGTGAGCTGGCAGGCGACCCCCGGGCGGCACCACTCCTGGTCGCCATGGGTTTTGATCAGCTTTCAATGAATGCGGGCAGTTTGTCGGTGATTAAGCGTGTCTTGAGCGCTTTCACGCGCAGCGAGCTGATCGATCTGGTCGCGTCGTTGCGCCCTATGCGATCAGCTCCTGAAGTGATGACGGTGCTGGATTCGGCGCTTGCTGAACGAGGTCTCGACCGGTTTTTGCGACGTGGTGCGGCTTCCTAAATGATGGCCTATCCCGACATTGATCCAGTTGCTCTCGCCCTGGGGCCGATCAAGATCCATTGGTATGGACTGACTTATATTGGCGGCCTGGCTTTCGCCTGGTGGTTAGCCCGTCGCCGCACGGAGCAGCCACACTCACCCTTGCAAAGAGATCAAATCGACGACCTGATTTTTTATGCTGCGGTAGGCATCGTATTAGGTGGGCGACTGGGGTATGCCTTTTTCTACGGTTTTGAGCGACTGAGCTCTGACCCACTCTGGCTACTGCGGGTCTGGGAGGGCGGTATGGCCTTCCACGGTGGTTTGTTAGGTGTACAGGTGGCAATGGCGGTGTTCGCCCGTCAGCGGAACATCCACTGGGGGCGATTGATGGATTTTGTTGCTCCCCTGACTCCTCTTGGGTTGGCGTTGGGCAGGTTGGGGAATTTCATTGGGCAAGAGCTGTGGGGCCGCGCGGCTGATGTGCCATGGGCGATGGTGTTTCCCAATGATCCACTCGGCTTGGCCCGACATCCTTCGCAGCTCTACCAGTTTGCGCTTGAGGGGTGCTTGTTATTCGTGGTGCTACTGTGGTTCAGCCGCATACCTCGGCCGACCTGGGCGGTTTCGGGGTTGTTTCTGATCGGCTACGGGATCCTGCGGTTCACAGCAGAATTCTTCCGCGAGCCGGATGCGCACATTGGTTTCGACGCGCTGGGCTGGATGACTCGCGGGCAGCTACTGTGCCTGCCCATGTTAGTGGCTGGCATTGGATTACTGTATTGGGCCTACCGCCCGGGTAAACGATGAGGATGACATGCAGTCTTATCTGGATTTACTGACAGACATTCGGGAATCGGGCATTGATCGGGGCGACAGAACCGGCACCGGCACTCGGTCTGTGTTCGGTCGACAGTTGAGATTTGATCTGCGCCAGGGTTTCCCGATCCTCACTACCAAGCGCGTTCATTTTAAAAGCGTTGTCAATGAGCTGATCTGGTTTTTAAGCGGCGACACCAACACCAAATGGCTTCGGGAGAATGGCGTCAGTATCTGGGATGAATGGGCTACCGAGGACGGTGATCTGGGGCCGCTCTACGGTGCGCAATGGCATGCCTGGCCGACGCGTGACGGCAGCACGATTAATCAGATTGACTACGTGGTTGATTGCTTAAAACATCGACCGGAGAGTCGGCGCATCTTGTTTCACGCTTGGAACGTTGAGTACCTGCCCGACGAGACTGTCAGCCCCCAGGACAACGTGCGTGCGGGCCGCATGGCGCTACCGCCTTGTCATTTGTTGTATCAGTTCTATGTGGGGGCGGGCGCGTTGTCGGCGCAACTTTATATCCGTTCCAGTGACGTGTTCCTTGGCTTGCCGTTCAATATCGCCTCGGTGGCGTTGCTGGTTCACATGCTCGCGCAGCAGACGGACCTGTCTCCGGGGGAAGTTGTGGTGACGCTGGGCGACGCCCACCTCTACAGCAACCACGGCGAGCAGGTCAGTACACAGCTCGGGCGCTCTCCAATGCCGCTACCCACACTCGAGATTTTGAGAAAGCCCGACTCAATTTATGAGTATCGCTTTGAGGATTTTCAACTCAATGGTTACGACCCCGCACCTAACATTTCAGCTCCGGTCGCAATATGAGTCAGGGCAGATTCCAAAATGACGTGCCAGTGGTGTTGGTGCTGGCGGCCGCCGAGAATGGGGTGATAGGCCGGGGCGATGCGTTGCCCTGGGAACTGCCGGATGATCTTCAGCATTTCAAGCGCACAACGCTAGGCCGACCTATCATCATGGGTCGAAAGACATTTGACAGCGTTGGCTTTCCATTGCCCGGGCGGCGCAACATTGTGATTACCCGCGACGCTGGTTGGCAGCATGAAGGGGTAACGGTTTGCCACACGCTGGATGAGGCCTTGGCGCGAGCCTTTGACCAAGCGCTCATTGATGGCGCCGACGCTGCAATGGTTGTGGGTGGCGCCGAAATTTATCGTTTGGCACTGCCCCGCGCTGACAGGATTGTTTTGACGCGAGTGCAAGGCAGTGTGGATGGGGATGTCCTGTTTGACCTGACACTTCTGGCGGGGTGGCAGGAAACCATCATGGCCTCCTATGAGGCCGATGAGCGCAACAGCCACGCGTTTACCATCGTCGAATTGGAGCCGCCGGAGAATGAGTGATGGCAAGGGCCTCGAGGAAATTGAAACCATTTGCGTTGCTGTGACGTACACGGTAAATTCCCCCACCCCGATGTCAGACGGCGGCTCAATAACCGTATAAAAGCCCCTGTGACCCGAGATTCCGTAAGGGTTGAGCTTTGGCCAACACCCTTACCCCGATTTGCTTTTGAGAGGAAGTATCGATCCCATGACCACGACTAGACTTAAAACTCTGCTGGTGGCGATTTGCATCGGCGGCAGTGCGTCCATCGCGGGCGCCCAGTCCATCGATCCGATCGTTGAGGTAGGCAAGCAACGCACGCAGGCAGCCAAGGCCTCACAAGCCAAGATCGATCGGCTTGCCGACGAGACCGCCAGTTTGCTGTCTGACTACAAGACAGTGATGAAGCAGGTCGATGGCCTGAAGGTCTACAACGCTCGCCTAGAGCGGCAGATCGCAAATCAGGAGCGACGAATCCGCGATATCGATAACTCGATCGCTGAAGCTGCGGTGATCCAGCGACAGATCCCGCCGCTCGTAACACGCATGCTGGACGGGCTTGAGCAGTTCATCAATCTCGATATGCCCTTTGATCTGGATACCCGGCTTGGCAACATCGAGGCGGTTCGCGCCAACATGGATCGTTCCGACGTCACATCCGCGGAGGCCTTCCGCCAGGTGCTCGAGCTCTACTCTATTGAGCTCCAGTATGGGCGAGGCATTGAAGCGTATACCGATACGATTGAGTTGGCGGGTGCCGAACGTGAAGTTGACATCCTGCGTATCGGTCGTGTCGCGCTGGTTTACCAGAGCACGGATGGCGCCGAGACAGGTGCCTGGAATAAAGATAGCCAGAGCTGGGAAGAGCTATCTGCGGGTGATTACGCCGCTGCAGTTCGTAAGGGAGTTCGAATCGCGAAGAAACAAGCGACTATCGAGCTGTTGAATATGCCTGTATCTGCGCCGGAGGCGAACTGAAATGCGTTCTCAATTGCTGAAAGTATCTGCCCTTGTGCTCGCGAGTGCGCTGGTTGCACCGCTGACGTTTGGTCAAGAAGAAGCTGAAGCGGAGGCACCTCCGCCCCCGACTCCTCAAGAGATCGCGGCGGAAAATCTTGATCAGCTCCTGGAGCTGGTGAAGCAGGGTCAAGCTCGCGCATCTGCCGAAAACAAGGCGCGAGAAGATCGCTTTGCCAATGACAAAGCGAATCAAGCGGCTGCGCTTAAGCGAGCTGAAGACGAGCGTACCCGCGAGGAGCGCCGTTCCGCGCGACTCGAAAAGCAGTTTGAGGAAAATGAGTTATTGATTGCGGCGAAGCAAGAGCAGCTTCGCGAGCGTCTGGGCACGTTGTCAGAGCTGTTTGGTCACCTGACGGCCGCTTCAGGTGACTTGGCGTCAAACGTTGAGGTATCACTGGTCAGCTCTGAGTATCCCGGGCGTGAGACCTTCCTCAAGGAGTTGATCGCGAAGATGTCTGGCTCCGACCAGCTTCCCAGCATCGAGGAAATTGAGCGTGTCTGGTTCGAGCTGTTGCGCGAAATCCGCGAACAGGGTGAGATCAGTCGATTCACTGCTCAGGTCGCCACGCCATCTGGTGAACTGAGCCAGCGTGATGTGGTGCGGGTCGGTGCTTTCAACATTGTTGATACAGACGGTAACTACCTGTCGTTCAATATCGACAAGCTGGCCGAGTTACCGCGGCAACCGGGCGGCGGCTTCAATTCTCAGGCTCAGGCCCTGGCCGGTTCTCAGGGTGGCTTGACCCAGTTCGGCATTGACCCGACTGGTCCGACTGGCGGCTCATTCCTTGCGGCGATTATTGACAGCCCGACGATCTCCGAGCGCTGGCATCAGGGTGGCTACGTGGGATACGCGATTACGGCGGTGGGTGCTTTCGCCTTCCTGCTCGCGATTTATCGCTTGATTGTGCTGACCGCCGTGGGTGGCAAGGTCTCCTCTCAGCTCAAGTCCAACTCTGCTCGTGACGACAACCCATTGGGTCGCGTATTGATGGTGCACGAAAGCAACCCCAATATGGACCCGGAAACGCTGGAGCTGAAAATGGCCGAGGCGGTCTTGAGCGAGACGCCAAAGTTGGAGCAAGGTCTAACGCTGCTGAAAATTATTGCAGCGGTTGCACCGCTCATGGGTCTGCTGGGTACGGTGACCGGTATGATCATTACCTTCCAGGCCATCACCATCTTCGGTGCGGGCGATCCCAAAGCGATGGCTGGCGGTATTTCATCCGCACTGGTGACGACGGTATTGGGTCTATTGGTAGCGATTCCGACGGTACTCCTTCATACCGTGGTCAACGGCCGTTCACAGCGCATTATTCATGTGCTGAACGAGCAGGCGACCGGCATCGTTGCGGAGCACTCCGAGCGCGCGCATAACTGATTGCCCGGGAGGCTAACTGGCGATGGGTATATTCGAGGTCATTCTTGCCTTCATGGAGAAAGGCGGGAACGTGCTGTGGCTGATTGCTGCTCTGGTGTTCTTTATGTGGACCCTGATCTTCGAGCGGGTGTGGTATTTCACATCCGTTTGGAAGACAGATCGTGCCGCCGTGGTGAACGCTTGGGAAGGTCGTAGTGAGCGAAAGTCCTGGAATGCGAAGAAAATCCGCCAGCGGTTGCTGTCAGAGAGTCGCGAACTGATTAACGACAATATGAACGTTATCACTACCTGTGTCGCGCTGTGTCCGTTGCTCGGGCTATTGGGTACCGTGACCGGCATGATCGAGGTGTTCAATGTGATGGCGGTCACGGGCGGCGGGGACGCGAAGTCCATGGCAGGCGGAGTGGAGCGATCCACTATTCCTACGATGGCAGGCATGGTGGCGGCTCTATCTGGATTGTTTGCCAACACATATCTTCAGCGAATCACCACCCGGGAGCAGCAGCTCCTGACAGATCAGCTGACCTCGGATCACTGATCCTGTCGCTGAGTTGAGGAAAACATGCGGAAAATAGCGAAGCAGCAGGATCAGGATGGGGCAGAGATTGATCTGACACCGATGTTGGACGTTGTGTTCATCATGCTGATCTTTTTTATTGTCGTGGCATCTTTCATCAAAGAAGCCGGTGTCGAAGTCAACCGCCCGGATGACAATCAGCCAGATGACCCTGAAGATTCCACCAGTATTCTGGTCGAGGTGGCCTCGGACAACCAGATCTGGATGGAAAACCGCCGGGTAGACATTCGCGCTGTCCGCGCCAATATCCAGCGTTTGCTGGCTGAAGACCCGGAGGCGCCCGTTACCATCAAGGTGGAGAAAGGTGCCGAGGCCGGCATCGTCGTTGATGTGGCGGACGCTGCTCGTGAGTCAGGTGTGGCGGCCGTCAACTGGGCTTCAGATCGGTAAAAGGTATAAATATGAGTATGCGTGATCAAGCCCGGTCGACTGCAGCAGAAGAAGGAAGTCAGATTGATCTGACCCCAATGCTTGACGTCGTGTTCATCATGTTGATTTTCTTCATCGTGACCTCTTCGTTTGTGAAAGAGCCCGGGGTTGAGTTGCTCAAGCCTCAGGCGGCGACGCAGGAAGCCTGCGAGCGTGGCACGATCATCTTTGCCGTTGATGCTAACGGCGATATTTTTTACAACAAGAACAAGCTTCCGCTCGATCGTGCGTTGCGCACGGCCGAGGCGGCGAAGAAAGAAGCCCCACAGGCGAATATTGTGGTGCAGGTAGATCGCGAGACGCCGGCTTATGTCGTCGAGGATCTCATTGATATCGTGCGGCCAATTTTGACTGCGCCGCCCTGCATATCCACGGATGAAGAGGCTTAACGGTTATGGGTAGTTCGGCTCGAGTTGCTGTCAGTGCCGCACTTGCGGTGCCCGTTGCAATCGCGTTGTTTTTCGTCATGCACAGCCTGGTTAGCCGGGATTTTAAACAAGAAGATGTGAAGGCTCGAAAAATTGCCGATATCGTGGTGCCTGACAAGACCATCGAAACCAATCTCAATGAGGTCAAGCCGGAGAAACCAGATGACCCGGAGGAGCCGCCGCCAGAACTTGAGCCTATTCAGTTCGACACGCAGCTCGACATGAATGTCGCAAACACCGCACCGACTACCGGCATCAATCTGAACCTCAACGCTTCCGGTATGTCCTCCGGTGACGGCGAGTATCTGCCGATTGTGAAAGTGGCGCCTATTTATCCGCGTCGCGCACAGACCCGTGGGATCTCCGGGTACTGCATTGTTGAGTACACGGTGACGAAAACTGGATCCATTCGTGACCCTTTCCCTGTCGATTGTCAGCCCAAAGGCATCTTCGAGCGCGCTTCACTCAAGGCGTCAGAGAAATTTAAGTACAAGCCCAGGGTCGTTGATGGCGAGCCAATCGAAGTGGCCGGTGTCCAGAACAAGTTTACCTACGAGTTGGAGAACTGAGATGAGACGGGCAGTGATCAGCATGCTTAGCCTATGCGGCGAAATGTGCCGCACGTCAGCGCTCGCCGCTCTCCTGCTTTGCGGTGCGGTTGCGCTGGACCCTGTGTTACCGGTTGACGTGGTCTCCGGCGCCGTGGCGCAGGACGACAAGCCGAAGAAGGATCAGCGTGAGACACGTCGCACGCCCGCTTTGCGTAACAAGGTCTACGAGAAGCTTGCCGAGGCGCAGACGCTAGCCGAGGAGAAGGATTATGCCGGCGCTGCGGTCATATTGAATGACATGATTGCCGAGGACGGTAAGCGCGCCCTCAATAGTTACGAGTTGGCGAATGTCTACAACCTGTTCGCCTTTCTGGCCTACGCTACCGAGGACTACCCGCAGTCGCTCCGTTATTACGAGCAGGTAATTGCCCAGCCTGACATCCCACTGGCGATGGAGATTAATACCCGCTTTACCATCGCGCAGCTGTATTTCGTTCAGGAGAAGTGGCAGCAGGGCATCGACGCGATGCTGGTCTGGTTCGACCTTAACGAAAAGCCCAATGCGGGTGCCTACGTATTATTGGCGCAAGGCTATTATCAGGTCAAAAAATATGATCTGGCGCTTGAGAACGTTGAAACAGCCATTTCCATGCATGAGGGCGAGGGCAAGCTGCCTAAAGAACAGTGGTACAACCTCGCTCGCTTCCTCTACTTCGATAAAGAGGACTTTGATTCTGCGCTGGATGTCCTCAATACGCTGATCATCTACTACCCGAAGAAGCAGTACTGGGTGCAGGCTTCCCATCTTTATGGCGAAAAGAAAGAAGAGCAAAAACAGCTGGCACTGATGGAAGCCGCATATGAGCAGGGCTTTCTGGATAGATCCAGTGAGCTCGTCACGATGGCGTATTTGTACTTGAACGCTGAGGCGCCTTACTACGCAGGGTCTGTGATCGAGAAAGGTTTTAAAGATGAGCTGGTGGACGACAAGTCCAAAAACTATGAGTTGGGCGGAAGTGCTTGGGCGCAGGCGCGAGAAGTCGCGAAGTCCATTCCGATGATGGAAAAGGCGGCTGCCAAGTCGGACGAAGGTGAGTTGTATGTCCGTCTCGGCAATGTCTATCTCGACGGTGATCAGTTTGCCAAGGCAGCCGATTCCGTCAACAAAGGTTTGAAAAAAGGCGGCGTAAAGCGCCCCGATCAAGCGCGGTTGGTGTTGGGTATGGCCTATTTCAATCTGGGTGAGTACAACAAAGCGCGTAAAGCGTTCCGTGATGCGGGTAAGGATGACCGGTCGGAAAAGTACGCCAAGCAGTGGATTGCTTACGTCAGTAGTGAGGAAGAGCGTCAGCGCGAACTCGAGAAAGACCTGTTCTAAAACCGATCACGCTTAACGTTTGTAAGGGCCATTTGTGGCCCTTTTTTATGGCCCGTTATTCACCGTTTTGTCGGTTTAATAGGCTTGTCGCTGCGCCTGCAGGGTGTCGGCGCTCGCCCTATTATTCAGAGGCCCGCTAGCTGCGCTAGGCATTGCTTCATTGAATGGAAGGTGGAAGACGCGGGTTTGGGCGGCCGTCCGTTCGACTGCTGCGATGGCGCGCTATAGTTGCCCAGTGGGCAGTGGAAAAACGCAACGCACCCGTACCGATCACGTCACTATCGGCTAGGCCTGGGCGCATCCTGTTTTATATCAGACAACGAAAAAAACCCGGCAGAAGCCAGGATGCTGTGGACGTAAGCAGGTGGAATGCGGGGGCTGCAGAGCCCCCGGCAGAAGAAGCTTACTGAGGGACGACGTTCTCGGCTTGCGGACCTTTCTGGCCGTCTGTGACCGTGAATTCTACCTTCTGGCCGTCGGTAAGGGTTTTGAAGCCATCACCTTGAATTGCGCTGAAGTGAACAAAGACGTCTGGCCCATCTTCCTGAGCGATAAAGCCGTAACCTTTGGTTTCATTAAACCACTTCACGGTACCCGTAACTGTTGACATGTTTTTTACTACCTGTGTTTACAAAGTTTTATGCCCTATCGGGCAGCTGCGCTTAATGGGAACAAGACCGCAGACTTTAGACTACAGTGGCTCTTCAAAAGCGTGCTGGGTATGCCAGCCCTTGAAGTGTAGCACTCTCGCGACGCTCTGCTGATGAATTTTTTCTGTCCGTTTAAGCTCGAATGAGCGTCCGAAGGTCAGTCCACAGGTAGGATTTTCAACATGTCGGTTTTCCCGGTTTGGCTGTGACGGCTATTCATAGTCAGGAGAATGTAATCCCCGCGAGAGAGAAAGCCCCCATCGACCAGAAACTCAATGGTCCGCGCTTCAAGATCTTCGGGCAAAAAAGCGGCGAAATCGAAGAACAAAGGGATGACACCCCGGCACAAGGCGAGTCGTTGCAGGGTGTCCGCTCGGCGACTCAATGCGAAGATCGGCAGGCCGGAGCTGAGACGCGACATCATGGTAGGTGTCGTGCCACGTTCTGTTAAACAAGCGATGCCGCGCATATTCGGGAAGTGATTGGCGCCATACATTGCTGATAAGGCAATCGTCTCTTGCGCAGATGTGAATTCACGATCGAGCCGGTACTTCGAGGTTCGCGCCACCGGATGCTGCTCCGCTCCCAGCGCGGCATCGGCCATTGCGGTCACTACCTCAACTGGATACTCCCCTACTGCCGTCTCGGCAGAGAGCATCACCGCATCAGTACCGTCCAGAACGGCATTGGCCACGTCAAAGACCTCCGCGCGTGTCGGCATGGAATTGTTGATCATCGACTCCATCATCTGTGTCGCCGTGATCACCATACGATCGCGCTTACGAGTTGTGGAAATGAGGTTTTTCTGAATGCCGATTAATTGCGCATCGCCGACCTCGACACCGAGATCGCCGCGGGCCACCATGACCCCATCACTGGCGTCAATGATGCTGTTTAACAGTTCCGTGTCAGCAACCACCTCTGCGCGCTCAATTTTCGCAATGATGGCTGGATTAAGCCCCTCGTTTGCCAACAGCTCCCGTGCGTAGGCAATGTCTTGCGCGCTGGATACAAATGACACCGCGACAAAATCAGGCTGGATGTCTGGCATCGCCCGGATATCGTCCAGGTCTTTTTCGGTCAGTGCGGGGGCCGCGAGTCCACCGCCTAACTTATTGACCCCTTTGCGAGAGCTAAGCCGCCCGCCAATGAGCACAGTGCAGTCGACTTCGGTATCACTCACATCATCGACTCTCAGCCGCAATTTACCGTCGTCGAGCAGGAGGATATCGTCTTGCTCTACGCTCGCCGGCAGCGCCTCATACTCAACTGACACTCCACGCTCGTCGCCGGCGTCTGGTGCGATCGTCAGGCTGAGCCTGAAGGGGTCTCCCGCCTGCAACATCACGGCGCCATTCGCGAACCCACCAACGCGTATTTTTGGTCCTTGCAGGTCCGCAAGAATCCCAACGTAGCGGCCATGATGGCCTGCCTGCCGACGGATATGCTGAGCGACTTTGGCATGGTCTGATTGGGCGCCGTGGCTGAAGTTGAGGCGAAAGACATCGACGCCGGCCCCCAGTAGACGTCCGATCATATCCTGGCTTTGGCTGCCCGGACCGATGGTTGCGACGATTTTGGTCCTTCGGAGCGAGCGCTGATGGTGCGTCCGTTGCTTGGTCACGGGACTGAACCTTCCTTTTTACTATGGTTGCCTGTTCTGGGAGCGCATGTCATAACCCTGTCTGGCGATGTCTAGCGCGCCAGACAATGGGTTTAGTATCTCAGGATCATGCCAGATAGTGCTATGTCACAATACCGATCACGCCCAACACATCTGCTGAATGAGGGCGTGGAGTTTAACGCCGGAATAGAAGATGCAAATTGTCGATGACCGAAGCCCTAATCCGCCCATGGGTTATGCCTGTGACTGCAGTCTAACGCCTGAGCAACAGATCACGCTCGTGGCGGAGTTCCATGTGCACCGTATTCGCCCTTCCCGGATCGCATACCGGCTGGGTATCGATATTGCCCAGGTCGAGGCCTGGTTGTCCGGAGAGCAAGATAGCGAAGCGTTTCAGAGGCTGGTCGCAGTGCACAAGCGACGGAAATATCATCTGCAGGTTCGTCAGGCAGACCGCCTTCGCGGCCAGGGCGCCTACGAATTGCGCTTGGCAGCACATCGAGATTTACAGACCGGGTAAGCATTCAAACGCTTGGCAAAAGCGGTTTTCGATTTCGTAACGGCGAAGAAAAGGAGAAAAGATGAGTGCTAATACAGCCGACGCCATTGATCGCTGGCACGAGATGATGGCGCGTGGCACGACCGTGGGCCTTCACGATTTGCTGGCGCCGGATTGCACTTTTTGGTCGCCCGTTGTTCACACGCCACAGCGAGGTCGAGACATCACTCACCTTTATCTGAGTGCGGCCAGCGAGGTGTTCAACACGGACTTTCGGTACGTAAGAGAGCTGAGGGATGGCAGTCACGCCATGTTGGAATTCGAGTGCAAACTGGACGGTGTTCATGTCAATGGCATCGACCTGATAACGGTGAACGACAATCTGATCAGCGAATTCAAGGTAATGGTGCGACCGCTCAAGGCGGTAAATAAAGTCCACGAGCGCATGATGAGCATGCTCGAAGCGATGAAGCCTTCATCTTCCGGTTCGTGACAAGCGCCCTCAGTATGGCGTGTCAGTGGGTGCTTGCCGGTGATTTGATCGGCATCGCAAGCACCAACTCAATGAGCGCGCCAGGGCTAGAATGTGGTGCTCTGCTCCGAACATACCCTGTGCTTGAGGCGCGATGAAAGCACCGCTACACTTTTCTAAAATTTGAGCGGAATGGGTCACAAATGTCTTTGATTGTAAAAACCACTTATCACGTCCGAGAAGCGCAGAAAGCGTCTTTCCTCGCCGATTTTTCTGTTGTCGCGCAGGCAACAATGGCGGCCCCCGCATGTGACTGGATCTATGTCGCCGAGGATCTTGAGGAGGACACCGTCGTCGCGATGTCCTATTGGCAATCCGAGGCGGGCTTCGATGATCATTTAAGGTGGCGAATTGGCACCAGCCGATGGACAGAAATGGAGCAGAAGTACCTCGAAGGTGAGCCTGAATACAAGCTGATGCCGGTCATGTTCCGCTTCAGGGATCACATCTAAGGATTTTCTAGAGGGGATCCCTCCGCACCGGGGCGGCGTTAGGCCGCGCCGCCGTTTTTTTTTGTTTCGATGAGATGATGAGCCAACTCTTCTGCTTGAGTCTTTGACAGTCCCATCCGTTCTCGAAGCTCCTCGATTTCCTCCGCTTCCTCGCTGGAGATGATGCCATCATCCAGTGCTTCGCGGAGTTTCTGCTCAAATTCGGCGTATTGCTTGGACATTTGTTTGGAGAACCCTGCTCCGACGATGCCGGTCAGCAGTGCCACCGTACACACGCCCATGATCGCGGTTAACGCACCGATCAATTTCCCGCCGGCTGTAATGGGTGATACATCACCGTAGCCCACGGTGGTCAGTGTGACGATGGACCACCACATCGTTTCTGGGATAGAGGGAAACGCTTCAGGCTGAGCGTCGTGCTCAGCCACATAGATCAAAGAGCTGGATAAAAATAGCGCTACCACCATGAGATACAGTGCGGCCACAAAAGCCTGTCGCTCAGAGTGAATCGCGGACACCAAATCTTCAAGGGCCGTCGTGTAGTGGCTAAGCTTCAATAGTCGTGCCAAACGCATGACGCGGAGCAGTCGCAGGTCTGCGCCGACCCAAATGAACTGGAGTAGTGTCGGCAAAATGGCGACGAGATCAATCAACCCAGTGAAACTGAAGATGTAGCTAAGACGTTTGCGTAGCGGTGACTGCCCCTTCAGATCTTCATTGTCTGGTGCTGACCAGATTCTGAGCACGTATTCTATGGAGAAAAAAACCACTGAAATGAGTTCAAACACCCGCAGCTCAAAGGCCCAGGCTGCCTCGATGGAGGCCACGGATTCCAGTGTGATCGCGACGAGGTTGAGCGCGATCAAGAGGAATAGGAAAGTGTTGACTCTTTTGGCGGCTTTTTTGTGTTGTGAAGATCGTTCGAACAAGGAGCCGATATAGCGTCGGGTAGTCAAATCGCAGTCCTTCTGGTGAGTGGTTCTTCTCAGCGTGGTTGCCGCTTTTTTTGGCTTGGAGTATGTTGCCAGCACGGCGTACGTAACGTAAGTGCAAAATGCGACTTACCCTTAAGGAAATCATCGCAAATACAGTGGCCACGGCACAGGTAGCGACTTGCCATAAAAGAAGTGCAGGCGCGCGTGAAAAGGGATCGTCATGGAGAGTGGACCTATGCAACTGAATCTCACAGCATCAGTGGCAGTCCTGCTGTTAATGTTTTCTCATGGCGCTGTCTCAGAGACGATTGCCGGCGCCTCCTACAAAGACGTTTGCAAGAAAATGGAGCAGGAGGGCGTCGCCAGCCGCACACAGTCCGGCGGTAACACTGAAGAGATCGCAGCTAACGTTGTGGTTGTGGTGGGTACGGGGCACAGCACTTCACGCAGGAGGAACGCCCCGGTGTCTAACTCTGATATTGTTGTCGGCGCGAATGTGACACAAATCTCCACCCACAACGATGCTCTCGATCACGGGTCAGATTCAGCTGCTGGCCCAGTGGATACCTGTGAATAGCGCTCGCCGACTCTGCCTATGACAGCGCAACCAAGCCTGATCGGCAGCAGTGCTGTTACGCGTGAATTACTGGACCACCTCGCACGAGTGGCTCCGACGGACGCCCCGGTATTAGTGCGTGGCGCTACGGGCGTCGGGAAAGAGCTGGTTGCACGAGAGATCCATCGTCTCTCCGGACGAGAAGCCTCGGGTGACTTTATTGCAGTGAACTGTAGCGCCATCCCCAACGAGCTGTTGGAAAGCGAGCTCTTTGGCCATGAGAAAGGCGCCTTCTCAGGCGCAGTGAGTAGTTATCAGGGCAGAATGCGGTTGGCGGACGGTGGTTCACTCTTGCTCGACGAGATTGGTGACATGCCTGCAGATCTTCAGGCGAAGCTGTTGCGGGTTGTGCAAGAGGGCGTGGTGACACCGGTTGGCTCTGGCAAAGAGATACCGGTCGATGTCAGGATTATTTCCGCCACGCATAAGCCGCTTGAATCTTTGATTGAAAGCGGACAGTTTCGGGAGGATCTCTTTTTCCGTTTGAATGTAATCCCGATTACGGTGGCGCCGCTACGGGAGCGCCCCGAGGAAATTATCGAACTCTTCGACCATTTTAGAGTGGTCTATGCCCTTCATGATGAGGCGATCAAGCTGAGCGCGCGGTCGGTGAGCTTGCTTCAGGCATACCATTGGCCCGGTAATGTCCGAGAATTGGAAAATTTTTGTCGCCGGTTGTCAGCGCTTTATCCTGGCGAGACGGTGAACCTATACGAATTACCCACTGATTTTCTGCCGCCGCAAATGGTTAATCTGATGGGTGCTGACCCGCGCGAAGCGGACGATGGCGGCGGGCTTGAAGAGCCCAATGTGCATGCAGTTTTACTCGCTGACATCAGCGATGATGGGGATGAGGATGGCTTGGCACGTGTCTTGGGGATTACGGCGGCTGAGTCGCCTGCCACCGAGCAGCTTGCTGAGGGATCGCTAAAGGATCGCGTGTCCGACTTTGAGCGGCAGCTGATCGACAAAGCGCTGGCCGATGCGAATAGCAATATTTCGGAAGCTGCGCGGCTGCTAGGCGTGAAGCGCACCACCTTGATTGAAAAGATGAGCAGACTCAACATCGCTAAAAGCTGACGTTGGGCTGTCAAAAATTTGACAAATGTGTCAAATAATCTGGTTTTTTAAAACTCAAAAACAGCTTAAACAACTGTTTTCTCTGTAATTTTCCAGGCTGGCCCCCGCATTGCTGTAGACACTGCACGCAATGGGGACTTAAAGCAGTGACTGCAGCCACTTTTACAGATCAGCACCTCAACGTATTGGCGGTGCGCGGAACAGGCTTTCCAGAGGAGTGTCTGAGATCTGATTCGGTGGAACCCCCGATTTCGTTAACTCAAGCTATCGACACTTTTGCGGAACGTGCGGCGCAGGGCGCGTTGTCGTGTATCGCTGTCGGCCCCGCCTGGGCATCTGACGCCACCTATCTCACCCAGGCATTGCAGCAAGTGCGCGGGTCAACAGGCGTGTTGATTCCCGAGGGCGACCTCAAGCTGGCCCATTTCGTGGGTGCTCATGGGTTAACGGTTTTCGAGACCTACGATGAGCAGAGCGATTGGCCAAGCGTGATCGCTAAACTCGGTGTGGCGCTGCATGAGTTATCCCTGCAACCCGATCAGCGGCCCGATGGCGGCTCGCGCCCCACTATCCCCTCAAGAGGTCAGCGGAAACAAGTGGTGTTCCGTGACTCGGTGAGCAAGGCCATGCTCGCCCTCGTCCAGCGTGTCGCGCAGGTTGACGTCACGGCTCTGCTGTCGGGGCCATCGGGCGTCGGCAAAGAGGTGGTCGCCCAGATTCTGCATAACGCCTCTGCCCGGGCTACCGGACCATTTATTGCGCTCAACTGTTCGGCTATGCCAGAGCACTTGGTCGAGAGTATGTTATTCGGTCATATCAAGGGTTCGTTCACCGGTGCCGTGAAAGATCAACCGGGAATTTTCGAGGAAGCACATCAAGGTACGCTGTTTCTCGATGAGGTAGGTGAGTTACCGCTTCATATTCAGCCCAAGCTACTGCGGGTCATTCAGGAGCGCAAGGCGGCGCGAATTGGCAGCACTCGCGAGACGGGCTTTGATGTTCGGCTGGTTGCCGCGACTAATCGCGATCTGGTTGAGTTGGTCAAGCGGGGTGAGTTTAGAGAGGATCTTCTATACCGATTGAATGCCTTTCATATCGGTATACCTCCGTTGCGCGAGCGGCCAGAGGACATTCGCCAGTTGGCGATTACTTTCGCTGCATCTGAGCAGATTGCGGGAATCAGCATGCAGATTGAGGAGTCGGCAATCCAAGAACTGCTGGCGCATCATTGGCCCGGCAATGTCAGAGAGCTGGATAACGTCATCTGCCGAGCCAAGGTGTTGGCTATCCACAATGTCATTCAGCCCGAGCATATTTATTTCGACGCCCTGGAGTTTTCTCCAAACGCCCTCTCTCATTACCCGATACACAGTCCAGAGTTCGATACCGCTAAGCCAGCACATCAACACGCTGTTATTCAATCAGATCAGGACCTGGTTTCTGCAAAAGAGCAAGCTGAATGGCAATTGATACAAGCTGCCCTTCAAGAAACGGACTCAAAAAAAGAAGCGGCGGAGCGCCTCGGCATTAGCCCCCGCACGCTCAGGCATAAATTACAGAAGTTAAAAGCGGCCGAGCCTGACGGTTTGCAATCTATAGGTGCCCCATGATCGATAAAACTAATATGCAGGGTGTGATGAACGTGATCCGGCAAGCGGAGCTCGCGAATAGTCGCGCTGCGGACACCTCTCTCGCTATTAGCAACGAGCAGCAGCAATCCCGGTTTGCTTCTGACTTGTTAGCTGCCATTCGCACGGTCAATGCCACGCAAATGCAGGCCGCCGAAACCAAGACCAATTTCGAAGCATCAGGCGACGTGAGTGTCACCGATGTGTTGATTGATTCCCAACGAGCGTCCGTCGCCTTCGAAGCCACGTTGCAAGTTCGCAACAAGGTGCTGAAAGCCTATCAGGACGTCATGAGCATGCCTGTCTAGCGCAGAGGCGAGGACAAGGGGTAAATAAAAATGGAAGCAGCACTCGAAAATAGATCGGTGATAGAGGGCTCCGCGACCGCGGTCGAGGACGTGGGTAATCCCCCGGCCGAGACAGGTAATGCCGCTGTACCAGCCGAGCAGGCGGAAGCGTCGGCTAATCAATCTGCGCCGATGCCGGCTGTGAAGGACATCATGTCGCAGCCGGCGGTTAAGCGCGCGATGCCCGCTATTATCGGACTGCTATCACTCTTAGTCGTGTTGATCTTTTGGTCTGTGATGACCTCTACGCCGTTTAGAAGTGTTTCCGATGGCATGGAGTCGGCTGATGTGCAGCTGGCCTTTGAAGCACTGAAGTCCGCCAATTACGACGTGCGGATTAACAAATCGACGGGCCGGCTAGAAGTGCCGGAGAACGATTTTCAGGCTGCTCGCATTTTTTTGGCCTCGCAGGGAATACCTCGTGCCGCTGCGGAAGGCGGTATGGGCTCTCTCGCCGAGGGCAGCTCCATGACGACCAGCCAGTTTATGGAGCAGGTCAAGTACAACAACGCCATTGAGATCGAATTAGCGAGAACCATCTCTGAGATCAGTACTATCGAGACGGCCAGAGTCCATCTGGCGGCGCCAAAGCAGAGTGTGTTTGTTCGAGATCGGCAGCCTGCAAAGGCATCGGTCATTGTTAAGCCGTACCGAGGGCGCGTGGTAGATCCAGCCCAGGTTCTGTCGATTGTCCACTTGGTCAGTGCGAGTGTGCCCTACCTCGCCACTCAGGACGTGACGGTAGTGGACCACTACGGCAACTTGTTGACAGGCAGTAATGCTGACAAAGACGGCACGCCTGCTTTGAATAATGCGCGCTTCGAGGCTGAGCGTGAGGCTGAGTTGGCGGAGCGCATCCGGGAGTTGCTGATTCCCGCGCTGGGGGGCGGCAATGTCCGCACGGTTGTCAATCTGGAGATGGACTTTACTCAGCGGGAAACCACCCGCGAGCAGTATCTAGATGTTGAGGGTGGCGGGCCTGAGATCCGGTCCGAGGTGATTACCTCGGACACGCAAACAGGCATAGCGGCCTCAGGTGTCCCGGGCGGAACGACCAATATCCCGCCAGATCAGCCCGAAGTGGTACCTGAGGGTGAGGTCGCGGAGAACCCCACGAATACTGAGACGGCGACCACCGAGCGTGAGCAGACTACGCGGAATTACGAGTTGGATAAGGAGATCCTGTTCGTGAAGGAGCAGGCTGGTCGTGTGACCTCTATGACCGCCGGCGTGATCATCAATGACGAGGCCCTTCGCGATTTAGCCAAGCGCAGGTACTACGCCTCGCTCGATGAGCAATCGTCCGTTACGCCTGACTTGCTTGAGGACGGAGCTGAAGCGGCTGGCGAGGACGCGATTGATGCCGCCGCGGCATCACTCGCCCCGATCCCCAGCGCCGAGTTACAGCGCTTTATGGAAGAGGAAATAGAACGTTTCCGCTCTCTGGTGATCACAGCGCTGCCCTATGATGCGGCACGCGGCGATTCCCTGACGATGACTTCGGCACCCTTCTTCACTGATCCCCCGCAGGACTATCAGCTGCCGTGGCACAAGGATCCGGCGATCATTGAGTGGGGTCGCCACGGTATGACGTCCATCGGCCTGATAGCCTTCTTCCTCTTGGTGATTGCCCCCGTACTCAGGGTATACATGCCGAAGATCGAAGAAAACGAGGCATTACTGGCCGACCAGCTAATAGATGGTGAGCTGAGCGTTGCTGACAGGAAAGCGCTTGAGGACGGCGAGTCCCTCGACGAAATCAAAGCCAAGCTCAAACCCAAGAAATCGGCGATTTCTGCGGATATGCTCGATACCGCCAATAGTTATGATGACAAGGTGGCGGTGGTGCGTTTGCTGGTGGCCGAGGATGCTGGCCGCGTTGCCAACGTATTGAAAAAGATGATCAAACCCGTCTAAGGGAGATAAGTGATGGCAGAGGCAGCAAAAGACATGGCGTCTGGTGACGCCGCTGGAGAGCTTTCCGACCTCGTTCGCGAAGAATTGGAGACCATGACGTCTACCGAGCGGGCAGCAGTCATCATGCTGCTGATGGGCGAGACGCAGGCTTCAGACATCATCCGTTACATGAATCCCCGAGAGGTCCAGGCGCTGGGCTCAGCCATGGTGGGAGTGGTGGATTTGTCTCAGGAAACGGTGAGCGCCGTGCTCGATGATTTCGTGGGCACAATCAAACAACAGACTAACCTGGGACTCGGAACCACCGATTATGTTGAGTCTGTTTTGAAGCGAGCGCTCGGTGATGACAAAGCCAGCACAGTACTGAGTCGCATACTCCCTGGCGGTTCAACCAAGGGCCTGGAAATTTTGCGCTGGATGGATGCGCGCGCTATCTCGGACATGATTATCAATGAGCATCCTCAGGTGACTGCGATCATTCTGTCGGTGCTCGAATACGACGTGGCTGCTGACGTATTGAGTTTCCTGCCCCCGGATAATCGCGCCGAAGTCATGCAAAGAGTCGCAAAGTTAGAGACGGTCCAGCCGTCAGCGATGGACGAGCTCGAACGAATCATGGCACAACAATTTTCAAGCAATTCCTCAGCTCAATCATCGAGTTTTGGCGGCGTGAAGACCGCGGCCAAAATCATGAACTTTGTGAAGGTCGACCTCGAGACCTCAGTGATGCAGTCACTGACGGCGTTGGACGAGGATCTCACCCTTCAAATCCAGGACAATATGTTCACCTTCGAAAACCTTTCCATGGTTGATAACCGCGCGATTCAGGTAATGATGAGAAATATCGAATCGGACCTGCTCATGGTGGCGCTGAAGGGAGCAAGCGAGGAAACCCGCGATAAGTTCTTTGACAATATGTCTCAGCGTGCGAAAGCGATGTTCATCGACGACATGGAGTCGAAAGGTCCGATGCGCATCTCAGACGTAGAAGATGCGCAGAAGAACATCATGCGCATTGCCAGAAAACTGTCTGATGCAGGCGAGTTGGTGCTGGCCGGCCGCGGAGATGATTTTGTCTAACGCCAAAGAAAAAGTCGTGTGGGAGCTGAACGAGTTACTCGCCGCGGACCGTCGCGCAAAAGCCTTCAGTGAGGCCTCTATTTCAGGCGAATACGCAGAGCGCAACGGAGGCTTCGAGGAGGCACACTGGCAACAACTTGATGACGTCTCGGAGCCCGAGCAGGAGCTCGATGATACCGAAGATGAGCCGGTACCTGCGGCGGCTGTTGACGAGAACGATATCGATGCCCTCGAAGACGAGCGTGAGGCTGAAGCGGAGGTAGATATCGAACAGCTGCTCGAGGCGCGATACCAAGAGGGGATTGCAGAGGGGATTCGGCAGTCCAACCTGGAGAGCCAGCAGCGGGAAGCCTTGGCTGAGCGATTTTGTGCGGCAATTGGTAGCGAGATGGAGGCCCTGCCGCGTGTGTGGCCTGTGGTCACTGATTTATCGCTGGATATTGCAAAAACTGTTTGCCTACAGGCGCTGCGACTTGACGAAAGCAGGTTTCGTCATTTTGTGACAAACGCGCTTCAGGCGGTGGAGTTTCCAGACAGCGTTCCCGTCCACATTAAAGTCTCGCCTGCTATGGCAGAGATGATTTCACTGGAACTGCTCTCCGAGTCGTTGTCCGATCACCCGGTTTCCTTGGAGGCAGATGTGAACCTTTCCGATGGTGATATCACGATCCAATACGACCATGTCACGATAGAGCGCCTGCTTGAGAGAGAGTTTGCGCAGCTCAGAGAGCAGCTTGTTGCGCAGTTCCCAGATCAGCTGTCGGAAACATGAACTTGAGCTCCGAGGCCGAGCAGTTGTCGAAGCCTGATCGCAATTGGCCTCAGTTGTCAGTGCCAAACGCCTGGGTGTGGGCCAATATTCGACATGTTGCAGGTCACATAGTGGAGTGCGATGGGCTGCAGGCGCCTCTGGGTGCCATGTGTGAGATCGAGACCGATGACCCTGCGGCGCCCAATGTGCCTGCTGAGGTCGTCGCTTTTTCTGACCAGACTCTCAAGCTGATTCCTTTCTCAGATACGGTCGGGGTATCGCGTGAAAGCCGGATACGTTTGGTCAATCGTCGTGTCGGTTTGCCAGTAGGGCCCCATCTGTTGGGGCGCGTCATTGATCCCTTGGGAACCCCACTCGATGGTAAGCCGCTGACACATCCGCGGTTCGTCGCCAATTTTTTTGGGCGCAGTGTGCCCGCTCTGAACTGTCAGCCGGTATCGATGCCGCTCGATGTTGGCGTCAGAGCGATCAATGGCGTGCTAACCCTCGCCAAAGGGCAGCGAGTGGGCTTGATTGCGGGATCTGGTGTGGGCAAAAGCACGTTACTGGGCATGATGACCCGGCATACGGTTGCCGACGTGGTCGTTCTTGCCCTGATCGGTGAGCGGGGGCGCGAAGCGGGAGAGTTTTTGGCAGAGAGCTTGGGTCCCGAGGGTTTGAGGAAGGCCGTCGTGATATTAGCGACGTCTGACTGTGCATCGGTCATGCGCCGGCAAGCAGCCGAAGTGGCGCATTTGGTCGCAGAGTATTTCCGCGATCAAGGGAAAGATGTCTTGCTGCTGTGCGATAGCCTGACACGTATCGCGCACGCTCAGCGCGAAATCGGCCTCGCTACGGGGGAGCCCCCTACTAATAAAGGTTACCCGCCATCGGTCTTCAGTGATTTACCGAAGCTGATCGAGAGAGGCGGACCGGGTGACGGTCAGGGCACGATTACCAGCGTGTACACCGTGCTTTCAGAGCATGAGGAAGGCATGGATCCGATCGTCGAGGTGGCTCGTGCCTCCCTCGACGGACAAATTATGTTGTCGCGGGAACTTGCTGATACGGGCGTCTACCCGGCTATCAACTTGCGCGGATCGATTTCGAGATTGGCCTCCAAGGTTCTCAGCGCGCATGAAATCAAGATGGCGACTGACTTCAGGCGGTTATGGTCGCTGTATGAGTCAAACCGGGATCTCATCATGGTCGGCGCTTATGAGCAAGGAACAGATCCTGAACTGGATCGCGCGATCGCCATTCGGCCAATGATGTTGGAATTCCTTCGCCAGGGCGCCACCGAGGCATGCTCAATGGAACAGGCTACGGCAGCCATGGCACAAATTGTTGCGCGAGGTCAGCATGGGCACTAAGTGGGACCCACTCGTGCTGAAATATGAACGTCGCTATCAGCAGGAACTGGCAAGGCTGTCCGAATTGCGGCGGCACCTAAAAGAAACCGAAGCCAACCGGGACAAAGTTGCCGAGCGGCAACAATATTTCCGACAGCAACTCCATGCTAATACGCTACGAGACGTCGATGACTGGCGCGTAATGAAGGATTTTCTCTCTGATTTGGACGCCTTGCGCAATAATTGCGAAGGGCAACTGATCGAGGTGAGAGAGTTGATTAGCCGCGCACAGGAGCAAAACCGCCAGACGGCGCAGTTATTGCAGAAATACGAGCATCTGCAGCAACAGGTCATCAGTGCTCGCCGGGCTCGTGGTGAGCGCCTTGAGGTGGATGCCATGGACGAGTGGGCTACCCAAAGTTACGCCAGAGCAGACTTGGCACGCGACTTGCATTAGTCATTGACAGTAAACAACCTGACAAGCGATTGAACTGTGGACTCCCAGATCGGATCAGACATAGCCAGACTGCTAGGAAACCTCGGAAAATCAACAGGTTCCAGCTCTAGTTCTGCAGCCAGCAGTGATGCTGGGACGGCGTTTAAGCGTGCTCTGGAGGCATCCAGACAGGCGCAGGCCGAGCAAACGAGCGGCAACGGTTTGCCGGTGCAACCTGGCCGCTCCGGGGACCTCCAACAGCGAGGTAGCGGGTCGGTAGCCGTCTCTGAGCGGGGAAGTCGTATTGCCACACAGGCACCTTCTGACCAAGTGGCGACTGTCTCTTTGCCTGGTTTCGACTTGCAGTTAGTGGGCTCCCCCGGTCAGCAGCTTGATGTGTTGAAGTTCGCTAAAGAAGCTGGACTGTCGGAAGAGGTGCTCGCTCAGCTTTTCCCGCAAAATGGCGCGACGCCGGTTGATTTGAAAGCGACATCCAAAGAGCTGGCAGAGGCTGTCGCCAAAGCGATTAATGAGAGGGTGACAGCGGCTGTTGAGCAGCCCATCATTTCCGATGCGGCGGCCTCGAGAGTTGATTCCGCAGCGCTACAGCTCAATAACGGGAGCCTTGAGGCACTGATTGCGCCCTCTCTGATTGCGATGGCGCCCGATGCGAAGGCGTTTCCAGATGCGATTTCACGACAGTTGGCGGCTGATCTTGAACCGGTCGTGCAGAACTGGATCAGCCATTTAAGCCCTGCTTTGGGTGACCGGTCGCCGCAGGCTCTTGCTGATGCCATCGCACCCACAGTGGCCCGATGGTTGTCAGGTGAAGCTGCGTCCTCACAATTGCCGCAGGTCTCAGCTGAAGCCGTGGCTGCCAAGATTACGGAGTCTTTGGCGCCGCTCCTCGCGACTTCTACCGTGACGGGCTCCGCTTTGGGCTCCGAGCAAATTGAGCTCAATGCCTTAACCCCCACCGGTACCGGCGCTCCGAATCTTCAGCGAGAACTGGAGGCTGCCGTTGCCCAGTGGGTCAAGGTGACGCCTGCCGCCGATGGTTTGGCAGTAACAGATGAATGGATCCGAAACGCGGCACAGCGAGTGGCACCCGCAGTGACCGAATGGGCCGTCGCCGGTCCGAGTCAGGAGCGCGTTACCAGTCAGTTGGTGGCGCAAATTGCTCCTGAGCTGTCCAGAGCACTGCAGTCTCTAATAGGTCAAGGCATGACGGATCTGCCGTCCGCCGCAAATCTGGCGACTTCCGCGCCCACCATTCCACAGCAAGCAACGTTGAGCGCCTTGCCGGGCGCAGTGATAACATCCGCGGGCATGGGAAGCGTCACTGACTCAGAGGTGAGTACCATTCGTGCGAATGCTCTGTCGCAACCCCAGCCCATTAGCCTCTCGATTGTTGGGCAAGAATCAGAGAATGGTCGTGCCACCACACAAGGTCTGGCCAGCGCGTTGGCCCAGGTCATAGCACCTATCCGTCGACCCGCTGCTGAAGCAGGCTCGCTCGCACAGCCGGCAACACTCGACCGCTTCGCACTCCGGGGCGTGAACGTTCGCCCTGAGAGTAACGAGGTTGCCAAGATCGCCAATAATGTGACGGCAGAGACAGCCAAAAGCGCTACCGTAGATTCTGTCCCTTCCCTGCGGCAATTGGTCACCGCCCGCAGTCTTGAACTTGCCAGATTATCTTCATCGACTGACAAGCCAGTTTCGACGCTTAACGCACAGCAGAATCCGATAGCGGGATTTGGCTTGCCTGAAGGAGCAGATAACGCGACGACGAGGCTCGCCGGCCAGAGTGAGGCCTCTTTTAGGCAGAGTCTTGCCGCTACTACTGATAGACCAATGGTTGCTGATGCATCTCGCGCGAATCAGTTTGCTTTCAGCCAGAATACGGTCGCCAGAGAGATGGTCTCTCGCCAGCTTTCTGAGGCATTGGGACAGCGTCTGGCTGCCAATATTGCAGCGGGTCACTACCGGCTCACTTTTAACGTCAATCCTAAAGAACTCGGCGCCATCGATGTGGTGATGGAGATGCGGGACGGGCGCTTGGATGCGCAAATCAATACGGGTAATGCCGTCACACGTGAATTGTTGGGCGACTCGCTACCGCGGCTTCGAGACGCCCTCACGCAAAGCGGCATCAATTTGGCGCAATTGCAGGTGGGATCTGAGTCTCAACAGGGTAATGCCCAGGGACGACAGGCAGAGAGTGATCGTGCTGCCGATCAGGCTCAGGATGAGATGGGCCTCGCTGACGCTACCACTGATTTAGTGTCAGAGGATCTTGAATTAGGGCTGGACCTAGATTCAGTCGATTTTTGGGCATAATGACTGAGTGCCCCCTAGTAAGGATGGATAAACATCATGGCTGATGAAGAAATCGAAGCAGGCGAAGGCGCAAAAAAATCGCCAATCCTGGCTTATATTTTGATAGGCGTTGGTGTGATTGTTGCGCTGGCTATCACTGTTGTGGCGACCATGTACTTTGTTGGCTATTTCGACCCCGATTCCGCCGAGCGGATTGAGGCCACGGTACAACAATTGGAAATGGATGCTGCGGAGGCGCGCGAGCGGGCGGAGGAGCTGGCGAAGGGCCCAGACAAAGAGACGCTCGACTCACCAGAGTTGACCCGGTTCGAAAACACGTACATGGAAATAGAACGGGCGCTGGTTGCGAACATCGTTAATTCCCGAAAAGTGATGCAAATCAAAATTGCCATCATGACGCACTACGATGATCGGGTCGTGGCGAACATGGAAAAACACGAATTTGCCATTCGCTCGGAAATGCTCGATGTGATGCGCAAAATCGATGAGACACGGTTGTCTGACCCCAACTTCCGCGCCGATTTGGCGGAGCAACTCAAGCTGGCCGTTAATTCCGTCCTTGAAAAGTACGAGGATTTCGGCGGCGTCGAGGAAGTGATGTTCACCGAGTTTGTGGTTCAGTAAGTCGGACTCAAGGTTGAGATTGCATTATGGCTGAAGACAGCAGCAGACTTTCGGAAGAGGAGCTCAACGCGTTGGCTTCTGAAGAGGGTTTTGAGGAGGATTCAGCCTCTCTGATCGACCCTGAGAGCGCGCTCAGCGCCTCAGTTCGTCCGCATAATCTGGTGACAGAGGACACCACCATCGGCATTAATTTGGCCGCGGTGGACATGATCACCGAGCGCTTTACACGACACCTCCGGTTAGGCTTGTTAGAGGTGCTTCGCACCAGTCCACGGATTACCGCGGATCGAGTCAAAACCTTGCCTTTCTCTGAATATCTTCAGGGTCTACAGGCGCCGCTCTCCGTCAACACCGTGCGCTTGTCGGGTCTGCGCGGCACCTCAATGGTTGTGATTGACCCGAACGTGGTGTTTGCGTCACTCGATAATTTTTTTGGCGGATTCGGTCGCGGTATTGAGGGTTTACCGCCCGGCCGCATGTTTACGCCAACCGAGACACGCATTATCAATATTATGATGGAAGTCATATTCGCCTCGATTCATGAGGCCTGGTCGCCCATCATGGAAATCAACTGTGAGCACGTGGGCTCAGAGATCAATCCAGCCTTCGTCCAGATTGTTGACGAAAACGATTTGGTGATTGTCTGTCACTTAGAAGTTGAACTTTCGGGTAAGGAGCGTGGTGCGATCGACGTTGTTTACCCCTTTGCGACGCTAAAGCCTATCAGGGATGTATTGAGAGGCAGGGTTCAGGATTCAGAGGACCCGTCCGTCGATCACGATGTGTGGGCTCGGGAGTTGGCGGGCGCCGCCTCGGATGCCGAGTTGGAGCATCGTGTCCTTCTGGGTGAGATCGAGATGACGCTTGGGGCTTTCAAAACGATGCAGCCCGGTGATGTGCTGGACTTGCGTAAATTTGATTTGGCTCGCGTTCTGGTTGATGACATTCCGCTATTTGAGGCAGAAGTGGGCACCGCGAATGGTTATGCAGCGGCTCGGATATTGCAGGCTGTGGAGTTGTTAGAAAGCTAGCGCGGATTTGCCGGCAGAGTGTTAGGAGATACTCATGAGTGAAGAAGAAGAAAACGCCGACGTATCGCTGGAGCAACTGGCAGATGATGCCCCGGGAGCTCAGGGCTTTGATGCCATGGTCAGCGCTGACGTACTCCAGAGTGTGCCGGTGACCTTGTCCGTGGAGGTAGGAAGAACGCGCTTAAAAATTCGCGACTTACTGCGGCTCAAGCAAGGAAGCGTGATTGAACTAGAGCGCAATGCTGGTGAACCGCTGGACCTTCTTGTCAACAACACCGTGGTCGCGCAGGGTGAAGTGGTGCTGGTCAATGATCGTTATGGCGTCAGGCTGACACGCATTCTGCCTTCCGAAGACCGCGTCGAAAAACTCTAATCCGAGACACTGAGTTTTGGCAGATGAACTGAGTTGGGTCCGTTGGGTTACAGCTCTGTTCGCGGTTGCCATCGCCATGGCGCTGAGTTTTTGGGCGCTGCGACGTGCTCAAAGCGCTAGCCACCGTTGGCTTCCTATTCGTGTCACAGGACGGGTTCGCCTCAACCGCTCAGCCGAGCTGGTTCTGGTGGAAGTAAATAATGAACGGTTCTTAATTGGCGCAACTCCCGCTAATATCAGCACTATCGCACAGTGGTCTGCGGACGAGGCTGGGGGTGAATCTTCCACGCCTGCCCAATCCGCTGATCACGCTACTGGGTAAGCCACACTGACTGCGTCTTGCCGTGGGGGCGGACACAGAACCCGGCGCACCCATTTGGGGGGCTGATGTCGAGATATTTGTTGCTGGCGTTGGTAGGCTTTGTGGCCAATGACGCCGCCGCACAGGGCGCTATCCCCATCCTGAGTGCCGTGCAGGGCCAAGCCGGCGAAACCGAATACTCGGTAACGCTTCAGCTACTGGGCTTGATGACGGTGCTGACGTTGTTGCCGTCAATTCTGCTGATGATGACCAGCTTTACACGCATCATCATTGTGTTGTCGCTGCTCCGCCAGGCGTTGGGTACCGCGCAGACGCCGCCCAATCAGATTCTTCTTGGCATAGCACTGTTCCTCACGATTTTTATTATGGCGCCGGTGTTTACGCAGGTCTACGACGATGCCATCGCCCCCTACAGCAACGACCAAATGGAACTGGAAGCCGCTATTGATGCCGCCCAGATACCGATCAAAGACTTCATGTTGCGACAAACCCGTGAAAAGGATTTACAGACCTTTGTGAGCATCTCTGACAATCCGGATATCACCGAGCCCATGGAAACGCCGCTTACGGTCCTTGTGCCGGCATTTATTACCTCCGAGCTTAAAAGTGCGTTCACCATTGGTTTTATGTTGTACATCCCATTCATCATTATCGACATGGTGGTCGCAAGCATTTTAATGTCCATGGGGATGATGATGCTTTCTCCAATGATCATTTCGTTGCCTTTTAAACTGCTCCTGTTTGTCATGGTCGACGGCTGGATGCTGTTGATGACATCGCTCACTGGAAGCTACGTTTAGGGTTTGGTGACATGGAGACGACTGAAATCATTGGCATTGGAAGGGAGGCGATATGGACCGTGATCTATGTCGCCGGCCCGGTATTGTTGATTGCGTTATCCGTAGGTCTGATTATCGGTGTTTTTCAGGCCGCGACATCGATTCAGGAAATGACGCTCAGCTTTATCCCTAAGCTTGCGGCACTGGTGGCAGCCCTGCTGATTTTTGGCGATTGGCAGCTGACTATCTTGTCTGAGATGTTCATCACCATCTTCGATATGATTCCGCAAATCTTCACGCGATGAATCTGATCCTCGATGATGTCGTGCAAATTCTCGCGACCGGCTTAATACCTTTACTGCGAATCTCAGCTTTGTTGTTAGCGGCGCCGCTGGTGTCTTTGAAAGTGGTATCCGTGCGCATTCGCGTTGCTGTGGCGCTGGTGCTGACCGTTTTCATTTATCCGACGCTTGAATTACCCGTCATTGATCCTGTCAGCGCACCGGGCCTGATGTTGATTGTTCGGGAGTTGCTGATCGGTCTGCTTTTCGCTGTCGTGTTGCAGGTCGTCAATGCCGCCTTGGTGGTGGCGGGTCAAACGCTGTCAATGAGCATGGGTCTGGGTATGGCGCAAACCGTGGACCCAAACATTGGCCGTGTACCCGTGCTCGCATCTTTTCTGGTTGTCATGTCGACGCTGATTTTTCTGTCTATCGGAGGGCACTTGATACTGATCGAGCTGATTTTGATGAGCTTCGAGGTCATGCCCATTGGTGGAGATATTAACTTCGTTGAGACGGTGGCTAACTTTATGGAATGGACAGCTATGGTCTTTCTGGGAGCCGTGCTGATAGCACTGCCTATTATGCTGACCATGATGTTAGTGAATCTATGTATCGGTATCGTGACGCGGGCTGCGCCGGCGCTCAATATTTTTGCGGTGGGTTTTCCCGCGATGGTGCTGGCTGGCATGGTTCTGTTCGTCGTTTATCTTGTGAACATTGGTCATCGTATTGAGTGGCTCTGGCTAGAGGCATTCTCGCGAGCGCAAACAATCTGGGTGGTGATCTGATGGCAGATCAGCAGGATGAAGGTCAGGAGAAAACTGAAGAGCCGACCGCCAGACGCCTGAGCAAGGCGCGCGAGGAGGGGCAAATTGCGCGATCCACCGAGATCACTATCGCGGCCTCTGTCATTAGCGTTGCCATATACATCTTTTTATTCGGCGGCTCACTTTTGGGCAACGTGGCCAACATCTTTGCTCAGGGCTTGGTGTTTGATTCCCTGGCGGTGCTTGAGCCAAACGTTGCGGCCGGGCGTCTCGGTGACGCCATGGTTGAGGCGCTGTTGAGTATATTGCCCATCTTGATATTGACCGGCGTCGTCGTGCTGGCATGTTCTGGTCTTATCGGTGGATACAATTTTAGTTGGAAGTCTCTCCAGCCCAAGGCCTCAAAATTCAACCCGATCTCTGGCCTGAAACGGATTTTTGGCATGCAGGCTCTGGTTAATCTGGGTAAATCGATTGCGAAGTTCTTGCTCGTAGGGGGCGTTACCTATTTTCTGATTGACGCCTCGATTCAACAGTTTGCCGAGATCTCTTTAATGGCACTTGAGCCAGGGCTCACAGCGTCTGCATCGATCCTGACCACGGCGTTTTTGGTGGCATCGAGCACCTTGATTATTATTGCGCTGATTGACGCCCCTTATCAGGTCTACCAGCACAATCAGAAGATGAAAATGACGCTCAAAGAGGTGAAGGACGAGCGCAAGGACACTGAGGGCTCACCAGAGGTTAAGCAAAAAATTCGGCAAAAGCAGCGAGAGGTCTCCGCCGCGAGAATGCTCGAGGCGGTCTCAGAAGCCGATGTGGTCATTACCAACCCGGAGCATTTCGCCGTGGCACTGGCCTACGATCCCTCCTCCGAGGATCCCCCTAGAGTGGTCGCAAAAGGCGCTGACGAGATTGCTGCGCGAATTCGGGAGCGAGCTGGCGAGGAGGGAGTGCCTCTGTTCCAGTCACCAGTGCTGGCGAGAGCGTTGTTTTTCACCACTGAGCTTGAGGGGTTTATTCCTGAGCCCCTGTTCGAGGCTGTCGCACAGGTCATTGCTTACATTTTTAATATCAACAGCATCAATCAATCGGGTGCTTCACAGGCTAGGCCTATACCCAGAGTGCCAGATGAAATGGTCTTTGATTCAGAAGGTCGACAGGCTGAGATCTATGACTAAGAATGAGCCCCTAAGGGCAAACTGCTATTGAGGTGATGGTGTCAGAGCAGATGACGACAGACTTGGCAGAGGATGCATTGCTCCACTCTCTTCCGCACCCAGATGACGAAAAAGTGCTCGCAGCGGCGCGTGAAGCCTTACTTGAGGGGATGCGCAATGTATTCATAGTAGGTGAGGACGAATTTCATATAGACGCCTGTTTCCTCGCTTTGTACCAGCAGCTCAAGCTAGTGCCTGGTATGCAACTCCACCGAATGATGTCACCCAAAGTCGACGACATCGTGGAGCTATTTAATACCGTGCTCTCGGATCTTTCTATCGAGGAGGCTCGCAATCATCAGGCGCAGGAGCGGCATATCATTGTGATGCCTGATTTTGGCCCGAATGCCGGTAAAGAGTGGATGGCCTGCGAGTCATTGGTGAACACATTTCCTGGTGCGAACGTGGGGATGCTCGCCTTTTCGACGCTCGATAATCATGATGCATCGACCTTGCAGCAACTGTCTTTAAAGGCGCGTAATAAGCTGATGCGACTGACACCTATGAACCATGAGGTCATGGAGCGGTATCTCGGTGAATGCCACGCGCGGGGCGTCTTGGTAGAAATGCTGCCTTCCTTGCAGGATTCACAGTGGTATGAGCTTGCTTCAAGTATCCTGGGTTTGGATGCAGAGGACGCGATCAAGCAAAGTGTCTCCGATTATGACGAGGTGATGTCAGAGGCTGCCGAGACTAACTACGAATTGGAGGACATGGCCGACCCGGCGGCCGAGGAAGCATCAATTGCGAAACCTCGCAAGCGTCTAATCAATTGGGGAGCCCTGCTACCGCGTATCTCGTCCTTGATATCAGTTGCATTGATTATTCTTTTTGCCGGAGCGCTACTGCTCGTTGTCGCGGGCGCCTTGCACCCTCCAATATGGGAGG
This sequence comes from Halieaceae bacterium, assembly GCA_038143045.1. Lineage (GTDB taxonomy): Bacteria > Pseudomonadota > Gammaproteobacteria > Pseudomonadales > Halieaceae > Luminiphilus. The sequence continues at coordinate 227,509 of JAYQLF010000014.1, forward strand.
CCACTCAAATTTTCGCGAAACCGTGGTTTGATCAGTTGATGATCTGGCTGGAACAGCTTCTGGAGTACCTGCCGCGCTAAAATAAAACGCGGAAAGGCCGATATTCCCTTCCACAGGGAGAGAATCGACATGGTAGACGAACAAAATCCGGGCGCAGATGATGATCTGGCCCTGCCCAGCCAAAAGAGCGTGAATAACGGCGGCTCTGTGCCGTCTAGTCCCGCCAGCGACGCCGTGGCGCAACTCAACGCCGACACTCATACGCGTTTAGACCGCGCGTTGGACGCTGCGAGTCAGGCCAATCGTAAAATGGAGTTCTATGCTAAGCGGCTAGCCGGTGGTGCCGCGGTGGTGGTGTTCTTGTGCGCAGTCTTGCTCATGGTGGCGGGCGGTCGCCTGTCTGGTCAGGTAGAGGCGTTGCAAGCGGCCACGCTCTCTATTACGAAACGTGTAGTCAATATGAACTCTGCGCTTGATCGGATGGTTGTGCTCGATCAAAAGCTCAGCATGCTGGACGAGGGGCAGGCGCAGCTCGCCGAAGCGATTGGTCAAGTGGAGCAAGACGGCAAGACGTTGGCTGACTCGATGGCTGACTCCCTGAACGGCGTGCAGTCAACGGTCATCGACACCAGTGAGGTGACACGAAGCGGCGTGGAATCCAACAGAGCAATGGTGGCGCAACTGCAGAAACAATCTGGACAGCTCGATGAATTGGCGCGAAGAGTCGCTCAGCTAGAGGCCGGCTTGAAAGATGTCGCCGCCTTGAAGCGGGAGGTGTCCACACTGATAGAAATCGAACAGGAAAATCTGACTGAGCTCTTTGAAGCGCAGCTTGCCCTCGAGCAAGCCCAACTGAGTAGTGTCTCAGGCGAAGAGGAGGTGCTGGCGCCAGAGAAGGTGTATCCGGAGGGCAGTATCGTTTTTCCAGCCCCCGCTACCCGCCAGTAAGCTAGGTCGCCTCAGCGTTTTGATCTTCTAATGGCAGCAGGTCTTCTTCGGTTTCCTGCGAGGGCGGCAGGCTGACATCGCGCATTGCGCTTTCGACGAAGGAAGATCCCGCATCAATACCCATGGAGATGGCGTCCACTGTCTCAGCCAGAGCTGCGACGAGGGAAGCCTTTTGCGCGCTGTCTTCACTGGCGCCGAGTTCCTCCCCAGCGTGTACAGTCTGCCGGCCTGCGATGATGGAAGGTAGCTTTCAAACTCTCCCCGCAGCATTTTGATCTTCAGCGGGTTTGACGGCGGCTCATTCGTTCCGGCGGCACCATGTTCCACCCCTGTTTTGATCAAAGAGCGAATATGTAGCTCGAGTAAGGCCAGAAACCGTTCCCGATCGCCTTTGATGCTGTACTGGTCGTCTCCACCGTTCGCAATGGACACCCACTCATCCCACAGCTCGCGGCCACTGAGACCGGCAAACACTTTCTGGGGTTCATTTTCGGTTTTTTTTTCTGTGGACGCGGTGCTTTGGTTCGAAAAGGCTCTAGCTTCCAGGTCGTTGACACGGCTAATGAGATAGATGATCAGAATGAGGAGAACAATGCCCAGCAAAAGCGATACGGCGATGACGACATTCTCTAACGACATGGGTTCACTATCCGATTCGCCGCCTCAGCAGAAATCAGATTAGTCCTCCGTCTCGTCATCGCCGCCGCCTTCTCGCAGTAGATTCAGCAGTTGAATGGGTTGGGTCGTTTGCAGGTCTTCAATAACTGCTTCGGCTATTTTATCGGCCTGCTTCAATGCATCATGGGCACTGATCTCAGTGATCTGATAATCGGCGCCCAAGTTGAACATTTTATTAGCCAGCTCCTCGGGCACCCATGACACCACAGAGCCTGACACACCCTGTAGCTGATTATAACCTTCATGGACAATCCTCGGCGGCAGCTCGTTACCTGCTTTGATCGCTTCCGCTAACTGGACCTGACGTTGCTCTTCAGCCTTAGCGCCCTGCACAAAAATCTTATCTAAGTTGAGCCTGGCTCGTTGCGCAATGCGTGCAGAAAAAACTCGGTGCAGGCGGTCTTCGGAGTCTAAGGCCCCGCACTTGAGGTAGTCCGCTTTTGCGTCAGCCTTGACGCGCTCTAGTTTCGATTTTTTTCCAAACATATTTCACTCAAGGCTTTAAAATTCGACCCGGTCACGCAACTTACCCACGACCTTAGTTAGGATCTGACTGACACGTGATTCGCTAACCCCAATGATCGCGCCAATTTCCTTTAAATTCATCTCGTCGTTGTAATACAAAGAGAGCACAATCTGCTCGCGCTCTGGTAATTCCGCGATTTCGCCTGCGAGCCACGCGCTGGCTTCCACTGATTGCACCTCGTCTTCAGGCCCTGGAGCCTCAGATAGTGGCGATTGGCCGCTTCCATCGAGCTCATCGAGAGAGGTTGTCCGGAACTTGTTCGATTTATCTCGTTGCTTTTGGTACTCGTCGACAGAGGTATCGAGCTCATTGGCGATTTCGCTCGCGGTGGGTTGTCGACCATGTGTAGCCAAAAACTGTTCTATGACTTGCTGCTCTGCTTTGATGTAAGAGCTGTCAGTCCGCGACAGGGGGGAGCGCCTACGCACTTCATCTAAAATCGCGCCCCTGATACGTTTGCTGGCAAAGGTCCCGAGATCAGCACCTTGTGAAGCGTCAAAAGACTTGGCCGCCTCTAATAGCCCCACCATGCCAATCTGAACCAGCTCTTCCAGCTCCACATGGTCGGGGAGGCGCGCTTTAATGTGGAGAGCGGTCTTGTGAACCAGACCAATGTGCTGCAGTACAGCGGCATTTTCTCCAGTTGGTTCGGAGTTTACCAGCGCGTCAGCGTATGCCTGATAGCCCTTGGACATGACTTAGCCTTTGGCGCCCAGAGAAATCCTGATGTCACTGGACGCCGCCGGTTTGCTCGCTGACTCAGTGATCACATCGACAAGGCGACGAATATCTTGCGCTATGTCGCTCTCAGGTGCGTGCAAAATTGCGGGCTGCCCTAGTCGCGCAGAGTTGAGTACCACCGGGTCCTTGCGGATGCCGGCGGAATACTCGAGAGAAATGCCGAGGAATTGCGCGGTGACTTTGTTAATACGCTTATGTATGTTCTGCGACTCCCTCTCGTTAGTGACCTGCACCGGAGTGAGCATAATGTCAGAGAGATTAAATTCCTGCTGCAGGACTTTCACTGTCGCATAAGCATCCGCAATCGATGAGGGTTCATTTTGAATGAGCAGTAATTTGATGTCGCAAGCACCGAACAATACGGTCACATTGTCGCTAATGCCTGCTGCGGTATCGACCACCAGATAGTCACAATCATCCAGTGCGGAGAGTGCGTGTATGAGTCCCAGAAGCTGCAACCGCGTCAGCCGGGCCAGTGCAGAAGAACCGCTGGAGCCTGGTACGAGCGTGACGCCGTATTCTGACTGCACCATGATTTCTTCAAGCGTTTTTTGCCCTGACAGCACATGCCCGTAGCTGTATTCGACCCTGGCATTGAGAAGAATCTGGGCGTTACTCAGACCGAGATCGCCGTCTAGCAGTACGACCTTCTTGCCTCGTTTGGCGAGCTCAACAGCTAGATTGACCGAAACGGTCGTTTTACCTACGCCACCCTTCCCGCTTGTCACACCAATTACGCGCATATCGATGCCCCGTGTCTCTGTGATTGTCGCTCTAACGGGCAACAATCCGCGACAATGTTTTAACTCGCTACCATTCTAAGCTGAGACGGCTCAGAAAGGGGGAGGGTTTTCCGTGAATCGGCAACACAACTGAGGAGCAAGCTGGCAAAGTTTTCAGCGCTGTCCGAGGTGCAGACCCTAGGTATCGGTGCCTCTTCGGGCAGTATCTCTGTAGATACGTCGAGAGCCGCGGCTGAGCGGCTGTTGACTAACGCCTCAACTGGATTGGGAAACGTTGTCACGCGATTAACAGGGGTAGCGGTTTCCCCTATGTTAGGCATTGATTCGGCCTTGCGGCTGGCAGGGTAGCCGCTGGCGGCTGTCTGTGTATCGGAACTCGTCGCCACGGCCGCCGCCAGCACGTCCGAAAAAACGGCCGCTCGGAAGTCATTCGATTCCGGTTCGAGAATGGTCGGTGGTTCACAGCCCTCTAGGGCCTTGATGCGGGCTGCAAGCTCCAGCAGTCCTGAACTAATATCGGGTAGCGCCTGCGGTGATGTGCCATGACGTCCCGTATCGTTGCCATCTGGCTGGTCGCTGGGTAAATCATCCAACGCCGCAATGTCATCGTCGATCAGCGTATCCCAGCGAATCTGGCGGTTTGAAACGACGTCCTTCACGATACTCGTTTGCGGCAACTCCCGCGACCGAATCTCGGTTTCCAGGGCGACGACGACTCGATAGCGGTCGTCCACTCGAAAGCTATGCACTACGACACAGTCGGTTCCATATAAACTTCTGAGCTTCTCCATGCAGGCGCTGTGGTCCTGAGCTTCTTCTACTACCAGTCTCATTAGCTATTACTCCGTTTCCCCCTCGATGGCCGTTTCGCCACCGATGCTGGATTGCACTTGGATGCGCTGATCATCCGGGATTTCCGTGTAGGACAGCACAGTCATGTCAGGCACTCTTACCCGGACAAAACGCGCCATCCAACTCCGTAGGCTAGGCGATACCACCAGTGTCGCGGTTGCGCCGGTTTCCTGTATTTTCTCTGCCTCACTCCGCAGGCTCTCAATCATTGAGTTGGCCAAGGTTGGGTCAAGTGTGATGTGGTCGGTCTCTGCGCCCGCGCGACTACTCTCCAGTAGCTTTTCGAGATCCGGTGCCAGCGTGATCACCGTCAGCGTACCGGACTCGTCGACTAATGGCTGACAGATCAGGCGCCCCAGCTTAGGCCTCACCATCGCTGTCAAATGACTGGCATCCTGATTCTCTTTTGAGTGCGCCGTGAGCGCATCGATGATGTTGCGCATATCCTTTACTGGTACGCCTTCTGTCAGCAGGTTTTGCAGGACTTGCGTAACAGTCGAAAGCGGAAGGAGATCGGGCACCAGATTACTGACTAATTTCGGGTAGCGTGTTGCGACCTTATCCAGCAGTTGTTGGGTTTCGTCTTGCCCGAGTAGCTCGCTAGCACTCTCGCGGATGACGGCATTAATATGGGTTGCGATCGCGGTTGGGGCATCAACCACCGTGTATCCGAGGCCCCTGGCCAATTCCGCCTGTGATGACTCAATCCACAGCGCGTCCAAACCAAACGCCGGCTCTGTCGTAGGTTCTCCATCAATTGGTGCGGGCATGTCTGAGCTGTTGATGGCCAGCAGCTTGCCTACGCGTACATCGCCTGTACCCCGCACGACACCATGAAGCGAAATTTGATAGACCTCAGGCTTCAGATCGAGATTGTCGCGAATTCTGATCGGCTGAATCAAAAAACCTAGCTCTGCTGAGAGCTTCTTTCTAATCCCGCGTATTCGAGTCAGAAGCTGGCCGCCTGACTGCGTGTTCGCGAGCGGCACCAAGCCGTAACCGATATCTAAAGCGATGACTTCGACCTGATCGATATCCTCCCAATCGAGCTCGCGATTGGCTGGCTCGACCTCTGCCATAGCCTGAGCGTTAACTTCTTGCTGTTGCTCTTCGGCGGCTTGCTGTCTGATGTAATAACCAAGACCAATGCCTGCGGCACCCAGCGGGAGAAACACGAAATGAGGCATTCCCGGGATCAGTCCTAGCAGGGTCACAATACCGGACGCGATGAAAATGCCGTTGGCATCAGCTACTTGTCTAGAGGCCTGTTCAGCCATGCTCTCATCAGTCGTGACGCGAGTAACCAGAACCGCAGTGGAAAGTGAGAGCAGTAGAGAGGGTATTTGCGCGACGAGACCGTCACCAATGGTCAGTAGCACGTAAATTCTGCCGGCGTCGCCGAGTGTCAGCTCATGCTGGGTAGTCCCCACGATCAGGCCGCCAACGATATTGATGATCAGAATCAGAATGCCGGCAATCGCGTCACCCCGAACAAATTTTGACGCACCGTCCATGGAGCCATAAAAATCTGATTCCTGGGTGAGCTCGTTGCGGCGTTGTTTGGCAGCGTCTTGATCAATGATGCCGGCGTTCAGGTCCGCATCAATGGCCATTTGTTTGCCGGGCATCGCGTCCAGCGTGAATCGTGCGATCACCTCGGAGACACGCCCGGCACCTTTTGTGACCACGATGAAGTTGATGATCATCAAGATCAGGAAGATGATGAAGCCCACCACATAATTGCCCGCGATGACGAATTCACCAAAGGACTCAATGACCTGACCCGCCGCGTCGGTGCCGGAGTGACCCTCCACCAACACCACTCTGGTTGATGCCACGTTGAGTCCCAATCTCAGCAGCGTGGCAATCAGCAATACAGATGGAAAAGATGAAAATTCGAGGGGTTTGCGGGTGTTCAGGGTGATCATGACCATCAGAAGCCCCAGCATAATGTTGAATGTGAACAGCACATCCAGCAAAAATGCCGGTAATGGGACGACCAGAAGCGCCAGAATAAGCAGCACCAGTGTCGGTGCGCCGACACTTTTCGCATTAAACCACGCAAAACGGTCGGTAAACTGTCGGAAATTTGACAGCACGGCTTCCAAAGTCCAATACCTCCCCTCGAATGTGGCCATTTACGCCACTGGTGAGAACCATTGACGCAAGTTCCGTACCAACTTTGCATTGGACCCTCTCGGGAGCGGACCGAGCCGGCATCATCTCATCACCGCATTTCCCACAAATCTATGGGTAAATCGGGTAAAGCGTGGTTTAAAGGAGCCGATATTTAGTTCATGAAGAGAATGCCCAAGACCGGGCTTCACAATGCACGCGCGAGCATGCGCCTGCAGACAATGACATCATGGGCAACGGCCAGGAGGAATGTAATGCGCAAATTTGTAATGGGGTGGACTGCACTGCTAATGATTGCGTTGCTCAACGGCTGCGAGACATTGGGGTATTCCTCAGAGCCCGATGCCTCCTTCGTAGAGCCCATGGTTGAGCGTCGAGATACATTGACAGCGACCGGATACGCTGTGATTGACGTGCAACCCAGTGATATTGCGGCGCAGCGACGTCTTCTGGCGATTCGCGCCGCCAAGCTTGATGCCTACAGAGGATTGACCGAGCAAGTGTACGGTCAGTATCTTGACTCAACCACGACAGTGGCTGACATGGTCGTGCGCAGTGACAGTTTCCGCGCTCGCGTTGAAGGTGTTGTATATGGCGCTAATTTGGTGCAGATCGAGCCTCGTGGCAGTGACACCTACGAGGTTACGATGTCGCTGGACAAAAGTATCGTCAACGATCTTAGGGTGCTGTATCTAGAGCGAGCAGTGATGGCTGCAGGTTCCTGATCAGGGAACCCGTGAGCAAGAGGTGAGCATGCGGCACACAATGTCATGGCTGATGGTATGGGGTTTTTTGTCATCAGTCAGCGCGCTGGCGCAGAACGAGATGGGTGGCCTTGCTGACGACACTGACGCTTCAAGGTATTTATCCGCTTTTAAACAGCGCGCTCTGGATGCCGCGTTGGAATCCGGGGCTCGCGTCAAAGGCGTTGCTTACATTGACGATCAGGGCAGGCTGCACGAGCGGGCGATGTTCTCGACTGAAGCCGATGTCAGAGGTATCCAGGTCGAGAGCTATCTGGAGGCGATGGGTGGCGAAGAGGGGCTTGACGCGGTTCAGGTCTCTGACGACGCGAGGTGCCAACTGTGGACGGGGAGCGGCGCCGAGTCGGGTTTGGTGTCGATCAAGATCGCTGCGTCGCCCACAAGAGAAGCTTCGGAGCGCGCGCTCCAGCAAACCCAGGAGGCTCTATTGGTAGAGGCGCTTGACCGTTCTCTCAGAGATCAGGGATATCGAGTACTCGCGCCGACAGGCCCAAAGCCAGACAGTTACCAAGACACAACCTATGCGAGGGCTTTGGTGGGCGACTGGTCGGAGGGGCCTGCGCCCGACTTTGGGGTGACGGTGAGCGTGCGGATGCTCGCGGACGAGAGAGAGGAGAACGATTTCTACGTCAACCATCCGGGGCTCGCTTCGATCGTTTACGTGCTCTCCTCTACGGCAAAGCCAGTCAAGTTCGCTATCACGTTGTCCTTCGAACAGCCCGCCGCCAGAAGGCCAATGGGCGATTTCCGCGCGCTGGTCGAGACCGGCGCTTACCGCGCTTTTGAGTCAGGCGAGTGGGTGATGGAGCAGGACGAAGAGGACTTGACGGAGTGGGTATCAGCCGCCGCAGCCGAGTTCACGGAATCCACTAATTGCCTACCCCGTGTCTTTACGGTCAAACGGGATGGACCACAACGATTCAGTGTCGACGCCGGTCGCGCACGTGGTGTCACGGAAGGCGCCTGGTTGTTGGTGGGTGACAGAGAACTGATGGTCAACAACATCGTGAGTGATATGACGTTGGACACTTTGGTGATGTTGAAAGTTGTGCGGGCCGATGATCATAGAGCCCAAGCCGAGCCGCTGCCCTCGGGAGAGGGGGCGCTCGTGTCAAAAGGTGAATTACTGGGCACATTGCCTTAAAGAGGACAGTTACGATGAAACGGTCTCCCCAGAGAGTTGGGTTAATCCTCCTAACAACTAGCTTGGTCATGGCCTTGGCGCAGTTTGCGCAGGCGCAGTCCACCATTTCGGATAGTGACGTGGCCCGACTCAAAGCGTTTATTGGCTCCACTGATTTTAAAGGCACAGCGCCTTCCTCTCATTCCGCTGGCAGCGGCTCCGTCGTTCAGGGTATTTATACCGTCCGCCCCGGTGACACATTGAGTGAAATTATGGCGGTCCATGTTGGCGATACAGGCGTGAATCATGACGTGATGCAGCAGGTCATCGTCAAGAACAATCGGGCAGCTTTCAGAAGAGGCAACCCGCACTGGCTAATGGCGGGCGCCGCATTGCGGATGCCTACCGTGTCGGACGTAATGGAATACGTCGTTCCAGGGCAAAAAGGGAAAAAGTTGATAGCAAGCAGTGACGACTGGGTCCGCTACCCCTAACAGGCCCGCACCTAATACAAGCGAGACGTTTAAATAATGCTGGGGCCAGAGCTGCTCAACTTGACGGTTCGGCCTACGCCGATCTTCCTTGAGGGTACTGCCAGTCTGCGTATCGATCAGCCGGGTCCGCGCGAGCTGGGACTCGCCAACTTTCAGGTTGTGAAGGGTTTGGTGTCGATCGAACGCGGTCAGCTGTTCATTAATCTGGCCGGCGTGGCGCAACCGCTGTTGGCGCCTGATATTTTCAAACGTTACGCGGGACAAAACGTCTATTTCCGTGTCCAGTTGACCCCCGACGGAGCAACGATTCTGCGGCCCGTCCCGGCCCCTGCGCCCGCAGCGACACCCGTGACGGCATCAACCCCAGCCGGCATGGCGACTACTCAACTCTCGGGCACTCCGGCTTCGGTGCTTCAGCAACTGATGACACCGGACTCCCTGAGAGCCATGCCGCCTCCCATGGCCGCCGCCCTCGCAGGCCTGGGTGTCATACTCAGCCCTGCGATGTCAATCGAGGCCCAGATCGCCAGGGCAAGGGAGCTGCTGGGACGCGGCGGTATTCTCCAATTGCCGCCCGCAGCGGAAGGCATTGCCCGGGAGGCAACACTGCCATCTGTTCTGTTGCGCATGCTGGGATTCGGAGCTGACCCCGCCACCAAGGAGCGCGCACGCGGGCTTGTGGCTGAAATCGACAGTCGTCAGGAAAGGGCTGTCTCAGCACTACGCTCTGACGTCGTCAACGCCGATATTTTGGCATGGACAAACGGTGCTCCTGTCGAGTTGAACCTCCAGAGAGGTCCTCGTGGTAATCCTCCCGGTAACACCCCGTGGATCATCAATCTCTATACACAGTTCGCAAAGGACTCTGATGTCTGGCTCCGCGTTGAGCACTTGCCTGTGAAAAGCATTCGGTTGGACGCCTGGCTGACAGATCCAACGGTGTTCGCGCGCGCCCGGGATTCCCGTGCGGAGTTGTTCGCGGAGGTGTCTGAATTTGGCCTGCAGCTGGAGCATTTCGCCGTCTTTAATCAGGCTAGAGACATTTTTCAGGATCCAGCTGTGCCTCAATCCGCCATCAGACGAGGCGATCGTTTGGACTCACTGGCATGAGGGATATCGATGATCTCAAGGCAATTGCGCTCGAATACGGCAAGCGACAAGCGCCCAGTATTTTAACTAAGGGTGAAGGCGATGAAGCCATGTCGATCATTGATGCCGCATTTGATCTGGGATTGCCGGTTATTGAAGACGAGGCGTTGCAGCGATTGCTCAGTGGGGTGGATATCGGTGAGGAAATCCCTGAATCCTTGTATCGCGCAGTGGCAGTGGTACTGGCTTGGGTTTTCTGGCTCAGGGGGGATGAGCCCGATAGTCATGATGGGTAAGTGTCCTTCGGGTTAAACGTCTGCTCGTCTGCCCCGGCCATAACCCCGCTTGAGCTTGCCCAACTTGTCGTAGGTTTCACCCGTGTCGGCTGAGCGGCTTGAGCGCAAGACCTCCAGAGCTGAGCGCGTAGATTCTATTTTTCTGTCGATCAAAATAGCGTTTCGTAGGTGGGCGTCGCGACAGGCGTTCAAGACAGCCTTGATGTCTTCAATAAGTTCGCTATTGGCCGGGCCGGCTTCGCCGTCGAGCTGCATGTCACCAGTCAAGACTGGAACCAGCGAGGTGAGCGCTTCGAGAGTCTCGGTTTTACGATTCTGTAATGCCTCGAAGCCGTCAAGATCTCCCGCCGACAACAGCTCGAACTCTTCTCCGAGCAATGCGACTAGCGCGTTGGCTTTGTGAAGACCGTCACGCAACGCCGCCTCGCTCACTGTCGATTCAGGTTCGGACATGTCTTTAGATTTTAAGGGGGCTGCGGGCTGACGCGTCAGGAGCCAATCATCCGCTCCAGATCCAACATATTCTCGGCGATGCGTTTGGCATCCAAAGGATAATTACCTTCCATGATAGCGAGTCTTAAAGCCTCGACTTTAGCCTCATCGAAAGAAGCATCTTCAATGGCGCGAACGACCGAATCGCTGAGTTCCACTTGATCTGTTTGGCGCTCATTCTGTCCGGCTTCGATAGCTTTGGATTCAGTTGATGGGGCTGAGTCCTTTTCCGCGCGCAGGTCTTTTTTCCCGCTGCTTTCAGGGACCGCGCTACGCATTGTTTCTGTAATGCTGGGCATCGCTCAACCTCCTATCCACTCTGCCACGCTAACTCAAATAGGCAGAATATTCCGTTTCCGACTTAAGTATCGGCATCTAGCTCTGAAACTTTAGCATCGGACTTACATTATTTCTACTTGGCCAATTCCCGTGACTCGAGCTCGGAGCTGGCGTCCCGATTCGACGTTCTCAACCTCAATCGCCTCGCCGATCGTGGCGTCTCGGCTAATTCGTACAACATTGGTGACGGTAAGTGCGCCTCGAGTAATGGTGACTCGCACTTCTTCGTTTTTACGCACTGCTGGCGCCATTTTCACTGCAGATCGCCGCAACTTATCGCCAGGTAAAATGTCGCGCAGGGCCTCTAACATGGCGAATTCTGCTTGGGAGTGGACCAGGTCTGACGGCGCACGGCCCTCTATTGCCTCCCATTTAAAGGATTCTTCTCGCAAACGATTGCCTCTTGGAATGATCTCTCGCGCAATCCAGGCGCCGATTTCATCGGTCTCCACTGTTGCCCGAGTTTGATTCGCGGCGGCGATAAAATGGTCCTCCAGTAGAATTTCCCCTGCTCGCACCGGTTGCTGGAGCCTGTGATCGAGCACATCCTCTAAAACCGTGACGCGGTTGGTAAGGGCGTCATCCGGTGCGATGGCCCGGCGAATCACGTGACTCCTCTTCAGCGACTCGCCTTGATCCAGGGACAGTGCGTAGCGAAACGCTGTCGCGCCCTGAAGCAGCCTGATTTGGATGAAGCCGCGCCAATGCGGGCTGGTGCAATCAAGCTGGGCGGTCGCTCGGTCATTGAAAGGGAAAAGGACCTGGAACTCATCCTCGCAATCAGGCAGCACTAATCTTTTGTCACCGAGCCTGACTTCAACGTTACTGGCCTCTGTGTAATAAGTTTCCGCCGCCGCGGTTTGAATTTGCAGGGTCGCATCGCGTTTTATCGCCGCTTGATCCCGTTCGCTCCAAGCCGGCGAAATGATCACTATGGCGCAGAGAAAAAGCGGCCACTGAAGCCAACGGGCTTTGCGTTTAGCGCCGCTGAGAGGGGCTGAGCTTAACGCAGACTCCTTTAGCATCGGCGTGCCCGTTAACCGTAGCGTCGCCGTCATACCGTTGCCTAAAGCGCGTTGACCATTCATAGCGCGAGTATGACCAATAAGCCGCAGGCCAACCAGCGGCATGGTTTTGCCGCTTCCGCTGATTTACCCCACGCCACGCCACGGCGAAGCCTAAAAATAGTATTGAAAACATATAGATAAGTCTTTTGGCATGATTTCTGCTGTTCAAGAGTTAAATAGTCACAACCCTCGGTACGCGGAAATGTTGGACACGCTTTTTGGCATTCACGGTGACGCCCTGCAGCTTAAAGCCCGCAGGATGGAAGTGCTGTCTACCAATATCGCTAACGCTGATACACCCGGATTCAAATCGAAAGACGTGGATTTCCGTAAGGTACTGGGTTGGCAGCTGGGCGTTGGTGGTCTTAACGCGACTCATGCAAGTCATTGGCGTGGGCCGGGCCATGCTGACAACGGCGAAGTATTCACTATTCCCTACAACCCTGCCGTCGACGGGAACACCGTTGAGATTGGTTTAGAGCAGGCCAAGTTTGGTAAGGCGGCGGTCGAGTATCAGGCCACTCTGGATTTCCTTCAGGGCCGCGTGTCGGCCTACAAGCGCGCGTTAAAAGGAGAGTAAGCCATGGCGATGGATAAGGTATTTGGGATCGCAGGCAGCGCGCTCGCCGCGCAGCTGGTTCGGATGAACACCACGGCCTCCAATCTCGCCAACGCCGCGAACACTTCTGCCACTGAGGATGGTGCTTACAAGGCAAAGCGCGTGGTATTTCGCACATTGCTCTCTGACCAGACTGTGGGCGACCAGATGCGTTATGCGGGCTCGCTGCAAATCGGGAACGTCACCGACGATCCGACACCGTCACCTCGGTCTTACGATCCGGGCAATCCCTCCGCCGATGCAGACGGCTACGTTTACCAGAGCAATGTGAACGAGGTCGCCGAGATGGTCGAGATGACCGCAGCGGCTCGGTCCTACCGAAACAACATTGAAGTCGTGAATACAGCGAAGCAGATGATGATGCGCACGCTGGAAGTCATGAAGTCCTGATTAGAGTACGGGAGAAGTAAGAGTGTCCACCATCGATTCCATACTGACGACTGAGCAGTATCAGACACAGCAAGCCAACGCCATGTTCAAAGATGGCAATGACGGATGAAATGCTGGGTCGCGATGCCTTTTTGCAGCTTTTTACCGCGCAACTGAAAAATCAGAACCCGCTCGATCCGATGGAGAACGAGGCGTTTGTCGCGCAGTTGGCGCAGTTCTCGTCTGTTGAGGGCATCAAAGGGATGCAGGCGTCGCTGGAGACACTGGTGGGTAACCTTCGTGAGCAGTCGCTGCTAACCGGCTCCGCGCTTGTGGGTAAGCGAGTAGCGGTAGCGGGTGGTTTTGGTCAGGGAGGCGGCAGCCGTCCGACGGAGACGTTAGTTAGCCTGCAGGAAGGCGCTGACATGCTCACCATGAGTGTTTACAACAAAGAGGGCGAGCTCGTTTTCCGTCAGAACGTGGGTGAGCTCGAGCCGGGTGAGCATCGCTTCGCTTGGTCCGGGCAGGACTCAGACGGTAACCAACTGCCCGTAGAAACCTATCAGATTACCGCAAGCGCCATCGTCGATGGGCGCATGCAAATAGCGCCCGTGTCGATTCTGGAAACTGTCAGCAGCGTTTCCTGGAATCCCACTGGTCAGCAGCTGGATCTTCAGTTGCTCGGCGGTGACACGGTGTCACTAGCAGAAATTCAAACCATCGCAGAATAACCCAGCAGGAGCTGAAACATGTCGTTTTATACTTCTCTTACCGGACTGAACGCAGCGACCACCGAACTCGCGGTGACGTCCAACAACATCGCGAACTCGGCAACAGCCGGTTTCAAGCGCTCCACCGCGTCTTTTGGTGACATCTTCGCCACCTCACCTCTGCAGCGTGCTGCGGCGGTCGTAGGTCAGGGGGTCGCACTGAAGGAAGTGGCGCAGGAATTCAGTCAGGGATTCGTTCAGTTCTCCGCGAACTCGCTTGATCTGGCGATCACCGGTGACGGTTTCTTCCCGTTGCAGTCCTCAGATGGCTCACGGACTTATACGCGTAACGGTCAGTTCATGCTCAATGAGCAGAACCAGATGGTGAACTCGGCGGGCCAGGCACTGCTCTCACTGCCGGTGGACTCAACGAACAAAGCGGATTTCAGCCAGCCGCCCTCGGCATTGGCGATCCCGCGACAGACGGTATCGGAGTTCCGCGCGAGTACCGAGGTCGAGCTCGGCCTTAACCTGCCTTCAAACGTTGAGCCCATCACCGATGTGTTCAATCCCAACAAGCCTGAGACGTATCACAGAACGACTTCGTTAACGGTATTCGGTGCTTCGGGTTCACAACACCTCGCAACGGTTTACTACGTGAAGACGCAGGCAGCGACTTCTGAGAATCCGCTCAACAAGTGGCAGACCTCACGTCTACATTGATGGTGAGCAGGTGGATCCAGCTTTAATTCAGGCCTCTGATACTGGTGGCGACCAGTTCTTCGTAAACAAGTACGGAGAGATCAAGACCAAGTCCGAGCTGGAATTCCTCCAAAAGACCGCTTCAAACAGTTCTGAGTACTTGGTGACCCAGGGAACGGTCTATCGAAAGTTCTCCTACGACATGTTGTCAGACCCGATCAAATCAACACCTGCCTCGCTGAATCGTGCTGGGGACGCCCCAGATGACGTTGCTGCACTCTATCTGGTTAGCGGGTGGTTCTAACGGCCTGGGTTATCGAATGGTGGAAATACACCCGCGCTGAGCTGCGTAATATGTTCCAGATCAGCGTTGACGGTTCTGACTACACGAGCATTGGCCTTGGAGCACCTGGTGGGACAAGTCGGGTATGGATCAGCTGTCAGGTCAGGAAATTGCGACTGAGTTGAAAAGGTCATTCAGGAGCGTTTTGGCGATGGCAAGAAATTTGATGTAAGCGGTTACTTGACTGGTGCAACTGCGCCTAACGACGCTTTGAGTACTACTGATGCGCAGCTGTATGGAGTCACTACTGGCGTAACGTTGGATATCACGCGAGATTTAGGCGAGACCAACCAAAGTGAGCTTCGGGTAGATGTTGGTGCAGTTCTGATCGCGGCGCAAAAGGCGGGTGATATCCTGCTCTCAGGTGATGACTTCACAATGGTAGCGCCAGAGGAACTCGCCTTCGCAATGAACAAGTTCTTCGCGGCTGGTTACGATGTTGACAACGCTGACTCAGACAACGATGTAACGACTGGGCTAGATACACCAACCGGCGCTGGCTTTGTTGGCAACGTGACCACTGGCGCCGCCACCACAAGAGACTTTAGTGACTTAAAGGTCGAGTATGATTTTGCTCGACAGGCGATGCGCGATCACGCAGACTGGTGACGATACCTTCACTTTAGTTCAGACGAAGCCATCACTGGAGAGCTGTTTGGGGCGACTATGACCTCGCCAACGGTGGCAGCTTTTGCTGACGTAGCTGCTCGAGGGACAGCGATCGCAGCGGTGAGTAATAACGCTATTTTGTCTTCAGCAGATGGCGATAACGCGATTGTCCTGACGAAGACCATGGTTCCAGTGGTGACAATCTTCAGGAAACTCGAAACCAGCGTTACGGTGTGGAATTACCGTCTCGTTTAGTGATGGGGCATTCGTGGTGTCGTCGGGGACGACTGGTGATGGATCGAGCATTGCTCTTCGAAACGTTGCCACGACTACCGCGTCTGGAAATGGAACTGCAACAGCAAACTCTGTGGGTGAGAGGTTATTTGGTCTTTCCGTAACCGCAGATACCCCTGAGTCAGAGAACACTATTAGCGTTGCTCAAGCTTTATCAGCGGTCGCAAATCGGCCGGCAGTTCGTGGCCAGGCATCTAACCCTGCCATTGTGATTGGCAACCAGATGGGTATCGACCCTACAAAGCCTTTCGAAGTCACGGCGGACAACCAGTCAGTGACGGTGATTGTCGACAATATTTCATCGCAGATTCCTGCTTACGCCACAACAGTACTCGGTGGGTGATTTTATTAAAGAGCTCGAGACAAAAATTAACTTGATGGCAGATAAATTGGGTCGTCAGGTCTCAGGTGTAAAGGTTGAGTTTGATGCCGACACAAGCTCTTTGATCTTCACTGGGTCTACGGCAACGGATGACTCTTTCCTGCAGGTCGCCGGCTCTGCCGACTTTGGTCTAGAGGATGTTGAGCCCGCTTTTGGTACCAATTCAAGCTACATCACTGTCGCCGGATACGCAGGGGCGTCAACTCCGCTCTATGTTTTTCAGGATCAGAGATGGGGAGTGGCTGGAGACAACGGATAAAGGCACCTTTGACGAAAACGATATACCAAACTGGAGCCCCATCTTTCTGGATCGGGGTGAACTGACCTTCGATACCAGTGGTACGTTGGTGTCTCCCGTTGGTGTAGTCAGTTCTCAAGTCCGCAACGATTATCGGTAACGATATCAATGTCGCCTACCAAGGGAGCACACAGTTTAACAGTCCCTTCGCGGTACTCAATCAGTCGCAAAACGGTGCGCCGGAAGGGGATCTCGTGGGCGTTAACATCGGCGAGGACGGCCTCGTGGTTGCGAGTTACTCCAATGGCTCTCAGAAGTCGCTCGGCAAGATCATTCTGGCCAATTTCGCAACGCCAAAGGGCTTGCGTCAGGTGGGTAACAGTGGTTTCACCGCGACCTCACAGTCAGGCGAGGCAAAGCTGGGTGAACCCGGTGGTGCCGGCTTTGGAACGATTCGCGCGGGTGCAACCGAGCGCTCTAACGTTGATTTGACCGCGGAGCTGGTGGCCTTGATCACCGCCCAGCGGAACTTCCAGGCGAATGCGAAAGCGATCGAAACCAGTTCAACCCTGACGCAAACCATCATCCAGATGCGTGGTTAATTGCTGAGGAAGCTGAGGAATAGGTCGCAATGGATCGCTTAGTCTTTACCGCAATGGCGTCGCTGAAGCAGCTCAATAACATGAAGCTGAAGTACGCCAATGCCTTGGCCAACGCCTCGACGGTGGGTTTCAAGCAGACGTTTCAATTTGCCACGGAAACCTCTCAGGTCGCAGGACCGGGTTATGGCTCTCGCTTTGTGCCGATGAACCGGTCAAATGATGAGCTGGTGATTGATCAGGGCCCACTTATTGCGACGGGGCGCAAGCTCGATATCTATATGAAGGGCGGCACCGTGATGGGACTGCAAGCCCCGAACGGTCAGGTGGCTTTTACTCGGCGGGGCGATCTCACCATCGACCAGGCTGGATTTTTGTCCACAGCGAATGGGCATACCGAGCTCGGTGATGGCGGTGCACCAATCACCGTGCCCGTTGGCGTTGAGTTGTCTATCACTGACGATGGCACGATCACTGCAACGGACCCGGTTCAGCCTGATGCACCACCGGCAGTGGTGGGCAACTTGTTATTACGGGACAGCACAGGCATTCGGATGGTGCGCCGCATCGACGGCCTCTACGAAACCTTTGCTGCCCGGGGTAAGGGCGGCGATTTCGCGGGTGGGCCCAATACACCCTCGATACAGTCAGGATCGCTGGAAGGCTCTTCCATCAACGTGGCTGAGCAGCTTGTTGGTTTTATGGATATGTCTCGATCGTTCGAGATCAAGGTCAAGATGATCAGTGAAATGAAGGAATTGGATGACTCCGGTACCACCATGATGAAGTACGCGTAGTCGCAGAGGAGAGTAAAAGATGGACGCCTCAGTTTGGGTAGCTAAAACAGGTTTGACCGCCCAGCAACGCCGCATGACGGTCATTGCTAACAACCTCGCAAACGTCAATACCGTTGCCTTTAAGCGCGACCGAGCGGTGTTCGAGGATTTGTTGTACCAGAATATTCGACAGCCCGGCGCTTCTGCTGACGCGCAGACCATTGCGCCAACCGGCCTGATGATGGGTACAGGTTCCCGCATCATCGCGACAGAAAAGCTGCATGAGCAGGGCAACATGATGTCGACAGAGAATGCACTGGATGTCGCCATTCTGGGCCGCGGTATGTTCCAGATCTTGCAGGCAGATGGCACCTTCGCCTACACCCGCGATGGCTCATTTAAGCTGAACGATCAGGGCCAGTTTGTGACCGCTAACGGTCAACAGTTGGTACCTGCAGTGAACATTCCCAACAACGCAGCGGCCGTGACCATCGGTCGTGATGGAACGGTCAGCGTTGAATTGGCTGGTGGCGGCGGTAGCAGCCAGATCGGCACCATTCAGGTTTCACGGTTTATCAATGAAGCGGGCTTGCAGCCGATAGGTCGCAATCTTTTCCGCGAGACCACTGCCAGCGGACCGGTAGAAGTTGGCACACCAGGCCTGGCGGGTTTTGGTGAGTTGGCGCAAGGCTCCTTAGAGGCCTCCAACGTCAACGTTGTGGCCGAGATGGTCAGCATGATCGAAACGCAGCGTGCCTACGAGGTGAACTCCAAGGCCATTTCCGCGGCGGACGGCATGCTGCGCTTCCTTAACCAGAACCTATAGTGAGCTGATGGGATGATGCGGACTCTGACAATGTTGCTGGCGAGCGTGGTGCTTGGGGCCTGTGCCTCTAAGCCGCCGCTGGAAGACAACAGTGACTTTGCACCGATTCGGCCCCTTGAGCCGGCGGCCAACGCGTTGCCGACAGGATCCATCCTGGGCAACAGCATGCACATGTCACTGTTTCAGGGTCAGCGTCAGTGGCGCGTCGGCGACATCATCACGGTCGTACTCAACGAGTCAACTCAGGCGTCGCGTAACTCATCGTTGATCACCGAGCGCAAGTCAACGAACGACGCGCTCTCCAGTAGCTGGACGAATTCGCTGTTGTCGCCCAATGGTTTTTGGGGCGATGTGCGCGGTGACATCGATCTAAATGCGGCAGAGATTGGCACCGAGGGTGTGGGCACTGCGGCACAGGCGAATGCGCTTTCTGGCGTGATTACGGCGATGGTCGCCGAGGTGCTGCCGAATGGCAATTTGATCGTCGAGGGACGTAAGCAGCTCTCCCTGACGGAGGGCGCCGAATTTATCCAGATACGCGGTGTGGTGCGTGCGCGTGACGTGCAGCCGGATAACACCGTGTCATCTATGCGAATGGCACAGGCCCAGATTTCCTATCGCGGCAGCGGCAATCTGGCTGAATCGACACAGCCCGGGTGGATTACCCAGCTGTTGTTCAAGTATTGGCCGCTGTAATTGGAGCGTTTGATCATGATTGGGCACAAGAATGTCATCACATGGATAAGCGTTTTCTGCCTTTCTCTGGTGGTGAATACCGCGCAGGCTGATCGAGTCAAAGACCTGACAAATGTGGGCGGTGTGCGGGGTAACCAGCTAGTCGGATACGGCTTGGTTGTTGGCCTCGCAGGCACTGGCGATGGCAAGGATCCGACGTTTACCGGACAGAGCCTCAAGGCGATTCTTGAGAGCCTTGGAGTCACCACAAACCCTTACGACGACTACGACTTGGCGCAATCCCGCGGTCGACCCATTCAGGTGGACAATGTGGCGGCTGTGATGGTTACAGCTACCTTGCCGCCGTTCGCCAAGCCCGGCCAACTCGTTGACGTGAATGTCGCAGCGCTGGGGACCGCAACAAGCTTGCGCGGTGGCAACCTGGTGATGACCGAGCTTCGTGGTATCGATGGGCAAACCTATGCCGTGGCCCAGGGTTCTCTCACCGTGACGGGCGTGATGGAAGAGCAGAATGGCACAAGCGTGCAGATTGGCATTCCCACGTCTGGTCGTATTCCCGATGGGGCGACGGTTGAGCGCCAGGTCGACAACTCTTTTGACAAGAGCGATCACCTGATTTTCAACGTCAACAGTAACGACTTCTCTACGACGGCTGCGATCACCGAGAAGATTAACGAGATCTTTGGTGAGGGCACTGCCTTTGCGATGGATGGCGTCTCGCTTGCGGTGCGCGCCCCTGTTGGGCTTTCGGAGCGGGTCAGCTTTGTCGGCATGATCGAAAATCTCGAAGTTGAGCCTGGTATCCCATCAGCGAAAGTGGTGATCAATTCGCGAACGGGCACGGTTGTGATTAATCAGCAGGTGAAGATTTCTGCGGCTGCGGTGTCACATGGCACCGTGAACGTGAGTGTATCAACCCTGAACGAGGTATCACAGCCCGGGCCTTTCACTGAGGGCCGTGGGGTCGAGACGCGCGACGTCGCGAACTCCACGGTTGAGGTCTCCGAGGGAGTCGGTGCCAACCGGTCTGATCGAGGAGACGGTAGATTTGCGAGATATCGTCGATGCCATCAACAAAGCGGTGCCTCTACAACATCGTTGATTGCCATTTTGGAAGCGCTCAAGAGCGCCGGTAGCCTCAAGGCCGAGTTGGTGGTGATCTGATGGACGGCGTCGTTTCAAGCTACAACGACTTCCAGGGGCTCGCAAAGCTGCGCGCCAAGGCCGAGGAAGATCAGATGTCGGCTGCCCGCGAAGTGGGGCAGCAGTTTGAAGCGTTTTTTATTCAGATGATGCTGAAGTCCATGCGCGACGCAGGAGAGGGCCTGAAAAGTGGTCTGTGGGAGTCGAGCGCAGGAGACAGCTACGAAGAGATGTTTGACGCGGAGCTGTCGACTTCGCTCGCCAAGTCTCAAGGCATAGGCATGACCGATTGGCTGGTCCGTCAGCTGGAGAATCCTGGCGGCTTGGCGACAGTGCGAAAAGGCATGGCGGTAAGTGCTTATCAATCACTTGCCTCTGCGCAGTAGCCGAGGGCGCTGAAAGATGGTTGATATCCTTTCCATCGGCAGCGGGGCCGTCAATGCTTACCGGCAGGCCTTGTCCACGACCAGCAACAATATTGCCAACGTCAATACGCCCGGCTATAGCCGCCGCGAGCTCAAGATAGGAGAGAGCTTTCCGGTAGAGGAAGGCGTGTTCAGTTTTGGTTCTGGCGCACAGGCCGAGGCAGTCGGGCGCGCTTACGATGAATTTATCGAGCGTGCCCTGCGTGATGCCACCAGCGAACTGGAGGTTAACGAGCCTGTCATCGAGTACGCCAACCGTATTGTTGACATTATGGGTACCGAGAGTGTCAGCCTCGCCAACGCGATGGATGATTTTTTTAACGCCGCGGAGCAACTCAGCACCGATCCCAAATCAGCACCTTTGCGTACCGACTTTCTTAACTCGGGCGAGGTCGTTGCGGCGCGGTTTAACGACATTGCGTTGCAGGTTGATACCATCGCCAAGGAGTCGGAGGTGGCGTTCCGCCAATCCGTAAAAGAGCTGAACGCCCTCTCAACACAGTTACTCAAGGTCAACCAGCAGCTGAATCGCAAAGCGTCGGTTCTTGATCAGCCGCCCAGCTTGCTGGATCAACGAGATGCCATTTTGCGAGATATGTCTGCCCTGGTGAAGCTCGGCGTGACCGAGCTACCAAGTGGTCAGGTCATGGTGAATTTGGGTGGATCTGGTCGCGGCTTCGAAATCGTTACCCCAACTACATCAAAAGACATCGGCGTCTTTTCAAGTGATAAGACGGGTGGCACCGACCTGCGTTTGGTTCTTGATCCCTACGGCGCGAAGCGGCCGTTGCCAGGCGCGCCGGGCGGAAGCATCGGCGGTGCCATGGCGTTTCGCTCGGAGGTTTTGCGGCCGGTGCGAGTAGGACTCGACCACCTGGCCAGTTCGTTTGCGAAAGAGGCTAATCAGGTGCATCGCAGTGGTCTGGATGCCGAGGGGGACTTCGGCGGTGATCTGTTTCGCACGTCTACCAGTTTTGTTGCCAACCTGGATACCGCCAATGGCGCGGTGTCCGCTTGGGCCAAAGTAACGGACCCCGCCACGGCACCGACCGAGGCATTAGAATTTATTTATCGTGAGGCCACGCAGAGCTGGGACGTGCTCAATCTGCTGACCCGGGAAAGGCTGGGTGCAATCAGTTCTGGGGAAGATCAGCCTTTTATGGGGATGAGTATTACCCTTGCGGGAGCACCCGAAAACGGCGACGTGGTGATCTTTCATACAGAGGACCGACCCGCTCGCACCTTTGAAGTGTTGATCAAGGATATTGATCGTGTCGCCGCAGCGGCAACGATGAGGCAAACACCAGGTTCGGGCAATACCTCGGGTGCGGAGGCCTCTCTGGCGCTTGTCCCCGAGGAAGAGCAACCAAACGGCTTTCAGTACGGATACGCGCTCTCCAACGAGGGGGATACCCAGACACGCCAGGATGTGACCATCAAGGCGGACGGACTGCGCCCCGCCGTGCAGCTCGCCAAAGGCACGCAGGGTGCGCAACTGCTCTTTGATATTCAAACTGGCTCCGACCAGCAGATTCAGGTGCTGACGCGAGAAGGTGTGCACGTTGCGGGCACCGCGTCACTCACTGCGGCCGAGGCTAATGCGCTGATGTCTTTGGACAGCGGCTTTGGCGAGGGCTCCTACTCGTCCACATACCTTAATCAAACGGGTAGCGCGGCTTATTTGGATACCACCGTACGGTTCGGGATTTCGAACAGTGAAAAAACGGTGACTAATCCTGCTGTGGATCCTGATACCGGCCTAATCACGCAGGTCACCTCTACCGAGTCTGCGCTTATCGCTTCAAAGAAAGTGTCAGCGACCGTGAATAGCACGGCAGGTGCACAAACACTGGTGGCTGCTGGAGCAGTGAATTTCAGCAATACCTATTACGATCCCGATGATGCCGCCGCCGACACTAATGGTTATGTAGAGCAAAGTATTGCCTTCAATGCACTCACGCTGGGAGCAGGGGAAACTTTCTCGGCCGCCAAGATGGCCAGCTACTTAAACGAAGAATTCAAGGGGCTGACGGCGAATAACGTTGTGGCCAGTGCCTACAACGAGGTGCGAGCCCAAGAAATTGATCCCACCAAAACGCTGACGATTGGTAGCGGCAGTATTGCCCCTGTGACAATCAGTTACGCGGTGAACGCGACCGTCGGTGAGATGATTCAGGCAATCAATGCAGAGTCTGGCCAGACAAATGTCCGAGCTGAATGGTTCGGCGAAACTGGCATAGCACTTACCAATACCGCCGGCCACGAAGGTGAAAACATTATTCTGGGGTTGGTGGGTGGCGGATCCGGACTCACCTCGTTGGGCCTCGTTTCGGGCAATTACGAGGGGACCTATCAGATCTCTGCCGCCGGGGAAGAGGTGGTCTCCAATGTATTCTCGACCACCAGTCAAACACTCAATAATGGCGCGACATTTGATCTGACCGTGACCCGCTCGGGGGGTGGCGCCACCACCGTTACGATCGCCGCTGGCAGCGATACACCTCAGGGCATTGTAGACGCGATTAATGATGTCGCTACGGGGATACCTGGTATCACGGCCACGCTGCTGGCTGACGAGACCGGTGGGTATCGTATTACGCTTCGTGACACCACAGGTGTGGGCAATGCTTTTACGGTTTCATCCGATATCGCGGACTATTACCCCAACGACTATGCAGGTAATCCGGTTGCCGCGCCCGATACCGACTTGGGGTTCAATGATCTTGCCAATCGCAAAACGGGCATCAACAGACCGACTGAAATTTCATTGACGCTTTCCGGTACGGGTTCTCCCGCTGATCTGGGTCGCATGGCGCTGGATACGGGTGTGCTGATTGATGGTCCAGCCGCTGATGATCTGGCGATTTTTGTCACGGGATCTGGCACGGTGGATGCCACGCTCAGAGCCGACGCCAAACCCGAGTCGGTGCCCCCGACCTTTCCAGCAGCGCCTTTTAGAGTGGATTTCAGCTCAAATAGTGTTTACACGATTACGGATACCGCAACCGATACGGTGGTTGCCACACGCCTCTACACAACGGGCGCAGATATTGAGTATCAGGGTATCCGTGTCCAGTTCGACAACGTGCCCAAGGCAGGCGACACGTTCACCATTGAAGCCAATACCGATGGCTTAGGCAGCAATGAAAATATATTGCGGATGATCGAATTGGGTCGCGCACCGCTTATCGCGGGCCAAACCTTTTCTGCCGCTTATAGAGACCTCGTGACAGGAGCCGGGTCTCGCGCGCAACTGGCGGAGCTGGGTAAAGAGGCGATGTTGGTGGTTCGCGATCAGGCACAAGCGAGTCGGGAATCTGCTGTTGGTGTGAATCTGGATGAAGAGGCGGCCAATCTCATCCGGTTCCAGCAGGCTTACCAGGCTGCGGCGCAGGTCATTCAGATGTCCCAGCGTCTTTTTGACACCTTAATTCAAGTGAGTTGATTGAGCGATGAGAATCTCAACAGCACAGTACTACCGCGTTAACGCCGAGCAGATGCAGGCGCGCCAAAATAAGGTGGCGGAGTCTCAAGCCAAGCTGGGATCCGGCAAACAGATGTTGCACCCAAGCGAGGACCCCACCAAGGCGGATTTGATTTCCAGACTGGAGAGCGCCAGGGAGCGCCAGGGTGTGTACGGCAAAAATATTGATGCCGCCGAAACCCGGCTGACCTCGGAGGAAACCGTGCTGACCTCTATGACGCAAATCATGCAGCGCATCACTGAACTCACGGTTCAAGCGGGTAACGACACTTTGGCAGAGGCAGACCGCGACGTGATCGGTGCTGAGGTCAGGGCTATGCGCGATGAGCTCCTTAAGCTGACGAATACGCAGGATCTCAATGGCAACTATATTTTTTCGGGCAATAAAGTCGACAGCCCGGCTTTTGTAGAAGATGCATCAGGCGTAGTCAGTTACAACGGTGACTACGGCAGGTTGGAGCTTAACGTGTCTGATGTAAGGTAAATGACCATCAATACATTAGGCCCCGAGCTGTTCTCGGCGGACGACTTTGCCGCGCTGGACGACCTCGTTTTAAGGCTCACAACCGACGACGGGGCTGGTATTCGATCTTCTCTTACAACGCTGAACACCATCAGCGACAGGCTGACTACCTCTTACGGCACCATGGCCGGCAGGATTGTTGCTATCGAGACCCAGCGCGCGGTGACCGAGGATACCGAGCTGCGTTTGACCGAGTTGTTGCAGCGCGAGGACGACCTCGACTACGCCACGGCAGTGACTGAACTGACTCAAGAGTCAGTGGCGTTACAGGCACTTCAGGCCAGCTTTGCGAAGCTGAGCCAGCTCACTTTGTTCAATTACATCCGTTAATGGCATTGATGAGCGAGCGAGCGAGATAACAGATGGCCACTGACAACATTGCATCATCGGTCATGCAGACGCTGGGAGGCGGCTCTGGAATCGATATTGTTAAGCTCGCGCGCGATTTGACCGACGTGGAGAAATTGCCCGCCGAAGAGAAAATTACTGCCTCACAGGAGGTGGCGGAAGCAAAAATTTCCGCTTTAGCGGTTCTGAAATTTAATGTTCAGGGATTGGTCGACCAGTTCAACGGTCTCAACGATGCGGCTGAGTTGGCAACCCCTCAAGCTACGACGTCCGACTCAACAAAAGTGTCAGTGACCGCAACGGATGGTTCCGCATTGACGGGCATATCGGAAATATCCGTAACCACGCTGGCGGCAGCTCAACGTAATAAATCTAATCAATACAGCGCTACCACACAGTCTTTAAATGGAGGAAGCGCTTTCACCTTGACGATTACGCCCGGAACCGGGAGCGCAACTAATGTCAGCGTTTCCGCCGGTAGTGATACCCCCGCAGGAATAGTCAGTGCAATTAATAAAGCGAACGCAGGCGTCACTGCGACGCTGCTCGCAGAGGATGCCAGTGGCTCAAACTATCGAATTGTCCTGACTGGCGCGACGGGGGCAGCCAACACTTTCGTTGTTAGCTCTACTCTGGCTGATAGCGACTTGGGGTTTCACGACACCGGGAATGGCAATACCACTGACAACGTGGGTATTAAATCGATGCAAAATCCGGCCGACGCCTCCCTGACTTACAACGGGATTTCCGTTACGCGATCCACTAACAGTATTGATGATGTTATCACCGGAGTAACACTCTCACTGAACAGTACCCATACCGGGGGCGCGACAACTTCAATCAATGTTATCAGCGATAGATCCACGCTTAAGACCAAGCTTCAGGATCTGGTCACTACTTATAACGATGTCCAATTTGCGCTCAATGAGCTCTCTGATCCTGACTCCGACGAGGAGGAAGTGGGAGGCGCGCTGGCAAGGGATCTGGCGGTTATTCGAACTGTGAGAGACACGGTTTATCAAGCGGTGACGCAGGATTCCTCGACACCTTCCGGTGACATTACAGGTTTGCGCGATATCGGGGTGACACTCACGGGCTATGGCGAGCTGGAATTTAGCGAGACGGTATACGATTCCAAGGCTGCATCCAGCTTTGACGACATCTCAACCATGCTCTCGGCGGGCACGAATAATCAATCTCGTTACGACGGGCAGTCTCAGGGTTTGGCGATCGATGCAATCGCCAAGCTAGAAGTGCTAACGGACTCCATTAACGGGATTTTTGCTCAGCGAACTGAGTCGACCAGCAAAGAGCTTTCGGCCTATAGCAAGGAGCTCATTGATCTCGAGGCGCGCATGGAAGCCCTCTACGAGCGATATCTCTCCCAATTCACCGTCATGGAGACATTGGTGAAGCAACTGAACAGCACTCGAGAATCGCTTACTGACACATGGAGCAATATGGGAAGCTTCAATAAGTAACGCGGTTTTGTCGTATTGAGCCCATTCAGTGAGGGGTTTTTATTCCCCGTTTCGGCCTGAAGCCTCTTTGCGAAAAAGACCGCCAGAGCAAGGCAAAAAGAAAACGCGGTTAATGGCAATCAAATCATGGCAAAGAAGGTATTGGTAACAGGCGCAGACGGATTTATTGGCTCGCATCTCACCGAACAGCTGGTGAGAGCAGGTCATGACGTTCGCGCGTTTGTTTACTACAACTCCTTTAATTCGTGGGGCTGGCTCGACACCATCGAAGAGCAAGTGCTAACCCAGATCGAGGTCGTATCCGGTGATATCCGTGATGCCAGTGGCGTCGATTCCGCTACGAGTGGCTGTAGCCATGTGTTGCACCTCGCAGCGCTCATTGCCATCCCCTTCAGTTACAACAGCCCCGATGCGTATGTGCAGACCAACGTAACGGGCACACTCAACGTATTGCAGGCCGCACGGCGACACAACGTTGAACATTTGGTGTGTACCTCTACGTCGGAGACCTATGGCACAGCCCAGCGTGTGCCCATAGATGAGGACCATCCCCTCAATGCGCAATCACCCTACGCTGCCACCAAGGTCGCAGCGGACCAGTTGGCGCTGTCATTTCACAAATCTTTTGATTTGCCTGTGTCGGTCCTGCGGCCTTTTAATACGTTTGGTCCGCGGCAGTCGGCGCGGGCGGTGATTCCAACCGTGATCGGACAAATCGCAGCGGGCGAAAATCAGATCAAATTGGGCTCTCTTCACCCCACCCGTGACTTTACGTTTGTGACCGATACGGCGAATGGCTTTATCCAGGTCATGGGCCACACCTCGGGTATTGGTGAGGTCACCAACATTGGGACGGGATACGAGATATCGATTGGAGATACCGTAAAGCTGATTGCCGAGGTGATGGGCGCCTCGGTGGAAGTAGCGCAACAAGAAGAGCGGGAACGACCCGCTAATTCGGAGGTAGAGCGCCTGGTTGCCTGCACTCAAAAAGCGCGCGACTCGATCGGCTGGCGCCCTGAATTTGAGGGCCATGAGGGCCTGAGGCGCGGCCTGCAGCAGACCGCAGAATGGTTTCAGAACCCGAGCAACCTGTCGCGCTATAAAACGAGCGCCTACAACCTATGATGCCGCAGGTCGAACATAACGCGCTCGTCGGTGCAGAGCAGCTTGCCAGCGAAGTCCTAGAGATTCTGGAGCGACTCTTTCCTGCCAGACAGGGTGCTCTAGCGCTCCATGAGCCCGAGTTCTCAGAGCGAGCGGAGGCGACGGTGGTTGAGTGCATACGCTCGACGTTTGTTTCTTCTGTGGGTGCGTTTGTCAGTGAATTCGAGGCACGGCTCGCCGAGCATTGTGGCGTGGCTCACGCTGTTGCCATGGTCAACGGCACGGCTGCTTTGGAGGTGGCGCTGCGAGTGGCCGGTGTTGAGGCCAATGCAGAGGTGCTGCTGCCCAGCCTCACGTTTGTTGCCACACCCAATGCGGTAAGCCATTTGAATGCGGTGCCGCATTTTGTCGATGTCAATGAGCAAACGCTGGGCATCGATCCCGTGGCGCTTCGGCAGCACTTGAATCAAGTGGGCGAGAGCAAAGCGGGCCGGCTATTCAACCGTGAAACCGGCCGCCCTATCTCGGCCATCGTGCCTGTGCATGTGTTTGGGCACCCTGTGGCGATGGATGAGCTCGTCGAAGTGGCGGACGCATTTGGCATCGCCGTGGTTGAGGATGCCGCAGAAGCGCTGGGTAGCCAGTACAGAGGGCAACAATGCGCCGCCATGGGTTTGCTCGGGGCAATGAGCTTTAACGGTAACAAGATTATTACAACAGGCGGGGGTGGCGCGGTGCTGACAAACGACGCCGACCTCGCTGACATGGCGCGGCATTTGTCTACCACCGCCAAGCGTGCTCATCCCTGGGCTTTTGAGCACGACAGGGTTGGTTACAACTACCGCATGCCCAACATCAATGCGGCGCTGGGCGTGTCACAGCTTGAGGAACTCCCTGATCGCGTCGCGAAGAAGCGGCAGCTGGCCGCGGCTTATATCGACCGATTCGCAGGTCACCCTGATCTGCGAATCATGCGAGAGCCCGAGCATTCCGTTTCCAATTATTGGTTGAACACGTTGCTACTCGAGCCTCACGCTGCTTCTGCCCGTGACGTAATACTCCAGTCACTCAATGATGCGGGGTTTATGGCAAGGCCCGTTTGGGCACCCATGCATACACTGAGCATGTACGCAGAGGCTCCCCGTGCCCTACTCCCCAATACCGAGTCGATTGCTGAGCGGATTATTAACCTGCCCTCCTCGGCCAAGCTGGTGGAGCTGCTGCAATGACTGACTTGATTCTGATGGGTGGCGGGGGCCACTGCCGATCTGCCATCGATGTGATCGAGGCTGAGGGAATTCACCGCATTATGGGTGTCCTTGAAGATCCTGCTTTCGAGAGCGGCGACGTAATGGGCTACCCCATACTGGGAACCGACGATGCATTAGCGGATTTGGTGGGTCACGGCGTTGGTGTGCTCGTCACGATAGGGCAAATTAAAACGTCGAAGATCAGAGAGCGCGCCTTTGCTGCGGCGAAAAAAGTGGGAGCTTGCTTACCCGTGATTGTCTCCCCCCATGCTTACTGTTCTAGCCATGCCGATATTGGGTCGGGAACCATGGTCATGCATGGCGCAGTAGTCAATGCGGCCTGCCTGGTCGGAGAGAACTGCATAGTGAATTCCATGGCGCTTTTGGAGCACGACGTATCAATAGGAGATCACACCCACATCGCCACAGGGGCCCGAGTGAATGGTGGCGTCCAGATTGGCTCAAGGTGCTTCATCGGGTCGGGTGCGGTTTTACACAACGACATTGAAATCGGCGAGGGTGCGATCATCCCCGCTGGCACCGTAGTGCGATCCAGTGTGTCAACAACTTGCTCTCCCTCAAGCGGGCAGCGAGGTGTCGCCCATGGCTGATACCAGAACCCATCGCGTACTGATTATTGCCGAGGCGGGCGTCAATCATGACGGCAACATCGAGCAGGCGTTGCGACTTGTCGATGTGGCGGCAGACGCGGGCGCTGATCTCGTAAAATTTCAGACGTTTGACGCCAATGCGCTGGCTACTGCCAATGCTGAATTGGCGGCATATCAGGAGCAAGCGCCAGAGTGCGAAAACCAATCTCGCACCGGGCAATTGGCGATGTTGCAGCGCTTACAGCTCAGCGAGCAAGACCACATGACCTTGATCGCGCATTGCGAGACCCGAGGCATTGGATTCTTCTCAACGGCGTTCGATTTAGAGAGCCTCGACTTCCTCGCTCGCCTTGGCGCCGAGCGGTTCAAAGTGCCTTCTGGAGAGATCACGAATCTTCCCTACCTCAGGCGTATCGCTTCATTTCAGAAAGACGTGATTATGTCCACGGGTATGGCTGAATTGAGCGAGATTGGTGAGGCAATTGATTGCCTTAAGGCGGCAGGCCTACCGAAAGACAAAATCACCTTACTGCACTGCACAACGGAGTATCCCGCCCCCATCGAAGAGGTGAACCTCCGTGCCATGCATGCCATGGCTGACAAATTTGGTGTGGCGGTTGGTTACTCTGATCACACCGATGGCATTGATGTGGCTATTGCCGCGGTTGCTATGGGCGCCTCGGTGATCGAGAAGCACTTTACGCTCGACAAAAATTTACCCGGCCCGGATCACAGTGCCAGCCTTGAGCCAGAGGCACTTAATGCAATGGTAGAGGGCATAAGACGCATTGAGTGTGCGTTGGGAAGTGCGCAAAAACAATGCACCACCAGCGAGCGCAAGAATATCCACTTGGTTCGCAAATCAATTGTTGCTGCCAGAGCCATTAGCGCTGACGAGGTTTTCTCTGAAGAAAACTTGACGGTTAAGCGCCCCGCTACCGGCCTCTCGCCCATGTTATGGGACGGAGTGATTGGCAAGCGAGCCTCCCGGCCTTTTATGCCCGACGAGGTGATCGAGCTATGAAAAAGATCTGCGTGGTGACGGGCTCTCGTGCTGATTACGGCTTGCTGCGCTGCGTGATGGCGGGGCTAAGAGACTCTCAACATTGCGTGCTGCAGGTGATTGCCACCGGCATGCATCTCGCGAGCGAGTTTGGTTACACCTGGCGCCACATCGAAGCCGATGGATTTGATATCGACTGGAAAGTTGAAATGCTGGTCGGCGCCGATACCGAGGTCGCTGTTACTAAATCAGTTGGCTTGGCGATGACCGGGTTCGCGGACGCCTATGCGGTGTTGAAGCCCGATCTCGTGTTGTTGCTCGGCGATCGATTCGAGATTTTTGCGGCTGCATCCAGCGCCACATTGGCTGGCATCCCAATCGCGCATTTGCATGGTGGGGAGATTACGGAGGGGTCAGTGGATGACACGATTCGTCATGCCATTACCAAGATGTCGAGTTTGCACTTTACCGCGGCGGAAGATTATCGGCAGCGCGTGATTCAGCTCGGTGAGGCGCCCGATACGGTCTGGAACGTGGGCGGCTTCGGTGTCGACACGGCGCTTAATACCCCTTTATTGGGGCGCACCGAGGTAGAGAAGCGGCTTGGCTTGGCGCTCGGCGATAAGGTGTTGCTGATTACTCTCCACCCCGAGACGGGGCGCGTGGGCACCAGCGCGCATTCGCAAATGATGGAGCTGCTGGCTGCCTTGGAGCAGGTGGACGCATCACTTGTGTTCACCATGCCTAATGCCGACGTGGGGGGCGCGGTTTGTTTGACCTCGTTCAGGCATTTGTGGCGCAACACTCAGCGCGCGCTTGTGTGCATACCTCTCTCGGGCAGACGCTTTATTTGTCGGTGCTTGCGCTTTCCGCGGGCGTTGTCGGCAATTCATCCTCAGGGCT
Organism: Halieaceae bacterium; assembly: GCA_038143045.1. GTDB lineage: Bacteria > Pseudomonadota > Gammaproteobacteria > Pseudomonadales > Halieaceae > Luminiphilus. Next base: position 259,238 of record JAYQLF010000014.1, read on the forward strand.
CATTGAAGCACCGGCTTTCGGTGTGGGGACCGTCAATATCGGTAGTCGCCAAGATGGTCGACTGAAAGCCGCGAGCGTGATCGATTGCGCACCTGAGCGAACTGCGATTCTTGATGCGTTAGGGGTGCTCCTTCGGGCAGAGACGCGCTCTCAAAACGGTAAGGGGATCCACAATCCCTACGGTCAGGGTGGTGCGGCCAAGCGCACGGTTGCCGTGATTGACGCGTGGGAGCCGCAGTGCGGCAACAAACGTTTTTATGACCTCAATGTCACCTCTGATGAGGTTGGGAGGGTAGCAGTGTGATTGAAGCGGTGAACTGGCGGAAAGCCGTCATCTCCGAGCATGCGACATTTCAGCAGGCATTCCAGAATTTGAATGACGTTGCGATCAAATTATGCATTTGCGCTGACGAAGACGGCGGCTTGATTGGCTTGATTACAGACGGGGACCTCCGGCGGGGCTTGCTCCGGGGTTTATCGATGGATGACTCTGTGGCCGAGGTCATTAACCGCAATCCGCTGGTAGTGCCTGAAAATACGGACTGGACCACAGTGCGTGCGCTGATGCGTGCCAATAAGGTGGCGCAGGTTCCCAGCGTGGACGATGAGGGGCGTGTGGTTGGCTTATACCTCTGGGATGAGCTGGGCCCCGCCGAAGATCATGATCATGTCATGGTGCTGATGGTCGGAGGTTTGGGGAAGCGCTTGCGGCCCTTTACTGAAACCTGCCCCAAACCGATGTTGGAAATCGCTGGTAAGCCAATGCTGCAGCACATCGTGGAGCGCGCCCGCGGTCAGGGTTTCCGGCACTTTATTTTTTGCATTAATTATCACGGTGAAATGATCAGAGACTTTTTTGGTGATGGCCGGCAATTTGGCATCAAGGTTGAATATATTGAAGAGCATGAGCCATTGGGCACGGCTGGGGCGCTCAGTTTGATTGAGCAAGCGCCACAGAGAAACTTTGTTGTATCCAATGGTGATGTGCTGACAGATATCGACTACACGGAGCTCTTGAGCTTTCTCAATCAGCATGACGCAAAGGCGGTAATGGCCGTGAAGCTTCACGAGTGGACTAATCCGTTTGGCGTGGTGGAAATGGAAGGCCTCGAAATTACGGGGTTCTCTGAGAAACCGGTATTAAGAAGCCATGTGAATGCCGGGGTTTACGCGTTGTCGCCCTCAGTGCTGGAAATGCTCCCCAAGGGAGAGTACTGCGACATGCCCACCGTATTTGAGATGTTGTCTCAAGAGGGTTCTCGGGTAGTCGCTTACCCCATGTATGAGCCTTGGTTAGATGTAGGACGGCCCGACGACCTTAAAGCAGCGCGCTCGGCCCCACTCAAAATAGCGAGTGGCTGAGAGCGTTCGCTTCGACACAGTAGGGGCCATCGGCGTTGATTAAGAATAAAAAAGTGTTGGCGGTCATTCCTGCCAGAGGGGGATCCAAGGGCATCCCCAACAAGAATATCGAGCCTTTGCTCGGCAAGCCGCTCATTCACTGGACTATAGAGGCGGCGCAATCCTCCCGATATATCGACCAGCTTATTCTCTCTTCAGATGACGAGCGTATCTGTGCCATTGCCGAGGCTGCAGGTTGCGACGTGCCTTTTATTCGGGAATCAGGACTGGCGACTGACGAGGCAGAGACCATTGAAGTCGTAATTGATGTGCTTGACCGAATTCAGGGGTTCGAGGTCGTTATTTTGCTGCAGCCAACCTCCCCCCTTCGGACTTCTGCCGATATCGACAAATGTCTTGAGCTACTGGTGGATTGCAGAGCTAAAACAGCCGTGTCAGTGACACCCGTGGAAGAACATCCGTTTCTTATGTATTCCCTAGGTGCTGACGCTCGTTTGGATTCGTTTATAAAGGTAGATCTCGGCACGTCTTTCTGCGTAGGCAGAGCTACCCCCTGCCTATTCGCTCTCAACGGCGCCATTTACGCGGCAGAGGTTGATTGGCTGAGAGAGTCGAAATTGTTCGTATCGCCCGATGCGGTGGGATACGTTATGCCTCGCGATATCTATAGATATCGATGAACAAAGCGACCTGGAGCGGGCGGCAGAGTACCTGTCTAGTCTCGGTAGTTCCCATCAATAGCTCGATCAAGACAGTCGCTGATCCCATGGCCCTACTTTGCCGGTTTGAGTCTCGATAATATCGATTGCGGAGACCGGCAATTTATTGCCGAATTGGCTCGCGCGCGCCGGTGCCGCCTCGGAAAGTAGCGTGATCTGGAAAGTGCCTGCAGAAAAATGCATCTAAAATCCGCCAAAATCGGCTAAATAGCCCTGTATTTGAGGAATAATGCGACCCTAGTAGATTGGCATCCCGGCGATGCACAAGTTGTCCTTCTATGCATTTATGGCACGGTCTGTGCTTGATTCATCCTAGAGGGAGTTTTTGCTCTTGGTTGAGGTGGCTATCTTTGCGATCAACGAGATTCGAATTGATTATTGTGATAACGGAAGGTTTATGGCGGTCGTCAATACCAACATTGCTGCGTCTATTGCACAAGCCGCAATGGCCAGAAATGAGCGGGCCCTGAGCGGAGCCATGGAACAACTCTCCACTGGCAGGAAGATTAATTCTGCGTCCGATAATGCGGCCGGTCTCGCAATTTCCACAAGGATGACGTCCCAGATTCGGGGGCTCGATCAGGCGATCCGCAACGCATACGACGCAGTGAGCATGGTGCAAACTGCTGAGGGAGCGCTCGACGAGATTACCACCATGCTGCAGAGAATGCGGGAGTTGGCGCTGCAGTCTGGTACTGGCACCACCGACTCTTCTGATCGTTCTTACCTAAACGCGGAGTTCACTGCGCTCCGGGAGGAGATCGACAGGATTGCGACCAACACAGAATGGAACGGGAGGCCGATTTTAAATGGTAACGCCGGCGCCTCGACGGCGGGCGGCCTCTCCAGCGTTGCTTATCAGGTGGGCATGAATGCGGCTCAAACGATCTCAGTCACGTTCGGGAACTTTTCTGATTCGGACGGTAGCCTGTCTGGACTGGCGTCCAAAACACTGTCCGCGGCAACCATTGCATCGGCTATCACTGTGGCGAGCGGCGCTATTGGAGAGCTTGATCTTGCTATGACCGCAGTGTCGAACCAAAGAGCGAGTTTTGGTGCCACGCAGAACCGGCTGATTCACGCAGTGGATAACCTCACCAATGTTGTAGTGAATGCAGAGGTGACGCGCAGTCGCATCATGGACACTGACTATGCTGAGGCGACCTCGGAACTCGCCAGAACTCAGATTATTCAGCAGGCCGGTACGGCAATGCTTGCGCAAGCTAATGAGTTGCCCGCGACGGTCTTACAGTTGTTGCAGTAGCATCTGTTGTGTCTTGATCGGTTGACGGTCGGCGGCAATTAAGTAGGTGCCAATGCCAGTGCGGCCCCGTTCAAAGAATTTCAATGGATTCGGAGAATTTGTCTTCGATCTGTTTGTTAGTGCTGATTTAAAAAAGAAGCCGTTGCGCCTCATAGCCGAGAGGAGAATAAAGTAGGTACGCTGGAAGTAGCGGATTTCTTGGAATCGGAGTGAGTAATGAAGGCGGTGATACTAGCGGGAGGGCTGGGAACGCGACTCTCCGAGGAGACTGACACCAAGCCCAAACCCATGGTCGAAATCGGTGGCAAACCCATGCTGTGGCACATTATGAAGTTGTATTCCTTTCATGGGATCAACGATTTCATTATCTGCTGTGGTTACAAGGGCTACCTCATCAAAGAATATTTTGCCAATTACGCGTTGCACATGTCTGATGTGACTTTTGATCTATCAAGCGACGAGATGACAGTGCATGAAAAAAGCGGAGCCTTGGCGCGTTACATTGATCAATACGGGAGATCACACCCAAACGGGTGGCAGGCTCCTAAAGACCGCGGATTACATTCGAGGCGAGGAAGCATTCTGTTTTACTTACGGTGACGGGCTGGGTGACATTGATATTACCGCCTCAATTGAATTCCACCGCGCCCATGGCAAAGCGGCAACCGTTACTGCTGTGGTGCCTCCCGGGCGGTTCGGTGCGCTGGAGCAGACCGGCGAGGTTGTCACGCGATTTTCTGAAAAGCCCCCGGGTGACGGTAATTTAATCAATGGTGGGTTCTTCGTGTTGAGTCCGAAGTGCCTGGAGCTTATCGAGGGTGATTCCAGCAGCTGGGAGGGCTACCCCATGAAGACGCTGGCCGAGCAGGGCAATCTCATGGCGTTTGAACATCGGGGGTTTTGGCAACCGATGGATACTTTGAGAGAGAAATACCAGCTTCAGGCGCTCTGGGATCAAGGCCGCGCCCCATGGAAGCCTGGTCCTGAGTCGGCGCCAGAAGATGGTAAGCGCTGAATTCTGGTCTGGGAAACGCGTCTTGGTCACCGGTCATACCGGTTTCAAAGGGGCTTGGCTTTGCGTATGGCTCAGAGAGCTTGGCGCCCTAGTCTCTGGCTTCTCCTTGAAGCCAACCACTTCACCGGCTTTGTATGATCTCGCAAAAGTGGGTGAAACCATCAGTAGCCACTTTGGGGACATTCGATCTGAATCCGCGATACGCCAAGTAATCCGAGCTGAAGAGCCCGAAATCGTTATTCATATGGCGGCACAGCCACTGGTGCAGGCCTCCTACGCTGATCCGGTTACCACCTATGCTACGAATGTAATGGGGACCGTGCATGTGCTCGAAGCTGCGAGAGACGTTCGATCCGTTAAAGCGGTCATTAACGTCACCTCCGACAAATGCTACGAGAACAGAGAATGGGTTTGGGCGTACAGAGAGAGCGACGCTATGGGGGTACGATCCCTATAGTAGTAGCAAAGGGTGTGCAGAATTGGTTACGAGCGCTTATAGACGTTCGTTTCTCAACGATGCAGGGATTGCACTTGCGTCAGTTCGATCCGGCAATGTTATTGGTGGTGGCGACTGGTCTGCAGGGCGCATCGTGCCTGATCTGTTGCGCGCGGTAGAGACTGGGGAATCTGTTGATATTAGAAATCCCAAAGCGATACGGCCATGGCAGCATGTGTTGGAGCCTCTCGCTGGTTATCTCATCCTCGCTCAAAAACTGCTTGAAGATGAAAGTCGTTACGCTGAAGCGTGGAATTTTGGCCCCAGTGAAGATAGTGCGATTTCCGTTCAAGAGCTCACACGCAGATTACTCAATCTATTGGAATCCGAAGCGGGCTGGCACAGTTCAACTCAAACCTCGCCGCACGAATCGCAATTGTTGAGACTTGATATCTCTAAAGCAAGGCATGGACTAGGGTGGGAGCCTCTGTGGTCTATCGACGATGCGTTAGAAAAAGTAGCTGAGTGGCACAGAGGTTGGCGAAGCAAGGTTGACATTGAGTCATTATGTATCGGACAGATTGATGCTTATCAAAACCAAGTGGCGGGTCGTGCCCAAAGCGAAAATTTAATGAGTGGGGGTTAGATAAGTTGGTGAGAACAGCGGATCACATTCGACAAGAAATTTCCGAGCTCGTGAGTGAGTTTGCTAGCGTTCAATACGCTGCGACCGAATTTAAACCGGGTGTTACACCGATACCCGCTTCGGGGAAGGTTATCGGCCAAAGCGAGCTGACTAATATGGTTAACGCTGCGCTGGATGGTTGGCTGACGGCGGGGCGATTTAATACGGCATTTGAAAGTCAATTAGCGGATTACTTAGGAGTCAAACATCTCATAACGGTTAACTCTGGCTCTTCCGCAAACCTGGTTGCATTTAACACTCTTACAAGCCCCAAACTTGGCGATCGCGCCATCCAAAAGGGTGACGAAGTGATAACGGTTGCTGCCGGTTTTCCTACCACCGTGAACCCAATCATCCAGTTTGGCGCAATACCGGTCTTCGTTGATGTTGAATTGGGAACCTACAATATTGATACCTCTCAATTGGAGGGCGCAATAGGTCCACGGACGAAGGCAATTGTGCTGGCTCATGCATTAGGCAATCCCTTTAATTTAGAGGTTGTGACGCGCCCTGTGCGAAAAACATTTATGGCTAATTGAGGATTGCTGCGATGCGTTAGGTTCCACCTACAACGGCCAGTTAGTTGGCACATTTGGCGATATTGGAACCCTGAGTTTCTATCCAGCGCATCACATCACGATGGGAGAAGGCGGTGCCGTTTTCACCAAAAGCGGCAAGTTAAAGCTAATCGCTGAATCATTCCGAGATTGGGGACGAGATTGCTACTGTCCGCCGGGTGAAGACAACACCTGCAATAATCGATTTTGCTGGACGGCGAAGCAGCTTGGGGGTCCTTGCCGGATGGATACGATCATAAATATATCTATGCCCACGCGGGGTACAATCTGAAAATCACTGACATGCAAGCGGCGTGCGGTCTAGCTCAGCTCCAGGCACTGCCTGATTTTATTGCTACCAGAAAGCGCAATTTTAATGCGCTATACCAGCGGTTAAAGGACCATCAGGATTTCTTTATCTTGCCAGAGGCGACGAAAGGCTCGGACCCATCCTGGTTTGGATTTCCCCTCACCATAAGAGATAGTTCGATTACCAAAAGGCTAGAACTGCTGCTTTACCTGAATGAAAAAAAAATTGGGACCCGATTATTATTCGGTGGAAACTTAACTAGGCAACCATATTTTGATGGCGTCACTTATCGGGTTTTCGGGTCACTCGAAGGCACAGAAAAAATTGCGCATGACACCTTTTGGCTTGGTCTTTTCCACGGAATATCTCCCGATCAAATTGATTTTGTTTGCGAGACTCTTACAGATTATGTCTCGCAAAAAATATAACTAATAGGTTTTAAATGACCAAGAAAGAGATCCTATTTTTTTGGCATCGCGGCGAAAAAGAAAGAAAACCTATTGGATTTCTTCTATTAAAAAAATTTTATTTTGGCGCTACAGAAAAAAAAGCCAACGAGAAAAGGTCAAATTTACAATGGTTAATCCGATACCAGACGACTTGTTTGTTTTTGAAATTGCAAACAACCATATGGGAGATGTAAATCACGGGAGACGAATTATTCGTGATTTCTCTGCAGTCGCGAAAGAGTTTCCGGGTTTCAGGTTCGCCTTCAAGCTCCAGTATCGGGATTTAGACACTTTCATCCATCCACGATGCAGGGGCCGTGAAGACGTGCCCTACATCAAGCGATTCGAGGAAACGCGGCTCACGCGAGCTGATTTTGACGCGCTGATTGCCGAAATGCGCGCAAATGGTGTTCTGACGATGGCGACACCTTTCGATGAACGATCAGTAGACGTGATTGAGGAGCAAAACCTTGATTTTATAAAAGTGGCTAGCTGTTCCTTCAATGATTGGCCACTCTTGGAGCGGATAGTGCTCTCTGATCTTCCAATAATAGCTTCGACGGCTGGCGCAAAGCTCGAGGATATTGACAGGGTAATAAGCTTCTTTAAGCACCGCCAAAAGGAGTTTGCGATCATGCATTGCGTAGGCGAGTACCCGACACCGGAAGAACGTCTGCATCTCAATCAGATAGATCTTTTAAAGACGCGATACCCGGGTGTGCGCATAGGCTTCTCTACTCATGAGGATCCAAGTGATACGGACATTGTTAAAATCGCCATGGCAAAGGGCGCTCAGATATTTGAGAGGCATGTTGGGGTCCCTACCGACGAGTTTGGCTTAAATGCCTACTCCTCCACGCCAGAGGAAATTCGTAATTGGCTGGTCGCCGCAACGTTTGCCAAGACTGTGAATGGTGAAAGTGATGGTCGCCCGCCCGAGAACGACATCGAGCAAGCAAGTTTGAGATCTCTCAGGCGCGGAGTGTTTGCAAATAGAGATATTGCAGAGGGCGAAGTAATAACGCCAGATGCGGTATTTTTTGCATTCCCGCCCGAAGAGGGTCAGATAACTGCTAACGAATTTTCAAAATACTCAAATTTTATTGCCAATGAATCTATCTCCCAGCAGTCGGCTATCTCTTTGGCAAACGCTAAGTACGATGATGTGCGGGCGCTGGTGTGGGATGCCGCTGAAGCGGTAAAGAAGTTGCTTGCTGAGAGTCAGATTTCCGTCCCCAGTGGTGTAGACCTTGAATTATCTCATCATTATGGGATGGATCGCTTTTTCGAGGTTGGACTGACAATGATTACGATTGTAAATCGAGAATATTGCAAAAAAATTCTCGTTTCGCTGCCAAATCAGCTACATCCAGAGCAATACCACAATCAGAAAGAGGAGACCTTTCATGTGCTCTTTGGAGATGTCGACTTAACGTTGAATGGGAAAACACAGACTTTCGGTGTAGGAGATGTCATCAACATAGCGCCAGAAGTCCGCCACGCTTTTATAAGCAAGACCGGTGCAGTGATAGAAGAAATATCGTCGACCCATCATAAAGAGGATTCTTTCTACACGGATGAGTCGATTAACGAGAACCCCAACCGCAAGACTCTTTTGACTTACTGGATGTGTTGAAAAAGTGAGAGTGGCTGATTGGATTGTTGCTCGGCTAGCGGATGAAGGGGTTGAGCATGTCTTCATGTTGCCCGGCGGTGGCGCAATGTACCTTAACGACGCGCTTGCTTGCACTAACGCTATCGAGGCGGTGGTCTGCCAGCACGAACAGGCCTGCGGTATTGCAGCGGAGGCTTACGGGCGGACGGATTCCGAGGGTAATCCCGGATTCGGTGTTGCCATGGTTACAACGGGCCCAGGAGCGACAAACCTCATCACAGCGGTTGCAGGCGCTTGGATTGATTCGATACCTATGCTCATCGTTTCTGGCCAGGCAAAGCGAGCAGATCGACTGAATGGCCGGCGTATTCGTCAGGGCGGCGTCCAAGAGGTTGAAATTGTACCCATCGTCAGCTCGATTACGAAATATGCAGTGACGGTAGAAGACCCCGCCTCAATTTGCTTGCACCTGGAGAAAGCTCTCTCCTTGATGAGGTCCGGTCGTCCGGGTCCGGTTTGGCTGGACATCCCGCTCGATGTGCAGGCTACCCCCATTGATTCAAATCATTTGTTGCGATTAGATGAGGCCGCAGAGATTGTTGGGGGGTGGAGCCATCTGATCTCTCCCGCTTAATTGGGCTTCTGCAGAAAGCCGAAAGACCTCTTTTATTAGCGGGGCATGGCGTTCGACTCGCGGGTGCGGCCAAGCGTTTTCCGGCACTCGTTGAGCAACTCAACGCTCCCACGGTCCTTACATGGAATGCCCTAGATCTGCTGCCCCATGATCATCCATTGAATATTGGGCGGCCGGGAGTTGTGGCTGCTAGGGCGCCTAACTTTGCCGTGCAAAATTGCGATCTCCTTGTTGCCATAGGGGCGCGACTGGACAATGTTGTAACGGCTTACAACCTTCAGGGATTTGCTCGCAACGCGCGGAAGGTCATTTGTGACATTGATCAGGATGAGTTGGATAATAAGCAGTGTCTTGAGCCCGAAATGGTTTTATCCGTCGATGCTGCGCTATTGATAGATGACCTATTGCACTCGGGAATTTCGAGTTGCAGGGAAGAATGGGTGGACAAATGCAGAGACTGGAAAACCCGTTATCCCCAATATGAAGGTCGTGCTTTCCCCAGATAAAGGCCCCATAGGGCATGCGCATTATGTTGAGGCTCTCTCTGAGGCTATACCGGAGAATACCCTCGTGACATGCGGAAGTTCTGGTTTAGCAGTTGAATTCTTCTTTGCTGGATTCCGAAATAAACCGGGGCAACGGACGTTTTTGACTTCAGGCTTAGGCGCCATGGGCTACGGGTTACCTGCCGCGATTGGTGCGTGTTTCGGGAATAATATGGAGCCCACGTTGGCAGTGGAGTCCGATGGCAGCTTGCAACTCAATCTTCAGGAGCTAGCCACCTTGGTGGGCTACCAACTACCAATATGCCTCATCGTCATGAATAACAATGGGTATGCTTCAATACGAAATACGCAACGTACTCACTTCCAGGGTAGGTTTGTTGGAACCGAAGCGGAGTCTGGTTTGTACATGCCCGAGCTCGAAGAGCTGGCCTCAACTTACGGCCTACCGTTTCTATCAATAGCGGACTGCGAAAATTTGATTGAGGCGCTGCGCGATGCGCAAAATTTGCCGCGACCTTGCATGATTGAGATACGGTTGGTTAGTGATGAAACGTTGCAACCTAAATGCGCAACGATCCCTGAATCAGATGGCACGATTATATCTATGCCCCTTGAGGATATGAGCCCGTTGCTTTCCTTGAAGGATCTTGAGTCAGAAATGTTGACCCCGATTCTGGAGGAATCGCGTCGTGCGCGTAGTTAAATGAATTGCAGGTGAAGGTGATGGGTAAACTACTCCGAGAAGTGCGTCAGACCTTTGGTGACCCCAGAGACGGTCTGCCGGAGGACTTGTTTCGATTTATCAGCGAACTCACACCGATGATAAACGTCGATCTATTAATTACTAACCATCAGCGCGAGACTCTTTTGACTTGGCGGGAAGACGAATTCTATGGCCCCGGATGGCATGTTCCTGGCGGCATTATAAGATTTAAGGAGCCGGCGGCGGCCAGAATCGCCAAGGTTGCGCAACAGGAACTAGGTGCATCTGTTGAAAATGAGGATAGCCCGATTCTCGTGACAGAAATTATGAACCCTACCAGAGAAACCCGCGGCCATTTTATTTCTATGCTGTACAGATGCACCCTAAAAACCGCGCTATCTAATGACAATAAGTTCTCAGAAGAGTGTCCTAGAAATAACCACTGGCGATGGTTTTCCGTTGCTCCCGAGAACTTAATTTATCAACAGAAAATGTACGCAGATTTCATCGGCTGAGATGATGATTTGCTAGGAGAAAGCGGATATGTAGATGTCCCATTGATCAGACTCAACATGCCGAGGAATATTCCTCGGTGATTACAAAGTGAGAAAAAACAGGTGAGCAGCTCGTCTTGTCGCTCATGTGCTCAGAGACTTCCACCGCCTCTCTGGGTGCTGAGAGATATGCCAAAATCGGCGCAAAATTTTCCACTGCCGGGTGAAAACGATAGTGATGATCCAGTAGATCTAAGGATCTGCCAGTGTGATTGGTGTGGCTTAGTTCAATTAGCTAACGACTCGGTTCCCTATTTTCGAGAGGTTATTCGGGCAAGCGGGTTTTCACCCGAGATGTCAGCTTTTCGTGCTAAGCAATTCTCTGACTTCGTTAAGCGCTTTGACCTCGATGGGCATCGCGGCATAGAGATAGGGTGTGGTGAGGGAGAGTACCTTGAAATCTTAACGGCGCAAGGCTTGAGGATGACTGGAATCGAGTTTTCTCCCAAAGCTGTGCAGCGTGGTGTCGAGAAAGGGCTTGACGTGGTCGAAGGGTTCGTTGACGGGCCCAATACCGTGATTAGCAACGAAAAATACTCAGCATGTTTTATGTTTAACTTTTTAGAGCATCTGCCGAATCCGGGTTCCACTCTCCGGGGAATAGCGGCGAATCTAAATGAAGGGGCAGTGGGACTTATCGAAGTACCGAATTTTGACATGATTTTCCGGGAAAATATGTTTACGGAGTTTTGCACTGATCATCTAATGTATTTTACAGAGGCTACTTTTACTCAGTTGTTATCAAGAAACGGATTTGACGTTATAGAGTCATGCTCAATTTGGGATAACTACATTCTTTCCGCGTTGGTAAAAAAGCGATCGCCCATGCCCGTTGAAAGATTCACGTCAGCACAATTTGCGCTTAACGAATCGTTTCGCCTATTTCTCGATCGGTTCAGTGGAGAAAAAATCGCAATATGGGGCGCACGCCATCAGGCACTGGCGCTGATGGCAGCGTGCGGGATGTCAGATAAAATTTGCTACGTCATTGACTCAGCGCCTTTCAAGCAGGAAAGGCTAACTCCTGCCACACATTTGCCGATTGTTTCGCCCGATGCTCTTGAAGCGGATCCTCCGCGAGCCATCTTAATAATGGGGGCAGGCTATTCAGACGAAATAGTCGATTTTATTAACACGCGTCATCCGGGTCGATTTGTAGTAGCCGTGTTGCGCGGCCAATCCATAGTTCCGATTAACTAGCTCATGAAAAAAAATCTGTGATGGGGAAGTTTTGGGATAAAGGCTACTACGACTTGAGCGGTGATATTGACTTGTTGATCGGCCGCTCGGGACTAGACCTTAATAAGATCGCTGGGAAGAAAATTCTCGTGACGGGGGGGACGGGATTTTTCGGAATCTGGTTAGTACTTGCTCTCATCGAAATCAAAAACGCGTTAACGGAGACCTCAATATCTATGTGATTTCTCGTGATCCCGCGTCCTTTCTCACTCGCCACGCTCAACACCTTATTGAGGGATTTGTCACTTTCCTTGTTGGTGACATCAAAACCATAAAGATAAGAAAGGAGATCGCAGTAACCCACGTGTTTCACATGGCTACGACTACCGCGGCCGAGACATTTGGCGCCGAGGGATCGATCAACAAGCTTGACACGTTATATCAGGGCACAAGAAATTTAGTAGAGCAACTGCCGGACACCACTGAAGCGGTGTTATTTACCTCTTCGGGAGTTGCTTATGGACAGGTGTCGGCAAATGCCATCTCAGAAAATCATTTCGGATTCTTTGATCCGATTGACCCCAATTCAGCGCTTGGAATTGGTAAGCTCTCGGCCGAGCATTTAATAAGTGGTTACGCGAGAGAAAAAGGATATAAGTTCTCGATCGCTCGATGCTTTTCTTTTGCGGGCCCCTATTTGCCTCTGCGCTTACATTACGCGTTTGGTAACTTTGTCAAGCAAGCCTTGCTTGGAGAGAACATTGTAATAAAAGGTGATGGCCAGGATCGCCGCTCCTATTTATACATTGGGGATGCCATCGCATGGTTACTGAGGTTAATTTTCGAGCCACGAGATGCAGTTTTTAATGTGGGATCGGATGAGGCTGTTACGATTAAGGAACTAGCCGAAAAAATAAATGCTATTTCCAGTGTTCCGGCGTCTGTCCTCATAGAAGATAGACCAGCGCTGACCGGTAATTTTAGGCGCATAAATTATGTGCCTAATACGAGTAAGATAAGCGGTATGTACGCTGACCTACACCGATGGACGTCGCTAGATGAAGTCATAAAGCGCACGCTGCAGATTAGATAAAGGGTGCTTTTCTAGGGAGATGACGATGACTAATAGCCTCCATATTTTGGCCGAACAGGAATCTTTGAGTCTCGTGAGAAGGATAAGCGCAAGGATCAGAGTGTCAGACGACCTCGGGTTTATGAAAAAATACAGAGCTACTTTAAAAACATGCTCGATGGTCAAATTAGTCCTATTCTGCGACTAAAAATTAACCGGTCACTGTGCAACTTCCATTGTGCACACTGCTGCGAAGAGCCTTATATGAGTCGTGATCTCAAGAAGCGAACAGGGGCTATCGACCCTCGCGTGCAAATGACGATTGATGATTATCGAGAGTTGTCAAAGCAGGCTGACGAATTTGGGATTTTTCGCTTCGTTTTAACGGGCGGCGAGGCGCTTCTCGATAAAAACTTAGATAAGTTAATCGAGGCTATTGATCCAATGAAGCATTTGGTAATTCTCGATACAAACGGGTGGACCTTTGATGACGAGAAAGCGAAATGGTTTGCCGACCTTGGCGGATACAAGGCGCAGATTTCTTTGGACAGCATGATAGAGTCGGAGCACGATGCATTTCGCGGGAAGAAAGGGTCTTTTAAAAGAGTTATCCGCGCCCTCGAGGCGGCACAAAAGGCAGATTTAGAGCTGCTAATCTCTACTTGCATTGTCAGAGATCGTGTTTTTAGCGACGAATTTATGAGCATGTGTGAGTATTGCAGAGATAACGATATACCCCTGTATGTCACACTCGCAAAGCCCGTAGGTACCGCGCGGGATCAGGCGTCGTGGGTGTGCACGAAAAGAGATGTAGATCAGCTGAAAGTCCTAGAAGAAAAATACAATGTGTTTACTCATATGAGCCCCTCTTACGGCCAAGCTGGCCGTTGCATCACAGTTAAGGGAATCAACACGATCAACCATGACGGAGAGCTCATTCCCTGTCCGTACATGGATTTATCCGTTGGTAATGTTATGAAAGAGGGATTGGCAACCGTGTTGGAGCGCGGAATGTTAAACAGTTGGTTAGGGCCACACCGCGACGAATGCATTATCGGCGAGCACGAGGAATTCATACGTTTTCATAACCAATCGGTCCATGACTATATGAAGATCAGCCCTTTGCTGCCGGTTCCGTATGAGCACGGATTTGGCCGCACCACTTCGATAAAATTAAAATAAAACCAGATGGTATTTTTTAGCGAGGTTGGGCGCCGCATTCCTTCGTCGGAAATGCGAGTCTTTTCTGGCACGCCGAGTTTTTTTATCGTCTTAATACGCCGCTTATTCAATATTCGGAAATTTGGGAGAGACTTCATCAAAGTGGCCTGACGCAGGATTTATCCGCATTGGAATTTGAGCGCCAATCCGAAGAACTAATCGAAACTGTGGCCGCTGACGCAAATTTTTCAAATCTGCTGAAAGGCGTTCACATACCGTTCGTAGTAAGCGTAGACGATCAGAGTTTTGATCTAGGCGGCCATTTAGAGCATCTATTGTTGCCAAAATTAGAGCAGTCTTTTCTTAGCGAATATCCCGCGCACCGCTTCAAGGCAGTGCTACAGGGACATCAAACGCTTGACCGGCAACTTCTGCTGCACCCTGATGCCAATTATGAAGGTTTTATCGAGAGTGCGATGCAATCGCCCGTGGTCGGATTGTTTTTCCCACAGGCGTTGCAGGAGTTTGACGTGGCCTCACAGCGCAAACAAATGAAAGAGTTACCCGCTTTAAAAGGGGCCAGCTTTTGTCTCTCAGGCGGTCTTGATATATCTGCCGCCCTAATCGGTTCGCCTGGCCTACTCATAAACGAAGATTATTATCCGCCGATCCTATGTATGTCGGCCTATGTCCACAGTGATCCAAGGCTTGTGCTTATGCTTGAAGTCATATGGTCCTCACCTTGAATT
>JAYQLF010000015.1:0-86689 GCA_038143045.1 Halieaceae bacterium
TCACATGTCATTTGACGTCGAAGCGGCGACCGCGGCCTATATCGATGGCATGGGCGAAGAAGCACTCGCGCAAGCCGCCGCCTACACCACCGGTAACCAATGGCTCATGCTCTGGGGCCTGTTAGTCAGTGCCATCATCACGCTGATCATTGTGCGCACCGGCGTGCTCTCGAAAACCGCAGAAAAGCTCGCTTCCCGGGGTTTTGTTGTGCGGGTCTTCAGCATTTCAGCGGTGTTCCTGGTGGTATCCAGCCTGCTCGAAATGCCCTGGTCGATTTTCAGTGGCTGGTGGCGTGAAACCCAATACGGCCGGACCAGCCAGCCGCTGATGGATTTTCTCGGTCAGGGCCTGCTGGCGCTTGGCATCTCTGTATTGTTAGTCGGGATCTTTTTCGTCGCGATTTACGCCTTTATCCAAAAAGCCAAGAAGCTATGGTGGCTGTGGGGCGGCGCCTTTACGGGTGTCTTCACCGCTGCGCTCATGGTCGTTGGCCCCACGTATATCGCGCCACTATTCAATGACTATCAGCCGGTGCCACCGGGTGAAGTCCGCGACGCGGTGGAGGCCATGGCGGTCGAGGCGGGCATCCCGACCGACCGCATCTTCATGTACGACGGCTCACGTCAATCCAATAACTTCACCGCCAACGTCGCAGGTATTGGTGGCGCTGCGCGGATTGCTATTTCAGACGTGGCGCTGGATGAAGCCACCCTCGACGAAGTCAAAGCGGTGACGGGCCACGAAGTCGGTCACTACGTACTGGGGCATGTCTGGGACGGCGTGCTCCTGACGATCATCGTGGTGATGGCGAGCTTCTTTATTGCTGACAAGGCGTTTAACCCGGTCGCGCGACTGTTCGGCGCGCGGGAGGATATTGGCGACCCCACTACCCTGCCCGTGCTCCTGTTCCTCGTTGGCGTGATCGGTATGTTCACTCAGCCCGTGACCAACACGCTGTCGCGCATGAACGAGACCGAGGCCGATCACTATTCCTATGAGATGGTGAACTTGCCCGACGGTATGGCGAGCGCACTGGTGAAGACTGCCGAGTATCGCAACCCGCGCCCGGGCACACTCGAGGAGTGGCTGTTCTATACCCACCCTTCGGTAGAACGACGGGTGCGGGCGGCGATGGAGTGGAAGGCCAAGCAACCCGAAGGTTGAGTCTCTCATGTGACGAGCCAGCTTATAACGCACAAAAAAAACCCGCCTGAATGGCGGGTTTTTTTATGGCGACTGCCGAGTGCGTAGCGCGGGCGGTTTACGACTACTCCATTCCCGCCTCGGCCATGGCGCTGCGCGCAGCGCGAAAACACTCAAGGGCCTGGGGGACGCCGCAATAAATGCCGATCACGTGGATGATGGCGCGGAGCTCGTCTTTGGTCACACCGTTACTGATCGCACCTTTGCAGTGCACTTCCCACTCATGCATTTTGCCGAGCGCGCCAATCATGGTGAGGTTCATCATGGAGCGCGTCTTGGGGTCGATCACATCATCTGACCAGCCAAACCCCCAGCACCAGGCGGTCATCGCCTCCTGAAACGGGCGGGTAAAGTCATCCGCCGCGGCCAGATTCTTCTCGACGTACTCCGCACCCAGGGTGCCCTTACGCATCTCGAGGCCTTTTTCAAACAGGTCGTTATCCATTTAGCCAATCCTTATGCCGATGTTCTTGGTTTGAACATAGTTCATGAGTGCTTCGCGGCCCTTCTCACGGCCGTAGCCCGACTTCTTATAACCGCCGAAGGGCGTCTCAACGCCTCCGGCATACCATTCGTTCACAAACACCTGACCCGTGCGAATCCGCTGAGCGACTCGCATGGCGCCGTCAATGTCCCGCGTGAAAACACCGCCGACGAGGCCATAATCACTGTCGTTGGCGATAGCGATAGCCTCGGGTTCATCTTGATAGGTGAGCATGGAGAGCACTGGGCCAAATACCTCGGAGCGGGCGATCTCCATATCTCTCGTCACACCGGCAATGACCGTGGGCGCCAGGAAAAAGCCCGCCTCATCCGGCGCGACCCCGCCCGTAGCGATGTCAGCACCCGCCTCGCGGGCGCGCGCCACCATGCCAACCGCACGGTCCCGCTGTCCCTTGGAGATCATGGCCCCCATATTGGCGCCAAACTCGGGCCGATCGATGCCGGGGCCTACCGAGAGCGACTCCGCCAAGGCGACGATGCGCTCACGCACTTCACCCGCAATGGACTCGTGCACGATCAGTCGGGACATCGCCGAGCAGACCTGACCGGCGTTGAAGTAGATGCCCCAGCGCACGCTGTCGATCAGGTTATCCAAATCGGCATCGGCACAAACAATCGCAGCGGACTTACCGCCTAATTCCAGCACACAGGGCACCACATTTTGCGCAGCGGCCGTGGCGATCGCGACTCCGGTGGGGACCGACCCCGTAAAGACAACTTGATCAATACCGGGGTGCGCCGAAAGCGCCGCGCCCGCTTCACGCCCGACACCGCACAGAATATTCACTGCACCCGGTGGGAAGCCCGCCGCTTCGGCGGCACGGGCAATGTAAAGATGCGTTAACGGATCAAGCTCGGGCGATTTAATGACCACGGTGTTGCCGGTGGCGAGCGCCGCGGCCATGCCTCGCGCGGTCATCTCAAGCGGATAGTTCCACGGGATGATTTGCGCTGACACACCTCTGGGCTCATAGGTGGTGAAATCGTAGTAATCCTTACCCAGCGGAATCGAGCGCCCTTCCAGCGTCTCGGCCTGGTTACCGTAGTACTCGAAGTACCGCGCGGCGCCCTCAATCTCGACCACCGACTCCCACAGCGGTTTGCCGGCCTCCAGCGTCAGCAGCTGCGCGATGTCATCGATATTCGCCAAAAGGTAATCGCCGATCGCACGCACCATCCGACCCCGCTCCACGGGACGCATCGCCGAGAGCACGCCGCTCTCGTGACAGCGCCGCGCGGCAGCCACCGCGGCATCAATATCCGCGGCATTGGCAGAGGCCTGCTCGGCGAGTGGCGCACCGGTGCCGGGGTTATCCACCACAATCCGGTCCGCGCCGCCGTCAACAAATTGCCCGTCAACGTAGTTCTGATAGTAAGGCTGGGGCTCAAAGGTGGGCATCAACCGCCTCCCGGGTCCAGGTTTGCAGGGCACGAATCGAGTGCTCCGAGTTCACCCCACCCTCGGGGTCGAGTACCAACGGCCCGGGGGTATATCCGCGGGAGTTCATGCCGCGCTGAATCGACTCCACCAGTCGGATATCCTCGGCCACCGTGGTGTCGCGGTCCTGTATCGCCAACTGCTGGGCAATCGCTTTGCTGGCCTCGTCATGTGCGTACCAGCCGCGGTAGAGCATCACTTCGTCGACCCGTTCCCCCACTCGCCAGTGATAGGTGTTGAGCACGTTGCCGGGGTAGACCTGAAACGAAAACAGCGGCCACAAGAACCAGCTCGAGTACTTGCCAGCGAAGGCGTTTGACTCGAGGTCAATCGGGTAGGTCATATCAGACAGGTCATCCTGACACTCTGTGGTATGACGCAAACAATGCCCCTGTGGCTGTATGTCATAGGTCTCGGGCTTGATCACCCCCGAGGCAAAGGTCGGATGATTGCGCGAGCAGTGGTAGCACTCGGAGTAGTTCTCCACCGAGACCTTCCAGTTGGTGTGCTCATAGATCTCGACATACTCGGTCGGCGTGAGTGTGTTGATGTGAGGTACGTACTGCGCGAGCTCGTCGCGCACGCCGGGAAACCAGCTGTCCATCGGCGCGGCATCATCATCGAGGTTCACGAATAAAAAGCCGTGAAAATCCTCGAGCCCTACCGAGGTCAGGCAAATCGATTCGCGGTCGAACCCGGGGGTGCTGTGGATATTCGGGCCGCCCTTGAGCTGGCCCTTCAGGTCGTAAGTCCAAGCGTGATAGGGGCAGACCAAAAGGGGCGCATTGCCGCTATCCGTGACCAATTCGTGGGCGCGATGCTGGCACACGTTGTAGAAAGCGCGGATCTCACCGTCCTTTCCCTTAATACAAAACAGGTTCTCCCCCGCCACGCTGAAGGTGAAGAAGTCGCCCGATTTCTCCAGCTGTGAGACATGCCCGGCGAACTGCCAGGTGCTGGCGAGCAGATGCTGCTTTTCGATCGCAAAGATCGCGGGGTCGGTGTAGTACCGCGCGTCGAGTGAACGCAGTGGCTCAGTCATCGCTGTAAATCCCCAGCGCATGGCGGCGGCTATGGAAGGCCTCCACCCGCTCGATAATCTTGTCGTCAGCGCGCGCGATCACGAATGACAGCAAGGTTTCGAGTAGCGCGATGGTCGCGACAGAGGACGGAAAAAACTGCGGTGTGTCATCGGTGACCTGAAAGGCGTGATCGGCGAGGCGGATGATAGGCGAAGTCGCGCGGTCAGAGATAGCCACGATCGTCACGCCCTGCTCTTTCGCCAGTCGGGTCGCGGTGACGACCTCGTCTCGATAGGGCGCCGACGTGAGTGCAATCAACACGTCGTCGGGGCCAGCCCAGGTAAGGTCATCGGTGGGTGTGGCACCGGGGCGCGGAATGGCGTGGAACTCGACCATGCCCGTACTCGCCAGATACGTGAAGTTCTGAGCGTTGGCGTGGTGGATACCCACACCGAGAGTAAAGACCTGCCGCGACTGCCAGATGGCGTCAGCGGCGCGGGTGAGCGCCTCGGCGTCGATTTGTGAGAACGTTGCCTCGATATTGTCGATGGCAGCGCGAATCAGGTCGGCGTACAAGGGCCCCAACTGCCCCGACTGGGAAACCTGCTGTAGCCAGCGCACACGGTCGGTAAAGCTGACAAAGCCCGCGCGCATTTGCTCGCGGAACGGCGCGCGGAGCTCTTCATAACCCTCAAAGCCCACTGACTTGGCGAGCCGCACCAGCGTGTTGGGCGTGACCTCTGCGGCTTCTGATATCTCGCGGATCGATGACACACCCACTTCATTGGGGTTATCGAGAATGAAACCAGCCGCTTTTTTGAGCTGCGGACTGAAGCTGTCCAGCTCTGCGGTGAGGCGCGCCAAAATCCCATCGGGCGTCGCGCCAGCTGACCCAGAATCGACAGTTGGTACATTTGTGCGATTATTGTTGCTCATTGGTACAATCGTAACATATCATCTTGCGCCGTTGATACCGACTGGAGGCCGATCATGGCCGGACCGACCCACCCCGTTCCCGCGACCGCGCGGGTTGTCATTATCGGAGGCGGCGTCATGGGCTGCGGTATCGCCTACCACCTCGCCCACGAGGGCTGGACCGATATTGTGCTCCTGGAGAAAGCCGAGCTGACCTCGGGCTCCACTTGGCACGCCGCGGGGCAGATCACCCACTCCACCAGTTCCTTCGCACTCGGCAAGTGCGTGGATTACAACATTGGGCTGTATAACGGCGGCCTCGAGGCCGAGACCGGGCAATCTACCACCTGGCACGACTGTGGTTCCTTCCGGCTCGCCTACGACGAAGACGAGATGGACTGGCTCCGCTACACCCGCTCGGTGAACATCGCGCTGGGCTTCAATTCCGAAGTCGTCGATCCGGCCTTTGTGCGCGCACATCACCCGTTTTATAACCTCGATGGCGTGCTCGGTGCGCTGCATACCCCGGACGATGGGCATGTGGATCCGTCAGGCGTCACCCTCGGCCTCGCCAAGGGCGCACGCCAACTGGGCGCCACGATCATTCGCCATTGCCGCGCCACCAACGTGACACAGCTACCGAGTGGGGAGTGGCAGGTCGCCACCGAACACGGTGACATCACCTGCGAGCACGTGGTGAATGCCGGCGGTACCTATGCGCGGCAGGTGGGTGAATGGAGCGGCATTAACATCCCCACCACGTCCATGACCCACCACTACTTCGTGACCGAGACGGTGCCCGAGTTTCTCGAGGTGGAAAAAGAACTGCCCGTGATTCGCGACGATAAGTTGGTCTCGGGTTATATCCGCATGGAGCAAAAGAGCGGCCTCATTGGCATCTATGAAAAAGCCAACCCCAACGTGGTCTGGGACGACCACTGCCCCTGGGAAGCCGAGAATTTTTTATTCGAAGCCGACTACGACCGCGTGATGCCCTGGCTTGAGAACGCGCTGGATCGCATGCCGATCTTTGCCGAGCTCGGCATCAAGCAGGATGTGCATGGGGCGATTTCACACCCGCCCGACGGCAATCCGCTGATTGGCCCCGCTCCGGGTGTGCGCAATTACTGGTGCTGCTGCGGTACGCAAATTGGCATTGGCTGGGGTCCGGGCCTGACCCGTGAACTGGCCCGCTGGATGGTGCATGGCTCGGCCGATGTCTCGATGCGTGCCTTTGACCCGCGACGATTCGGCAATTACGCCGATAAAAAGTGGCAGAACATCAAGGCGAGGGAAGACTACCTGCTCCGCCATGAGATCCCCTTCCCTCACTTCAATCGCCTGGACGGCCGACCGGTGAAACCCAGCCCCCTCTACGAGCGACTCAAGGAACAGGGGGCGGTCTTTGAAGAGGTCTATGGCCACGAACGCCCGCGCTGGTTCGCCACCGGTAACGAGGCGCAGGAAGATCACTACAGCTTTGGTCGCAACATCGTTCACGAACGCGTAGGAGAAGAACACCAAGCCGTGCGCGAACGCGTGGGCATCATGGATATCTGCGCCTTCACCAAGGTCGAGGTCGCCGGGCCCGACGCGGAGTCGCTGCTGCATGGCCTCATTGCCAACACCCTGCCCCGCAATGTCGGCGGCATTTGCCTGACTCACATGCTCAATGAGCGCGGGCGCATCGAGATGGAAATGACTATCGTAAAATTCGCGGACGACCGCTACTACCTGACTTGCGCCGCCTTCTTCGAGCAGCGGCTACTGGATCATTTGGCGCGTTATCAGGGTGATGCGGAGGTCACGATCAGCAACTTGTCGAACGACTGGTTCGCCATGGCGCTACAAGGCCCCCAGTCCAAGGCCACCTTGGCACCCCATGTTGCGGAGTCACTGGAGATCGCCGATTTCCCCTGGCTGCGGGGCAAGGAGATCGCCGTTGCCGGCCACACCGTGTGGGCGCTCCGCATGTCCTACGCCGGCGAGATGGGCTGGGAATTCCACGGCCCGCGCGAGGCCATGCTGCCGATTTATGAGGCGCTGTGGCAATCCGGACAAACCCACGGCATTGCCAACTATGGCAGTTTCGCGATGAACAGCCTGCGAATGGAAAAAATGTTCCCCGGCGCCTCGGAGCTCAACAACGAAGTGACGCTCCCCGAAGCAGCCGTTATGCGCTTCGTCAAAACCGACAAGGGCGACTTTGTGGGTCGTGACCAGACCATTGCCTCCGCCGAGGGGGCGCTGCCCTGGGTTTGCACCTATCTGGCGATCGATGCCGACGGGCATCACGACGGCCACGGTGGCGAGGCGGTGTTAATGAACGGCGAGAAGGTGGGTTCCACCAGCTCCATGGCCTATGGCTACACCGCAGAAAAGATCATGGCCTTTGCCTATATCACGCCGGAAGCGGCCTCCCCCGGTCAGGCGCTTGAGGTCGTGATTGCCGATTCGCCGCGCGCCGCGATGGTATTGGGTGAGGCGGCATATGACCCCGCCAGCGAGCGACCGAGGGGTCGCGCATGAAAGTCACGCGCATCTCGCTGTGGCATGTGCCGCTGACCAGCCATAAGACCTACTACATGGCCGAGGGCAAGATCTGCGACACCGTCGAAACGGTCGTGGTGCGTCTCGATACCGATGCGGGCCTGACCGGCTGGGGGGAATACTGCGCGATCCCCCACTACCTGCCCGCCTACGCCCGCGGTGTTGCGCCCGCGATTACCGAGATGGCCTCGCAAATTATCGGGCACGACCCCATGGGCGCGCCGGCCTTCATGCACCGGTTAAACAAATGGCTGATCGGCCACGGCTACGCCAAATCCCCGATCGACATGGCGCTATGGGACATCAATGCCAAGGCCGCCAATCAACCGCTTTACGCCCTGCTGGGTGGATTACACGCGACCCGCATTCCCACCTACCACTCGATTACCTGTATCGATCCCGATGCGATGGTGGAGATTGCCCGGGAAGCCTACGCCGACGGTATCCGGCAGTTCCAATGCAAACTCGGTGCGGATGATGACTGGCAAGCCGACGTCGCGCGCCTGCGCAAAGTGCGTGAGGCGGTGGGCGATGGACCCCGCGTCTACGGCGACTGGAACTGCGGTTCGACCAAACTCGATGCGATTCGAGTGGGTCGCGCAGTGGCCGACCTCGACATCATGCTCGAGCAGCCCTGCCAGACGCTCGAGGAGTGCGCGAGCGTGAAAAACGCCACCCTGCTCCCGATGAAGATCGACGAGAACGCCCAGTCCTGCGCCGATCTGCAGACCGCTAATCGGCTCGACTGTATCGATGCCGTCGCGCTAAAGATCTCCAAATTCGGTGGCCTAAGTGCCGCCGTCGAGGCCCGCGACACTTGCGTGCAACTGGGCATCAAGATGTGCGTGGAAGATACCTGGGGCTCGGATATCGTGACCGCCGCGGCACTCCATCTGGCCGCCGCGACACCGCCGGAGGCCGTCATGAACGTGTGTGACCTTTCAGGTTACGTGGGGCCCCGACTTGACCCCAACAGCCCCGTGCGCAGTGAAGGCGCGATTGGCCCCACGGATCGGCCCGGCCTCGGCGTCGAACCCGACCTCAACGTATTGGGAGACCCCGATGTCGTTCTGGACTGACCGCGCACAGGCCGTGCTGCCCGGTGGTGGCTTTGGCAACTTCGACCCGTCGCTGGTGATCAAGAACGGTCAGGGTTCCCGCGTGTGGGATGTTGAAGGTAACGAGTACATCGACTACTTGATCGGCTCCGGGCCCGATGCTGCTGGGGCACGGGCACGCCGAAGTCGTGGAGGCCGTCGAAAAGCAGTTGCGCGACGGCTTTACCTTCTTTGCCAATAATCCTCAGGGGATCGAGCTGGCCGAGCGGATTTGCGAAGCGGTCCCCTGCGCTGAGCAGCTCCGCTACGTTTCAACCGGCGGCGAAGCCGACATGTTTGCCATCCGCCTAGCCCGCGCCTATACCGGCCGCGATCTCATCATCAAGTTTGAGGGCGGCTACCACGGCATGAGTGATGAGGGTCAAATGAGCTTGAGCCCGACCGAGCTCCGCCCCTTCCCCGAAGCTGAGCCCGATTCAGCTGGCATTCTCGAGAAAGCCCGCGAGGGCGTGCTCATTGCGGCCTGGAATGACCCTGCACAGCTGGATGCATTATTCGCCGAGCACGGCGCGCGCATCGCCGCAATCATTGCCGAGCCACTGCAGCGCATCATTCCTGCGGAACCCGGTTTCTTGGCGCATCTGCGCGCGCTCTGCGATCAGCACGGCAGCCTGCTGATCTTTGATGAGATCGTCACGGGCTTCCGCTTCGCATGGGGCGGTGCGCAGGCAAAATATGGCGTCACACCCGACCTGTGCACGCTCGGTAAAACGATTGGCGGCGGCCTGCCGCTGGCCGCAGTCGCAGGCCGCACCGAAATCATGCGCCTGTTTGATAAATCACAGGCCGGCGCACAATGGCTCATGCAGGTCGGTACCCTCTCCGGGAATCCATTAGCCTCTGTGGCCGGGCTCGCGACCCTCGAAGTGCTGTCGCGGTCCGGTACCTATGAGGTGATGGTCGAATACGGGGTCCGTATTCAACAGATGCTCCAAGAGGCCCTCGCGCCCACAGGCATCCCGTTCCAGCTCGTTGGCGACCCCATGCTGTTTGATGTGGTGTTTACTGAGACGCCGATCCGCGATTACCGCGACACCTTGGCCGCCGACAAGACAGCGCAAGGCACTTTCAATCGCGTGCTTCGCGAGCAAGGCATTCTGAAATCTCCCGCCAAGATCTACCCGCACCTTGCCCTCACAGAGGCCGATCTGGACCAGACCGAGTCAGCCATTCAAGCGGCAGCCCACGCTTTGAGTCGATAATCCTATGCCTCTGGCCGGTTGGCGCGTTATGCCAACCCCTTGGCATAGCTGGTCAATTCCTCATCTCCTCTTTTCCCGATACTGGGTTCATCGGCGGATCGGTGATCTCTGAGTTGACCTGACCTCCAGTTCAACACCCGATCCGTCGTCTTGAGTGGCTCCTTCTTTGCCCCGCACTGCGGGGCCTTTTTTTAGAGCGAGGCACACCGAAAACATGGCCATTCGGCAGGGAGGCTCAATGGACAAGGCAGCGTACTTTCAATCGGTCTACGAGGCGCAGTTTGCTTTGGGTAAAAAAACAGGCGCCTGCCTGAGTGCCCAATATTTGGCGCTGGAGGCGTTTTTGCAGCGCAACGACGAGTGGCACTTTCACTGGTGGCCCATTGTCGGCATCTCGTCTCGAGCCTGGTCACTGCTGCAACAACGGGCGGCCCAATCCGGTGGCAATCGGATGCTCAGCACGCAGGGCATCATCCGGACGCACTTACACGACCGGGTCGCGCGAGGGCGAACGCTGTTTGAACGCGAGTCCCCCTGCCAGATGCCTGGCATTTCTACGAAGCCCGAGACGCCACTGATTTGGCTCTCATTGAGGAAAGAGATCAGGTTCACCAACTCACCTGGTTTACCCCTCGACCCGTCCCTCTTTGGCCAGCAAGGTAGCGGCGTGCCGTCTATGAACCGGAAGCGGTTTGACGCGCTGGCGCGAGCGATTCATCAGCAGGCGGCATGATTAGCGAATGGAGATTAGCGTCAGTGCTAATTAGCCACTCACCCATCCATCACAACTCGTCTCCTCCTGCTCCGAAGCAGCCGACAACAGCAGCGCGAGGCGCTAGTATGAGAGCGTCGCCTTCAACAGAGCACAGTCTGGAGATCGAGCATGCCTATCGAGAAGACACTCTTCCGCAGCGGACCCTACGCCGACTTATTTAGCCAAGGCGTTCAGGTCGGCAAGACGCTTTACCTCGCTGGACAAGTCGCCATGGACGAGGCCGGCAATATCCCGGCCGATCTGGTATCGCAGATGCAACTCGCCTACCACAATGTGGCGTCGGTGCTAGCCGAGTTCGGCGCCAACATGGACAACATCGTCGACGAGACGTGGTTTGTCACAGATGTAAACGACTGCATGGCCCAAGTGGAGGCGCTGTTTAGTGCACGACACGCGATCTATGGCAAAGCACCAGAAGTGAGTCAGACACTCGTTCAGGTCGGAGCGCTGGTAGATGCAGCCCTCAAGATCGAAATCAAATGCGTGGCCATGCTGGACTAACGAGGACGTAACATCATGCCTGAGATCCGACATTTCTCGCTTCACACCGACGCGCAAGTACTCGCCGATGCCGTCAAAGAAGATGGCGCCATTATTATTGATGATGTCTTGAGCGCGGAGTTCATCACAGAACTGCGAGGCGAGACTGACCCCTACATGGAGGGCTCCAATCTCGGTTTTGACGACTTTGCGGGCTTTAAAACAACGCGTACCGGCGGCCTGATGGTTCGCTCACAGAAGTGCCGGGAGCTGATCGCGCACCCCGATATTCTCGCGCCCTGTAAGCTATTCCTGGAACCTTACTGCCAAACCGTGCAGTTACACCTCACACAGATCATTCGCATTGGCCCGGGTGAAACAGCACAGCTAATTCACCGCGACCGTTGGGCCTGGGGCTCCCACCTCGCCCACGTAGAGCCGCAGTTCAACACCATTTGGGCCATCACCGAGTTCACCTCAGAGAACGGGGCGACACAGGTGGTGCCCGGCAGCACCCAGTGGCCAGACGACGCAACAATCGAACCCGAGCAGATAACACAGGCGGAAATGCGAGCAGGCTCGGTACTGGTGTACTCGGGCTCGGTCTTCCACGGCGGTGGCGAGAACCGAAGTGATGCTGACCGCATTGGCATCAACATCACCTATGCGTTGGGCTGGCTGCGTCAGGAAGAAAACCAGTACTTAACCTGCCCTCCAGAGATTGCCAAAGACCTCGACCCCGACCTACAGGAATTGATTGGTTATTCCATGGGACAGTACGCGCTCGGTTACTACACGCCACCCGGTGCACCGGGGGAACACCCAGAGATCGTGCCACCCCAATATGCGCTGGGGCACGAGGTGGGAGCGAGCATGCTGGGCACATCCGCTGAACTCGAGGCACTTCAGGAAGAGATTGGTCTTCAGGAATAAAAATAGTTAAGCGTTAAGTCAGCTTGCCCGTTACTCCCGAGGTACAAACGTTCAGTCCTTGTCTGCTGGATTACAAGGTGATGCAGAACAAAACCACGGCTACTAGCGGATACGCTCTCATCTAATGAACATATGGCTAGAAACTGCTGCCGGAGGCCTGATCAGACGCTTAAAAATAGCCATCTGCTGACGAACGCGTACACTGGGAAAACGGCGTTACGGTAATCGCTCTATGGATTGTCCTGTCAGCACCTATTCCTTTATCGAGCGGCTCACGGAATGTGGCCTCTACGGCTTTAGTGCGACGCAGGTCTTACTGCTGAGCGTGCTAATCGTGGCCGGCGCGGCCTACGCCATCTGGGAGCACCGTAAACAGGTGCGAGAGGAGCGCGACGAGAAAACCGACCGCATGTGACCGTGCTGTCCTTTGCCGCTTTTTACCGGCTCTAGCTATTTAGCTTGGCCAGACACATGCTACCAAGCTGACTCCCTCACAAGCTCTTTGACAGAATCGCCCCACCCCAAGTGCCCGCGTCTGCGTGAGACAAATATCGGCGGAATAAAAAAACCCGGCAGAAGCCGGGTTCTTCTGCACATCCGTCATGCATTACTTCATGGTCAGCACATTAGTGGACAGGTCATCCACTGAACCGCATGCCGCTTCCATTTCAGCAAACTGTGCCTGCCAGGTCGCATCAGCGCCTTGCCAGGCAACCGCTTTCTCCATTGATTCGGCCGAGGAATGCACGTCGACTGATACGACCGCGCCATCGGCATGAATCGCCGGCGCTGCCGAGTACGGGTAAGGTGACGCATCGCGCTCGTAGGCAATCATCTCTTTGAGCAACGCCAGTCCCTTGTCGGCGTCAGCGCAGGGCCAGTGGTAAACAATCACGATCTGGCCGGGCTTCGCGGCCAACATCGGCGCTTCACCTTTTTCGTGATGACCGGCAGAGACCGTTGCGGAAAGTACAAAACTCAGTAGCGCACACGCTGTTGTTCTCATCATTGTCATAGTGTTTCTCCTTCTGTCTGGAGGCCAATGCATCAGCCAGGCCTCCGGCACGGTTTATTGTGGATCCTGATACTCGTAGTAACCCGCAGTCGGGATCATGACGTGCGCGCCGGGGGTGCCCGGAAACATCACGTAGGGCGCGCCGGTATTAAAGTCATCACTCATACCATCCAGCGAAGATGGGTCAGCCGGTAGCAACATCAAGTGTGGGCCGGACTCGATCCATTGCGAGGGGTCTTTGGCATCTGCCTTGTTCAACACGCCGGCAGTCGTATTGTCCTCACCCACATCACCATGAAGCATCCACATGAATGCATCGCGCTCAATATCAGGGTCCTGACCGGCCATGAAATCACTCATCCACTTCATACCGACCTTGTCCGTGCAGACAGGCATCGCGTCGTGCGCGGTGGGCCAGCCGCCCTCAGGGGCAGGTCGTGGATTGCCCACCATGCAGGTCCAGCCGTTGCTGCCCTCGCGCAGCACCGTCCCATCCAAACCCAGCACGGTGGTGTTAGTGCCTAATGGTGCAGGTGCGGCTGATGAATACGCCCAGATTTGCCATTCGGCACCGTCGTGCGGTCCCTCGGGTTCACCGGCATTCGCCAGAGTTGTTGTGGCAGCAAACGATGCCAACCAAAACCATCTTTTCATTGTTGTGATCCCCTTTTATCACGGCGCTTAGTGGCCGCCTGAAGATCACCATAGGGGAAAGGGAGAGCCGACTCAAACCACCTGCGGCTCAACAGCAGTTAAAAAGAGTAAGTCACACCAAAGGTCACACCAAAGGTCACACCCGAGAAATCGACATCGAAGCGATTCAGGCCAGAATCTAGATTTTCCTGAACGTCGACACCTGCAAACTGGTAACCCACCATCAAACCAATCGCGTCACTCACCTGATACTGACCCTTCAAATGGAGATAACGAAAATCGCCATCGTAGTCATCGTATGTGAGCGAAAGCCAGCCAGCGGTCGCGGCAAACGATACCTTGGGGCTCAGCGCATGAAAATAGCTCGCTCTAAAATTGGGGAGTGGTGCCACGAGAGCGGCCCTCCCTGTCTCGCCTTCCACCACATCTGAGCCACTGTTGACGCGTGTCGAGATAATGACATCGTTATCAAGCACGTGTAATCCACCCCCTATGGTGAGCTCGGAGTGATCGGTTCGTCGAAGGGTATACATCGCGTCAAAGATGTAGGTATCAATCGTCAGATCCGACTCGGCAAACGCGCCGACGTCGATGTCCACACCGTCGAAGTTAAAAGACGTCTCGGCAGACACAGCGCCATTTCGCCGATACCGATAAATCGACGCTGAATATTGCCAGCGCTCATTTTTCCGGAATCGATACTCAAGCATCCACGTTGAGTCCTTGTCATCGAGACCGATAGCACCCAGAGTGACGGCGGTCGGATCGAAGCCTTATCGACTTGTCGTCAAGCTCGCATCACTCGACTGTGCGTAACCACCGACAGTAATGTGATGTCGATCAGACAGATAGGCGTGCTGCGACTCAGCGCGTGTCATTTTCGGGATGATGAGAGAAGCCAAGGCCAAACCGATTGCGACGGATGCTTGCCTCGTCACAGACGTTACCCGCCGAAGGCGAAACGTGATTGCGCGCGGCAACCAGTGTCTTTTCCAGACCGCAATAGCCAGACTTGGGCAAAGCGGTTCGTCACGCGCAGAGAGGGTGCAGTCTTTTGTCTCGCCTCTAACTTGTTGCACGTCTCGGTCTCCCGTATCAAACATGATTTACGTCATTGAAACGCAGATCTTACCAAAGTGTTGCTGTGATTCCTGATAGCAAAAAGCGTCACCCAGCTCGGTGAGTGAGAACGTTTTATCGATAACCGGCTGCAGATCGTGAGCCTCAACCGCCGCGATCATGTTGGCCTGATCCGCCTGACTGCCCACCGTGATACCACTGATGCGCCCGTTTTTGGTCATGAGAGCCGCCGTGGGCACCTCACCCGACCACCCCGTCAGCACCCCGATCAGGCTGATGCAACCGTCGATCGCCAGTGCGTTAATTGACTGGGGCAGATTCCCGGGGCCACCCACTTCCACGACCAGATCCACACCCGCACCACCGGTGAGCTCAAACGCCTGCTCTCCCCAGTTCGCATGGGTTTTGTAGTTGATTAGATGCTCCGCGCCGAGTTCACCGAGTCGCTCCAACTTGGCATCCGAGGATGACGTGGCAATCACGCGGCAACCCATCATGCGCGCCATTTGCAAGGCAACGACGGATACACCACCGCTCCCCTGAACGAGCACCCAGTCACCGGGCTTAAGATTGGTCTCTACAACCAGCGCGCGCCACGCCGTCAAACCCGCGCAACTCAGAGTCGAGGCGGCATCGAAATCCATGTTGGTCGGCATGCGACTGAAGGCGGTCGCGGGCATGGTCACTGTCTGCGCGGCAAAGCCGTCGACGTGATCACCGGGCACTCCGATCAAGTCGGGAAGTGTGGGTCGGCCACCGGCCCAGTTAGGAAAGAAATAGCTTAGAACTTTGTCGCCTACCGAATAAGCCGTCACGCCGTCACCCACAGCGGTCACCACACCCGCACCGTCAGACATGGGAATGCGGCCATCCTCTGCAGGGATCAAACCCGTCACGACGGCGTAGTCATGAAAGTTGAGTGACGTCGCCTTGATCTCTACCTGAATCTCACCGAAGCCCGGTGCCCGAGGCTCAATCTCGGTGAGTGAAAGTTGATCAATACCGCCCGGGGCGGCGAGCTTCATGGCGTGCATGGCAGTGAACTCTTGAGTAATGGAGCGCAGAGTATAGAGGTTCAGCGCGCAGAGGCGACATCGCTTTGCTATTCTGACAGTGCACCTTGCGACCCAATTTGCACGCTTACCTCAGGGCGGATCATGCGCCGGGCTTAAAGAGGTCATGATGGATATGAGGCTTGCACCAGTATCACTTAGGTCGCTCGCTGCTGTGTCTATTAATAGCTGGAAAACGAGAAACAGTTGATGAACAAGCTTGAACAACTTCGCACCATGACCACCGTCGTCGCCGATACGGGAGACCTCGAGGCCATCACGCGGCTACGCCCTACCGATGCAACGACTAACCCTTCGCTGCTACTGAAGGCCGCGGCGCTGCCAGAGTTTGCTGGCGAAGTTAGCGCACTAAAAGCATCGCAAGATGCGGTTGCCGATAAGGTCGATCGCTTTGCCGTGAGCGTTGGCTCCCGCATTAATGAGGTCATACCGGGCGTCATCAGCACCGAGGTCGACGCGAGATTGTCGTTTGATACCGAGGCGACCATTGCCAAAGCAGAAAAACTGATTGGGCTATATGCCGATGCCGGTATCGGTGCAGACCGCGTCCTCATCAAAGTTGCCGCGACCTGGGAAGGGATCCGTGCCGCCAAGGCGCTCGAACAGTGCGGCATTCACTGTAACGCCACGCTGATTTTCAGCTTCGAGCAGGCCTGCGCCTGCGCTGATGCTGGCGTGTTTCTGATCTCGCCCTTTGTCGGGCGCATCACCGATTGGTATACCGCCAATACCGATCTCGTTATTGAAGACCCCACCAATGACCCGGGCGTGCAGTCGGTCACGCGGATCTATAACCATTTCAAAGCCCACGGCTATGGCACAGTGGTGATGGGAGCAAGCTTCCGGAATACCGGACAGGTCGAGGCACTTGCGGGTTGTGATCGGCTGACCATCAGCCCCGATCTGTTACAGCAATTAGAATCTGACGAACGTAACTTGCCACAGCGATTGTCTGATAGCGGCGACCGCGCGCCGGCGCCGTCACCACTCAGCCACAGCGATTTTCTGTTTGGAAACAATCAGGACCCGATGGTGTCCGAGAAACTGAGCGACGGGATCCGGCGCTTTGTCGCCGATCAGGAAAAATTGGAAGCGCTCTTAGACGGCTGACGCCTCAGGCCACCTGCGAGGCCGGAATCAGATTTTTTTCGAGCTCGTTGGCGGGGCGGTGAATGCACCAAGTGCCTGCCGGGTGATAGATATAAGCCAGACAGCTATTGCAGCTGTCACACTGAGAGGGCTCCTCCGGTGCGGCCTGCCAGCGATTGATGAGATCAGGCTCACGAAGTAGCGCACGCCCCATCACTACCCCTTCAAAGCCACCAGCCATAATTTGCGCAACGTTGGCGGTGCTTTTTACACCGCCGATATAGGCAAGCGGCATTGAGACCGCGCTGCGAATCTGCGTGGAGTAGTCCCAGAAATACAATTCCTTGAAGGCGACCTTGGGCGCCGTGCGCGCCGTGCTTGCCACGGCAATGCCCGTCAGCGTCCATTTACCAATCACCCGCATCATGGCCTCGAGGTTCATGCTGCTGCCAAAGGTAAACCAGTTGGACTCCACATTGCGGCCACCCGACAGCACCAGCATATCCGCACCGGCCGCTTCCAATGCCTTCGCGGTGACGATGGCATCCTCCACGTGCGCTCCCCGTGAGCGACCATCGTCGACGTTGATTTTAGCGAGCACCGCGATCCGGTCGCCGACGGCTGCCTTAACCGCCTGCAAGACACGTGCGGGGAACCGCACGCGATTCTCAGCCGAGCCACCGAACTCATCCTTACGGCGATTGTCCATGGGGGAAATAAACTGGTTCAGCAGGTAGCCGTGGCCCATGTGAATCTCCACGGCGTCAAAGCCCGCCTCGACACAAAGCTCCGCTCCTTCAACAAAACGGGCCACCATGGCATCCATGTCGCGACGGTTCATGGCACGCCGGAGCACATTGCCGCATAGCAGTCCCGCCGCATTGAGGCCACCGCTGGCGCTCTGTAACGGCGCGGGCACGAAGGTGCCGGTGACAAAAGACCCACCGTGGGTAATTTGCGCCGAAATCTTGCCGCCGGCTGTGTGCACCGCTTCGGTCACGGCGCGCAGATCCGCCATCACCTCGGGCCGGAGCCAAATTTGATCCGCGAGGGTACGCCCCGTTTTCTCGACCGCGAGATACGCCATGGTGCTCATTCCCACACCGCCCTCTGCAAGCGCGCGATGATGCTCGAGCATGGCCTGGGTCGGCACGCCTTTCTTCGACATATTTTCGTTAGTCGCCGCCTTGATGAATGCGTTGCGCAGCGTGATGGGCCCGATTTGCAACGGCTCCCAGGCTCTGGCAAGCGCAGTTTGATCGGTAGGAGCTGGGTTCACACGGATTCCGATGCTGATCTCAACATAACGTCCGCAGTATAGCGGGCACCGTGTGGCAATTAGATAGTCCAAACGCACGGCGCCCTCACCCGGGCGCCCTGCTTAATAGATAGGGATCACCCCAGGATGTCGGGCAGCTCCTTGGTCAGGCCATTCGCTCCTTGACGGCCTGACCCGTGAGCGCAAAAGCCCAACAGTCGCCGGCATCAGAGCGGAACAGCGCCTTGATATCGGGGGCCTCGCCCTCGAAGTGCCAATCCCCGCTGCGTCTTTGGCGGGCGGCGATACCACCACCGGACAGGCTGGCGTTTTGATGGCAACCGGCATTGGGGGATAACTGACTTCTGTGGGTTCACCTGCCAATGTTGCAGCCAACGCACGCGCGCAGGCCATCAGCGGTGCGACATAAACCAGAACGTGTCCCGCCACCTCGGCGCAGTCGCCCATGGCGTAAACATTCGGCACATTGGTACGGAGCGTTCGGTCGGTCACGATGCCGCGATTCACCTCTACGCCTGCGTCACTGGCCAGCCCCGTGCGCGGCCGCACACCAACTGCACAGAGCACCGCGTCGGCTTCAATGGTGTCGCCGTTGTTGAGCGTGACCACATAACCCTCACCCGCGCGGTTCACCTCTGTCGCCAGCGGGCCAAAGTGGAATGTGGCGCCCTTCGCTTCCAATGCAGCCTGCACCGCCCGACCTGAGCGCTCGGGGAGCAAGGTGGGCAGACACCATCCCATGGGGTCTACCGCTTCAACCGTGAAGCCCCCATTGACCAGATCGTTAGTGAACTCGCAGCCAATCAGGCCGGCACCGATGATCGCGATCTTTTTGGCGCCCTTGGCAGCCAGCAGATCCTGAAATCGGCGGTAGTCATCGAGATCATTAACACCCAGCACGTCATCCGCCGCATCGCCAGAGATTGGCGGCCGAATGAGCTCTGCACCCAGCGCGAGCACGAGTTCGCTGTAGGGCAGCGCCTCGCCACCCTCGATGTTCACGACTTGCGCTGCGGTATCGATACTGGCCACCCGCGTGCGGGTGCGGACTGTGACATTCAATTGCTCTGCCAGCTCTTCGGCACTTTGCGCAGCGAGCTTGTCGGCATTGAGGTCTTTGGTGTAGCCCGTGGAAATCATGGGCTTTGAGTAGCCCTCACCGCCATCGGCAGTCAGCACGGTAATGGCCACCGCGTCGTCTTTACGACGGAGCTCGCGCACCAGCCCGTAACCGGCGAGACCCGCACCCATGACGACGATAGAGCGAGCGACAGTGTCATCGGCGGCCGCGGGTGCGGCGTCATCTGCCGGCGCCTCGCCGTCATCCGAGCCGGGGATGAGTTCAAAATCCGCTTTGCCGACACCGCAATCCGGGCAGGTCCAATCGTCGGGAACATCTTCCCACTTGGTACCCGGCGCAATGCCGTCCTCAGGCCAGCCTTCTTTCTCGTCGTAAATCAGTCCGCAGACGATGCATTCCCAACGGGCCATGAATGAACTTCCTCTATAAACACACTGTGAAAACCGTAACGGCGCGCAGAGTGCCAGCCATTGGCTGACCTGTCACGCGCAGATGCACTAAAACCTGAAGACCCCCGGGCGACGCGGCGCCCGGAATGAAGCGGCGCTTAGATCGCCGCCGCGAGCTGAGTGGCCTGATTGATCGCTGTCTTGGCGTCGAGTTCAGCGGCCTCAAAAGCACCCCCGACCAGCTCAACCGATACGCCTTCTGCCTCGAGGGCGTCGTACAAGCTTCGCTCGGGCTCCTGTCCGGCACAGATGATCACGGTATCGACATCAAAGGTCTTCGGTTGCCCGCCAATCAAGACATGCAGACCGGCATCATCAATGCGCACATATTCGACCGCATTGACCATGTTGACGCCGCGTCGATTGAGCAACAGACGTTTGGTCCAGCCCGTGGTTTTACCCAGACCGCGTCCGACCGGCGTGTCCTTGCGCTGCATGAGCCAAACCTCGCGATCCGCTTTGTTCACCACCGGCTCAACACCCGTCACGCCACCGCGCGGGTGGTTTTCAAAATCAACGCCCCACTCTTTGAGCAAACAAATCGATGTCCAAAGCGGAGCTCTTGCCTTCATGGGTAATCAACTCGGTGACATCGAAGCCGATACCCCCGGCACCGACCACGGCCACTTTCTTCCCAATGGCTTTGTTGCCCTTGATGGCGTCGATGTAGCCCACGACTTTCTCGTGATCCATCCCAGGGATATCGGGTTTACGCGGGTTAATGCCTGTGGCGACCACGACGTGATCAAATCCCGCTGCGGCGAGTTGCGCAGCATCAACGCGCTCACCCAGTTTTACCGTCACCGCATGCTTCTCGAGCATCGCCCGGTAGTAGCGCAGCGTCTCGTGGAACTCCTCTTTACCCGGCACCTGTTTCGCCAGGTTGAACTGTCCACCGATTTCATCCGCGGCATCGAATAGCGTGACGGAATGACCACGCTCCGCCGCCACCGTGGCATAGGCCAGTCCGGCAGGACCAGCACCCACAACCGCGATATTTTTGGTGTCAGTAGCGGGGCCCCATTTGATGAGCGTCTCGTGACAGGCGCGCGGGTTGACCAGACACGAGGTGGTCTTCATGGCGAAGGTGTGATCGAGGCAGGCCTGATTACAGGCAATACAGGTATTGATTTCGTGCTCGCGCCCCTCGGCGGCTTTCCGCATCAACTCGGCATCGGCCAACATCGGGCGCGCCATCGAGACGAGGTCAGCATCACCATCGACCAGTACGGCCTCCGCGACATCGGGCATATTGATGCGGTTCGAAGTAATGACCGGGATCGATACTTCCGCACGGACTCGCTTAGTGACGCCGGTGAAGGCACGGCGAGGCACCATGGTCGCAATCGTCGGCACCTGAGACTCGTGCCAGGTGAAATGCGTGGAAATGATCGACGCACCAGCGGCTTCGATAGCCTTGGACAACAGCGCGATCTCGTCCCAGCTCATCCCGCCCTGAAGCATGTCCATGGCGGCGATGCGGAAGATCACGATCGAGTCAGGACCCACGGCCTCACGCACGCGACGGACGACCTCGACCGGGAAGCGCATGCGATTCTCATAACTGCCGCCCCACTGATCAGTTCGCTGATTGGTTTTTTCTACGAGAAAGGTCGAGAGCAGGTAACCCGCCGAACCAATAATCTCAACGCCGTCATAACCCGCTTGCTGGGCGAGCTTGGCACAGTGCGCATGGTCAGCAATCTGCTTTTCGATACCCGCCTCATCGAGCTCGTTGGGCGAAAACGCGCCAATACGGGAACGCACCGGCGACGGCGCCACCGCGGCATCGTTATACGCCAGGGGACCCATGTGCAGAATTTGTAGGCAGATTTTGCAATCAGGCGCCGCTTTGTGAACCGCGTCGGTGACGATGCGGTGACCCGCCGCCTCTTCTTCCGTATTCAATTTGGACGCGGCAGCGAGAGGTTTACCATCCTCCCCCTTCACGACCAGCCCGCCTTCCTCGTTGGGAGAAATGCCGCCGGTGATGATCATGCCGACCCCGCCCGCAGCGCGCTCTGCGTAAAACGCGGCCATGCGCTCGAAGCCATCGGGCTGCTCTTCGAGGCCCGTATGCATAGAACCCATAATGCAGCGGTTACGGAGTTGCGTATGACCCAGGTCCAACGGTGAAAATAAATGAGGGTACTGAGCGTGACCGGGTAATTCCGCTTTGGCGTTCATAAATTGCTCTCAAATCTTGGCTGGTTGGTTACCCGCAATGGGCAGGTATTTCAGTGACCGGGCACGATAACGCAACCCGTTCCCGTTAAACAGCGTTGTGGCTCGGTGCTCTGCCCCTGACAAAGACAGGCGAATGGATCCACTGACTATCATCTTGGTACGCGGCTAGCACGGAAATGTCTTAGCCTCATCGGACGTTTGCCCAGCTTCTGACTCGATCGAGGTCCGTCGGCCGTTCTATGGTGCGCCTTTCTGCGGAGACACCCCAGCGCTCGCCGATTCACAGAGCATGCCTCAAGGCATGAGGCCATCAGGCACGCCATGCGGCATGAGGGTCCAGCCCGCGACACTCATTCAAAACCCGGCAACCACTTCAAGACGCGTTAATAACTTCAGGACAGTGACGCCACTTCAACACCCTCCAGCAGACTCAAACAATCCGGGAACCCGGTGTCCCCGCATAAACCCTACAACGGGCCATTCACTAGCATCACGACCCGTTATCGGCACCCAGGTCCGAGCTGTGTTTGCACATGACCCGGCTCGTGATGATTGCCGAGCACCATCGGACCGCGCAGTGGCAAGAATATGTATAGATTGTTAGACGCAAATACAGTAAAAGTATTGATACAAAGGGGCAGTATTGGCTCAAAACCGTGGATAGAACGGCACTTCTGACAGTTGGACGATTTCCCAAGGCGTTGACGCTGGCGCGCGGCCTTCATCGCCATGGTGTCCGCGTTCTGGTGGCCGACCCACTCAAGCGTCAGCTCTGCTCCGTGAGCCGGTCAGTCTCCAAAAACTATCAAGTGGCCGCCCCCAACGCCGATATCCGCGCATGGGAAAGGGACATTCTCGAGATTATTGATCGAGAGCAGGTGACTGACCTCGTACCCGTTTCCGAAGAAGTCTGTCACGTTGCCAATCTGGCGCCGAAGCTGCCAGCGCACGTCCGCTACGTGGGGCCCTCGGCACCATGGATCGCGCAATGGCATGACAAGCTTGCCTTCGTAAGTCACGCCATTGATCGGGGGGTGACGGCACCGTCCGTGTTTACCACAGCTGACCCTGAGGCTCGCGCTTTGGTGCGCCAAACCGAGTGCGTTCTGAAACCCCGCCGGGGCTGTTCGGGTACCGACATCTCATTCCTCCCACCCGGGAGCTCATTGCCGCCACCGTCAAACGAGCTACTGGTGCAGCGCAAGGTCGAGGGCGCCCACCTGTACACCATCAGCTGGGTCGAAGACGGACAAGTGATGGCCACAGCGAGCTATCGCGGCAGCACGCATAGCGGCACCGTGGCCGTGGGCTTTCAAAGCGCGCCGACACCGTTCTCGGTCAAGCAGTGGATTGAACAGTTTGTCGCCGACACCGGCACCACAGGCTTCCTTAGCTTCGATTTTATTTTGGACCGTGGCGGGATTCCGTGGGGGATTGAGTGCAACCCGCGCGCGAGTAGCGGCATCCATTTTATTGACGAGGCCTGGCTGGGTGCCGCGGTCATGGGCGAGGCTTCGACACCCGCCTCGATCACGCCTGCGGGTAAGCGAGCACAGTGGAGCTACTCGACGCTAACCGAGGCTTACAAGCACCTGTTGCGATTACGCGTACCCGAGCTGCTCCGCTGCTTGAGAGATCTGCTGGTATCGCGCGATGTGGTCTGGTCTTGGAGAGACCCGCTCCCCTTTCTGCTGATGACACCCCTATGCTGGGAATTTATTTGGAAATCGATTCGCGAGCGCATGCCGATTGGCGACGCGAGCCAGTGCGATATCGCTTGGCACTGGTTCAAGGCGGAGCCAACAGCGCTATCTAACGCTGAGACCCTTGGGGGCGAACGTGAAGCGTGACCTGATTGACCGGACGCGTCGTCATGCGCGCCGCGGGTCGCACTGTCTGACCCGGGGTCAAAATCCAGTCAAAGCGGCGCACCAATTCAGCCAGAATCAGCACGCTTTCGGTCTGCGCGAAACCTGCACCCACACAGGTATGAGGCCCTTGGCCGAAAGGAATATAGGCACCCTGCGGCAAGGTCTTTTCCTGGTCGGGCAAAAAACGCTCGGGCTTGAAGGCGTGCGGGTCCGGCCACCATTTGCTGTGACGCTGCAGCGTCCACGGCGCAATCATGACCAGAGCGCCTTTACGCAACCGTCGCCCGGCCACCGTCGCCTCGCGCAGCGCGACACGCGGCATAAAGGTAATGGGCGGGTACAGCCGCAACGTCTCTTTGAAAAAAGCT
The DNA here is from genome assembly GCA_038143045.1 of Halieaceae bacterium. Taxonomy (GTDB): domain Bacteria; phylum Pseudomonadota; class Gammaproteobacteria; order Pseudomonadales; family Halieaceae; genus Luminiphilus. The sequence continues at coordinate 24,288 of JAYQLF010000015.1, forward strand.
TTGATCAGCGGCAACTGACGCGTGTGCTCGAACGTCAGCGGTGCATCGCCCACGACAGACGCAATCTCCTCGCGCAACCGATCCAGCCAATGCGGCTGATCAGCGAGCATGTAGAACGCCCAGGTCAGTGCACTGGCCGTTGTCTCGTGGCCAGCAAGAAAAAAGACGCCAAGCTGATCAATGAGCTCTTCACGCGTGAACGGCTCGCCCGTCTCGTTATCTCTCGCGGCAATCACACTGCTCGCGATGTCATCAAAAGACTCGGGGTGCTCGAGGTGCGAGTCCACCAGCGTGCCCAGGTGACGGCGAATACGCTCACAAGCGGCCAACACTTCAGGGGGTTGCGGGATATCACTCCAGGCCGGCTTGAAAATCAGGCGCAGCACGTCGACCTGCACCGCCGAGCGCTCAAAGAGATTGAAGTCCTCAAAAATATCGACAGCCACACCGGTCTGAAGCGGCGTCGAAAACACGGTGCGGCAAATGATATCGGCGGTCAGATGGCTCATCGCCAGATCAAGGGAAAAGGTCTCTCCCGAGGCCGCCCTCTCCTGCAAGGTCGATACGTGATCATCAACCGCCGCTTTCATTGCGCCAAAGGCGTGGCTAATTCGCATGTGCGAGAAAGCCGGGTCGATCATGGCGCGCTGACGTTTCCAGCGCTCGCCGTCGGTGACAAAAATACTGTCACCAATCAAATGCTCCAACGCGCTGACCATCAAATCGCTTTTCGGGAAGATGCCATCGGCATCGCGCATGATCTCGCGGACGGCATCGGGGTCGTTGAACAGTACGGTCGAGCGACGCGAATAACCCAGATTGCCGACGTCAAAATGATAGGCAGCCGCGGGCAACAGCTCGAGCAAGTTACCGTCGCCCTTCCACAGCACCCGAGCCAGCGCCACGACAGCCCACAGCGAGAGTGGTTTGGGAGGAATGTAATGTTCCGCGACTGTCATCTCAGCACCCCAACACAGCAGGATCAGTATGGAGGGGGGATGTGATGCTGTCGACCCACACACTGTTTGAGTGGTTAGTCGGACTCCACATCGCCACAGGCACGGTAGGCCTTGTCGTGGTGTGGATTCCCGTAGCGGGGAAAAAGGGCGGCACACTCCATAAGCGGGCAGGCACCCTTTTTGTGCAATCGATGATTGCCACCGGCTTTACGGCAGTCGCGATCAGCTTGACCACACTGTCGGATCCGACAGGCACACACCCCCATCTCGCACAACATGAGATCTTTTCGGACCCTCAGGCCATCACCAATATCTTTGGCTGGATGATGCTCTACCTCGCTACCCTGACGATCAACCTAGCCTGGCAAGGGTGGCTGAGCTTGCGCAATGGCCTCGATCATCAGCGAAATCGCGTCTGGCACAACCTTCTGTCGCAGGCGCTACTCACTGCAGTCTCCACCAATTGCTTTGTCAGGGGCGTGATGGCGGGAGAGCCCATGATGATGGGCATATCCATGGTGGGCTTTGCCACGGTCGCCACCAATCTGTGGTTCATCTACAAACCGCAGCCGCTGCCAACTGATCGCATCAAGGAACACATCAAGTGTCTGGTCGGTGCAGGCATCTCGGTTTATACCGCCTTCTTTGCTTTCGGCGCGGTGCGATTGTTGCCGGAATTGGCATTGCAACCCGGTTTGTGGGCGGTTCCGCTGGTGGTGGGTCTGGCGCTGATCATCTACCACCAGCGAGTCGTCACACGACCCGCCCGACGCAAACTGGGCCTCGCGTGACCGACCGCCACGCCATTGTTGTCGGGGCCGGCGCGGGCGGACTGGCCGCCAGCATCGATCTCGCGCGGGCGGGATTCCGCGTCACCCTGCTTGAGCGTGGCCACGCGCCGGGGGGCAAGATGCATGCCCGCGAGGTTGACGATAAAGCCGTTGACGGCGGCCCTACCGTGCTGACCATGCGGTCTATTTTTGAGGGGCTATTCGCCGATGCAGGCGTGTGTCTACATGAGCGCATCAAGCTACTGGAAAGCCCGATCATCGCGCGCCACGCCTGGACAGACGGCGGGCATTTGGATCTTTACCCCGACGCTGAGCAGTCGCGTCAATCCATTGAAGACTTTGCGGGCAGCGATGACGCGCAGGGCTTTGAGCGTTTTTATGAGCACAGCGCGCGCATTCATGCAGCGCTGTCTGAAACCTTCATGAAGGCGTCGAAACCAAACCCGCTCACGCTGGTCGGCCGCGTGCTGAAGGGTCATCGGCCAAGCGCGTTGATGGCAGCGCGACCCGCGCCGAATCTTTGGCGCGCATTGGGGCGTTTTTTCTCAGATGAGCGCCTCCGACAACTGTTCGCGCGCTATGCCACCTACGTCGGATCCTCGCCCCTCGCCACACCGGCGACACTCATGTTAATTGCCCACGTTGAGCTCGAGGGTGTATGGCTCGTCGACGGTGGCATGCACCGATTAGCTAGCGTGATGTCGGAGCTTGCAGGCGAACTCGGCGTAGACCTGCATCTCAACACACATGTCAGTGAGGTACTGGTGAAGCGCGGCAAGGCGTGCGGGGTCCGGCTTGAAGACGGCACCTCGCTTCCCGCTGATGTTGTGGTCTTCAACGGCGACACCGAGGCACTGGCTACCGGCCAACTCGGTGCGGAGGCGATGCACGCGGTGAAACCCCGCGCCCATCAGGACCGGGCATTATCTGCCCTGACTTGGTGTATCAAAGGCAGCACCTCGGGCTTCGCGCTGGATCATCACAACGTCTTCTTTGAGTCAGATTATCCCAGCGAATTCAGCGCCATCTTCAAGGAACGGAGCATTCCCGAGAAGCCCACTGTCTATCTCTGCGCCCAGGATCGCGGTCCAAACGGATCGCTGAACGGATCAGAACGGCTGCTCATGCTGGTGAATGCTCCCGCCGATGGCGACCGCCAAAATTGGTCTAGCGGCGACGTACTGCGCACACGCGACAACGCGCTTGCGGTGCTCGATCGCTGCGGACTCGGCGTGCAGTTTAAGGACGATGATTGCATCAGCACGACGCCCAATGACTGGCACGGGCGTTTCCCGGGTACCGGGGGCTCGCTCTATGGCGGAGCGTCACATGGGCTGTGGTCCAGCTTTACGCGACCCGGCGCTAAAAGCCGTTTGAAGGGGCTCTATCTCTCGGGCGGCAGTGTGCATCCCGGGCCGGGCGTGCCGATGGCGACCCTCTCAGGCCGACTCGCGGCGCGCGCCGTGCTCGCCGATTTGGCCTGAGCGCATGGCACCCTGATCCGGCGGGGTCCAGAAATCTTCCAGCGCCTCGATCGTCTCTGAGGTCAACTCCCAATGCGGCAAACCGAGGCTCGGCGATAACTGCTTGGCAGCCCAATTGCTGTGCACCTCAGTGAGCTCGGGCAGGCGCTCAAAACCAATATTGGGGTCGCGGTCATAGAGCACCAAGCACGGCAATTTCAGTCGGCTGTATAACCGGGAAATCGCCTGCTCGGTGAACAAACTGAAGGTCAAAAACTTCAGCGGCGCATGGTGCGCACCGGGGTGGCGCGTCGTCTCTTTGGCGTATCGCAGCAGATGCTCAGGGGTTGCTCCCACAAACGCCTGACCGAGGAACCACCGGATGCTGAGCTTGCTGGTCAGCATATTAAATAACGGACGGCCGACCCAACTAGAGGTCAGTAACCGATCAATTCGGGATCCGTTAGGCGCCACCGGAGGCATCCGCAGCCCCATACCCGTTGGCGAAATGAGACTCAGACTGCGCACCTCGAGACCTTGCTCGAGGATCGCCCGCGCTACGAACTCGCCCGTCACCGACAACGCCACGACATCGGCGGGTGCATCAAGACTGCCCAGCCACTCGGCCAGCCAGCGCGCATACATGTTGCTGCTATAGGGAATATCGGGCCGATCAGATAACCCGAATCCTGGCAAATCTGGCGCCAAGACGGGTCGTTGGTCTCGGTAGTGCTCGAAGAGGGGACGCATCTCCATGGCGCTGGGCGCGGCATTAATACTATGCAGCAGAACCAGCGGCGTTCCCTCGCTGACTTCCCCCCGATAACCGCGAAGAGTCAATCCACCATTGAGCGGAAACGCAAATTGTTCCGCGTCCAAAGCAGGCATCAGCGGCTTAGCCATGGTATAGCCATCAATTACATTTGACACTATATTAGTATAAATTGTTTGACGTCCGGACGGGTAGCCCTCTTTTCAATAAAAAAGAGGCGGCGCGACTAACCGGGTTTGACAGGGGGCTTTAATGAGCATCGCTTATCCGTTTACCGCCATCGTCGGACAAGACGACATGCGCAGGGCGTTGACGATTGCTGCCGTGGATCCGGGCATTGGCGGCGTGCTGGTGCTGGGCGAGCGCGGCACGGGAAAATCCACCACCATCCGCGCCCTCGCCGCCCTGCTCCCCAAAATTGATGTAGTGCGCGATTGCGTTTACCACTGCGACCCGAATGCGCCCCGACCAGGGCTCTGCGATCGATGCGGCAAGCCGAAAGACACACCCGACGCCACGACCATGACCATCCCTGTCGTCGACCTCCCCTTAGGGTCGACAGAGGATCGCGTTGTCGGCGCACTGGATATCGAGCGCGCACTGGTTAACGGAGAGAAGGCCTTTCAGCCGGGCCTGCTGGCGCAGGCGAACCGTGGTTTTCTATACGTCGACGAGGTCAACTTGCTGGAGGACCATATTGTCGATGCGCTGCTGGATGTCGCCGCGTCGGGCGAAAATGTGGTTGAACGCGAGGGACTCAGCATCAGGCACCCTGCCCGCTTTGTTTTGGTCGGTAGCGGCAACCCCGAGGAAGGCGAGCTAAGACCGCAGCTTCAGGATCGATTCGGTCTGTCGGTGGATGTGCGCACGCCCACTGACGTGGCGACACGCGTGGACATTATCCGCCTGCGTGAGGCCTTTGATCACGATCGCGCAGCCTTCCGCAAAAAATGGGCGCGGAAAGAGGGCGCGCTGCGCAAAAAGATTGAAACCGCGCGGTCTGCACTCGACGCTGTCGATACCCCCGCAGAGCTGCTCGAGACCGCAGCGAGGCTTTGTCTCGCCCTCGGCACAGATGGACTCCGTGGTGAGCTGACCCTGGTGCGCAGTGCGCGGGCACTGGCCGCATTGGAGGGGGCGAGCTCGGCGACGCTAGATCATCTTCGCGCGATTGCGCCGTCCGTGCTCCGACATCGCCTTCGACGTGACCCGCTTGATGAATCGAGTGCTGACATTCGGGTCGAGCGCGTCATCACCGAGCTGTTCGATGGTGCTGTCGACAATGGTCGCGACTGAAGACAGCTCGTTCTGGGCAGACGCTGAATGGTCTGCCGCCCTCCTCGCACTGATCGGTCATCCGCTGGGTGGGGCTCATCTCCGGGCGCCACCCGGGCCTGTACGCGACTACTGGCTGGAGCGACTGACCGAACTCTCAGGACAATCTCGACTGCGAAAAATCCCGGCCAACATTCCAGAAGGACGATTGCTGGGCGGCATTGATCTGAGTGCGACGCTGCAGCACGGCAAGCCCATTGCCGAGACAGGCTTGCTCGGTGAATGTGACGGTCAGCTTGTCATCGCCGCCATGGCTGAACGCCTCCCACGCAACACCGTTCACCATCTCTGCTCGGCCCTCGATAACGGACAGATCATCGTGGCGCGGGATGCTGTGGAGGCGGACGTACCCGCTCGAATCACGGTGATCGCGCAAGACGAGGGTACGGGGGATGAGTGGCTCCACAGCGCGCTGGCAGACCGCCTCGGGATCACCCTCGATATGACAGAACTCGGCATCCACGATGTCGAGGACGAACACTTCACGCCACGCCTCGTCGAGCGTGCCCGGGCTGTGCTCGATGACGTTCATCTGACCGAGGCGCAGTTGGCGACATTAACTTCACTCGCACAATCGCTGGGCATTGATTCGCCGCGCGCCGTGCTCGCTGCACTGAAAGTTGCCCGGGGCTGTGCAGCGCTAGCGGGCGAGACGACCGTTGCCGAGCATGACATCGCGCGGGCGTTGCGATTGTGCTTACTCCCTTGCGCGCAGCAACTTCCCGAAGCTGCCGAGCCCCCACCCCCCGAGCCAGAGCCAGAGGAATCAGAGAGCGAAGACGTAGAGCCGCCACCCACACCGGAACAACCGCCGCCCGATGAGGAGCGCCTACTCGAAGCGGCTCTGGCGCAGCTGCCCGAGGGATTATTGGCTCAGCTTCAGACCCGTGCCGCGAAAACCCGACAAAGCAGCACCGGCAGTGCTGGCGAGCAGCACCGACATCAGAACCGTGGGCGTCCAACCGGCGTGATGCGAGGGGATCATCGCCGCGGCGGCAGGATTAATATCCTCGCGACATTACGCGCCGCTGCGCCCTGGCAACCGCTGCGGAAGCAGGAAGCTGTCGAACGCTCGGAGCCCCGCAGCCTCGAAATCCGCCGTGACGACATCCATCTCACGCGGTTTCAGCAACGCCGGGATACGCTGACGCTGTTCGTGGTCGACGCGTCAGGTTCAGCCGCATTGCAACGGTTAGCAGAAGCAAAAGGCGCGGTCGAATTATTGCTCGCAGATTGTTATGTGCGCCGAGATCAGGTGGCACTGATCGCCTTCCGCGACGAGACGGCGGAACTATTGCTGCCACCCACCCGATCGCTGGTGCGCGCGAAGAAAGCGTTGGCCGCACTGCCGGGCGGGGGCGCAACGCCGATGGCGGCTGCGCTGGAGCTGACCCGAGATCTCGCCGAGCGCGCTGCTAAGCAGGGCACGACGACGCAATACGTCATTCTGACCGACGGCGCTGCCAACGTTGCCCGTGATGGCACGCGCAATCGCGAGGCGGGCACACGAGATGCATTGGAGGCCGCGCGAAGGCTTGCCCTCTGCCCCAGCAGCGGCTTGATTATCGACACTGCACAGCGACCTCAACCCAGGGCACGGGAACTGGCCGAGACCCTCACAGGCACCTACATCGCACTACCGCAAGCCGACGCGCAAACACTGAACAGGGCGATTCGCGCCAGCAGTCTATGAGCGGCACACGAGACATGGCGCGCTGCTTCAGCCTTCTGGCCGGGTGCCGATAACAGTCACTTTATTGATACACCCGGCGGCTCGTTGCACGTTCGCATTTCGGGCACGGGTGAGGACGTGTTGTTACTCCACGGCGCGGGCGCATCGGGGCATTCCTTTGCTGGCGTCGCAAGCGCACTAACAGCCCGCTACCGATTAATCATTCCCGATTTGCCCGGGCAAGGATTCTCTGCGTTACTGCCTCCCGAGCATGTCGGCTTGCCCGAGTTTGCCGATCACCTCATTTCACTGATGGCAAAAATCGAGGCAACCCCGCGCTGGATCATTGGGCACTCGGCCGGGGCGGCTTTAGCGACCCAGTTCGCACTGCAGGCGACTGAGCGACCCGAGGGCATCCTTTGCATTAACGCCGCCTTCAACCCTTTTGGATCGATCGCCGCGCCCATTTTCTCTAAAGCCGCTCGCTTGCTGGCCCGCAATCAGTGGCTACCGAGGCTGCTGGCCTCGCCGGCGTTCCGATGGCGAGCGACCCCTGCGATGCTCTCCGACACGGGCTCGTCAGTGGACCCACTGATGTCGCAGTGCTACGACACGCTGCTGAGCAACCCGGACCATATCGCTGGCACGCTGCGTATGATGGCCGGTTGGGACTTACCTCCCCTACTGGCGCGACTATCGCAGTTGGAGATGCCCATTTGGCTGATTGCTGCTGAGGGGGACAAAACGATCCCGCCTGAACGAAGCTTGTCGGTGATATCAAAACTGACAAACGGGCGCAGCTTTCGCTTGCCGGGCCTTGGTCATCTGGCTCATGAGGAAGATCCGGAGGCCATCGCGAAGATCTTTCTGGGCATGACCGCTTAAGAGACCCCGCCACCCGCTCACGTCCGAAGTAAAAGAAGGCTGTGCACCCCCTGCTCGCACTGCTACACTGTCAAGTTCATATGACATTTTAAGTGTCTATTTATTATGAATATTGCGGAATCGGCATTCCGGGCGCTGGAAACGCAGGATCTTCGCCCGACGGCCCTCGTCATCGGCACCGGCTTCGGAGGTTTGGCCGCAGCGATTCGGCTGGGCGCCAAAGGCTATCGGGTCCATATGCTCGAAAAACTCGACGCGCCGGGCGGTCGAGCCTATGTCTATCGGCAAGACGGTTTTACCTTCGACGCGGGCCCCACGATCGTCACGGCACCCTTCCTGTTGGAAGAACTCTGGAACCTGTGCGGCAAGTCCTTTGCTGATGATATCGATTTACGACCGATGGATCCGTTTTTCCGGATTCAATTCGATGATGGCCGCATCTTCGACTACTCGGGCGATAAAGCGCGAAACATCGAACAGATCAAAAGCTATAACCCAGCTGATGCCGAGGGCTATGAGCGCTATCTGAAGGCCAGTGAGGATCGATACAAAGTTGGCTTTGAGGGCCTGGTCGACAAGCCCTTCGATTCACTGCTGGCGCTATTCAAATTTATGCCGCAGTTAATCCGACTCCGCGCTGATCGGAGCGTCTACAAGCTCGTGTCGCGTTACATACGTGACCCGCAGCTACGGATGACAATGAGCTTTCATCCACTGCTGATTGGCGGCAACCCCTTCTCAGTCACCAGTGTCTACACCCTGATCTCTTATCTGGAGCAGCGCTTCGGAGTGTGGTCCGCCATGGGCGGGACGGGCAGCATTGTGAAAGGCATGGCGTCACTGATTGAAGGTCAGGGCGGCACGATTGAATGCAACGCCGAAGTCGACGAAATCCTTGTCGAAGCCGGATCGGTTCGTGGCGTGCGGCTGAAAGATGGCCGCGTCCTTGATAGCGACATCGTGGTGTCCAATGCCGATGCGGCATGGACTTACCGGCACCTGATCAAGCCCGAGCATCGCAAGCGATGGACAGACCGAAAAATTGAGCGCTCACATTTTTCCAACGGACTGTTCGTGTGGTATTTCGGCACGCGCGGGCAATATCCCAACGTTCCTCACCACTCCGTCATTCTTGGACCGCGCTATCAGGGACTGCTGGATGACATCTTCAAGCGCAAGGTATTGGCGGAAGATTTCAGTCTCTACCTGCATCGACCTACCGAAACAGATCCCTCTCTCGCACCCGAGGGCTGCGATACCTTTTACGTGTTAGCACCCGTACCACACCTGGATGCCGATGTGGATTGGGACAGCTACGCGGAAACCTTCAAAGAGCGGATCTGCAAACGACTGGAAGAGACCATGTTACCGGGTCTGCGGGACCGTATCGTGACCTCTCGACTGCTCACGCCTCAGGATTTTCACGACCGGTTAAACTCGGTCAAAGGCGCAGCCTTTGGGTATGAGCCGAGGATTACCCAGAGCGCTTGGTTCAGACCGCATAACCGCAGCGAGGACATTAACGGCTTGTATCTCGTTGGTGCCGGTACCCACCCCGGAGCGGGTATGCCGGCAGTGATCTCCTCGGCCAAGGTGATCGACCAATTAGTCCCCGCGGCAGTCACGCAACGTGCGTAACGACCACCAGATCATGACCCCCCACACCGACATGAGCGAATGTCGGCGGTTGCTATCACACGGGTCAAAGTCTTTTTATATCGCCTCGCATTTCCTGCCACGCTCACTGCGCGAGTCGGCGTCGGGGCTTTACGCCTTTTGTCGTATCGCAGACGATCTGGTAGATCTCGGTGCTGACCCTCGTCAGGCGCTGGTCACATTGCATCGGCGTCTCGACTTGATCTATCAAGGTCGACCTGAAAACCATCCAATCGATCGCGTGCTAACCCAAATCGTGATCGACCATAAATTACCGAGGGGCCTGCTTGACGCGCTGCTTGAGGGGTTTGAGTGGGATACCGAGGGCCGCGACTACCACACGCTGGCAGACGTCTGCGACTACGGCGCCCGCGTCGCCGGCACCGTGGGCGTGATGATGGCGATTCTGATGGGCGTCAAAGATCACGTGACGCTGGCCCGCGCTGCCGACTTAGGCGTGGCGATGCAGTTGACCAATATCTGCCGTGATGTGGGCGAGGACGCGCGGGCCGGGCGACTCTATCTGCCGCGCAACATGATGCAAGCGGCCGGCATCGATCCCGATGCGTTTCTCGGTCATCCCGCGCCCAGCGCCCAGCTCACTGTGGTACTTCAGCAAATGCTCGCTGAAGCTGAGCGACGTTATCAACTGGCCGATGAGGGCATTCGCCAACTACCCCGAGGCTGCCGACCGGGCATTCTCGCCGCGCGTCGCCTCTATGCGGAGATCGGGCACACCGTTGTGAAAAATGGCTACGACTCAATTAGCCAGCGAGCCGTCGTATCGCGGGCTCGCAAAGCCCAGATCCTACTCAGCTTGGCGCGAGGGCCGGCCGCGGCACCGGAACATATGTTGGAGCCCTGCGCAGCAGAAAATCAGTTTTTACTCGACACCGTCCCTCATAGCCATGAGTGGCTTCAACCAAACCAGCCTCGGGACTTCTCCGCCAACGCAGGTTGGATGCTTGAGTTATTCATGGTGATGAAAGAGCGGGACGAGATGGCAATTCAGGCGAAGACTCGCGACCGGGACTAGCCGCCTCGCGCCACTCGCGCCACTCGCGGCATCCGAAACGGCAGCAATGTCTGCACCCAAGGTCGGCAGAACCGCCGCAAATCCAAGCTCTCATGCATGAACTCCTGCTCGTTCACGCGTATCTGCGATCGCGTGTAGAACGGCGTATCCTCAAGGGTTTTGATACTCATGCGCTCTGATGCCGGCAATCTGGAGGGGCGTTCGACACGCCAAATCGGGCCTTTCGGTAAAGACTGGAGCGCCGGGAACGCCTCCCGCTGCAGCGCCCCCGCCTCATCAATGGACAACGACAAATGCTTACTGCCACCACCTGCGAGCTGCGCATCGTAGTGGATCTGACATCCCTTCCCCACCTGGTGTCCGCGGCACCAGTTCCAAGATGAGAATCCGGTCTCAATGGGACGCGCCCCAAAGTTAGAGTCCATATAAGCAGACCCAGCCCACTTGAGCGCAGGTCGCGCCATCTCCACGTCTACCTGCGCCAACGGCGCTATCGGCCACCACCAGTGCTCGCCTGCATCATCCAACTCGAAGCACGTCTCGCCAGCACGCTGGAAACGCAGCTGGACCGTGCCCTGCACCCGCTGCCCAAAGGGTGTGGCGCGCTCGTCGATCTGAATCGTGACACCCGTGTCCGTTAAATGCACCGCGCTGGGACCAATACTCAGGCAGGCAGACGACTGATCGAGCGCTGCAGCGCCCCGTTCTGTCATGCACCAACGGGACTTGCTTGGCCCATACAGGATGACGTTGAGACTCACGTGCTCCTCAGCTGGTGTCGCCCTTCTTGATCTGGAGCGGAAATAGTAAGGCGAGAAGACACTGCCGATAAATGCAATGACCGTCACGCCAAACTGACCACAGTCACTGAAACCATCGACGTACCACCAGCGATACCCCCCGGCGGGAACGGGAAGACTGAAGCCAAGGCCGTCACTGGCAAGCGCAGCGTCGCGAGGAGTAGATGACCGCATATCGGTGGCTTGATTCATAGGGGTTGCGTGCTGTCATCGAGTGGCGTAGGTTGTCATACAAATATAACACTGAAACTGTCATATTGTTTTGACGGTAAGGGGAGCGCCGCTCATGCAGGACCCGCTGCTCGACTGCGAAGAGGACATTCGCGAATTCCTCGCAGAACATACCACTACCCAATGCCCGCCGTTACTGGCACAGGCCATGGAATACGCCGTGTTTCCCGGTGGCGCCAGAGTGCGTCCGCAGTTGTGCATGGCGGTAGCGCTCGCCAATAACAGCAGCGACCGACCACTGGCCGCCGCCGCGGCGGCCGCAGTCGAATTCCTGCACTGTGCCTCACTGGTCCACGACGATCTGCCTTGCTTCGACGACGCCACCGAGCGCCGTGGCAAACCATCGGTGCACGCCAAGTTCGGTGAACGCATTGCCGTATTGACCGGTGACGCGCTGATTGTGGCAGCGTTTCAAACGCTGGCCGTTCATGCCATTCACCACGTGAGAGCTGAACGCGTGCCGCTGGTACTCTCCATATTGGCCAGAGGGGTTGGCGCACCCCACGGTATTGCCGCCGGCCAAGCCTGGGAATGCGAGCCGAGCGTTGACGTTTCACGCTACCACCGCGCCAAAACTGGCGCGCTCTTCATTGCTGCAACCTGCGCAGGTGCAGCCTCTGCCGGCGTGGATCCGGGACCCTGGGTCAATCTGGGTGCCTGTATCGGTGAGGCCTTTCAAGTCGCAGATGACATTAAAGACGCCGTTGGCGATCCGGAAACGATCGGCAAGGCAGTGGGTATTGACGCCAAACTCGGGCGCCCCAACGCCGTTCATGAGCTCGGCCTCGATGGCGCGACCGACCGGCTGAAAACCTTATTGGAAGACGGGCTGGACAGTGTTCCCCACTGCACGGGGCGCGACAATCTGGTCCGCCTTGTCAGGGCCCAATCAGAGCGCTTTGTCCCCGAGAAAATAGGACGCACGGCGGCCTGATTGATGCTGGCTGATCCCGATATTTGGCCAGACCAGCAGCCCGCGCCGTCCGATTGGCGCTGCCGCTGGCGACTTTTTCGTAACCGTCTGCTGGCAGACAGCAAGTTTCAACGTTGGGCCGCCAGAACACCACTGGTGCGCCGCATCGCCAGTAAAAAAGCGGTGGAACTGCACCATTTAACCGCTGGCTTTGTTTATACACAGACGCTGACCGCGGTCGTCCAAAGCAACCTGCTCGCGGTGCTGCAAGGCCGTATCGAATCAACGAAATCCGTGGCCGCCATGTGCGGACTCACAGTGCCTGCCGCGCATACATTACTCACCGCCGCTCAGGCCCTGAAGCTCACTGAAGAAGTGTCGCAGGGCTACTGGATGGTTGGTGAACTCGGCGCTTCCGTGCTGGGCAACCCCGGCGTCGCCGACATGGTGAGGCATCACACGGTGCTGTATCGCGACCTCGCTGATCCTCTGGCGTTACTGAAGCACCGCGAGAGCACGGGGCTCCGCGACTACTGGAGCTACGTGCCGGGGGGCAACCACCCCGACGAGGGTCACCGGGAATACAGTCAGCTAATGAGCAGTTCGCTGGCGCTCATCTCGGACCACATCCTCGATAGTGTGTCGCTGCAGGATTATCAAAGCCTGATTGATGTCGCGGGCGGCACTGGGCATTTCGCACGGGTGGTTACCAGACGTCATCCGCACATCAGCGCGAGCGTGCTCGATCTCCCCGAAGTCGTGTCCGAGGCCAAAAACCAATTTCCGAATAGCGATATCCGTTTTGTGGCGACCGACATGTTCCGCTCGCCCTTACCCCAAGACGTTGAGCTGTTCTCGCTTATTCGTGTGCTCCATGACCACGATGACGAGCCCGTTGCCTCACTACTAAGCCGACTGTGCCGAGCGCTAAAGCCTGGCGGCCACCTCCTAATCGCCGAGCCGATGGCGGGCACCCAGGGAGCAGAGCCCATCGGGGATACCTATTTCAGCTTCTATTTATGGGCGATGGGTAGCGGCCGCCCCCGCACTGCGGAGGAGCTGAGAGCCATGTGCCTGGCCGCCGGATTCAGCGCTGTGCGTGAATTCAAGACCCCTATTCCCGCGCTCACGCGGGTCCTGATTGCAGAAAAAGGCGGCGTTGAGGAGTCCAAAACCGAATAAAATCAAGTTGTATTTATTATTTGACAGTTTATATTGTTAATTTAGAATGACACTTGTGAAGTAGTACCGTCTAGACGCCCCAAAAGGGTGCCTGGTCGGCCGAGAATAAGTAAGAGAGCACCGCCATGGGAGCAATGTCCACTGCGGTGGTTTTCGAGCAACCCGGGAAAATGCGCTTGCGCCCCGTGGAATTGCCCGAACCCCACAGTACAGATTGCGTGGTTGAGGTCCAGTGGACCGGCATCAGCACAGGCACTGAGAGGCTGCTGTGGGATGGTCGTATGCCGCCCTTCCCCGGCTTGGCCTACCCCTTAGTTCCGGGCTATGAAAGCGTCGGCAGCGTCATTTCCACCGGCACCGAAACCCATCTCGAAGTCGGGCAGCGGGTCTTCGTGCCCGGTAGCCGCGGCTTTACAGACGTTCACGGGCTATTTGGTGGCGCTGCGCGCTCACTGGTTGTCCCCGCAGAACGCTTGGTATCACTGCCTTCTGAGATGGAGTCAACCGGTGTGCTGTTGGCACTGGCCGCGACGGCTTGCCACGCAGTTCGCCGCATTGAAGACCTCGGGCCGCCCGAACTCATCATTGGTCACGGTGCTCTGGGACGCTTAGTGGCAAGAGTGACCGAAGCACGCTTTCAGGTGACTCCAACTGTTTGGGAGGCCGCTGCAGAACGCCGAGTAGGCCACTATAGCTACCCGATCCTCTCTCCCGATGAAGACGATCGGCGTAACTACACCCGCGTCTGCGATGTGAGCGGGGCCAGCGGCATCATTGACCAAGCTGTGCACCACCTCGCCAAGGACGCCACGGTGTTATTGGCCGGCTTTTACGCCGCACCGATTCAATTTGATTTTCCCGCTGCCTTCATGCGCGAGATCGACCTTCGCATCAGTGCGGAATGGCAGCCCGAAGATATGCAAACCGCGATGGATCTGGTCTCAGGGGGAGACCTGTCACTGAGCGGCATCATTACCCATGACCAACCCTTCAACAGCGCTGAAACCGCTTACGAACAGGCGTTTTCCGACCCCCGCTGCCTGAAGATGGTCCTCGACTGGAGAGACGCATGAACGCACCGGAGAGTGCCAAGCTGTATGACCCTGGCCTGGAATCCACCCGAGAGAGGGCGGACTTACTGGCGTCTTCCGGCGACGACGCACCCAAAACCCAGATCATCGCGATCTACGGCAAGGGGGGCATTGGAAAGAGTTTCACGCTCGCCAACTTGTCCTACATGATGGCGCAACAAGGCAAGAAAGTGTTGCTGATTGGCTGCGATCCAAAGAGCGATACCACGTCGTTGCTGTTTGGCGGCAAGGCCTGCCCCACTATCATCGAGACGGCCTCTGCCAAGAAAGCAGCGGGCGACGAGGTCTCCGTCGGTGACGTCTGCTTCAAACGCGACGGCGTCTTTGCCATGGAACTGGGCGGCCCCGAAGTCGGCCGGGGCTGCGGCGGACGCGGCATCATCCACGGCTTCGAAACACTCGAAAAACTCGGCTTCCACGACTGGGATTTCGACTACGTTCTCCTCGATTTCCTCGGAGACGTGGTCTGCGGCGGCTTCGGCCTCCCAATCGCACGCGACATGTGCCAAAAGGTGATTGTGGTGGCATCGAATGACCTGCAGTCGCTCTATGTCGCCAACAACGTCTGCTCTGCCGTCGAATACTTCCGCAAGCTGGGCGGCAATGTGGGCGTCGCAGGCATGGTGACTAACAAGGACGACGGCGCGGGGCAGGCTCAGGCTTTCTGCAAAGCCGTCGGTATTCCGGAGCTCGCATCCATTCCAGCCAACGACGACATTCGCCGCAAAAGCGCCTCCTACGAGATCATCGGACGACCTGAGAGCGAGTGGGGCTCATTATTTAGCGAACTGGCAGTCAACGTCGCCGAAGCACCGCCACATAAACCCGAACCCCTGTCTCAGGACGGCTTATTAGAGCTATTTGACGGCGATACCGTCGGTCGCGACGTCGTTTTGCAACCGGCCAGTATTGAAGATCTGTGCAACGTCGAGCACCTGAACAAGCCCTCACTGGAAGTCATTTATGACACCGTCTGACACCGTCATCGCCGTTGATAGCGAGAACGCCGCGCAGGCGGCGGGGTGTCATGCGGGCGAAGAAGTGATGCGCGACGCGGCAGCGAAGGCGGGCAAAAGCGCACAGCTGAAGCAATACGATCAGGACTACCCCAAGGGCCCACATGATCAACCGCAGAGCATGTGCCCCGCCTTCGGCTCGTTGCGGGTAGGGTTGCGTATGCGCCGTACCGCGACGGTTTTATCGGGATCAGCCTGTTGCGTGTATGGCTTAACCTTCACCTCTCATTTTTACGGCGCCAAGCGCACCGTTGGCTACGTTCCCTTCGACTCTGAGTCACTGGTGACGGGGAAACTCTTTGAGGATATTCGCGAGGCCGTACATGAGCTCGCAAATCCTGACGAGTATGACGCCGTCGTCGTGATTAATCTTTGCGTGCCCACCGCTTCGGGCGTGCCGCTGGATCTGCTCCCCGACGAAATTAATGGCGTCAGGGTAATTGGTATCGACGTTCCAGGCTTTGGTGTCCCGACCCACGCAGAGGCCAAAGACGTGCTCGCAGGCGCGATGCTGAATTACGCCCGCAACGAAGTTCAAGCCGGGCCCGTTGCTCGCCCTGCGGGACTGGAGACAGAGACCGATGACGCCACCGTCGCACTGGTTGGCGAAATATTCCCTGTCGATGCCGTCACCATCGGCCGCATGCTACAGCCGATGGGTTTAAAAGCAGGGCCCGTGATACCCACTCGGGAATGGCGTGAGCTCTATGCTGCACTGGATTGTTCCGCCGTAGCCATGTTACACCCGTTCTATACCGCCACCGCGCGCGCATTCAAAGCGGCTGGACGACCTTTATTGGGCTCTGCCCCGGTGGGCGTCGAGGGGACACGTGACTGGCTCAGGAACCTGGGCGATGTCCTGAACCTACCCAAGAAAAAATCGATGCCGCGGTCAATGCGCAGCTCTCCGCGATCCGCGGTGTGCTGGAAGCGAACCCCGTCGATGCGCGAATAACACTCTCTGGTTACGAAGGCTCGGAGCTCATTGTTGCGCGACTGCTCATCGAAAGCGGCGCCAATGTCCGCTACGTGGGCACCGCCTGCGCCAAATCGGACTGGTCGGCCCATGATTGCGAGTGGCTGGAGTCACGCGGCGTGAGCGTTAAATTCCGAGCTTCACTCGAAGACGACCTGTATGCCATGGATACCTTCGAGCCCGATATCGCGATCGGCACGACACCTGTTGTGCAACACGCAAAAGAACTGTCCATCCCGAGCCTGTACTTCACCAATTTGATTTCGGCCCGCCCTCTGATGGGCGTAGCAGGTGCCGGGTCGCTCGCTGAGGTCATCAATACCGCCATCGCCGGCAAAGAGCGATTCCAAAACATGGAGTCGTTTTTTGCTGGTGTCGGTAGCGGCACCAAAACAGGCATCTGGACACCCCAGATCATCGATCGTCACGGTATGGGGGATGCAGTCTAATGCTAGTGCTTGATCACGACCGTGCCGGTGGCTATTGGGGCTCGGTGTATATGTTCACAGCGGTCAAGGGACTTCAGGTCATTATCGACGGACCCGTCGGCTGCGAGAACCTGCCGGTGACGTCGGTTCTTCACTACACCGATGCCCTGCCTCCGCATGAGCTTCCGATCGTGGTCACAGGCCTCGCCGAAGAGGAACTGGGGCAAACCGGGACTGAAGGCGCACTGCGGCGTGCCCACCAAACGCTAGACCCAAAGAAGCCCAGCGTTGTGGTAACGGGCTCGATTGCCGAGATGATTGGCGGCGGCGTCACCCCTGAAGACACGAACATCCAACGCTTCCTGCCGCGCACCATCGACGAAGATCAATGGCAAAGCGCCGACCGCGCGCTGGTATGGCTGTGGGATCAGTTCGGAAAAGCCAAAGCCAAAAAGCGCAAGAAAGCTAAAGATGGCATCAAACGCGTCAATATCATTGGCCCTGCCTACGGTTATTTCAACACGCCGTCCGACCTCGCGGAAATTCAGCGATTGGTCGAAGGCATTGGTGCAGAGATCAACATGGTCTTCCCGCTGGGATGCCCGCTGGACGAGGTCGTCGCACTGGCCGACGCCGACGCAAACGTTTGCCTTTACCGCGAGTACGGCCGCAAGCTCTGCGAAGCACTGGAAACACCCTACTTCCAGGCGCCCATCGGCCTGGACAGCACCACCAAGTTTTTGCGCGCTCTGGGTGAGGAACTTGACCTCGATCCCGAGCCGTTTATTGAGCAAGAAAAGCACACCACGCTGAAGCCCGTGTGGGATCTGTGGCGCTCGGTGACACAAGATTTCTTCGGCACAGCCAGTTTTGGTGTCGTGGCGACCGAAACCTATACCCGCGGCCTGAGACATTTCCTTGAGGGCGAGCTCGGTCTGCCCTGCGCGTTCCATTTCTCGCGTAAGGCTGGGGTGAAGCCTGACAATCAGGAAGTGCGCAACGCGATCCATCAATCGGGTGCGTTGCTGGTTTTCGGCGGCTACAACGAGCGCATGTATGTGAACGAGGCCGGCAACAAGAGCGTGTACATACCCGCCTCTCTGCCGGGCACGATCATTAGACGGCATACGGGTACGCCGTTCATGGGCTACGCCGGCACCTGTTATTTGGTCCAGGAGGTCTGCAATGCCCTCTTCGACGCACTGTTCAATGTCTTACCGCTGGGCACTGATCTCGACAAGGTCGAGGCGACACCCGCGCGCGCTGCGGAAACGCTGACCTGGGCCGGTACCGCACAGGACGGGCTGGATCGCATCGTCGCTGCACAACCCATTTTGGTTCGCATCTCAGCCGCGAAGCGCCTGCGAGACGCCGCAGAACAAGTTGCCCGCGCCGCCGGCGTGGCGACAGTAGAAATTGAGCATGTCCAACACGCAAGCGAAAGCCTGCAGTTCGGAGATGCCGCATGAATAAGAGCACGACTTCGACAGTGACAGAAACGCCCTTTGGGGGGGGAGGACTCATGGCAACGCAGAATAAAACAAGCGATGGGCCACGCAGTATCTGGGAGCCAATCCAGTTCCGGATGCTGTTTGTGATGGTGTTCACGTGGTTCCTGTTCGCAGCAGTACTGAAGTCACTCACTTTGCAACGGGGCAGCAGCACGGAGAGCTGCTGGCAGGAGGCGCGGCGCGCGGCATACAGCCTGACGCCATATGCCTTTATGAAGATTTAGACCAAGCGGTTCGGGCAGGAGGCCCGGGCCGCGTGGAGTTGTTTGAAAACTGGCGCTTGCGCCATAAAGGGAGAGTCATGTCATGTCGATGCTGACGTTTGAAAAAAAGTATCGCGTCCGGGGAGGGACTCTACTCGGAGGTGATCTATTCGATTTTTGGATAGGCCCCTTCTGGGTTGGCTTCTTTGGCGTAACAACGCTGTTTTTTGCCAGTCTGGGCACCGGGCTACTGGTCTACGGAGCGGCTATGGGCCCGACGTGGAACATCTGGCAAATCAATATTGCGCCACCAGACCTGTCTTACGGGTTGGGACTCGCACCTCTTATGGAGGGCGGGCTCTGGCAGATCATCACTATCTGCGCCACGCTGGCGTTTGCCTCATGGGCCATGCGACAGGTTGAGATCTCGCGAAAACTGGGCATGGGCTTGCACATCCCCTTTGCTTTCAGTTTCGCGATACTGGCCTACGTGACCTTGGTGATCGTTCGCCCGGTATTGTTAGGCGCATGGGGCCATGGCTTCCCCTACGGCATCCTCAGTCACCTCGACTGGGTATCCAACGTGGGCTACCAGTTCCTGCACTTCCACTACAACCCGGCGCACATGATTGCGGTGACTTTCTTCTTCACCACCGCGATGGCGCTTTCCATGCATGGCTCGCTGATCCTGATGGCCACTGACCCCCGCGAGGGTGAAGAGGTCAAGACCGGTGAACATGAAAACACATTCTTCCGCGACGACATCGGTTACTCCATCGGCGCACTGGGCATTCACCGTCTGGGCGTTTTTGTTGCCATCTCGGCAGCGTTCTGGAGTGCAGTGTGCATCGTCATCAGCGGACCGTTCTGGACCCGAGGCTGGCCTGAATGGTGGAACTGGTGGCTTGAGCTGCCGGTTTGGTACTAAGGAGGGAACTGCGTCATGAGAGAGTATCAAAACATATTCACGCAGGTGCAGGTCTCGGCACCCGATTATCCCGGGGTTCCGATTGGTGAGGCTGAGCGCAATCGCACCAAAGGTATCGTGCATAACCACTTGCTGGGCAAGTTGGGTGATGCGCAGATAGGCCCCATTTATCTCGGCACACTCGGTGTTTTCTCCCTGATTACCGGGTTGCTGGCATTCCTGATCATCGGCATGAACATGCTGGCATCGGTGAACTGGGACCCTGTCCAGTTCGTGCGCCAGTTGTTCTGGCTGTCTCTGGATCCTCCCGGTCCTGAGTACGGTTTGTCGATTCCACCACTCAACGACGGTGGCTGGTGGTTAATCGTTGGTGCACTGCTAACGACCTCAATCATGCTGTGGTGGGCGAGAACCTTCCAAATCTCTCGCAACCTGGGCATGAGCAACTACCTCGCGTGGGCATTTGGCGCCGCCATCTCGTTGTATCTCGTGCTGGGCTTCATCCGCCCCGTCCTGATGGGCTCCTGGAACGAGGCAGTGCCCTTCGGCATCTTCCCGCATCTGGATTGGACGGCCGCCTTCTCGTTGCGCTACGGCAACCTGTTCTACAACCCATTCCATATGCTGTCGATCGCCTTCCTGTATGGCTCTGCGGTGCTGTTCGCTATGCACGGCGCAACGATCCTCGCGACCAGCCGCTACGGGGCGGACCGTGAGATCGATCAGATCACTGACCGCGGTACAGCAGCGGAGCGTGGCGCGTTGTTCTGGAGATGGTGCATGGGCTTCAACGCATCGATGGAGTCAATTCACCGATGGGCTTGGTGGTTCGCGGTACTGACCGTCCTGACTGGTGCAATCGGCATCTTGCTGACCGGCACCGTTGTGGAGAACTGGTACCTCTGGGGCATGAAGCACGGCATCGTGCCGCCCTATCCCCCACTGGAGGCCACGCCCGTGCTTGACCCAATGATGGAGGGTGCACAATGAGAGTCTTCAATATGAAATGGTTCGCCAGCGCAGCAGTGCTGGGAACAGCACTGCTGAGTGGCTGCGACATACCACCTCAGGAGACCGTCCAGCGAGGCTATCGCGGCACTGGCATGGAGGCAGTCTACAGCCCGGAAGCACTGCAGGAACTGGTTGACGCCAACCAGGTACCGGCAGCGATTCCCGCTGTGAGTTCCGAAGGCCCCAAGGCCGGTGACATTTACCAGAACGTACAGGCATTGGGCCATTTGTCAGTCGGTGAGTTCACCCGCCTGATGGCCGCCATCACTCAGTGGGTTTCACCTGAGCAAGGCTGCAACTACTGCCACGTTGCAGGCGAAGGGTTTGAAAAAGACACGCTGTACACCAAGAAGGTGTCGCGCGTCATGATTCTGATGACCCAGAACGCCAACGAAAATTGGGGTGCTCACGTCGGTGGCGCGGGCGTGACCTGCTACACCTGCCACCGCGGTAACAATGTTCCGGAAAAAGTGTGGACCATTGGTGTCCCGCCGCGACATGCATCAGGGGTTGTGCATCAGATGCAGAACGTCGCGCACCAGGAATCAAATGCCTACGCGTCGCTGCCATTTGATCCCTTCACGCGGTATCTGCTCGAGGACAACGCCGCTAGAGCTGCGGGTGACACAGCACTCCCGACAGGGCACGAGTCATCGATCGAGAACACGGAGTACGTCTATAGCCTAATGATGCACTACTCCGATGCGCTGGGCGTGAATTGCACGCACTGCCACAACAGTCGTGCTTTTGCCGCTTGGGACCAAAGCAACTCCGAGCGAGTGAAGGCCTGGCATGGGCAGCAGATGGTCAAGGAGATGAACAATGAGTACATCAACCCGACCAACGAGTGGCTGCCGGCCTACCGACAAGGGCCGCTGGGTGATGCGCAGAAAGTGAACTGCGCCACCTGCCATCAGGGTGCTTATCAGCCTCTGTTGGGCGCCAACATGCTGGCTGACTACCCCAACCTGAGCAGGCTTGCGCCCGCTCCTGAAGCTGCCGACTCCATACAGGATGCTATGGAAGAGGTCGTAGAGGACGCGATGGATATGGTCAAAGAAATGGAGAGTGCAAGCCTTGACCAAAGCTCGTCGACCGGAGAAGCACACTGATGAATTACCGGGGTGGCTCAGCCACCCTACTCTGCCCGGAGTAACGGCAGAAAAGTTCTGAGTCAGGTCGAATCGGCCTGACGAAGAAGGATGAATACGACACTCGCGAGTGAAGTTTTGATCCAAAAGGCGTCGCCTGTGAACACCTCGGTGGAATCAAGCGGCATATGTAGAAAACAAACGTACATGGGAGGTATTTACCATGAGTAGTTTGTCTGAGAGCGAAGCCAAAGAGTTCCACTCAGCTTATGTGACTGGACTCCTCGGCTTTGTGGGCATCGCGATCGTTGCACATTATTTGCTCTACGTGTGGAAGCCCTGGTTCTAAGAACCAAGGAACCGCTTTGTTCACAGCGTGTGGCCTAAAAACCACCTCGCGATAATGTAACGGAGACAATTTTATGCACAGATTTTGGATGTTATTTGATCCACGCCAAGTCCTGACGGGTCTGACAGTGGCACTGTTTACACTGGCACTGACTATCCACTTTATTCTGTTGAGCACTGACAGATATAACTGGTTAGGTGATCCCAACGGCGGCGGCCTTGCCGTTAGCACGCATCAAGAGGCTTTGCCTCCTGTTCGCAGCTAACAACGATTACAGGCCCCTCCTGGGGGCCTGACACTTTACGACCCGCGGTGAAGCCGTCAGGTGGAACCAGTGACAACAGAAGTGGAGAAGTTTGCGATCACCCTGCCCCCAGAGCTGTCGATCGCCTCGAAGACCGAACTACTTTTCTGCTGCCACTTCCCTCTCGGGAGCGGGTCATTTTATTTTTTTGGGGTAAAAAAAGATGGACGTTCAGCCCACATCATCCGATTCAAACCAGCCCGGCGACATCGTCTCCTTTGATCATGAGGCACTCATCATCGTGGACGCGCAGGACCAAATCCTGGGGCACGGCAGTAAAGCCGAGTTACATCAAGGCTCCGGCACCCTGCATCGCGCGTTTTCCATTTTTCTATTCAACTCACGCGGCGAAGTGCTGCTCCAGCAACGGAGTCAAGAAAAGCCTCTCTGGCCTAACTTCTGGTCCAATACCTGCTGTAGTCATCCACGCCGCGGAGAATCCTATGGCGTCGCCACACAACGGAGGCTCAAAGAGGAACTGGGGTTCAAGGCACCCCTCTTCTTCACCCACCGCTTCCGCTACCAAGCCCAGTTTGACGATCACGGCGCGGAGCATGAGCTATGCTCTGTCTACGTCGGCTCAATTGACGAAGACCCCTCCCCTAATCCGTTGGAGATTCGAGATTGGCAGTGGGTATCCCCTGACACGCTGGACGAATGGTTTGTGTCAACGCCGGAGACACTGACGCCCTGGTTCAAAATGGAATGGGCTGCGTTGCGCTCAGGTCAGCATAGCGAGACGTTGCAGAAGATTGGCTTGGACTGGCACTGACTAACGTGCCGGGAAAATTGGGTCAGAACGCCCTGAAGGCCGGCGACGAATCGGTCCAGGTATGCGGCAAGATCGATAGACCCACATCAGTCAATCGGCAACTTTCTTCGATTTTTTCTGCAAAACCCTGATCGACCAGGGGCTCTATCCAAGCCAATTGCTGCGCCTCCGTCAAAGTCGTCACCGATACACTTTGGCGACACATGAGATTGCGCATCACCTTGCGCTGCAAGGTTTCACTGTCATCGGCAAGCACCGCCGACGCTACCGACAGCGAACCCGCCTCAACCAGTTGATGCCACTTGGCAAGATCGGTTTGATTTTGAATTACCTGAGTCGGACAGCTCACTGAGTGCGCCGAGTCCAATACCCATGATATTCAGGTCCGCGTCGGCGCCATAACCCAATACATTCAGCGCCAACGTGCCCTCGCGTTGAGCCACCGCCAACTCATGGTCGGGCTTGGCAAAGACATTCAAGCCAACCCATTCGTAGCCGGCTTCGGTCATGTGCTGCTCGACACGATTAAACATGACGAGTCGATCAGCGAGCGATGGCAGCTGCTGCACATCGACGGCAATCTGATGCGGGAAAACGGTCTCACGCCGATGGAAGGGCAAACACACTAACCAGTCCGGCCCCAGTGAGAGCATCGCATCAATGCTTTGCTGGCAGGAGCCCGGAGTCTGCCCCGGCAAACCAATCAAGTAATCCATGCTGATCGATTCGAAGTTCACCGCGTGGGCAATCGAGATCACATCTTCCAGTAGTTCCTGTGAGTGAATCCGACCAATCTCTCGCTGGACCGTTGCATCGACATCCCGGACTTCGAGCTTGATATGTCCAATTCCCAAGCCTTTCAAAAAATTAAGTTGTGCACGCGATGTGCGTCGCGGGTTGAGCTCCATGGAGAATTGCGTATCGCCAGTGACCACGAAGTGACGACCGATGTGAGAGAAAATGGTCGCCAGGGCGAGCTCCGATAAATGATTGGGGGAACCTCCTCCAAAATACACGCGACTCAAAGCGCGCTCACCCAACACTTCTGCCGCCCTCGCCAGTTCGCGCTCCAGATTGGCAACATAGTGCTCCAGCTCATTCGGCTGGTGCTCGACCACCGCAATCCTGTCGCAGCTCAGACAGCGCGATGGGCAAAATGGCAGGTGGATGTTCAGTGCGAGCCTTGCGTGTTCATCCGTTCGAATCGACGCAAAATGGTACTCAAGCGCTGCCTCGCTGGTCGGCACCGCGCGATCACCCAGCGAGTGGGTGTCAGGTGGCCTGACCGGCTGAGACGCCGGTTTCGGAGGAGGCCACACCCCCGAAGTAAATGACATTTTTGCCCCCTACTGCCTTGCTGGCTGGGTCACCACATGGCGAAACCGAAGACCGCAAACGGTAGCGTCAAGGAAGCTCCAGTCAGTCTGTCTTATCAAATCAGACCGCTCTGTGAATACAGTATGCTTGGGTTGCCCCGGCGTCAAGGAAAACATGGACAATGATTGGACAGGTTTAAACCGATTTGCGTGTGCCACCCTCAGCCCAGCGCCACAAAACGGTCTCGCCCATGGGCACCATCAAAAAACAGTGCTCCAAGACCGCCAGAACGGCCAGCCAGGCGATTAAAAACAGCGACAAAGCCGTCGCAGGTTCAACCGCGATCTGGCCGTAAGAAAACAGTAAATAAGTACAATACGCCGCGATCGTCGTCGAAAATACAATAAACCAACTGTTTTTACCCGACCGCAGGTAGCTTGTGATGTAGCGCATATTGTCGGGCAACCACTGACTATTGAAGTGCCTGACGCCAAAGAACAGGTTGAGCTTGGTGCTCCATCGCATCAACCACAAAACCGCCAAGGTGTTCTGGATGGTGGGATTGGGCAGTCCTGCGCCCAGAATGCAGACAATGCCCACCACCGCGACCACCAGAAACTCATGATAAATCGTGGTCCCCAGCGCGTTATAAAAGCGCTGCGGCCACGACATATTAGGAGTGGCTGGTCGCTTCACGGGCCCCGTGATGTATCCCATCAAGTAGCTTAGCTCTAGCCACGCCCATATCACGAGGCCCATCGCGAAACCGCAGACCGTGGCGAATGTCGTGAGAGTGGCCGCGTTGGACTCAACGCCCCAAATAGAGGCGCATGCCAAAATAGTGACCAACAGAAAGATCGGCTGTTTCATCGATCTTGATTGGTGAACACTTAAAAGTGCTAGACCCGTCATGAGCCACCACAGCAGCACCGCGACGGCCAGTGCTAACCAAATCATCTCATCGCCTCGCTGTCGCGCTGCATGGCGAGCATGTCGAGGGTCGTCGCGCGCTGCAACAGCTCGGCGAAAACACGACGGTTGTCGGTCCCAAATGCCTCCAGCGCCATCCAATAACCCGTGGCCGGATCGGAAATGACCAGGCTGCCGTTTTCCAGTAGCGCGAGCTGAAACGCGCCATTCGATTCAATGTTTCTCACTCGGCGCTCGCGCACCAAACTACGAAGAATGCCTCGCAAAAAACTGGCCTCTCCCGACTCGTAGGCGGCAAGAAGCGATTGTGACTGTGCTTCGAGCACTTCAACTCGACCCTTCGGGCCGTCCATAAAGAGGAGATTGGCAGAAGAGACAGACGGGGACGCCTGCTGCTCAGGTGGTGCGTAGGTCGCATCGTCACGCGATACGCCCCACGCCCAGAGCAACGCCATGGCAAGAACCACCCAGACCATTGGGTGTCCGAGTGCTCGCCTCGGCTGTGTCTGCCCCCCTGCCATCTCTTCCTACCCTGCCGGTAACGGCTCGCCTCCCGCATGCACCCTCACGGGCACTGCGGTTTGCTCGCCTGCTGTCACGCGATAGTGTTGACTGGCAACCGCCGTAAAGGCGTCAGCGGCACGCTGTGGATCAGGCACCCCCCTAAGAAGGGGCCTGATGGGACGCGAATACCAGGCTGATACATTGGGCCAGAGAAGCACCCAGTGCAGTTTCCGGTCGGCGACAGGCTTGAGCAAAATATCGCCTGTGCCATCCCGATACGTCCGCATGTCCGCTGCCGTGATCTGCTCGATGGGAATGTTGACCATCATCGGCAGCGCCACCCCCGACCGAATCACAAGACGCTCACTGGTCAGCGTATAAATCACCGACGCAGCGTAGGATCTTGCTAGCCACGCGAGTAGCACTAACACCACCGCCGCCAGACCTGCTTGCCAGACGAAGGTACCCATGACCTGCGCTGCAGACACACCTTCCATCAAGCGATAGACCGTGTGTCCAGCAATCAACAGGCCGAAGTACAAGGCGAGATGCGGGATGTAAAACACCCTTCTCGCCATCGCGGCGGTTGTCGGCCGACCCTGCCAGACCATGGTCTCCCCCTCGGGCAGGTATTCGGGCAAGCCTTCTACGGGCTCGTCTTCATATTCAGTCATACCCATATCATTGGTTCCGAACGCATTGGCAGTGCATACAGATGTCCACCACCGTAGAAGGCCGTAATGCGATCCTCTTCCTGCAGCGTCACCTGATCAGGGTTCGACAATCCGGGGACCTGAGCAAACTGATCAGACCGAATGGACTTCACGTTGACCGAGCCATCCGCTGACACCATAGCCAGTGTCATGGGCAGTAGAATGCGGCGGCCGCCGGCATCCAGTTCGGCGTAGCGGAAGTGGGGCTCTGCGCGGTCAACCCAGAGATCGACCACGGTCGCTGCCTGCTTGCCATCACAACCGTAAACGGGCTGTCCTCGGGGATCAGGGTCACCACTGTTCACGCTGTGATCAGAATCGACACGGAGCGGCACAATGCGCGGACGACCATCGACGGTCAGATCGGGCTTGTCTGGACGAATCGCCCAGGCCGCTGCGCCAACGCCATCTACCATCGGATCACCATCGGGGTGCAAAGGCGCGCCACTGGCGTCATAAATCGGCGTTGCGTTAACGTCGTATTGTGCGGGCTCCGGACCCGGCTTAACGCGCTCGCCCTGGCCATGCGCCAGACGATAAGTTTTGGGCGGAGGCATGCCACCGACCCCTGTTCGGAGCTCTCCCGAGGACATTTGCAAAGGCCACCCCTCGCGCTTGCCCTCTCGATGGAGATACCCCACCAAAAGAAAGAAAAGAATCCAGAACGCATAAAGCGCCAGCTGCGCGACGTCCACGTATTCAGTAATTGCACCAGTACCCATAATTGAGTCCTCCCAATGTGGTCATTAACTCGGAAAATCCGCTAACTCGAGACGCTTGCCATCTGCACTGGTGTCGCCGGGTCGCCGAACAAGCCGACCCATTGCCGCCAATGCGATAAACAGCAAGGCAATCTCGATGTGATAAACCGCTCCATAACCTGAAGCGGGCGATTGCAGTGCGACACCCAAGAGTCCCGCATCTGCCCAACCCGTGACCAAGTCACGAATTGCACCCCCAGAAAACATGGCGATCCCGGCAGCAGCAGCTTGCACTGCTCCCCAGGCGCCCAAAGTCAAACCGGCCATTTTGTGACCGCCAAACACCATCGCGGCCGTCAACATGCCAACCGCAAATAAACCATTGCCCAAACCAATGAGCGCCGCGCCAATCTGAAACAGCCCCGGCGTCTGCAACGGTGCGCTGAGAATGACGGCTGCAAAGGCGACGATGCCGATCAGTATGCCCATTGAGGCGGTCCTGATCGGATCGGCACCGTTACTCAATCGACGGGACGTCAGAGCAAGCGCAACGACCATCCCGCCAGCGAACAGTGCCGTCAGCAACGTCGTGTCGCTAACCGATAACCCCAACACCTCGGCGCCATAGGGTTCGAGCAGAATGTCCTGCATCGTGAAACCCATCGTGCCCAGCCCCAGGGCCCACAGCAGGCTCCGCGCCCGCGGGAGCGCAATAAAGTCCTGCCATGCATGGCCAAAAGTGGGTCGTTCCAGTCGGTGGTCCGTGAGATCAGGTCTGCGCATCTCCTGCTTCAGCATCGCCACCACATTGAGCACCAGCGTGATCACAGCAGCGCTCTGAATGACCTGAATGAGGCGCACGTAACTGAAATCATCCAGCAATGCGGCAAAGATCAGGGCACTTCCAATCATGCCAATGAGCAACATGAAATAGAGCAGCGCGACGACTCGTGGCCGGGTCTCCTCGGTAGCGAGATCCGTCGCCAGCGCCAAACCGGCGGTTTGCGCAACGTGCATGCCCAAGCCCGTTAATAAGAAAGAGGCCATGGCGGCGGCGGCGCCGAGAAAAGCCGGGCCCGTGTGAGACTCGGTCATCAGAATCAGGGCGAATGGCATAAACGCCAGACCGCCAAACTGCATCATGGTGCCCGACCACAAATAAGGTATGCGTCGCCAGCCGAGATAGGAGCGATGATGATCGGATCGATAGCCAATCAGGGCGCGGGCGGGCGCCAGCAAGAGCGGGATGGCCAGCATCAGGGATACCCAGGTCGCAGCCTGCCCCAACTCCACCACCATCACACGATTCAATGTACCGGTGAGTAATACGATCGCCATGCCGGTCGACAGTTGGAACAACGACAGACGCAATAGCCGACCCAGCGACAGATCCGCTGAGGCGGCGTCGGCAAAAGGCAGCCAGCGGTGGCCGAAGCCCGCCAGCTTTGCGCCCGGATTGCCTGCTGCACGTGTCATCGTCGCGTGAGCTCCATTGCGTGTGACTTATAAAAACCCACATCGATGCGGTGCGAACGTCCTGCCGCCCATGTGCTCATCAAGCCCGCTTGCTGAAGGTGATCTGATAGCTTCCGCGGCGAGACAGGCTCGATAGACGGCGCACGATCCGATCGCGGAAATAATCTGCCGGTCGCGTGCATGAGCGCCAAAAGCGGCGTTTTGGGCGCGAAGGTAAAGACCATCTTTCGGTTGATCTGCTCTGCCATGGATTCCAGCGTTTGCACGCCATCAGTGACGTCGTAGTGAATTAACGAGTCCATGGCGACGGCATAATCGAAACAACCGAGATCCATATCGCGCATGTCACCAACGAGGAATGTCACGTCGAGTGCCCGACCCGAGTCCCGCAATCGCTCGCGCGCAAGCTCGACCAAAGTGGGCGATAAATCGACTGCGACCACCTCGGCGCCCCGCTCTGCCGCCTCGATCGCGAGCGTGCCCGTGCCGCACCCGGCGTCGAGCATTGTGCAACCGCGGAGGTCCTCTGGCAGCCAACTCAACAGGGTCGAGCGCATCGCGTCCCGACCTCGGCGGACGGTGCGCCGAATACGGCTGACCGGCGCATCAGAAGTCAACGCCGCCCAGGCTGCAGAGGCCGTTTGATCGAAATAATTTTCGATCTCGTCACGGCGCGCTTGGTAACTCGCAGATGGCATCAATCGAATCCCAGGAAGTCGAACAGGTCGCGGTCTTTCATTGGCTCACAGGGCAACGGCTCGGTGCCTGCCCAGAGCTGCTCTGCAAGCTGCAAATATTCGTCACACACATCAGACAAGCCCGGCGCGTCATCCAGCTCAAACAGCGTCGACTTTTTCAGCCGGCTGCGACGGATCACGTCCAAATCGGGGAAGTGCGCGAGTCGTTTCAGACCCACCGCTTCGTTAAAGCGGTCGATCTCATCGGTCGCGGCACTTCGGTTGGCGATCACGCCACCCAAGCGCACCGCATAGTTTTTTGACTTGGCTTTAATTGCCGCAGCGATCCGATTCATCGCGAAGATCGAGTCGAAGTCATTTGCCGTCACGACCAGCGCGCGCTCCGCGTGCTGCAGCGGTGAAGCAAATCCTCCGCACACCACATCACCCAAAACATCGAAAATGACCACATCCGAGTCATCGAGCAGGTGGTGCTGCTTCAATAATTTCACGGTCTGGCCGACCACGTATCCACCACAGCCCGTACCCGCAGGCGGGCCACCCGCCTCGACACACATCACCCCGTTATAGCCCTCGTATACGTAATCCTCAGGGCGCAGCTCCTCGGCATGGAACTCTACGGACTCCAATACATCGATCACGGTGGGCATGAGTGCTTTAGTCAACGTAAAGGTGGAGTCGTGCTTGGGATCACAGCCAATCTGTATCACCCGCTTACCCAGCTTAGAGAACGCTACTGACAAGTTGGATGAGGTCGTGCTCTTGCCAATCCCGCCCTTGCCGTAAACAGCAAAGACCTTGGCGCCGACCTGCATAAGGTCTTCTTCGAGGTGTACCTGAACGCTCCCCTCGCCGTCGCCTATGTTGTTGACCGGAATATGTTGATTGGGTGAATTCATGCTGCCACCTCCCCTGTGACACCCTCGAGGAAATCCTCTAGGTCTTCTCCTGCCCGCCTTAGGGCGTCGATGCTTTCGTCGTCAGCCCCCCAGTATTCTCGTTCCTGCGCTTCGATCAGCCGGTTTGCCAGCCGCGCAGCTGAGACCGGATTGAGCTCTGCCAGACGACGACGCATGTCATCGTCAAGCACGAATGTTTCTGAAAGTTGCTGGTAGACCCAGGGCGCCACATCGCCCGTGGTCGCCGACCACCCCATGGTGTTGGTGATATGCGCTTCGATTTGTCGAACGCCCTCGTAACCGTGATCCAACATGGACTCGTACCATTTTGGGTTCAGCAGTCGTGTTCGGGTTTCCAGCGCGACCTGCTCGTTCAATGTGCGCACCCGCCCGGTGCCGCCAGATGTGTGGTCCGCTATGTAGACCGGCACCCGCTCGCCGCGGGCGCGCTGTACCGCACGACTGATGCCGCCAAGCGTGCCGAAGTAATGGTCAACGGTCGTCACACCCAGCTCGACCGAATCGAGATTCTGGTAGGCGAGGTCTACATCTTCGAGCACACGGTTGAGCAAATCGGATTGCTGACTCACCTTGCCGTGACGGTCGTAGGCAAAGCCTTTTCGTTGGGTGTAGCAGTCCGCCAGTTCTTCCTCGTCTTCCCAGCGCCCGCTGTCGAGCATTAGGTTGACGTTGGACCCGTAGGCGCCCTCGGCATTGCTGAATACTCGCAGCGCCGCTTGGTCGAGGTCGCATCCATGCTCTTCCTGATAAGCAAGCACATGCTTACGAACATAATTCTGTTCCACGTCCTCATCGGCCGTGGCCGCTAGCCAGCTGGCCTCTGCCAGCAGCTGCGTCTGCATCGGCAACAGATCGCGGAAGATGCCAGACAACGTCACCAACACATCAATGCGTGGCCGACCCAGTGACTCCAACGGAATCAACCGCGCGCCCACCACCCGCCCATAGCTGTCTTGCCGGGGTTCAGCACCCAATAGTGCGAGGGCCTGCGCAAGGCTGACCCCCTCGGTTTTGAGGTTATCGGTTCCCCACAGCACAAGCGCCACGGACTCTGGCAATGTCCCGGAATCCGCCTGATGACGGGCTAGCAACTGTTCTGCCTGCCGATTGCCCTCGGTTTGTGCAAAGCGAGCTGGCAATCGGAATGGATCAAACCCGTGAAGATTTCGCCCTGTCGGTAATATCTCCGGTGCGCGCAGTACGTCACCGCCCTTCACCGGTGGAATAAAGCGGCCATCCAGCGCGCGCAAAATGGCCCGTAATTCATGATCCTCGCCCAGAGTTGTCGCCGCGGCGATCAAGGTTTGCGCCAGAGACGCTGACTCGCCCTCCTCGGCCTCGCCCATCGACGGGACCAATAGCGTCTCGAGTGCCGACGCATCGCCCGTTTCAATGCTGCCGATGAACGCGTCGGCGTCGAGTTCTGTGGCGCCACCGGATTCCGCCATGGCCAACAGCATTTGATGCCGGTCTTCGGTCTGCAAAGGCTCACCGACAACATGAAGCCCGAAGGGAATGAGCGATTGCTCGATTTCGTCGAGCTGAACCCGCACTGCCTCAACTCGCTCCACCCATTGCTCAGGAGGCCACTCGGTGTGCTCCTCGCAGAGGTCACATTGCACGGCGAGAGACACCAGCGTATCGATCATGACCTGCTCAGCATCTTGCTCTATGTCAGCAGGTCGCTGTCGCCAGTGATCGATAGCCCCCCGCAGGTCCACCAAGTGGCGATAGAGGTCGGCATGCGTAACGGGCGGTGTCAGATAGCTGATCAGCGTGGAGGCTGCGCGACGCTTGGCAATGAGCCCCTCGGAGGGATTATTGGCCGCATAAAGGTAGACGTTCGGCAGGTCGGCAATCAGTCGATCGGGCCAGCACTGACCAGAGAGCCCCACCTGCTTACCGGGCATAAATTCAAGAGAACCGTGGGTGCCAAAATGGAGCACCGCATTCGCACCAAAGTCATTGCGCAGCCAACGATAGAAGTGGGAAAAGGCATGGGTCGGCGCAAGACCACCCTCAAACAGCATGCGCATGGGGTCACCCTCGTAACCCATTGGCGGCTGAATACCGACCAGCACATTGCCGAAGGACTCACCAAGCACAAAAAGGTGCTGACCGTCAGTCCACTCCTTGCCGGGTGCTGGACCCCACTGCGCCTCAATCTCAGCAAGCCACGGTTCAGCTCTGACGTGGTCGTCCACCGGCACGCGCTGGTACACATTTGCTTCGGCCCCGAATTGCTTGGCATTCCCTTTGAGAATGGCGTCACGAAGCTCGGCTTGAGACGCCGGGAGATCAACGCAGTAACCCTCGTCGCGCATCGCAGAGAGCGTATTGAATAGTGACTCGAAGACACTGAGGTGCGCCGCAGTGCCTGCTGCGCCGCTATTCGGTGGGAAGTTGAACAAGACAATCGCGACTTTGCGTTCGGCGACAGGGGTATGGCGCAGCGCCACCAGTCGCGCGACGCGATCAGCCAGCCTATCGATGCGCTCAGGCTCAGGCTGCATATCAAATTTTTCTCCGGCAGACAGTTCGGATCGGCCGCCGAACACCATCGAGCCTGTCGCGCCGTCCAGTTCGGGGATCGCCACCATCATGGTCGCCTCGACGGGCATCAGACCCATGGACGACGCCTGCCAATCCTGCAGGCTTTGAAACTCGAGACCCTGAACCGCGAGATACGGCACATCTAGCGATTCCAGTAACGCCTGAGCCGCATCGGTGTCGTTGTAAGCGGGTCCACCCACCAGCGAGAAGCCTGTCAACGAGATCACGGCATCGACGATCGGCTGCCCACCCTCCATAAAGAACGCGTTGACGGCAGGCCGTGCATCCAGCCCGGAAGCAAACGCAGGAATGACGCGAAGGCCGCGATCCTCCAGCGCCTGAATCACCGCATCGTAGTGAGCACTGTTACCCGACAGCGCATAAGAGCGCATGAGTAAGAGGCCAACCGTGCCTTTCGACGTCTTTGCAGCGGCTTTACCCAACAGCTTGGGATCATCAGTGATGCGGTCCGGGAGGGACTGGTGGTAGAGCCCCGTATCGGGATAATCCACCGGCGGCTCATACTGCAGACTGTCCCGGATTGCGGCGTGATCATCCCCTGCATAACGGTTCACCAGGAACGCCATCATTCGGGCCAAATTAGTCTCGGATCCCGCCAACCAATACTGCAACGTCAAGAAATAGGCGCGCACGTCCTGTGCCGTGCCCGGGATAAAGCGCAACAAGCGTGGGAAGTCGCCTCAACATGGTCATCTGCTGCGCGCCGGCAGAGCGACCGGTCTTGTCACTGCCGCCTCGAAGACGCTTCAGTAGCGCCATCGCGCCGGTCGCTTCCTTGTCCATGCGGAATCGACCCATGCGGGTCAGCCGCATAATTTCGGGCGCCGACATACAGCAAATCATGGCGTCACAATGCTCACGGCGATCCGATAAAGCGCCTCGCACCGACTCGATGTGCGATTCGAGGAACAGCATGGTCACGATCACGATGTCGCCTTCGGCAATGGCGGCGAGGGTGCTTTCAAGCGCGGTCGGGTCGCGATCCCACTCTGTGGCCGCGTGGGACGACACTTGTAGCGCAGGCACCTGCTTCGAAAGCCCGAGCGCCGCCCGCGACCAAGCCCCACTGACATGGTTATCGAGCGTGACCAGCACAACCCGCAGGGGGTGGCTGCTCTCAGCGACTGAAGTGCGCTTTCGCTTCATACAGCGTCTCGACATCAATCACGGTGAGGCCCTGCTCCTGAGCAAAGTGCTCGGTGTTTCGCCGCGCCTTGCCGCGCACGAAGAAGGGAATCTTTCTTAACTCCTGCTCAGCAGACACCGCCCAGGCAACGCCTCCTGTCTCTGAAACGGGCATCGCCGTCACGTTATCGGGCTTATCGGGCTGATGCGCGCCGCCGCCCTCGCCCCCTAAATGGGATGGCACGGCACCGTCATTGAATTCAAAGTCATCGCGGAACATCGTGAGCAAATGCTCTTCGAGCCCCATGATGAGGGGGTGCACCCAGGTATCAAAAATGACGTTACTGCCCTCAAAACCCATCTGAGGCGAATACCGGGCGGGGTAATCCTGAACATGGGCAGGCGTAGAGATCACGGCGCAGGGAATGCCCAAGCGCTTGGCGATGTGACGCTCCATCTGCGTACCCAGCACCAGCTCGGGCTGAAGCTCGGCCACCGCACGTTCTACCGCCAAATAGTCATCAGTAATTAGCGCCTCGAGCCCGTATTCGGAAGCCAAAGCGCGCACATCCCGAGCGCGTTCGCGGCTGTAAGTACCGAGGCCCACCACCTCAAAGCCCATTTCATCCCGCGCCATACGGGCGGCAGCCAAGGCGTGAGTGCCATCGGCAAAAATGAAGACCCGCTTGCCCGTGAGGTACGTTGAATCCACCGAGCGGCTGTACCAGGGCAGACGGCTCTCACCCACGGTGTCGGGATCAATATCCAGCTGGAGTGTCTCTGCCACCTCGGCGATGAAGTCGCGCGTCGCACCCCAGCCCAGCGGTACCGTGGAGATGACCGGCTGTTTGAATTGCCGCTTCAACCAGTCGCAGGTCAACTCACCCACCTCCGGCGCCAGATTGACGTTGGCATCGGCCTCAGGAATTCTCAACAGATCGTGAGGCGAGGCGCCCAGTGGTGCCACCACATTCACGCGCACACCCATGGCCTCCAGCAGTCGGCTGATTTCCGTCACGTCATCGCGACATCGGAAGCCAAGCTTGGTCGGCCCAATCAGGTTCACCGAAGGCGGTTGATCCGCCGCGCGCGGCGGGCGGTCCTCACCCGGTTTAGGCGCACGACTCGCCAATAAACCTCTCACTAACTGGTAAAAAGTTTCGCTAGCGCCCCAGTTTTCCTTGCGCGTATAGGCAGCCATCTCGATCGGAATAATCGGTGCACTCAACCCCGCACCCTTGGCCAGCGCGCCGGGCTGATCCTGTATCAGCTCACCCGTGCAGGATTCCGCAACCAGCAATACCTGGGGCTGATAGCGTTCGCAGGCGCCCTGAAGGGTTTCAATCACCATCTCGGCAGTCGAACTACCCAGGTCCCGCGCCTGAAACGTGGTCCAGGTGACCGGAGGACGACGACCTTCCCGCTCAATCATCGTAAACAACAGGTCAGCGTAGGTATCGCCTTGCGGCGCGTGCAAAACCAAATGCACGTCCCGCATAGACGCGGCGATGCGAATCGCGCCCACGTGAGGTGGGCCTTCGTAGGTCCAGAGTGTCAGCTCCACGAGCCCACCTCCAGCTTGCGCTCACGAACCAGCGGTCTGGCAAACAATCCTGCCAAATCGGCCACCTGGTCGAAGCCCTGGATCGGGGTGAAAATCAGCTCGATCGACCACTTGGTTCTGAGACCTTCCGCTTCCAAAGGATTCGCGATACCCATGCCGCAGACGGTGAGATCGGGGCGACGGGATCTCACGCGCGCCAGCGCGGAATCCAGATCAGACCCCTCCACCACGGAAACATCGGCACCCAGGCGCCGCAATTCTTCGGCCATCAGCGTTTGGTCTAGGTAAGGCGTAGCGACCTCTGTCAGCGACATCCCGCACTCATCGCGCAGGAAGCGTGCAAGAGGAATTTCCAACTGCGAGTCCGGCAGGAAATGGATGCTGCGCCCTTGCAGTGACTCGCGCACTTTTGACAGTGACTTCTCGGCACGGGCGATAGGAATCGCCAGCGCCTCCCTGACCGATTCAGCACTGCAGCCCCACTCTGCGGCCGCAGCCTGGAACCAACTCAACGTGCCGTCGATCCCGAGCGGATAAGGGGCGCTCACCAATTTAGCACCGCGCTTCAGAAGCGCAGAGACGGTGTCACTCAGATAAGGCTGGGCGAGAATAATACGAGTGCCCGGTCCTACGGTCGGCAAATCGTCTGCTCGGGCGGCGGGGAAAAAGTCGACCTCGTTGATGCCGAGCTGGGCAAAGTGGCGCCGGAATTGCTCCTCTACGATATCTGCCATCGTGCCCACCACCATCAGGCGCTGGCTACCCTCTGGCGCCTCAGGCAAATCGGGCACCATGCTGGTCAAGCACTGGTCCTCGCCCTGGGTGAACGTCGTTTCGATGCCCGAGCCGCTGAACGCGGAAATACGCAGTCGGTTATTGTGCTCGCCCTGCAGTCGGGCAGCAGCATTCGCCAAGTCGAGCTTGATCACCTCTGAGGGGCAGGAACCTACGAGGAACAAGCGCCGGATGTCGGGCCTGCGCTCGAGCAACTGGGAGACCACGCGATCCAATTCCTCGTGACAATCCGCCATGCCCGCCAAGTCGCGCTCGCCCAAAATGGCTGTCGCGAATCGCGGCTCGGCAAAAATCATTACGCCTGCCGCGGACTGCAAAAGATGCGCGCAGGTCCGGGAGCCCACCACCAAAAAGAAGGCGTCTTGAATGCGTCGGTGCAGCCAAATGATCGACGTGAGCCCGCAGAAAACCGCGCGCTCGCCCCGCTCCGTGGTGACCGAGGGCATGGCAACGTTTTCAGCGCGGGCAATCACCTGACTCACGATTCAAGCACCCCCTGCGCGTTCATCGCCGCAGCATCGATACTCAGCTTCGTCACAGTGGTTTGTTTGGCCGCCTGAAATTTCAGCAAGAACTGCAACGCATTGACGACATAACTGGCATAGGCCGCCAGTGCGACCCACATCTGCTCAGTCGGGGTGCCCCACCCAGCGAGCCACATCAGGACGTAGAGAGTATGCAGGGCCATCACCAACATACTGACGACGTCTTCCCAGAAAAACGCGGGGGCGAACAGGTAACGCCCGAACACCACCTTTTCCCATATCGCACCCGTGACCATGATCGCGTAGAGCAACGATGTCTTGATCACCACCGAGATCGTCGCCGCCGCAAAACCAACGCCGTTGAGTAAGAAATTGATGACCAGGCACAAGCTGATCGCAAACGCCAAAAACTGTAGTGGCGCCAGAATCCCCTGCACCAGCGTCCAGACCGTCGCGTCACGTCTCGCACGCTCCGCCGGGGTGTACAGCGTCTGCCTCTGCCGATGGTTAACCGGCTGATCCACGCCCATGCAAACCTCCAACCGTAGCAGGCACTACGGCAGTAATTGTGTGGTTCAGAGTAGAGTTACCCCCTACGGCTGTCAAACATTTTTTACATAATCAAAATTAATCTACTTAGACACTTAGCCCGTATTTATAGCGGCTCAAATTGGTTCTGTAAGGGGTGTTTCTGACGCCACAGGTGTGCGAGACTCCTCACCATTCAACGCAAGGTGTCAAGTACTCGAGACACCTTTGCCATTGGGAGGGCAAAAAAGTGTCAAGTTCTACCCCATCCAGTGTGGAAACGCTGCTCGACAGCCTCTCAGATGTCGGCTTCGTCCTGAACGAATCGATGAGCGTACAGAGCATGTCTTTGGGTTCCGGCGTACTACGCAACCTGCCCCGGGACGACATGATTGGCCGGCCCTGGCTGGACCTTGTCCGGGAGTCAGACAAAGCGATCGCCAGCGAGGCACTCCAAAGCGCACTCGAAACCCCAGAGCAAGCGCTTCGAGCCGATCTGGCGCTACTGGTTGGATCGGAAACCGAACCCGTTCCCGTCACCTGCTGGCTCTGCGCCAGCAGTGATGGTGCTTCCATTCGCATCGCCTGCGTTGACCTGCGCGGTGAGACCAATCTGCGGCAACAGCTTGTCAATGCCCAGCGCACACTGGAGCAGGACTACTGGAGCAATCGACGCCTAGAGGCTCGCTATCGACGCATGCTGGAGATGGTCGCGGAAGGCTTTCTAGTCGTGGACGACTTGTCCGGTCGCGTGCTTGAAGCCAATAGCGTCGCCGCCAACTTGCTGGAACTGGAGGAAGGCGCGCTGGTTGGACGTGTTTTCCCGGTCGGCCTCGATGACGAGGGTAGCCGCGCGCTGATTGAGCTTCAGCGTGAGGCGCGCAGTACCACAGGCGTCGTGAAAGGTCAGGTCACGACCGGCGGCGGCGACCCGCTGTCGATCGGTATTACCTGCCTGAGGCAGGGCAACGAAACGCGACTATTAATTCGCCTAGCCGCACTCACGGAGAGCCAAACGGATCAAGGCCTCGCCGGGGATAGCTTCGAAACCTCACCGGATGGCATTTTGGTGACAGATCATCAATGGCACTGTGATCGCCGCGAACGCCGCCTACCTCGACATGGCGTGCATTCAGGATGCACAGCAAGCAACCGGTCGACGGGCCGATCGCTGGTTGGGCCGCTCGATCGTCGATCTCGATGTCTTACTGAGCAATATCCGTCCTGATCGTCCACTGCAACTGTTCAGTTCAGTGCTGCGGACCGAACTGGGTACCCGTCTCGATATCGAACTGTCGGCTGTGCAGACTGAACGCTCGGGCAGACCACTCATTTTGATGTTCATCAGAGATGTCAGCCGGCGCATTGATGCAGAAGAGAGCACCGAGGTCCATCTGCCCCGCTCTATCGAGCAAATCACCGGGCGTGTGGGCCGTGTGCCGCTCAAACAGCTGGTCAGGGAGTCAACCGACGTGATCGAGGCGCTGTGCATCGAAGCGGCGCTGAAACTCACGCAAGACAACCGCGCCGCTGCGGCTGAATTGCTGGGTTTAAGCAGACAAAGTCTCTACACCAAGCTGCGTCGTTTCGATATCGGTGATTCTGAAGACAACGTCGCCTGACAAGTACTGATTACAGACTGGCTGTAAATTTAGTTTGACTTGCCTGCATAGGGCGCCCACCATGGCGCCATGGATCAGTCTGCCCCGGTCAACGTAGCAGTTGGCAGGGCGTCACCGGGCGCACTGCTTGAGCTCCTCAAACCGATCACATGGTTCCCTCCCATGTGGGCGTTCCTGTGCGGCTGGGTATCTGCAGGGCCTAACAGCAGTATTACGACCTGGTCGCTGCTAGCAGGCATCGCACTCACCGGCCCGCTCGTCTGCGGTGCCAGTCAGGTGGTCAATGACTGGTATGACCGGGATGTTGACGCGCTGAATGAACCCCATCGCCCCATTCCCTCGGGCAGAGTGCCCGGCAACACCGCTTTGTGGTTTGCCATGGTCTGGACCCTGGTCGCGCAGACGTGGGCCATGATGCTGGGCACCTGGGTCGCGGCGGCGACCTTTATCGGGTTAATACTCGCCTGGGCCTACAGCGCTCCACCTCTCCGACTCAAGCTTAATGGTTGGTGGGGAAACAGCGCGGTAGCCCTGAGCTATGAAGGCCTTGCGTGGGTCACGGGGGCGGCGATCGTCCTGGGCGGCGCATTACCCTCGGCGCCACTATTGATCATCGCCCTGCTCTATAGCATCGGCGCACACGGCATCATGACACTGAATGACTTCAAGAGCGTGGAGGGTGACCTGAAGCTGGGCATCCGGTCGCTACCTGCCCAGCTCGGCAGAGAACGCGCCGCAACCGTAGCCTGCGCATTCATGCTGTTCCCCCAACTCCTGGTCATCGCGCTTTTGATGGTCTGGCAGCTCAATCTTTCTGCCGGCATCGTGGCGATTGTTGTCGTGGCGCAGCTTCTTTGCATGAAGCGGCTACTCTCTGACCCGAAACGCCTCGCTCCCTGGTACAACGCGACCGGCGTCTCGCTCTATGTGCTCGGCATGATGAGCGCCGCCCTCGGTCTTGGGGGCTGGCTCGCATGATCAGCTCCCTTAACGCGCCGTCGGCAGGCCTCAGCTGGTGGCACATTATCCGGCTGGGTTTGATACAAACTTCTTTGGGCGGGATCGTCGTACTCACTACCTCAACGCTCAACCGCATTATGGTGGTCGAGCTCGCGCTGGCGGCAACGATCCCGGGCTTTCTGGTGACGATTCATCACGTGGTGCAGTTGGCGCGTCCGCGGATTGGCTACGGTTCCGATGTCGGAGGCAGACGAACGCCCTGGATCATCGGCGGCATGGCGATTCTCGGCGTTGGCGGCGTGCTGGCCGCATTGGGCACCACCCTCATACCGACTCAGTACTGGTTGGGGTTGGGCGTCTCCGCACTGGGTTTCTTTGCCATCGGCGTCGGCACGGGCGCCACCGGAACTTCTTTGCTTGCGCTGCTGGCAAAGCAGGTGGCTCCCGAGCGTAAACCCGCGGCCGCAGCCCTCGTCTGGTTCATGATGATTATTGGCTTTGCGGTAACAGCGGGCATTGCAGGGCATTTCCTGGACCCTTACTCCCCGGAGCGATTACTCGCGGTCACTGCCACAGTATCGGCATTGGCCATGATCGTCACGCTGTTGGCCATCCGTGGCATCGAGCCCCATGACAGCACGGACCGAGACACTGCATCTGTCGAGGCGGCGCCAGAGAAAGGCGCCTTCCGCGCCGCTCTCTTAGAGGTCTGGCAGGATCCGCAGGCCCGGGTTTTCACGATATTCGTCTTTGTATCGATGCTGGCCTACTCGGCCCAAGACCTGATTTTGGAACCCTTTGCGGGACTGGTCTTCGGTCGAACGCCCGGAGAGTCAACGCAACTGGCAGGGGTACAACACGGCGGTGTCTTGCTGGGCATGGCGGCCATGGCGATCTCAACGTTGTTGTTTAAATCCAGAGGCGCTTCATTACTGCGACTCTGGATTCGCGGCGGCTGTCTACTCTCTGCGGTCGCGCTCTTTTTACTGTGCTGGGGTGGCCTGACCAGCCCAACGTGGTCACTGGAAGCCAACGTCTTTTTGCTCGGCACTGCCAACGGTGGGTTCGCGGTAGCCGCTATCGGCGCCATGATGGTGTTGGCCAGCGCAGGGCAAGAAAAGCGCGAGGGCATCCGCATGGGGCTGTGGGGCGCCGCGCAAGCGATTGCGTTTGCGCTGGGTGGCTTCCTCGGCACGGTGGCAGTCGATGTCACCCGCTACTGGCTCAACGATCCGGCTATTTCCTATGGCCTGGTTTTCGCGTGTGAGGGCGTGCTGTTTGTGATCGCCGCCTCTCTGGCACGCCATATTCACATCGCCAACTGGGGAGGTGAGCAGCAAAACCAGCTGCCGTCCTTTGGCGATATTGCTCTGGCGGAAGCTGGAGAGGGAGGCATGAGATGACGCTACCAACTGCTGACTACGACACCATTGTCGTCGGGGGCGGCCCCTCCGGCGCCACCGCAGCCCACGACCTTGCCATACAGGGGCATCACGTCTTGCTCCTTGAGCGCGGCTTCCGTATCAAGCCTTGCGGCGGCGCGATCCCTCCCTGCTTGCTCGAGGAATTTGATATTCCCGACCACCTGATCAAGGCGCGAATCCGATCTGCACGGATGGTATCGCCAAGGGGCGAGTCGGTAGACATGCCGATTGATGGCACCTTCGTCGGCATGGTCGATCGGGATGAGTTTGACCCCTGGTTGCGGGATCGTGCGGGTCAGGCGGGCGCCGAAGTGGTCGCCGGCGTGTTTAAGTCGTTACGCTATGAAGGCGACCTGGTTGCCCTCACCTACCAAACCAAAGGCGATGACCCGCGCACTGAAACCGTGACCGCCCGGAGCGTAATCGGCGCCTATGGCGCCCGCTCGGGGGTCGCACGCGCCACCATTCCCGACGCTGATAAAACGCCTTGGGTGCTGGCGTATCACGAGATCATCGAGGTGCCCGAGGATCAAAACTGGGAGGCGTATGACCCCGATCGCTGCGACGTCTGGTATCAAGGCCGGCTGTCGCCCGACTTCTACGCCTGGGTTTTCCCCCATGGGCGCAATGCCAGCATTGGCGTAGGTAGTGCACACAAGGACTTCTCTGCGAAAGCCTCAGTTGCCGCGCTGCGGGAAGATGTCGGTCTCAGTGAGGCGACCACCAAACGCAAAGAAGGCGCGCCCATTCCCATGAAGCCCATGAAGCGCTGGGACGATGGGCGGGCAGTCCTGGTCTCGGGTGACGCTGCGGGTGTCGTGGCGCCGGCATCAGGCGAGGGCATTTACTACGCCATGCTCTGCGGCCGGCTTGCTGCCGACGCGATGCATGCGTTTCTGGAAACCGGCGATGCAGCGGTGCTCAGCCAGGCTCGCAAACGTTTCATGAAATTACATGGCAAAGTGTTCTGGGCGCTGGGACTGCT
The DNA here is from genome assembly GCA_038143045.1 of Halieaceae bacterium. Classification (GTDB taxonomy): domain Bacteria; phylum Pseudomonadota; class Gammaproteobacteria; order Pseudomonadales; family Halieaceae; genus Luminiphilus. The sequence continues at coordinate 66,984 of JAYQLF010000015.1, forward strand.
TCAACGCTTCTGGTACGGAACCGACAAGCGCCGCGAAAAATTTGTGGCCATGTGTCGCGACCCTGACGTGCAAACACTCACCTGGCAGGCCTACACCACCAAAAAACTGGTGCGCCGCCGTCCCTTCGCCCACATCCGCGTGTTTTTCAAGGACGTGGCACAGCTGCTGGGATTGGCCAGAGCCTGATCCATGCCCGACTGGCTGTCGATCCCCCGACTGGTCGAGCTCATCCTGCTGGGCATGGCCATCGAGGCAATATGGTTGTTGTGGCGGCACCGACGTGCAGGGCGCATGGGGGTACCGCCCCTACTCCTTCATCTGATATCCGGCGCACTGTTACTACTGGCCATGAAGCTGGCACTAACCGGCGCAGCACCGCTCATCGTCGCGGCAGCACTGGGCATGGCCGGCGTGGCCCACGCAGCTGATCTCAGATCGACACTTCGCGAGCACTGATCGCGCCTCGTTTACTCGCATCCTGACCCATTGGCCTGCGCCTATTGGCACACTCATTGGCTGGGGCACTCATTGGCTGGCGCACTCATCGGCTGGCGCCCATCTACACCATTTGAGGCACCGCACGACGCATCATTGCAAAGCAATGATCAATGGCGCACATCGCGACAGCTGACAACGGAATCTGTTAGATTGCTGGCCGCTTAATCACCGTGTTCTGCCCATATGAAACTCGCCTCCCCTTTGATAGCAAGCCTGTCGCTCACTTGGTTAGTGCCAGCCCTTGCCACTAGCAGTCCCATCATCCAGCCCGGCGCGCCGGGCGAGACGCCACGCGAACTCTCTGCCGAACAGGCCATTGAGATAGCGAACACCAGCTACACCTCGGGCGATGCCCAGTTTATGCGGGACATGATCCCCCACCACCAGCAAGCCCTGGAGATGTCGCAACTCGCCCCCGACAGGACCAACTCACCGGAGATTCTGGAAATCGCGGGCAGAATTGAAGCGGCGCAAAGCGACGAAGTCGCGTTTATGACGCAGTGGCTGACAAGCCGTGGCGAACCGCTGCGTCGACCTGAAGACCACCACGAACATCACACGATGCGTGGCATGGCGACACCTGAGCAGATGGAAAACCTGACCGGTGCCTCAGCGACGGATTTTGATCGCCAATTCCTGACGCTCATGATCACCCACCATGAGGGCGCGCTGCACATGGTGGAAGATCTGATGGAGCAACCGGGCGCGGCCTATGACCCGATGCTGTTTGAATTCACGAACGATGTGACCAACGATCAATCCAAAGAAATTGAACTCATGCACGAGGTTTTATTGGGGCTCTCTGATGATCCGCGCGCACGCCTCACACCCGGCTTCGACGACGCCGAAGAGGCCATCTGGAATCTCCGCAAAGTCGCTGTGTTAACAAAACCGGCCGGCTTTTACGATCCGGCCAACCCCGCGGAACTCCCCCCGGAGCGCTTCCTGCCAAGCGACTCGGATCAGGATGACAAAAGCAGCATGCTTGCGGTAGCGAAAAATCCGGATGACGTTTCACGTTCAACTTCAGATTCTCATCACCATGACGTCACGCACAGTTATGAACCGGCCACACCCGGCGACACCAAGCGCGATACAGCAGGCACCATGCATCACACAATCAGCGCTACCGAATCAGACACTGACGGCACCGCAGTAGCCAGTACCGCCAATGATGACGATGAGGAAAGGGACGAACCGGAACCCCGCTCGCCGATGCTGAGCTTCTCCAACACCGACATCGCTTTCCGTGACGACATCATGGTCGCAGGCAGCTATCACGGCTTTAACGTCTACCAGCTTGACGATGGCGGCGTGCCCAACCTCATGGCGTCGGTCGTATGCCCCGGAGGCCAGGGTGACGTATCCATCGTGGACAATTTATTGATTATGTCGGTCGAGGAAACGCGCGGACGCGTTGACTGCGGCCTGCAGGGTGTCGATGCGGAAATCAGTGAGGAGCGATTCCGGGGTTTGCGTATTTTCGATATCTCTCAACTCACGCGACCCATACAAGTGGGCGCAGTGCAAACCTGCCGTGGCTCGCACACGCACTCGGTTGTGTCAGGACCAGACGCTGATGGCAACATCATTGTTTACAACTCGGGTATCTCCCGCGTCCGCGATGAGGAAGAACTACCCGGTTGCTTCGATGAATCACCGGGCGACGACCGCACTGCGTTGTTTCGCATTGATGTGATCGAGATCCCGAAAGAGGATCCCGCCAAAGCTCGCATCATTGACAGCCCAACGGTCTTTGCAGACCCCGAGACAGGCGCGCTGGCCGGCCTGTGGCGTGGAGGCGACCACGGCGATGACACTCAGGAAACGAGCCGGACCGACGAATGTCACGACATCACCGTTTTTCCCAGCCTGAATATCGCTGCCGGGGCATGCTCGGGCAACGGCATTCTGTTCGACATCACTGATCCCAGAGCGCCTCAACGAATCGATGCCGTCAGTGATACCGGCTTCGCCTATTGGCATTCCGCCACGTTTAATAACGATGGCACCAAAGTGCTATTCACTGATGAATGGGGTGGCGGCTCGCGACCGCGATGTCGCGCCTACGACCCGCTCACCTGGGGCGCCGATGCGATCTATGACATCGTAGACGACAAACTCGTATTCAAGAGTCATTTCAAAATGCCCGCCCCTCAGGGCGAGACAGAAAATTGCGTCGCGCACAATGGTTCGATTGTTCCGGTGCCGGGCCGCGATATTTTTGTGCAGGCCTGGTATCAGGGTGGCGTCTCGGTCATTGACTTCACCGATTCTGCCAACCCCATTGAGATCGCTTATTTTGACCGCGGACCTATCGATGCCGACGATCTGGTAACCGGTGGTTACTGGTCCACCTATTGGTACCAGGGGAAAATCTACGGCACAGAGATCATTCGCGGCATCGACGTGCTTGCGCTGGTCCCGAGTGAGCATCTCACGGAAAACGAAATTGCCGCGGCTGGACTGGCAGATCAAGGTGCCGTCTTTAACCCTCAACAACAGTTCCCGGTGAGCTGGCCCGTCGCACCCGTCGTGAGCCTGGCTTATTTGGATCAGCTGATTCGGTCACATCCGGACCGAGCCCAAACGCTGGCGCCACTTTATGAGACACTACGAGCGGCAGAATCATTATTAGAACAAAATGGGCAGGACACGACGATCGCATCGTCGCTGATTGATTGGGCGGAATCACCGGCGTTAGCTCAGGCTGACGCATTGCGGGACAGCCTCTACGATCTCAGTAAGAGACTGGGGTTACCGGCACCCACACGCTTGATCAGTCAGACTGCTCCCTAGGAGTCTCCATGAGCGACATCGCGACTCGAGTAGAGCGCACCGGATTTTATGCAGGGCAAAACCGGTGGGTTGCGATCGCGGTGAAAGTCATCGTGGTGGCGCTGGTTTTATGGGCGTCCCTCGCCGGCGATGCCGGCCGCATCCTGATGGAAGTGCAATCCGCCACCATTGGCTACTTTGGAGGCTGGTACGTCTACGCCTCTGCCGCGTTTATGGTCGCCAGCCTGCTGCTCGCGTTATTGCCGCGCACGGGGCAGATCCGTCTTGGACACGACGACAGCACCCCGGAGTTCAGTCGATTTGCCTGGTTCTCAATGATGTTCGGCGCGGGTATTGGCGTCGGCATGCTGACCTATTCCACCGCAGAGCCCCTTGCGCATTTCACCAACAATCCCGACGTCATTATGGGTGCAACGTCCGCTCTGGAACCCGACAATCTGGCCTCGGCTTATAAGTGGACCTTACTGCACTACGGCCTTACACCCTGGGGCTGCTATGCCATCGTGGGCATGTCTCTCGCTTACTTTGCGTATCGCCGCAACATGCCCTTAACCATTCGCTCGCCCTTTTCCGCGGTCCTCAAACCCGAGCTCGCGAGACGTGTGGGCGGGGTGGTCGATGCGGCCGCCATTTTGGCAACGATCATCGGTATCGGCGTGACCATCGGTTATGGGGTTAACCAGCTCACCTTCGGCATGCATCAGATTACAAACTGGGACTGGTTAGTGACCAACGGAAAACCCAGCCTGACCGCCCTGTCACTGGCGGTCGTCTTTTTAACGCTCGCAGCGATGCTGTCTGCGCTGTCGGGCATTGGGCGCGGCATTCGCTGGCTCTCAAATCTCAACATGGCGCTCTCATGGCTACTGCTCGTCATTTTCATTATCTTTGGCGCCACAGCCTTCGCAGGTGAGATGTTTGTCGCAGGCCTCACCGAGTATCTGGGTGCCATTCCTGCTATGTCCGTCACGATCTGGGATGGCGGCAGGACCGAGACCGCGCAAGCACTGAGCGACTGGCAATCCGCATGGACGATTTTTTATTGGGCCTGGTGGATCGCATTCACGCCCTTCGTCGGATTATTTCTTGCCCGCGTCTCCCGGGGCCGCACCATCCGGGAGTATGTGGTTGGCGCCATCTTGCTGCCCTCACTGATGTGCTTTGCCTGGTTTTGCATTATTGGCGGAACCGCTCTGGACTTGGAACTGAGTGGGGCTGCAGGGGGCGACATCCTCGAGGCGGATTTATCGGCGCAGCTGTTCGCCACCGTCGAGAACCTCTTTACCGCGCAATGGGTGCTGCCGGTGGCGACACTGTGCGTGGTGTTACTGATCACTTATTTAGTGACGTCTGCCGATTCGGCGGTACTGGTAATTAATACCATCGTGTCAGGCGGCGCACCGGATGGCGTTCGTGCCCGCCATATTGTGTTGTGGAGTGTCTTGCTGGGCCTGGTGATCATCACCCTTTTATTTGCGGGCGGAATGGACGCACTGCGCTCGGTCATGATTATCGGCGCCCTGCCCTTCTCGGCGGTGATGTTGTTCATGCTCTGCGCACTTGGCTACGCACTATGGAAAGACACCAAGACGGCGCCATAGCACACACTTAAATCCCCTGACCGTCGACGCCAGGCAACGTCACGCCTCCTGTATAGTTGTCATTTCCTGCTTTGATCATTGTCTTGCGGAGGCAACACGCGTGGATTCGGGGAACGGCACTCAACAGACCATCTCGGTCGCCGAGTCCATGTTGCATTGGTACCAGTCCCCGACCAATGACCTAGAAACGCTGAAGAATTTGATGCCGCAACAGGTGGCCGCCGAGGTCTATTGTGTCAGAGGCGTCAACTTCGCACGTTTTTTTCAAACCTATCTCGAGTCACCTGAGTTTGGGGCTATTCAGCAGGAATTTTTAGAACAATGGCACCCGTTCAGCGGCCATCTGACTTACGCTCAAGCGCAAGCCTTATTACTCAGCCACGCACAATTGAGCGATCATGAGCTCCTGTATCGCGGCGACATTGCAGTCGGACAAACCCGTGCGCAGCAATCCCGGCCTGCATCTGACCATACGACCGCGTATCACGCAGGGCGAACGGCGTGGACCTTGCACATGACAACCGAGGGCGCCGGGGATTACGTCGCCGGCACCGAGATCCGTTCTACGCCCGGCGAGCTACTCTTACTTTCGCCACTATCTAGCCTGCACTTCAAGCGCAGTGAGATCGTTGAAGAATGGACCCATTACTGGGCATTTTTTGAACCGCCAGCGTCATGGTTGGATCTGCTGGATTGGCCTTTATGTACTTACGGCGTTTACCGTCTAAAAATTGGGAAAGATGACGACCGCCGAACGCTACAAAACCTGCTCGAGGAGATGGTCTCTCTGGCAGAGTCGTCTGACAGGTTCCCGCAACGTTTGCTTTTCAATCTGTTGGAGCAATTTTTTATCCGGGCTCACCTGGCACATGTCGAGACGGGTACCACACAAACCGATGCGCGTGTGTCGGCGGCATGTGAGTTCATGGAACAACATATCGGAGAATCGGTCAGCGTCGCTGACGTCGCCGCCCACTGTAATTTGTCGGAATCTCGTTTGGCCCACTTGTTCAAAGCGCACTTGGGACAGAGTGTGAAGACCTTTCAAGACGCGCTCAGGGTTCAGCAAGCGAAGCGACTACTTGCCACTACACAGTTTTCCATTTCTCAGATTGGCGAGCACGTGGGTTATCGCGATGCGGCGCAATTCAGCAAATTTTTTCGTCGAAGCATGAAGTGCAGCCCGCGCGCGTTTCGGCAGGAATTCACTCAAACCCCTCCGAAAAACCATCCCAGAGCGCCAAAGAGCACATTCAGCGCGACTTGAGAGTCCGCGGGAGCCCCATATGAATGGGGGTATCGACCTCGGATGACATTCCTTGCACCAATAGGGACAGTAGCGCAAAGACCACCAAGGCTTATTCAGCGCCTTTAAAGTCCAATTGCCGCCACGCCTCATACAACGCCACCGCCGCCGCGTTAGATAAGTTCAAACTGCGACTCCCCGCAACCATCGGAAGCTTCAACACATGATCTGGCGGTATCGTCGCAAGCACCTCGCTTGAGAGGCCTGTTGTCTCTGAGCCAAAAAGCAATGAATCGCCGGGTTCAAACCCAAATGCAGCGTGAGACTGCTGACCGGAGGTCTCGATGGCGATGAGCCTGCGCTCTGGAAAGGCCTGCCGGTACGCGCTCAAATCACTCCACATTCGCACGCTGGCAAATTCATGATAATCGAGGCCCGCGCGACGCAACCGGGTGTCGTCCAGCTCAAACCCCAGGGGTTCGATCAAATGCAGCGTGCACCCTGTATTCGCGCACAGCCTGATGATGTTGCCTGTATTGGGTGGAATCTCTGGCTGAGACAAAACTAGGTGTAAGAGGCTGTCGGTCATGAATGGGCTAACCCGTGTTGCGCATACCGGCGGCGATACCCGCCATCGTGACCATCATCGCTTGCTGTATCTCGGGATGATTGTCCGCTCTCGCCCGCCGCAAAAGCTCTGCCTGGAGCAGATTGAGCGGCGCGGTGTAGATATTGCGTAGCCCAATAGACTGCTGCCCCCAAGGGTCATGCGCGAGCAATTCCTCGCTCCCGATGATGGCCAATAACGTCTTAATGTCGTCCTGCAACTGATCGCGCAAGCGTGTGCCAACCGATGACAGCGCGGGCTCAACCAATAACTGATCATAGTGAGCTGACAGGGTGTGGTCAGACTTGGCAAACACCATTTCCAGCATCGACAGGCGCGCCCTGAAAAAGGGCCAGGTCTCGATCATTTCGCGAAGCATCTCGAGCCTGCCTTCATCAAGGGCAGACTGCAGCGCCTCGCCCGCGCCCAGCCAGGCAGGCAGCATCAACCGGTTTTGCATCCAGGCGAAGATCCAGGGAATCGCTCTCAGACTTTCGATACCGCCATCGGATTTTCGACGCGCGGGCCGAGACCCTAACGGCAAAGACGCCAACTCCTGCTCAGGCGTGGCCTGCCTGAAATAAGGTACGAACTGCGGGTCCTCCCGCACCCAACGGCGATACACGTCACAGGATCGGGAAGCGAGCTGATCCATCAACTCACGCCATGCCGGTGTGGGATCAGGGGGTGGTAACAGATTCGCTTGCAGGATGGCGCTCGCGTACTGGCCAAGCGTGTTCACTGCCAGCGCCGTCATACCCAGTTTGGTGCGGATCATCTCACCCTGCTCCGTTACCCGCAGGCCCTGAGCCAATGATCCGGGAGGCTGTGATAACAGCGCCTGATGGGCGGGCGCTCCGCCTCGACCGATCGTGCCACCACGACCATGAAATAGCGTGAGCGCCACATCGTGCGCAGCACAACACTGTAGCAGCGCTTCCTGGGCCTGATACTGCGCCCATCCAGCCGCCAACATGCCGGCGTCCTTGGCGCTATCGGAGTAGCCAATCATCACCATCAACTTTTTGTCGATACGGGCGCGATACGCAGCGTCCCCTAATAGCGTCCCCACCACTGCGGCGGCGTTATCGAGATCAGCCAGGGTCTCAAACAGTGGCACAACCTGCATGCGCTCGGAACACCCTGTTGACTTCAGTAAGAGTTGAACCGCCAACACATCAGACGGCGCGGACGCCATCGAGATCACATACACTCCCAGCGCCGCAGAGGGCGTGGCAGCAATCGTTTTGAAGGTATCGAGTACCTCACGATCTTTGGCATCAAACGGGCTGTCCCAAGGGATGAGGGGTCGCGGACTGCTGAGCTCTGACTGCAGCCACGCAACGCGCTGCGCTTCCGGCCACTCGCTGTAGTCACCGATTTCCAGCATCTGGGTTACGGCGCTCAATACTGAACGATGTCGCCCACTCTCCTGGCGAATATCGAGTCGAATCAAATAGGGCCCAAAACAGTGGGCCCGTCGCAGCGTATCCCAGAGCACGCCTCGCGCCATTTCGAGCAGACCACAGGACACCAGACTGTCGTAACAGGCTTGTAGCGGCTGAAGCAGCGCCTCTAGCGCCAAGGGCTCGGGGGCGGTCTGTCCCTGATTCAACGCGTCTTCCAGTGCCTGGCGCTGCCGACGCAACGTCACCAGTAACGGCTTCAACACGGCGCGATACGGCTCCCGCGCCCCCAACGCCTGATTTTTGAGCACATCGGTTGCGGTGGTTGCCGAGAGCTCCTCATAAAGCAGCGCCACATCCGCGCTGAAGAGCTCGCAGGCTTGCCACTGCGCTAATAACAGCACCTCACGGGTGACGGAGGCCGTGACATTGGGATTGCCATCACGGTCCCCACCAATCCAGCTGGACATTTGGATGGGACACCAATCCGGCTCTGGCAACGCCAGCGAATACGCCTCGCAGACCGCGTCGATCTGGCGCAGAAACTGCGGCACGGCATCCCACAGCGAGTTCTCAATGACCGCGAACCCCCAGCGTGCCTCGTCCACGGGCGTGGGCCGTTGCGTGCGGAAATCTTCCGTATGCCAGATTTGGGAAATGAGCTCAGCGATACGACGCTGTATCTGCTGCCTGCCGAGATCTCCCAGCATGGCACTGTCCAATGTCGACAAACAGTCGCTCAACGCACGGTGCTTGTGAATGAGTGTGCGGCGAGTGATCTCCGTCGGGTGCGCGGTGAGCACCAGGTCGATGTGAAGATTGGCAATCGCTTCCTGAATGTGTCGGTCTTTGGCTCGGTCTGCAGCACGCGGAGCGTTCTTTCGAGCACCGAGCTGGCAGAGAAGTGGGATTCAGTGCGCACAGACATGGTGTGCTGCTGGTCAGCGATGTTGGCCAAATTCAAGAACTGGCTGAACGCTCGTGCAATCACGAGCACCTCGTGGTCATCAAGCGAGGCCAGCAGTTGGTCCAGCGCCTCCCAGGTATCGCTGTCCTGCGCTTCCTTGGACTGCACCCGAATCTGCTCTACGCGGTTAAAGAGCGCCTCCCCGGCATTCTTTTTGATGATATTGCCCAATATGTCGCCCAGTAAGCGCACATGAGCCCGCAACGGCGCGGTATCTACCGCCTCCACCATGATGTCTCCTCAGCTTTTTAAGTTATCGCTCGCTAATCCCCCGATGGGAAGCGAGTCGACTTCAAACTGTCTTTGATGCGGGCAAGATGAGGCAGGATGCTCTCTCCCCGACGCAGTGTTATGCCCGTCGCCAGCACATCCAACACCACCAGTTGCACGATGCGAGAGGTCATGGGGAGGTACTCTTCGGTGTTCTCCGCCACACTCAGATCGATGCTCAGGTGGCTGGCTGCAGCCAGTGGAGAACCCTCTGCTGTCAGTGACACCACCGTTGCCTCGGTATTGCGCACCAACTCCGCCGTCTCGACCAACGTCTCGGTGCGCCCGGTATGCGAAATAAAGAAAAACACATCACCCGCACTACCGCCTGCAGCTAGCATCCGGTGCATCAGCGGATCGGTGCAGGTCGTCACCGGCACTTTGAAGCGAAAAATTTATGCTCCGCATCACGCGCGACGGCGGCCGATGTCCCCAACCCGAGAAAGTAGATCTGCCGCGCCTGCGCAAGGTAATCAACAGCCCGTTCAATATCAGCAAGCGGCAATTGATCTCTCGCCAACATCAGCGCGGTAATCGTGTTGTCAAACAACTTCTTCGGATAGGTATCGATGTCATCATCCATCTCGACAGCTCGGCTGATGTAGCGCACGCCCGATACCAGAGAGCGCGCCAGCCTTAACTTAAAGTCAGGAAACCCCGTCGCACCAAACTTTTTGCAAAAGCGATTCACGCTGGGCTCACTGACCCTGCTGCCGCCGCCAACACCGCGATACTCGACCGCGTCGCCGCCTCAGGATCTTCCAGAATCGCCCGTTGGCGACTTTCGTTTCGGATTTGTTCAATTCGGGCAGGGCGGCGCTGAGTTCGCTCAGCAGGTTGCTGTCTTGATTCATCGCCTTCACTCCTCACCCCGCATCCGTCTGAAAACAGCCCTTGGCGCCTCGCAGAGGAGAACACCGATGGAGCCTCTTCATGGGGCTTTTCCGGGGTTTATATGGGGATACGCCCTGATTTTATCGTCTTTTTTGTAATAAAACATAAATTAAAGTCCGCTTTATCGCATTCATATAGCCTAAAATGTAATAAAACTACAAAGTGAGGCTGTCGAGTGGAAGCGGTGAATGGAGCCACCGTAACGCGGAAGAAACGCAACTAAACAGGGGGTGTCGGTCATGATCAACATTGCGATCAACGGATATGGTCGAATCGGGCGCAATATTCTGCGAGCGTTGTATGAACGGCCTGAACTCAGAGCCAAGATGCAGTTGGTGGCGATCAATGATCTGGGTTCACCCGAGATGAACGCCCACCTCACGCAGTTTGATACGACCCACGGGCGATTCTCGAAACAGGTCTCAGTAGACGGTCAGGATATGCTGGTGGGCACTGACCGGATCCGCATTCTCGCTGAACGGGATCCCAGCCAACTACCGTGGAGCGAGCTCGGGATCGACATTGTGCTTGAGTGCACGGGTTTGTTTACAAAACGTGAGAGCGCTCGCCAACACCTGTCAGCAGGCGCCAAACGCGTGCTGGTGTCTGCTCCCGGTGACAGCATGGACGCCACCGTGGTCTACGGTATCAACCACGGCAGGTTGACCGCCGCTGATCAAATCGTTTCCAACGCCTCTTGCACCACCAACTGCTTGGCACCGATCGCCAAACCCTTGCATGAGTCGGTCGGTATAGAGCAGGGACTGATGACCACCATTCACGCCTATACCAATGACCAGAATCTCGCTGACGTGTATCACAGTGACGCCTACCGGGCCCGCGCCGCAGCGCACAGCATGATTCCCACCAAGACCGGTGCGGCTGCCGCAATCGGCCTCGTCATGCCCGAACTCAAGGGTCGCCTCGACGGCCTGGCCGTAAGAGTACCGACGTTAAATGTTTCGCTAGTCGATCTGACTTTTACCGCATCTCGAAGCACCTCTGTCGAGGAGATCAACGCCATCATGCTGCGCGCGGCAGAAGCCGATGCCACGGGTGTACTGGGCTATAACCTGCAGCCCCTGGTGTCCATCGACTTCAACCACAACAGCTACTCGAGCAACTTCGACGCTAACCATACCCGTGTGCAGGGCAAGCTAGTGAAAGTGCTGGCCTGGTATGACAACGAATGGGGCTTTTCCAACCGCATGCTCGATACCAGCCTCGCCATGGCATCAGTCATGGCGAAAGAAGATTTCGGCGTTGCCGCTTAAGGCACCGCCATCCCGGTGAGTACTTTGGGGGCGTGAGCCCCCTTTTTTGCCGCGCGTGCCAATTTTTGTGGCGACGTTTGAAGACGGCGAGACGAGATCGGCGATAGCTCGCGAACGATGACTCCTAGGGAGCCCACCAGCAGTCGAAACCCGTGGTATTCGCATCGTCACCGATGAAAGCAGAGATAGGGTAGGCGAGCTCATCGCTGCAGCGAATCGCCTGCTCTGCCACCGAGCGCTTCTTCTCGCCCACGATATGCACGACGCCATACTCAGTGTTTTGTAAACGCTGTTTCGATAATGAGATTCTCTGATGAGGCGCCGTGGTGGGTCGTGTGATCAAGGCGCCTTGATCGGTCTTGAGGCCCCTCAGCAATTTCCTGAGAACAGGGAAAAAGTGACGCGGTGTGTGCGTCTTCGCCCATCCCGAGTATCACGACATCAAAACGCGGCATGTCCAGGAGAGCCTGCGAGACGGATGACACGTCAACGCTGGTGTCATCAAGCCCGGCAACCAAAGAAAAAATTCGGCGTCGGCCGCATGACCCGACAACAGTACGTTTCGGACCATGCGCTCGTTGCTGTCTTGGTGCTCTACAGCGACCCGGCGCTCATCAGCCAGTAATACGACAATCTTTGCCCAGTCGATTTCGGTTTGGCTCAGCAGTGAGAAGAGCTGCAATGGTGTACTGCCCCCGGATACCACCAAGTGCGCCTTACCGCGCTGAGCAATACCTTGTGCGAGACGGGTCGCCACCTCAGCAGCCAATGCCGCCTCAAGCGCGGCCCGATCCGCAAAGACATGCCAATCAGACATTCCAGCTGCGTCCGTCGCGGTCAATCAACAACTCTGACTTACTGGGCCCCCAACTGCCGGCCTGATAAGTGTTGACCTCCATACCGGCCTGCTCACAGGCAGCGATGATTTGATCGCACCATCGCCAGCTCTCCTCAATTTCTTCACGACCGACGAAAAGAGAAGGGTCGCCATTAATCGCATCGAGAAACAAACGCTCATAGGCGTCAGGAATCCGATCGATGTCGCCGTCCTCACGAAAATCAAAATTCAAGGTGTGCGTTTGCAGGGACAGCTTGTCTTTCAAGCTCTGCCGCTTGGAGACCATCGACATCTCGATGCCCTCGTTGGGCTGCAGACGTATCGTGAGTCGATTGGGCTCAGCCGATTGCCCCTCACCAAAGATATGATGAGGTAGCGCCTTGTATTGAATAATGATCTCCGTCACCTTGTCGGGCATCCGCTTGCCGGTGCTCAAGTAGAACGGCACGCCGGACCATCGCCAGTTATCGACAAAGGCTTTGATCGCGATGAAGGTCTCGGTGTCGCTGTTAGTGAGCTCACATCCGTCCTCCTCCAGATAGCCGGGCACCGGTCTTGAATTGATCACGCCCTGACTGTATTGCCCGCGCACAACATGCTCTTTCACGCCGCCGCATCGATTGGTCTCAGCGCTTTGACAATTTTGACCTTCTCGTCGCGGATGCTCTCAGCTTCAAGCGAGTTCGGAGGCTCCATCGCAACCAGACACAGCAACTGCATCAGGTGGTTCTGCACCATATCCCGCAGCTGGCCCGACGCCGTCGTAGTATGCCCAGCGCCCTTCTATACCTACCTGCTCGGCCACTGTAATCTGCACGTGATCAATGCAGCTCTGGTCCCACTGTGAGTTGATAAACCGATTGGCAAACCGAACACCAACAGGTTCTGGACGGTCTCCTTACCGAGGTAATGATCAATACGATAGATGTCGCGCTCGTCAAAGTACTGCGCCAACGTGTCGTTGACGTCTCGAGAAGTCTCAAGGCTCTCGCCAATGGGTTTCTCCAAAACGATACGACACGGCCCGGTGAGGCAGCCGTCTTGGCTAAGTTGCTCGCAAATGGTGGCGAATAATGACGGCGGTGTAGCGAGGTAAAAAAGACTGACGCGAGCGTCATCCAACCAAGACGTAGCGTCAAAAAGGCATTGTGGCTCGGCAAAATCTGAAGCGAGATAATCCAATCGGGGGACGAAACGTTGCCAAACGGATTCGTCGATTCCTCGCGCATGTAACCGGCCATTTTTTGAGCGTAATTCGTTTTTGAAAGCTATCGATGGATTGTTGCTGACGCCGACGGCTGCAATGCGTAAATCCGCCTGCAATAAGCCCGGCGGCATCGAGCTGAAGAGTGCAGGAAACAATTTTCTTGCAGACAAATCCCCGGTAGCGCCGAAAATAATCAGATCCACCGGGTTCATTGAGCTCTCCATCTTAATCTCAGCCTGCGCAACGGTCTCAACCGCCTCGGCGTAAATGTCATCCCAACGTTGATCAGCCATCAGCTGGAGGGCGTCAGCCATGAACCGCCCACCGCGGACTGACGCTATTCAGATCGAGATAGCGACTCATATTTTGTCACGTGATAATGCCCGGTCGGCATAAAGCTGACGCTGCGGAAAGGGGCCCGCCAGCGCTCCGATTGCTGGTGCGCCGCCCGACGTCTCCGCAGGGAAAAATTTCAGTGTCACGCTGTAACCCGCTCCAGGCTTTGAGATCACTTCTGACCCAGTTACCGCACCGGGCACAAAGGGAACATCGCATGATCTTCTGCTGCGCCGAAGAGCGCGTCGGTCGCTCCGGGAGAGACAATGAAATCAGCGCCGGCGTCAACTGAGCGTCTGTAATCGTCGCTTAGAACAAACCGTTCCGGCACCAATCACTGCTTCGGGAAAGCCTCTTCATGGCGCTGATCGCATCGCAGACCCTACCGGCGTCCGAAGGGTAATTTCCAGGGCTGAGATACCGCCGCGAAGCAGCGCATCCGCCAGCGGCACTGCGTCAGCCAGCCGATCAATCACCACGACCGGAATCACTGGGCAAGGCAACGCCTCCAACAATGCTCTGGCGTCCACGCTTAATTAGCCCTCGGCGCACATGAGCGCCGCACCCAACAGACCGGGATCCGGGATGCGTCACCACAAAGGTCGCAATCTCTCCGTTAAATCAGCGAATCGCCCTTTCGCCAGAAATCGCGCTCGGAAGTCACTTTTCTCAGTAAATCGATATAGCGAGGCGCAATGCCACCGGCGAGATACACGCCGCCCCGCGCACCCAGCGTCAGCGCGAGATTGCCAGCAGCAGAACCGAGCACGGAGAAAAAGGTATTCATTGTCTCGACCGCCAAAGGGTCGTCCCCTTGTTGCGCAGCACTCCCTACGGCTTCAGGCGTGAGATGAACGCTCTGGACGGCGCGAATATCCGCCAGCGCGGTAGATGTTCATGATGCCCGGCGCCGCACAGCAAACGTTCGATCGAGACCCGACCAAACTGCGCACGCAAGCGGCTCAAGATCTTGGCCTCGATATCGGTGATCGGCGCAAAGTCGACGTGTCCGCCCTCGCCCGGCAACACAATGGCTCCGCCCTGAGAATCGAAGGCCAACAGGCGACACCTGTGCCCGTGCCCGGGCCAATCGCCACCATCGGCTTGTACCGTGCTGAACCCGTCCGCCACCAATTGATTCTAGCATGTTCCGGCGCCAGCGCCGGCAGCGCGCGGGCGACCGCAGCAAAATCGTTGATGATGCTGATGTTGGGGACAATCAAGACGCTAGCAACGCTCTCGGCGGTGAAACGCCACGCATTATTGGTAAAGCTGATCTCGGCTGTTCGGGATCGCGGCGACCGCCAGCAAACGGGCGAGAAAGGTATTAGATAAGTTCAGCGCCTGCCAATCCTGACGGAGTTGATTGAGCACTTCCTCAAACGAAGGAAATTCTTCCACCGCGTAATTTGCAATCGGATTGGCGACCGGGTCGTCGGGATCCGCAAAGGCAAAGCGGGCATTTGTGCCGCCAATATCCGCCAGAAAAACGCCTGCGAGTCAGCTGACACAGTGTTCATAGGCAACAGCTCGCGGCGTTTCAATCGGTTCATCGACCAGCACCGGGGCTTCAAACAGGGAACAACCACCGCACTCGGCATCGGTCACAACGTTGCGGTTGAACGCGAACAAAGCTCTTCCGACCGTTGAGGGCGATGCGGGCGCTTTTGCTTGCTCACGCGCCGCCAGCACATCCTCGTCCACCATGACGTTCAGCTCACCGCTAGCAACATTTATCGCGACGAGGTCTCCGTCTTGAACGCGGCCGATCACGCCCCCTTTTGATGCCTCAGGCGTGACATGGATCGCCGCGGGCACCTTACCTGACGCCCCACTTAAGCGACCATCAGTGACCAGTGCCACCGCATGCCCTCGATCTTGCAAGACCCCGAGAATAGGCATCAGTTGATGTAGCTCGGGCATGCCGTTAGCGGAAGGACCTTGGAAGCGCGCAACAATGACGCAATCCCGGTATTTAGCTCTCCGCGGTCAAAGAACGATTTCAGTTCATCCTGATGGGAGATCACAACTGCCGGCGCCTGATCTTCAGATGCTCAGAAGACACGGCAGAGGATTTAATCAAGCTGCGACCAAGGTTGCCCTTGAGTAATCGAATCCCGCCTTCCGGTGCGAAGGGATTATCGAGCCGGTCTAATCACATCTGGATCCAGACTCTGGGTCGGTGCAGAACGCCACTGTAAACTGACCTTCCTGCAAACATGGCTCAAGGCAAGACGCCTCCAGCGACCTCCAAAGCACACTTCGGCATCGCCGTGCATCAAACCCGCCTGAATCAACTCGGAGAACAGCAAGCCCGTGCCGCCAGCCGCCTGGAAATGATTGATGTCCGCACTGCCGTTGGGATAGATGCGGGCCAGTAACGGAACGACCTTGGACAGGGCGTCGAAATCTGACCAGGTGATCACCAAGCCCAGCGGCTCGAGCGATGGCGACCAGATGGATGCACAGATTGGTGGAGCCGCCGGAGGCTAGCAAGGCAACCATGCCATTGACAAAGCTCCGCTCATCTACCACCTCGGCGAGGGGCAGCGACTGACGTCCGTTTCTGGCAATTTCCGCTACGTGTTCCGCGGCAGCGCTGGTGAGCGCATTGCGCAGCGGCGTATCGGGGTTCACAAAAGCACTGCCCGGTAACTGCAAACCCATCGCTTCCAGCACCATTTGGTTGGAGTTTGCCGTGCCATAAAATGTGCAAGTGCCCTGACCATGGTAGGAGGCCATCTCTGCCTCGAGCAGAGCGGCTCGATCCACCTTACCTTCTGCATACAGCTGGCGAACACGCACTTTTTCTTTGTTGGGCAAACCCGAGGTCATAGGGCCCGCGGGGATGAACAGCGCGGGCAGGTGGCCAAACTGCAGCGCCCCCATCAGCAAGCCGGGAACGATCTTGTCGCAGATACCGAGCATCAACACGGAATCAAACATCTGGTGCGACAGCGACACTGCCGTAGCTTGTGCGATGACATCGCGACTAAACAAACTGAGTTCCATACCCGGCTGACCTTGCGTCACGCCGTCACACATTGCCGGTACGCCGCCTGCGACCTGTGCGGTGCATCCCACCTTCTTAAGCGCCGCCTTGATTTGTTCGGGGTAACCGGCATAGGGCGCGTGAGCGGACAGCATATCGTTATAGGCGGTAACGATGCCGACGTTGGCACTGTCCATCATCTTGATAACAGATTTGTCTTCATCACCACAGGCGGCAACACCATGGGCCAAATTACCGCAGCTCAGTTGGCTCCGGTGGACAGGCTGGGACGCCATCTCGTCGATATCCCGGCGATACTGATGACGCAGTGTTCTGCTTCGGGTGGCGATATCGTGGGTGACGCGAAGGACTTCAGGAATCATAGGGTCAGTCTGCGAATCAATATGTAATAAAACAACATTTTACAGCTATTTCAGTCCTATATCGCGTTTTTTTTGTTGTTAAATTACACAGTAGCTGGATTAGTTGATCGCTCGTGCCGTGCGCGCCTCGTAAGCCGCTCAGCAAATCGGCGAGTGCCTCACTGAGATCGCGCCCCATCGCCAGAATCAGAATCCAGGCACGAGAGCGGAAGAACACGAATCCAGTCAAATTCGACTGTCGCGGGCAGATCCTCTGGCACCACCTTGCCACCCAGCGTACCGCCCACCGCCATATTGACGATGAGGTAAAAGGACTTATCATCGAACACCCAAGGCCAGGGCTCGATGTCGGCAGGCGTAGCCACACCGTGAATACGATCGTTCACATACCATGCAATCCGTTCTGGTGACCACTCAATCCCATAGGTATGAAATTGACCGCTCCAGATGGCAGGCGCTCGCAACGTCTCGCTGTAGTGCACATTATCGGGAGGCAAATCGCCGAAGTGGATGGCGCCGATGATGCGATGGGGTTCATGGCCAGTCCATTCGAGAATGTCGATCTCACCCTCGAGCGGCCATCCGTACTGCTGACCCTCGGGCATCATCCAGAATGCGGGCCATAGCCCTCGCCCTTGCGGCAACCGGATCCGCGCTTCGATATAACCATGCCTAAAACTGCGTTTATCCGCGGTAGTTAACTTTCCTGAGCGAATTTGACCCTGCTCATCGACGAAAGCCGTCAGCTTAAGTATCCCGTCGTCTATCGATACACCCGCCTCGTCGTAACTTTGTGCCTCGTTGTTACCCCAGCCACAAATACCCTCGGCACAGCCGTCGCCCTCGACAACATTCCATACCGTTTGGTCCAGCGGACCGGCGAAATCCTCCTCCCATAAAGGCTCACAGGCAGTGTCGGGAAAAGCTGGCTGCGCTGTGAACAACAACCAGACCAATACGTAACACCGATACATCATCTTTAGATTCCCTGACACTCGTTGTTCCAGTTACCACCAAACGGTATAGAAGAAGGTCAGTATCAAGGTCACCACAACCGCACTCAGATTAAAGCCCTGCGTTGTAGTGAAGCTCACGCCGGCAGGGTCAACAAACCCGGCTTGTGCCCGCGGGCGCAGCCAGTGACCACACCACACCCACAGCCACGCACAGCAAGAACACCAGACCCACTCGATCCATAAAGGGGAGATCTGGCCAATAAACCTTGAGCAACAACGACAGCACCGCTGATGTGATAGCCGAGATCAACGCGGCTGTGGCCGTTGTTCGTGACCAGAACAATCCCAGCATGAAGATCGCGACAATGCCGGGGGTAAAGAATCCCGTGAACTCTTGAATGTACTGGAAGGCCTGCTCGAAGTTGCCCAACAAGGGCTTGGCGGTGAGCATGGCAATAATCATGGCAGAGATAGCGACGATGCGACCCAGCGTCACCGAGCGCTGGCCACCGTCACTTTCTATTCCCAAAGAAGGTGCGACATCCACCGTAAAAATAGTTGAGATACTGTTACACATTGACGCCAGAGAAGAGACGATCGCCGCGAGCAGCGCTGCGAAAACAAGACCCTTGATACCCAGTGGCAGTAAATTCATTGCCGATGGATAGGCTTTGTCGGGCGCAGACAACTCCGGGTTCAAAACAAACATCGCAATCCCGGGCAGCACAACAATCACCGGCATCAAAAGCTTCAAAAAAGCAGCAAACGCGATGCCCTTTTGCGCCTCATCGACACTCTTAGCAGCCAATGCCCGCTGAATAATGTACTGATTGAAACCCCAGTACGAGATGTTCATCACCCACATGCCGCCAAGCAGCACAGAGAGACCCGGCATACTCATGTAATGAGGATGCCCCTCATTGAGGATCATATGGAACTTGTCGGGCGCCTGCTGTGTGAGCGCGGTGAAACCGGCCATGGGTCCGGCACCCGCGCCTATCTGATCCAGCAAAATCCAGGAAATCATGAGCCCACCCATGACCAACAGAATCACCTGAATAATGTCCGTTAACGCGACGGCCCTGAGACCGCCATACAGGGAGTAGGCCACTGCAAATATCCCAAGCCCGGCTAATCCGAGGCTCAGATCCACGCCCGCCACTGTGTTGATCGCCAGCGCACCTAACCACAGAATCGAGGTTAAATTAACGAAGGTGTAGACGCCCAGCCAGAACACCGCCATCACCGTTTTCACGCGGCTGTCATAACGCTGTTCCAAGAACTGCGGCATGGTGTAAATGCCCGTCTTGAGGAAAATAGGAAGTAGAAATTTACCGACAAGGAGCAAGGTGAAGGCGGCCATCCATTCGTAGGAGGCAATGGCTAGCCCAATCGCATAGCCCGAGCCCGACATGCCGATAATTTGTTCGG